>NZ_JACHOH010000001.1:0-1245965 GCF_014199795.1 Xanthomonas sp. 3498
CGATCTACGATGCAAGCTCTAAGCTTCAGGAGCGACTGGACTTCCCACACCTCCTCCGATGATCAGTCGGAAGACATGACGCCTGTTTAAGGGCGACAGGTCCAGATACAAGGAGCGGCTTCAGCCGCGACGAGGCGTTATCGGTAACGCCTCGTCGCGGCTGAAGCCGCTCCTACGAGGACAACGCCACGTCCCGGTGAGCCGCGGCAAGCGTGATGTTGGAGAGACTCCCTTCAGCCACCGACGCCGAGCTTGCGCAGCGCCTCGCCCCAGATCGCGTAGCCCGCTTCGCTGGGATGGGTGCCGTCAGGCATCAGCGCCGCCGGCAGCGTGCCGTCCGGCTGCAGGAAGCGCGCGCCGATGTCGAGCCAGCGCACCTGCGGGTCGTGACCGAAGCGCGCGGCCAGCAGGCGGTTGGTCTCCAGGATCGGCGCACGCTGCGGCGCATCGGCGGCGAAGCCGCGCGGGAAGATCGCCATCAGCACGATCCGGCTGCGCGGCAGGCGCCGCCGGATGTCGGCGACCACCGCCGCCACGCCGTCGGCGGTCTCCTGCGGCGTATTGGTGCGCGCACGTCCGGTGCCGGCGAGATTGTTGGTGCCGAGGTTGATCACCACCCAGCGCGGCGCCAGACCGTCGACCTCACCCTGGCGCAGCCGCCACAGCACGTTCTGGGTGCGGTCCCAGCCGAAGCCCAGATTCAGCACCCGCGCATCGCCGAAGGTGCGCTGCCAGGCCTGCGGCCCGCTCACCCGGATCGCCTGCGGCGCGCCAGCCCAGAAATGGGTGATCGAATCGCCGAGCATCACCACCTGCGGCCGCAGCTGTCGCGCCGCGTCCAGCGCGGCACGGTGGCGGCCGTACCAGTCGTAGGAATCCTGCTCCAGCCAGGGCACCGGGATGCGTGCGGTATCGACGTCGGTCATCGCGTCCAGCGGCACCCGCGGCGCTTCGTCGAGCAGCCGTGCCAGGGTCGGCTCGATGGCTTCGGCCATGCGCCGCTGCCCGCGCGTGTCCGGATGCAGCGCGCCGCTGCCGGGACGCTGCCGCGGATCGTAGAACAGGCCCTTGTCCAGCGTGCTGTCGGCGCGCTGGAACACCGTGCCGATGTCCAGATAGGCCACGCGCGGATGGTCGCCGTAGCGCACCGCCAGCGCGCGGTTGACCTCGGCATCGCGCGCGCTCTTCTGCGCCGACAGCGCGCTGGGCAGCAGGCCCAGCAACAGGATACGCGTGCGTGGCAGGCGCTGCTCCAGCGTGGCCACCAACGCATCGATGCCGCGCACCGTGTCCGCGGCGCTGTGCCCGTCGCGGCCGGTGTTGTTGGTGCCGATCAGCAGAACCGCGACCTTGGGCCGCAGGCCGTCGACTTCGCCGTGCTGCAGGCGCCACAGCACGTGTTCGGTGGCGTCGCCACTGAAGCCGAGGTTGAGTGCGCCACGGCTGCCGTAGAAGGTCTGCCAGGTCGACTGGAAGTCCTGGTCCGGCGCCTGCGCCTTCTCGTAGTTCTGGGTGATCGAATCGCCGATCAGCAGCAGCGGCGCATCCGGATGCGCGCGCACCTGCGCCAGCACTTGCTGGTGGCGCTCGGCCCACCAGGCTTCCCGCAGGCGATCGGCCGGGGTCACCGGAACCGACGAGGGCACGGGCGGCAGCGCGGCCTGGACGCTGCCCGGATGCACAGCGAGACAGAGCAGCGAGAGGACGGCCGCACGCGGGAGCGATGCGGCGAAGCGGGCGCCGAGGGCGCGGAGAAAGCGCTGCATGTGCGGGGCTGCCGAAGCCTGCGAAGAGCCGCATTCTGGTGTGCGGGCCGCAGCAGCGGCAAGTGCCCCGCGCCGGAGCGCGACGCCGGGCACGCATGCCGTGCCGGCAGCGTTGGCACGGCATGCCGGGCGCTACGCCCGCGTGCAATGGGACGCACGCGACGCGATCGCATCACCGGCGCGGACTGTCTGCAGCCCGCGCCGGCCGAACCCCGGACTCAGTGGCCGCCGGCCGCCGCCGCGCCACCACCGCCGCCGAACGGCGGCTTGGCCAGCCACAGGAAGAAGATGATCCCGAGGAAGGTCCAGCCCAGCAGGTAGAAGATGTCGTTGAAGCCCATCTGCGAGGCCTGGTGGTTGATGGTGTTGTTGAGAAAGGCCGCGCCGCTCTGCAGGCTGCCGTTGCCCATCATCTGCACCTGTTCCTGCATGCCCGGCGTGTAGGTGGAGATGTGCTCGGTCAGGTGCGCATGGTGCAGCTGCGTGCGCTTGGCCCACAGGTAGGTGGTCAGCGAGGCGGCGAAGCTGCCGCCCAACGTACGCAGGAACGTGGCCAGGCCGGAACCGGCGGCGATCTCGCGCCCGTCCAGGTCCGACAGCAGGATCTGCAGCACCGGCATGAAGAACAGCGCCACGCCCACGCCCATCAGCAACTGCACCCCGGCCACGTGCGGGAAATCCACCTGCAGGTTGAAGTCCGAGCGCATGAAGCTGGTGGCGGCCATGAAGATGAAGGCGATACTGGCCAGCATCCGCAGGTCGAAGCGCGAGGCGTACTTGCCGACGAACGGGGTCATGATCACCGGCAGGATGCCGATCGGCGCGGTGGCCAGGCCGGCCCAGATCGCGGTATAGCCCATGTCGCGCTGCAGCCACTGCGGGATCAGCAGCGACACGCTGAAGAACGCGGCGTAGGCCACGATCAGCGCCATGGTGCCGGCGCGGAAGTTGCGGTGGCGGAACAGGCGCAGGTCGACGATCGGATCCTTGTCGGTCAGTTCCCAGATCAGGAACACCGCCAGCGCCACCGCCGAGATCGCGGCCAGCACGATGATCTTGGTCGAATTGAACCAGTCTTCGTCGTTACCCAGGTCCAGCACCACCTGCAGGCAGCCGACGCCGATGATCAGGGTGATCAGGCCGACGTAGTCCATGCGCGGGCGTTCGGTCGGCTCGGGGCGATCGCGCAACTGCGAGCCGACCACGGTCGCGGCGATGATGCCCAGCGGCACGTTGATCAGGAAGATCCATTCCCAGCTGTAGTTGTCGGTGATCCAGCCGCCGAGGATCGGCCCGGCGATGGGCGCGACCACGGTGATCATCGCCAGCAGGGCCAGCGCCTGGCCGCGTTTCTCGCGCGGGTAGATCGACACCAGCAGGCTCTGGGTGATCGGGTACATCGGTCCGCAGACGAAGCCCTGCAGCGCGCGCGACACCACCAGCATGCCCATGCTCTGGGCCAGGCCGCACAGCAGCGAGGCCGCGGTGAAGGCCAGCGTGGCCCACACGAACAGCTTGGTCTCGCCGAAGCGGCGGCTGAGGAAGCCGGTCAGCGGCAGCGCGATGGCGTTGCTGACCGCGAACGAGGTGATGACCCAGGTCGCCTGCTGCGAACTGGCGCCGAGGTTGCCGGCGATGGTGGGCAGCGAGACGTTGGCGATGGTGGTGTCGAGCACCTGCATGAACGAGGCCATCGCCAGGCCCACCGTGCACAACGCCACACTGGGCGGACGAAACGCGGCGGCCGGTGCGCCCGGAACCCCGGGCGCGGCGGGAGCGGCTGCTTGGTTGGACATGGCCGGGCTCAGTTCGCCTTGGCGGCGTCGGGCAGGTTGGCGTGGATGATCTGCTTCACGGCCGCATCGGCCTGCTGCAGTTGCTGGGCATAGACGTCGGTATCCAGCAGCACGCCGCTGGCCGGCTTGCTCGGCAGCACCGAGCCGTTCTGGTCATGCAGGTTGACGTTGACCTTCATCGACAGGCCGATGCGCAGCGGGTGCTGCTCCAACTGCTTGGCGTCGATGGCGATGCGCACCGGCACGCGCTGCACGATCTTGATCCAGTTGCCGCTGGCGTTCTGCGCCGGCAGCAGCGAGAACGCGCTGCCGGTGCCGATGCCCAGGCTCTGCACGGTGCCGCGGTAGCTCACCGCGCCGCCGTACAGATCCGACTCCAGCTCCACCGGCTGGCCCAGGCGCATGTGCTTGAGCTGGGTTTCCTTGAAGTTGGCGTCCACCCACACCTGGTTCAGCGGCACCACCGCCATCAGCGCGGTGCCGGGCTGCACGCGCTGGCCGACCTGCACCGAGCGCCGCGCCACATAGCCGGACACCGGCGCGACGATGGCGCTGCGGGCGTTGTTGAGGAAGGCCTGGCGCACCTGCGCGGCGGCACCCTGCACGTCGGGCTGGTCGGCCACGCCGTTTTCGTCGATCAGCGCGCGGTTGCGCGCCAGGCTCTCGCGCGACCCGCTGACCGCGGCCTCGGCAGCGGCCAACTGATCGCGGGCATGCGCCAGCTCTTCGGCGGAGATCGCACCGGTGGCGACCAGGCTGGCGCGGCGAGCCACGTCGGCGCGGGCGCGCTGCAGGGTCACCTGCTGCGCGGACAGTTCGGCCTGGGCGCCCTCGACCGAGCGGTACAGACCGCGCACCTGGCGCACGGTGCGCGCCAGATTGGCCTCGGCCTGCTGCAGCGCGACCTCGGTGTCGGCCGGGTCGAGCTTGACCAGCGGCTGGCCGCGCTCCACGCGCATGCCGTCGTCGGCGTCGATGCGCACCACGGTGCCGGCCACCATCGGGGTGATCTGCACCAGGTTGCCCTGCACGTAGGCGTCGTCGGTGTCCTCGTGCCAGCGGCCGACCAGGAAGTACCAGATCGCCAGCGCGATCAGCACCAGCACCACTACCACGGCCAGGCCGCGCAGCAGCTTGCCGCGCCGGCTGGTGGCGGGAGCGGGGGAAGCGGGGGTCGTTGTCTGATTCATTGCAGCGATCTCAGGAATGCGAAGGTGCGGAAGAAGAAGAGCTCGGCGCGTCGGCGGCGGAGGTGGCGTCGTAGCCGCCGCCCAGCGCCTGATTCAGGCGCACCGAGACCAGGATCTGATTGGATTGCAGCGAGGCCAGGCGCTGCTGCGCGTCCAGCAACTGCTGCTGCGCGCTGAGCACGTCCAGGTAGTTGCCGATGCCGGCGCGATAGCGCTGCTGCGACAGGTCGAAGGCGGCCTGCGCGGTCTCCAGCGCCTGCGTCTGCTGCTGCACCTGTTCGGCCAGCGAACGCGCTGCGTTGACCTGATCGGCCACCTCGCGCAACGCCGCCACCAACGTCTGGTTGTAGTTGGCCACCGCCAGGTCGTACTGCGCATCGCGCTCGGCCAACTGGCTGCGCAGCCGCCCGCTGTCGAACAGCGGCAGGCTCACGCCCGGGCTGAGCAGGCCCAGCACCGAAGAACTCTTGAACAGGTCGCCCGGATTGGTGGCGGCAACGCCGCCCAGCAGGGTCAGATTGATGCTGGGATAGAACTGCGCCTTGGCTGCATGGATGCCCTGCGAGGCGGCTTCCACCCGCCAGCGCGCGGCGACCACGTCGGGCCGGCGGCCGAGCAGGTCGCTGGGCAGCACCGAGGGCACCCGCGCGGCCTGCGGATCGAGCAGGCGCGGCCGCTCGATCTGCAGCCCGCGGTCCGGGCCGCGGCCGAGCAAGGCGGCCAGCGCGGTGCGCGCTTCGTCGATCTGCTGCTGCGCCGCCGCCTGCTGCTGCCGCGCCGCCGGCACCCGCGCTTCGGCCTGGCGCAGTTGCAGGTTGTTGTCGATGCCGGCATCGCGGCGCTGCCGCACCAGCTTCAGGCTGTTCTCCGAGCGCGCCAGTTCGGCGCCGGCCAGGTCGTACAGATGCCAGGCATACCCCAGCTGTGCGTAGGCGCGGGCGACGCCGGCCGACAGGTCCAGGCGCGCGGCCTGCGCGTCGACCTCGGCCGCATGCGCCTGGTCCACCGCCACTTCCCAGGCCGCGCGCTTGCCGCCCCACAGGTCGAAGCCATAGCTGAAATCCAGCAGCGCCTGTTCGTTATGGAGGTACTTGCCGCCGATCTCGTCGCCGGCCAGGCCCTTGGGCAGTTGCAGGCCGGTGTAGCCGGCCGACAGCGACAGCTTGGCACCGCGGTCGGCATCGGCGGCGCCGGCCTGCGCCTGCGCCAGGCGCAGCCGCGCATCGGCCGCGTCCAGGTTGGGCGTGCCCTGCAGGGCCTCGGCGATCAGGGCGTCGAGCTGCGGGTCGCCCAGCGCCTTCCACCAGTCCTGCTGCGGCCACGGCGCCGGCGCCAGGGCGTCGGCGGCCAGGGTCTTGCCGATGTGCAGTTGGCGATCGGCATCGAGCCGGCGCCCCTGCGGTTCCAGGCCGCGGCTGCTGGCGCAGGCGGCTAGTGCCAGGGTGAGAGCCGCGACCGCGAACGGGCGCAGGCGGGAGAGAGAAGGAGACAGAGTCATGTGGGCGGGTTCAGGGCGAATTGAGGGAATCGCGGACGCGGGCCAACAACGAAAACAGGTGCTCGCGCTCTTCGGCGGACAGATCGCGCAAAGCGTCGGCGATGGCGTCGTCGCCGCGGCGCTTGAGCTGCTGCCACAACGCCTGGCCTTCGTCGGTGAGTACCAGGCGCAGCGCGCGGCGGTCCTGCGCGTGCGCCTCGCGGCGTACCCAGCCCAGGTCTTCCAGCTTGTCCAGCAGGCGCGTCACCGCGCTGGGATTCTGGTCGATGGCCTGGGCCAGTTCGTTGGCGGTGCACGGCGCCATGTGGGCCAGGGCTTTCATGCCGATGTAGTGGCTGAAGCCCAGGTCCGGCTCCAGCCCGGCCATGGCCTGGTCGAGACGACGCATCAGGCCGTCACGCACCTGGCGCAGCAGCAGGCCGAACGACGGCGGGCCAGGCAGGGAGGGAGCGCAGTTCATGGGCGCCTATTATTTTCATTTAGAAATATATGTCAAGAAAATATCCCTAAGGAAAGTAGATGCTGCGTTGCAACAGGAGAACGCTGGCGGCGAACGCACTGTAGCGGCGCACGGCCATGGCTCGGTATTACAATCCGGACAATGGATATCGAAATCGAGCCATCCCACTCCACCCCCACCCCCGTTACTGCCGGCTCCGAAAGCGCCCTGGACCCGCGCGCCATGCAGTGGTTCGAACGCGCCGATGGCCCGCCCGCGCTGGCGTTCATGGCGCATTCGCCGGTGTCGCTGCGGCGCGAGGTGGACTGGCATCGTCACGTGCGCGGGCAGCTGATCTACGTGGAAGACGGCGTGCTGGGCACCCGCACCGCGCACGGCCAGTGGTCGTTGCCGCCGGGCTGCGCCGGCTGGATGCCGCCGCAGGAACTGCACACCGTGCAGGTGTCCGGGCGGGTGCGCAGCTACCTGGTGCTGATCCGCCCCGACGTCTGCGCCGACCTGCCGCCGCGGACCTGCGTGATCGGCATGAACGGCCTGTTCCGGGAGCTGCTGCGGCGGATGACCCAGTGGGGCGTGCCGCTGGAACTGGAAGCCGAGCAGCAGCGCCTGTGCGCGGTGCTGCTGGACGAGGTCCGCAATGCCCCGGTCGAGCACCTGCACCTGCCGATGCCGCGCGACCGGCGCCTGCTGCGCATCGCCACCCAGTTGCTGGAAACCCCCGCCGACGACCGCTCGCTGGCGCAATGGGCGCACTGGGCCGGGCTGTCGCCGCGCAGCCTGAGCCGGCACTTCCGCGACGAGACCGGCTTCGGCTTCGCCGGCTGGCGCCAGCAGGCGCGGCTGGCCGAGGCGCTGCGCCGGCTCAGCGACGGCGCCAGCGTCGCCGACACCGCCTTCCGCCTGGGCTACAGCAGCCCCAGCGCCTTCGTCACCGCCTTCCGCGGCCGTTTCGGCCATCCTCCGGCCCGTTACCTGGCCAGCGCCGGCGGCACGCGCGGCTTGGCATCGCCGGCCGCATCCGGATAATCGACCGGCTGACCTGCGGCGCCTGGCGCCGCGTCCCCCTATAGGTACTTCCTGCGCATGACCGATCTCGCCCGCCCCGCCTTCCATGGCTTCGAACAGCTGCCGCTGCGCGAATACGCCGAACGCGCCTACCTCGACTACTCCATGTACGTGGTGCTGGACCGCGCCCTGCCCTTCCTCGGCGACGGGCTCAAGCCGGTGCAGCGGCGCATCATCTATGCGATGAGCGAGCTGGGCCTGAACGCGACGGCCAAGCCGAAGAAGTCCGCGCGCACCGTCGGCGACGTGATCGGCAAGTACCACCCGCACGGCGACAGCGCCTGCTACGAAGCGCTGGTGCTGATGGCGCAGCCGTTCTCCTACCGTTACCCGCTGATCGAAGGCCAGGGCAACTTCGGCTCCACCGACGACCCGAAGTCGTTCGCGGCGATGCGCTACACCGAATCCAAGCTGACCCCGATCGCCGAAGTGCTGCTGGGCGAACTGGGCCAGGGCACGGTGGACTGGTCGCCGAACTTCGACGGCACCATGGACGAGCCGACCTGGATGCCGGCGCGGCTGCCGCACCTGCTGCTCAACGGCACCACCGGCATCGCCGTGGGTATGGCCACCGACGTGCCGCCGCACAACCTCAACGAGATCGTCAGCGCGCTGATCCGCCTGCTCGACGACCCCGACGCCAGCGTCGCCGACCTGTGCGAACACGTGCGCGGCCCGGACTACCCGACCACCGCCGAGATCATCACCCCGGCCGCCGACCTGCGCACCCTCTACGAGACCGGCCATGGCAGCGTGCGCGCCCGCGCCACCTACCAGAAGGAAAACGCCAACATCGTGGTCACGGCGCTGCCCTACCAGGTGTCGCCGTCCAAGGTGATCGAGCAGATCGCCCAGCAGATGCGCGCCAAGAAGCTGCCGTGGCTGGAAGACATCCGCGACGAGTCCGACCACGCCAACCCGGTGCGGGTGGTGCTGGTGCCGCGCTCCAACCGGGTCGATGCCGACCAGTTGATGGGCCACCTGTTCGCCACCACCGACCTGGAGCGCAGCTACCGGGTCAACCTCAACGTGATCGGCCTGGACGGCCGTCCGCAGGTCAAGAACCTCAAGACCCTGCTGGAGGAATGGCTGCGCTTCCGCAGCGACACGGTGGTGCGCCGCCTCAACCATCGGCTGGAGAAGGTCGAGCGCCGCCTGCACCTGTTGGAAGGCCTGCTGGTCGCGTTCCTCAACCTGGACGAAGTGATCCGCATCATCCGCAGCGAGGACGAGCCCAAGCCGGCGCTGATCGCGCGCTTCGCGCTCAGCGAGGAACAGGCCGACTACATCCTGGAGACGCGCCTGCGCCAGCTGGCGCGGCTGGAAGAGATGAAGATCCGCGGCGAGCAGGACGCGCTGGCCAAGGAACGCGAGCAGTTGCAGGCGGTGCTGGCCAGCAAGACCAAGCTGAAGAAGCTGATCAAGGACGAACTGATGGCCGACGCCAAGAAGTTCGGCGATGCGCGGCGTTCGCCGCTGGTGCAGCGCGGCGCGGCCCAGGCCATCGACGAGACCGAGCTGGTGCCGAGCGAGCCGATGACGGTGGTGATGTCGGAGAAGGGCTGGATCCGCGCGGCCAAGGGCCACGACGTGGACCCGGCGGCGCTGTCCTACCGCGACGGCGACGGTCTGCTGGCCGCGGTGCGCGGACGCAGCACGCAACAGGTCGCATTCCTGGATTCGGAAGGCCGCGCCTATTCGACCCTGGTGCATACCCTGCCCTCGGCGCGTGGCAATGGCGAACCGCTGACCGGACGCTTCTCGCCCGCGGCCGGCGCGTCGTTCCAGGCGCTGGCGAGCGGCGAGAGCGATTCCCGCCTGGTGCTGGCGTCCTCGCACGGCTACGGCTTCGTCACCCGCTTCGAGAACCTGACCAGCCGCAACAAGGCCGGCAAGGCCATGCTCAACCTGACCCCGAACGCCAAGGTGCTGCCGCCGGCACCGGTGAGCGGCGCCGGCACCGACCGCATCGTCGCGGTCACCAGCGCCGGCCACCTGCTGGCCTTTCCGGTCGCCGACCTGCCCGAGCTGGACAAGGGCAAGGGCAACAAGATCATCGACATCCCCAAGGCCAAGCTCAGCACCGAACGGGTGGTGGCGATCGCCGCGGTGGCGCCGGGCAACACGCTGCTGGTGAAGAGCGGCCAGCGCACCATGTCGCTGTCGTTCAAGGACCTGGACGCCTACCTCGGCGCCCGCGCCAGCCGCGGCGGGCTGCTGCCGCGCGGCTGGCAGAAGGTCGACGATCTGGCGGTGGAGTAAGCGCGGCTTCGCTGGACGAACGTCCAGAGCCGGCATGGCAATCATCTCAACGAAGGACCGCAACGATGAACGAGAACGTGATCAATGCCGACAATGACGCTTCCTTGATGGCCAGGGTGGAGCGGCTGGAGCAACAACTCCAGGCCAAGGATCAACGCCTGCGCCGTGCCGTGACCGTCAACCGGGTGCTGCTGTTCGGCGTCGCCGCCCTGGTAGTCGCCAGTGCCGGTGCCATCACCAGCGTCGGCGAACAACTGAGCCAGTACATGGATTTCTCCAGCACGCCGGTGTCCACGCCGGCGCTGGACACCTCGGTGCGCTGGGGCCGGCGCGATGCGTCCAATGTCGGCCCGGGCTACACCAACGAGATCCTGTCGCTGATCTCCGAGTCCGACCAACAGAACTCCTATAGTTGGCCGCTCTACATCCAGCTCAATGCGACCACCCATCCCAGCGCGACCCAGGACAGTTCGCAGAGCGTGGGCGCCACGGTCCGCGCGTTCCAGCGCAGCACCGGTTCGCCGTGGCTGGCGGGTTTCCACAGCGAACTGTTCCACGGCTACGACGGGATCGCGGGACAAAACGTCGCAACGCACGGCACCAGCATCCTGTTCAACGGCGAACTGACCTCCTACACCAACGGCGGTTCCACGATCGGCCTCAATCTGTTGAACACGCCTGGCTCGAGCGTTGCCGGCACGCATGCGATCCAGATCCAGCCAGGCACGCACGGCTGGCAGAACGGCATTCACTTCGACAGCGGCGCGCTAGGCAATGTCGGCATCAACTTCGACCAGTCCACCTACAACATGGGCATCGACCTTGGCGACAACAGTCTGAGAATGAATGCCAATCAGCGCATCATCCTCGAGAAGTACGGCAGCGTGTATCTGCGCTACAACAGTGCGAACGAAAAGGTGGAACTGGTCAAGAAGGGCAGCGTCGTCGCTTCCTGGTGAGGCATTGAGCGGGTCGACACTGTCCGCGTCGGCCAGCAGGTCCGTTTTTATCGTAGGAGCAACTTCAGCCGCGATGGCTCAGCGTGTCGCGGCTGAAGCCGCGTTTCACTGATTCACACCGATGTAAGCGCCGCGTCCGTCCGCGTCGCCTGGGCTGCACCATACGCGGTCGCCAGTGCGCGAATGCGCACGGCCACATCGGCATCGACCGGCGTGTAGACGATCATGCCCAGGTCCGGCCGGCCCTCCACGGCGAAGGCCGAGTACTCCAGCGCGATCTCGCCGAGCAGCGGATGCCTGAGACGCTTTTCGCCATCGCCCTCGCCGTGGCTCAGCACCTCGTGGTCGTGCCACAAGGCCGCGAACTCGGCGCTGAGCGCGCACAGTTCGGTCACCAGGGCTGCCGCGTCCGACGCGACGCCAGCACGCACCACGTCGGCACGAAACGCACCCACCACGAAGCGTGCCACCCTGCCCCAATCGTGCTGCTTGGCACGGGTGGCGGGATGACAGAACAGGAAGCGCAGGATGTTGCGCTCGCCGACCGGTAGTTGGCCGTAGTCGGTTAGCACCACGGCCGCCGCGCGATTCCAGGCCACCACGTCCCAGGTCGGCGTCTTGACGATGGCCGGACTCGTTTCCAGCGCATCGAGCACGCGCTGCAGCCGCGGGGCGACGCCCGTCACCGCGCGGTAGCGCACCTCAGGCTGGCGCCCCAGCGCGACCATGAACAGGTGGTCGCGTTCGGCCTCGGTCAGCAGCAGCGCGCCGGCGATGCGCTCCAGCACCTGCGCCGACGGCGCGCCCCCGCGCCCCTGTTCGAGCCAGGTGTACCAGGTCGGGCTGATGTTGGCGCGCTGCGCGACTTCCTCGCGGCGCAGGCCCGGCGTGCGCCGACGACCGGAGAAGCCGAAGCTCGCGGGGTCGAGCCGGGTCCGCCGGCTGCGCAGGAAGTCGCCCAGGGAATTGGCTGGATCGGAATGCATGGAAAGCCTGTTAATCGTTTTACTACGATGATGTCCCTACTTTAACGGGATAAGCGAATACCGGAGAGTCGCTCGCACTGACCCAATGGAGTTCACGATGCGTATCTTTCTGACAGGCGCGACTGGTTTCATCGGCTCGGCCCTGGTTCCCGAACTGCTCCAGGCCGGCCATCGCGTGCTCGGCATGACCCGATCGGAGGCCGGCGCGCAGGCGCTGCGCGCGGCCGGCGCCGAGGTCCACCACGGCACGCTCGAGGATCCGGACAGCCTGGAGCGTGGTGCCGCCCAGGTCGATGCCGTGATCCATGCGGCGTTCGACCATGATTTCAGCAACTTCGCCGCCAACTGCGAGAAGGACAAACGCGCGATCGCGGCGCTCGGCGCGGCGCTGAAGGGCTCCGATCGCCCGCTGTTGATCACCTCGGGAACGGGCGTGGGCAGCGGCGAACACGGTGCGCCGGCCAGCGAGGACGTGTTCAACGCCACGCACCCGAATCCGCGCATCGCCTCCGAGCAGGCCGGCAACGCCTTGCTCGAGGCCGGCGTCAATGTCTCGGTGATGCGGCTGCCGCAGGTCCATACCCCGTACCGGCAAGGGCTGATCACGCCGCTGGTGGCGATCGCGCGCGACAAGGGCGTGGTCGCCTATGTCGGCGACGGCAGCAACCGCTGGCCAGCCGGCCATCTGTCCGACGCGGTGCAGCTGTATCGTCTTGCGATCGAGAAGGCGCAGCCCGGCGCGCGCTATCACGCGGTCGGCGAGGAAGGCGTGCGCATGCGCGAGATCGCCGAGGCGCTCGGGCGCGGCCTGAAGCTGCCGGTGGTGTCGATCGCGCCGGGCGAGGCGGCCGCGCATTTCGGCTGGATGGCGATGTTCGTGCAACTCGACATGCCGGCCTCGAGCGCGCTGACGCAGGCCAGGCTCGGCTGGACGCCGACCGGCCCCACGCTGATCGCGGATCTCGACGAAGGCACGTTCGCCGCCGCGCCCTGATCGCGGCCGCAGCGGCATGCGTACCAAGTTGCAGGCGCCGCGCCTTGTGCGCTGACGCCTCGCCTGCTGGCGGCCGTGTGGCGACGCGTGGTTCGCGACGTCGGCTGCCGCGCCTTGCGGTTCGGTTCCCTGGCCGCGTGCGCCAAGCAGGAGCCCACATCAGGAACCGCAGCCGAGGCTCACCCAGCCGATGCTCCATCGCGCAGCTGCTCGATATGGCTGGCGATCATCGCCGCCACGGTGTCGGCCACCGCGCGGGCGCTCAGGCGGGTGTCGAACAACAGTTCCACGGTGGCGTAGATCAGGTCGACCACGATGCGGCTGACCAGTCGCAACTGGCGCGGATCGGCGTCGGGAAAGGCCTCGCTGAGGAAGCGCACCTGGCCCTTGGTCACCTGCGCATGCGAATCCAGGCGCACCTGCTGCAACGCCGGCACCGCGCGCAGGGCGCGCAGCACCCACACTCCGCCCTCGGTCGCCTTGGTGACGCGGTAGGTATCCAGCACCAATCCGGCCAGCGCACGCTGCAGGTCCTCGCGCGTGCCGCTCATCGCCGACAGGGTGATCCACTTGGGGATGAGCTGGTTCTGCCGCTCCATCAGCCGCCGGCCCAGTTCCGACAGCAGCGCGTACTTGTTGGGGAAATAGCGGTACAACGCCGGCGGCGTCAGCCCGGCACGCGCGCACACCAGGTTGGTGGACAGCCGCTCCACGCCAACGTCGCCGAGCAGTTGCGCGGTGACCGAAAGGATCTGTTCGTAGGTCTCGGTGGCGCGATGCTGGGCCGGCACCTTGTTCCCGGTCAGGCGCGGGCGGTGCGGTGCGGGAGGACGCGGCGTGTCGGCGGGCATGGGATCTCGATGGTGGTGAAGCGGCAGGCGCCGCGGTGGCGGCACTACGCCAGCCTCACGGCACGCATCGCCGCGGCAAGGGGTGCGCGGACTGCGCCGCGAGGTCGCTGCACGCGCCGACATCGCATCTTACCGCGCCCGCACCTGGCACACCGGTAACGCCGCTCAGCGCCGCGCCAGCCAAGCGCTGAGGCCGGCCGCCAGCCGCTGCTGCAACGCGCTGTACGGAGGAAAGAATGCCTTGACGATGGGCAGGCGGCCGCCCTGCAGCAGTGCGCGCTCGTGCGAGAAGGTGCGGAAACCGTGCACGCCGTGCGCGCTGCCGAACCCCGAAGCGCCAACGCCGCCAAACGGCAAACCGCTGTGCACGAACTGCTGCAGGCAATGGTTCACGACCGCGCTGCCGGAACTGGTACGCGACAGCACCCGGGCGATGCCGGCGCGGTCGCGGCTCCACAGATACAGCGCCAGCGGCTTGGGCGCGGCGTCGAGGCGGTCGAGCACGTCGTCGAGACGTTCGAACTCGATCACCGGCAACACCGGACCGAAGATCTCTTCCTGCGCGATCCGTGCCTGCGCTGGCACCTGCGCCAGCAGCGTCGGCGCCACGTAGCGCCGCCCCGCGTCGTGCTCGCCACCGGCCAGCAGCTGCGCGCCGCCGGCGCGCGCCTCGTCGATCAGCGCGGCCACGCGCGCCGCATGCGCCGGGTGGATCATGCGCGCCAGGTGCGGACTGGCGGCGACCGCCTGCGCATCGGCGCCGTAGCGCTGCGCCAGCAGGGCGCGACAGTGGTCGAGCAGACGCGCGCTGACGTCGCGATGCACGAACAAGGTATCCGGCGCGATGCAGGTCTGCCCGGCGTTGACCAGCTTGGCCCAGACGATCACCTCGGCGGCACGGCGCAGGTCGGCGCTGCGGTCGACGATCACCGGCGACTTGCCGCCCAGCTCCAGCGTCACCGGCGTCAACTGCCGCGCTGCCGCGGCCATCACCTGCCGGCCGACCGATGCCGAGCCGGTGAAGAACACATGGTCGAACGGACACGCCAGCAAGGCCTGCGCGGTCGCCGCGCCGCCCTGCACCAGGGCCACCTCCTCCGGCGCGAACGCTTCCTCCAGCACCGCCTGCAGCACCGCATTGACCTGCGGGGTGAACTCGGAGGGCTTGATCAACGCCGTGTTGCCGGCGGCCAGCGCCGACACCAGCGGCCCCAGCACGGTGGCCACCGGGTAGTTCCAGGGCCCGATGATCAGGCAGCGGCCCTTGGGCTGGAACGCGATGCGCGCACGCGTGCCCAGGGCCAGCAGGGTCGGCGCGACCTTGCGCGGACGCATCCAGCGCGGCAAGTGCGCGATGGCGGTGGCGATCTCGTCGACCACCGGCAATACCTCGGTCAGTTCCACTTCCAACGCGGGCTTGGCGAAATCGGCGGCGAAGGCCGCGATCAGCGCCTGCCGCCGCGCCAGCAGCGCATCGCGCAGCGCACGCAGATGTGCGCGCCGTGCGTTCGCCGAAGAGTCGCGCCAGGCCAGCGCGGTGGCCTGCTGCGCGGCGAACAGCGCCACGATCGTCTCCGGCGCGGTGTCCTGCACGGGCTCAGGCGACATCGCCACGCTCCTGCTTGTCGGACATCGGCCATCGCCCTGTGCGTGGCAGCACCCTGCCCTGCACCACGCGCGGCCTGCCGGCGCGCGTCGCGATGGCGACCAGCGCGCTCACAGGGCCACCATCACCGCGCATGCGATCCAGCCTCCACGACCGCCAGGCGATGTTGGCGCCGGCCGATCCACAGCGCCAGCAGCGCCGCGGCCAGCGCAAATCCCAGGCCGACCAGCGGCACCGGCGCCGGATCGTCGGCGTGCAGCAGCAGCGAGGCCAGCAACGGCCCGCAGGCCGATCCGATCAACTGCGCGGCCGGCACCAGCACCGCCACCCGCCCCTGCGCATCGGCGCGCAGCGCCAGTCCGACATGGAACGGCATCAGGAACATCCAGGCGAAGCCGAACGCCACGCACACCGCGGCAAAGCCCAGCGCCGCATTGCCGGGAACCCGGTACATCGCCGCGGCGACCAGGCACAGCGCCACGCTGCCCAGGGTCAGGGTCGCCGTCACCGACAACCGGCGCACCCAGTAGATCGCCGCCAGCCCGCCGACGATCTGCATGCCCAGCACCCACGAGGTCTGCAGCTGCGCCGCGTGCGCATCCAGCCCCGCGCGCAGCGCCAGCGGCTCCAGATAGGCCCACAGCGCGCCGATCGCCGACATCTGCAGGAAGGCGACCAACAACGGCGCCAGCGTCGCCGGCGACCAGCGCAGCCTGGCGGTGGCGGTCGCCGCGCAGTGGGCAGCGGCTGCGGGGGCCAGGCGCGCCGGCGCCGGCAGCGCCGCCGCCAGCGGCAGCACCAGCAGGCAGGTCGCGGCCATCGCGACGAAACCGCCCTTCCAGCCGGCCGCCGGCAACACCCACAGCGCCAGCGCCGACGCCAGCGCGATCTGCGCCAGCGCCTGCAGCACCATGAACACCGCGGTGATCCGGTCCGGCGTGGCCGCGCGCACGATGCTCACCGTGGCCACCCAGACCAGCAGACCCTCGGCCAGGCCGGCAATGGCGCGCAGCGCGACGAAGGCCGCATCGCCCTGCGCCTGCACTGTGGCCAGGTTCAGCAGCGCCGCCAGCAGCGCCGCCACGATCGCCGTGTTGCGCTGCCAGGACACCGGCAGTAACGCATCGCCCAGCGCCACCCCGATGCCCAGCGCGATGATCTCGCCCATCGCCACCACGCCCACCCCGGGCAGGGTGATCAGGTGCTGCTCGACCAGCGCGCCGAGCACGATCGGCTGCACACCGAGGATCAGCAGGGCGATGGCGCCGATCGACAAGGCCGCAGCGAGCGGACGCGCCGCCTGCGCGGCGGCGGGCGGAATGGACGATGGCGAGGGCATGGCAGTCATCGCGCTGATTCCTCAATACCCGATGGTTTCGGCCGGCAGTTCGCCTGCGGCAAAGGCCGCGGCGGCACGCGTCTGGTCCTTGCGCAAGCGCCCGTTGGCGATGCGCCGCACCCACCATGGCAGTT
This sequence comes from Xanthomonas sp. 3498, assembly GCF_014199795.1. NCBI lineage: Bacteria > Pseudomonadati > Pseudomonadota > Gammaproteobacteria > Lysobacterales > Lysobacteraceae > Xanthomonas > Xanthomonas sp. 3498. The sequence continues at coordinate 16,907 of NZ_JACHOH010000001.1, forward strand.
CCCGCACCTGCCCGCCGGTGGCCGCGGCAAGCACATAGGCCTTGGCGCACTTTTCGAACAGTTCCACGTTCAGCCCCAGCCGTTGCGCACTGGTCCCCAGGCACAGCGGGCGCCCGCCCAGCAGCAGGGCGTTGCCGATCTGCGGCGGCGCACCGGCCAAGGCGTCCGCGGCCGCCAGCGGCGCCGGCATCGGCCCGATGTGCCGGGCCTGCTCGTCGAACACCTGCGGCAGCACGCCGCCGACGTCGGCCAGGCGGTTGCCGAACGCGCCGGCCGACCAGGCGCTGGCGCCGACGTCGGGACGCCGCAGGTAGACCTGCGCGTGCACCTGCGCCGACGCCGGCAGCGCCGGGTCGCGCCAGTCCAGCCATTGCGGCCGCTCCGCGTCGAGCGTGCCGCAGCACATCGCCGTGGTGCCTGGGCAGCGCAGCGAAAGCGCTGCCGCATCGTCGCCGAGCAGGCGCTTGGCCACGAGCCGCTCGCGTGTGTGCAGCCACAGCGCTTCGATTTGCGGGACGGTGGGCATGCGCTACACCAGCTTGAACACGTCGTCGAAGCGATTCAGCGCCTCGTCGATCACCGCGTCGGTATCGGCGCGACTGGTGTAGATGCGGCTGCCGGCCAGGGTGATCAGCCCGTGTGCCGAGTACGCCGCGCCCATCTCCTCCATCATGTGCTTGCGCTCCTTGGCCTCGTTGCGCACGCGCCACAGCTTGTACAGGTTGCCGGTGTCCAGCAGCAGCACGCCGGAGGTCTGCAGGTGCACGATCGAGCCCATGTTGTAGACCACGTACGGCAGGCCGAGACGGCGGATGATCGCCTCCAAGCCCTGCCGCAGGCGATCGCCGGCCCGGCCGGCCTGGCCGGCGGCGTCGCTGCGCTGCGCCTCCAGCAAGGCGTGGTAGCCGGCCACGCAGGACAGCGGATTGGCCGACAGCGTGCCGCCGACGAAGGCGCGTCGCGCGGTGGTGCCGATGCCACCGACCAGGCTCATCATCACCTCGCGGCGGCCGCCGATCGCCCCGGCCATCGGATAGCCACCGGCCAGGCATTTGCCGAGCACGGTGATGTCCGGCAGGACCCCGAAGTAGCCCTGCGCACCGCCCGGGCCGAGCCGGAAGCCGGTGACCACTTCGTCGAAGATCAGCAGCGCGCCGAACTCGTCGCACAGCTTGCGCACCTGCCGGTTGTAGTCGTGGTGCACCGGCCGCGTGCCGCTCTCCGGCCCCAGCGGCTCCAGCAGCACCGCCGCGGTGCCGCCGCGCAGGCGATTGAACTGCAGCTTGCGGCGCAATGCCTCCAGATCGTTGGGATGGCATTCCTGGGTGTAGGCGGTGGCGCCGCGCGGGATGCCGATCGCCTCCATGCGCCCGGTGCCCGGCAGGCGCATGCCGTACACCAGCTGATCGCTCCAGCCGTGGTAGGCGCCGCCGATCTTGATGATCCATTTCTTGCGGGTGTGGGTGCGGGCCAGGCGCACCGCGCCCATCACCGCCTCGGTGCCGGAGCCGAGCAGGCGCAGCATCTCCACGGCCGGCATGCTGGCGCAGACCAGTTCGGCCAGCTTGACCTCGTACTCGTGCAGCAGGCCGGTCACCGGGCCGCACTGGTCCAGCACCGCCTGCACGTGCTCGCGCAGTTCCGGCGGATTGGAGCCGAGCAGGGTCGGGCCACCGGCCTGCAGGAAGTCGATGTAGCGGTTGCCGTCCACGTCGGTCAGGTACGCGCCCTCGGCGCTGTGCATCGCCAGCGGGAACGGATGGTTGAACGCCAGGTTGTGCTGCACGCCGCCGGGGATCACCTGCTTGGCCGCCTCGCCCAGGCGCCTGGAGCCCTGGCAGCGCTCGTCGAAATAGCGCATCACCTTGGCCATGCCGACGGCGCCGATCGGGCGCATCGGCTGGTTCACCAGTGCATGGAAACGCGCGTACAGCTGGTCCACATCGGGCCATTGCGAAATGGCGGGAGTCTGGCTCATGGTCGGTGCCGGGTTCGGGGGAACGGAAACGGAAAGGGCGTGCATGGATTCAGGCCTCCAGTGCGGTGAGGACGGCGCGCAACGGCGCAGCCATTCCGGCGTCGTGCAGCGCGCGGCGTTCGATGCGGCGTGCCAGGTGATCGCGCGCCACCTGCTCCAGCGCATCGACCGCCGCCACCGCCTGTTCCAGGCTGCGGCCGCAGCACAGCACGCCGTGGTTGCGCATCAGATAAGCGTTGCGCGACGGGCGCAGTTGCCGCGCCAGCAGCCAGGCCAGCAGCCCGGTGCCGGACGGGAAGTAGCCGACCATCGGCACGCGCGCGCCGATTACCGCCTGCAACGCGGTGTCCTCCACCGGCAGCGCCGCGCCGAGCAGCGCGCAGGCGCTGGCCACCGGCTGATGGGTGTGGATGCTGCAGGCCACGTCGGGCCGGCGGCGCAGCACCTGCGCATGCAGCCCGGTCTCCACCGACGGCGTGGCGGCACCGTCCAGTTGCCGCAGGTCGGCCAGGCGCACCACGCAGATGTCCTCGGCGCGCATCGCCAGGTAGTCGGTGGCCGACGGCGTCACCGCGAAGCGCTCGGCGTCCAGGCGCAGCGCGACGTTGCCGCCGGTGCCGGCCAGGTAGCCGCGCCGCGACAGCTCCACGCACAGCGCGACCACGCGCGCGCGTTGTTCATGGGCAAACATGCTGAGGAACCTCCGGCACGCACTCGGGAGCGGGATTCATGCGCCGGTAGATCGGCGCCAGGGTGCGCTGCAATTCGCGGAACGTCGCATAGCGGTCGTCGTACAGCGCGCGGTTGCGCGGCGACGGCTCGTATACCCGGCGCGCGCGTTGCAGCGCCGGCAGGTCGGCGAAGCGCAGCCGGCCCAGGCCCACGCCGGCGATGAAGGTGGCACCGATCGCATTGGCCTGGATCGGGTTGTGCAGTTGCCGGATCGGCTGGCCGCCGACGTCGGCGATGATCTGGCACCACAGGTCCGACTGCGCACCGCCGCCGACCGCGGCGATCACGCCGGGATCGCGGCCGAGCAGGCGCGCGAACGGCTCCATCATCCAGCGCGTGTTCAACGCCACCCCTTCCATGAAGGCGCGGATGATGTCCTCGCGGGTATGCATCAGCGACAGGTTGACCAGCCCGGCGCGCAGGCTGTGGTCCTCCACCGGGGTGCGCTCGCCGAACAGCCACGGCATGTACACCAGGCCGTTGGCCCCGGGCGGCACGCGCGCGGCGATGACGTTGAGCACTTCGTACACGTCCGGACGATCCTCGTCGCGAAGCAACTCATCGGGATGGAACAGGATGCGGTCGCGCAGGAACGACAGGTTGGCGCCGGCGGTGGACTGCAGCGCCGTGGCCAGGTAGCGCCCGCTCACCGCGCACGGCACCGCGGCGATGTTGCTGAACACATCGGTCTTCATCCGCGGCACGTGCGCGCCCAGCCACGACGAGGTGCCCAGATACAGATGCGCGGCATAGTCGTCGACAGCCGCGGCCACCGCCACCGCCGAGTTGTCGATGGCGCCGGCGATCACCCGGGTCTGCGGCGACAGCCCCAACTGCGCGGCCACCTGCGGCAGCAGCGGCCCCAGCACCTCGGTGGAGGCCACCAGGTCCGGCAGCTTGTCGCGCTCGATGCCCAGCAGCCGCAGCAAGCCATCGTCGTAGCGGATGCGCATCGGGTCGCGGTTGTCGGTGACCCAGGTGGTGAGCACCGAATCGGCGGTGGCGCAGAAGCGCCCGGTCAGGCGCAGGTTGAGATAGTCCAGCGCGTTGAGGAACTTGTGCGTGCGCTGGTAGCGCTGCGGTTCGTGGTCGCGCAGGTAGGCGATGTGGCCGGCGCAATCCTTGCCGCTGCCGGCCGGCGCGCCGCCGCTCAGGCGCAGCCAGCGCAACAGTTTCACCGGCGCATAGCCGCGCACGTTGAGCCAACGCCCGCGCAGGCGCCGCGCGATCGCCGCCTGCCCGCGCATGTCCAGCCACAGCATGGCGTTGCCCAGCGCCTGGCCGTCGTGGTCCACGCACACGGTGCACTCGCCCTGGGTCGAGCAGCACACCGCGGTCACCCGCCGGCGCAGCGCCTCGCCCCCTTGCAGCACCGCCGCGGCGGTGACCAGCAGCGCGTTCCACCAGTCGCGCGGATCCTGCTCGGCACAGACCCCGTGCACGTGCAGCGGCACCGGTTCGAACGCCCAGGCGATCACCTGGCCGTCCAGCGTGACCAGCGCGCACTTGCAGCCGGAGGTTCCCAGATCCACCGCCAGCACCAGCGGCTGGTCGCCGCCACGGTCGGCATCGAGCAGTTCGCTGCGCATGGGTCAGAACGTGTAGCCGATCGAGGCCACCAGGGTGTCGCCGTCGGTCTTGCGGATGCGTCCGCCGTCCTGCACCCAGTACAGCTCGTGCGCGTTGACCCGGGTGCTGACCCAGTCCAGGTTCCAGTCCAGGCCCCAGCGCTTGTGGGTGACGCCGATCTGGTAGTCGGCGAAGCTGCCCTCGCTGAAATTGCGCAGCTTCTGGTAGCCGGCGTGCAGGCGCAGCGTGGTCGACGGCAGCACCGACGGCAGCAGCGGGGTCTGGTAGTTGAGATCGCCCAGCAGGGTGCCGCGCGAGTCGTGCTCGCCACGGGCAAAGCAGCGCAGCGCCACCGTCGGATCGGCGGCGAACTGCAGGATCTGCGCGCACACGCCGCCGGTGTCGGCGCCGCGGTAGGTCTTGGAGAACACGTACAGCACGCGGCCTTCGATCGCGCCGTAGCCGAGTTCGAGCACGCCGAAATTGCTGTCGTAGTCGGTGCGGCGGAAGTCCTCCGGCGTGCCGGTCTCCAGGTCGATCCGATGCGGGGCCAGGAAGCTGGCGTTGGGGAAGCGCTCGGTGGCCAGGCCGACGCCGGCATGCCAGGCATCGGGATTGCCGAAGCGGTAGCCGGCCGCCGCGGTGATGCCCAGGCCGTCGCCGTCGAGGAACTGCTTCTTGCTGACCTTGGCCACCTCCAATAGCGCAACGAAGCCGCTGGCATGCACGAACTGGGTGGTCCACTTCAGCGACGGACGCATCAGCGAGTCGGACACGCCGCGCGTGCGCTGCTCGCTCATCAGCTTGATCTGGTTCTGGAACTCGTAGTTGACCATGCCATCGGTCTCGGCCTGCTGGGCGTGGGCCTGGGCGCAGCACGCGCCGTGCAGGGCCAGTGCGCCCGCGAGGGTCGCCATGAAGCGGACTGCCGTCATCTCAATCTCCCCTGGTTCGCTGAGGAAGGTGGGACGCGCGGTGGCCGTCGTCGGCCCCGCACGTCGATGGCGCCGGCGCGTTGCGCGCGCGGCGAGTCGACTCGACTACTTGGCGCAGACCGGCGTGCTGGGCAGCGCCTGCACGCGGGTGAAGCGCTCGGTCTCGCCGAGCACTTCCACGCCGACGAAGGCGCGCAGGTCCAGCGACTTGCCGCTGGCGCGCAGCGTGGCCTTGTAGCGCTTGCCGCTGCGCGGATCGAAGGCCCAGCCGTCGCGCCAGGTGTCGCCGTCCTCGCGGCCCAGGCGCGCGATCTGCACGCCGCAGGTATCGGTGGCGGTGCCGGCGTCCTTGTCCCAGACGATGCGCCCGCACAAGGCGCTGGCCGCATCCGCGCAGGGCGCGAACTCCACCACCGCGTCCTTGGCCGCGGTCAGCCACAGCCCCTGCGCCGCGGCCGGTGCGGCGCCCGCCGCGGCCGGCGCCAGCAGCCATCCCGCGACGAACGCACCGATCGCGCCGTACCGCCTCATTCCCAGATTCGCCTGCATCGAACGCCCCCTCGCCATCGCGCAATTCAGTAGTGAAAACTACCGTATAGCGATCACTACTGTTTTGCAAGCATTGCCGGCACGGCACTTGGCGCGGACCTGACTAGGCGCGCAAATGCCTGGATTTCAAGGGATTCCGTGCGTAGCGCCATGCCGGCGCCGGCCGTTTTTTGCGGCATTGCAACAGCAGCCAGCGGTGGCTTCGAAGTGGCTCGGTGCGCTTTGTGGCCGTGTCCCAACCCCTCAGGCCGACTGAATCCGTCGATCGCACGTCCTCGGACAACGCAGCCACGCGTGCGCAGTCGAACACGGTCGGCAACGGCACGAAACGACCAGGGAAGCGAGGTTGGTCCGCGTTCGCTGCAGTCTGACTGCAGCGAACAACGCGACGACATCGATGACACGCATCGCCCGCGAGTGCGGCAGTGCCGATGCGAACCAACGAGAGAGATGGCGACGGGCACGATCGACCGGTCGCAAGCGGCCGGCGATGGCGCGGCCGCGGTGGCGGGAAGCTCCCGCTCAACGCATCGGCGCCTCCCGCAAGCGGGAGGCGCGCGCTTGGATCAAGCGTCCTTGCCGGACACGTGCCCGTCGATCTTCGAGGTCTGGTACAGCGCCATGCCGATGCGCTTGATCAGGCCAAGCTGCTGCTCCAGCCACCACGCATGGTCTTCCTCGGTGTCGCGCAACTGGGCCAGCAGCACGTCGCGGCTGACGTAGTCGCCGTGCTGCTCGCACAGCTTCATGCCCGCAGCCAGGTTGGCGCGCACTTCGTACTCGACCTTCAGGTCCTTCTCCAGCATCTCCTCGACCGTGCGACCGGGTTCGAACGCATGCGGACGCATGTCCGGGTCGCCCTCCAGGAACAGGATGCGCCGCAGCAGCGCATCGGCGTGCTCGGTTTCCTCTTCCATTTCATGGTTGATGCGTTCGTAAAGCGCCAGCAGGCCCTGGTCCTCGTAACGCCGCGAGTGGATGAAATACTGGTCGCGCGCGGCCAGTTCGCCGCGCAGCAGCTCCTTGAGGCATTGCACAACGTCGGGGTGTCCCTTCATGGGGCGGGCTCCGTGGGGTCGACTGAGGGCGCCATAGTGCCCGATGCCGCCACGCCGCGTTCCAATCGGAATCATTCACATCCCGACTCGCACGTCCGCGATGCGTGACCCCGCGCACAGCGCGCCGCACCTACGCGGGAACGACACGCACTCGTGTCTAGAATCGGAGACTTGCCTATCCGGAGAGAGACGATGCGTGGTCGATGGAAACGCCTGCTGCTGGGGACGCTGCTGCTGGCGGCGGCCGTGGCGCTGGGCGTCTGGCTGCTGCTGCGCGGCAGCCTGGCCACGCTCGACGGCACCGCGCCGCTGCAAGGCCTGCGGGCGCCGGCGAGCATCCAGCGCGACGCGCTGGGCGTGGTCACCATCGATGCCGCCGACGAAGCCGATGCGATGCGCGCGCTCGGCTACGTGCACGCGCAGGAACGTTTCTTCGAGATGGACCTGCTGCGCCGCGCCGCCGCCGGCGAACTGTCCGAGCTGGTCGGCCCACATGCGCTGGGCGTGGACAAGGCGCGGCGCGCGCAGCGCCTGCGCGCCCGTAGCAGCGCGCAACTGGCCACGTTCGCCGGCACGCACGCGGCGGCGCTGCAGGCCTACAGCGCCGGCGTCAACCAGGGCCTGCACGCATTGCGGGTGCGGCCGTGGCCGTACCTGGTGCTGTTCGCCACGCCGCGCGACTGGCAGCCGGTGGATTCGGCGCTGGCTGGCCAGGCGATGTACTTCGATCTGCAGGGCAAGCAACTCGAGCGCAAGCTGGACCTGTACCGCCTGCAGCAGCGCTTGCCGGCGCCGCTGTATGCCTTGCTGCGCCACGAAGGCAGCAGTTGGGATGCGACACTGGACGGCAGCGTGCGCGGCGACGCGGTGCTGCCCGATGCCGGCCAGGTCGATCTGCGCCGCCTGGCCGACGCGCCCGCGCCGGCCGCGACGGAAGCGGTCGCCACCAGCGCGCCCGGCAGCAACAACTGGGCCATCGCCGGCAGCCGCACCGCCGACGGCCGTGCCATCGTCGCCAACGATATGCACCTGGCCCTGCGCGCCCCCAGTCTGTGGTTCCGCGTGCGCCTGCGCTATGCCGATGCGCAGGCGCCGGGCGGCCGCGTGGACGTGTCGGGGTTCTCGCTGCCGGGCCTGCCGGCAGTGATCGTTGGCAGCAACGGCCACATCGCCTGGGGCTTCACCAACAGCTATGCCGATACCGCCGATTGGTACCGGCTGACCCCATGCGCCGCCGTGGCCCAGCCCGGCTGCACGCCGGTCACCGTGCATCGCGAACTGATCCGCGTCTCCGGCGCCCCCGACACCACGCTGCAGGTGGAGGACACCGCCTACGGCCCGATCCTGCAGCACGAGCCGGACGGCAGCGCGCTGGCGCTGCGCTGGGCCGCGCAGTTGCCGGGCGCGCTGAACCTGGGCCTGGCCGACTTCGCCCGCACCGAAACGCTGGGCAGCGCCTTCGCCCACGCGCAAGCCATCGCCACGCCGGCGCAGAACCTGGTGCTGGCCGACCGCGACGGCCACATCGGCTGGCGCGTACTCGGCCCGCTGCCGCTGCGCGGCCCGCACTGCGCGGCCGATGCGGTGATGCACGACGTGCGCGCGACGGTGCCGGCGCAGGCCCGCTGCGCGCCATGGCCGCTGTCCACCACCCAGTCGCCGCAGCGCATCGATCCCGCCGACGGGCAACTGTGGACCGCCAACGCCCGCGTGGTCGGCGGCGCCGAACTGGCCCCGATCGGCGACGGCGGCTACGCGCTGGGCGCGCGCGCGCAGCAGATCCGCGACGACCTGCGCCTGCACCCGCATCTCGACGAACAGCAGTTGCTGGCGATCCAGCTCGACGACCGCGCGTTGTTCCTGCAGCGCTGGTGGGCCCTGCTACGGCAACGCGATGCCGGCGCGGCCACGCCGGCGCTGCACGCCGTTTCGCAGGCGGCCGCGCACTGGGAAGGCCGCGCCAGCACCGGCTCGGTCAGCTACACCCTGGTGCGCGCATGGCGCCTGGCGGTGCTGACCCGGATCCGCGACGGCCTGATCGCGCCGGCCCGGACAGGATCGGACGCCGATGCCGCGCCACCGCCGCTGCCGCAACTGGAAGGCGTGGCCTGGCCGCTGCTGCAGCAACAGCCCCTGCACCTGTTGCCGCGCCGCTACGGCAGTTGGCAGGCGCTGCTGGAGGACGCCGCCGCCGAGGTGCGCACGACGCTGCAGGCCGACGGCCCGCTGGACACGCGCCGCTGGGGCCAGCAGAACCGTGCGGCGATCTGCCACCCGCTGGCGCAGGGCCTGCCGGCGCCGCTGCGTGGCTGGCTGTGCATGCCGGACACGCCGCTGGCGGGCGACGACGACATGCCGCGGGTGCAGCGCCCGGCCTTCGGCGCCTCCGAGCGCATGGTGGTGGCGCCCGGCCACGAGGCCGATGGCATCGTGCACATGCCGGGCGGCCAGAGCGGCCATCCGCTGTCGCCGTTCTGGGGCGCCGGCCACGCCGACTGGGTGCAGGGCCGCGCCACAAAGTTCCTGCCCGGTCAAACCCGGCACACGCTGACATTAAGCCCGTCCACGCCACAATGACCCGATGTTTCCGCGCCGGCGTTCGTCCCATGCGCCGGTCCGCCGCCTCCCCTCCCCCCACTGCCGAGTCTGCCTACCGATGAAGCGCCCTCCCCTGCTCGCCCTGTTGCTGCCGCTCGCCGCGGCCGTATCGTTCTCCGCCTGTGCCACGCCGGCCGCCGACGCGCCCGGTGCCAACTCCGACTGCAGCGTGCGCGCCGAACCCGGCGACGATCTGCAAGCCGCCATCGACCGCGTCCCCAACGACGGCAAGCCCGCCACCGTGTGCCTGAGCGCCGGCGAATTCCCGGTCGGCAAGCTGATCTCGATCCAGCGCGACGGCCTGCGCCTGCGCGGCCAGGGCGACAGCACCGTGCTGCGCATGCGCGACCACGTGCAGCAACCGACCATCGTGATCGGCGATTACCAGAACGAGCGCCCGCTGAAGCCGATCCGCGACGTCCGCGTGGAGCAGTTGCAGATCGTCGGCGGCACCATCGACAAGGAGTTCATGCCCGAGCGCCCGTACCTGAGCAACAGCCTGGTGGTGGTGCGCAACGGCCAGGACATCCAGCTGACCCACCTGCGGGTGAGCAAGTGCCGCAGCGCCTGCCTGCTCAGCGAGTTCGACAGCCGCGACCTGCTGATCGCGCACAACGACGTGTCCGGCGCAACCTGGGATGGGGTGTCGTTCAACCGCACCGCCAAGGTCAAGCTGATCGACAACGTGATCCACGACAACGTCGCCGCCGGCATCACCACCGAGCACCTGGAAGACAGCGAGATCCGCGACAACCGCCTGGAGCGCAACGGCAGCCAGGGCGTGTACCTGGCCGACGCGCGGCGCAACCTGTTCGCCGGCAACCAGTTCATCGACAACAAGGGCGCCGGGCTTTACCTGACCTGCTCGATCCGCCAGCGCACGCCGCAGATCCTGTGCTGGGACAACAGCATGAGCCAGGACAACACCTTCGAGAACAACACCTTCCGCGGCAATCCCTACACCTACACCATCGGCGTGGACAGCGCCGCCAACTGCACCGGTCCGGACTTCCGCCCCAACCTGTGGCGCAAGAACAACCAGGCCGACGCCTCGGGCATCGACATCCAGCCCGAACGCTACGGCCACTGCGTGCGCTTCGAGTAAGGCCGGGACCCGGGACGCGGCCCCCGGAAAGGCGGTGCCGCGATCCGAAGCACCGCCGACTCCCGTTGCTTGGATCCCGAGTCCGGCACGTCCCGCCGGCGCATCGCCGGCGGGACGTGCGAGTTCAGGCTCCCAGCGCCTGCGCGTGCACACCCGCCACCGCACGGCCGGAGGGATCGGCCATGGCCGCGAAGCTGGCGTCCCAGGCGATCGCCGCCGGCGAGGAGCAGGCGATCGACTTGCCGCCGGGCACGGTCTCGGCCGCTGCCGGCGTCGGGAACACGCGCTCGAACAGGCTGCGGTAGTAATAGGCTTCCTTGGTCTGCGGCGGGTTCACCGGGAAGCGCTTGTCGGCCGCGGCCAGTTCGCGGTCGCTGACCTGGGCTTCGGCATGCGCCTTGAGCCCATCGATCCAGCCATAGCCGACGCCGTCGCTGAACTGCTCCTTCTGCCGCCACAGGATCGACTCGGGCAGATAACCTTCGAAGGCGTCGCGCAGCACCCCTTTCTCCATGCGCGCCGCGCCGCCACTGGCCTTGTCGATCATCTTGTACTGGGCATCCATGCGCATGGCCACGTCCAGGAACTCCACGTCCAGGAACGGCACACGCGGCTCCACGCCCCAGGCCATCATCGACTTGTTGGCGCGCAGGCAATCGTAGTTGTACAGCGCGTCGAGCTTGCGGATCAGTTCCTCGTGGAATTCGCGCGCGTTCGGCGCCTTGTGGAAGTAGAGGTAGCCGCCGAAGATCTCGTCGCTGCCTTCGCCGGACAGCACCATCTTCACGCCCATCGCCTTGATCCGCCGCGCCAGCAGGAACATCGGCGTGGAGGCGCGGATGGTGGTGACGTCGTAGGTTTCGATGTGCCGGATGACTTCCGGCAATGCGTCCAGGCCTTCCTCGAAGGTGTATTCGAAGCCGTGGTGCACGGTCCCCAGGGCCTCGGCCGCGATCGCCGCGGCGGCCAGATCCGGCGAGCCCTTCAGGCCGATCGCGAACGAGTGCAGACGTGGCCACCAGGCCTCGGCCTCGTCGTTCTCTTCGATGCGCTTGCGCGCGAAACGTGCCGCCACCGCTGCCACCAGCGAGGAATCCAGCCCGCCGGAGAGCAGCACGCCGTACGGCACGTCGGTCATCAGCTGCCGATGCACGGCACGCTCGAAGGCCTCGCGCAGTTCCTGCTTGCCGACCTCCACGCCCTGCACCGCCGCATAGTCGCGCCAGGGCTTGCGGTAGTACTGCACGAGCTCGGCGCTGGCGCTGTCGTAATAGTGGCCCGGCGGGAACTGGGCGACGTCGGCGCAGCTGTCGGCCAGCGATTTCATCTCCGAGGCCACCCGCAGCCGGCCCTGCGCGTCGTGGCCCCAGTACAGCGGGCACACGCCCATCGGATCGCGCGCGATCAGCACGCGGCCGGCGGCCTTGTCCCACAGTGCGAACGCGAAGATGCCGTTGAGGCGGTTCAGCAGCGCGTCCGGCGTGGTTTCGCGGTACAGCGCGTTGATCACCTCGCAGTCCGAACCGGTCTGGAAGGCGTAGGGCTGGACGAGTTCTTTCTTCAGCTCGCGATGGTTGTAGATCTCGCCGTTGACCGCCAGCGCCAGGCGTCCGTCGTCGGAGAGCAGCGGCTGCGAACCGCCGGCCGGGTCGACGATGGCCAGGCGCTCATGGACCAGGATCGCGCCGTCGTCGACATACACGCCGCTCCAGTCCGGGCCGCGATGGCGCTGCCGCTGCGAGCAGTCCAGCGCCTGCCGCCGCAGCGCCTGCAGGTCGTCGCCCGGTTGCAGGCCGAAGATGCCGAAGATCGAACACATGGGAAAGCTCCTGATCGTGGGGTAAGGGTTGCGAGGGAATCCACACGCCCAGGCACAAAAAAACCCGCATCGGCCGATGCGGGTTTTCTGGTGGCTGGGCGTGGTGTTTCTGGTAGCGCCTAGTCGCAGACCCGCATCGGCCGCGCACGATTATTCGCCAGCGCATTGTTGCGGCCGTTGGCGGTGGTCGAGCGGAGGATGGACAGCGAGGTCATGCGGCGACCGTAACCCGGCGCGCGGGCCGGCGCAACTGTTACCGCAGCAACCGTTCGATCAGGCGCAGGTACAGATCCGGCAGCGCCTCCAGGTCGGCCACGCGCACGTGCTCGTCGACCTGGTGGATGCTGGCGTTGACCGGGCCGACCTCGATGCATTGCGCGCCCAGTGGCGCGATGAAGCGCGCATCGGAAGTGCCGCCGCCGGTGCTCTCCTCCGGCGGCGCGCCGGCGACCTCGCCCAGCACCTCGCGCGCTACCCGGCGCAGCGTGCCTTCCGGTGTGTAGAACGGCTCGCCGCTGCGGTGCCAGCGCAGGTCGTAGTCCAGGCCATGGCGATCGAACAGCGCGGCGATCTCCGCTTCCAGCCGCGGCGCATCCCAGTGCGGGGTGTAGCGCAGGTTGAAGGCGACCTGCAGTTCGCCGGGGATCACGTTGTTGGCGCCGGTGCCGGCATGCACGTTGGAGATCTGCAGGCTGGTCGGCGGGAAGCTTTCGTAGCCGTCGTCCCAGTGCCGCGCGACCAGTTCGGCCAGCGCCGGCGCGGCCAAGTGGATCGGGTTGCGCGCCTTGTGCGGATAGGCCACATGCCCCTGCACGCCGCGCACGCGCAGCGCGCCGGAGAGGCTGCCGCGGCGGCCGACCCGCAGCAGGTCGCCGAGACGTTCGGTGGACGAGGGTTCGCCGGTGACGCACCAGTCGATGCGTTCGCCGCGCTCGGCGAACAATCGCGCCACGTGGCGCACGCCGTCGATCGCATCGCCTTCCTCGTCGCTGGTCAGCAGCACCGCCAGCGTGCCCGGGTGCTGCGGCTGCGCGGCCACGAACCGTTCGGCGGCGACCACGAACGCGGCCACGCTGCCTTTCATGTCCGCGGCACCGCGCCCGTACAGCACGCCGTCGCGGATCTGCGGCGCGAACGGATCGCTGGCCCAGGCCTCGCGCGGCCCCGGCGGCACCACGTCGGTATGGCCGAGCAGTGCCAGCACCGGGCCATCGCCACCGCGATGGGTCGCCCACAGGTTGTCGACCTGGCCGCAGCGCAAATGCTCGATGGCGAAACCAGCGCGTTCCAGCCGCTGCGCGATCAGTGCTTGGCACCCGGCATCGTCGGGAGTGACCGACGGGCGGGCGATCAGGTCGCGGGCGAGTTCAAGGACATCGGACATGCAAGGGACACCGTTTGGGAAAGCGCTAGGGCGCGATGATGATGATCGGGGCCGGTAACGTCGCGGGCGGGCGACGCAGCAAGTGCAGTGTACGAGCGGGACTGGCGGATTCGAAGTCTCTGCCAGGGTCTCCCTGGCGGATGCACGTTCGCGATCCTGGCCTTCGCTACGGCGCGACACCCGGCCAGCGCATGCAGCGCACGCGTACCGCGAAGGCCTCGTTGCCGGGCATGCGCCCATGCTGCACGCCGGTTTCGACGAAGCCGCAGGCACGGTAGAACGCGAGTGCCGCGACATTGCCATCCAGCAATTCCAGCGTCAGGCCAGCCGGGCTGGCGTCCTGCACCGCGGTCACCAGCGCCTGGCCGACGCCGCGCCGGCGCGCGGCCGGATCCACGTACAGCCAGGCCAGTTCCTCGCCATCGTCGGCGACGAAGCCAAGCACTTGGCCCTGCCACTCGGCGACCTGCACGCGGTAGTCGAACAGCCCTTCGCGCTCAGCGGCGATCGGCAGCGGCAGGAACGCATCGGCCAACACCGCCGCCTGCAGTTCCTCCAGGCGCGCGGCGTCATGGATGGCGCACAGGCGTGCCCAGTCGTCTGCCCGGTACGGGCGGATGTTCACGCGATACCGAATCGCTGCTTGAAGCCGTTGTCGGAGAAGCCCTGGCTGAGCCGGCCATCGTCGGTCACCACCACCGGCCGCCGGATCAGTTGCGGATACTCGCGCAGCAGCAGCTTCCACTCGGCATCGGAGCCAGGCGCTTTCTTGTTGTCGGGCAGTTGCCGCCAGGTGGTGGAGGACTTGTTGACCAGCGCGTCGAAGCCACCGGCCTGGCCGGCCCATTCCAGCAGCGTTTCCGGGGTCGGCTTGTGCTCGCGGTAGTCGACGAAGGTGTAGGCCACACCGAAGCGGTCCAGCCACTTGGTCGCCTTCTTGCAGGTGTCGCAGTTCTTCAATCCGTACAACGTCGTCATCGAAATGTCCCATCAAGCGAATAAAGCCCCTCTCCCGCCGGGAGAGGGGTTGGGGTGAGGGTTGGCGCGCCGTGGCGACATGGCACGCGCAGATATCGTGTTTGATCTTACCCGGCGCACGCGCCGTCGGCTCTCCCGCGCAGCGAGAAAACGCACTTGGCCACACCGCGCCTTACTGCGCTGGCACGTCCTTGAGCCGGGCCGAGTCGATGCGCCAGCGCAGTTGCGCGGCCGAGGCGCCGTCGACACCGTTGACCCGACGCAGGACGTAGTCGCCACGGAAGCGTTGCCGCGTGCCGTCGGCCAGCGTCGCCTCCACGGTGACCGGCACTGGCTGATACACCGAGCCGGCGGCACCGTCGCTGGCACCGAGCGCGCCGATCGTCACCTTCACCGCGCGCGTCTGGGCGAAGCCGGCCTTGAACATGTCGTAGGACTGCCCCGGGCGCCCGTCCTCGCCCCACTGCTGCCAGGCCACCGCGTAATCGCGCGCGTTGATCGCCGCGTAATAACGCCGCACCACGTCGGCCGCGGCCTGCGGGCTGTCGGCCGCCGGGCCGCAACCGGCGGTGGCCGGTCCGTTGTGACCGAGCAGCGCGCAGCTGCGCGCGATCTCGTCGTCGATCATGGCGCAACTGTTCGCGGCATTGCAGGGCGGATGCGTGGCCGGCGACACCGAACGGCAGGTCGCCACGCGCGCCGCCGCGGCATCGGCGCCGATTTCGGCGGCGCAGGACAGTGGTTCGCTTGCCACGCTGGCGCTCTCCGTCGTCGCAGGCGCTTTTGCAGGCGCAGCGGTCGCAGCAGGCACGGGGCTTGGCGCAGCGCCCGTCTCGGTGAGCGTATGACCGTCCGCAGGTGCCGCTGGCGTCGGCGCGCCCTCGCGACCGCACCCGGACAGCGCGAACGCCACCGTCATCCAGCAAGCCCATTTCATCTTCCGCATTGGTGTCTCCCTGTCAGGGCAGTGCAGCACCCGGCAACAGTCTGCACCGGGCATCGTCGGTCCGATGCACACTGCCGCGGCAGCGCTCGAACCCGCGTGTGGCAGCGTATCCGGCCACCGATGTACGCCGGGTGTGCGTCCTATCCTGGCCGCGAGATCGCGAGTCCTGCGAAACAACCGCGTCGCACCATGCGACGACCACATGATGTGCTTAGCCTACCCGCAGACGGCGCACTGGCGTTGGATCGCCGGCGGTTCGGCATGCCCAGCATGCCGATGACGACGGAAGCCAAAGCGTGCTTTACCGCCTTTGCGTTTGCTTTTGATCTACCGAGTTCCCTTCCGCAGCGGCGGATGGACCGGGGAAAAACCCGAAGGGCGGCAGGGGCAGGGCTCGCCGGAAAAAGGCGAAGCACTGCTTCGCCCCGGCGGGCGGGCTGGCGCCGTGAGGCGCCTGCCCCGGACTTGGCTGCAAAGCAGCCAAGCCCCTTCCGCGAATCCCCGGTGCATCCGCGGACCCGGAGCGCGCAGCGCGGAGGGCGCAAGGCAGGGCGCGCTTGACCAGCCTTCGGCTGTGGTAAAGCGCTTCTTTTGGTTACCTTTTCTTTGCGCGAGCAAAGAAGCGCTTCTCAGCAGCCAAAGGCTGATCAAAGTAACTCGCCCGCAAGGGCGAAAGCTTTTGTCGTTGCCTCGCAGCGCGCCTTTGCGAATGCCAATGCCCTAGACACTCAGACACCGACGCGCGCAATAGCTACGCAACGCGCAAAGAAGTACCGCGCCTGACCACAAAGTCGACAGGAAGCAGCACACCAGAGCGAAACCGGGCTTAGCCCGGTCTCACCATCCTCAGTCAGCCAACCCACGCAGCAGATCGTTGACGCTCGTCTTGCTGCGGGTCTTGGCGTCGACCTGCTTGACGATCACCGCACAGTACAGCGAGTGCGAGCCGTCCTTGGCCGGCAGTTGCCCGGACACCACCACGCTGTACGGCGGCACGTAGCCGTAGAAGATCTCGCCAGTGGCGCGGTTGTAGATGCGCGTGCTCTGGCCCAGGAACACGCCCATGCCGATCACGCTGTGGTGGCCGACCACCACGCCCTCCACCACTTCCGAGCGCGCGCCGATGAAGCAGTGGTCCTCGATGATGGTGGGGCTGGCCTGCAGCGGCTCGAGCACGCCGCCGATGCCGGCGCCGCCGGACAGGTGGCAATGCTTGCCGATCTGCGCGCAGGACCCGACCGTGGCCCAGGTATCGACCATGGTGCCCTCACCGACGTGCGCGCCGATGTTGGTGAAGCTCGGCATCAGCACCACGTCCTTGCCGAAGTAGCTGCCGCGGCGCGCCACCGCGCCCGGCACCACGCGCACGCCGGCCTTGCGGAACTCGGCCTCGTGGTAGCCGGCGAAGCGCGACTCCACCTTGTCCCAGAACGGCGCCGGCTGCGCTTCCACCACCGCCATCTCGTTGACCCGGAAGTACAGCAGCACCGCCTTCTTCAGCCACTCGTTGACCTTCCAGCCGCCGTGACCGTCCGGCTCGGCGACGCGGAACTCGCCGCTTTCCAGGCCGTCGATGACCCGGTTGACCACCGGCCGGGTCGATCCCTCGATCTCGTCCAGGGTCAGCGTGGCGCGGCGCTCGAACGCGCTGTCGATGGTGAACTTGAGTTCGTCGGCGCTGGGCATGGCGACCGGCTTGGCGCGCAGCGGCTTCGGCGCGGGCTTGGCCGCCGCGGTCGGTGCCGCAGGCTTCGCGGCGACCGGCTTGGCGGACTTGGCCGGCTTGGCGGTCTTCTTGGTGGCCGGCTTCTTCGCAGCGGGCGTCTTGGCGGCAGGCTTCTTGGTGGCCATCAGCGGGGGTCTCCAGGCGGGGTATCGGGGTCCAGGCAGGCCTGCAGCGCGGCCTGCAGCGCCTGGCGGCAGGCGTCGGGCAACGGCAGGTTGTGCTCGTCGGTGATGTGGAACAGATCCTCGGCGCGCTCGCCGAAGGTGGCGATGCGCGCGTCGTGCACGCGCAGCTGGTGCCGGCGCAGCACCTGGGCCACGTCCGACAGCAGCCCGGGGCGGTCTGGCGCGACCAGGCTGAGCCGGGTCAGGCGGCCGTCGAGGCTCTCGCGGAATTCGATGCGCGGGGCGAAGCGGAAATGCCGCAGCTGGCGCGGCACCACGCGCCGCGCCGGACGCAGCCGCGCCAGGTCGCCGGCCAGCGCCTCGCGCAGTCCGGCCTGCAACTGCGCGATGTCGCCGCTGGCGAAGGCATCGGCCGGCATCACCTCGAAGGTGTCGAAGATCGCCTCATGCGGCGCATCGAGCACCCGCGCGCGATGGATGCCGTAGCCGAGCCGGTCCAGGGTCATCACGATCGCGGCGAACAGGCCGTCGCGGTCCGGCGAGTACACGAACACTTCCAGCGCCGCGTCGTCGGGGGTGACCGGACGCACCTTGACCAGGGTGCCGCCCAGTTCCACCTCCATCAGCGAGGTCGCCTGCCAGGCCAGTTGCTCGGGACGGAAGCGCAGGAAACTCTCGTCCGGCATGCCGGCGAATTGGCGGTCGATGGTGACGTCGTCGTGGCCCTGCAGGTGCATCAGCGCACGCGTGGCCTCGCGTGCCTCCTGCAGGCGCTCGGCCACCGGCAGCGGGTGTTCCAGGCCCTCGCGCAGCGCGCGGCGGGCGGCGAAGTACAGGTCGGCCAGCAGCCGGTCCTTCCACGCGTTCCACAGCTTGGGGCTGGTGCCGGCGATGTCGGCACAGGTCAGCAGATACAGATGATCCAGCCGCTCGCGGTCGCCGACCAGGCTGGCGAAGCGATGGATCACGTCCGGATCGGCGATGTCCTGCTTCTGCGCGGTCACCGACATGCGCAGGTGCTGCTCGACCAGCCAGGCGACCAGATCGGTGTCGGCGGCGCTGAGCGCATGCGCGGCGCAGAACGCGCGCGCATCCACCGCGCCCAGCTCCGAATGGTCGCCGCCGCGGCCCTTGGCGATGTCGTGGAACAAACCGGCCAGCAGCAGCAGTTCCGGCTTGCGCAGCCGCGGCCAGACCTCATGCGCGATCGAGAAGCGGTCGTCGGCGCGCGCGCTGGCGAACACCGCCATGTTCTTCAACACCATCAGCGTGTGCTGGTCGACCGTGTACACATGGAACAGGTCGAACTGCATGCGCCCGGACACCTGCGCGAATGCCGGGATCCACTGCCCGAGCACGCCCAGCCGCGCCATCCGGGTCAGCGTCTGCACCGCGCGCGGGCCGCGCAACAGCGCCAAAAAGCGCTCGCGCGCGGCCGTGCTGGCGCTGGCGTAGGCCGGCAGGTGCGGCAGCGCCTCGGCCAGCGCGCGCGCGGTCAGCGAATGCAGGCCGCGGATCTCGCCGTGTGCGGCCCAGGTGGCGAACAGCGCGAACACCTGCACCGGGTCGGCCTGCGGCCAGTGCTCGTCGTCGGCGGCCAGGTAGCCGCGGCGCAGCGAGAAGCCGCCGGCCAGCGGCTGCGGCTGCGCCTCGCCATCGAACTGTTCCTCGAAGCGCTGCAGCAGCCGATCGCTGAGCCGACGCACGATCGCCGCGCTGCGGTAGAAGCGCTGCATCATCTTCTCGACGCCCAGGCTCTCGACGTCGTCGGAGAAGCCCAGGCGCTGCGCCAGGGTCTTCTGGTAATCGAAGCGCAAGCGCTCTTCGGGGCGGTTGGCGACCAGGTGCAGGCCGTAGCGCAAGCGCGCCAGTTCGCGGCGCTCGCGGCGCAGCGCGGCGGCTTCGTCGCCGCCGACATGGCCCAGCCCGATCAACGGCTCCAGGTCGCGCACGCCGAACGCGCGCAACGCCATCCAGCCCAGGGTGTGCAGGTCGCGCAGGCCGCCGGGGCCGTCCTTGATGTCCGGCTCCAGGTTGTCGGCGGTATCGCCGAAACGCTGGTGGCGGGCCTGCAGCTCCTCGCGCTTGGCCATGAAGAATTCGCGTGGCGGCCACACCCGCTGCGGCGCGATGGATGCGGCCAGCGCCGCCTTGGCGGCGGCGTCGGCCTGCAGCGGGCGCGCCTCGATCAACGCGGTCAGCACGGTCTGGTCGGCGCAGGCCGCGGTACACTGCGCGGCCGAGCGCACCGCGTGGCTCACCGGCACGCCGGCGTCCCACAGCAGCGGAAACAGCCGCGCCAGCGCCGGTTCGTAGATGGGGTCGAGCTCGCCGAACACCAGCAGGTCGATGTCCGAGCGCGGGAACAGTTCGCCGCGACCGTAGCCGCCCACCGCGAACAGGGCCAGCCCGGCCTCGCGCGGCACGCAGCGGCTCCAGGCGTGACGGATCAGTTGGTCCAGCGCGCGCGCGCGCAGCGCCAGCAGGCGGTCGATGTCGTCGCCCTGGTCGAAGCGCTTGCTCAGCCGCGCATCGGTCTGCACCAGCAGTTGCCGCACCGCGGCCGCCCAGCCGGCATCGTCGACACCGGCGTCGGGCATGCCGGCATCGGCACCGGCCGGCAGCAGGCTCACGGCTCGCCGAGGCCGCCCGGCGACAGGGTCAGTACCTCCACCCCATCCTCGGTGACGGCGACCATGTGCTCCCATTGCGCCGAGAGCTTGCGGTCCTTGGTCACCACGGTCCAGCCGTCCGGCAGCACGCGGGTATAGCGCGTGCCCTCGTTGATCATCGGCTCGATGGTGAAGGTCATGCCCGGCTTCAGCACCAGGCCATCGCCCGGCCGGCCGTAGTGCAGCACCTGCGGCTCGTCGTGGTAGACCTTGCCGATGCCGTGGCCGCAGTACTCGCGCACCACGCTGAAGCGCTCGCTCTCGGCGTACTGCTGGATGGCATGGCCGATGTCACCGAGCGTGGCGCCCGGCTTCACCGCGCGGATGCCGCGCCACATCGCCTCGTAGGTGGCCTCGATCAGGCGCCGCGCCATCACCGAGGGCGTGCCCGCGCAGTACATGCGGCTGGTGTCGCCGTGCCAGCCGTCCTTGATCACGGTGACGTCGATGTTGACGATGTCGCCGTCCTTCAGGACCTTGCTCTCGCTGGGGATGCCGTGGCAGATCACGTTGTTCACCGACGTGCACACGGTCTTCGGAAAGCCGCGGTAGCCGACGTTGGCCGGCACCGCCTGCTGCACCTTGACGATATGGTCGTGGCAGATGCGGTCCAGCTCGGCGGTGGTGACGCCGGGCTTCACGTACGGGCCGATCAGGTCCAGTACCTCGGCGGCCAGGCGGCCGGCCACGCGCATCTTCTCGATGTCCTGCGGAGTTTTCAGATTGACGGTCATGGTCGTCATTATCGCTCATCCCGGCGCTGGCTGAACGCGCCGGGCGCGTTGGCGGTTTTCCGGCGCGTTGCCCTGACCACCCTCGCCTTCATCGCACTGAACGCGCTGTCCCGTGGTCGCCATCTCATGTGAAATCTTGATGACGATCCATAAAAATGTGAACTGGCCCGCAGTTTGCATTGGGGACGACACCGGCGGTTGTCCGCCCTCACCGAAGAACCCTGCCATGTACCTCTTCCATCGCGTTCTCGCCTTCCTCGTGCTGTTCGTCGCCGGGACCGGCCTGGCCTGGGCCCAGTCCGACTCGCGTACCTTCAACGTCAAGATCCAGATCACCAGCGTCTGCGACATCCAGACGGCCCCCACCGACGTGGATTTCGGCAGCGTCAACTCCAACCAGACGGCGATCAACAGCACCGGCACCTTGAACGTGCGTTGCACCTCCGGCACGCCGTACAACATCGCGCTCAACGCCGGTTCCGGCTCCGGCGC
Organism: Xanthomonas sp. 3498; assembly: GCF_014199795.1. Taxonomy (NCBI): domain Bacteria; kingdom Pseudomonadati; phylum Pseudomonadota; class Gammaproteobacteria; order Lysobacterales; family Lysobacteraceae; genus Xanthomonas; species Xanthomonas sp. 3498. The sequence goes on from NZ_JACHOH010000001.1 coordinate 38,307, forward strand.
CACGGTCACCACCCGCACCATGGGCAGCGCCGTCGCCGGCAACACCACGCGCGTGCCTTACTCGCTGTACCGCAATGCCGCGCGCACGCAGAACTGGGGCTCGACCATCGGCACCGACACCCAGGCCGGCACCGGCAATGGTGCAGTGCAGCCGATCACCGTCTACGGCCAGGTCGCCAACACCAACTACCCTGCCGGTTCATACAGCGACATCGTCACCGCCACCGTCAGTTGGTAACCGGAGCCGCCTGCATGCATGTGCGACTGCATTCCTTCCTGCGCCTGCCGGCGCTCGCCGCGTTGTGGCTGGCGGCAGCCGGCGCGGCTGTCGCAGCGAGCCTGCAGGTGGCGCCGACCTCGGTGTCGCTGCGCGCCGAGGAGACCGCCCAGGGCGTGTGGCTGAGCAACAGCGGCGACGTGCCGCTGCGTGCGCAGGTCCGCGTGTTCCATTGGCAGCAGCGCGACGGCGAGGATGTGCTCGACCCCAGCGACCGCATCGCGCTCAGCCCACCGATGCTGGAGCTGGCGCCGCATTCGCGGCAGTTGGTCCGCGTGATCCGCCTGGATCCCGCGCCTGGCGCCGGCGAGGACGCCTACCGCATCCTGGTCGACGAGTTGCCCAGTCAGGACGCTAGCGGCAACGCCAGCGCCGGGCTGCAGTTCGTGCTGCGCTATTCGGTGCCGGTGTTCCTCAAGCCGGCCGTGGCCACTGCGCCGGCACTGCGCGCGCGGCTGGTCCGCGACGGCGCGGGCACGGCGCTGGAAGTGCTCAACCAGGGCAACGGCCACGCGCAATTGGTGGACCTTCAGTTCGTCGCCGGCGATGGCCAGCGCAGCGCCATCGCCCAAGGCCTGGCCGGCTATGTGCTGCCGGGCCAGCGCAAGCGCTGGCCGCTGCCGGCGGCGCTGGCGCAGCCACAAGGAACGTTCGAGGCAAGGATCAATGGCGAGCCGCGCGCGCAGTCGCTGGTCGTGGACACGGCGGCGCCCTGAGCTGTTGCTGGCCCTGTGGGCCGGCACTGCCGCGCTCGCCGTCGCCCAGCCTCAGCCCTCCACCCCGCCCCAGGCCGCTGCGCCGGCGCAGGAGACCCTGTACCTGGAGGTCACCCTGAACCAGACCCGGCAGCCGGGCCTGTTCCAGTTCCAGCGCGACGGCGAGCAACTGCGCGCCAGTGCCGCAACCTTGCGCCAGCTCGGTCTGCGCGTGGACGGCAGCGACGCCACCGCGGCGATCGCCCTGGGCGATCTGGACGGCGTGCGCTTCCGCTACGACGCCAGCCTGCAGCAGCTGGCCATCGACGCGCCGGTGGCGCTGCTCGACGTCGCCACCACCCGGATCGACGCCCGCGGCGGCGTGCCGTCGCTACCGGCGACCAGCTCGCCCGGCGCCCTGCTCGACTACGACCTCTATGCCAGCCGCCAGGGCAGCGCCAGCAATCTCACCGCCAGCGGCGAACTGCGCGTGTTCGGCCTGGGCGATGGCCTGCTGCGGCAGTCCTTCGTCGGCAGGCTGTACCGCGAGCCGCAGCAGGACTGGCATGCCGAGGCGATCCGCCTGGACACGCAGTGGCAATGGTCGTTGCCCGAGCGCATGACCAGCGTGGTGCTGGGCGACACCTTCAGCAGCAGCACCAGTTGGAGCCGCACGCTGCGCCTGGGCGGGGTACGGGTTGGCAGCGATTTCGGCCTGCAGCCGTACCGCGCGCTCACCCCGTTGCCGGAATTCCTCGGCGAAGTGGCGGTGCCGTCCAGCGTGGACCTGTACGTCAACGGCATCCGCCAGTACGGCGCGCAGTTGCCGGCCGGGCCGTTCCAACTGTCCGCCGCGCCGGGCGTGGACGGCGCCGGCAATGCCCAGGTGGTGATCACCGACGCCTACGGTCGCACCCGCTCGCTGGCCTTTCCTTTCTATGCGACCCAGGATCTGCTGGCCAGCGGCCTGACCGACTGGTCGCTGGCGCTGGGCCGGGTGCGCGAGGACTACGGCGTCGCCGACTTCGCCTATGCCGGCGACACGGTCGGCAGCGCCAGCTGGCGACGCGGTGTCAGCCCGCGCTTCACCGCCGAGGCGCACGCCGAGGCCGGGGCCGGCGTGCGCAACGCCGGCGTCGGCGGCCTGTGGCTGCTGCCGCGCGCCGGCGTGTTCGGCGCCTCGCTGGCGCACGGCGGCGATGCCGGCCAGCAAGGCCTGCAGTACGCGCTCAGCTACCGCTGGAACAACGGCCGCTTCAACCTGGCGTTGGATACCCAGCGCGCGCAATCGGGCTACCGCGACGTGGCCGCGCGTTACGGCGCCGCGCCGCCGCGGGTCAGCGAGCGCGCCCTGTTCGGCAGCACCTGGGACGGCCTGGGCAGCATCGCCCTGAGCTATGTGCGCCTGGCCTATCCGGACAGCGGCGACCAGCGCTACGCCAGCCTGTTCTGGACCCGGGCCCTGCCGCGGCAGTCGTCGTTGAACCTGAGCATCAACCAGAACCTGGACCAGGCCAGCGACCGCAGCGTGTATCTGGGCTGGTCGATCGCGCTGGAGGGGCGCCGCCAGGCCGGCGTCGCCCTGCAGCGTTTCGGCGAACGCACCAGTGCGACGGCCGATCTCAGTCAGGCGGCGGCCGCCGACGGCGGCAGCGGCTGGCGGCTGCAGGCGCGTGGCGGGCAGGACGGCGGCGGCGGCCTGGCCGAAGCCAGCTGGCGCGGCGCCAGCGCCCGCTACGCCGGCGGCATCGCCAGCGCCGGCGGCCAGAGCTACGGCTATGCCGAAGCCTCGGGCGGCGTGGCCTGGATCGGCGGCGGCTGGTTCCCTGGCCGCGATCTCGACCAGGCCTTCGCCCTGGTCTCCACCGGCGGCGTCGCCGACGTGCCGGTGTTGCTGGAGAACCGGCCGATCGGCCGTACCGATGCGCGTGGCTTCCTGCTGGTCACGCCGCTGCTGGCCTGGCAGCACAACCAGCTGTCGATCGATCCGATGCGCCTGCCGGCGGAGTTGCGGCCGGAGCAGGTCGACCAGATCGTGGTGCCGCGCGACCGCACCGGGGTGGTGGTGGCGTTCCCGATCCGCCGCAGCGACGGCGTGCTGGTGCAACTGCGCGATGCCGACGGCGTGCCGCTGCCGGTCGGCAGCCGGATACGTGGACCGGGGGTCGACACGGTGGTCGGCTACGATGGCCAGGCCTATGTGGAAGGACTCGGGCCCGGCCGCAACGATCTGGAGGTGGACATGCACGGCAGCCGTTGTCGATTCCGGATCGACCGCGCGACGCAGGCGCGGCCCACCGGGCTGGAGCCGCTACGCTGCCTGCCGGAGACCACGCCATGAGCGCGCGCGCCTGGCGAATGCTGCTGCCGGCCCTGCTGTTGGCGGTCACACTGCTGCTGCCCTCGCGCGCCGCGGCCACCACCACCTGCACCGCGCAGGCCACGGCGCTGAGCTTCGGCACCCTCTCCGACACTGCCGCCACCGACGCCACCGCGCAGATCGTGGTCACCTGCCAGACCGGCGCGCTGAGCATCCTGGGCACCATCTATGTGCGCATGTGCCTGAACATCGGCGAGGGTGCCCAGGGCGGCGGCCTGGGCATCGCGCCGCGGCGCATGCTCAACCCGCTCAACGACAGCCTCGGCTTCCAGCTCTACCGCGACAGCGCACGCAGCCTGATCTGGGGCAGCACGCTGGCCGGCTCCACCCCGCTCCAGGTCGACCTGACCTACTCCTCGCTGGCGACCGGCGGCAGCGGCAGCGCCAGCTACACCCTGTATGGACGCATCCCGCTGCAGAGCGGCATCGCCACCGGGCTCTACCAGAACAACTTCAGCGGGGTGTTCACCAACCTGCAGTACCGCTATGACGAGCCGTTGATCGGGACCCCGGCGAGCATGCCCGCCTCCTGCACCACCGGCGGCGCCGGCGGCGGCACCTCGGTGCAGTTCCCGTTCGTGGCCAGCGTCACCGCCGCACCGACCTGCACCATCGCCAGCATCGCCGACCTGGATTTCGGTACGCAGTCGGGCCTGATCGACAATCCGCTGAACTACACCACCGTGCTCAGCATGAATTGCCGTTACCGCACCGCCTGGCAGGTCAGCCTGGACAACGGCCAGAACGCCAGCGGCAACGTGCGCCGCATGCGCAACGCCAGCGGCCAGTTCCTCACCTACGAGCTGTACCGCGACGCCGCCCGCACCCAACGCTGGGGCAGTACCCTGAACACCGATACCCAGACCGGCACCGGGACCGGCAGCGCGCAATCGCTCACCCTGTATGGCCGGGTGCCGGCCCAGCAGACCCCGGCGCCGGGGAGCTATAGCGACGTGGTGAAGGTCACCGTCACCTACTGAGGGCTGAACAGCGCGGCCGCGCCGGTCAAGTTGCCAGGATGGGAGCCGTTATCAGTTGTGTCTACCGCGGAGTCCCGATCGATGCGCCTGCCGTTCCTACGACCGCTGTTGTTGGCGAGCCTGTGCGTGGCCGGCGTGGATGCGGCGGCACAACCGACCGCCGGCAGCGGCAGCGCTACATTGCGGATCGGCATCCGCATCGAGCGCAGTTGCGAGGTCGGCACCGAGGTCCGCGCGCAGCCCGGAGCGCTGCCGACGATCGCCTGCAACCGCCCGATGGCCTACCAGGTCAGTGTTGACGGCGCGCCCGCGCCCAGTGCCGGCACCGCGCTGGCGTTGAGCCTGTCCACGACCGGTGCCGCGCCGCGCGACCCGGCGCGCTACGCCACGGTCGCGTTCTAGTGGGCGGCGCGCGCCGAGTGCATGCGCGCCTGCTGCTGGCGCTGCTGCTGGCGCTTGCCGGCAGCGCCGAGGCGGCCGGGGTGCGGATCAGCCCGACCCTGGTGCAGCTGGCGCCGGAAGAGACCACCACCGAGATCTGGCTGAACAACACCCAGGACCGCGCCTGGCAGGCGCAAGTCCACGTGTACCGCTGGCAGCAGACCGACGGCATGGACGCACTGGACAGCACCGACGAGGTGCGTACCAGCCCGCAATCGATCGACATCCCCGCGCAGGGGCGGCAACTGCTGCGGCTGGTGCGCACCGGCCCCGCCGCGACCACCGAGCACGCCTACCGCCTGGTGCTGGAAGAACGCGCCACACCACCCGACGCCACCGCACCCGCGCCCGCCGCGGCAGGCGCACCCCTGCTGCTGCGCTATTCCACGCCGGTGTTTCTTAGCCCATCGGACCCGGCGGCCGCGCCGCGCCTCAGCGCCCACCTGAACGCAGGCGCGCGTGGACCGGAGCTGGTGGTGCACAACCGCGGCAGCGCCCACGCCCGGCTCAGCGATCTGAGCTTCGTCGGCGCCGACGGCCGCACCGTGACCCTGTTCCCCAGCCTCGCCGGCTACGTGCTGGCCGGGGAACTGAAGCGCTGGCCGCTGCCGGCCGCCGCGACCGCACCGGGCGGCCACTTCGCGGCACGGCTCGACGAGCAGTCGCCGCTGCAGCCGCTGCCGGCCGAGTGAGCCGCCCGGCGCATTGCGCCGCCGCCCTCCGCCAGGTATAGTGCGCGGCTTCCTCGTGCCTGTCATGGCCCGATGGACCGTCCACGCCGGACGCACCGGCGAATTCACACCTGCTGCCATCGCCCGTGCCGGGGTGCTCCGCAAGGAGTTCGGCCACGGAGACAGCAGGGAGGCCCAACCCCGGAATCGTCGTGCGGACCCTCAAGGCCGCACCGTCATGCGCGCGCTTCACCCATTCCTGCCCGCGCACGGCCGGTTCCCCATCAGGAGTCACTGCAATGCCCCAGGTCACCATGCGTCAGATGCTGGAAGCCGGCGTCCACTTCGGCCACCAGACCCGCTACTGGAACCCCAAGATGGCGCCGTACATCTTCGGCGCGCGCGGCAAGATCCACATCATCAACCTCGAGAAGACGGTTCCGCTGTTCAACGACGCGATGAACTTCATCTCCAGCGTCGCGCAGAAGCGCGGCACCATCCTGTTCCTGGGCACCAAGCGCAGCGCCCGCGACGCGGTGAAGGAAGAAGCCGAGCGTTGCGGCCAGCCGTTCATGACCCAGCGCTGGCTGGGCGGCACGCTGACCAACTTCCGCACCGTCAAGCAGTCGGTGGCGCGCCTGAAGGAACTGGAAGCGGCCGAGACCGACGGCACCTTCGACAAGCTGGTCAAGCACGAAGTGCTGACCCTGCGCCGCGAGCGCGACAAGCTGGAAGCCTCGCTGGGCGGCATCAAGGAAATGAACCGCCTGCCCGACGCCCTGTTCGTCATCGACATCGGCCATGAAGACATCGCCATCAAGGAAGCCAAGAAGCTCGGCATCCCGGTGATCGCGGTGGTCGACACCAACTACAACCCGGACCTGGTGGACTACGCCATCCCGGGCAACGACGACGCCATCCGCGCCGTGCAGCTGTACGCCCGTGCCGCCGCCGACGCCGTGCTGGAAGGCAAGGCCGCTGCGCCGAACGCCGCCAGCGTGCGCGAGGAAGAGTTCGCCGAGGGCGGCGACGACAAGGGCCGCGGCCCGCGCAAGAACGGCAAGAAGGCCGAAGAGACCGCTCCCGCCGCCGAGTAACCGGCGCGCCATGCGACTGCGCGATCATGCGCAGCCGCCGCCCGGCGCGTTCGGCGCGCCCGGCTTCGCGAGCGCCGCCTGCGGCGCCCGCTTCCAGATCTTCCGGCCGGCCGCAAGCCGGCCTTTTCCCACCTTTCGTGAGGACATCCCGTGGAAATCACTGCTTCCCTGGTCAAGGAACTGCGCGAGCGCACCGGCGCCGGCATGATGGAGTGCAAGAAGGCACTCACCGAGAACGCCGGCAACATCGACAACGCCGCCGAGTGGCTGCGCAAGTCGGGCCTGGCCAAGGCCGACAAGAAGGCCGACCGCGTCGCCGCCGAAGGCCGCATCGCGATGGCCCAGGACGGCGGCAAGGCGGTCCTGGTCGAAATCAACTCCGAGACCGACTTCGTCGCCAAGGACAACAACTTCCTGGCCTTCACCGACGCCGTGGTCCAGGCCGCCCTGACCTCCGGCGCCGCTGACGTCGAAGCACTGAAGAGCGCCAAGCTGCCCGGCGGCGAGACCGTCGAGGAAGCCCGCGCCGCGGTGATCGCCAAGGTCGGCGAGAACGTGCAGGTGCGCCGCCTGGTGCGCATCGACAGCGCCAACAACGTCGCCGCCTACGTGCACGGCGGCCGCATCGGCGTGCTGGTCGAGGTCAAGGGCGGCGACGCCGACCTGGCCCGTGGCATCGCCATGCACATCGCGGCGATGAACCCGCCGCACATCAAGGCGTCCGACGTCCCGGCCGAGTTCGTGGCCAAGGAAAAGGAAATCGAACTGGCCAAGATGTCGGAGAAGGACAAGGCCAAGCCGGCCGACATCCTGGAGAAGATCATCAGCGGCAAGATCGCCAAGATCGTCAACGAAGTCACCCTGTACGGCCAGCCCTACGTGCTGAACACCGACCAGACCGTGGAGCAGGCGGTGAAGGCCGCCGGCGCCGATGTGGTCGGCTTCCAGCGCCTGGCCGTGGGCGAAGGCATCGAGAAGGTGGTGGAAGACTACGCCGCCGAAGTGATGAAGCAGGCCGGCCTGGCCTGATCCCGCCCCCGGGAAGAAAAGAGCCGCGCATTGTCGCGGCTTTTTTTTTGCGGGTGTACGCTGCGCGGGCTGGGACAGGCCGCTGCCCCACCTCTTATTCCATGCCGTATCGGAAGTGCATGCATCCTGAACTCGAAGCGATCCTGAGCCACTCCCGCGACCTGCCCTCGCCCCCGGGCATCGCCCTGCGCATCATCGAACTCGCGCAGGATGCGGACGTGGATCTCGCTGCCACCGCCGATGCCATCGCCATGGACATGGCGCTGAGCGCGCGGATGCTGCGCATCGCCAATTCCCCGCTGTACGCCAGCCGGCGACGCATCGACAACCTCGGCCAGGCGCTGACCATGCTCGGCCTGAACGCCGCGCTGAGCCTGGCACTGGGCTTTTCGATGGTGCAGAGCCTGCGTGGCGACGCCAGCGCACCGCAGGAACGGCTGTGGCGGCGCAGCGTGCTGGCAGCCCTGGCCAGCCGCCTGCTCGGCCAGGCCGTCGGCCTGCGCAAGCACGAGGAACTGATGCTGGCCGGCCTGCTGCAGGACATGGGCGCACTGGCCCTGCTGCACGTCTGCCACGACCAGTACGCCGCACTGCTGCACGAAGCCGCCGGCGATCCGCAGCGGCTGAGCGCCCTGGAGCGCGAGCACCTGGGCGCCGACCACGCCGAGGTCGGCGCCTGGCTGGCGAAGAAATGGAAGCTGCCCGCCTACCTGCAGCGCAGCATCGCCAACGGCAACGATGCCGCGGCGAGCGAGCCCTTCGACATCTGCGTGCGCCTGTCCGGGCCGATTGCCGATATCTGGCTCAGCGAGGACACCGAAGCCGCGCGCACCTACGCCATGCAGCGCGCCTATCGCGACCTGCAGCTGGACAGCCGCCGCTTCGACGAAGTGATCGGCCACATCGCCGAGGCGCTGCCGGCGGTCAGCCCGATCTTCGACGTGCGCATCGCGCAGCCGGAGCGGGTCGACGCGATCATCAGCCACGCCCGCGAACTGATGGTGCTGCGCAACCTGCGCGACGTGCAGGAAGCCAACCGCGTGCGCCAGCGCGCCGACGAATACGAGCAGCACGCCCGGCGCCTGGCCGAGCAGGCCAGCCGCGACGCCCTCACCGGCGTGTTCAACCGGCACCAACTGGACACCCTGCTGCAGCAGCAGTTCGAGCTGGCCAACCGCCACGACTGGCCGCTGTCGGTGGCCTTCATCGACCTGGACGATTTCAAGAAGATCAACGACGCCCACGGCCACCTGGTCGGCGACCAGGTGCTGCGCGCGTTCGCCCAGGCCCTGCAGCCGCTGGTGCGCAGCAGCGACATCGTGGCGCGCTTCGGTGGCGAGGAATTCCTGGTGCTGTTGCCCAATACCGGCGAAGACGCCGCGCTCGGGGTCATGCGGCGCATCCTGTCCGAGATCGCGCAGCGGCCGATGACCGAGACCAAGCACGGGCCACTGCACATCAGCTTCTCCGCGGGCGTGGCCACCCAGGGCGGCCGCGAGCGCTTCAACAGCGCGCAGGAACTGCTGCAGGCGGCCGACGACATGCTGTACAGCGCCAAGCACGGCGGCCGCAACCGCGTCACCGCGCGCTCGTGCGGCGAGGCGCAACGCTGAAGCATCGCCGACGGCACAGACGCGCTGGCGCGCATCGGCTAAAATCGTGTGGTTTGCCCGTCATCCCCCAACGAGGTCGCCATGTCCCAGCTCGCCTATCGCCGTATCCTGTTGAAACTTTCCGGCGAAGCGCTGATGGGGGACGGGGACTACGGCATCGATCCCAAGATCATCAATCGCCTGGCCCATGAGGTGATCGAGGCGCAGCAGGCCGGCGCGGAAGTGGCGCTGGTGATCGGCGGCGGCAACATCTTCCGCGGCGCCGGCCTGGCCGCCGGCGGCATGGACCGGGTCACCGGCGACCACATGGGCATGCTCGCCACCGTCATCAACGCGCTGGCGATGCAGGACGCGCTGGAGAAGCTCGGCGCCAAGGTGCGGGTGATGAGCGCGATCAAGATCAACGACGTGTGCGAGGACTTCATCCGCCGCCGCGCGATCCGCCACCTGGAAAAGGGCCGCATCGCGATCTTCGCCGCCGGCACCGGCAACCCCTTCTTCACCACCGACTCCGGCGCGGCGCTGCGCGCGATCGAGATCGGCGCCGACCTGCTGCTGAAGGCGACCAAGGTCGACGGCGTGTACGACAAGGACCCGAAGAAGCACGCCGACGCAGTGCGCTTCGACAGCCTGACCTACGACGAGGTCATCGCCCGCAACCTCGAGGTGATGGACACCGCCGCCTTCGCCCTGGCCCGCGACAGCGACCTGCCGCTGCGCATCTTCAACATGGGCCAGCCCGGCGAACTGCTGAAGATCCTGCGCGGTGCCGAGATCGGCACGTTGGTGAAGGGTCGGGGCTGATGCCCCGACCCGGGATTGGGGATTCGGGATTGGGGATTCGCAAGAGCATTGCGCGCTGCAGCATCGCGCCTGCGGTAAAAGCCACCGCGGTGCATGCGCCTGAAGCGCGGCTTTTACGAATCCCCAATCCCGAATCCCCAATCCCGGCCCCACGCCTTTCCCGGCTATAATCGTCCGATTCAGATTCAGCACGGACACCGGCGATGCTCAACGAAATCAAGCAAGACGCACAGACCCGCATGGCCAAGAGCATCGACGCGCTGCGTCATACGCTCGTCAAGGTGCGCACCGGGCGCGCGTCGACCGCGCTGGTCGAGCACCTGAAGGTCAACTACTACGGCTCGGACATGCCGCTGAGCCAGGTCGCCAGCGTGGCCGTCGCCGACGCCCGCTCGCTGACCATCACCCCGTGGGAAAAGCAGATGGTCAGCGCGGTCGAGAAGGCGATCCTGGCCTCGGACCTGGGCCTGACCCCGAACACCGCCGGCACCACCATCCGCCTCAACCTCCCCGCCCTCACCGAGGAACGCCGCCGCGAGCTGTCCAAGGTCGTGCACGGCGAAGGCGAGGACACCAAGGTCGCGATCCGCAACATCCGCCGCGACGCCAACCAGCAGGTCAAGGATCTGCTGAAGGACAAGAAGGTCACCGAGGACGAAGCCCGCGCCAGCGAGGACGACATCCAGAAGCTGACCGACAAGGCGATCAAGGACGTGGACGAGGTGGTCAAGGGCAAGGAACAGGAACTGATGGCGGTCTGAGCCTGCGCCTGCCGGCCATGCCTTCCGACCCCGTCCCCATGTCCCTGCCCCGCCATCTGGCCATCATCATGGATGGCAACGGCCGCTGGGCGCAGCGCCGCCGTCGGCCGCGCGTGATCGGCCATCGCGCCGGCGCCCGCGCGGTCAACCGCACCATCGATTTCTGCCTGGAGCGCGGCATCGGCGCGCTGACCCTGTTCGCCTTTTCCAGCGAGAACTGGGGGCGCCCGCAGGAGGAAGTGGACGCGCTGATGAAGCTGTTCCTGCACGCACTCGACCGCGAGGTCGAGGAGCTGCAGCGGCGCGGGGTGCGCGTGCGCTTCATCGGCGACCGTTCGCGCTTCGCGCCGTCGCTGTGCGAGCGCATGGCCCAGGCCGAGGCGCGCACCCGCGACAACCAGGCCCTGCACCTGTCGATCGCCGCCAGCTACGGCGGCCGCCAGGACATCGCCCTGGCCGCACGCGCGCTGGCCGAGGACGTCGCCGCCGGGCGCCTGCGCCCGGAGCAGATCGACGAGGACGCCCTGTCGGCGCGCATGGCGCTGGCCGACCTGCCGCCGCCGGACCTGTTCATCCGCACCGGCGGCGACCTGCGCATCAGCAACTTCCTGCTGTGGCAGCTGGCCTATACCGAACTGTGGTTCACCGAGACCCTCTGGCCCGAGTTCGGACCGGAGGTGCTGCAACAAGCCCTGGACGACTACGCCCGCCGCGAGCGGCGTTTCGGCCTCACCAGCGCGCAGGTCGCCGAAGCGGCGACGGAGAACGTTTCCGCATGACCCGTACCCGCGTCATCGCCGCGCTGATCATGGCCCCGCTGGCCATCTGCGCCATTCTGCTGCTGCCGACCCAGTGGCTGGTCGCGCTGGCCGCGTTGATCTTCCTGATCGGCCTGTGGGAATGGCTGAAGCTGGCCGAGGTCGACGACACCCTGCCGCGCACCATCCTGCTGATGCTCAACCTGCTGCTGATGGTGCTGCTGGTGTGGGCCTCGGCCGGCTCGCTGGTGCTGTTCCAGCTGACCACCCTGATCGGCGTCGGCTGGTGGTGCGCGGCGCTGCTGTGGCTGGGCTTCTACCGCTTCGGCTCCGACCACGCCACCTATGCGCGGGTGTTCAAGCTCGCCGCCGGCACCCTGGCGATCGTCCCGGCCTGGGCCGCGCTGGGCCTGATCCACGCCAGCGAGCCTAATGGCCACCGCTGGCTGCTGACCGCGCTGGCCACGGTGTGGGCCGCCGATTCCGGCGCCTATTTCGCCGGCCGCCAGTTCGGCAAGCACAAGCTGGCGCCGCGGATCAGCCCCAACAAGACCGTGGAAGGCCTGATCGGCGGCTTGCTGGCCGGCCTGATCGTGGCCGCCGGCTTCGGCTGGCTGGCCGGCGTGACCCTGCCGCACCTGCCCGGGCTGCTGATCGTGGCCGCGGTCAGCGTGCTGGCCTCGGTGGTCGGCGACCTGTTCGAGAGCCTGCTCAAGCGCCACGTCGGCGCCAAGGACTCGGGCAACGTGATTCCCGGCCACGGCGGCGTGCTGGACCGGATCGACGGCGTGCTGGCGGCGCTGCCGATCTTCGCGCTGGGCAAGGACATCTTCGGGTTCTGAGGCCAGTGAACACGCAACGCAGCAAAGCCGACACGGTGCGCACCATCGCCGTGCTCGGCGCCACCGGCTCGATCGGCGCCTCGGCGCTGGACGTGATCGCGCGTCATCCGCAGCGCCTGCGCGCCGGCGTGCTGGCGGCCGGGCGCAATGTCGACGCGCTGCTGGCGCTGTGCGCCACGCATCGCCCCGCCCATGCGGTGATCGCCGATCCGGACCTGTACCCGGCGCTGCGCGACGGTCTGCGCGCGGCCGGGCTGGCGACCCAGGCGCATGCCGGCGACGCCGCGCTGGACCAGCTGGTGGCCAGCGACGCCTGCGACAGCGTGGTCGCCGCCATCGTCGGCGCCGCCGGCCTCGCCTCGACCCTGGCCGCGGCCCGCGCCGGCAAGCGCCTGCTGCTGGCCAACAAGGAAGCGCTGGTGCTGGCCGGCGAGCTGGTCACGGCTGCCGCCGCGGCGGCCGGCGCCGAGATCATCCCGATCGACAGCGAGCACAACGCCATCTTCCAGTGCCTGCGTTCGCGCCAGACCGGTGCCGAAGTAAGGCGTGTGCTGCTGACCGCCTCCGGCGGCCCGTTCCGCGGCTGGGACCGCGCGCGCCTGCAGGCGGTGACCCCGGCGCAGGCCGTTGCGCACCCGAAGTGGTCGATGGGGCCGAAGATCTCCGTCGATTCGGCGACGTTGATGAACAAGGGCCTGGAAGTGATCGAGGCCCACCACCTGTTCGCGCTGGCGCCCGAGCGCATCGAGGTGCTGGTGCACCCGCAGAGCCTGGTGCATTCGCTGGTCGAGTTCATCGACGGCTCGACCCTGGCGCAGATGGGCCTGCCGGACATGCGCACCACCCTGGCGGTGGGCCTGGGCTGGCCGGACCGGATCGCCTCCGGGGTCGCCGGGCTGGACCTGCTGGCGCAGGGCCGGCTGGATTTCGAGGCGCCTGATCTGGACGCCTTCCCCTGCCTGGGCCTGGCCTGGCGCGCGATGCAGGCCGGCGGCAGCGCCCCGGCGATCCTGAACGCGGCCAACGAAGTGGCTGTTTCAGCCTTTCTTCAGGGCCGGATCGGTTTCCTATCGATTCCTGCGCTGGTCGAGAACGCCCTGACCGAGCTGCCTGCGGTCGCGGCCGATTCCCTGGACGCATTGCTGGCGGCGGATGCGCAATCGCGCAAGATCACCGAACTCGCCATTGCCCGCCAACTCGCCCATGCTTGATTCCCACGCCGCCATGAGCCACGCGCATGGGTAACTTCTTTGGCTCCATCTGGTGGATGCTGGTCAGCCTGGGCATCCTGGTGACCTTCCACGAGTTCGGCCATTTCTGGGTCGCCCGCCGCTGCGGGGTCAAGGTGCTGCGCTTCTCGGTGGGCTTCGGCAAGCCGCTGTGGTCGCGCTACGACCGCCACGGCACCGAGTTCGCGATCGCCGCGATCCCGCTCGGCGGCTACGTGAAGATGCTCGACGAGCGCGAGGGCGAGGTGGCCCCGGCCGAGCGATCGCAGGCCTTCAACAACAAGAGCGTGTGGCAGCGCATCGCCATCGTCGCCGCCGGCCCCATTGCCAACCTGATCCTGTGCGTGGCGCTGCTGTGGGCCATGTTCGTGATCGGCAAGCAGGACTACGCGCCCATCGTCGGCCGCGCCGAGGGCCTGGCCCAGCAGGCCGGGTTCCAGCCTGGCGAGCGCATCGTCCGCGTCGGCGACCGCGACGTCGCGACCTGGAGCGAGGCGGCCATGCAGCTGACCGTCGCCGCCATGGACCGCGAGGACGTGCCGGTGCAGACCGAGGACGCGCAGGACGGCGCCAGCCGCACCCATACCCTGCGCCTGTCGCAGCTGCCGGTCGGCTTCGACGAGCAGCAGGTGCCGGCCCTGGCCGGCCTGACCTGGCGCTTCACCCTGCAGCCGGCGGTCATCGCCAACGTCGCCGCCGGCTCGGCCGCAGACGGCGTGCTGCGCCCCGGCGACCGCGTGCTGGCGGTGGACGGCGCCCCGATCACCAGCGCCGACCAGGTTGCGCCACGAGTGCAGGCGCTGGGCCGCGACGGCGGCAACGGCCTGATCGAGGTCGAGCGCAACGGCGAGCGGCTGGCGCTGGAAGTCCATCTCAAGCCGACCGCCGGCCCCGGCGCGCCGAGCTGGAAGCTGGGCGTCGGCATCGGCGAGCAGCGCCGGCCGGCCTACGACGCCACCCTGCGCTACGGCCCGTTGGCGGCGATCCCGGTCGCCTTCCGCGAGACCGGCCGGCTGGCCAGCGACACCCTCGGCATCCTGCGCCGCATGCTGACCGGCGAGGCCTCGCTGAAGAACGTGTCCGGCCCGATCACCATCGCCAAGGTCGCCAACGTCTCGGCCAAGCAGGGCCCGGACTGGTTCCTGAATTTCCTGGCCCTGCTGTCGCTGAGCCTGGCGATCATGAACCTGCTGCCGATCCCGATCTTGGACGGCGGGCACTTGCTGTATTACCTTATCGAGTTGGTCAAGGGCAGCCCGCTGAGCGAGCGCGCCATGGCGGCAGGGCAGTTCGTGGGCCTGACGTTGCTGGCAGGACTGATGGGGTTGGCGTTCTACAACGACCTCTTCGGCCAGGCACTGCGATGACCCGCGCCGATCCACTCGACCCGCTGTCGTCTTGCGCCGGCGCCCATGCAACAACGATATCGACCTCTACCGGACGTGACATGACGAGATTTCCCACTCGCCGCCTGCTTGCCCTCGCCCTCGCCGCCAGCCTCAGCCTGCCGGCCATGGCCCAGGTAGCGGAGCCCTTCACCGCCAGCGACATCCGCGTCGACGGGCTGCAACGCATTTCGTCCGGCACCGTGTTCACCTACCTGCCGGTGGAACGCGGCGACAGCGTGGACGAGGCCAAGGTCGCCGAGGCGATCCGTGCGCTGTACCGCACCGGCTTCTTCGAGGACGTGCGCGTCGACCGCCAGGGCAACATCCTGGTGGTCACGGTCAAGGAGCGTCCGGCGATCAACAAGCTGACCGTCACCGGCAACAAGGACATCAAGAGCGAGGAACTGCTCAAGGGCCTGTCCGACATCGGCCTCAGCGAGGGCGGCACCTTCGACCGGCTGAGCCTGGACCGGGTGACCCAGGAACTGACCCGCCAGTACAACAACCGCGGCAAGTACAACGTCGAGATCACCCCGACGGTGAGCCCGCTGGACCGCAACCGCGTCGACGTGGCCATCGCGATCAAGGAAGGCAAGGCGGCCAAGATCCGCCACGTCAACCTGATCGGTACCGAGAAGTTCCTCAACCAGGACATCATGGAGAACTGGGAGTCGCGCGAGCACAACTGGCTGTCCTGGTACCGCCGCGACGACCAATACTCCAAGGAAAAGCTGTCCGGCGACCTGGAGAAGCTCAACTCCTGGTACCTGGACCGCGGCTACGTCGACTTCAGCGTCGACTCCACCCAGGTCGCGATCAGCCCCGACAAGCGCGACATGTACCTGACCGCCGGCATCACCGAAGGCGAGCAGTACAAGATCTCCGACATCAAGGTCACCGGCGACACCATCCTGCCGCAGGAAGAGATCGAGAAGCTGGTGATCCCCAAGCCGGGCGACACCTTCTCGCGCGCGCTGCTGGAATACAGCTCCGACGCGATCACCAACACCCTGAGCAACATCGGCTACGCCTTCGCCAAGGTCACCCCGATCCCGACCACCGACCGCGAGAAGCGCACGGTGGCGGTGAACCTGCAGGTGACCCCGGGTCCGCGCGTGTCGGTGCGGCGCATCGTGTTCCGCGGCAACACCCGCACCTCCGACGAAGTGCTGCGCCGCGAAATGCGCCAGTTCGAGGACACCTGGTACTCGCAGGCGGCGATCGACCGCTCCAAGATCCGCCTGCAGCGCCTGGGCTACTTCGAGTCGGTGGACGTGGAAACCCCGCCGGTGCCGGGCAGCAACGACAAGGTCGACGTGGTCTACAACGTCAAGGAGACCACCTCGGGCAGCTTCACCTTCGGCCTGGGCTACTCGCAGACCTACGGCGTCACCACCTCGGTGCAGCTGTCGCAGAACAACTTCCTCGGCGGCGGCAACCGCGTCTCGGTGGACGCCTCGCGCAGCAGCTACCAGGAGCGCTACGCGTTCTCCTACACCAATCCGTTCTTCACCGACGACGGCGTGTCGCTGGGCTACAACCTGTCGTGGCGCAAGCTGGACTACTCCGACTTCGGCACCGCGCAGTACAACAGCACCAACGGCGCGGCGCAGGTGATCTTCGGCGTGCCGATCACCGAGACCGACAGCGTCTCGCTGATGTTCGGCGTGGACAGCAACCAGATCACCACCTATCCCGGCTTCACCCCGCAGGCGATCATCAACTACATCGACGCGATGGGGACCAAGACCTTCCACGCCTGGCGCAGCGAACTGGGCTGGGCGCGCGACACCCGCGACCAGTACTTCATGCCGACCCGCGGCATGTACCAGCGCGTGGGCCTGGAAGCCACCCTGCCCGGCTCGACCGTGGAGTACTGGAAACTCAACTACCAGATCTCCAAGTACTGGCCGCTGTCGTCGTCGCTGGTGCTGAACACCCGTGCCGAATTCGGCTACGGCGACAGCTACGGCAGCGACGTGTCGCGCGATATCTGCGGCGTCACCACGACCGATGCGCAGGGCACGCCGACCTATACATCGCAGGCCTGCGACGGCACCAACCTGGTCCGCCGCGTCACCGCTTCGGGCCTGCCGTTCTACGAGAACTTCTACGCCGGTGGCACCAACTCGGTCCGCGGCTTCGAGGACAACACGCTCGGCCCGCGCTCGGAGGCCACCGCCTCGTACAGCCGCGGCCAGCCGCTGGGCGGCTCGTTCAAGACGGTCGGCTCCTTCGAAATGTACTTCCCGAAGCTGTTCGACAGCCCGTCGGCGCGCATTTCGGCGTTCGTCGATTTCGGCAACGTGTTCAACGGCGTGGACAACTTCAAGTCCAACGAACTGCGTGCGTCCACCGGCATCGCCTTGCTGTGGCGCGCGCCGGTCGGCCCGATCTCGATCAGCTATGCGATTCCGCTGAAGAAGGAAGACAACGATGAAATTGAACGCCTCCAATTCACGTTCGGCGGGCAATTCTGATCGAGGCGTGACACCGTCTTCACATCGCATCGCGGTTGTGCCAACGTAGTGCCGCCGTCAATCGTGGCGGCACTACAATCAGGACGCAATCAGATGAAGAAGACCAATCGCGGTTCCGTAGCCGGCTGGTGTTTCGCTTCTTTATTGACGCTTTCCACGTTCTCAGGCGTGGCGATGGCCGACTGTTACGATAATTACTCGGCTTGCCTGGCGCATCCGGACGGCATGAACTGCGACGCAAACTTGAGATACTGCCTTGCAAATACCAAGTCACCGGGACATGGACAGATCGTCCTCGGCGAGCAGCATCAGAGTAGTGTCGCCAAACACGATCTGGCCAAAGTAGCCGCAACCGATCCGAAATCCACCAGCCACCGCGGCAGCTGATTTCGGCAACGCGTTTCCCTGATGTATCCCCACGAGGCCCGGTCAACCCGGGCCTCGTCGTGACTAGCACACGAGCAGAGAATAGACTTCGTACCCGTGATGAATTCCTATACCGCTGACGAGATCGCCGAGCGTTTCGGCCTGCAGGTGCATGGCGACGGCAGCGTCGCGGTGCACGGCGTGGCCACGCTGGCGCAGGCCGGCCCGGGACAGCTCAGCTTCCTGGCCAATCCCCGCTATCGCGCACAACTGGCCGACAGCACCGCGGCGATCGTGGTGCTGCGTGCCGACGACGCCGAGGCCGCGCCGGGCACGGCGCTGATCGCGCGCGATCCGTATGTCGCCTTCGCCAAGATCGCCGCGCTGTTCGATGTGGCGCCGGCGCGTCCACCGGGCGTCCATCCCAGCGCCAGCATCGATCCCAGCGCACAGGTGGCGCCCACCGCGCACATCGGCGCCTTCGTCAGCATCGGCGCGCGCAGCGTGGTCGGCGATGGCTGCGTGATCGGCCCCGGCTGCGTGATCGGCGAGGACTGCCAGGTCGGCGCCGGCAGCGAACTGATCGCCCGCGTCACCCTGGTCACCCGGGTGCGCCTGGGCCAGCGCGTGCGCGTGCATCCCGGCGCGGTGCTCGGTGCCGACGGCTTTGGCCTGGCGATGGACACCGGCCGCTGGATCAAGGTGCCGCAACTCGGCGGGGTCAGCATCGGCGACGATTGCGAGATCGGCGCCAACACCTGCGTGGACCGCGGCGCGCTGGAAGACACCACCCTCGAAGAAGACGTGCGCCTGGACAACCTGGTGCAGGTCGCGCACAACGTGCACATCGGTGCGCACAGCGCCATCGCCGGCTGCACCGGCATTGCCGGCAGCGCCAAGATCGGCCGCTACGTGATGCTCGGCGGCGCGGTCGGCGTGGTCGGCCACCTGGAGATCTGCGACAAGGTCGTGGTCACCGGCAAGTCGGTCGTGCGCAACTCCATCCACGAGCCGGGCGAGTACTCGTCCGGCACCCCATTGACCGACAACCGCACGTGGCGCAAGAACGCCGCGCGCTTCAAGCAGCTCGATGCCCTGGCCCGTCGCATCCTGTCTGTCAGCAAGGAGAAGGAATGAGCCACGATCAGCCCCTGCCGGACATCGCCCAGATCCGCGCACTGCTCCCGCACCGCTACCCGTTCCTGCTGGTGGACAAGGTGGTCTCGCTGGATTTCGAGAACCGCCGGATCGTCGCGCACAAGAATGTGAGCATCAACGAGCCGTACTTCCAGGGCCATTTCCCGGGCCAGCCGATCATGCCGGGCGTGCTGATCATCGAGGCGCTGGCGCAGGCCGGCGGCATCCTGACCCAGCTGGCGATGGGCCGCGACGCGCAGTCCAAGCTGTTCTACATGGTCAAGGTCGACAACGCCCGCTTCAGCGCCCAGGTGGTGCCCGGCGACGTGCTGGAGCTGCACGTGGAGATCAAGCGGGTGATCCGCAACATGGCGGTGTACTACGGCGAAGCCAAGGTCGACGGCAAGGTCGTGGCCTGCGCCGAAGTGCTGTGCGCCGGCACCCGCGAATGACCCTGGCAGGAGATCTGCGATGAGCGCCAACGCCCCTCTGATCCACCCGTCCGCCGTCATCGACCCTGCGGCGACGCTGGCGGCCGACGTGCGCGTCGGCGCCTTCACCGTGATCGGCGCCGAGGTGGAGATCGGCGAAGGTTGCGAGATCGGCTCGCATTGCAGCATCGTCGGCCCGACCCGGCTCGGCCGCGACAACCGCCTGGTCGGCCACGTCGCGCTCGGCGGCGACCCGCAGGACAAGAAGTTCGCCGGCGAACGCACCGAACTGGTGATCGGCGACCGCAACGTGATCCGCGAGTTCGTCACCATCAGCCGCGGCACCGGCAGCGGCGGCGGCATCACCCGCGTCGGCAGCGACAACTGGTTCCTGGCCTACACCCACGTCGCCCACGACTGCATCGTCGGCAATCACTGCGTGTTCTCCAACAACACCACCCTGGCCGGGCACGTGGAAGTGGGCGACCACGTGATCATCAGCGGCTTCGCCGGCGCGCATCAGTTCTGCCGGATCGGCGATCACGCCTTCCTCGGCATGGGCGCGCTGATCAACGGCGACGTGCCCCCGTTCACCATGGTCGGCGGCAATTCGCTGGGGCGCCCGCGCGGCATCAACAGCGAAGGCCTGAAGCGCCGCGGCTTCGACCCCGAGCGCGTGGCCGCGATCAAGCGCGCCTACCGCGCGCTGTACGTGGCCGGCCTGCCGCTGGCCGAGGCCAAGCACCAGCTGGCGGTGCTGGCCGAAGGCAGCGAGGACGTGCGCGCGATGCTGGAATTCATCGAATCCAGCGAGCGGCCGTTGTTGCGATGAATGCCGGGATTCGGGATTCGGGATTCGGGATTGGTAACGGCGGCGCTGCCGGCGCCGATAGCCCCGCTTCCGCTGTTGCGAATCCCCACTCCCCACTCCCCAATCCCCGCGCAGCACCGCTGCGCATCGCCCTGGTCGCCGGCGAAGCCTCCGGCGACCTGCTGGGCGCGGGGCTGATCGAGGCGCTGCGCGCGCGCTACCCCGACGCCGAGTTCGCCGGGGTCGGGGGCGAGGCGATGCGCCAGGCCGGTTGCCAGACCTGGTTCGACGCCAGCGAGCTGGCGGTGATGGGCCTGCTGGAAGTGCTGCGGCACCTGCCGCGCCTGCTGAAGCTGCGCCGCGCGCTGCGCGAGCGGCTGCTGGCCTGGCGCCCGGACGTGTTCGTCGGCATCGACGCCCCCGATTTCAATCTCGGCGTGGAGCGCTGGCTGAAGCAGCGCGGGCTGCGCACCGTGCATTACGTCAGTCCGTCGGTGTGGGCCTGGCGCGAGCAGCGCGCGGCCAAGATCGGCGCCAGCGCCGACCGAGTGCTGTGCCTGTTCCCGATGGAGCCGCCGATCTACGCCAGGCACGGCGTGGACGCGCGCTTCGTCGGCCACCCCATGGCCGACGCGATCGCGCTGCACGAAGACCGTGGCGCGGCGCGCGCGGCTCTCGCTGTGCCCGCCGACGCACCGGTGCTGGCGGTCCTGCCGGGCAGCCGCCTGGGCGAGATCGGCAAGCTCGGCGACACCTTCTTCGCCGCCGCCGCACGGGTGCTGCAGCAGCTTCCGAACGCGCGCGTGCTGGTGCCGGCCGCCAATGCCGCATGCAAGGCACTGATCGCCGAGCAACTCGCGCGCTCGGCCTTGCCGCCGGCCGCCACCCAGGTGCTGGACGGCCAGGCGCGCGCCGCGCTGCTGGCCGCCGACGCGGTACTGCTGGCCTCCGGCACCGCGACCCTGGAAGCGATGCTGGTGAAGCGGCCGATGGTGGTCGGCTACAAGGTCGCCCCGCTCACCTACCGCATCGTCAAGGCGCTGGGATTGCTGAAGGTAGACCGCTACGCCCTGCCCAATATCCTCGCCGGCCATGACCTGGCGCCGGAGCTGATGCAGGACGCCTGCACCCCCGACGCGCTGGCCACCGCGCTGCTGCACTGGCTGCGCAATCCACAAGCGGTGGCGGCGCTGCAGCCCGAATACGAACGCCTGCATCTGCTGCTGCGCCAGGACGCCTCGGCGCGCGCGGCCGATGCGGTGCTCGAGTTGCTTGAGAGCCGGGAGTCGGGAGTGGGGATTCGGGATTCGAGAGAAGCAAAGGCATGAAGCGCCCAGACTCCCCATCGCCGCAGCAGGAGCTGCTCTGCGAATCCCCACTCCCCAATCCCCAATCCCGGCTCTACGCCGGCGTCGACGAAGCCGGCCGCGGACCTCTCGCGGGGCCGGTGGCGGTAGCGGCGGTGGTGTTCGATCCGGCGCGCACCCGCATCAACGGGCTGGACGATTCCAAACAGTTGACCGCGGCGCGGCGGGAGACGCTCTATGCGCGCATCGTCGAGCGTGCGCTGGCCTGGCAGGTGGTGCTGATCGAGGCCGAGGAGATCGACCGCCTGAACATCTACCAGGCGACCATGCTGGGCATGCGCCGCGCGGTCGAGGGCGTGGCGCACGTGGCCGGCTTCGCCCGCATCGACGGCAACCGGGTGCCCAAGGGTCTGCCCTGCGCCGCCGAGGCGCTGGTCGGCGGCGACGGCCTGGACCGCGCGATCATGGCCGCCTCGATCGTCGCCAAGGTCACCCGCGACCGGATCATGCAGCGCCTGCACGACGAACACCCGCACTACGGCTTCGACCTGCACAAGGGCTACGCCACCCCGGCGCACCTGGCGGCGCTGGCCGCGCACGGCCCCTGTGTCCACCACCGGCGCAGCTTCGCGCCGGTCCGGATGGCCCTGGCGGGCCGGGATTCGGCAGTAGAGATTCGGGATTCGATGGAATCGCTGCAGCTGGCGTAGGACGTTCAGCGGAATCCCGGGCAATCGCGCGCACTCAACGCCCAGTGAGACCGCAACGAATCCCCAATCCCCACTCCCGAATCCCCGCCTCCACCTGTCAAGCCTTGCCCGGCTCGCCCCCCGCCGCTACCCTGCCCGGGCATCGCTCTGGTTCCGCATGTCCACTTCCCGCTTCGCCCATCTGCACATCCACACCGAGTTCTCGCTGGCGGATTCGACCATCCGTGTGCCCGAGAAACCGGATCAGGCTGACCCGAAGAAAGCCAAGCAGGCCAACCTGCTCAGCCGCGCGGTGGAGCTGGACCTGCCCGCGCTGGCGGTCACCGACCTCAACAACCTGTTCGCGCTGGTCAAGTTCTACAAGGCCGCCGAAGGCGTGGGCATCAAGCCCATCGCCGGCGCCGACCTGCTGATCGCCGACGGCACCCAGGCGCCGTGGCGGCTGACCGTGCTGTGCCGCAACCGCGACGGCTACCTCAGCCTGTCGCGGCTGCTGACCCGGGCCTGGCTGGAAGGCCACCGCAACGAAGGCGGCGTGGCGCTGCGCCCGGAATGGCTGCAGACCGGCAGCGACAACCTGTTCGCTCTGGCCGGCCGCGAGAGCCTGGCCGGGCGCCTGGCCAGCGAAGGCCGCCACGACCTGGCCGAGCAGCAACTGGCCGACTGGCAGCGCATCTTCGGCGACGGCCTGCACCTGGAACTGACCCGCACCGGCCGCGACGGCGAGGAGGCGTTCAACCAGTTCGCCCTGCACGCCGCCGGTACCCGCGGCCTGCCGGTGGTCGCCAGCAACGACGTGCGCTTCCTGTACGCCAGCGACTTCGCCGCGCACGAGGCGCGCGTGTGCATCTCCTCCGGTCGCGTGCTCGACGATCCCAAGCGCCCGCGCGACTACAGCGACCAGCAGTACCTGAAGTCGGCCGAGGAAATGGCCGCGCTGTTCGCCGACATCCCCGACGCGATCGACAACACGCTGGCGCTGGCGCAACGCTGCAACATCGAGATGCAGCTGGGCACCTACTTCCTGCCCGCCTACCCGGTGCCCGACGACGAGACGCTGGACAGCTGGATCCGCAGCCAGTCGCGCGACGGCCTGGCCGCGCGCCTGGAAAAGAATCCGCTGGCGCCCGGCAAGACCCGCCAGGACTACGTGGACCGGCTCGAGTTCGAGCTGGACACCATCATCAAGATGGGCTTCCCCGGCTACTTCCTGATCGTGGCCGACTTCATCCAGTGGGGCAAGAACCAGGGCATTCCGATCGGCCCGGGTCGCGGCTCCGGTGCCGGCTCGCTGGTGGCGTGGGCGCTGCAGATCACCGACCTGGACCCGCTGCCGTACAACCTGCTGTTCGAGCGCTTCCTCAACCCGGAACGCGTGTCGATGCCCGACTTCGACATCGACTTCTGCATGGATCGCCGCGACGAGGTGATCGACTACGTGGCGCGCAAGTACGGCCGCGACCGGGTCAGCCAGATCATCACCTACGGCACCATGGCGGCCAAGGCAGTGGTGCGCGACTGCGGCCGCGTGCTCGGCTTCCCGTACGGCCTGGTCGACGGCGTCGCCAAGCTGATCCCCAACATCCTCGGCATCACGCTGAAGGATGCGATGGGCGAAGGCAAGGACAGCGAGATGGCCTCGCCGGAGCTGATCCAGCGCTACCAGGCCGAGGACGACGTCCGCGACCTGATGGACCTGGCGCGGCAGCTCGAGGACCTGACCCGCAACGCCGGCAAGCACGCCGGCGGCGTGGTGATCGCGCCGACGCCGCTGTCGGACTTCTGCCCGCTGTTCGCCGAACACGACGTCGACAACTTCGGCAAGAACCCGGTCACCCAGTTCGACAAGGACGACGTCGAGCAGGTCGGCCTGGTCAAGTTCGACTTCCTCGGCCTGCGCACCCTGACCATCATCGATTGGGCGGTGAAGGCGATCAACGTGCGCCACGCGCGCGCCGGCATCCCGCCTGTGGAGATCGCCGCGATCCCGCTCGACGACGCGCCGACCTACAAGGGCATCTTCGCCTCGGGCAACACCGGCGCGGTGTTCCAGTTCGAATCCTCGGGCATGCGCCGGCTGCTGAAGGACGCACGCCCCGACCGCTTCGAGGACCTGATCGCGCTGGTGTCGCTGTACCGCCCCGGCCCGATGGACCTGATCCCCGACTTCAACGCGCGCAAGCACGGGCAGCAGGAGATCGTCTATCCCGATCCGCGCACCGAAGCGATCCTGCAGGACACCTACGGCATCATGGTGTACCAGGAGCAGGTGATGCAGATGGCGCAGATCGTCGGCGGCTACTCGCTGGGCGGCGCCGACCTGCTGCGCCGCGCGATGGGCAAGAAGGTGCCGGCGGAAATGGCCAAGCACCGCGAGATCTTCCGCGAGGGCGCGGCCAAGGGCGGCGTCGGCGAGGCCAAGGCCGACGAAATCTTCGACCTGATGGAGAAGTTCGCCGGCTACGGCTTCAACAAGTCGCACGCCGCCGCCTATGCCCTGGTCAGCTACCAGACCGCGTGGCTGAAACGCCACTACCCGGCCGAGTTCATGGCGGCCACGCTGTCCTCGGACATGGACAACACCGACAAGGTGGTCGGCTTCCTCGACGAGGTGCGCAACCTCGGCCTGACCGTGCTGCCGCCGCGCATCAACGCCTCGGCCTACATGTTCGAGGCGGCCACCCCGGACACCATCCAGTACGGCCTGGGCGCGATCAAGGGCGTGGGCCGCGGCGCCTGCGAGGCAATCGTGGCCGAGCGCGAGCGCGGCGGCGAATACGCCTCGCTGCTGGATTTCTGCACCCGCGTCGAATCGGCAAAGCTCAACAAGCGCACGCTGGAAGCGATGATCAACGCCGGCGCGATGGACGGGCTGGGCAGCAACCGCGCCACGCTGATGCTGCAGTTGCCGGAGGTGATGAAGGCCACCGAGCAGATGGCGCGCGAGCGTGCCTCCGGGCAGAACTCGCTGTTCGGCGGTGCCGACACCAGCGCCCCGGCGCTGCGCCTGGACCTGCCCGAGAGCAAGGAATGGCCGCTGGGACAGTTGCTGGCCGGCGAGCGCGAGACGTTGGGCTTCTACCTCAGCGGCCATCCGTTCGACCCGTACCGCGACGAAATGCGCGAACTGGTCGGCTGCGACCTGAGCGCGCTGGAGAAGATCTGCGCACAGTCCGGCGGCGGCCGCAGTGGCGGCGGCGATGGCGAGAAGCGCGCCTGGCGTCCGGAGGTCAGCGCGATCCTCGCCGGCCAGGTGGTCGGCGTGCGTCGCAAGGGCGACAGCCAGGTGTTCGTGCAACTGGAGGACGGCCGCGGCCGCATCGAGTGCAGCGCGTTCTCCGACGCCATCGCCGAGTTCGGCCACCTGCTGACCCGCGACCGCATCCTCATCGTCAAGGGCGGCGTGCGCGAGGACGAATTCAACGGCGGCTACGCGATGCGCATCCGCCAGTGCTGGGACTACGAACAGATCTGCACGCACCACGCGCAGCGCCTGTCGCTGCGCCTGGACCTGCGCCAGCGCAGCGCCTGGCCGCGCATCGACGGCCTGCTGGCCCGCCACCGCCCTGGCAAGACGCCGTTGCGCCTGGACCTGCTGCTGCAATCGGCGCAAGGCGGCATCGCCGGCATGCTCGACCTCAATGGCAGCCATTCGGTGCGTGTGGACCCGCAACTGCTGGACGCCTTGCGCGGCGACCCGGCGGTGCGTGCGGTGAAGGTCAAGTACAGCCCGCCGTGGGCGAGCTGACCCTCGCTGCAAGCCGAATCTACCGTCTCTTTTTTCCCTACGTTCTGGATATCCGCGTGCGCTTTTTGCTTCTGTCCTGCTGCATTTTGTTGTTGACTGCCTGCGGCAAGGGTCCGCAAACCTTCCGCTTCGACAATCCGACCGGGCAGGCCTTGCCGATCCAGGTCGATGGACAGTCGCACAGCATCCCCGCACATGCCGAACTGGCCCTGGAACTGGCGCCGGGCGCGCACACCCTGCAGACCGCGCAGCTCGGACGCGTGCCCTTCACCGTGTATGCCGATCACGACGGCGCCCTGGTCAATCCCACCCTGTCGGATTACTACTGGGTCGACGAGGTCTACTGGACCAGCACCGCCCGTCCGCGCGAGTTTCAGGGCGATGGAGTCGTCGAGGTGCGGGGCGTGGCACTGAAAGGCCGCTACGGGCAAGTCCACGACTTGTTCATCGTCAAGGACTGGGACTTCGACGTGCATACCCCATTCCCCGAGAACGCCGTCGGCGCAGTCGACAGCAGTGGCGGCCGGCGCATGCGCAAGATTTTCGCGCCCGACGACTTCGTCGCCTACGTCGAGAGCAGCCACGATGCCCCTGGCTATGTCGCGGCGCATCAGCCACGCGATTGGCAGCCGCCGCAGCGCCGGGTCACGCCCGCGGCCGAACGCCTGCCGGCCTTGCCGCCAGTGATGGAGGCGCACGCCGGGCCGCTGCACGCGCTGGTCAATGCCTACCTGCATGCGACCGATCCGGCCGAGCAACAGCGCCTGCGCAAGACCTACGTATCCACGCAGATCGACTTCACCCATGCCACCGCGCGCCTGTTCAGCGGCCTGTCGGTGGACGACAACAAACGCGTCAACGCCTTCGTCGAGGGCGTCAGCCAGATCATGACCAGCCCCGCGCTGGTGACCGGCCCCTGAGCCGAGTCACCGGACGGCCGCGTACGGGTCGCCACGCGGCATTCGGCTAAACTCCACCACATTCACGTTCACCACGGCGTCCAATGAACCCGAACTACCTCGACTTCGAGCAACCCATCGCCGATCTGGAAGCCAAGATCCAGGAACTGCGCAACGCCAGCACCGGCCCGGCGGTCAACGTCGACGCGGAGGTGGGCGCGCTGGAGGACAAGCTGCGGGTGCGTACCGCGCAGATCTTCCGCGACCTGTCCTCGTGGCAGATCTCGCAGCTGGCGCGGCATCCGCAGCGCCCGTACACGCTGGACTACATCAACGTGTTCTGCGACGAGTTCCAGGAGCTGGCCGGCGACCGCGCCTTCGCCGACGACAAGGCCATCGTCGGCGGCCTCGGCCGCATCGACGGCCGCGCGGTGGTGATCATCGGCCACCAGAAAGGCCGCGACACCAAGAGCAAGATCGCACGCAATTTCGGCATGCCGCGTCCGGAGGGCTACCGCAAGGCGCTGCGCCTGATGAAGCTGGCCGAACGCTTCAAGCTGCCGCTGTTGACCTTCATCGACACCCCCGGCGCCTACCCCGGCATCGGCGCCGAGGAGCGCGGCCAGAGCGAGGCGATCGCACGCAACCTGCTGGAGATGGCCGAACTGAAGGTGCCGGTGATCTGCACCGTGATCGGCGAAGGCGGCTCCGGCGGCGCGCTGGCGATCGGCGTGGGCGACCGCACCCTGATGCTGGAGTACGGCACCTACTCGGTGATCTCGCCGGAAGGCTGCGCCTCGATCCTGTGGAAGGACGCGTCCAAGGCCAAGGACGCCGCCGAACAACTCGGCCTGACCGCCAAGCGCCTGTCCGCGCTGGGCCTGGTCGACAAGGTGATCCGCGAACCGATCGGCGGAGCCCACCGCAACCCGACGCAGATGGCCAAGCGTCTGAAGGCGGTCCTGCTCAACGAACTGGACGCGCTGGAACAGCTGCCGATCGAGCAACTGCTGCAGAAGCGCTACGAGCGCCTGCGCGGCTACGGCGCCTACGAGACGGCGTGAGGCGCCAGTCGCCGCGCGCGGCGACTCGGGATTGGGGAATCGGGAATCGGGATTCGCAAAAGCGGGGCCTTCCGCTCCAGTGTTGATCGCGGCAACCCATAACACGTCGGCGCCGGGAAACTCGCTGTTACGAATCCCCAATCCCGAATCCCCAATCCCCGCTCAAAACGGCTTGGCCAGCACCAGCCAGATCACCACCAGCAGTCCGAGCACCGGCAGTTCGTTGAACAGGCGCAGCGCGCGCGAGGGCGGCAGCGGCTGTGCCTGGCCCAAGCGCTTGAGCCAGCGGCCGGTGAAGATGTAGTAGGCCAGCATCAGCGCCACCAGGCCGAGCTTGGCGTGCAGCCAGCCGCTGTGGCCGGGCGCGACCATGGTCGGGAAGTCCGGCAGCACTTTGTAGCCCAGCCACAGCGTCAGCCCCAGCAGCAGCGCCAGGCCGAACATGCTGTGGCCGAAGCGGTACAGGCGCCGCCCCATCAGCGCCAGGCGTTCCTGCACCTGCGGCTGGCCCGCGCTCTCGGCGACGTTGACCAGGATCCGCGGCAGGTAGAACACCGCCGCCATCCATGCGATCACGAACAGCAGATGCAGGGACTTGATCCACAAATAGAGTTGCATGCGCTGGCTCCGGGTCGCTGGCGTAGGATGTGCGGCCATTTTCGCCGATTCGTCCGGCGCCCGCACGGATCACACGCGCTCATGAGCAAACAGTACGACGCCGACTACTTCCAGCGCTGGTATCGCCGCGACGGCATCGGCGATGCCGCGCGCCTGACGCGCAAGGTCGCCCTCGCCGTGGCCCAGGCCGAGTACTACCTGGAACGGCCGATCCGCAGCGTGCTCGACATCGGCTGCGGCGAAGGCGCCTGGCGCGCGCCGCTGCTGAAGTTGCGGCCGAAGCTGCGCTATCTCGGCTTCGACAGCAGCGACTACGCGGTCGCCCGCTACGGCCGCCACCGCAACCTGCACCCGGCGCGCTTCGGCGATTTCGCCTGGCTGCGGCCGTGTGCGCCGGTGGACCTGCTGGTGTGCTCGGACGTGCTGCATTACGTGCCCAGCCGCGAGTTGCGTCAGGGCCTGCCCGGCCTGGTGGAGTTGTGCGGCGGCGTGGCGTTCCTGGAGACCTTCACCGCCGAAGACGACTTCGACGGCGACCACGCCGGCTTCCAGCCACGCGCGGCGCGTTGGTACCGGCGCCAGTTCGGTGCGCTCGGGCTGCGCCCGGTCGGCAGTCATTGCTGGCTGGCGCCAGCGCTGGCGGGGGATGCGGCGGCGCTGGAGACGATTGGTCTGGTTCCCCATTAAGGTGCAAACAGCGCGGATGCGTTATGCTGCACGGCAGCATACGCTCAGGATGGAAACACCGGCATGCTCTACCAGTGGCACGAACTGACCCGTAACCTGCTCGCCCCCTGGGTGCACCAGGCCGAAGCCAACGCCAAGATCTTCTCCGATCCCAACAGCCTGTGGTCGACGCTGCCAGGCGCCGAGCGCCTGGCCGCCAGCAACGAGCTGATGCACCGCCTCGGCAAGGACTACGAGAAGCCGGCCTGGGCGCTGGACCATGTCGAGGTCGACGGCCACGCGCTGCCGATCGTCGAACAGGAAGTGCTGCGCAAGCCGTTCTGCCGTCTGCTGCGCTTCAAGCGCTTCAGCGACGACGCCAAGGTCGTGGACGGTCTCAAGAAGCAGCCGGCCGTGTTGGTGGTGGCGCCGCTGTCCGGCCACCACGCCACGCTGCTGCGCGACACCGTGCGCACCTTGCTGCGCGATCACAAGGTCTACGTCACCGACTGGATCGACGCGCGCATGGTGCCGCAGGCCGAAGGCGACTTCGGGCTGGACGACTACGTGCGCTACGTGCAGGACTTCATCCGCCACATCGGCGCCGAGTCGCTGCACGTGATGAGCGTGTGCCAGCCGACCGTGCCGGTGCTGGCCGCGGTGTCGCTGATGGCCGGGCGCGGCGAGACCACGCCGCGTTCGCTGGTGATGATGGGCGGCCCGATCGACGCGCGGCGCAGCCCCACCGAGGTCAACAACCTGGCCACGCGCAATCCGCTGTCCTGGTTCGAGCACAACGTCATCCACACCGTGCCGCCGTCATACCCGGGCCACGGCCGCGAGGTCTATCCGGGCTTCCTGCAGCACATCGGCTTCCTGGCGATGAACCCGAGCCGGCACTTCATGTCGCACTGGGATTTCTACGCCAACCTGGTCAAGGGCGACCTGCAGGACGCCGAGGCGCACCGCCGCTTCTACGACGAGTACAACGCGGTGCTGGACATGCCGGCCACCTACTACCTGGACACCATCCGCGTGGTGTTCCAGGAGTTCCTGCTGCCGCGCGGCGAATGGGTGATCGACGGCGAACGCGTCGATCCGGCCGCGATCCGCGACACCGCGCTGCTCAGCATCGAAGGCGAGCTGGACGACATCTCCGGCCTGGGCCAGACCGCGGCCGCGCAGGACCTGTGCACCGGCATTCCCGCCGCGCGCCGCCAGCATCTGGAAGTGCAAGGCGCCGGTCATTACGGCATCTTCAGCGGCCGCCGCTGGCGCGACATCGTGTATCCGCAAGTGCGCAGCTTCATCGCCGCCAACGCCGCTGCCAGCCGCGCGCCGGCGACCGGCAACGTCACCCCGCTCAAGCGCCGCGGCAGCCGCAAGGCCGGCTGAGCCGGTAACGTCCGCGGCCGGCAGCTGCCGGCCGCGGCACCTCGTCATTGCCCCGCGCTGTGCACCAGCAAGTGCTTTGCCAGCAGGCCATGCAGCTTGCCGACCGCGCGCGCCAGGTGCAGCGTACCGAACAGCAGCACGATGCCCAGCGCGCTCCACACCGGCAGCAGCCACGGCGCGCTTTCGATGACGTTCCCGTCGACGAACATCGCATTGAACTGCTGCGGCAGGAAGAACCCCAGCGGCGCCGCCGCGAGCGCCAGCCCAATACTCAGCAGGGTGATGAACACGCTGAAGTAGAAGGTGCCCAGCGGCAGCATCAGCAGGAAGTACAGCATCGTGGTCCAGGTGCGCGCATCGGTGAACATCTGCCCGATGCGCCGCAGCCACGGTTGTTGCGGCGCGCTGTACAGCGGCCGCCGCGGCATGCGTTCGCCCAGCAGCACTTCCACGATGCGCCCTTCCACCAGCGACAGCACGCGCACCGAGCCGAAGAACAGCACCAGCAGCGGCACGCCGACGATCAGGATCAGCATGCCCGCCGACACGCTGATGCCGGTGACCAGCCAGGTGAAGTAGAAGATGCCGGTGACCAGCGACAGCAGCATGTAGAACAGGCTGCCGTAGGCGCGCGGGTCGGCGACAACGCCGAAGAAGCGACCGGACAGCGAGCGGCGCTTGGGAAGCGTCGGCGGGCGCAGTGCACGGTTCACCGTCACTTCGGTCTCACGGTAGATCTCGGCCACCTCATCCGGCGCACCGTAGCTGCCGGCCACACCGGCGATGACCTCGGCCTCGCTCTTGCCCGGCTGCTCGGCCAGCTCCGAACGCAGGTATTCCTCCGCGTCGTACAGCGCGTCCTGGACCAGCGCCGGGTCGGCGCCGGCCAGCGCCGCGCGCAGTTGCGCCAGGTAGTCGGGAATGGTGGTCGGCAAGGGCCGCGGTGCGGTGTGTGCGCTGCTCATTCTGAAATCCCCTTCAGCACGGAATCGACGGAATCGCGGGTGGCGCGCCACGCCGCGGCCCATTGCCGCAGCGTGGCCAGGCCCGCCGCGGTGATGTGGTAGTAACGCCGCGGCGGCCCGGCCACCGACGGCTCGACATGGCTGGACAGCAGGCCAGCCGCCTCCAGGTTGCGCAGCACCGGGTACAGCGCGCTCTGCTTGCCGCTGAGCACGCCCTTGCCCACCTGCTCCAGGCGCTTGGCGATCAGGTAGCCGTACAGCGGCGCCTCGGCCGCGGCCAGCACCGCCAGCAGGGCCAGCGACACCGTGCCGGCGCTCAGCTCCTTCTGGAACTTCTTCAGTTGTGCATCCGGCTCGACCATGGCGCCCTCACTAGGTTGAGATAGATACTAGTACCGAGTTCGACATAGTCCCTGTGCCGTTGGTCATGCCTGCCTCGCCTGCCCGCCACCGGTGCGACAAACGATTCGACAACACCGCGCTGACTACACTCGGAAGACTTCTTTCTCGCATGCCATCCAGGAGGTCACGCATGAGTTCGACGCCCGCCACCCCACAGCCCGGGCAGGCCACCGACGCCAGCTTCGCCGGATCCGGCAACCAGTTCTCGGTCGGCGGGGTCAAGCGCGACCCGGCGGCCGGCTCGGGTTCGCTCGAGTACAGCCGCACGGCCGCAGAGGCCAAGTACGGCCCGCTGGAATACGCGGTGGTGCATACCGGCAAGGTCGGCGCCGGCCGCAAGGAGGAAGACGGCAAGACCACGTTCAACGTCGAGATGGAGTTCACCCAGGGCCATCGCATCCAGGGCGACTTCAAGGCCGGGCGCCTGGCCGCCGACGGCAGCCTGACCCAGGCCACCGGCGAGCGTGGCCGCTACGAGGTCAGGCTGCCCGGCGCGGCCACGGCCGACGCCGCTGCGCGGGTGAATCCCTTCGATCCCACGACCATTCCGGAAGGCGGCCGCGTCAGGCTCGATGGCCAGGTATTCGCCAAGACCTCGATGGAGGCCGCGTTCCGCGGCTTCGCCACGTCAAGCGAGCGCACCGACGCGGCCGGCATGAGCTATGCGGTGGAGCGCCTGGACGCCGACCGCGTCCGCGTCGCGGTCGGCCCGACCCAGGCGGTGGAGCGCCTGGAGGCGGTGGGGCTGAAGACCGACATCGCCCAGGCCATGCTCGGCCGGCAGGACGCGCTGGGTCAGGCGACCATGCGCACCGCCACCTTCGACCTGCGCGAGCCGCAGGCGCAGGCCGCCTATCGCACGTTCCTGTCCAGCGGCCGACTCGCCGCCGACGCGCCCGGCGTCGGCGACGTGCAGAAGGTCGAAAGCCTGACCATGAGTTCGGAGACCCGCGCCCAGCTCGGGCTGGGTCCGTTCAAGGCCGAACTGGGCGGCCAGCGCAACAGCGGCGAGAACGTGCGCACCACCTATGCCGATGGCAGTTCCAGCGTGGTCGGCAAGGTGCAGTACGCCGGCAACGTGCCGATGACCCTGACCCGTCAGTTCGATCCGGCGGGCAAGGAGCGCGTGGACGAGCGCAGCTACCAGTTCACCTTCGACAAGGTCGACCACAACCAGGCGCAGCTGCTCAACGCCGCGCTGACGGGCAAGGACACCGCCTCGGCCGATACGCCGATCGCGGCCGGCCAGAACGCCACCCTGCGCTTTTCCGAACAGCAGATGGACGCGCTGCGCCAGCAGTATCAGCGTGCCGCCCAGGCCAGTCCGATGACCGCGCACGAGGCCGCCCAGTATGAAAAACAGAGTCCGCAGGACTTCGCAATCGGGCTGGCGCGAAACCTGGGCAATTCCCAGTACGGCCTGAGCGAGCGCCTGTTTCGCGTGGCCAGCAGCGCCGGCGGCACGCCGGGCGGCGACCTGGTGCGCATCGACGCGCAGGTCGAGCGCGCCGACCAGCCATCACCGTCGGCGCCCGCGCGCTCCGCCCCTAGCACGGGCACCGCGCCCGATGCGCATGCCGTCGCCGATCCGCAGCAGCAGGCGATGCAGCAGGCGATCGCGAGCAAGCTCAGCCCCTACGATGCCAACGTCGCCAGCAGCCTGCTGCTGGCGGCCAGGCGCGACGGCCTGACCCAGGTCGATCACATCCTGCGCAACGACAACGGACGCGTGTTCGCGGTGCAGGGCGATCCCATGTCCGGCGACAAGCGGGTGGCCTACGTGGACGCCGCGCAGGCCGCGACCATCCCGGCCGCCGAAAGCGCCAGGCAACTGGCCGCGCTGCCGCCGGCCCCAAGCCAGGCGCCGGTGCAGGAGGCGCAGGAACCGCAGCGGCGCGCGCTGTCGTAGGCGGCACTGCCGGCGGCACGGCGGTCGCGCCATGCCGCCGGCGCATTGGCAGCGGCCGCCGCTTCGGTGAGAATCGAGCGCTCACCGACCGGGCCGCCCTCATGCCGCTGCGCACTTCCCTGCTCGCCCTCGCGTTGTCGCTGTCCACCTTCGCCGCGGCGGCAGGGGCGCCGCCGCCGGCCGTGCCGTACCGCAGCCCGCAACAGATCCTGGATGCCTCCAAGCCCAGCGACTGGCGCACCCTGGATCCGGCGAACACGCTCTACCTGGAACTGGAGACCGGCCGCGTGATCATCGAGCTGGCGCCGGCGTTCGCGCCGCAGCACGTCGGCAACATCCGCACCCTTGCCCACGAGCACTTCTGGGACGGCCTGAGCATCTACCGCTCGCAGGACAATTTCGTGGTGCAGTTCGGCGACCCCGATGGCGAGGAGCCGGGCAAGGCCAAGTCGCTGGGCAGCGCCAAGACCCACCTGCCGGCCGAATTCCAGCGTCCCGCCGCGGGGCTGGCGTTCCAGCCCCTGCCCGACCGCGATGGCTGGGCGCCGCAGGTGGGCTTCGTCGACGGCTTCCCGGTGGCGCGCGATCCCAAGGCCGGCACCGCCTGGCTGGCGCACTGCTACGGCACGCTCGGCGCCGGCCGCAACAACGATGAGGACAGCAGCATCGGCGCCGAACTGTACGTGGTCACCGGACAGTCGCCACGGCAGTTGGACCGCAACATCACCGTGGTCGGCCGCGTGGTCAAGGGCATGGAACTGCTCAGCGTGATCCCGCGCGGGCCGGACCCGATGGGCTTCTACGAAAAACCCGAGCAGCGCACGCCGATCCGCGCGATCCGCCTGGCCAGCGACGTGCCGGAAGCCGAACGTACCCCGCTGCAAGTGTTGCGCACCGACACCCGCACCTTCCGCGAAGTCGCCGAAGCGCGGCGCAACCGCCGCGACGCGTTCTACAAGCGCCCGGCCGGGCACATCGACCTGTGCAACGTGCCGCTGCCAGTGCGCACGCCGCCGCAATAGCGCATTCCGCGCGACACTGCGCGCTCAGGCGCCGCCGCCAGCGCGCCGTTGCGGCTGCTGCGCGTGCAGGAAGCGGGTGAACAGTTCGCGCGGCTGCTCCACGTCGCACTCGGTCAGCAGCATGGCGATGTTGCCGCGGTGGAAGGCGCCGTGCGCGAGCACGTGGAACAGCATTTCCTGCCGGCTCATGCTGCCGGCGTCGCCATCGGTGAAACGGAACGCGAGCGTCTGCTGCAAGGCGGCCGCGTCGAGCCGGGCGACGTAATCGGCATACCATCGGTCCGATTCGGTCACGGCCGCGCCCAGCGCCACCAGTTCCGGCGTCTGCGGCGTGTTGCTCGCGGTGAATGCATGCGTGCCGCACTGCAGGTGCGCGGCGAAGATCCGGTCCACCACGTAGGTGTGGTTCAACAGCCGGATCGCGCGCTCGCGCTGCGCCGGAAACGCATCGCCGTCGATCTGCGCCAGCGCCTGCAGCAGTTCGACGTTGGCCCAGGCCTTGAAGGCGAACTGCGATGCGAGCAGGGAATCGGTCATTGCGTTGTTCTCCAAGCCAAAGGCGTGCGCCACACGGCGATTAGGGCGCGCCGGTGCGCCGCCAGTTCGGGCATCTTCGCGCACGTTGCCGCGGCGCTGCTACCGCGCGCGCTGGCTGAAGGCGACGCTGCCCAGGATCAGCATGCCGGCCAGCAACATGGTCCAGGTCAGCGGTTCGCCGAGCAGCGCCCAGGCCAGCAGCGCGCCGAACACCGGCACCAGGTAGGTCACCGTCGACGCGCGCGCCGGGCCGATGCGCTGGATCAACCGGTAGTACAACAGGAACGCCAGCCCGGTACACAGCACGCCCAGACCGCCCGCGCAGGCCCAGGCGACGGCCGGCACCGGGGCGGCCGGCCAATGCGTCCAGGCCAGCGGCGCCAGCAGCAAGGCGCTGCAACCCAGGGTGGACGCGGCGGCGGCGGCCGGCGGCAGATCGCTCATGTGCCGCTTCACCAGGCTGTAGCCGATGCCATACAGCAACGAGGCGGTGGTGCCGGCCAGCGCGGCGGGTCCCACGCTGATGCCAGCCGACTTGCCGGTGGCCAACACCACGATGCCGGCGAAGCCGATCAACAGCGCCAACGCGCGGCGCGTGCCGATCTTCTCGCCGAAGAACAGGAACGCGATCAATGCGGTGAACAGCACGGTCATTGCGTTGCAGATCGCGCCGATCGCCGCCGGCGCATGTTGCGCGCCCCAGGCGAACAGCAGGAACGGCAACGCGGAGTTGAGCAGGCCGATCCCCGCCAGGGTCGGCCAGCGCCGCAGCGGGAAGCGCGCCCGCGCCAGCCACAGGAACGGCAGCAGCACCGCCGCGCCCAGCGCCAGGCGCAGTTCCACCAGCGCATAGGCGCCGAACTGCGGCGCGGCCACGCGCATGAACAGGAACGAGCAGCCCCAGACGATGCCGAGGAAGCCCAGTTCCAGCGGCGTGCGCCAGTCGCGCGTCGCAGCGCCGTCGGGTGCGGACGCAGCAGGGACGGAGATGGCCGGCTGCAGAGAGGTATCGGAAGTAGGCATGGAGGAGGCTCGTGGTCGACCGGGAACGCGCCGCAGCGATCGTGCGACGCCACGCATCCGCGGCCGGCTGCGGGTGCCGAGCGGCGCCTTCGCGCCGACCCCGCCTCGCCGCTGCGCGCCGCGCATGTCGCGTTCGGCTGCCAGCATCATCCTGCGCCACGGGGCCGACAAGCGCGTAGTATCGTCGCGAGCCACAAATCTGCCGCGTGTCTGCTCATGCAACTGCGCCCGTCCCTGCTGCCCGCGCTTGGCGTGTTCGCCGCCGCGGCCCGCCACCAGAACTTCGCCCATGCCGCGGAGGAACTGCACCTCACCGCCAGTGCGGTCAGCCACCATGTGCGGCGCCTGGAAGCCCTGCTCGGCGCCACCCTGTTCCAGCGCCAGGCGCGCGGGGTCAAGCTGACCGCCGAAGGCCGGCAACTGGCCGATGCCGCCAGCGCGGCGCTGGCCGACATCGCCGCGGTGGCCGGCAACCTGCATCCGCAGGCCGACACCGCGCCGCTGCGCCTCACCACACTGCGCTCACTCTCGTACTGCTGGCTGCTGCCGCGCCTGCCGCGCTTCTGCCAGGCCTACCCGCACGTACGCCTGGAGATCCAGACCGACTCCGCGTTCTCGCGCTTCGAAGACGGCGGGCCGGAACTCGGCATCCGCTACGGCCAGGGCGACTGGCCGGGACTGACCTCGCACCACCTGATGGACGACGAACTGTTCCCGGTGGCCTCGCCGGCCCTGCCGCAACTGGCGACGCTGCGCCGGCCCGAGCAGATCGCGCAGTTGCCGCTGCTCACCGACATGTCGCCGCAGGGCTGGCGCGACTGGTTCCGCGCCGCCGGCGTGCGCGGCGTGGCGCTGCCGCCGATGCACACCTTCAACGACAGCACCGATGCGATGCGCGCGGCGGTGTACGGCGTGGGCGCGGTGCTGGCGCGCAAGCACATCGCCCAGCCCTACCTGCAACGCTACGAGCTGGTGCGCCTGCCCGGCCCGGCGCTGACCGCGCGCTATTCCTACTACATCGTGCATCCGACCCACCGCCTGCTCAGCCCGGCCGCCAGCCACTTCGTCGATTGGCTCAAGCGCGAGGCGCTGGACGAGCGCACGCCGATGCCAGCGCTGCCGGCGGAACTGCTGGGGTTGCCGCCGAAGGCGGGCTAGCGCCCCTGGCCGCACGCATTCGCGGGGGTGGCATCGACCACGACCGATGCCGTGCGTGCGCAGTGCGTGTGCAGTGAGATGGTGGCGCGACCGAGATCTTGCGTCTCACGGCGGGTCGCGTCGGGACTGAAGTCCCTCCCGCAGAGAGCG
This sequence comes from Xanthomonas sp. 3498, assembly GCF_014199795.1. Taxonomy (NCBI): domain Bacteria; kingdom Pseudomonadati; phylum Pseudomonadota; class Gammaproteobacteria; order Lysobacterales; family Lysobacteraceae; genus Xanthomonas; species Xanthomonas sp. 3498. The sequence goes on from NZ_JACHOH010000001.1 coordinate 76,070, forward strand.
GAAGCCCCTCTCCCATCGAGAGAGGGGTTGGGGTGGGTCCGACGCACAAGCGACTCGCGGAATCCGGATGGACGAGGCTGCGCCCACCCCCTCGTCCGCGCCTGCGCTGCACCTTCCCCCGAAAAGGGGGCCATGATCCAGATGAGGAAAGGACACGCCGTCGTCTGTCTTCGATCGGGACAGCGGGTCAAGGTGAGGTTCCAGCCGTCTCAACGACCTGCGGCGCACGCCCGCCCGACTGCGAATGCGGCAACGGCCGAATGCGCACGCGGTGCGCGCAAATGTCCACATCCCGATACAGCATCGAACGTCCGTTGCGAAAGGTGAAGCGAAGATCGTAGCGGCAGGCATGACCGGCGAGCGGAAAGGTCGCTGCGTCGCCGCCGCCCCGCAACGGCGCGTGGAGTGCGACCTCGCGGAACTGTTCACTGCCTGGTGCAGCGACGGCCAGCGACGTCAGCGCGTCGTAGGCGCGGTTGCTCAGTTCCAGATAGCGCACCGGCTCGGCCGCGGCAGCCGGTGCGGTCGCAACGGACAGGGCAAGAGTCAAGGCAAGGACGCGGATCGAGGGCATGACGGATCTCCGATGGAAGGATGCGCCAGCCACGCGGGGTAGATTCCGCTGTGCTGGCCTGCCCATCAGGCCGGGTGATCGTGCGGCTGCAAATCGATTCGGGACGAATCGTCGTTCTCGCGCTCCCAATCGTAGTGGGCGCGCGCCGGCGCTTTCCACGGCGTGTCGCTGCGCCTAGGATGCGCCCGTCACCCCTCGACCACCTCTGGATGAACGTCCGACTCGGCAATACCGAAATGAGCCTGGGGCGCTATATCGCGCTGTGGACGCTGGTGGCCATGGTGTTCATGCTCCAGAACATCGTCAACAACGGTGCGGTTGCCAGCAGATGGCCTTTGGAGGTGCCCATCCGATGGTCGCTGATCCAGTGGTACAGCTGGGCCCTCCTGGCGCCCACCGTCTTCCGGCTCGCCGAACGCTTTCCTGTCCGTGGCGCTCAGCGCTTCCACGGGCTTGGCGCGCAGGCAGTCGCAAGCCTGTGCGTGACGTTTGCCGCGATGGTCATCGGCGCGCTGGCCTCCACCCTGTTCGAGCCCAGTGGTTTCGCTGAACAGCTGGGATATTTCCTGGAGCAGCACTTCGCCATCGGGTTGCTGACCTACTGGACCCTGTTCGCGATCCAGCAAGCGCTGCACTTCCACGCCGAGAAGACCCGGCGCGAAGTGGAAGCCAGCCGCCTGGCCGCCGAGCTCGCGCAGTCGCGCCTGCAAGTGCTGAAGAGCCAGCTGCAACCGCATTTCTTGTTCAACACGCTGCATGCCATCGTCACCCTGCTGGACGAAGACACCGTCGCCGCCGAGGACATGTTGCTGCGGTTGAGCGAACTGCTGCGGGCGTTCCTGGAAGAATACGACGGCCAGGAAATCACCCTGGAACGCGAACTGGCCCTGCTCGACCTGTATCTGGGCATCCAGCGCAAGCGGTACGGCGACCGCCTGAGCGCGAAGATCTATGTCGCCCCCGGCACCCTGCACTGCGCGGTGCCTAGTCTGCTGCTGCAACCCCTGGTGGAGAATGCGATCCGCCATGGCATCGGCCAGCGTGTCGGCAGCGACCGCATCGAGATCGAGAGCCGGCGCGAAGGCGAAACGCTCTCCATCGAAGTGCGCAACGGCAACAGCACGCTGGAGGAAAACAGCAAAGCGGGCGGACACGGCATCGGCTTCTCCAATACTCGCCTGCGGCTGCAGGAACTCTACGGCGACAACGCCGACATCCGGCTCGACATGCTCTATCCGCAAGGCGTTGCCTGCCGCATCCGGCTGCCGTTCCGCGAGCTGGACGCCGAGGAAGCCCCGGAGCACCTCCCTGCATGAGCGTCACCGCGCTGGTGATCGACGACGAGCCGATCGCACGCCACGCCATCGTGCGGCTGCTGCGCGCCGATCCGGACATCGAACTGCTCGGCGAATGCGGCGATGGCGCCTCTGCGGTGATCGCGATCCGCAGCCAGTCGCCCGACCTGGTGTTCCTGGACATCCAGATGCCGGCGATGACCGGCATGGACGTCGTCGCCACGATCGGTGCGGCCAACATGCCGGCGACGATCTTCGTCACCGCCTACGAGCACTACGCGGTCCGTGCGTTCGAGGCCAACGCGGTGGACTACCTGGTCAAACCCTTCAGCCGCGAACGCTTCGCCGAGACCCTGCAGCGTGCGAAACGGCGCCTGTCCGCCGGCATCGGCGTGGGCACCTCTTCCGAGGCGCGCATCCTGCAGACCCTGGATGCGTTGCGCCAGCGCGACGACTATCTGCAACGGATTCCGGTGCGCGTCGACGAAGCGGTGGTGCTGGTCGCGGTCGAGGACATCGTCTGGATCAAGGCCAGCCGCAACACGGTGCTGATCCACCTCGCCGACCGCACCCATGAACTGCGCGAGACCATGGCCACGCTGGCCGCGCGGCTGGACCCGCGCCACTTCGCCCGCGTGCACCGGTCCGCGATCATCAACCTGCGCCGGGTCAGGGCGATCCACCCCTGGTTCAACGGCCACCATGTGGTCACGATGGATACGGGGCAGCAATTGCGCATGAGCCGCTACCAGCACGAAGCCTTCCTGGGGCTGGTGACGACGCGCAAGGACCCTTGAACGAAACGCGGGCACTGCGCCGACCGCCTCGTCCGCCACGACCGCTCTGCTGATGGATGGCGAACGCCATGGAAGGGCACCGAGTCATCGCCATGCCGCCCGCCTGTGCGCGGACCGAAAATCCCCGTCGCGGCCGAGCCGCTTCCACCAGAAGGCAGCGCACGTGGCCCCCACCGCCGCGCCCGACGGCGCTGCCTCGGCACTTGACAGTTGCATGGCGACACGTCATTAATTAACTAATTCGTTAATTAGCTAAACTCCGATGTCCATCGATCGCGTTTTCGAAGCCCTCGCTTCGCGGCCACGCCGCGAGATCCTGGCCTACCTGTCGGCCCAGGAACTTACCGCCGGGGAGATCGGGCAGCGCTTCGCGATGAGCGCGCCGGCGATCTCGCGGCACCTGTCCGTGCTGGAAGCGGCGGGACTGGTGGCGAGCGAGCGCCGCGGCCAGTTCGTGGTCTACCGGCTCACCCCCGACAACCTGGTCAACACCCTCAGCGGTTTCGCCTTCGAGATCTGCCCCAGTGCCGGCCCGCTCAAACGCGAGTCGCGCAGGCAGGCCAAGCGCACCGCCTGATCCTTCCGCCACGGCAACAGGAGTCCGCCGATGACCGCCGCACCGCTCAGCGAACACGCCGCCGCGCAAACCGGATTTCCCTCGGTGCGCCTGCCCTCCTATAGCGGCGGCTTGCCGGTGGAGGTCATCCTGATCGCCCAGCTCGGCGTGGGTGCCGGCGATCCGCTGATCGCCCAGGCCTGCCTGCGCCAGCGCGCGCATCCGCAGTTCCGCGATGCGCTGGACGAACCCTCGGCGCGTCTGGCCGGCACCGATTTCGGCAATGGCGAGTCGACCGCACTGTATTCGTTCGCGGTCGGCAGCGGCGGCCATCCGTTCCATTGCCATGCCGGGCATCGCATGTTCACCGCGATCACCGGCAGCGGCGGCGCGCTGCTGCGTTTCAGTACCGCCTCGCCAGCGCAACTGCAGGAGGATCCCCAGCATTTCCTCGCCGCGCTGCGCCATGTCGAACTGCCCGCCGACTGCCTGTTCAGCGTGCGCTTCGGCGGCGGCACCTGGCACCAGTTCGCGCCGCTGCGCGCGCAGTCCGGGCATCCGGCGTTCTTCGCCCTGTCCTGCCACAGCGACGAAGCCGGCGGCGCGCTTGCCGAGGACGTGCGCGCGCAGGTCCTGGCCGGCACCGCCGACATCGCCACCCTCACCGAACTGCTTCCGGCCCCGGTCGCGGCGCTGCTCGCATCGCCGCAGGCGCAGGCGCTGCCCGTACCGACGGTGCGGCTGTCGCTGGCGGCGTCGCCAGGCAGCCGGCGCCTGGCCTGGTGCGCCGGCCTGCGCGCCCTCAGCGGACGCCTTCGGCAGCGGCTGGGCGCCTGGCGACATCCAGCCGGTTTCGCGGCGCTCGCGCCACGCTTGCCGCGGGCACGGGTGACGCGACAGTTGCTGCCCGGCTCGCTGCTCGAACAGCAGCTGCCCGCGCATCATCACCAGGACAGCGTGCGGCTGACGGTGCCGGCGCAGGCGCTGCGGCCACTGGGCGCACACGCACTGATGGCCGCCTTGCTGGACGGCTTCCTGCGGCACCCGCCGCGTACCGTGACCTGGCTGATGCGCCTGCGCAACGTGCTGGTCGCGCCGCTGCGGCTGCGCACCTCGCCGCTGGGCTGCCCGGTGTCCTCGCTGCTGTCGCCGCAGCGCGATCAGTTGTTCGCCGGCCGCTTCCCGGTGCTGGCGCAGGCCTCCACGGCGCAGGCGCGGCGCGTGCAGGTGCTGCTCGGCGCCGACGACCGCCACCTGGTGTTCCGCAGTTGCGTGGGCGTGACGCTGCGCGACGACGGCAGCGCCGAACTGAGCCTGGAGACGCGTGTGGCCTGCCGCAACCGCTTCGGACACCTGTACATGGCCCTGATCGCCGCCGCGCACCGCCGCTACATCGCACCGACGCTGCTGCACGCGGCCGCCGAGGCGCTGCTGCTGCCGGTGGCCGAGCATGCCGGGCCGGACGCGGTCGTGCCACTGCGCTGAGCGCGTCATCACCCCGCCTTAGCCGATGCCTGCCTAGCCTGCGCCTTCCCCCCAAGAGGAAGGCACATGCCCCAGCTCCGCATCCGCATCACCGGCAGCGAGGACGACGCCCGCGCCATCATCAACCTGCTGTCGAGCCTGGAAGGCATCGAACACGTCGAGGAAATCGACGACCTGATGCCACACATGGACGACGACGATTCGAGTTCCGCCGGTCTGCCCGACGATCAGGGACCGGGCACCCACGAAGTGGAAGTGGAAGCCGGCAACGCCGCCACCGCACAGAAGGTGCGCGAAGCGGTGGAAGCGCTGGCGTTCGAGCTGGACGTGATCGTCGAGTTCGAACAGGACGAAGGCTGACGCCGGCCGATGGGACGTTGCGCCGCGTGGCGCCGCGTCCCGGCAGGCCGCATGGCCTGCTTGCGTAGAAGTACGGTCAGCCGCGTCCCCTGGTTCGGGCACGTTGCGGCCATGCGTCGGGATTGAAGCATTCCCACGCTGCCAGCACGCGCATCGTCGATGTACCTGCAGGGGCGGCGTCAGCCGCGACCCGGGATCAATGACCGACCAGACCTGTTCGATGCCACGCCACCCTGCGTGGCATGCGTGCGGCAAGCGCAGCGCCGCCCCACCTCGCTGGCGTATCGCCTGGGGCGCTCCCGCCCGATCCACATCGGACGGGAAAGCCACGTCTCCTAAGCTGCGCGCCGCCGACGTCGACGCCAGGCGATCAGCCGCCACAGCGCATAGCCGAGCAGCACGAACGGCGCCAGGCCGACCACTGCGCGAATCGCCCAGGCGATCGATCCGGCAAAGATTTCGCCACTGTCGCGCAGCGCATCGCCGATGTCGCTGCGGCTACGCTCGGCGGTCGGCGCGACGAAGGTCAGCGTCACCCGCTGCGTATCCAGGCGTCGGCGCTGCTGCGCGGCTTCCTGGCTGGTGGCGAGCAACTGCGTCTCCACGGCGGCCAGTTTCTCCGACAGCGCGATCATATCGGCCACGCTGAGATCGCGGCGCTGCTGGAACTCCTGCAGGCGCCGCTGCTCGGCCTGCAGACGCTGGCGCTGCGCGTCGTTGTCCTGCACCTCCTGCGCCAGATCCTCGGCATGGGTGGTGCGGCTTTCGATCTGGCCACCCTGGCCTGCCTGCGCGATCAACGGCTCGACCCCGGCCGGCGCGATCCGCACGCTGAGTTCGCCGTGCGGCTGCTCGCCGCCACGCTGTTCGACCTGCAACACCGTGCAGGCCCCGAAACGCGACTGCTGGCACTCCTCCTGGAGTTGTTTGAGCCGCGCGGGGATCTGCGCCGCCGGCAGCGCCACATCGACCTCGTGCTCATAGGCCAGTGTCGCCATGGCGCGATGCTCTTCGCCAGGCGCACCCGCGGCGAAGGACGCATCTGCCGCCTGCGACGCGGCCTCGGCGGCACTGCTGGCAGCATCGGCGGCATAGGGCGGCGGAGCAGCGCTCTCGCCGCCACGGCTGCAGGCAGCAATCGCCGCCATCAACGCCAGGGAAACGCCCCAGCCGCGCCAGCGCCGGCTGCCAGGCCGCGGGCCGCGTCGAGCGCTCGCAGTCTCGGCACGCCCTGCCCCGGCTGCGGCAGGCAGTGCGGCATCGACCGTGGCGATCTCGGAATCGCACACACTGCGGCCGCGATGGCGACGTCCCTTGTCCTGCATTTCGATGCTCCGGAGTGGCGAAAGCGTCAAGGGTAATCCAATGGCAGGGGCGCCGGCAGCACGGCGGGGCTACCCTGGCGGATCGACCCACTCCAGGAACCCCGATGCGCAAGCACCTGCTCGCCGCCGCCCTGCTCGCCGCCCTCGCCGGCTGCCAGAAACCCGCCGATGCGCCCGCCGCCAGCAACGCCGCTCCCGGCCAGGCCGCGGCCGCCACCGATGCCGCCGCCGACGCCAGCTTCGCCGCGCTGTCCAAGCGCGCCGTCGACACCTGGATGCAGCTGTCCCCGGTCGGCGCCACCCAGACCGGCGACCACCGCTACGACAGCGAACTGGACGACCTCAGCGCCGCCGGCCGGCAGAAGAGCCTGGAGGCGAGCAAGCAGCTGCTGGCCGAGCTGGACAAGCTCGACGTGGCCAAGCTCTCGCGCGAGAACCAGGTGGACGCGGCGATCCTGCGCAACCAATTGCAGTCCGACATCTGGAGCAACGAGGTGGCGCAGGGCTGGGCGACCGATCCGCAGGTCTACAACGGCCTGGCCGGCGGCGCGATCTACGGGCTGATGGCGCGCGAGTTCGCGCCGCTGCCGGAGCGGCTGAAGTCGGCCACCGCGCGCATGGAGAAGATCCCGGCGTTGTTTGCGCAGGCGCGCGCCAACCTCGACCCGGCCCGCGTGTCGGAGATCAGCGCCAGGACCGTGGCCAAGCAGAACCGCGGCATCCTCAGCATCGTCGACAGCTTCATCGTCCCGCACATCCAGGAACTGCCGCAGGCCGACGCGCAACGCCTGCAGGCGGCGATCGAGGGCCTGAAGAAGGCCGTGGCCGAGCAGCAGACCTGGCTGGACCAGACCCTGGTGCCCAACGCCAAGGGCGATTTCCGCCTGGGTGCGGAGAAGTACGACCAGAAGCTGAAGTTCGCGCTCAACTCCTCGCTGTCGCGCGCCGACATCAAGCAGCGCGCCGAAGCCGAGCTCACGCGCGTGCGCCAGGACATGTACGCCATCGCCCGCACCGTGCTCAAGGACAAGCCCGGCGCTCCGGCGTTGGTCGACGCGCCCAGCGACGCGCAGCAGCAGAAGGCGATCGAGGCGGCGCTGGAGCTGGCCTACGCGCAGCATCCGGCGCGCGACAAGGTGGTCGAGGACGCCAAGGCCTCGCTGGCCGATGCCACCGACTTCGTGCGCAAGAAGGATCTGGTGACCCTGCCCGACGCGCCGGTGGACATCATCCTGATGCCCGAGTTCCAGCGCGGCGTGGCGGTGGCGTACTGCGATTCGCCCGGTCCGCTCGACAAGAACCTGAAGACCTTCTACGCGGTGTCGCCGATTCCCGACGACTGGACCGCGCAGCAGGCCGACTCGTTCCTGCGCGAATACAACAGCCGCATGATCCACCTGCTGAGCATCCACGAGGGCGTGCCCGGGCATTACGTGGAAGGGTGGCACTCGGCCAAGTTCCCGTCCACCCTGCGCGGCGTACTGCGCTCGGGCGTGTTCGCCGAAGGCTGGGCGGTGTACACCGAGCGGATGATGCAGGAGCAGGGCTATCTGGACAACGATCCGCTGTTCCACCTGGTGCAGCTGAAGTTCTACCTGCGCAGCATCGCCAACGCGCTGCTCGACCAGGGCGTGCACGTGGAAGGCTGGAGCAAGGAACAGGCGCTGCACCTGATGGTCCACGACACCTTCCAGCAGCAGAGCGAGGCCGAGGGCAAGTGGGTGCGCGCGCAGCTGACCTCGACCCAGTTGCCGACCTACTTCGTCGGCGTGCAGGAACACCTGGACCTGCGCAAGGCGATGCAGGACAAGCTCGGCGACAAGTTCAACCTCAAGGCCTACCACGACCAGGTGCTGTCCTACGGCGCCCCGCCGGTGCGGTTCGTGCGCGAGCTGATGCTGGACGAGCCGATCAAGTAGCGGGGATTGGGGATTGGCAACGGCGGCGTTGCCGATGCGCCTAGAGAAAAGCCCCCTCGATGGAGGGGGCTGCCGAAGACGGCACAAGGTGCGAACCGGAAGGCGTGGCTGCAATTGACGGTGCGCAGCGCACAGCGGACATCTCGCTGCGATCAGGCCGCGACCGCATCAGCCCGAGGCGAAACCAGCAGCGTGAAGGCATTGCCAAGCGCCGCCGCAATCAGCGGCGGCACCTGCGTCACTCACTCGCCGTAGACTTCGATTTCCGAGTAGGCCAACCACGAGTACGGGTTGTTGGCCTCGATCTTCAGGTACTGGGCGGTGCTGCCGTTCAAGGCGATGTACACCGGCGCCACATCGGACTGATCGGGCTCGGTGTAGTACTGCGGGTTGTCGAAGTACACCGGCCCGGGATTGGTGCTGCCGCCGAATACCGCGCCATGCCGGCCGGCGGAAACGGCGAAGTCGATCGGCTGCGCGACGCCCGCGGTTTCGCTGGCCGCGGTGCGCACGGTGATGCGCACGCCGGTGACCTTGCGCGTCTGCCCCAGGTTCACGGTGACGCTGCCCCAGTTGGTGCGTGCGTTCCAGTAGTCGGTATCGCTGAAGAAGCGGCCGTCGTACAGCGAGGCCAGGTTGTCCGAGTTGGTCGGCGACGTCGCGCCGACAATCGGCAGGCGCTTGATCAGGTTCAGCGACGACGGCGCCACGTACTGCACCTTGCGCAGCGGCAGGCCGGCCTCGCTGTAGCCGGTGTTGCTCAGGCCGGCCTTGATGTAGGCCTCTCGCTCGAGCGGCCGGGTCTGGGTGTTGCCGTAGCGCGAGGCGATCGCGGCAACGATCGGCGCGGCGAACGAGGTGCCGGAGACAGCTTCGGTGCCACCGTCGTAAATGAGGTTGGTGATTTCGTGCGCCGGCGCCCACGCCTCGACGCAAGGGCCGACGGTCGATCCCTTCGCATAGCCGCCCCAGCGATCGCTGTTCTGTGCGCCGGCAAAGCGCGAGCCGTCACGCTGCAAGCCACCGACCACGACGATGCCATCCATGTCGCGTGCGGCCCCCTGCTGGGTCTGCGGATCGATGTAGCCGAACGCCACCTTGCACGCGTCCTGCTCCAGCGGCGAGAGCCCGACGGTGTAGGCATTGCCCGCCGACTGGGTGATGAAGAAACGATTGCTCGCCGCGCGCATCCGACGGCCCCAACGATTGCTGGCATTGAACGGGTTGTAGGTCCCACCTGGGCTCTGATTGAACGACATGTTCAGGACGGCGAATTCGCCCGACGCTTCGGCGTAGCGCACTGCGGCATCCAGCGCGGTGGCCACGGTGCTTTCGTTCAGATCGGCAAGGCCGAACGCCTTGATCGGCTGGCCAGGATTGACGCCGCGCACCAGTTGTCCATTCTGCCTGGCACCGATCAGCCCTGCCGTCGCCGTGCTGTGCAGGGGGTTGGGCGAAAGCGTCGGGAAATCCTGGCGATACACCACGTTGAGCTCGGGATGCGGCGGATTGTCCAGCACCGCATCGAGCAGATACGCGGGATTGGACGTGGTGACTCCATCGTTGGTCTGCGTGTACGGCAGCGCCCAGGGCGTGATCTCGCCGCCATTGACGATGTCGCCCGCAGCGGAGAACGTGGCGTGCGTGGCTTCGACCCCGCGCACCGAGACCACCCAGTCGGCCTTGAGCAGTTGCGCCGCGGTGCGCTCCGGCATCCAGGCATAGACGGTGCTGGACACCGTGGACAGCACCCGCTCGATCTTCACCCCCGGCAGCTGCGCGATCTGGTCGGCGTAGTGGACCATGCCGGTGCTGTTCTCGTGCGCGCGGATCGCCGGATCCAGGGTGCGGTAGTCCGAGGGACGGGACTTGGCGTACAGGCGCGTGGTCTCCTGCAGCACGAACGGGTTGAGGTCGATCGCGTACAGGCGCCGTCCCTGCGTATCGGTGCGCGGCATGGTCGCTTCCTGCAGCATGCGCTTGGCCGGGAACTTGCCGCCGCCGGCGGCTTGCGGCTGCGCGTGCGCGGAGGCGACGGCCAGGCTCGCCAGCAGCGCGGCCAGCAGCAGCTCGGTCGATGTCTTCTTCATGGACTCATCCTTTGACTGGGAGATGCCCCGCGCGTCGGGGCACCGGAACAGGGGTTCCACCCATCAAGGACGAGGAGCGCATGCGCCTCCCCTACCGCGTGCGCGGCATCGTCTACTCAGGCAGACGCTGCGCGCTGTGCATCACAGTCCGCACGTTCGTCGCATCGATGCGGCAGCGTCGGCAAGGCGATATGGCGTGGGCACCGATGTCGCGGTGCAACGACGCAACTCACGCGTTCATGCACAGGCGCGAAGTGCGCAACCCGAGGCGCGCGCCGCCGCACCCGCGTGTGTGCGGGCACGCACGCGGCGCATCACGCGACGCGGTCTGCCGGCGTCTCGCTGCTCCACAGCAGCATCGCATCGCCATAGCTGAAGAAGCGATAGCGCTGGGCGATGGCGTGGCGATAGGCGGCGAAGATGCGCTCGCGGCCGGCGAAGGCCGAGACCATCATCAGCAGCGTGCTTTCCGGCAGATGGAAATTGGTCACCATCGCGTCGACGCTGCGGATGCGGTAGCCCGGCAGGATGAAGATCTGCGTCTCGCCGGCGAATGGGTGCAGTTCGCCATCCTTGGACGCGCTTTCCAGCGCGCGCACCACCGTGGTCCCCACGGCGATCACGCGGCCGCCGGCCGCGCGCGTGCGCCGCACCTGCTCGACCAGGCTGGCGCCGACGTTGAGCCACTCGCGGTGCATCTGGTGCTGCTCCAGCGCTTCCACCCGCACCGGTTGGAAGGTGCCGGCGCCCACGTGCAGGGTCACATGCCCCACCTCGACCCCGCGGTCCTGCAGCGCCTGCAGCAGCGGCGCGTCGAAATGCAGTCCGGCGGTCGGCGCGGCGACTGCGCCGGCCTCGCGCGCGAACACGGTCTGGTAGCGCTCGCGGTCGTCCAGGCCCGGCTCGCGGCGGATGTACGGCGGCAACGGCAAGCGCCCGGCCTGCTGCAGCCAGTGCTCCAGCGCGCCGTCCACATGGAACTGCAACTGGTAGAACTCGCCATCGCGGCCCAGTACCTCGGCCTCCCCGCCGGCGTCCAGGGCGATGCGCGCACCGGCCTTGGGCGACTTGCTCACGCCCAGTTGCGCCCGCGCGCGCTGGCCGCCGAGCAGCCGTTCGATCAGGATCTCGACCCGCCCGCCGGTGCGCTTCTGCCCGAACAGCCGCGCCGGGATCACCCGCGTATCGTTGAAGATCAGCAGGTCGCCGGCACGCAGCAGCTCCGGCAGATCGCGCACGTGCCGGTCGGCGAAGGGCGCCGGCGCCGGCGGTACCAGCAGCAGCCGGCTCGCCGAACGCTCGGCCAGCGGCGCCTGCGCAATCAGTTCTTCGGGCAGGTCGTAGTGGAAATCGGACTTCTTCACGGCGCCGGGAGAGATCGGGAATGGGGCCGGCCATTGTAGCGGCGCCGGGATTGGGGATTCGGGAGTGGAGATTCGCCAAGGCAGGCAGGACCGCGCTCTTGCGAATCCCCACTCCCGAATCCCGAATCCCAGCCCCTCAGCGCTCGAACTTGGTGGACAGAATGATCGACGAGGTCGTGCGCTCCACCCCGTCCAGCGCACCGATGCGGTCGGTCAGTTCGTCCATGTCGTTGACGCCCGGCACCACGCCGAGCGCGATCAGGTCGAAGGAGCCGCTGACCGAATGCAGCACGCGCACCGCCTCGATCTCGCGCAGCGCCTTGACCACCGAGGTCATCTTCTTCGGCAGAACGGTGATCAGGATGTGCGCGCGGATATGGCCCTGCTCGTAGTCGTCGCGGGTGCGCACGGTGTAGCCGCAGATCACGCCCTCGCGCTCAAGGCGCTCGATCCGGCTCTGCACGGTGGTCCGCGACACCCCCAGGCGACGGGCGATCTGGGCGGTGGAGGCGCGCGCATCCTCGCGCAGCAGCGACAGCAGGGCGTCGTCGGAAGCGGTGATCTTCATGGCCGGGGATTTTCGTCGAATCGACGAAATTGCGTCAATTCCTGCACGGATTCACGCTGCCATTCGACGATCCTGTCCTGATAATAGACAGGATCGTCGCCAGACAGCCCGCCTTCAGGAGATCCCTCATGACCGTACTCGGCCCCCTCGCCCCGCTCCGTGCCCACGCCGGCGACCGCCTGACCCAGGGCCTGGATGACGCCAGCATCGAGCGCTTGGCCGCCTCGCACCCCGCGTTGCGCGCGGCGATCGAGGCGGCGGGTGCGGAACATGCACGCATCGCCACCGAGTTCGCCGACCTGCTCGACCTCGACGAGGCCGAGCAGATCCGCCACCTGCAGGCCGGTTTCGTCAATTTCTACGCCGACGACGCGGTGACCCCGTACGTGGCGCTGAGCGCGCGCGGCCCATGGGTGGTCACGCTGAAGGGCGCGGTGCTGTACGACGCCGGCGGCTACGGCATGCTCGGCTTCGGCCACACCCCCGAGGCGGTGCTGGAGGCGATGGCGCGGCCGCAGGTGATGGCCAACGTGATGACCCCCAACCTGTCGCAGCTGCGCTTCGAGCGCGCGCTGCGCGCGGAGATCGGCCACCGCCGCGGCGGCTGTCCGTACAGCCGCTTCATGTGCCTCAACTCCGGTTCCGAAGCGGTGGGCCTGGCCGCGCGCATCGTCGACATCAATGCCAAGCTGCAGACCGATCCGGGCGCGCGTCACGCCGGCGCCAAGATCAAGCGCCTGGTGGTCAAGGGCAGCTTCCACGGCCGTACCGACCGGCCGGGCATGTATTCCGATTCCAGTCGCAAGACCTATCAGCAGCACCTGGCCAGCTACCGCGGCGACGATGCGCTGATCGCCATCGCGCCCTACGACGTGGACGCGCTGCGTCGCGCCTTTGCCGAGGCCGAGCAGCACGGCTGCTTCATCGAGGCAGTGTTCCTGGAGCCGGTGATGGGCGAAGGCGACCCCGGCCGCGCGCTGCCGCCGGCGTTCTACGCCGCCGCTCGCGAACTGACCCGCAGCCACGGCAGCCTGCTGCTGGTCGACTCGATCCAGGCCGGCCTGCGCGCGCACGGCGTACTGTCGGTGGTGGACTATCCCGGCTTCGAGCAGCTCGACGCACCCGACCTGGAAACCTACTCGAAGGCCCTCAACGCCGCGCAGTACCCGCTGTCGGTGCTGGCGGTGACCGAGCATGCGGCGCAGGTGTATCGCAAGGGCACCTACGGCAACACCATGACCAGCAACCCGCGCGCGCTCGATGTGGCCACCGCGACCCTGGCGCAACTGACCCCGCAAGTGCGCGCCAACATCCGCGAGCGCGGCGCCGAGGCGGTGCAGAAGCTGGAGAAGCTCAAGGCCGAGCTCGGCGGCGCCATCACCCAGGTGCAGGGCACGGGCCTGCTGTTCTCCTGCGCGCTGGCCCCGCAGTACAAGTGCTACGGCGCCGGTTCCACCGAAGAGTGGCTGCGCCAGCACGGCGTCAACGTGATCCACGGCGGCGAGAACTCGCTGCGCTTCACCCCGCACTTCGCGATGGACGGCGAAGAGCTGGACCTGCTGGTCGGCCTGATCGGCCGTGCGCTGCGCGAAGGTCCGCGCGTGGCGCAGGCTGCTGCGGCCTGAGTCCGCTCGACGCTGCACGCATCACGGCACCATGATCCTGCAGCAGAGGGACGGGCGATTTATTCGCTCGTCCCCACCATAAGCGCATGCGCGACCGTCATGCGCTTGTTTCGCGACGTCTCGAAGCACGACAATCGCGAGAGATTCGCGTATCGCATGGATAGTTCGCCAGCTTCGCGTGCGGCGAATCACCTATACTGATTCAAATTCAGCGATGGTCCATCGAATGCGCACCCCTCTTCTGCTTTCCATGGGCCTGTTGCTTGCGGCCGCTCACCCAGTGGCGTACGCCGCCGCTTTTTCCGAAGGCGAGCTGCTGTTCGACCAGCCCGGATGGGACTACTCCCCCAGCTCGCTCATCGATCTGGATGGAAAGGAAAAGGTTTGGTGGTGCGGCCATCTGAATGGCCACGATGTCGTCAAATACCGCGAGCGCACGGGAACGGGCAGTTGGAGCGCTCCCGTGATCGTCCTTCAAGCCAATCAGTTCTTGCGCGGCGCACGCCCGCTTACCTGGGAGGGCGTCCACACCTGCGACCCCACGGTGACCCGTGGACGGTGGAATTACCAGGGCCAGGACTACAGCTACGTGATGTACTACACCACGGAGCGGCCTGGCAGCAACGGCATCGACAATCGCATCGCCGTGGCGTTTTCCAACGATGGCATCAACTGGAAGAAGCACGACGCGCCCGTGATCCATGACGGCGACCCCGGCACCTATGGCACAGGACAATCCGTTGCCTGGAGCGCGGACGGCGCAGCCGGCATCAGAACCATCTACACCTATGTGGATGGCAACGGCGACATCAGCTATTTCTACCGGGAGTCGCCGGACGCAATCAACTTCGGCGAGAAGCGAAAGCTCAGCCAGAAAGGCCTCACCTTGAATGGACAAAGCGGCATATCGCATGCCAAGCCCGCGCTTGGCTTTGCGCCAGGGTCCTACAACGGACACTATTTTTATTACATGGCAAGCGTCTGCGAGGCCCATCTGGACTCCAGCTACGGCCCCGCCTATCCCGAGTGGGGTACGGCAAAAGGCGTCTGCGTTTATCGCGCGGAAGGAGAGGACGCGTTTACCGGCACCTGGACCAAGGTGTTGGACAGCGCGCACATAAAGCCGGTGGAGGTCGAACCCGGCTTTCTGACCAACATTTACGGCAGCCTGGACGGGATCCTGCCCACGATTTCAATCCGCTATGGATGCAGCGGATCCGGCGATCCGAACACGTGGGAGATCTGCTGGTCTGAGGGGAAACTCGATTAGCGCTTTCTCGACTTGAGACCGCGCCTGGGTCGCTGTGATCGACCCGATGTCGCATTCCAAGGCCGCCTCATGCCTACATCTTCCGCCCACCCTGCGCCGCCGCGGGTTTCTCCCCGATACGCCTGCGTTCTCTGACGCCGGCGGTGTCGCCGACCATCGCGCGGTGATGCGCCATCCCGCGGCGCTCGCACTTTCCCGCCTCCGCTATCGAGCGTAGGGCGGGGCGTGGCCACGACATCATCCCTGGCCTCACCCTTTCGGGCAGCGCGTCCATCTGCCGCAGCAACCCAACCCCGGTAGCCGTCGAACCCAGCGGCCCCCTCTCGGGCACCCCGCGCTAGGCAACGGTGACATCGCTGGCCCGAAAAACGACAAAGATATTGCAAACAATTCGCATTTGCATGGAAAATGAACGCACTGCCCGCATCGCACTCGCGGCAGACACCCTTTCGCACTGCCGCCCGACCGCGGCGCCGCGCCCGCTCCTGATGAGGGACGGCCGGTGTCCGCGGCCGGGTCGTCGCCCATCCTGCAAATCGAACCGCCCATGACCTCTCCGATCAAGCGCCGCAAACACCCCGTCACCCGCCAGGCCGCCGCACCGACCCTCACCACGGCCATGCTGCTCGGTGGGCTGAGCCTGCTCTCCTTCGCGCACGCGGCGGCGGCGGACCAGCCGACCACCCTGGACAAGGTCGACGTGCAGGCCCAGCGCGCCAAGCGCTACCTGGTGGAAACGCCGGATTCGCCGAAGTTCACGCAGCCGCTGATCGACACCCCGCAGACCCTCAACATCATCGGCAAGGACCTGTTCAACGAGCAGGGCGCCACCACCCTCTCCGAAGCGCTGCGCAACAGCCCGGGCGTGGGCACGTTCTATGTCGGCGAGAACGGCAACACCAGCACCGGCGATGCGCTTTACATGCGCGGCTTCGACAGCTCCAGCAGCATCTTCGTCGACGGGCTGCGCGACCTCGGCTCGATCTCGCGCGACGTGTTCAACATCGAGCAGATCGAGGTCGAAAAGGGCCCGGCCGGCACCGACAACGGCCGCAGCGCGCCGACCGGCGCGATCAACCTGGTGAGCAAGCAGGCGCACCTGGAGGATGCCAGCAGCGGCACCCTGTCCGGCGGCGACCATGGCCAGCGCCGCGCGACCGCGGACTGGAACCAGCACCTGGGCACCAGCAGCGCGCTGCGGGTGAACGTGATGGGCCAGGACAGCGACGCCATCGGCCGCGACCATGTCGCCAACAAGCGCTGGGGCCTGGCCTCGTCGCTGGCGTTCGGCCTGGGCACCGACACGCGTTACCTGCTCGACCTGCTGTACGTGAAGCAGGACAACGTGCCGGATGGCGGCGTGCCGACCATCGGTCTGCCTGGCTACAGCTCGCCCGATCCCGCGCGGCCGTGGCTCGGTGGCGCCGCGCGCGTGGACAGCGCCAATTTCTACGGCACCCGCGACGACCACGACGACGTGACCGCGAAGATGGCGACCTTCCGCATCGAGCACGACGTGTCCGACACGGTCAAGCTGACCAATACCGCACGCTGGGGCCGCAACGACCAGGACTACCTGCTGTTCGCGTTCATGCCCAATGCCGCCAACCTGCGCACGCCGAATCCGGCGGATCCGTCGACCTGGACGGTGCTGCGCAGCCTGCCGACCTTCAAGGACCAGCAGTACACCACCCTCGCCGATCAATTGAATCTACGTGTGGACTTCGCCACCGGCGCGGTGCGGCACAACCTCAGCACCGGCGTGGAAGCATCGCGCGAGGAACTGCGCAGCTGGGGCCACAACATCGTCGACCGCGCGGCCTGGTTGGCGGCCAATCCGGCCAACCTGTACGCGCCGGACTGGAACACCACGCCGCTGCGCACCGCGCGCAACGGCGCGCGCAGCCATGGCACCACCACCACCTACTCGGCCTATGCCTTCGACACGCTGAAGTTCGGCGACAGCTTCCTGATCACCGCCGGCGTGCGTGCGGACCGCTACAAGACCGACTTCGACAGCCTGGTGTGCAACTCCGCCACCTCCACCGCCGCGCCCTGCACCACCGTGGTCGGCCTGGACACCGATATCGCCGACACGCTGTTCAGCTGGAAACTCGGTGCGGTCTACAAGGCCAACGAGGACGTGAGCGTGTACGCGAATTTCGCCACCTCGCAGCAGCCGCCCGGCGGCAGCACGCTGGAACTGAGCAGTTCGGCCAACAACGCCAACAATCCGCGCTTCGACCCGCAGAAGGCCAAGACCGCGGAGGTGGGCACGAAGTGGAACTTCCTCGACGATGCGCTGTTCGCGACCCTGGCGCTGTTCCGCACCGACGTGAACAACGAGATCGTGCAGGGCAGCGACGGGCTGTACTACCAGAGCGGCGCCAAGCGCGTGCAAGGCATCGAACTGTCGGCGGTCGGCAAGCTGACCGAGCGCTGGTCGCTGTCCAGCGGCTACACCAAGCTGGATGCGCGGGTGCGGCAAGGCACGACGGTCTCGCAGGACGGCAGCCAGGACCTGGCCTACACCCCGGACAGCGCGTTCACCGCCTGGAGCACCTATACCCTGCCGTTCGGGCTGACCGTCGGCGGTGGCGTCCGCTATTCGGGAAAGATGCAACGCGGCCGCGACAGCGCGGTCGGCACGCCTGCGTTCGTGAAGTCGTACACGGTGTGGGATGCGGTGCTGAGCTACCCGGTCAACGATCACGTGGCGCTGCGCCTGAACGCCTACAACCTGTTCGACAAGGACTACGTCGCCGCGATCAACAAGAGCGGCTTCCGCTACACGCCCGGCGCGCCGCGCTCGGTACTGCTGACCGCCGAGGTCCGGTTCTGACCGACCGCGCCTGCCAACGTGCGGTGGACGCCCTATCCTGGGCGTCCACCGCCGGAGCGCCCCATGCTGCTGCACATTCCCGACATCCTCACGACCGATGAGGTCGCGCAGTTCCGCCAGGCACTGCAGTCCGCCGACTGGGTGGACGGCCGCGAAACCGTCGGCGTGCAGGGCGCGCAGGTCAAGCGCAACCTGCAGCTGGCCGACGCGTCGCCACTGAAGCAGGAACTCGGCCAGGCGGTGCTGAGCGCCCTGGCGCGCAGCCCGCTGTACTTCGCCGCGGCGCTGCCGCTGCGCACCATCCCGCCGCGCTTCAACCGCTATACCGGCTGCGGCAGTTATGGCCTGCACGTCGACGGCGCGGTGATGACCCAGGCCGCCAGCGCCGCGCAGCCGGCGCTGACCGTGCGCAGCGATCTGTCCTGCACCCTGTTCCTGAGTGCGCCGGAGGAGTACGACGGCGGCGAATTGCTGATCCACGACACCTACGGCGAGCACGAGGTCAAGCTGCCCGCTGGCGATCTGATCCTGTATCCGTCCAGCAGCCTGCACCGGGTGGCGCCGGTGACCCGCGGCGCGCGGCTGGCCTCGTTCTTTTGGGTGCAGAGCCTGGTGCGCGACGCCGGCCGGCGGCAGACGCTGCTCGACCTGGACACCGCGATCCAGGCGCTGACCGCCAGCGGTGCCGACGCAGCGGCGTTGCTGCGCCTGACCAACGTCTACCACAACCTGCTGCGCGACTGGTCGGAGACATGAACCGACTCGGCGACCAAAGCGCCAAACACACGGCCCACGCGCGGCCGCGTAGCGCCGCGCGCCTCCGCCCTGGCGTGGTAACGCCGCGCCCAGTCGACGCGTGAATCCCCCCCCTTCATCCACCGCATCGCGCTCCAGCGCCGGCATCGCCACGCTGCACGGCAGCAGCATGGGCACGCGCTGGAGCGTCAGGCTATTGCCGCCCCAAGGCAACGACCTGCACGCGCTGCGCGACGCGATCCAGGCGCAGCTCGATCTGGTCGTCGCGCAGATGAGCACCTGGGACGCGCAATCGGACCTCAGCCGCTACAACCGCGCCGATACCGACACCTGGCACGCCTTGCCCGCCGCGCTCGACACCGTGCTGCGCTGCGCACTGGACGTGGCACAACGCAGCGGCGGCGCCTTCGATCCCACCATCGGCGCCCTGGTCGGCGTGTGGGGGTTCGGCGCCATGGCAGGAGATCGGCGCGTGCCCGACGCGGGGGCATTGCGCCAGGCGCGCGCTGCCGGCGATTGGCGGCGGCTGCGCATCGATGACGACGGCCGTTGGCACCAGCCCGGCGGGCTGCACCTGGATCTGTCGGCGATCGCCAAGGGTTATGGCGTCGACCTGGCAGTCCGAGCACTGCAGGCACGCGGCGTGGCAAGCGCACTGGTCGAGGTCGGCGGCGATCTCTACGGCTATGGCCGCAAGCCGGATGGGCAGGCGTGGCGTGTGCTGCTCGAGGCGGCCCCGGAGGACAGCCTGCGTGGCGATGCATCCCCGCGCACGCTCGCGGTCGACGGCTTGGCCGTGGCAACCTCCGGCGACCGCTGGCAGCACTTCGAACAGGACGGCCACCGCTACGGACACCTGCTGGATCCACGCAGCGGCCAGCCGATCGCCGCGACGCTCGCCGCGGTCAGCGTCGTGGCCGCCGATACCATGCGCGCCGATGCCTGGGCCACCGCGCTCAGCGTGCTGGGCGCCGACGCCGGCCTGGCCTGTGCCGAACGCGAAGGGCTGGCGGTGCGCTTCGTGCTGCGCCAGCGCGGCGGCCTGCAGGAACGGGTCAGCCGCGCGTTCGCTGAACTACCAGAGGCGTGACGGCCGAGCACTGCTCCAGGATCTGCGGTCGCGGAGACCGGCCAGTGCACCGGGCGACACAACGCGGCGGTGGGCGGGACGACGAGCGGGCGTGCCACCGCTGACCGCCCGCAGTTGCGGCGGCTACGGCTACGGCGGCGATACGGTGCGACACGCAAGGGAATGCTTATCGGCCCAAGCACAAACGCTTGTCGCAGGGTGAGGGCCACATTGCGAGGACGTCTTCGGCGACACGACGGTGTGCGATCGGCCATCCGGCTGCGTTGCGCATGCACTCGGCGATGAAGATGCACATT
Source organism: Xanthomonas sp. 3498 (assembly GCF_014199795.1). Lineage (NCBI taxonomy): Bacteria > Pseudomonadati > Pseudomonadota > Gammaproteobacteria > Lysobacterales > Lysobacteraceae > Xanthomonas > Xanthomonas sp. 3498. The sequence continues at coordinate 96,282 of NZ_JACHOH010000001.1, forward strand.
GGAAGGTGCGAACGGACCGCCTCGCACCCAGGCCGTTTTCGGCAACGCCACGGTGTGCGATCGGCTACCCGGTCGCGTTGCGCATGCGCTTGGCGATGAAGATGCGCGTCGGGAGGCGCGAACGGAGCGACGCGACCTGAGGCAGTGCCTCGCCAGGCGCTACCGCGCCCAAGCGACGATCTGGAACACGCGCTGTCGAGACGCACCAGCCATTCCGCGGACAGGGCACACGCGTCGCGTTGCATCCCGCGCGTGGCCGGGCATATGCGGACGCGGCGTCCGCCGCGACGGGCATGGCAGGAGCGCCCGACCGTCACGCCATCAGCGCGCGGTCGGCAACCCCATGCGCTGCAGCTCGAACACATAGCCCTTGCCGCGCACCGTGCGGATCCATTGCGGCACGAGCGGGTCGTCGCCGAGCTTCTGGCGCAGCCGCGAGACCTGCAGATCGATGCCGCGGCTGCTCGGCGGCACGCTGGCCTCGCCGTCGCCCAACGCCGTCCGCAGCACCTCGCGGCTGAGCACTTCGCCGGGCTGTTCGAGGAACACCGCCATCAGCCGCAGTTCGCCAGGGGACAACGGGATCGTCCGCCCGTCCGGCGCCACCGCCTGGTGACGCGCGGCATCGACCTGCCAGCCGCCGTGCGCAGCCGGCGGCGGCTGGGTCGCACGCACCCGGCGCAGCACCGCGTTGAGCCGCGCCACCAGTTCGCGCAGATCGGGCGGCCGCACCAGGAAATCGTCCGCGCCCAGGTCCAGGCCGATCACCCGGTCCACCGGCTCGGCGCGGTCGCCCATCATCACGATGGCGATATCACCGCGGTCGCGCAGCTGCCGGCACAGGCGCAGGCCCTCGGCGCCGTCGAGGCCGGCGTCGAGTACCACTGCGTCGTAATGCCCGGCCGCCAGTTGCGCCTGCAGTTGCGGCGCGCTGTCGGCGTCGTGCGTCTGCAGGTTGAAACAGGCCAGGTAATCGCGAACCCGGCCGCGCAAGGCCGCGTCCGCGTCCGCCACCAGAATTTTCGCCAACCACCTGTTGTCCGAGACCACCTGTCGGCTTCCGCTGTGCGACCCGAATGGCCGCGTTCGCGCATTGGACGCGGTCGGCGCCGACGCCGCAAGACCCGCGCGCGCGGTCGCGCAGGCTCAGTCCGCGGACGTCGGTGCGGCCTCGATGCGCATCGCCAACAACTCCCCGCCCCCGCTCAAAGCGAAGCGGCGTCTGGCATCGGCGGCCAGCCAGGCGCTGTCGCCGGCCGCCAATGGCGGCAGTCCGCTGGCCGCATCGAACTGCGCTTGCCCTGCCAGAAGATGAACGGCCCAGGCGATACCCGGTTCGGCGAAGAACAACATCGGCCCGACCAGTGGCCGGTGCAGCAGTTGCGTGCGCAGCCGGTCGCGACGCCACATGAGGTTGAAATCGTGGGTCGGCCCATCGAGCAGCTCGCCGCGCAGCGGCCGCTCGCCGGCAAAGCGCAGGCGCGCGTACGGGTCCTGCAGCACCTGCTCCTCGCCATCGTCGAAACGCAGACGCACACCGTTGCCACGCAGCAGCACCAGTTCGCGGTCGATCCCGGGAAAGGCGGAGAACGCGGCGTCCTGCTCGATCTCGGCGATGGACAGGCGCAGCAGCCAGTCGTCGCCGGACATCGGCAAGCGCAGTATCTCCCGGGTCCAGCCCAGGCCGTTGCGCCAGCGTTCGCGGCGGTACTCGTTGGCGGGAATCATCCGCGCGGGCAGCGTGTGCAAATCCATGCGCGCATTCTGCACGATCATGGCAACGGCGCCTGTCCATAGCGCGCCCGCAGCTGCCAGGCAAGCCGCACCATGGCCCAAAAAAAACATCGCCCGGCTGCACGTCACTGTGCAACGCCGGGCGACGATGTACCTCCCTGTCGGCTTCCTGCCTTCCCCCCTCGCATCCTGCTCAGTGAGGCTGCGGCCGCGCGTCCAGCGCCGGCCCTATCCCTTTCGTTGCAAATCCCTTTAACGCCTTTCCACCGGCTTGGCAGCTGCCTGCTTGGCGGCTGTCGGCGCGGGTGCCTTCGTGGCGCCCACTTCGATCCGGTCGCGGTTCCGTTCGACCGTCTTGAGTCCGATGCCTTTCACCAGTGCCAGTTCCTCGGCGCTCTTGAAAGGTCCGTGCGCCTGCCGGTAGTCGACGATCGCCTGAGCCTTGGAGGCTCCCACGTTCACCAACACCTGGTCGATTTCCTCCGCTCCAGCGGAGTTGATGTTGACCTTGTCCGCAGCGAGCGCGGAACCGGACAGCATCAGGGCAACGACCAGCGACTTCAGGACCACGATAAAAGACTGCATGGCAACGCTCCTTGTGACTTGGATGGGGACTTCGCCGGCCTTTCCTGCCGGCGTTGTCAGCATCGCTCGCCACATGGGTACAGCCTATCGTCGGAGCGCGTCACAAACAGCAGGTAAACGGCGCGTCGCCGTGTAGGAAAAACCCTACACGGGCAGCGGGGCGTAGAATGAATGCACACGTGTGCAATCACCTCGGAGTTTTTCATGGACAGTGCCAAGATCGACCGTTTCCTGAGCGAAAAGTGGGATGACGACATCGTCCCGCAACTGGTCGATTACATCCGCATCCCCAACAAATCGCCGATGTTCGACGCCGATTGGGTCGCACACGGCTATATGGCCGATGCGGTGGCGCTGATGGAGCGCTGGGCGCGGGCCCAGGCCATCCCCGGCCTGCAGGTGGAGGTGGTGCAACTGGAAGGCCGCACCCCGTTGGTCTACCTGGAGGTGCCGGCCAGCAGCGAGGCGACCGGCGAGGACACCGTGCTGCTGTACGGGCACCTGGACAAGCAGCCGGAAATGACCGGCTGGGACGCCGATCTGGGCCCGTGGACGCCGGTGCTCAAGGGCGACCGCCTGTACGGCCGCGGTGGCGCCGACGACGGCTATGCGCTGTTCGGTTCGCTGGCGGCGATCCAGGCGCTGCAGGACCAGGGCATCCCGCACGCGCGCTGCGTGGTGCTGATCGAGGCCTGCGAGGAATCGGGCAGCTACGACCTGCCCGCCTACGTCGACCACCTGGCGGCGCGAATCGGCAAGCCGTCGCTGGTGGTGTGCCTGGATTCGGGCTGCGGCAACTACGAGCAACTGTGGTGCACCACCTCGCTGCGCGGCCTGGCCGGCGGCAACTTCAGCGTCAAGGTGCTCAGCGAGGGCGTGCATTCGGGCGATGCCTCCGGCGTGGTGCCGTCGAGCTTCCGCGTGCTGCGCGACCTGCTGTCGCGGCTGGAGGACGAGGCCACCGGCAAGATCAAGGTCGAGGGCCTGTATGCCGACGTCCCCGAGGAGCGGCTGGCGCAGGCGCGCAAGGTCGCCGAGGTGCTGGGCGACGAGGTCTACAGCAAGTTCCCGTTCCTGCCCGGCATGCGGCCGATGCACGAGGACCTGTCCGAGCTGGTGCTCAACCGCACCTGGCGCCCGGCGCTGTCGGTGACCGGTGCCGACGGCCTGCCGCCGCTGGCCTCGGCCGGCAACGTGCTGCGCCCGGAGACCGCGGTGAAGCTGTCGCTGCGCCTGCCGCCGACGCTGGACGGCAAGCGCGCCGGCGAACTGCTGAAAGAGGTGCTGCTGCGCGACCCGCCGTATGGCGCCGAAGTGTCGCTGGCGCTGGAGAAGTCCTCCTCCGGCTGGAACGCGCCGGCGCAGTCGCCGTGGCTGACCGACGCGATCGAATCGGCCTCGCAGGCGGCGTTCGGCAAGCCGGCGATGTACATGGGCGAAGGCGGCTCGATCCCGTTCATGGGCATGCTCGGCGAGAAGTTCCCCGGCGCGCAGTTCATGATCACCGGCGTGCTCGGCCCGCATTCCAATGCGCACGGTCCGAACGAGTTCCTGCACATCCCGATGGGCAAGCGGGTGACCGCCTGCGTGTCGCGGGTGATCGCGGCCCACCATGCCGCCAGCCTGCGCGGCGAGACCACCGGCAGCGCGGCGGTGGCCGGCGGCGAGCAGCATGGCGGGCACGGCTGCTGTTGATGGGGCTGGGATTTGGGAGTCGGGATTGGGGATTGGCGAAGCCGGTTTCCTGAGTGCCTGACTTCCCTGGTTGCTGCGGGAGAGGCGTCGATCCAGACGCGGCGCCTCTCCGTAGCCTGACCGCTGGGCAACGTGGGCGGCCGGTTCCATGGGCTGTAGCGCCCGCGCCGCGCGCGCAAGCATCGACGCCATCACCGTCGATCTGGCACGATCCGACGCTGATCTCCCCTCCGCGCTCGGAACGCTCTCCATGCACACTCTGTTCGGCAGTGACAGCTGGCTCTACATCATCCTGGTGGGCTTCGTGGTCGGCCTGCTGGCGCGGTTCCTCGGCCCCAGCAGCGGGCGCTCCGGCTGCCTGTTCACCGTGTTGCTGGGCATCGCCGGCGCGCTGCTGGCCGGCTGGTTCGGCCACTACATGGGCTGGTACAGCCGCGGCGAGCCGGCCGGCTTCCTCGGCGCGCTGCTCGGCGCCATCGCCCTGCTTGCGCTGTTGCGGCTGTTCTCCAGCAAGCGCTGAGGCACGTGGCGCGGCTCGCCACGGCGGCGGCGCCCGTTTACGCTGTGCGGCTCGTTTCCGCCGCAGCCTGCCGATGAGCGCCAGTCCGACCGTTCCCGATGTCCTTGCGGCACGCGCCGCGCACCGCCTGGCCTGGGCGCGCATGGCCCTGGACGATGCGCAGGCGACGCTGGAGCGCGCCTCGGTGGACGCCGGCCAGCGCAGCTACTGGCGCAGCCACGGCCACGGCATCAGCCGCATCGTGATGGATTCGCCACCGGACCTGGAAGACGTGCGGCCGTGGCTGCGCATGCACGCCCTGCTGCACGGCGGCGGCGTGCGGGTGCCGGCGATCCTGGCGCAGGACGCGGAGGCCGGCTTCCTGCTGCTGGAAGACCTTGGGCAACCGACGCTGGCGCAAAGCCTCGATACGACCACCGCGGACGCGCACTTCGACGCCGCGCTCGGCCAGTTGCTGCGCCTGCAGGCGATCGCGCCGCCGCCGGGCATGGGCGTGTTCGGCGAGGCGCTGCTGCAGCGCGATGCCGGGCTGTTCGAGGAGTGGTTTCTGCAACGCCACTTGGGAATCACTCTGGGAGACGACGAGCGCGCGGCCCTGCACGGGGTGCAGCGCCAGCTCATGGACAACGCGCTGGCACAGCCGCAGGTGCTGGTGCACCGCGACTTCATGCCGCGCAACCTGATGCTGGCAGCCGATGGCCCGGCGGTGCTGGATTTCCAGGACTGCGTGGTGGGGCCGGTGGCCTACGACCCGGTGAGCCTGTTCAAGGACACCACGGTGAGCTGGCCGCTGGCGCGGGTGGACGCCTGGCTGGCCGGGTACCACGCACGTGCGTTGCAGGCTGGGATCCCGGTGCCGCCGCTGGCGCAGTTCCTGCGCGACGCCGAATGGATGGGCGTGCAGCGCCATCTGAAGAACCTGGGCATCTTCGCGCGGCTGAACTACCGCGACGGCAAGACCTGGTACCTGGACAACGTGCCGCGCTTCATCGCCTACCTCGACGAGGCATTGCCGCGGCACCCCAGCCTGCAGCCGTTGGCGCAGCTGCTGCAGACGCGGATCAAGCCGGCCCTGGCGCAGCGCGCGGCGGGCGGCGCATGAAGGCGCTGATCTTCGCCGCCGGCCTCGGCGAGCGCATGCGTCCGTTGACTGCGTACACGCCCAAGCCACTGCTGGCGGTGGGCGGCACGCCGCTGATTGTCTGGCACCTGCGCAAGCTCGTCGCATTGGGCGTGCGCGAGGTGGTGATCAACACCTCGTGGCTGGCCGAACAGTTCCCACAGACGCTCGGCGACGGCAGCGCGTTCGGCCTGCGCATCGCCTATTCCTACGAAGGCGCCACGCCGCTGGAGACCGGCGGCGGCATGCTGCACGCGCTGCCGCTGCTCGGCGAGGCGCCGTTCCTGCTGGTCAACGGCGACATCTGGACCGACTTCGATTTCGCTCGGCTCGCGCCCGAGCCGCCCGGCCTGGCGCAACTGGTGCTGGTGGATCCGCCGGCTTATGCGGCGCACGGCGATTTCGCCCTGCAGGACGACGGACACGTGCACAACACCGGCGAACCGCTGCTGACCTACGCCGGCATCGGCATGTACCGCCCCGCCCTGCTGCGCGACTGGCAGACCATCGCCGCCCCGGCGCCCACCGCGCCGGGCGTGCCGCCACGCTTCTCGGTGGTGCCGCTGCTGCGTGCCCAGGCCGAACACGGCCAGCTGCACGGCCTGCATCACCGTGGCCGCTGGACCGACGTGGGGACGCCGCAGCGGTTGGCGGAATTGAATGAGGTGCTGGGATTGGGGAGTGGGGATTCGGGATTGGACAAGCGCTGAGCGCTCGAACTCTTTGCCAAATCCCGCAAACGCGTGCGCCAGCCAGGCCGAGCGACCGCCTAGCTCTTCTCGAATCCCGAATCCCCACTCCCCAATCCCCGCCCTTCCAGCACCCGCCGCAGGAACGGCACCGTCACCCGCCGCTGCGCCGCCAGCGATTCGCGGTCCAGGCGCTCCAGCAGGCCGATCAGGCCGGCCAGGTCGCGTCCGGCATGGGTGAGCAGCCAGTCGATCGCCGCATCCTCCAGCACCAGGCCGCGGCGCTGGGCGCGTTCGCGCAGCACGGCGGCGCGGCCGGCGTCGTCCAGCGGCGCCAGCGCGATGCGGGTGCACTGCGACAGCCGCGAGCGCAGATCCGGCAGGGACAGGGCGAGACCGTCGGGCATGGCCTGCGCGGTGTACAGCAAGGTCACCCCGGCGCTGCGCGCACGGTTGTGGAAATCGAACAGCGCCACCTCGTCCTCGCGCTGCCCGGCGATCGCGTCCAGGCCGTCGAGCGCGACCAGATCGCGACCCTCCAGCGCTTCCAGCGCATCGCGCAGACGGCCGGCGGCGGCCTGCAGCGGCAGGTAGGCGGCGCTGCGCCCGGCCTGTTCGGCGGCCGCGCACAGCGCCAGGGCCAGGTGGGTCTTGCCGGTGCCGGCGGGGCCGGACAGGTACACCCAGTCGTCGGCGGTGCCGTCGGCGACTGCCTGCAGCTGCGCCAGCAGCCCGTCCGGCGCGCCCAGATAGCGGTCCAGGCGCTGCTCCGGCGGATAGCGCAGGGCCAGCGGCAGTTGCGGCACGCTCACGGCTGATCGGGGCTGCGCGGCGGCAGTTCGATGATGGTGGTGCGCTCGGTGACCGTATCCAGCAGGATCGCCGACTTCTCGCCCGCGTACAGGTCGCTCTGCCGGTACTGCTCGTGCAGGTAGTGCAGCAGCACATTGGCCACCGCCGCCACCGGCAGCGCCAGCAGCATGCCGAGGAAGCCGAACAATTGGCCGCCGGCCATCACCGCGAAGATCACCGCCACCGGATGCAGGCCGATCTTGTCGCCGACGATGCGCGGGGTCAGCACGTAGCTCTCCAGCAACTGGCCGACGGTGAACACCACGCCGACCAGGATCAGCAACTGCAGGTCGAAGCCCTTGGCCTGCACCAGCGCGGCCAGCACCGCCAGCAGGATGCCGGTGGTCGCGCCCAGGTAGGGAATGAAGCTGATCAGGCCGGCGACGATGCCGATCAACAGGCCGAGCTTGAGGCCAACCAGGGTCAGGCCGCCGGCGTAGATCACGCCCAACGCCAGCATCACCAGGAACTGGCCGCGGATGAACGCGCCCAGCACCTCGTTGGACTGCTGCGCCAGGCGGGTGATGGTGCCGACATGGTTGCGCGGGATGGTGACCGCCACGCGCGCGACCAGCAGGTCCCAGTCGCGCAGGAAGTAGAAGGTCAGGATCGGCAGCAGCACCAGGTTGACCACCCAGGTCACCATCGCGAAGCCCGAGCGCGACAGGTAGCCGAAGAAGGTCGCGGCGACGCCGCCGGCCTGCTGCCAGTGCCCGCGGATCCAGTCGATCAGCCGCTCCGGGTCCAGCCAGGTCATCAGCTCCAGCCCGGTCTTCTGCTCGGCCCACGGGATCGCGGTGCCGATGAACCAGTCGCGCGCCTGCGGCAATACGTCGATGAAGGTGACGATCTGCCGCTCCAGCATCGGCACCAGGATCACCAGCGCCAACACCAGCAGCAGCACCATCAGCACGAACACCAGGGTCACCGCCATGTTGCGCGAGCGCCCGGCGCGCTCCAGGCGATCCACCAGCGGATCGCCGAGCCAGCCGAGCAGCAACGCCAGCACGAACGGGGTCAGGATCGGCGCCAGCAGCCACACCACCCACAGCACGCCAAGGATCACCGCCGTCCATTTCAGGCGGCGCAGGAACAGCGCGATCTCGGCTTCGGGCGACAACGTCATTTCAGGCGGTACTCCGTCGGCTCGCTGTTGAGGATCACCGGACCCTCGACCGGCGCCACCACCGGCTGCAGCGCGGCGTCCGGGCCGAGCATGCGGTTCAGCCCGGACACGCCGCTGAGCAGGTCCAGGTCCAGCTCCAGACGATCGCCATCGGCGCGGATCGGCACGATGCGCCGCACCACAGACGCGTTCTGCAGCGCGGCGGAGGCGCGCAGGTAGTCGTCGGCGCTGCGGATGCCGGTGATCACCACGCGGTAGATGCCGGCCGGGCCGGCGCTGACCGCCTTGGCGTAGCGCTTGACCAGGGCATCGGCGGCGCCGTCGGCACCGCTGGCCATGGCGCGGCGCGCGTCGGCGTCGCTGGACGACCAGGTCGACAGCACCTTGCCGCCGTCCACGAAGGTCCAGTCCGCGGTCCAGCCGCCGGCCTTGCCGCGGTACAGCTTGCCGATCAGTTGCATCGGCGGGCTGTAGCGCGACGAGGCGCTAGCCACGGCGGCGGTGTCCTGGCGCCAGATCGCGCCGGCAAGGGCCTGCTCGGCGGCGCTGCCGGTGGGCAGGCCGAGGCGGAAGCCGCGCTCGATCGCGCGGTCGAGCAGGCTGCGCGCGGCATTGGACTGCTGCACGCCGACCAGGCGCGGGCCGCTGCCGTCGTCGATGGCCAGCCACACCACCGGCTTGGGCCGCGGCTGCGGCCACACCGGCAGGCCCAGCGCCGCGGCCAGGCCGTCCACGTCCTGCGGGCGGAAGCGCGCCACCAGGATGGTGCGGAAGGTGGGCGCGCCGCTCGGCGAGGTGCCCTGGTCCTGGCGGTAGTCGAAGGTGTCGACCAGGTTCTTGGCGTTGCGCAGCGCCTGGCTGACCCCCGGGCGCGACATCACGCTCTTGTCGCCGGAGATCTTGCCCAGCACCACGCCGAGCGCGCGGGCCAGCGCGCCGCCGCGGTCGGCCTCGCTCTGGCTGTTGACCGGCACTTCGGCATCGTAGGGGCCGGTGGCGCCGGCCACGTCGCCCTCGGTGCGCAGATCGGCCTGGGCCAAGGCGCTCGCGGCGGGCAGGCACAGTGCGAAAGACAGAAGGAAGGCAAGGCTGCGGCGCATGAAGGGTCCAGTACTCGGCGTATCCGGGGCGAATTGTTGCCCGAATGCGGGCCTAGCGCCAATGCGGCCTGTTAAAATCGCCGCCTTTCCGCCCGACCCCGCCGCCCGTGACCACTTCCCAGCCCCCCGCCGCCGCCCCGTTGACCTACCGCGACGCCGGCGTCGACATCGATGCCGGCAATGCCGTCGTCGAACGCATCAAGCCCCTGGTCAAGCGCAGTTTCCGCCCCGAGGTGATGGGCGGGCTGGGCGGCTTCGGCGCGCTGTTCGACCTGTCCGGCAAGTACCGCGAGCCGGTGCTTGTGTCCGGCACCGACGGCGTCGGCACCAAGCTGAAGCTGGCGCAGCAGCTCGGCCGCCACGACACCATCGGCATCGACCTGGTCGGCATGTGCGTCAACGACGTGCTGGTGCAGGGCGCCGAGCCGCTGTTCTTCCTGGACTACTTCGCCACCGGCAAGCTCGACGTGGAGACCACCGTGGCGGTGGTCGGCGGCATCGCCCGCGGCTGCGAACTGGCCGGCTGCGCGCTGATCGGCGGCGAGACCGCGGAAATGCCCGACATGTACCCGCCGGGCGAATACGACCTGGCCGGCTTCACCGTCGGCGCGGTGGAGAAGTCGCAGCTGCTCGACGGCTCCAAGGTGCGCCAGGGCGACGTGTTGATCGGCATCGCCTCCTCCGGCCCGCACTCCAACGGCTACTCGCTGATCCGCCGCATCTACGACCGCGCCGGGCGCCCCGACGCGCTGCAGGTCGGCGGCGTGGCCCTGGCCGACGCGCTGATGGCGCCGACCGCGCTGTACGTCAAGCCGATCCTGTCGCTGCTGCGCGAACAGGGCGAAGGCATCCACGCCATGGCGCACATCACCGGCGGCGGCCTGACCGAGAACATCATCCGGGTGATTCCGGATGGCCTGGGCCTGGACATCCGCGCCAGCGCCTGGACCCTGCCGCCGGTGTTCGAGTGGCTGCAGCGCGAAGGCGCGGTGGCCGACAGCGAGATGTGGCGCACCTTCAACTGCGGCATCGGCTTCGTGCTGGTCGCCGCGCCGGAGCAGGTGGCCGCGCTGGAGCGCAGCCTGGACACGCTGGGCCTGGCGCACTGGCAGATCGGCGCGGTGACGGCGGCCGGCGCCGGCGAACGCGTGCACATCGGCTAAAGGCACATGGCGGCGGCCAAGCGCGCCTGGCTGGCACTGGCGCTGGCGGTGTTCGCCGCCAGTTGGATACGGCCGCTATGGCCGGCGGAACAGGCCATGCACAGCTCCCTGACGGTGCTGGGCCTGGCCTGGCTGGTCTGGCACGACCGCCGCTGGCCGCTGCGCACCGGCCACTTCGCCGCCATCTGCATGTTCATCAGCGTGCACAACGTCGCCGCGCACTGGCTCTATTCGAATGTGCCCTACGACCAATGGTTGCGCACGCTGACCGGCGGTTGGTCGCCGAGCGCGGCCTTCGGCTGGCAGCGCAACCACACCGACCGGCTGATCCACCTGCTATTCGGCGTGTGCGTCGCGCCGGCGCTACGTGACCACGCACGCCAGCGCTGGCCGGCGTTGTCGGCGCGCCAGGCCTTCGTCCTGGCGACGATGGCGATCATGTGCGTCAGCCTGGTCTACGAATGGCTGGAATGGCTGATCGCGCTGCTGCTGTCGCCGCAGCAGGCCGAGTCCTACAACGGCCAGCAGGGCGATCCCTGGGATGCGCACATGGACATGCTGCTGGCCACCCTGGGCTGCGCCAGCGCCTGGCCGTGGCGGCGCGCCGCGCCCCCGCTTCCTTCCGCGCCGCGCTGAGACCGACGATGTCGCTGCCACCGCCCCTCCCCGTCCCCGGCGGCCGTGCCGCCGAAGTGGCGCGTACCACCACCGACCTGGACAACCTGGCGAGGCTGTACGCGGTGATGGCCGGGCTGCAGTTCTTCGTGGTGCTGTTGGTGGGCGCCGTGCTGGGCTACGGCGTGCACGAGGAGGCGCGGCTCAACGCCGTCGGCCAGAGTCCGGACCAGGCCCAGGGCGGCGTCATCGCGATCGTGATGCTGTCGGTGCTGCTCGGCTTCGGCCTGCTTTCGCTGGTGATCAAGGTGCTGCTTGCGCGCGCCTTGCGCCAGCGTCGCCAGTTGGGGCTGTGCTACACCGGCGCCGCGATCACCTGCCTGGGCTTTCCGCTGGGCACCGCGCTGGGCATCGCCACCTTGCTGACACTGCAACGCCCTGTGGTGGGCGACCTGTTCCGGAACCCTGCCCGATGACGCTTCGCCTCGCTGTGCTCGCCTCCGGCCGCGGTTCCAACCTGCAGGCCATCCTCGCCGCGATCGCCGCCGGCACCCTCGATGCCGAGGTGGTCGGCGTGTTCAGCGATCGCCCCGAGGCGCCGGCGCTGACGATGGTGGCGCCGGAGCGGCGCTGGTCGGCGCGGCCCAAGACCTTCCCCGACCGCGCCGCGTTCGAGCAGGCGCTGGGCGACGCGGTCGCCGCGGCACGGCCGGACTGGGTGGTCTGCGCCGGCTACATGCGCATTCTCGGCGCCGGCATCGTGCAGCGCTTCGGCGGGCGCCTGCTCAACATCCACCCCTCGCTGCTGCCAAAGTACCGTGGCCTGCACACGCATGCGCAGGCCTTGGCTGCGGGAGACGCCGAGCACGGCGCCAGCGTGCATTTCGTGGTGCCGGAGCTGGACGCCGGCGCGGTGATCGCGCAGGTGCGGGTGCCGGTGCAGGCCGGCGACGGCCCCGACGAACTGGCGCAGCGGCTGCTGCCGCGCGAACACCGGCTGCTGTGCGCGGTGCTGCGGCTGGCCGCGGCGGGTCGCCTGGCTGAACGGGACGGCAAGGTCTGGCTGGACGGTCAGTGCCGGTTTAGTCCGCTGCGCCTAGATTGCGACGACGTGCTGCTTACCTGAATGCGCTGCCGCACCTTCCGCGACCCCTCCCCTCTTCCCTCCCGCCCACGCCAGCCGATCCCATGAAGCTCGCTCCGCGTCCGTTCGCCCTCCTCGTTGCGTCCGGCCTCGGCCTGCTGGCGCCCATCGTCGCTGCGCAGGTCGCGCCGGCGCCCGCCGCGCAGCCGGCGCCGCAGACCGCCCCCGCTCCGACCACGCCCGCCACCGGCACACCCGCACCGGCCGCCGCGGCGTCGCCGGCGCTGCCCGCAGAGGCGTGGACGCCACCTCCGCTGCAGCCGTTCGTGGCCACCTACGACGCCCTGTACAAGGGCAAGCCGGCCGGCGACGCGCGCATGGACGTGGTGCATACCGGCGGCGACCAGTGGCGGGTCGACCTGGGCGTGCATGGCCGCAGCGGTTTCGCCAGCATCCTCGGCCTGAACATCGAGCAGAGCACGGTGTTCACCGTGCAGGACGGCCGCTACGTCCCGCAGAGCCAGAGCACGGTCAAGAAGGCGGTGTTCTTCGGCAAGAAGGTCACCGGCGTGTACGACTGGAAACAGGGCGTGGCGCGCTGGGACGGCGACCTGAAGAAGGATCGGCAGGCGCCGATCCCGCTGCAGCCCGGCGACCAGAGCGCGCTGCTGCTCAACCTCTCGCTGATGCGCGACGCGCAGCCGGGCAAGACCATGACCTACCGCTTCGTCGACGTCGGCCGGGTGCGCGAACATGTCTACCGCGCCGCCGACCAGACCGAGACCGTGCAGGTGGGCGACATCAGCTACGACGCATTGCGCGTGTCGCGCACCAACGGCGGCCGCAATGAGACCATCCTGTGGATCGCCAACGGCGTGCCGACGCCGGTGCGCATCCTGCAGCGCGAAGACGGCGAAGACCGCATCGACCTGCGCCTGACCGAATACCAAGGAGCCTGACCATGACCCGCATCGCCCGCCCGCTGACCGCCCTCGCTGCCGCCCTGCTGGCCACGGCAAGCCTGCCCGCCCTGGCCCTGGAGCCGTTCACCGCGGACTACCAGGCCAGCTACATGGGCATGCAGGCCAACGGCGTGATGACCCTGGCCAAGCAGGGCGGCGACCGCTGGCGCTACAGCCTGGCGATCAAGAACCAGGTCGCCGACCTCAGCCAGAGCACCGTGTTCGAGGAAAAGGGCGGGCAGCTGCGTCCGCTCAGCAGCGACGACCGCTCGGTGTTCCTGATCAAGAAGAAGGCGGTGACCGCCAACTATGACTGGAGCACCGGCCAGGCGACCTGGGGCGGCGACCTCAAGGCCGACCGCCGCGGCCCGGTGAAGCTGCAGCCGGGCGACATGGACGCACTGTTGATCAACTTGGCGATCGCGCGCGACGTCAATGCCGGCAAGACCCCGAGCTACCGCATGGTCGACGAGGGCCGCGCCAAGCCGATGACCTACCACGTCGCCGGCAAGGAAGCGGTCACCGTCAACGGCAAGACCGAGCAGGCGACCAAGGTCACCCGCACCGACGGTTCCAAGGAGATCGTGGCCTGGATCGTGCCGGACATGCCGGTGCCGGTGCGCATCCTGCAGCGCGAGAACGGCCAGGACGCGCTGGACCTGACCATCAAGTCGTTGCGCTGAGGGGCCGGGAATGGGGAATCGGGATTGGGGAATCGCAAAAGCGGCTCCCCGCTCGTGGCGGTTCCCATGTAGGAGCGGCTTCAGCCGCGACCCGGTGAGCCGGGATTGGGGAACCGCAACAGCAGTCCCCTAGCGCACAGTGTCCCCATGTGGGAGGGGCTTCAGCCCGACGCAAGGATGCGCATCATCCTGCGGAAACCGGCCGGCGATTTGCAGCAAACCCCCAAGGCGCGCGTCGAGTCCTCTCCATGAAACATCGGAGCATGGCGACCGACGTGCCTTGCTGATGCGGGCGCCGTCCATGCAGCGCCCTGCCCCACGCCCTTACTTCTTCTCCGCCGGCGCGGCCTTGAAGGTGGTGCGGCAATCCACGCGGATCTGGGCGCCGTTGCTGCGCCAGTAGAACGTGCTGCACTCGCGCGGGCCGTTCTGGGTGCGGCTCACGCCGACCGCGTAGAACGATTGCCAGATCTCGTCGCGGGTGACCTGGCCGTCGCCGTTCCAGTCCATGTCGCGCTCCTCGATGCCCTGGGTGATGGCGATGCCGGTGTACCAGGCATAGCCGACCCAGGCCAGCAGCACCACGACGATCGCCAGCAACACCTTGCGCCGACGGGTGAAGCGGCCGCTGAGGATCATGCGACGCGCCGGATGGACGCGCCCAGCGCCCCCAGCTTCTCCTCGATGTTCTCGTACCCCCGATCCAGGTGGTAGATGCGGTCGATGGTGGTGTCGCCGTCGGCGACCAGGCCGGCCAGAATCAGCGAGGCCGAGGCGCGCAGGTCGGTGGCCATCACCGGCGCGCCGCTCAGCCGCTCGGTGCCGCGCACGATCGCGGTGTGCCCTTCGATCTGGATGTCCGCGCCCAGGCGCAGCAGTTCGTTGACGTGCATGAAACGGTTCTCGAAGATCGTTTCGTTGATCACGCCGACGCCGTCGGCCACGCAGTTGAGCGCCATGAACTGCGCCTGCATGTCGGTGGGAAACGCGGGATACGGCGCGGTGGTCAGGCTGACCGCACGCGGGCGCTTGCCGTGCATGTCCAGGCGGATCCAGTCCTCGCCGGTCTCGATGCTGGCGCCGGCCTCGGTGAGCTTGTCCAGCACCGCGTCGAGGGTGTCGGCACGCGCGCGGCGCACGGTGACGCTACCGCCGGTCATCGCCGCGGCGACCAGGAAGGTGCCGGTCTCGATGCGGTCCGGCAGCACCGCGTGGCGGCCGCCGGACAGGCGTTCCACACCGTGCACGACGATGCGCGAGGTGCCCGCGCCTTCGATCTTCGCGCCCAGCGCGATCAGGCAGTCGGCCAGGTCGCTGACCTCCGGCTCCATCGCCGCGTTCTCCAGCACGGTGGTGCCGTCGGCCAGGGCTGCGGCCATCAGCACGTTCTCGGTGCCGGTGACGCTGACCATGTCGAACACGTAGCGGCCGCCCTTGAGCCGGCCGTTGCTGCTGGCCTTGATGTAGCCGTTCTCGACGCTGATCTCCGCGCCCAGCGCCTGCAGGCCCTTGATGTGTTGGTCGACCGGCCGCGAGCCGATCGCGCAGCCGCCGGGCAGCGACACTTCGGCCGCGCCGAACTTGGCCAGCAGCGGGCCCAGCACCAGGATCGAGGCGCGCATGGTGCGCACCAGCTCGTACGGGGCGACGTGCTGGTGGACCTTGCGCGGGTCGACGGTGATGGCGCTGCCGCGCGACAGCGTGCCTTCGTCGATGGTGACTTCCGCGCCCAGCTCGCCGAGCAGCTTCACCGTGGTGATCACGTCGTGCAGTTGCGGCACGTTGGTGATCTCCACCGGCGCATCGGCCAGCAGGGTCGCGCAGAGGATCGGCAGCACGGCGTTCTTGGCGCCGGAAATGTTCACTTCACCGTGCAGCGCGTTGCCGCCGGTCACTACGATTTTGGCCATGGGTCTCGTGGGGGAAGGAAAGAAGGGGAATGACGGGCACGCGGCGGCTCAGCCGGCGACGCGCCCGGCCTGCTCGGGGGTCAGGGTGTTCAGCGCCAGCGCGTGGATCGCGCCGCCCATCAGGTCGCCCAGGGTGGCGTAGACCATGCGGTGGCGGGCCAGCGGCAGCTTGCCGGCGAAGGCGGCGCTGACCACGGTGGCTTCGAAGTGCACGCCGTCGTCGCCCTGCACCTGCACCTGCGCGTCCGGCAGGCCGGCCTCGATGAGTTTACGGATGGTTTCGGCGTCCACCGGGCTTTCCTCATAAAATGATCGGCCATTCTACCCTCCGACCGGCACCCGCATGGATGTATCGCCCCTGTCTCCCACGACGCCCGACGACGCCGGCCTGGTCGCCAGCGGCCGCCGTGTGGTCGAGATCGAGCAGGCCGCGCTGGCGGCGGTCGGCGCGCGCATCGGCGCCGATTTCGCCGCCGCCTGCCGGCTGATCCTCGGTTCGCGCGGGCGCGTGGTCGCCACCGGCATGGGCAAGTCGGGCCACGTGGCGCGCAAGATCGCCGCCACCCTCGCCTCCACCGGCACCCCGGCGTTCTTCGTGCACCCGGGCGAGGCCGGGCACGGCGACCTGGGCATGATCACCGATGCCGACGTGGTCCTGGCGCTGTCCTATTCCGGCGAATCCGACGAGATCCTGATGCTGCTGCCGGTGCTCAAGCGCCAGGGCAACGCGGTGATCGCGATGACCGGCCGCCCGCAGTCCACGCTGGCGCGCGAAGCCGACCTGCACCTGGACGTCAGCGTGCCGGCCGAGGCCTGCCCGCTGGACCTGGCGCCGACCTCCAGCACCACCGCCTCGCTGGCGCTGGGCGATGCGCTGGCGGTGGCGCTGCTGGACGCGCGCGGCTTCACCGCCGACGACTTCGCCCGCTCGCACCCGGCCGGCAGCCTCGGCCGCCGCCTGCTGCTGCACATCACCGACGTCATGCATCGCGGCGACGAACTGCCCAAGGTGCGCGAGGACGCCAGCCTCAGCGAGGCGCTGGTGGAGATGAGCCGCAAGCGCCTGGGCATGACCGCGGTGGTCGATGCCGACGACCGCCTGCTCGGGCTGTTCACCGACGGCGACCTGCGCCGCACCCTGGACAGCGCGCTGGACGTACGCCAGACCCGCATCGCCGAGGTGATGACCCGGCAGCCGCGTACCATCGGCGCCGACCAGCTCGCCGCCGAGGCCGCACTGCTGATGGAGACCCACAAGATCACCGGCCTGATCGTGGTCGATGCGGCCGGCCGCGCGGTCGGCGCACTCAACATTCACGACCTGTTGCGCGCCAGAGTGGTTTAACAGGCTGAACCCGTTCACCGCCCGCCGGCGTCCCCACGCCGCTGGCCCTGGCCGCTGGAAAGCCGGCCTCCCCGCCCCGATATCCCGAACATGCCCTATTCCCCGCTGGCCGACCTCCCCGCCGACCTGATCGACCGCGCCGCCCGGATCCGCCTGGCGTGCTTCGACGTGGACGGCACGCTGACCGACGGCCGCCTGTACTACGACCGCGACGGCAACGAGAGCAAGGCCTTCAACGTGCTCGACGGCCAGGGACTGGTGCAGTTGCGCCGGCACGGCATCGACGTGGCGCTGATCACCGCCCGACCCAGCCTGGCCGCGGAGAAGCGCGGCCAGGAGCTGGGCCTGCTGGTGCAGATCGGGGTCAAGGACAAGCGCGCCGGCGTGCAGGCGCTGTGCGACGAGCGCGGCATCGGCCTGGAGCAGGTCTGCTTCATGGGCGACGACCTGCCCGACCTGGCGCCGCTGCGCGTGGTCGGCCTGGCGGTGGCCCCGGCCAACGCCCACCCCTGGACCGCCGAACACGTGCACTGGACCACCCGCGCCCGCGGCGGCGAAGGCGCAGCGCGCGAACTGTGCGACGTGCTGCTGGCCGCGCAGGGCCACGTCCCCTCACTGCTGCAGGAGCATGGCGCATGAACTGGCGCACCACCCTTGGCACCCTGTTGCTGGTCGGGGCGCTGATCAGCGGCTGGTCGGCCTGGAACCAGCGCAGCAAGCCCACCCGCAATCCTTCCGACGAAGCCAGCGTGGACTACATCGCCCGCGACTTCGAGATCGTCAGCCTGGACAAGCAGGGCAAGGAAGCGATGACCCTGCGCGCGCCGCAGATGGAACGCAGCCGCGCCGACCAGACGATGTCGATCGTGACCCCGCTGTTCCTGCTGCCCGACGCCAACGGCCAGCACTGGGAGATGCGCAGCAAGACCGGCTGGGTCAGCGCCGACGGCGACGAACTGCGCCTGCGCGACGACGTCGCCGGCGACAGCCCAAAGGTGCCCAGCATCCCGCCCACCACCTTCCGTACGCAGAGCCTGGACGTCTTCCCGCAGACCAACAGCGCGCGCACCGCCGCCCCGGTCACGATGACCCGGCCCGGTATGATGCAGTCCGGCGTCGGCTTCGAAGTCGACTTGAAATCCCGGCAGTACAAGCTCCTTTCACAGGTCAAGACCCGTTATGAACCGAATGCTGCCCGCTAAGCTCGCCCTGCTCGCCCTGCTGCTGCCGACCCTGGCGCTGGCAAAGTCGACCGACCGCAACCAACCGATGGATATCAAGTCCGACACCAACAATTGCGACAACTTGAGCGGTGATGACGGCAAGTGCCGCTTCGCCGGTAACGTCATCATCGTGCAGGGTACGCTTGAAGTGCATGCCGACACGGCCGACCTGTTCCGCAAGAATGGCGATGTCGACAGGATCCTGCTCAATGGCAAGCAAGCCACGCTGAAGCAGGACATGGACGACGGCTCCACCGTGAATGGCACTGCCGACACGATCGATTACACCGTCGGCAACGATACAGTGATCCTGACGGGCAACTACAAAATGACCTCCCCCAAGGGCACCAATGCCGGTCAGCGCATGGTCTACAACACCAAGACCGGCAACATGCAGGGCGGCGGCGATGGTACCCGCGTGCACACGGTGATCCAGCCGAAGAATGCCGCCGCGGCAACGCCGGCCGGCGCGCCGGCAGCCGGCGCCAAGTCCCCCGCCAAGCCCGCCGCGGCACCGGCGAAGCCGACCAAGCAAGGAGGCCAGTGATGCTGCTCGCCGAAGGCCTGCGCAAGCGTTACAAGCAGCGCGAAGTGGTGCGCGACTTCGCGCTGACCCTGGAGGCCGGCGAAGTGGTGGGCCTGCTCGGCCCCAACGGTGCCGGCAAGACCACTTGCTTCTACATGATCGTCGGCCTGGTCGACGCCGATGCGGGTCGCATCGTGCTCGACGGCAACGACATCACCGCGCTGCCGATGTACAAGCGCGCCAAGCTCGGCGTCGGCTACCTGCCGCAGGAACCGTCGGTGTTCCGCAAGCTCAGCGTCGCCGACAACATCCGCCTGGTGCTGGAACTGCGCGAGGATCTGGACAACGCCGGACAGGAACGCGAACTGGCGGCGCTGCTGGACGAACTACAGATCAGCCACGTCGCCGACCAGCTCGGCGCCAGCCTCTCCGGCGGCGAGCGCCGCCGCTGCGAGATCGCGCGCGCGCTGGCGGCCAAGCCGCGGCTGATGCTGCTCGATGAACCCTTCGCCGGCGTCGATCCGATCTCGGTCGGCGAAATCCAGCGCATCGTCACCCACCTCAAGCAGCGCGGCATCGGCGTGTTGATCACCGACCACAACGTGCGCGAAACCTTGGGAATCTGCGACCGGGCGTATATCCTCAACGAGGGCAGCGTGTTGGCGCAGGGAGCGCCAGATGTTCTGCTGACCAACGCTGAAGTTCGCCGAGTTTATCTCGGAGACTCCTTTAAACTTTAATTACCCTCAAGCCAATTTGATGAAATTGACTTGACCTTCGGGTCAACAGAAAAAACAAATCTTTTTTCCACGACATCGTCCGCAGCATCAGATGTCTCAAGCAATCCATATACAGGATTTGAGCGCCCTAACACGTCGGACACCAAGTCTGGCGAATTATATCTCTCTGAAACATCAAAAGACCCAACACATAGCGTAACGCCACATTCAAACTCTACACGACTAATACCCTGCCTCTCTCCAGCAGCCTTATCTATTGTTGAAGAGTATATCTTTTTCAACTCTTGGGCCTCTGGGTCAGAAACAGATTTTGATGCAATCTCTTTCAAAAAGGCAGGGAAATTTTTTCGGTCAAGAATGACCTTAGCTTTGCCTACGGAAATTGAGTTTCCAGCCAATAAGGCTACCTCACCACCGAATTTTTTTGAATCGGCCCGCTCGACTTCTAAGCCGGTTGATTTTACACCGCCAGACGAATTATCGGATGGGATGGAAGAGGACAGATCCGAGCTAACTGCAGATGGATTCCGAGCGTTATAGCCCTGATGCTTTTTCGTTAAAACGCCAGTACTATTGAATACTTCCGAACCAGAAGTGTTCCAACCAAAAACCCAAATCGCCACAGCCAGGGTCGCAATAACCAAAATACAACCCGAAAAATAAACTTTTCTCATTGCAACCCCGGCTGCGCGAAAATAAAACTAATATAAAATCAATTTTGCTCCGGAGTTCCCGGAGTTCTATATCGCGTGTGAATCTGACCACCACAGCAATCAGAAATCGAATAGTTTCCACCGCCGAGATTGGTAACAACACAGCTATTATCGCAAGTGGTTGTCACTCCCCCAATCGTAACCGAACTGCTCGCTGAAGCAATATCACTCACACCTAACAGCAGGAAAGCAGAGTAAAATACCGCACGCTTCTTCACGCCCGAAAGAAAAGCCATAATACAAACTCCTTTTTGTGTTTTAGCCGTAGTCAATTGCGCCAGCCGTCAAGATTAGCGCGCGTGATTCTTATCACAAACGTGAATTTACCGTCAAGGGGATTTTTCATGGATGGCATCCACCCGGAGCCATTAGAACGCCTCAAGTAATGCTTCCAAGACAACGCTAAGATTCAGAACCGCTTCACTGCTGAGTACACACGACGGATGAAAGCACGGCTGCAGACATCGCTGGGACAGCACCTGGTCATGACGCCGCAGTTGCGGCAGGCGATCAAGCTGTTGCAGATGTCCAGCGCCGAGCTGGAAGTGGAGATCGCCGAGGCGGTGGAGAGCAATCCGCTGCTGGAATGGTCCGAGGACGCCGCGCCCACCCTGGATGTGACCAGCCACGGCAGCGCCGAGGGCGAGGTCGAGGTCGCGCCGCCGGCCGGCGACACCCTGGACGACGTTCCGCAGCACAACGGCGACGAATGGTCCACTGCCGAATCGGCCTGGAGCGGCGGCAGCGGCGGGTCGTTCGATGACGACGACCTGGGCAGCGCGGCCGAACGCGTGGCCGAACCGGACACCTTGATCGATCACCTGCTGTGGCAGTTGCACCTGTCGCCGCTGTCCGCGCGCGACCGCAGCATCGGCGCGGCGCTGATCGACGCGCTCGACGACGATGGTTACCTGCGCGAGCCGCTGACCGCGATCGCCGAGACCCTGCGCCCGGATATCGCCGCCGAGGAGGACGAGATCCTGACCGTGCTGCACCAGATCCAGCGCTTCGACCCGGCCGGCATCGCCGCGCGCAGCCTGGGCGAGTGCCTGACCCTGCAGCTGGACACCCTGCCCGAGGACACGCCGGGGCTGGCCCTGGCACGCACCATCGCCAACGGACCGCTGGAACGGCTGCCGCGCAGCGGCGTGGCCGGCCTGGCGCACGAACTCAAGCGCCCGACGGCGGAGGTCGACACCGCGGTCGCGCTGCTGCGCTCGCTGGACCCGCGTCCGGGCAAGCAGATCGGCGAGCTGGGCAGCGACACCTATGTGGTGCCGGACTGCGTGGTCTGGCGCCAGCGCGGGGTGTGGCATGCGGCGCTGTCCGCGCACGCCCAACCCAAGGTCACCATCCACCGCGGCTACGAGCGGCTGATCCGCCAGTGCGGCGAAAGCGACGCCGGCTACCTGCGTGGGCAACTGCAGGAAGCGCGCTGGCTGCTGAAGAGCCTGGAGGCGCGCGGCGAGACACTGCTCAAGGTGACCCGCTGCCTGCTGAAGCAGCAGGCCGGTTTCCTGGAGTTCGGCGAACAGGCGCTGCGGCCGCTGACCCTGCGCGAGATCGCCGGCGAACTGGGCCTGCACGAGAGCACCATCTCCCGCGCCATCGCCCGCAAATACGTGCGCACCCCGCGCGGCACCATCCCGCTGCGCGCCTTCTTCGCCTCGGGCATCGACACCGACAGCGGCGGCGAGGCCTCCAGCACCGCGATCCAGGCGATGATCCGCCGGCTGATCGATGCGGAGAATCCGCGCAAGCCGCTTTCTGACGCCAAGCTGGCCGACCTGCTGAAAAGTGCCGGCGTCCCTGTAGCGCGCCGCACCGTGGCGAAGTATCGTGAGGCCATGAACATTTCCGCCTCCCACGAACGCGTCCGGATCGGCTAGCGGCGGCGGCAATGGTTCATAGGTGAAACCCGAACCAAGGAGTATCCGATGCGTATCGAGACCTACGGCCAGCAGATCGAAGTCACCCCCGCCCTGCGCGAGTATGTGGAGACCAAGCTGCAACGGCTGAAGCGACACTACGAGGAAACCATCGAGGTCCGCGCCCAACTGGCGCTGCGCAAGCCCGACCATCACGTCGAGGCCACGGTCAACGTCCCCGGCCGCACCCTGCACGCCGACGCCAGCGCACAGACCATGTACGCGGCGATCGACCTGCTCGCCGACAAGCTGGACCGGCTGATCATCAAGCACAAGGAAAAGAAGCACGACCACCATGCGGCCGAGGTGCGCGACAATCTCGCGTGATCCTCCCCACGTTGCGCCACCATGCCCTTGACCGATCTGATGGCGGCCGTCAGCACCCAGGTGCTTCCGGCCGCCGATCGCGACACCCTGCTGCACACCGCCGCCGGTCTGCTGGCCTGCCAGCAGGCCGGCGCCGATGAACTCTTCGCCAGCCTGCGCGAGCGCGAACAGCTCGGCAGCACCGCCATCGGCCACGGCATTGCCATCCCGCACGGCCGCGCGCCGGACCTGGACGCCCCACGCGGCGCGCTCCTGCGCCTGCACCAGCCGATCGATTTCGACGGCCAGGGCACCCAGGTCGACCTGATCTTCGCCATGGCCGTCCCGGCGCACTACACCCACCAACACCTGATGCTGCTGTCCGAACTGGCCGAGCAGTTCTCCATCGAGGAATTCCGCGACGCCCTGCGCAACGCGCCGGACGCCGCCGCACTGTATGCGTTGCTCGGCGGCGCGCCACGGGCCGCCGCATGAACACCAGCATCGACGCACGCGAACTGTTCGACCAGCAACGCGACCGCCTGAGCCTGCGCTGGATTGCCGGGCACAAGGGCGAACACCGGGTGCTGGAGGCCGGCAATGCGGTCTCGCGGCGCCCGTCGCTGGCCGGGTATCTCAACACCATCTACCCCAACAAGGTGCAGATCCTCGGCACCGAGGAACTGGCCTGGCTGGACTCGCTGGACGCGCGCCAGCGCTGGGAGACCATCGAGAAGATCGTGCAGGTGCGGCCGCTGGCGTTGGTGGTCACCAAGAACCAGTCGTGCCCGGAAGACCTGCGCGCGGCCGCCGACGAATCCGACACGCCGCTGTGGATCTCACCCAAGCGCGGCCACGAACTGCTCAATCACCTGTCCTACCACCTGGCACGCACGCTGGCGCCGCGGGTGATCCTGCATGGCGTGTTCATGGAGATCTACTCGATCGGCGTGCTGATCACCGGCGAGGCCGGCTCGGGCAAGAGCGAGCTGGCGCTGGAACTGCTCAGCCGCGGCCACCGTCTGGTCGCCGACGACGCCCCCGAATTCACCCAGATCGCCCCCGACGTGCTCGACGGCACCTGCCCGGAACTGCTGCAGGACCTGCTGGAAGTGCGCGGGCTGGGCGTGCTCAACGTGCGCGAGATGTTCGGCGACACGGCTGTAAAGAAGAACAAGTACCTTCGGCTCATCGTGCACCTGACCCGGCCCATGACCGAGCCCACGCCCCACGGCTACGAGCGCCTCACCGGCGATTCCGGTACCCGCCACGTGCTGGACCTGGACGTGCCGCTGATCACCCTGCCGGTGATGCCGGGCCGCAACCTGGCGGTGCTGACCGAGGCCGCCACGCGTCTGCACATCCTGCGCACCAAGGGCATCGACCCGGCGGCGATGTTCATCGCCCGCCACAGCAACCTGCTGGAGCGGCGCAGCCCATGACCACCGGCGCCAACACCTCCACGCTGGTCATCGTCAGCGGCCTGTCCGGCTCCGGCAAGTCGGTGGCGCTGAAGACCTTCGAGGACCTGGACTACTACTGCGTCGACAACCTGCCGGTGGAACTGCTGCCGGCCTTCGTCAAGAGCCTGGTGCGCGAGGATGCCGGCCCCAGCAAGCTGGCGGTGGGCATCGACGTGCGCAGCCGCCACAGCGACCTGAGCCAGCTCTCGCGCTGGCGCGAGGCGGTGGCGCAGTTCGGCCTGGACGCACGGCTATTGTTCTTCGACGCCAACGACGAGGCGCTGATCAAGCGCTACGCCGACACCCGCCGGCGCCACCCGCTGTCGCGCCAGGGCCTGTCGCTGCCGGAAGCGATCGAGCGCGAGCGCGCCCTGACCGAGCCGCTGCGCGAAGCGGCCGATGCGGTGATCGACACCAGCGCGCTCAACGTGCACCAGCTGCGCCGGCGGGTCACCACCGAGTTCGCGCTGTCCGCCGAGAACACGCTGTCGCTGCTGTTCGAGTCCTTCGCCTACAAGCGCGGCGTCCCGGCCGAAGCGGATTTCGTGTTCGACGCGCGGGTGCTGCCGAATCCGCACTGGGACCCGGAGCTGCGCCCGATGACCGGCCGCGACAGCGGTGTGCGCGAGTACCTGGATGCGCAACCGGACGTGCAGCGCTACACCGCGCAACTGATCGACTTCCTCGACACCTGGTTGCCGCGGCTGCGCAACGACACCCGCAGCTACGTGACCATCGCCTTCGGCTGCACCGGCGGCAAGCACCGCTCGGTGTACCTGGCCGAACGCTTGGCCCGCCATGCCCGCGAACAAGGCTGGCCGGAAGTGGCGACCTTCCATCGCGAGCAGGATTGATCGAAACGCCAGGATTGGGGATTGGGGATTCGGGATTGGCAAACGCAGGGCATTGCTCTGGCTCTTGCGAATCCCCAATCCCAAATTCCCAATCCCCGCTCCCCACAGCCATTCCCTGCGCCCTGCCTGACCTGTTAACGTTCTCCCATGGCCTGTGGCATTCTCCTCATCACCCATCCTGAAATCGGCGCCGCGCTGCTGAGCGTGGCGACTCGGCTGTTGCGGCAGTTGCCGCTGAAAACCGAAGCCTTCGAGGTGCCGTTCGACGCGGACCTCGACGCGCTGCTGCCGCAGGCGTCGGCAGCGTTGCGGCGGGTGGACGACGGCGATGGCGTGCTGGTGGTGACGGATCTGTACGGGGCCAGCCCGAGCAACCTCGCCGCGCGGCTGGCGCGCCTGGGCACGCCAGTGCGGCGCGTCTCGGCGTTGAGCCTGCCGATGCTGCTGCGGATCATGAACTACCCCGAACAAGGACTGGAGCAGTTGCCCGCGACCGCGGCAGCCGGCTCGCGCAATGGCGTGGTGATCGACGATGCTTGAACGCGAACTGCTGGTCTCCAATCGCCTCGGCCTGCACGCGCGCGCCACTGCCAAGCTGGTGCAGACGCTGTCCTCGTTCCGCTGCAACGCCACGCTCGCGGCCAAGGGCCGCGAAGTCAACGCCAAGAGCATCATGGGCGTGATGCTGCTGGCCGCCGCGCAGGGCACGCCGGTGACGGTGCGGGTGGACGGCGCCGACGAAGCCGAGGCGCTCAAGGCCGTGGTCGACCTGTTCGAGCGGCGCTTCGACGAGGACAGCTGAGCATGCGCCGCCGGCGGCCGCAGGCAGGGACGCGGTGCCGCCGCACGGGGCACGCGCGGTGAGCGTGCGCATCGCCGGCCATGGCGCTTCGCGCGGCAATGCCCTGGGCCGGGCGCGGGTGCGCCTGCCGCATGCGCTGGAAGTGGCCGAGCAACGTATTGCGGCCGCACAGATTCCCGAGGAACTCGATCGCCTGCACCGTGCGGTGGACGCCGCGCGCGAGGAGATGCATGGCCTGCGCCAGCGTCTGCACGGCGCCCTGGCCAAGGAGGTCGGCGAATTCCTCGACCTGCACGCGCTGCTGCTCGACGACCCGGAACTGCTGCACGGCCTGGACGAACTGATCCGCACCGGCCGCTACAGCGCCGACTACGCGCTGCGCCTGCAGCGCGACCGCCTGGCGACCGTGTTCGACGACATGGAAGACGCCTACCTGAAGAGCCGCATGGACGATCTGGACCATGTGATCGGACGGATCCACGCGTTCCTGCAGAAGCGCCAGCCGGACAGCGAAGGCCTGGCCGGCGAGATCCTGGTGTGCGAGAACGTGGCGCCGTCGGAACTGGCGCAATTGCAGGCGCAGGGCGTGGTCGGCATCGTCACCAGCGCCGGCAGCACGCTGTCGCACAGCGCGATCCTGGCGCGCAGCCTGCACCTGCCGCTGGTGGTCGGCGTCGCCGACGCGCTGCAGAAGATCAACGACGGCGACGTGCTGATCATCGACGGCACCCAGGGCGCGGTGCTGGTCGACCCGACCCCGGACGACCTGCGCGACTACCGCAGCCGCGTGCGCGAGCAGGCCAAGCTGCAGCGCAGCCTGGGCAAGCTGCGCTCCAAGCCCAGCCGGACCCGCGACGGCGTGGACATCACCCTGCTGGCCAACGCCGAGTCGCGCGACGACGTCACCCGCGCGCATGCGCTCGGCGCCGACGGCCTGGGCCTGTACCGCACCGAATTCCTGTTCCTGCAGCGCGACGCGCTGCCCGACGAGGAAGAACAGTTCCACACCTACCGCGATGCGGTGCTGGGCATGAGCGGCCGGCCGGTGACCATCCGCACCCTGGACCTGGGCGCGGACAAGGCCGACCGCACCGGCCTGACCATGAGCAACGAAGAAAACCCGGCGCTGGGGCTGCGCGGCGTGCGCCTGTCGCTGGCCCGGCCCAAGGTCTCCGACACGCAGTTGCGTGCGCTGCTGCGCGCCTCCGCCTACGGCCCCGTGCGGGTGCTGGTGCCGATGGTCAGCGCGCGCGAGGAACTGTTGGCGATGCGCCGGCATCTCAAGCGCATCGCCGCGCAGTTGCGCCGCGACGGCCACGCCATCGCCGAGCAGGTGCAACTCGGCGCGATGATCGAGGTGCCGGCGGCGGCACTCGCCCTGGATACCTTCATCGACACCATCGACTTCCTGTCGATCGGCACCAACGACCTGGTGCAGTACCTGCTCGCCGCCGACCGCAACAACGAGGCGGTGGCCGAGTTGTATTCGCCGCTGCATCCGGCGGTGCTGCGGCTGATCGCGCAAGTGATCGCCACCGGCCAGGCCCACGGCAAGCCGGTGGCGGTGTGCGGCGAGATCGCCGGCGACCCGGCGCTGACCCGCATGCTGCTGGCGCTGGGACTGCGCGAGTTCAGCCTGCATCCGGCGACGATGCTGGAAGTGCGCCAGGTGATCCGCGACAGCGACCTGCAGTCCCTGCGCCAACGCGGCGCCAAACTGCTGCAGGCGCGCGACCGCAAGGGCATCGAGCGCTGGTTGGCGTGAGAGCCGGGATCGGGGAGTCGGGATTGGGGATTGGGATGAAGCCGTTCGGCTGCGGAACGCGGGGATTCGATTGAAGGATGCCGGTTGCGGCATCCTGCGCCGCGCGCTTCGATGAAAAAATCGCCAACCCTCTGGGCAGCAACCGCACGGTTCCGACAGCGCCTGCCCCGCCGCTTTTTTGTGGCAGGGGCTTCAGCCCCGCCCACAGAGGAGCGCAGCGCCTCACGCTCGCGCAGAAGCATCGACTCCCCGATCCCGACTCCCCAATCCCGGCCTTCCACTGTGCTTCCCGCAACATGCAGGCGATAATGTTGGGATGAACATCTGACCGACCGCGTTTCTCCGGAGCGCGGCCTCTACCGAAGGGAGCAGCGCATGGCCGACGCCGTCCGCCACGACAAGACCGCGCGGCAGCTGCGCATGCTGTCCGATGCGCTGGACAGCGGGCGCCTGGGTCCGGTGCGGCGGCTGGTCAATACGCTGGCGCCGGCCGAGATCGGCAACCTGCTGGAGTCGCTGCCGCCGGGCAAGCGCGAGGTGGTGTGGGGCCTGGTCGATCCGGAAGACGACGGCGAGGTGTTGGTCCACGTCGGCGAGGAAGTGCGCGAGAGCCTGCTCGCGGACATGGACCCGGACGAAATCGTCGCCGCGGTCGAAGACCTGGACATCGACGACCTCGCCAACCTGGTCGAGGACCTGCCGGACACGGTCATCGACGAAGTGCTCAAGTCGATGGACCGCGAGAACCGCGAGCGGCTGGAGCAGGTGCTGTCGTATCCCGAGGACAGCGCCGGCCGCCTGATGAACCCGGACGTGGTCACCGTGCGCGCCGACGTCAACGTCGACGTGGTGCTGCGCTACCTGCGCCTGCGCGGCGAACTGCCGGACCATACCGACCACCTGTTCGTGGTCAGCCGTCGCCACCAGTACCTGGGGCGGGTGTCGCTGGCGGCGCTGGTGACCCACGAGGACTCCACCCCGATCAACCGGCTGATCGACGACGAGCAGCCGGCCATCGACGTCGGCGAAGGCGCCGACGAGGTCGCGCGGCAGTTCTCCGACCACGACTGGATCTCCGCGCCGGTGGTGGACGACAACAACATCCTGCTCGGCCGCATCACCATCGACGACGTGGTCGACATCATCCGCGACCAGGCCGAGCACCAGGCGATGAGCGCCGCCGGCCTGGACGAGGACGAAGACCTGTTCAGCCCGGTGCGGCGTGCGTTCCGGCGCCGGTTGATCTGGCTGACGATCAACCTCGGCACCGCCTTCATCGCCTCCAGCGTGGTCAGCCAGTTCGAGGGCACCATCGCCAAACTGGTGGCGCTGGCCGCGTTGATGCCGATCGTGGCCGGCATGGGCGGCAACGCCGGCACCCAGGTGCTGGCGCTGATGGTGCGCGGCCTGGCGCTGGGCCAGATCGGCGCGTCCAACGTCGGCGTGCTGCTGCGCAAGGAGCTGACGGTGGCGCTGATCAACGGCCTGTCTCTGGGCATCGGCCTGGGCCTGATCGTGCTGCTGTGGTTCAAGCAGCCGCTGCTGTCGCTGGTGATCGGTTCGGCGCTGACCATCAACCTGCTCACCGCCGCCCTCGGCGGCGTGCTGGTGCCGTTGACGCTCAAGCGCCTGGGCTTCGATCCGGCGCTGGCCGGCGGAGTGATCCTGACCACGCTGACCGACGTGATGGGCTTCCTCAGCTTCCTCGGCCTGGCCACCCTGGTCCTGCTGTAGGGCGTGTCCGTGCGGCGGGGCGGTTCCCGCCGGCCCGCCGTGCGACGCGGCAAGGGTGATCCGCGCGGCGCCGACCCCGCCATCCGCCCGGTGCGCGGCAGGCCCGCCGCACCAGCACGCGCCGCGGCCGGCGGCTGACTGGCGCATGTCCGCTCCCCCTGCCCGGGTTGTGGTGGAGACGCCCAGCCCACGATACTGCGGCCTTCCCATCCGAGGGCCGGCCATGTCGATGCGTTCGTTGCTGCTTCTGCTGTGCCTGTCGATGGTCGGATGCAGCAGCTTGCCCAGCGACCCGGCCACCGGCCACTTCGTCAGCCGCCAGCTCACCCTCGACGGGCGCGTCTACCGCTACCAGGTGTTCGTCCCGGCGCCGGCGCATCGCCAGGGCCCGGTGCCGGTGGTGCTGTTCCTGCACGGCTCCGGCGAGCGCGGCGACGATGGCCGCGACCAGACCACGGCCGGACTGGGTCCGTACCTGCGCCGCCACCTGGCCGATTTCCCGGCCCTGGTGGTGATGCCGCAGGCGCCCGACGGCGAAGAATGGAACGGCGCCAACGCGACCATGGCACTGCAGGCACTGGACGACAGCAGCGCCGAGTTCAACGGCGACCCGCAGCGCACCTACCTCACCGGCATGTCCATGGGAGGCTACGGCACCTGGGAAATCGCCTTGAAGCAGCCGCAACGCTTCGCCGCGCTGGTGCCGATCTGCGGCGCGATCCTGTCCCCGCACGAGGACCGCGAGTACCTGGTGGTGACGCCGGTGGCGTATCTGGCCGATCCCTACAGCGCCCTGGCGCAGCGCCTGCGGCACGTGCCGGTGTGGATCTTCCATGGCGCCCAGGACGACGTGGTGCTGCCGCACGACGACCGCAAGATCGTCCGTGCCTTCAAGAACCTCGACGCCGACGTGCGCTACACCGAGTACCCGCAGGGCAACCACAACGCCTGGGACGCCACCTATCGCGATCCGAAGATGTGGCAGTGGCTGTTCGCGCAGAAGCGCAGCGACACCGGCAACGAGACCACCGCCGACAAGTAAGCCGTTTCCAGGAAAGGCTGCGCGATCGGGTAGTCAGCGCGCGCTTACGGCGTTCTGCCCTCAGTCCTACGCCGCATCCTTGTGGGAGTCCCTCCCACAAAAAAACCCCACCGCGCTCGGCGTGCAACGCGGCGCACGGCCAACGCCCGGCTGTGCAAGCCGGGCCGCAGCACTCCACCAAACCGCGTACAGTCCGCGCTTTCGTGCACAGGTTAGGCATGGCCACCGCCCTTTCCTCATCGCAGTCCGTTTTCCACGCCCGCCTGCGCGGGCTGGACCCGAGCGCCGCGGCGATCGCCGGCGCGGCGATTCCACCGCTGCTGGTGCCGGCACGCGACGACCCCGCGGCACTGCAGCTCAGCGACAGCGGACGCTGGCTGTTGCAGGTGCTGGATGCGCTGGATGCCGTGGACCACGCCACCCAGGCCACCGGTCTGTCCGCCGACGCGCTGCGCCGCGACCAGAAGTTCGCGCCGCCCGGGCGGCCCTCGCTGCACTTGGTGCAGTTGCGCCAGCAGCAGGCAGCCGCGCAGCAGGCCCTGCGCCGCGCCAATCAGGCGCTGGCCCAAGCCGCCACCGGCTTCGTGCGCAGTGCCGGGCTGACGCCGCCGCCACGGATCGGGCCGGTGGCGTTCGTGCAAGGATGGATTGCGCGCCATCTGGGATAGCGGCACCTCGGTGCGACGCGTGCCTGTCGTTCCTTGGGCGGCGCACCGAGGATGAAGCGGGCGAGCGTCAAGGAGATCTTGCATCGCGCCATTCGGAATCAGCCACGATCGCGGCTGGCAAAGGACGATGCCAGCCACTCGCCTACCGGCATGCGACGCGCGTTGGCCGCGCGTGCCGAGGACGCGGCCGTCCGTTCCGCGGCATGCGGGGCGCGCCGACCGCACTGCGTCGCATCGCATCGCGTCACGTCACATAGCGTCGCGAGGCCGATGTGCGAACACGCCACGCCGTGCGCGTCTACGCAAGCTAAACCGCGAGCGCCAGACCGCTCACACGGGCCAGGGTTGCGCCTGTCCCGCTGCTATCCTGCACGCCCCTCGGACTCCGCTGCCCGACGCCCCATGCCCGCGCCCTCCCTCACTGCCCTCCCCTGCCCCACTCCCGCGGCACCTTCGCGCATGTGCCTTCGCGCCCGCGCCAAGGCAGCGGCGGCATGAGCATGCCCGGCGCGAACACGGCCAATCTCGCCACCTGGGGCATCTGCGCGCTGGCCACCGCCGGGGTGATCACGCGGCCGTTCAAGCTGCCGGAGGCGTGCTGGGCGGTCGGCGGGGCGCTGCTGCTGATGGCGCTGGGGCTAATGCCCGGCGGCGAAGCCTGGCAAGCGGTACTGAAGGGCCTGGACGTCTATCTGTTCCTGATCGGCATGATGCTGCTGTCGGAAACCGCACGCGCCGAAGGCCTGTTCGACTGGGTGGCGATGCATGCGGTGAACCTGGCCAAGGGTTCGACCCAGCGCCTGTTCGCGCTGGTGTTCGGCGTCGGCATCGTGGTCACCGCGTTCCTGTCCAACGACGCCACCGCGGTGGTGCTGACCCCGGCAGTGTACGCGGCCGCACGCAAGGCCGGGGCCAAGCCGCTGCCGCTGCTGTTCGCCTGCGCGCTGATCGCCAACGCCGCCAGCTTCGTGCTGCCGATCTCCAACCCCGCCAACCTGGTGCTGTACGGCGGGAAGATGCCAACGCTCGGCGCGTGGATGGCCGCGTTCGCGCTGCCGTCGCTGCTGGCGATCGGCGTGACCTTCGTGATGCTGCGCTGGGCCGAACGCAAGGACCTGACCGGCCGCTGTGCCGCGCGCGTGGACACGGTGCCGCTGACCCGCGGCGGCACCTTCGCCCTGGTCGGCATCCTCGCCACGGCGGTGCTGCTGGTCGGCGTCTCCGCGCTCGGCCTGGACCTGGGCCTGCCGACCTGCCTGGCCGGCCTGGCCACCCTCGGCGTGGTCTGCCTGGGCGGCCGGCAGTCGCCGCTGCCGATGGCCAAGGCGGTGTCGTGGTCGGTGCTGCCGCTGGTGGCCGGGCTGTTCGTGCTGGTGGAAGCACTGTCGCGCACCGGCGTGATCGGCCTGCTCGCGCGCACCCTGGCCGACGCCGCCGCGCACTCGCCGCAGGCCACCGCCGGCATCGCCGGCACGCTGCTGGCGTTCGGCTCCAACCTGATGAACAACCTGCCGGCCGGCCTGATCGCCAGCACCACCGTCGCCCAGGCGCAGCCGCCGCAGCTGGTGGTGGACGCGCTGCTGATCGGCGTGGACCTGGGCCCGAACCTGTCGATCACCGGCTCGCTGGCGACCATCCTGTGGCTGACCGCGATCCGCCGCGAAGGCGAGGACGTGGGCTTCTGGCGCTTCCTCAAGGTCGGCGCGCTGGTGATGCCGCCGGCACTGCTGTGCGCGCTGGGCGCGCGCCTGCTGCTGGGCTGAGTAGCGCGCGCCCACGTCGTGGATTGCCCATGGCGGTCAAGCCCCGGAACGGTCGCCCAGGCACTGACCTGCAGCGACCGCGGGTTGGACCCGGCGGCCTCTACCGCAACGCGTCGCGGCTGAAGCCGCTCCTACGACAACCCCGACAGTTCGCCGAAATTCCCCTGTAGGAGCGGCTTCAGCCGCGACAGGCGGCCGCGGACGCCTGCGACGGTTGCTCCCACCACAGGAGAAACAAGCGCCGCCTCTCCGGCAGCACGCAGCCCGTGTCGTAAGAGCGGCTTCAGCCGCGACAAGCATTCCAGGTAAAGCCCGTCGCGGCTGAAGCCGCTCCTACGAGGATGTCACGACGTCTCCGGTTCGGTCGCGGCAAAGCGCGTTACTCCGTCGCGACGCGCGCGTCGTCCGGTCGTCGCAAGCTGCCGGGACCGACATCCCTCGAACGATGGCTTGGCGCCCTGACGGCTGGCGCGCCCTACCCCGCGCGCAACCGCCGCGCCACGCCGCTGACCAGGGCGATGGCCGCAGTCAGCGCCGCCATCGACAGGAACTGCGTGCGGGTGTCCGGCGAGGCCACCAGCAGGCCGAAGATCAGCGCCAGGATCGCCAGCGCCAGCACGGTGAGCACCGGATAGCCGCGCATGCGGAACGGCAGGCGGGTGCCGGCGCGGTCGGCGCGCGCGCGCAGGATCAGCTGCGACAGCAGCGAGATCGTCCACACCAGCAGGCAGGTGGCGCCGACGATGTTCAGCAGCACCGGCAGCACCCGGTTGGGATACAGCAGCTCCAGCACCGCGGCGACGAAGCCGAACAGCACGCTGGCCAGCACCGCCAGCCACGGCACCTGTTGGCGGCTGGACGCGGCCAGTGCGCGCGGCGCTTCGCCGCGCTGGGCCAGCGAGAAGATCATCCGCGAGGCGCCGTACAGATTGGCGTTGAGCGCCGACAGCAGCGCGATCACCGCGATCAGGGTGATGCCGGTGGCGGCGCCGGGGATGTTGGCCACCTGCAGCACCGCCGCGAACGGCGAACTCAGCGCCTGGCTCTGCCATGGCACCACCGCGATGATCACGCTCAGCGAGCCGATGTAGAACACCAGGATGCGCCAAGCGACGGTGCGGATGGCGCGGGCGATGCTGCGCTCCGGGTCGGCGGTCTCGGCCGCGGCCACCGCCACGATCTCGGTGCCGCCGAACGCGAACACCACCACCAGCAGCGCGGCGCCGATGCCGGCCATGCCCTTCGGCGCGAAGCCGCCGTTGCCGGTGACGTTGGACAGGCCCGGCGAGGCCACCCCGGGCAACCAGCCGGCCAGCAAGGCCACGCCGACCAGGATGAAGCCGACGATCGCCGCCACCTTGAGGATGGCGAACCAGAATTCGAACTCGCCGAAGTTGCGCACGCCCAGCAGGTTGATCGCAGTGAACGCGGCCATGAACGCGATCGCGGCCAGCGGCACCGGCAAGCCCGGCCACACCGTCGCCAGCAGGCCGGCGGCACCCACCGCCTCGGCGGCGATCACGATCACCAGCTGCAGCCACCACAGCCAGCCCACGGTGGCGCCGGCGGTCGGCCCCATCGCGTCGGCGGCGTACACCGAGAACGCGCCGCTGGCCGGCTTGGCCGCCGCCATCTCGCCCAGCGCGTTCATCACGATGATCACCAGCGCGCCGGCGACCAGGTAGGAAATCAGCACCGCCGGCCCCGCGGCGTGCACGCCGACGCCGGAACCCAGGAACAGGCCGGCGCCGATCGCGCTGCCCAATCCCATCATGATCAGTTGCCGCGGTTTCAGCGCATGGCGCAAGGCGGGTGCGGCGGCGGGCGGGACAGGCGCGGACGGATGCGGCATCGGCTCGGTCGGGTGCGGAAAACGCGACACGATACAGGCTGACCGGCGGCGGCGTGCGGCTGCGCCCGTGTTTGGCCGCCCGTGGCCGCGGATCGACCCGCCGCCGCGGGATGGCTGCTGCAACGCAGCGCGGATCCGCGCACGCGGCCGCGATGGGAGACCGCCCGCTGCGTGTCGGCGAACACGGCCCCGGCACTACGGCTTGCCCGGCAACACGCCAGCGCCAACCAGGCTGCAGAAAGTACGGAATAACAATACATCCGAAGCAACGGCGAATTTCCCGCATCTCTCTGATTTTGCGTATTGACAGCGATACTAACGTCAGAAATACTGAACTCGACGCCAGCAAAGTCTCCTATCTCCGCACCTGCCGATGAGGGCGCACACGCGGAGCCAGGAGGGCGGCAGGCGACGACGGACCGGGAGACGGCCCGTTGCGGGCGCTCCGGCCGGAAAGGACCACGGCTGCCGCTCGTCCCATGGCGTACAGGTCCGTACATCCAGACAAGGAGAGACACCATGATCAAACCGCTACTGACGCTGACGATGCTGGCGGCCGCGCTGGCCGTACCCTGCCTGCAGGCCGCCGAGCGCGCACCGCTGAACGCCGCCGATGCCATCCAGGGCATGGGCGAACGCCTGCCCATCGGCAAGCAGAACGTCAGCCTGTCGCCGCTGTTCAAGGTCTACACGTTCGAGAAGGCCGGCCTGCGTTTCGTGCAGATCAACTCGTTGAAGGACGAGGTCATCACCGTGCTCACCGCCACGCCGGGCACCGAGGCACGGCTGCCGATCGGCACAGCCGCCGAGGAGCAGATGATCGCGGTCAACGATGCGAAGAACCAGCCGCTGGGCATGGTCACCGCCGCGGCGAGCTGCCCGTGCAACGCCACGGTGGTCTACCGCGACGCCAACACCACCATCGTGGTGGTCTACGGCTCCAACGGCGAGTACATCACCTCGTACGTGATCAAGAGCCCGCAGACCAAGCCGCCGCAGTAAGCGCCAGCTGTGCGTCGCGGCCGCAGCCTGCGGCCGCGACGTGGCCAATGGCCGTCGACCGGCGGCCGCTGGCCGCTGGTACCCGAATCGGGCCACGTCGCCGATCGCCCGATCGCCAAACGTAGGCGGCCGCCTTCCAAAGAAGGCGGCCGCGCAAGCGCAACAGCAGTCCGGGTCCCGGACCGTTGCGACTTAGAACTCCTGCCAATCCTTGTCCAGCGCCACCGCCGCCGCGAACGACGGCGCGCGTCGTGCCGGGGCAGCCGCTGCCGCAGCCAGCGGGCGCGGGCTGCGCGTGGCCACAGGCGTCACGCTCCTGCCGCGTGGCGACTGCGCTGGCGACGGCGTTGCCACGGGCGCGCCCTCCAGTTTGAACAGCGCCACCGCCTGGGTCAGCTCCACCGATTGCTGCTCCATCGAACGTGCGGCCGCCGTGGCTTCTTCCACCAGCGCCGCGTTCTGCTGCGTGCTCTCGTCCATCTGCGTCACGGTCTGGTTGACCTGTTCGATGCCGGCGGACTGTTCCTGCGACGCGGCCGAGATCTCGCCCATGATGTCGGTGACGCGCTGCACCGATGCGACGATCTCCTGCATGGTGCTGCCGGCCTGGTCGACCAGCGCCGAGCCTTCGGCGACGCGGCTCACCGAGTCGTCGATCAGGCCCTTGATCTCCTTGGCGGCATTGGCCGAGCGCTGCGCAAGGGTGCGCACTTCGCTTGCGACCACGGCAAAGCCGCGGCCCTGCTCGCCCGCACGTGCCGCTTCCACTGCGGCGTTGAGCGCCAGGATATTGGTCTGGAAGGCGATACCGTCGATCACGCCGATGATGTCGGCGATCTTCTTCGACGACGCTTCGATGCCGCTCATGGTGGCGACCACCTGACCCACCACCGCCCCGCCCTGCGAGGCGACCGACGCCGCGCCGCTGGCGAGCTGGTTGGCCTGGCGCGCATGCTCGGCGTTCTGCCTGACGGTGGAGGTCAACTCTTCCATCGACGCCGCGGTTTCCTCGAGACTGGCGGCCTGCTGCTCGGTGCGGCGCGACAGGTCGTCGTTGCCGGTGGCGATTTCGCTGGCCGCGGCATTGATGCTGACCGCCGCGCTCTGGATGCGGCCGACGATGCCGGTCAACTGGTCGGCGGTGGCGTTGGCGTCGTCGCGCATGGTCGCAAACACGCCATGGAACTCGCCGTCCATGCGCGCGGTCAGGTCGCCCGCGGCAATGGCCTGCAGCAACGCCGACAGCTTGCCCAGGTTGCGATCGCTGACGTCCATCATCGCGTTGAGGTCCTGCACCATCAACCGGAAGTCGTACTGGAAGTGGGCGGCATCGCCACGGGCGCTGAAGTCGCCGGCGGCGGCCGCAGCGGCCAGGCGCTTGATCTCGGTGTTGATCGCCAGCAGGCTGGTCTTGGCCGCATCCATCGATTCGTGCAGCACCGCACGGCTGCCGGGCAGGCGCCGGGCGTCGCGGCGCAGGTCGCCGTTGGCGTATTGGTTGAGGATCTCGACCGCCTCGACGATGGCGTCCAGGTGCTCGAACATCATGGTGTTGATGCCCTTGCTCAGCTCGCCATAGACGCCGGGGAAGTCCTGCGGCATGCGGTGACTGATGTCCTTGTCGGCGTGCAACTCGATCATCAGCGTGGTTTCGCTGGAGAAGCGTTGCAACTGGTGCTGCATGCGTCCCATCGCCAGCAACAGGCGACCGGGCTCGTCGCGTGCCTCGGTGATCACGTCGTTGTCCAGGCGGCCGTCGGCGATGGCTTCGGCGGCGCGGGTGGCGCGGGCCAACGGCAGCGTGAGGCTGCGAGTGATCAGCCACGCCAGCACGCTGCTGACCAGCACCACCGCCAGGCCGCCGGCGATGAGCATGGCGCGCCCACGCGTCATCGCGGCCGTCGCGTCCGCGTAGGCTTCGCTGCTGCGGGTGGCCTGTAGATCGGCATAGCGGGCGATGGCGTCCTGCCATTTCTGCGTCAGCGGCGCGGACTGTTCCATCAGCAGGGCCAGTGCCTCATCCGGCTTGTCGTGCATGCCCAGATCGATGACGCGATTATTGACGTCGACGGTCTTCTCCCGAGTGCGGTCGACCTCCTCCAGCACGGCCTGGCTCTGCGCGCCGCTCGGAATGGCGCCCGCCCGCTTGCGCGCTTCCTGGTAGCGCGCACGCTGCTCGGCGATGACCTTGGCGAAGCGGATGTTGTCTTCCTGCGAGGTCGGCAACACGATGTTGCGGACATTCATGGCCACGACCGAACTGGCGTTGAGCATGTCGCTGGACGCGCGGATGGCGGCGATGTTGCGGTTGACGATGCCGTCCAGCCGTTCGCGTGCCTGGAACAGGGTCAGCAGCCCGGCAACGACCAGGGCCGAGGACAGCAGGATGAGGATGCCGAATGCGGTGGCGAGCCGGGCGCCAACGTTGTAGCGCTGAAGGAATGCAATCATGGAAGAGGCCTATTTGGGGGAATGGCTGGGGCAATGGAGCGGCCGGGACCACGCGCGCCGACCAGCCGCCGGTGCGTGCGTCCGAATGGAACCGGGATGAAGAGAGCGTGAAAAAGCGTTCTGAATCAAACGCTTGATGACGCTTCCCGCTCAATGTGCGGGCGGTGTAACGGCTTCCCGCGG
The DNA here is from genome assembly GCF_014199795.1 of Xanthomonas sp. 3498. Lineage (NCBI taxonomy): Bacteria > Pseudomonadati > Pseudomonadota > Gammaproteobacteria > Lysobacterales > Lysobacteraceae > Xanthomonas > Xanthomonas sp. 3498. The sequence continues at coordinate 134,480 of NZ_JACHOH010000001.1, forward strand.
AGAGACTTGAGAGGCGATTGCGGAAAATTTATTGAACAGCCTCAGGCAGATGACGGATGTGTCGAAGGCGCATTCGCGCAGCGGCCGGATCGGCCGTTTTGCGTGAAAGATGCGTGCATGCAGGGTTACAAATGCCGGCATGGCACTTGCTTTCGATGAAAGGGCGCGAGGTGGAAAAATTTTCCGTTGGCCGCGGTGCAGGCATGCCAAACGCGCGCGACGCCGACAAGAAGTGCGATCACAGTCGCGTCGCAGCATCGACAGGAAGAGATGGGGCATGCGATGACGCGCGGATACGGTCGTGCAAGCGGCACATGCCCCTTTGCACGAAAGCGCACGCACGCGGCAGCGGCGAACATGACGCAGGTCAGCAACGCGCTATGCGGCGATACGTCCGCGTGAGCGTGGCGGTGTTGAGGGCGGCACACGGTGCCGCGCGCACGTGGGGTGCGGCTTTCTCAGGAGCGCAGGCGCCGCGCCCCTGCAGGCACGGCATCATCGACTGCAACAGCAAACGCCTGGATCAGCGCGCCGTGGCGCCGGCAGCAGCATGGCTGCCGGCCGTGTGGAGCGGGCGGCGCGTTGCGCCACGCCGCCCGATGCAGCACAACCTCTGGATCAGAACTCCTGCCAATCCTTGTCCGAAGCCAACGCCAGCGCCGCGGCGGGCTGCGCCGCACGCCGCGCCGGTGCGGCATTCGCCACCACCGGACGGACACTGCGCTTGCCTGCGGGTGCCGCGTTGGCGTGATGACGCGGTGCGTGCACCAACGGCGCGGCCGCCGAGGCGTCCAGCTTGAACAGCGCCACCGCCTGGCTCAGTTCCACCGCCTGCTGCTCCATCGAGCGCGCCGCCGCACTGGCCTCTTCCACCAACGCCGCGTTCTGCTGTGTGCTCTCGTCCATCTGCGTCACGGTCTGGTTGACCTGTTCGATGCCGGCCGACTGCTCCTGCGACGCAGCCGAGATCTCGCCCATGATGTCGGTGACGCGCTGCACCGAGGTCACGATCTCGGTCATGGTCTTGCCGGCCTGATCGACCAGGGCCGAGCCTTCGGCCACACGACTCACCGAGTCGTCGATCAGGCTCTTGATCTCCTTGGCGGCGGCAGCAGAGCGCTGCGCCAAGGTGCGCACCTCGCTGGCGACCACGGCGAAACCGCGACCCTGGTCGCCGGCACGCGCCGCTTCCACCGCCGCGTTGAGCGCGAGGATGTTGGTCTGGAAGGCGATGCCGTCGATCACCGAGATGATGTCGCCGATCTTCTTCGAGGAGGCTTCGATGCCGCTCATGGTGGTCACCACCTGGCCGACCACGCTGCCGCCCTGCGCGGCGACCGAGGCCGCGCCGGCCGCCAGCTGATTGGCCTGGCGCGCGTGCTCGGCATTCTGGCGGACGGTGGAGGTCAGCTCCTCCATCGAGGCGGCGGTCTCTTCCAGGCTGGCGGCCTGCTGCTCGGTACGGCGCGACAAGTCGTCGTTGCCGGCGGCGATCTCGGTGGCCGCGGCATTGATCGACACCGCCGAGTGCTTGATGCGGCCGACGATACCGGCCAACTGTTCGGCGGTGGCATTGGCATCGTCGCGCATCTGTGCGAACACGCCACGGAAGTCGCCGTGCATGCGCGCGGTCAGGTCGCCGGCGGCGATCGCCTGCAGCAGCGTCGACAGCGCCTGCAGGTTGCCGTCGGCGGTGGCCATCAGCTGGTTCAGGCTCTCCACCATCACCCGGAAATCATGCTGGAAGCGCTCGGCATCGCCGCGCGCGCTGAAATCGCCGTCGGCGGCGGAGGTCGCCAGGTGCTTGATCTGCCCGTTCATCGCCGACAGGTTGGCCTTGACCTCGTCCATGGTCTGGCTCAGCACCGCTTCCTCGCCGGGCAGGCGGTCCATGTCCTGCGACAGGTCGCCGATCGCGTAGCGGCCCATGATCTGCGCCAGACGCGTCTTCACCGCCAGGTGCGAGGCCACCAGCGCATTGGTCTCGGCGGCCATGCGCCCATAGTCGCCCGGGAAGGCCTGCGCCTCGATGCGGTGGCTGACTTCGCCCGCATCGTGGCGCTGGGCCATCTCCAACTGCGCGTCGATCAGGTTGCGCACCTGCTGCTGCATGCCCTGCATCGCGAGCAGCAGGCGGCCGGTCTCGTCGTGGGCGTCGGTATGCACGTCGTTGTCGAGCTTGCCGCTGGCGATGGCCTCGGCGGCACGGGTGGCGCGGGTCAGCGGCACGGTCAGGCTGCGGGTGATCAGCCAGGCCAGCAGGCCGCTGACCAGCACCACGATGGCGCCACCGGCGAGCAACAGCGCACGGCCGCGATCCATGGCGACCTGGGCGGTCGCATAGGCCTTGGCCCCCTGCTCGCGCTGCCGGTTCGCATAGGTGTTGAGCGCCTCCTGCCACTGCTGGGTAGCTGGCGCGGCCTGGGTCACCAGCACCTTCAGCGCCTCGGCGTCCTTGTCCTGCATGCCCAGATCCAGCACCTCCTGGTTGGCGACACGGGTACGCGCGTAGGCATCGTCGATCGCCTTGCGCATCTGCACGCCGACCGGACTGGTATTGGGAATCGCGTAAAGCTTGTCGTGGATCTCGCCGTAGTAGCGTCGCTGCGCGTCGACGACCTTGGCGAAGCCCTCGTTCTCCTCGCGCGTGGTCGGCAGCACGATGTTGCGCAGGTTGATCGCGATCAGCGAGCTGGCGTAGCGCATTTCGCCGGTGTAATCGAGGATCTGCATGCGCCGGTTGACGATGGTATCCATCATCTCGCGTGACTGTTTCAACGTCAGCAGGCCGGCGCCGACAAGGGCGCAGGACAGCAGGATGAGGACACCGAAGGCGCAGGCAAGCCGCGTCCCGACGTTGTAGCGTTGCAGGAAACCGATCATGGGGGGGTACCAAGTGAGGAAGGGGGAGCCCCGCGCCACGACCTGGGATCGCGCACGACACTGCCAGGCGGAAGGCCTGGACGCGATGCGACGGAGAAGAAGACGAAGACACTTCCAGCACCGACCGCATCGGAGATGTCACGTGCGGGGACTCGCTTTAGGTAGCGGCGGCCGCACGTGATTCTTGATGCGTAAGTGCGCACACTTTTTGAATTTCCTCAGCATCGTGACCACGGCGTGCACGACGCTGCGTTCAAGTCACGAAAACCGCAAAATCGCGTCAAATTCGCGTGAAAAAACAGGCCGTATTGTATTTCCTGGGTGCGAAAACGGCCAAAAACGCACCAATCTGGGGCTTTTGACCCGGGACAAGAAATGCTGCAAACGGCACACTTAACATGTCAGATATATGACAGCGGCGGCCTCCGCGCCGCGAGGCGTGGAGGCCGCACCTGTCACTCGGCCAGGTTGGTGCCGGCGCCGGCGGTGGCGATGACCTTGGCCTTGACCTGCGCGGCGGGGATCGCCGTGTACAGATAGCCCAGCGGCTCCGGATAGGTCTTGGACGAGATCCAGGTGGTGGCGTTGGCGTAGGGCTTGCTGGTGCTCTCCGGTGCGGTCCAGCTGATGCCGCTGCCGACGTAGTTGTTGATCAGGTCCCAGTAGCCGATCTCGCTGCTGTCGCGCGAGGTGACCGGGTTCTTGATGTTCTCGAAGTAGTTGGCTTCGATCAGCGCCACCCCGCCCATGCGCACGTTGATACCGGAGGTGAAGACGTTGTTGAAGTAGTTGTTGTAGATGTGGCTCAGCCCGCGCCGCTGCAGCGGCAGGCGCGATTCCACGTTCTCGAAGCGGTTGTGGTGGTAGGTGGTGCGCGCGGCGGCGTTCTGGGTGTCGCTGTCGCTGTAGCCGTTGAGCGCGACCTTCTGGTAGTCGTGGATGTAGTTGTACGACACGGTGACGTGGTTGACGCCCTTCTTCATGTCGATGCCGCCGTCGAAGGACGCGTCGCCGGCGCCGGGGCACTTGGTCAGCGAAGCGAAGATGGTGTTGTGGTCCACCCAGATGTTGGACGGCTGGCCGCTGGAATTGCCCTCCAGCGAAATCGAATCGGCATCCTCGCCACCCGGCAGCAGGCCGATGGTCATGTTGCGGATGATGACGTTGTGCGCGTTGCCGACCACGCGCACGCCGAAGTTGGCCGAGGAGCCGTTGGCGCCCTTGATGGTGATGTCGCGCTTGTTCTTGATCTGCACGGTCTTGGCCGGCAGCTTCCATTGCGTGCACACGTCGGTGATGCCGGCATAGTTGAAGGTGCCGGTGTAGTTGAGCACCAGGCCGCCGGAACCGGCGTAGTTGTCGATCGCCGCCTGCATCGCCTCCATCGTGGCGACGTTGACCGGGATGGCAGTGCCGCCGCCGGTGGTGTTGGCGCCGTAGCCGACCGGGCCGGCGAAGGCCGGGGTGGCGGCGACGGCCAGCGCGAGCGCCAGTGCGCCCATGCGGAATTGCTGCTGCATGATGTGTCTCCCATCTGTCGCGATGAGTGCAGGACGCATGGCGGTGCGCGCATGCGCCGGCACGGGGCGTGGGGGCCGGCGGCATTCTTGGAATGCGTGCTGTGGCCCACGCAATCGCCGCGATGCCGAACTGGAACCCTCCGCCCCGTTCGCCGCGTGGGACAGGACAAGCGGACACCCACGGTCCGCAGGAGACAGACAGCGACAGCCAGGGACAGGCTGTCTACACGCGCGCCGCGTTGGACACAGGGCGTCGGCAATGACGGCGAACGCACGCGCATCGCACGCATCGGCATCGCCGCCGGGGCACTGCATCGGGACAAGCCCACGCCGGCGGCACGCAGCGGCGAACGTTGCGGCCGCAGCACGTTTGCGCGGGCCATCCGGCGCCGACGACGGCGCGGATGGCCGCGGCGCGATCAGCTCACCGTATCGAGGCGGTTGTCGCCGCGGTCGGCGTCGGGCAGCACGTGGTCCGGATCCAGGGTCACGTGCAGCACCTTCTGCGTGCTCGGCACGCGGATCTGCGGCTGGGTCTGCTGCATCCACGTCTCCACCGGCACGCGCTGGTCCAGATGGCTGCCGTCGGCGAAGTCGATGCGCAAGGTCGCCGGCATCACCAGCTTCTGGCGGCTGCGCAAGGTCACCAGCAGGCCCTTGGCTGGATCGTGGTCGACGTAGGCGGCCGCGCGCACGCCCATGTCCAACTGCCAGTTGTTGAAATACCAGCCGCGCCACCACCAGCTCAGGTCCTCGCCGGACTCGCTCTCCATCAGCCGGAAGAAATCCGACGGCGTGGGATGCTTGTACGCCCACATGGCGATGTACTTGCGGAACGCCGGATCGAAGCGCGCCGGCCCGAGGATCTGTTCGCGCAACAGCACCAGGCCCAGCGCGCCCTTGAAGTAGGTCAGCGGATGCCGGTAGGTCTCGCTGGTGGCATCGGCGCGGTCGAGCAGGGTCGGCGCTTTCGCGTCGGCCAGCAGCGGCAGGATCTCGTCCACCGGGTTGCCGCCGCCGGGCGCATACTCGCCATCGCGCTTGGGCGCGAATTCGCCATGGTTGATCGCGTCGGAGGCATAGACGTCGATGAAGGTGTTGAAGCCCTCGTCCATGAACGCGTGGCGGCGCTCGTTGGAGCCGACGATCATCGGGAACCAGCCGTGGCCCAGTTCGTGCGCGGTGATCCAGAACAGTTGCTTGCCGCCGTCCTCCATGTCGTCGAAGACGATGCCCGGATACTCCATGCCGGCGCCGTGGCCGCCCAGGTTCACCGCCGCCGGCCACGGGTACGGATACCACTGCGAGAAGTGCTCGATCGAAGCCTTCACGAACTCGGTGGAGCGGCCCCACTTGTCGCTGCCGACCGCACTGCGCGGATACACCGACATCGCCAGCGCGTGCTTGCCCGCGGGCAGGTTGATCCGCGCCGCGTCCCAGACGAAGGCCGGCGAAGCAGCGAAGGCCACATCGCGGGTGTGGTCCATGTGGAAGCGCCAGGTCTGGGTGCCGCTGGCGCTGGGCCGGCTGGCCGGGTTGCCCACTTCATCGGCACCGCGAATGGTCACCGTCGTGTCGCTGGCGGCCGCTTGCGCCAGGCGCTGGCGCTGGGTGGCGGTGAGTACCTGCGCCGGATTCACCAGTTCCCCGGAACCGGCCACCAGATAGTTCCACGGCACCGTCACCGCGTAGTCGAAATCGCCGTACTCCAGGTAGAACTCCGCGCCCAGGTAGGGCTGGGTGTCCCAGCCGCGCAGGTCGTCGTACACCGCCATGCGCGGATACCACTGCGCGATCTCGTAGATGTCGCCATCAGGGGTGGGCGTGACCGCGGTGCGGCCACCCCAGGTGCCGGGCACGGTATAGGCGTAGTCGATGTGCAGCTTCAGCGCCTTGCCGCTGGCCAGCGGCTGCGGCAGGTCCACGCGCATGCGCGTGTCGTCGATCAGGAAGGTCGCTGGCACGCGCTTGCCGCCCTGCTCCAGTTCCACCTTGGCGATGCGGACGCCATCGGTGCTTTGCGGCGCGGGCCGGTCGGCACGCGCGGCGCGCAGCGTACGGCCGCGGGCATCGGCGCGGTACAAGTTCTGGTCCAACTGCAGCCACAGCACGTCCAGCGTGTCCGGGCTGCGGTTGCTGTAGGTGATGGTCTCCTGGCCGCGCAGCGTATGCGTGGCCGGCTCCAGGGTGGCGTGCAGGTCGTAGTCGGCGCGGTTCTGCCAGTATTGCGGGCCGGGCACGCCGCCGCCGCTGCGGTAGGCGTTGGCCGGCTGCGGCAACTGCAACGGCGCGAACAGCGCCTGCGGATCGTAGGTGCCGGCGCCATCCGCGGCAGCAGCAGTGGCTGCATTGGCCTGAGCGGCGGCGACAAGGGAAAGACAGGCCGCGGCGAACGCAGCGCGGCGCAGGACAAGGATCATGATGACGTCCGTGGGGAGGATCGCCACCGATGGTAGGCCGATTCGGGGTGGCGCGGATGTGCCGATCGCCACCTGCGGGCGTGATGCCGCCTCAGAGGCGACCCAGGGCACTTCCCGTCGCGACCGGACGTGTCCTGTAGGAGCGGCTTCAGCCGCGACAGAGAGCCGGGAATGCCCGTCGCGGCTGACGCCGCTCCTACGAGAGTGCGAAGCGCCTGCGCTCAGCCCAGCAAGGTTTCCAGCACCGCCATGCGCACCGCCACGCCGTTGGCGACCTGGCGCAGGATGCACGACTGCGCGCCGTCGGCGACCTCGTCGGTGATCTCCACACCGCGGTTGATCGGACCCGGGTGCAGCACCACCGCGTCCTTTGACGCGCGGCGCAGGCGCTCGGCGGTCAGACCGTAGCGGCCGTGGTAATCCTCCAGCGAGGTCACCAGGCCTTCCTCCATGCGCTCGCGCTGCAGGCGCAGCATCATCACCGCGTCCACGCCGTCGAGCATGGCGTCGAAGTCCTCGCCGACCACGCAACCGTCCAGGGTGTCGTCGTCGGGCAGCAGCGCGCGAGGGCCGCAGACCCGCACTTCGCCGGCACCGAGGGTGCGCAGCGCATGCAGGTCCGAGCGCGCCACCCGCGAATGCTTGACGTCGCCGACGATGACCAGCTTGAGCTTGGAGAAGTCGCCGCCCTTGGCGTGGCGCAGGGTCAGCATGTCGAGCAGGCCCTGGGTGGGATGCGCGCTGCGCCCGTCGCCGGCGTTGATCAGCGCGGTGCCCTCGCCCGCCGCCTCGGCCAGGCGCTCCACCGCACCGTCCTCGGGGTGGCGCACGACGAAGCCGCGCACGCCCATCGCTTCCAGGTTCTTCAGCGTGTCGCGCGCGGTCTCGCCCTTGCGCGTGGACGAGGTGGAGGCGTCGAAGTTCAGCACGTCGGCACCGAGCCGCTGCGCGGCCAGCTGGAACGAGCTGCGGGTGCGCGTGGACGGTTCGAAGAACAGCGTGCACACCGCGGTGCCGGCCAGCACGCTGCGCTTGCCGACCCGGCCCACCGCCGCGTCGCGGATCTGTCCGGCGCGGTCCAGCAGTTGCAGCAGCGTGGCGCGCGGCAGCCCTTCCAGGGTCAGCAGGTGGCGCAGGCGCCCGTTCGAATCGAGTTGCGGATCAGTCATGGCAGGTCCGGGCAGTGGATCAGGGAGGGGGAAGGGCGTCGTCGGGCGCGGCCAGCCAGCGCTCCACGATCACCGCGGCGGCCACCGCGTCCAGCGCGGCGGCGTCGCGGCGTCGCTTGCGGCCGGCGGCACGGTCCACCGCGAAGCGTTGCGCGGCCTCGACCGAACTGGAGCGTTCGTCGACCAGCACCACCGGCAGGCGGTAGCGCGCGCCGAGTTCGCGGGCGAAGGCATGCGCGCGCTTGCGGTTGGGCTGGTCGGCGCCGTCGAGGGTGAGCGGATCGCCGACCACCAGGCCGTGCGGCCGCCATTCGGCATGCAGGCGATCCAGCGCCGGCCAATCCGGCCCCTGCGCGTGCACGTCGATCACCGCCAGCGCACGCGCGCCGTTGCCGAAACGACTGCCGACGGCCACGCCGATGCGGCGGTGGCCGACGTCGAAACCGAGCACGGTGCCGTCGCGGCGGATCGTCGCGGGCGCGGGGCTGGCGGGCGCCGGCGCGCCAGGCTCGGGCAGGCCGGACTCAGGCATGCCCGCTGTAGTCGGTGAGGCGGAACAGGTCCACGCCGATGCGCCCGGCCGCGGTCTGCCAGCGCCGCTCCAGCGGCAGTTCGAACAGCAGTTCGGCGTCGGCCGGCGCGGTCAGCCAGCTGTTCTCGCCCAGTTCGTATTCCAGCTGGCCGGCGCCCCAGCCGGCGCAGCCCAGCGCGACCACCGCATTGCGCGGCCCTTCGCCGCGCGCCATCGCCTCGAGCACGTCGCGCGAGGTGGTCAGGAACAGGCCGTCGGCGAACGCCAGGCTGGAATCCCAGCCGTGCGCGCCATCGTGGATGACGAAGCCGCGCTCCGGATGCACCGGCCCGCCGCTGAGTACCACCTGCTCGCGCAGCGCGGCGTCGATGGTTTCGATGCCCATCTGTTCCAGCACTTCGCCCAGCGTGTATTCGGAGGCGCGGTTGACCACCACGCCCATCGCGCCGTTCTCGTCGTGCTGGCAGATCAGCGCCACGCTGCGGGCGAAGTTGGGATCGGACAGCGCCGGCAGCGCGATCAGCAGTTGGTTGGCCAGAGGCGTGGGCAAAGCGGACATGGCCCCATTCTATCGTCCCTCCCGCATGCGCGCTGCGCCGGGCTGCGGCGGGCTGCCATAATCCGCCCGATCGCGGCCCCGACCGGTCGCCCAGGAGCAAGCACGCATGGACACGCCCCCCGACCTGCCACGCCAGACCCGCGCCTTCATCGTGCTGGTGGCCTTGCTGCAAGGCGCGCTGCTGTACCTGGCGCAGCGCGGTGCCGAGAGCGGCCTGTGGCCGTTCGGCTCCCTGGGCGGACAGGTGTGCTGGTACACCCTGGTGCTGACCGTGCCGACCATGACCCTGCTGTCGGTGCGGCACCTGGGCGCGCCGCGCCTGTGGCAGCACACCATCGCGCTGGCGGTGCTGGTGACGGCCCTGTCCGCCTGGGCGGTCTGGAACGCCACCGGCGCGCCCGGCCTGCGCCCCGGCCAGGTGCTGGGCCCGTTCGGTGCCACCGTGGCGCTGGCGATGTTCGTGCTGCTGCCGTGGCTGCAGTGCCGGCTGCAGCACGGGCGCTGGCAGGCGCCTTACCGCGACCTGTTCGAACACGCCTGGCAGAACGCGCTGACCCTGGCGCTGGCGCTGCTGTTCGTGGGGATCTGCTGGCTGGTGCTGTGGCTGTGGGGCGCCTTGTTCGCGCTGGTCAAGCTGACCCTGTTCTACGACCTGTTCCGGCAGACGGCCTTCATCTACCTGGCCACCGGCACCATGTTCGGCCTGGGCATCCTGATCGGCCGCACCCAGCAGCGTGCGGTGCAGGTGATGCGGCAGATCCTGTTCGCGATCTGCACCGGGCTGCTGCCGCTGCTGGCATTCGTGGCGGTGCTGTTCGCGTTGAGCCTGCCGTTCACCGGCCTGCAGCCGCTGTGGGAGACCCGCGCCGCAGCCAGCATCCTGATCGCGGTGGTGGCCACGCTGGTGGTCTTCGTCAATGCGGTGTACCAGGACGGCACGGCCGACGTGCCCTACCCGGCCTGGCTGCAACGGGTGATCGACGCCGGGCTGCTGAGCCTGCCGCTGTATTCAGGGCTGGCGCTGTACGCGCTGTGGCTGCGCATCGCGCAGTACGGCTGGAGTACCGAGCGCTTTGCCGGGGTGCTGGTCGCGGTGGTCGCCTGCGGCTACGCATGCGGTTATGCCTGGGCGGTGCTGCGGCCGGGTGCGCGCTGGCTGCAGCCGCTGGCGCCGGTGAACCGGGTGCTGTCATGGGTGGTGATCGGCCTGGCACTGGCGGCTTGCTCGCCGCTGCTGGACCCCTACCGCATCGTCGTCGGCAACCAGCTGCAGCGCCTGGCCGACGGCCGCACCAGCGCGGCGCAACTGGATCTGGCCTACCTGCGCTTCGACAGCGGCCGCCGCGGCTACCGCGCCGTGCAATCGCTGCGCGAAGTGCCTGCGTTCGCCGACGACCCGGTGCAGCGCGAGCGCCTGCAGCGCATGCTGCAGCGCCAGCAGCGCTGGGGCGGCGACAACGACGATGCACCGCGCAGCGCCGATCCGCTGCAGGTGCGCCAGCGCATCGCGCTGGCCGCGGGCAGCGCCGACCCCGGCGCCGCGTGGTGGCAGGCACTGCTGGCCGGAAAGATCGAGGACGGCAACTGCCGACGCGAGGGCGCGCAGTGCGTGGCGCTGCGCCGCGACCTGGACGGCGATGGCCACGACGACGTGCTGCTGTGCGACGCCAGCGTCGGCTACGGCGTCGAATGCCGCATCCACACCGACGTGGGCAACGGCTGGAGCGACGTGGCGCGAACCCACTTCTTCCCGCGCCGCGGCGACAACGCCGATGCGCTCTACCAGGCGTTGCGCGACGGCAAGCTGCAGTTGCTGCCGCGGCGCTGGCCCGACCTGCAACTGCCCGGGACCCGGCGTACCGAGGTGTACCCTGCCGACCCCAACGACCAGACCGATTGACGGATGTCCGCCGCATGAGCAGCTATTGCGATATCGCCCCCGGGCACCCGGTGCACGGCCACTATCACGACCACGAGTACGGCGTGCCGCAACGCGCCGAAGCCGACCTGTTCGAGCGGCTGGTGCTGGAGATCAACCAGGCCGGATTGAGCTGGGAGCTGATGCTGAAGAAGCGCGCCGGCTTCCGCACCGCCTACGCCGGGTTCGACGTGGACACGGTGGCGGCCTTCGGCGAGGCCGACGTGCTGCGCCTGCTCGGCGACGCCGGCATCATCCGTAACCGGCTCAAGGTGCAGGCCGCGATCCACAACGCGCAGGTGATCCAGGGCCTGCGGGCCAGCCACGGCAGCTTCGCCGCGTGGCTGGACGCGCAGCATCCGCGCAGCAAGGCCGAGTGGATCAAGCTGTTCAAGCGCACCTTCCGCTTCACCGGCGGCGAGATCACCGGCGAGTTCCTGATGAGCCTGGGCTACCTGCCCGGCGCGCACCGCGACGACTGCCCGGCGTTCGCGCGCATCGCGCAGCTGGATCCGCCGTGGATGCGCGCCGGCTGAGGCCACCGAGACGCGCGGACCGGCACGACGCCGTCTTGCCGCGGTCTGCACGGGCGCTGCACGAGGCCACCGGCAAGGTCGGCGCATGGCCTTGCGCATCGGCATTTCCGGCTGGCGCTATCCGCGCTGGCGTGGCGTCTTCTACCCGTCCGACCTGATCCAGCGGCGGGAGCTGGAATACGCCGCGCAGTGCTTCCGCTCGGTGGAACTCAACGGCTCGTTCTATTCGCTGCAGACCCCGAAAAGCTATGCCGCCTGGCACGACGCCACGCCGCGCGACTTCGTGTTCGCGGTCAAGGGCCCGCGCTTCGTCACCCACCTGAAGCGGCTGCGCGACTGCGAGCAGCCGCTGGCCAATTTCTTCGCCTCCGGCCTGCTCGCGCTCGGGCCGAAGCTGGGGCCGCTGCTATGGCAGTTGCCGCCGTCGCTGGCCTTCGACCACGACCTGCTGGACACCTTCCTGGCGCTGCTGCCGCGCACCAGCGAGGCCGCCCTGGCGCTGGCGCGCAAGCGCGACGCTGCACGCATGCGCAACCGCAGCCTGCTGCAGATCGACCGCAATCGGCGCCTGCGCCATGCGCTGGAAGTGCGCCATCCCAGCTTCGCCACGCCGGAGGCGGTGGCCTTGCTGCGCAAGCACCGCGTGGCGCTGGTGCAGGCCGATACCGCCGGCAAGTGGCCGTACCTGGAAGACGTGACCGCCGACTTCCTGTACCTGCGCCTGCACGGCGATGCGCAGCTCTATGCCAGCGGCTACGACGACAAGGCCCTCGACACCTGGGCCCGGCGCATCGAGGCCTGGCACCGCGGCAGCGAGCCCGCCCACGCGCAGCGGGTCGGCCCACGCGCCCCGGCGCGGGTACGGCGCGACGTGTACTGCTATTTCGACAACGACATGAAGGTGCATGCGCCATTCGACGCACGGCGCCTGGCGCAACGGCTGGGCGTGCCGACGCCGTGCCCGGCGCGCGGCGACAGCGACGGCGACGGCGACGGTTGAGGGACATTTCGCATCATGCGGATTTGCGGCCATGCGGCCGGACGCACCAGCGCCTTGCGTGACGACGATCTGCTGCAGCTCTCACACGCCCATGTAGCGGCCAGAGCGGTGGTTGAACATCAGCACGAGGCTCAGCACCACCGCACCGATCGCCGAGTACAGCACCTGCTGCGGCGCCAGCAGCCAGAACGCCACCGCCATCAGCGCCGCGTCGAAGCTCATCTGCACCTTGCCCGCGCTCCAGCCGCGGCTGCGCTGCAGGTAGACCGCGAGAATGCCGACGCCGCCGAGGCTGGCGCGGTGACGGATGAAGAACAGGATGCCGAGCCCGACCAGCGCGCCGCCGACCAGCGCCGAGAACAGCGGCGTCATCGTCGCCCACTGCGCCCAGCGCGGCAGCAGGTCGGTCAACAGGCCGCAGGCGGCCACCGCGGCGAAGGTCTTGAGGGTGAACTCCCAGCCCATGCGCCGCACCGACAGCCAGTAGAACGGCAGGTTGACCAGCACGAACATCAGTCCGAAGTTCCAGCCCAGCGCGTAGTGCAGCAGGAAGGCCACGCCGGCCATGCCGCCGATCATCAAGCCGCCATGGGCGAACACCGCCAGGCCCAGCGAGGCCACCAGGGTCGCCAGCAACATGCCCTGCACGTCCTCGGCCACGCTGTGACGCAGCGCGCGCGCATCCTGCACGGTGCCGGCCGAATCCGGCGGCGGGGTCAGCGGCCCGGCGGTGACGACGGTGCCGTCGTCGGGCAACGGGTCCAGGTCCGGACGCAGATCGGAATCGGGAAGGCTCACGGGAGGGGGCACGGCGTGGGGGGCGGTATTAGACACCAGCCGGGAGGTGGTTGCACATGAAACTTTGATGGCTGCGTGCATGGCGACGGTTGCATGGGCGAACGCTCAGCGTGCTCCGCCAGCCAACGCCAGCCTATCGAGTCGGCAAGTCGACCTTGATGTGGTGCTGCACCCCGGCGATCGCCACCACCATCCCCACCATCACCAGCAGCGCTACTGACCCGGCGATCGCCAGCCACGTCCAGGTCCAGGCGTTGAACCGTTCGGCCGGGCTGCGCGGCAGGCCGCGTGCCTGCTTGAAGCGGACCAGACGCTGGTTGACCAGCAGCACCGGCGTCCAGCTCAACAGCGTCAGCAGCGACAGCGCCGAGGGCCACGCGCCCAGCAGGCTCAGGCAGACATAGGCCAGCGCCGGCCCCAGCCAGCCGACCAGCGCGCCACGCTGCGCGCCGATGGTGCGTTCCAGCCCGCGGAAGCAGGCGAACACCCAGAGCAGCGAGAACACCGACCGCCACACCGGCGAGACGCGTCGTCGCCCGGACAGCAGGCGCAACGCGCGCCAGTTGCGGTAGAACCAGTACAACGCATACCAGCCGAAGCTGGTCGCGCACAGCAAGGCCAACTTGGTTGCCGATGGCGCGAACAGCGTGGACAGGGGATCGATGGGAGCCACAGCGGGCGCGGCGTCAGGCAGCGCGGCGGCAGGGGCGGCGTACGGGTTATCTACTGGCATGTGTGGCATTCCTGGCTGACCGCACCCTCATCCGCCCCTTCGGGGCACCTTCTCCCGATGGGAGAAAGGAGCCAAAGCCCCTCTCCCTCCGGGGCGACGGGGTGCCGCTTGCGCGCCGCAAGCGCGGGCCGGGGCGCGGAGCGGGGGTTGGGGTGAGGGTCCGGCGCGAAGCGTGTCGCTGAAACAAGACCATGAGGCTTCGTCCTCCCCTCATCCGCCCTTTGGGCCCCTTCGCCCGAGAAGGGGGCCATGGTCCCGACCGGAGAAGGGGAACAATCAGCGAACGGCCACGGCACGATGCTGCCGCTTGTCCGCGTACATCGCCGCGTCGGCGCGTTCGAGCAGTTCCTCCAGCGCCTCCGCGTCCAGATCCCGGCGGTGACACAGGGCCAGGCCGAAGCTGGCCGACAGCCCGGTCGCAAACCCGTCGTCCTCGCCAGGCTTGGCAAGCGCCGCGCGCAGCGTGTCGATCAACGCGTCCGCCCGCTCCGGCGTGGTCAGCGGCAGGTACAGCGCGAACTCGTCGCCGCCGCGGCGGCCGAGCAACTGCCCCGGCCGCAGACAGTGGCGGCAGCGCTTGACGAAGGCGCGCAAGGCCGCATCGCCGGCGGCGTGTCCGAACTGGTCGTTGATCGCCTTGAGGTTGTCCATGTCGGCGACGATCACGGCCAGTGGACGCGGATCCTGCGCAGCCAGTTGCAGATCGTTGAGCACCTGCTCCAGGAATCCGGTCCGCGACAGCGCCCCGGTCACCGGATCGCGCACCAGCGCATGGCGCAGCCGCGTGTTGTCGGCGTACAACCCGGGAACGGCCAGGCCGAAGTAGCTGTTCGCCGCCAGGCTGATCATGGCGAACTGCAGCGCGAGCGCCTGCGCCTCGAGCCGCAGCAACGGCGTGGCGACGGCGATCAGCAGGCTGAAGGCGGCGATTGCCGTCAGCGCCTGCAGCATCCCGTGGGTATGCACGATCCACAACTGGATCACGACCACCACGAACAGCGCGAAGACCACCGCCGGCTGCCGCGGCAACACCGCCGCAAGCGCCATCACCGCCAGGGTGACGCCGAGCAGCAGCGCGAGCTTGACCAGGTAGGCAGAGACGCTTCCGGCCGGTTCGATCATCCCCGACAGGCGCGGAATACCTGGCTGCGGCACGATCTGCAGCCGCTCGGCCAGACGCAGCACCGCGACGATCGCCAGCGGGCCGAGCGCCAGCAGGCCGGCGTAGTCGCCGATCGCCCACGGGATCAACTGCGCCAGCATGCTCGGCAGGTCGATGGCGCCGGTGACCACCAGCCCCGCACCGCCCAGGCAGGCGGACAGCAGCGAGGCCACCCCGCCCCCGAGGATGAAGCAGGTGACCGCGCGCGGCAGGCTGCTCGAGGACACGACCCGGCCGACGCGACGCAGCAGCCAGGCCAGCCCGCCCCAGACGCAGAACTGTTGCGCGGTGAACAGCAGTGCATACGACAGGACCGCTCGGCCGGGGACGGCGGGATGAGCGCTCGTGCGATAGAAGCTGAGCAGCGTGGCCAGCACGCAGGCGATGGCGATCGCCGGCGCGCCGCGCCAGCCCAGCACCATGAACGTCGCCAACGTCACCGCCACCGGCGGAAACCACAGGCTCGCATGCGGCTGATAGTCCAGCACCCGCGCCAACTCGAAGACCGCCAGCCACGCCACCACCAGCAAGGCCGACAGCACCAGCAGCGCGGCGGGACGGCGCGGCGCCGCGGCGCGCGTGCGAGACGGCGCCTCGGCGTCCCAGCCGGTCATCCATCGGCCTCCTGCCGGCCACGGCCGATGGCCGAACCGGGGCCGGCGAACGCCCTGACCGTGCTGTCGTCGCTGCCGCCCACCACCACCGTCGCACCGCTGCACAGACGGATCGGCCAGCTCATGTTGTCCGTGCCATAGGACCATTGCAGGGTGCCGTCGATCGCGTTCCAGAGCGTGAACGCGCCAGGCGTGGCGTCGGGATGGCCATCGGCCAGCCCCAGCCACTGTCCGCCCGGGTCGAACGCCAGGCAGTTGGGCGAATGCGCGCTGTGCGCGGTCCATTGCAGCGTCGCCGCGGTGCCGGCATCGGCGTACACGGCAACGACGCCGCCGCCCTTGAGGTTGCCGGCGATCGCGACCTTGTCGCCGGCACGGTCGCAGGCCAACCCGTAGATGGTCGTCGCGCCCTCGGGCACCGTCGCGGTCCAGGCCGGCGCGGGCGCGGACGCATGCTGGAACGTCGCCACGTCGAACGCGTACAGCGTACCGTCGCTGGCACCGACATAGGCCCGGCGCCCATTGCCAGACAGCACCGCGGCATGGACGCTGACGTGCGTGGGCAACTGCCAGCGCGCCAGCGCCGTCGGTTGTCCGGAGGCGATCGAGAACAGGATGATCTCGCCCTGCGCGCTGGCCACCAGTCCGGTCGCGCCGTCGGCGGCAATGCCGGTGGCGATGACGCTGTCGCCGTTGCTGTCGCCGCCAGCGGTCAACGCAATGCACGCGGGCGTGGCGGCGAAGGCCCCGGCGCCGTCGCGGCAGAACAGATAGCCCTGCTCGGCGCCGGCCAGCAACGTCCGCCCGCACGCGTCCAGCGACACCATGTTGCCGCGACCGGGGAGCGCGAAGGACAGCAGTTCCTCGCCGCCGGGGACCGCCCAGGCGCTGATGAACCCCGCATACGGCGCCTTGCTCTTCCAGCCGCAGCTCGCCACGGTGCTCCCGTCCCCCGCCACGTCGACCCAGTACACGCCCTGCCAGCCGTCGAATTCCTGCGTCAGCAGTGGCTTGCCGGTCCGATCCCAGGCGTAGGTGCCGAAATGCCCGTCCTGGTCGTCGCGCACATCGGTCCGCGTGGCCGCCGGTGCGGTGCGTTCGAAGATCTTGCGTTGCGCGACCGGCACCGCGTCCATCCCGGGAATCTGCGATGCGGGGCCGTAATGGTGGAAAAAGGTGCCGGCGACGATGACATTGCCATCGTCGGACACCGCCACCGAGTTGATGTAGTAGCCGGCGTGCGGCTGTGTCGACCAGAGCAGTTCAGGCGCGTCGTTCATGCGGCTTCTCTCCCTTCGGCTGAAACGTCCGCGATGGACTTCCGGCGGACGGCTGACTGAAACACGACACCTGTGAACGCACCGGAGTCAGCCGCTGCGGCGTGGGCGCCGGCCATCGCAGCGAGCCCCCGGCCTTGCGCTCGCGTGCAGGACTGGCTCAGCGCACCTCGGCGATCTCGACCCCGTCCAGGCCCTGCGCCAGGGTGCGCGCGTCGCCGCCCTGGGCCAGCTTGATGCGCAGGCGCACCTCGTTCTGCGAATCGGCGTGGCGCAGCGCATCCTCGTAACTGATCTCGCCGGCCTGGTACAACTCGAACAGGCTCTGGTCGAAGGTCTTCATGCCCAGGTTGGTGGACTCCTTCATCACGTCCTTGAGCTTGTGGATCTCGCCTTCGCGGATGTAGTCCTGCACCAGCGGCGTGCCGAGCATGATCTCCATGGCCACGCGGCGGCCCTTGCCGTCCGGGGTCGGGATCAGTTGCTGCGCGACCACGCCGCGCAGGTTCAGCGACAGGTCCATCAGCAGCTGGCTGCGGCGGTCCTCAGGGAAGAAGTTGATGACGCGGTCCATCGCCTGGTTGGCGTTGTTGGCGTGCAGCGTGCACAGCACCAGGTGGCCGGTCTCGGCGAAGGAGATGGCGTGGTCCATGCCCTCGCGGGTGCGCACCTCGCCGATCATGATCACGTCCGGCGCCTGGCGCAGCGTGTTCTTCAGCGCGTTCTCCCAGCTGTCGGTGTCGATGCCGACCTCGCGCTGGGTGATGATGCAGCCCTCGTGCTTGTGCACGAACTCGATCGGGTCCTCGATGGTGATGATGTGCCCGGTGGAGTTCTGGTTGCGGTAGCCGATCATCGCCGCCAGCGAGGTCGACTTGCCGGTGCCGGTGGCGCCGACGAAGATGATGATGCCGCGCTTGGTCATCGCCAGGGTCTTGATCACCGGCGGCAGATTCAGCTCGTCCACGCTGGGAATGCGCGTCTCGATCCGGCGCAGCACCATGCCCACCTGGTTGCGCTGGTAGAAGCAACTGACGCGGAAGCGGCCCACGCCCGACACGCCGATGGCGAAATTGCACTCATGGGTCTTCTCGAACTCCTCGCGCTGCGACGGCGTCATCACGTTCAGCACCAGGTCGCGGCTCTGCTGCGGGGTCAGCGGCGTCTGCGTGATCGGGGTGATCTTGCCGTGCACCTTCATCGCCGGCGGCATACCCGAAGTGATGAACAGGTCCGACGCCTTCTGGTGCGCCATCAGTTTCAGGAAGGAGGTGAAGTCGATGGTGCTCATGGCGTGCTCCTTCGGAGCCGGGATTGGGGATTCGGGATTGGGGATTGGTAACAGCGGGCATCCTGGGATCGGAGAGACCCGCTTTTGCGAATCCCCAATCCCGAATCCCCAATCCCGGCTACTCGAACAACCGCTTGTCCTTGGCGTACTCGCGGGCCTGGTTGCGGGTGATCAGGCTGCGCTTGACCAGGTCCTGCAGGTGCTGGTCCAGGGTCTGCATGCCGTTCTGCTGGCCGGTCTGGATCGACGAGTACATCTGCGCGACCTTGTCCTCGCGGATCAGGTTGCGGATGGCGGGGGTGCCGACCATGATCTCCCAGGCTGCGGTGCGGCCGCCGCCGACCTTCTTCAGCAGCGCCTGCGAGATCACCGCGCGCAGCGATTCGGACAGCATCGAACGCACCATCGGCTTCTCGCCGGCGGGGAACACGTCGATGATGCGGTCGATGGTCTTGGCCGCCGAACTGGTGTGCAGGGTGCCGAACACCAGGTGACCGGTCTCGGCCGCGGTCAGCGCCAGGCGGATGGTTTCCAGGTCGCGCAACTCGCCGACCAGGATGATGTCCGGGTCTTCGCGCAGCGCCGAGCGCAGCGCCTCGTTGAAGCCGTGGGTGTCGCGGTGCACCTCGCGCTGGTTGATCAGGCACTTCTGCGAGGTGTGCACGAATTCGATCGGATCCTCCACGGTGAGGATGTGGCCGTATTCGTTCTTGTTGATGTAGTCGATCATGCCGGCGAGCGTGGTCGACTTGCCCGAACCGGTCGGCCCGGTGACCAGGATCAGGCCCTGCGGCTGGTCGATCAACTGGCGGAAGATCGGCGGGCAACCCAGGTCTTCCAGGGTCAGCACTTCCGAGGGAATGGTGCGGAACACCGCGCCGGCGCCGCGGTTCTGGTTGAACGCGTTGACGCGGAAGCGCGCCAGGCTGGGAATCTCGAACGAGAAGTCGACCTCGAGGAATTCCTCGTAGTCGCGGCGCTGCTTGTCCGACATGATGTCGTAGACCAGCGCGTGCACCTGCTTGTGGTCCAGCGCCGGGATGTTGATGCGGCGAACGTCGCCATCGACCCGGATCATCGGCGGCAGGCCCGCGGACAGGTGCAGGTCGGACGCTTTGTTCTTGACCGAGAACGCCAATAGTTCAGCGATATCCATACGCTGCTTTTCCCCTTGGGCTGCGACTGGAAGGATGATTCCCCGGCCGGCAGTATAGCGCCCTTCCCTTTGCCGGAACGCCGCCGTGCCCCTCTCTCCGCTGCACCAGATCCGCCTGGACATGAACCGCGCCGCCGACGCCGCTGGGCGGCCGCACGCGCAGTTGCTGGCGGTGTCCAAGACCCAGCCGGCCGAGGCCGTGGCGGCGCTGGCCGCACAGGGCCAGAGCGCCTTCGGCGAGAACTACGTGCAGGAAGCGGCGACCAAGATCGCCGCGTTGGCCGATGCCGGTCTGGAATGGCATCTGATCGGCCACCTGCAGTCGAACAAGGCCGAACAGGCGGCGACGCTGTTCGACTGGGTGCAGACCGTGGACCGGCCCAAACTGGTTGCCGCCCTGGCCAAGGGCCGCGCAGCCGCATCCGCGCCGCTGAACGTGCTGATCCAGGTCAACATCGACGACGAGGCCAGCAAGCATGGCTGCCAGCCCGAGGCCGTGGACGCGCTGGCCGCAGCCATCGCCGCGCAGCCGAGGTTGGCGCTGCGCGGGTTGATGGCCATTCCCGCACCGTGGCCGGAGGCCGAACGCCGCATCGATGCGTTCGCGCGCATGCACGCCCTGTTCGAGCGGCTGCGTGCCGCCCATCCGCAGGTCGACACCTTGTCGATGGGCATGAGCGGCGACTTCGCCGACGCCATCGCCGCCGGCGCCACCATGGTGCGGGTCGGCACCGCCTTGTTCGGTGCGCGCGGTCCGCGTGCTGCGGGCTGAACCGGCTGCTGCCGCGCCGCATCAGCGCATCACTTGTGACACTGTGATGATTTGTCTACAGCCGCTTCAAAAACGATTCACCAACATCGGAATTCTGTCGTAGCCCATCTCGTTGAAAAAAATAGTGTTTCGGGATGAATGAAAGGTTCGCTCCGACAGTGCTTGCTGAACCGTGCGACACGGTTGCGAACCGTTAATTCAGTCACGTTTCAGATGCGCGCGCTTCGGCTTCCATGGCGGCGACCGCGGGTCATCCGCAGTCCATCGCCGAATGCGCTCGGCTCCAACGAGGTCACAGATGCAAGCATCCACCCGATTGCTGTTCGCCTCCTGCTTCATGGGTCTGCTGCACGTCCCCGCGGCACTGGCCGCGCCGACGGCGACGCCGGCCTGGACCAATGAAGAAGCGATGATGTCGCCCGCCGAAGTCCAGGCGCGCACCGCCTGGCGCGAAACCATGGCGCATCAACCGACACCGGCGGAAGGCTGCTTCCATGCCAACTTCCCCGATACGCAGTGGCAAACGGACGTCTGCAAGACCCTGACCCGCCGTGTGCATCCGATCCCGCACAAGATCCTGTTCGGCGCCACCGAAACCACCGGCAACGGCTACGACTACGCACTGCGCTCCAGCAGCCTGATCAGCAAGGCCGTGGGCAGCTTCCCGCAGGTCACCGGCGTGACCTCGGAACAGGGCGTCGGCGTGGCCTCCTTCGGCGGCGGCGGCATCCTCGGCCCGAACGAGTACTCGCTGCAGATCAACTCCAACTACAACGCCACCACCAGCGTCTGCGGCGGCCGCTCCGGCTGCACCGTGTGGCAGCAGTTCGTCTACGCCACCGACTACGAGACCCAGGGCCAGGCCGCGGTGTTCATGCAGTACTGGTTGATCGGCTACGGCAGCAGTTGCCCGAGCGGCTGGATGAGCGGCGGCGGCTCGGACTGCTACCGCAACAGCAATGCGGTCAGCGCGCCGGACGTGCCGGCCACGCAACTGGCCAACGTCAAGCTGACCGGTTCGGCCACCGCCAATGGCAACGACACCATCACCTTCACCAACAACGGCACCGCTTACAGCGTCAGCGCCAAGGACAGCGTGGTCAAGCTGGCCACGGTGTGGAAGGACGCCGAGTTCAACGTGGTGGGCAACGCCGGCGGTTCCAGCGCCAACTTCAACTCCGGCTCGTCGATCACGGTGAAGGTGGCCGCCACCAACGGCTCCACCGCCGCCCCGACCTGTGCGGCCAATGCCGGCAGCACCGGCGAGACCAACAACCTCAACCTGGGCAGCTGCTCGACGGCCGGCGGCAGCACGCCGTCGATCACCTTCACCGAGTCCAACTGAGGCCCCGCGCCAGACCGCACGCAGCGGCTGGCGCGTTCTCTCCTGCACGATCCGGTTGCGCCGCACCGCAGCACTGCGGCGCGGCGCAGCCGCTACCATGGCGCTCCCTCTTCGCGACGGTGTTGCGCCATGGCTTCCGCTTTTCCAGATTCCCACGCCGCCGACATCGCCTTCATCGGCGGCGGCAACATGGCGCGCAGCCTGATCGCCGGCCTGGTCCGGCAGGGTGCCGACCCGCGCCGCATCCGTGTGGCCGAGCCGGTGGCGGCGCTGCGCGAGGCCCTGGTCGCCGACTACGCCGTCCACGCCGTCGCCAGCGCGGCCGAGGCCGCCGACGGCGCCGCGCTGTGGATGTTCGCGGTCAAGCCGCAGGTGCTGCGCGGGGTCTGCACCGAACTGGCCGCGCTGGCGCAGGCGCAGCGGCCGCTGCTGGTGTCCATCGCCGCCGGCATCACCACCGCGCAACTGGACCGCTGGCTCGGCGGCGGCTACGCCCTGGTGCGGGCGATGCCCAACACCCCTGCATTGCTCGGTGCCGGCGTCACCGGCCTGTTCGCCAGCGCCAGTGTCGACGCCGCGCAGCGCGCCCACGCCGAGCGCGTGCTGGCCGCCGCCGGGGTCACCGTGTGGGTCGAGGACGAGGCGCTGATCGATGCGGTCACCGCCGTGTCCGGTAGCGGGCCTGCGTATGTCTTCCTGCTCGCCGAGGCGATGGAAGCGGCTGGCATCGCGCAGGGCCTGCCCGCCGACACCGCGCGCACCCTGACCCTGCAGACCGTGCTCGGCGCGGCGCGCATGCTCACCGAGTCCGGCGAGGCGCCGAGCGAACTGCGCCGCCGGGTGACCTCGCCCAACGGCACCACCCAGGCCGCGATCGAGACCTTCCAGCACGGCGGCTTCGAGGCGCTGACCGCGGCCGCGATCGCCGCGGCGGCGGAACGCGGCCGTGCCCTGTCCGCCGCCAACGACGACTGAGCGCAGCGAACACCAGGCGGCGCGGTCGGCGCCCGGAATCCTCATCCACCACGCGTACACTGCAGTTCCTCCGCGCCGTCCGCCCCCACCTGGCGACTGCGCGCGACGATGTGTTAGCCACTCCAACCCGGAGAACGCCGATGCGTGTCCTGCCCGCTGCGCTGCTGTGCCTGGCCCTGGCCGCCTGCTCGGACCAGGACGCTCCACGTCCGGCGACACTGCTCGCCGCCACGCCGGCGCAGGCCGATTTCGGCGCGCTGCGCGTGCACTACAACGCCTTGCCCACGCTGGCGATGAGCGAGGACGTGGCGCATCGCTACGGCATCGCCCGCGAGGCCGACACTGCGCTGGTGATGATCGCGCTGCGCACCCTGCACGGCGGTGAGGAAACGCCGGCGGTCGGCACGGTCGACGTGGTGGCGACCGACCTCAGCGGACAACGCCAGCCGGTGGCGCTGCGCGCGGTCCGCACCGATGCCTACACCGACTACGTCGGTACGGTGCGCAGCAGCGCCCACGACCAGTTGCGCTTCGTGGTACAGGTCCGCAGCGCCGACGGCGCCGGCACGGTGCGCTTTACCCGTAATTTCTAGCGCGCGTAGCGTCCCGCGCGCGCCTTCAGCTGTAGGAGCGGCTTCAGCCGCGACCGGGCGTTACCGGGAAAGCCCGGTCGCGGCTAAAAGCCGCTCCTACGGACAACCCGACATACGGATACCGATCAAGGTGATCACAGGTGCGCGTTGTGGGAGGGACTTCAGTCCCGACTGCATGCCGCGTCAGGCAACTGCCCTCTTCGCTCTTCGCGCTGACGGGGCGCGGTGAAGCGCCACGTCTCCACCATGCTCGACAAGCTCGGTAACCGCGACGTCCACCGGCATCGCGTCGGGACTGAAGTCCCTCCCACATCGTCTCGATCCACATTGCGGCACCGTCGTGCGCAGGGGCGCGGCAACCGCAGCGACATCGCGCGATTACCGTACGCAGGACGCGCCGCTCACTCCTCCGCCCAGCGTTGCGGCCCATCGCCGTGCGCGGCCAGGGTATCGGCCGGGTTGCTCAGCCGGCAACGGCGCAGCGACAGGCAGCCGCAGCCGATGCAGTCGGTGAGCTGGTGGCGCAGGCGGGTCAGTTGCAGGATGCGCGCGTCCAGTTCCTCGCGCCAGGCCGCCGACATCCGCGCCCACTCCGCGCGGGTCGGTGTGCGCGCGTCGGGCAACTGCGCGAAGGCTGCCTTGACGCTGTCCAGCGGCACGCCGACGCGTTGCGCCACGCGGATCACCGCCAGCCGGCGCAGCACGTCGCGGGTGTAGCGGCGCTGGTTGCCGGCGGTGCGCATGCTGCGGATCAGGCCCTTGCTCTCGTAGAAATGCAGCGCCGACACGGCCACGCCGCTGCGCGCGGCCACCTGCCCCACGCTCAGTTCCTCCTGCATCGCTTGACCTCGAGTCCGGTTGAGGTTGCATGCTGCACGGCCTGCAGGCGCCCACGCAAGTCGTCGCCGGCAGATGTCCATCCGTTCTCCCAGGTACTCCGATGCAAGACCACGCCGCTGCCGCCGATGTCCCGTCCACTCCTGTCGCTGCCGGTTCCGTGCTGGCGCCGGCCTATCGCGCCACCACCATCGGCATGGTCGCGCTGGTATCGCTGATCGCCTTCGAAGCGCTGGCGGTGGCCGCGGCGATGCCGACCGTGGCCGGCGAACTGCAGGGCCTGCGGCTGTACGCGCTGGCCTTCGGCGGCACCCTGGCCACCAGCGTGATCGGCATGACCGTGGCCGGACGCTGGAGCGATCTGCATGGGCCGGCGGCGCCGCTATGGACCGGCCTGGCCTGCTTCGTCTGCGGCCTGCTGCTGGCCGGCTTCGCCCCGTCGATGACGCTGCTGGTGGCCGGTCGGCTGGTGCAGGGCCTGGGTGCCGGTGCGATCTCGGTGGTGCTGTACGTGCTGGTCGCGCGGTTGTATCCGCAGGCGATCCGCCCGCGCATGTTCGCCGCCTTCTCCGCCGGCTGGGTGGTGCCGTCGCTGATCGGCCCCAGCATCAGCGGGCTGATCGTCGAACACGTCGGCTGGCGCTGGGTGTTCCTGGCGGTGCCGCTGCTGGCGCTGCCGGCGGCGGCGATGCTGTGGCCGGCGTTGCGGCGCCTGCCGCCCGCCGCGAGCGCGGACGGCGCCAGCGGCGCGTCGCGGCTATGGTCGCTGGGCGCGGCGGCCGGCGTCTGCCTGCTGTACCTGGGCGGCCAGCAGCGCGGGCTGTGGGCGGCGCTGTTGCTGCCGGCGGCGCTGGTGCTGTTGGTGCTGTGCACCTGGCGATTGCTGCCTGCCGGCACCCTGCACGCCGCGCGCGGCCTGCCCAGCGTGATCGCGCTGCGCGGCGTCGCCGGCTCGGCGTTCTTCGGCTGCGAGGCGTTTCTGCCGCTGCTGCTGTCGCGCGAACGCGGGCTGTCGCCGGTGTGGGCCGGCGTGGCGCTGAGCGCCGGCGCGCTGGGCTGGTTCGCCGGCTCCTGGTACCAGGGCCACTACGGCCGCGACGCCACCCGCCTGCGGCGGCTGCGGCTGGGCTGCACGCTGATGGCGCTGGGCATCGCGACCACGACGCTGGCGCTGCTGCCGTCGGTGCCGGCGGCACTGGCGATCGGCGGCTGGACCGCCA
This sequence comes from Xanthomonas sp. 3498, assembly GCF_014199795.1. Classification (NCBI taxonomy): domain Bacteria; kingdom Pseudomonadati; phylum Pseudomonadota; class Gammaproteobacteria; order Lysobacterales; family Lysobacteraceae; genus Xanthomonas; species Xanthomonas sp. 3498. The sequence goes on from NZ_JACHOH010000001.1 coordinate 159,790, forward strand.
CCGGCCTCGGCATGGGCCTGATCTACCCGACCCTGGCGGTGCTGACCCTGACCCTGTCGCCGCCGGCGCGGCAGGGCCGCAACAGTTCGGCGCTGCAGTTGAGCGAAGCGATCGCGGTGGCGACCACGCTGGCGGTCGGCGGCTCGCTGTTCGCCGCGCTGCTGGCCTACTCCGCCGCCGCGGCCTACCTGTCCACCTTCGCGGTCGCCGCGCTCATGGCCCTGCTCGGCCTGGGCATCGCCGGCCGGACCCAGCCGGCGCCCGGCTAGGCCGTGTCGTCCATTCCCGCGCACGTCGCGCCGTGCTGGCGCACACGTGCGGCAGAGACGAGCGAGGCAACGATCCTCTGCCCGCATCCGAACGATGACGCGGCCATGGACGCGGGATTGCGGCGCTTCTGGTGGGGCCTGGCCGGTCTGCACCTGCCAGACGACGCGGCCTGCTCGAGGATCGAGAAAAGCGCTACGTCGCGCCCACGCCCCTGGCCCAGGCCTGGATGATGTCGGCGATGGCGCGCACGCCGTCGGTGAGCGCGGCCGGCCCCGGCTGCAGGATCAGCGGCGACTTGATCTCGAACAATTGTCCGTCGCGCACCGCCGGCATCGCCGCCCAACCCGGTCGCGCGGCGACGCGCTCGGGCCGGAAGCGCTTGCCGCACCAGGAGCCGAGGATGATATCCGGCGCGCGCCGCACCACCTCGTCGCCATTGGCGAGGATCCGTGCCTTGGCCAACGGCTGCACCGACAGCTCCGGGAACACGTCGTCGCCGCCGGCGATACCCACCAGTTCGGCGACCCAGCGGATGCCGGTGATGATCGGCTCGTCCCATTCCTCCAGATATACCCGCGGCCGCCGCGGCAGCGTGGCGGCCTGCGCGGCGATGGCATCGAGGCCGCGCTGCAGATCGTCGGCGTAGTCCATGGCGCGCTGGCCGGCGCCGACCAGCGCGCCGAGCCGGCGGATGTAGTCGAGGATGCCGTCGACGCTGCGGTGGTTGGCGATCCACACCTCCACGCCATGCCGCACCAGTTCGGCGGCGATGTCGGCCTGGATGTCGGAGAAGCCGATCGCTAGGTCCGGCTGCAGCTTGAGGATCTCGCCGATCTTGGCGCTGGTGAAGGCGCTGACCTTGGGCTTGTCGCGGCGCGCCTGCGGCGGGCGCACGGTGAAGCCGCTGATGCCGACGATGCGCTGCTGTTCGCCGAGCGCGTACAGCGTCTCGGTCGGCTCCTCGGTCAGGCAGACGATGCGCTGCGGGCCCATACTCAGCGCGCCTCGTGCGGGCACGCGTGCACCGCGGCGGCGGCGCGGCAGGCCGGGCCGGCGCCGCTCACGGGAACAGCATCCGCTTGCTCCAGTGGCCGGCGGCATCGGCTTCATAGCGCCAGCGTTCGTGCAGTCGGTACTTGGCGCCGTACCAGAACTCGAAATTGCGCGGCACCACGCGGAACCCGCCCCAGCCATCCGGACGCGGCACCTCGCGGCCCTCGAAGGTGGCCTCGGCCTTGGCCACGCGCTCCTCGAACTCCTCGCGCGATTCCAACGTGCGCGACTGCGCCGAGGCCCAGGCGCCGATCTGGCTCATGCGCGGGCGCGAGGCGAAATAGGCGTCGGCTTCGGCGGCTGCGACCAGTTGTACCTCGCCGTCGATGCGCACCTGCACCCCGTCCTCGCGCATGCGCCGCCACAGGAACAGCAGCGAGGCCTGCGGATTGGCCTGCAGCTCGCGGCCCTTCTGGCTGTCCAGGTGGGTGTAGAACACGAAGCCGCGCGCGTCGTAGGCCTTGAGCAGCACCACGCGCGACGAGGGGCGTGCCTCCAGCGTGGCCGAGGACACGACCATGGCGTTGTATTCGGCCTCGTCGCTGGTGCGCGCCTCGGCGAACAGGTCGGCGAACGTGGACAGGGCTTCGGCGTAGAGATCGGGCATGGCGACAGGCACTCGGCGGACGATGCGCCATTGTCGCGCCATGCACCGCGCGACGCACGCCTCGCCGCACGACGGCACGCGCACGGGGCCTGCGCAGCGCGCGAGGCGGCGCCGGTCTCTGCTAGCATCGGCGGATGAATCCCGCCCCCAACCTGGTGCTGGTCGGCCCGATGGGTGCCGGCAAGAGCGTCATCGGCCGCCGCCTGGCCGAGCGCTTCGGCCTGGTCTTCGTCGACAGTGACCAGACCATCGTCGAGCGCACCGGCGCCAGCATCGCCTCGCTGTTCGAGCACGCCGGCGAAGCCGGTTTCCGCGAGCACGAGCGCGCGGTGCTGGAAAGCATCCTGAGCACGCCCGGCCACCTGATCTCCACCGGCGGCGGCGCCGTGCTCAATGCCGACAGCCGCCGCGAAATGCGCGAACACGGCTTCGTGGTGTACCTGCGGGTCGGCGTGGCCGCGCAACTGCAGCGCCTGCACCGCGACCGCAGCCGCCCGCTGTTGCAACGTGGCGACCGCGAGCAGGTGCTGCGCGACCTGCACGCGGTGCGCGAACCGCTGTACCGCGAGGTCGCCGACCTGATCCTGGACACCGACCACTTCACCCCGGCCGAAGCCACCGCACAGCTGGTCGTGCGCCTGGCCGCGTCGTGGAAACTTCCGGAACCCACTGCATGACGGCAGCATCGCGCACGGTCCAGGTCGCTGGCGACCCGGCCTACACCATCCACATCGGCCCCGACCTGCTCGACGACGGCGCCGCCCTCGCCGCGCACGTGCGCGGCCGCCACGTGCTGCTGCTCAGCGACAGCCAGGTGGCGCCGCTGTATGCCGCGCAGGTCCGCAGCGCGCTGCTGGCGGCACGCCCGGAGCTGCAGATCGGCGAGTTCGTGATCCCCGCCGGCGAAGCCTCCAAGACCCTGGACCACTTCGCCGCGGCGATCGCCGCGCTGGCCGCCCTCGGCGCCACCCGCGACGCCTGCGTGCTGGCGCTGGGCGGCGGCGTGGTCGGCGACCTGGCCGGTTTCGCTGCCGCCTGCTGGATGCGCGGCGTGGATTGCGTGCAACTGCCCACCACGCTGCTAGCGATGGTCGACTCCTCGGTCGGCGGCAAGACCGCGGTGGACATCCCGCAGGGCAAGAACCTGGTCGGCGCCTTCCATCCGCCGCGCGCGGTGCTGGCCGACACCGCGACCCTGCGCAGCCTGCCGCCGCGCGAACTGCGCGCCGGGTTGGCCGAGGTGATCAAGTACGGCGCCATCCGCGACCCGCTGTTCTTCGAATGGCTGCATGCCGAACGCCGCGCACTGCTGGCCGGCGAGCCGGCCGCGCTGGCGCAGGCGATCGCGCGCAGCTGCGAACACAAGGCCGAGATCGTCGCCCGCGATCCGCTGGAGAAGGGCGAACGCGCCCTGCTCAACCTCGGCCACACCTTCGGCCACGCCATCGAGACCGAACAGGGCTACGGCGCCCCGGACAACGCCAACCTCAACCACGGCGAAGCGGTGGCGGTGGGCATGGTGCTGGCCGCCGAGCTGTCGGCCCGACTGGGCATGGCCAGCGCGCAGGACACGGCGCAGCTGCGCGCGCTGCTGCAGGACTTCGGCCTGCCGACCGCGCTGCCGGCCGGGCTGGCGGTGGAGGCGCTGCTGGCGCGCATGCGCCTGGACAAGAAGAACCTGGCCGGCCGCCTGCGGTTGGTGTTGTGGCGCGGCATCGGCCACGCCGAGATCGTCCCCGACGTGGACGAGGCCGAGGTGCTGGCGGTGCTGGCCGCCGGCTGAGCCGGCGCATCGCTTACGCCACAGCCGCCCACGCGCGCCGGTCGTGCCGGCGCGCCTGCACATGTCCCACCCGCACTCAGCGTGCCTGCCGCCACGCGCGCGGGGTCTGCCCGACCTGCGCCTTGAACACGCGCGACACCGCGGCCTCGCTGCCGTAGCCCACTTCGTCGGCAAGCTGCTTCAGCGGCCGCCCTTCGCGCAGGCCGCGTTGCACCAGGGCGATGCGCCAGTCCTGCAGGTACTGGCCCGGCGTGCAGCCGAGGGTCTCGCGAAAACTGCGCGCGAACGCACTGCGCGACATGCCGGCACGGGCCGCCAGGCTCTCCAGCGTCCAGGGCTGCGCCGGGGCGTCGTGGATGCCGGTCAGCGCCAGCCGTAGCCGCGCATCGGCCATGCCGGCGAGCATGCCGCCGTCGGCGAGCCCCTGCTCCATCAACTCGCGGATCACGTGCACCAGCACCACCTCGAACAGCCGGTTCAACACCGCCTGGCGCCCGCAATGCTGCGCGAACGCTTCCTCGAACAGGATCCGCAGCAGCGCCTCGCCCTGGCGCAGCGTGTCCAGCGGCAGGCAGATGCAGGCCGGCAAGGCGCGCACCAGCGGATTGGCTGCGCCACCACTGAAGCGCAGGTGCGCGCAAGCGAAATCCGCACCGCGTTGCGCATCGATCTCGAAGCGATGCGGCATGGCCTGCGGGTACAGCAGCAGACTGGGTCGATCGATCCGCAGCACCTGTCCGTCGCCGTTGTGGACGACCACGCTGCCCTCGCGCAGCAGGTGCAGTTGCCCGCGGTCGCCATCGTCGAGCCGGTGCAGGCCGCACAGGGTGCCGGCGTGGAAGACCTCGGCGCTGACCGAAAAGTGGGTCAACAAGGCGGCCAGGCGGTCGGTCACTCAGGACTCCAGGTAAAGTTTCATGGACGATTCGCCACTTATCGTACCGTCCTGGCGCGCAAAGTCACTCCTGTCGCCGGCATCTCGCCCGGCATGCCCCAGGAACCGCCATGAAGACCCTGCTCCCCTTGCTCGCCACCTCGCTGCTGGCCGGCGCGATCGGCACCGCCACCGCCGCAACGCCCGCCGATCAGCCCGCGCCGTTGCGCCCGGTCGCGAAGTTCCTCGATGCGCTCAACAGCAGCGGCGGCAAGCCGATCGAACAACTCACGCCGACGCAGGCGCGGCAGGTGCTGCGCGATGCCCAGGCCAACACGCCATTGCCGCCGGCCGAGGTCAGCCGCACCACCATCCAGGCCGACGGCAAGCCGCTGAACCTGGTGATCGTGCGGCCGCCGCACACCACCGGCCAGGTATTGCCGGCCTTCATGTTCTTCCACGGCGGCGGCTGGGTGCTGGGCGACTTCCCGACCCACGAACGCCTGATCCGCGATCTGGTCAACGCCTCTGGCGCGGTGGCCGTCTACGTGGACTACACGCCGTCGCCGGAAGCGCAGTACCCGGTCGCCATCCACCAGGCCTATGCCGCCACTCGCTGGGTCGCCGAGCACGGCGCGCAGATCGGCGTGGACGGCAAGCGCCTGGCGCTGGCCGGCAACAGCGTCGGCGGCAACATGGTCGCGGCCGTGGCGCTGCAGGCCAAGGCGGCCGGAACGCCGGCGCTGCGCTACGACCTGATGCTGTGGCCGGTGACCGACGCCCGCTTCGACGACGGGTCGTACCAGCAGTTCCAGAGCGGCTACTTCCTCACCCGCAACATGATGACGTGGTTCTGGGACAACTACACCACCGACCCCAAGGCCCGCGCCGAGATCACCGCCTCGCCGCTGCGCGCCACCCCGGCGCAGCTCGCCGGCCTGCCGCCGACGTTGATCCAGACCGCCGAACTGGACGTGCTGCGCGACGAGGGCGAAGCCTTCGGCCGCAAGCTGGACCAGGCCGGGGTGACGGTCACGGTGACCCGCTACAACGGCGTGATCCACGATTTCGGCCTGCTCAATGCCCTGCGCGACGTGCCCGCGGTGCGGACCGCGATCCAGCAGGCCGGCGACGGGCTGCGCGAACACCTGAAGTAAGCGCACCATCGGCGGCACGCCATGCAGCGCTCCCGGCTGCAGCGTGCCGCCCACCCGCGCCCAGCGCATTCAGGGCTGGGCGCGCTCCAGCGACGCATCGCCGCCCAGCGTGCGATACAGCGTCACCCGATTGGTCGCCGCGGTCAGTTCCACCGCGACCAGGCTGCGCTGCGCCGCGTAGTAGCTGCGCTGCGCATCCAGGTTGGACAGCGCACTCTCTACGCCGACGCGGTAGCGCTGCGCGCTGGCATCGTAGGTATTGGCGGCATCGGCGAGCAGATCCTGCTGCGCGCGCAACTGCGCATCGATGGTGCCGCGCCGGGCCAGCGCATCGGCCACTTCGCCGAAGGCGATCTGCACGGTCTTTTCGTAGCCGGCCACGGCGGCGTCGCGCTGCGCCTCGGTGTAGCGCACGTTGGCGCGCGCCGCACCGCCATCGAACAAGGTGTAGGCAGCGCCCGCGCCCACCGAGCCGTTGAACGCGTCGTGGGTGAACAGGTCCGACAGCGCGGTGCTGGTCAAGCCCAGCAGGCCACTCAGGCTGATGCGCGGAAACAACGCGGCGCGGGCCGCGCCGATCTCGGCATTAACCGCGCGCAGTTCATACTCGGCCTGCACCACGTCGGGCCGGCGCAGCAGGATGGTCGTGTCCAGGCCGGCCGGCGGATCGCCGATGCGCGCCGCGGCATCGGCGATCGAAGCCGGCAACAGCGTCGGATCCACCGGAGCGCCCACCAGCACCTGCAGCGCATTGACGTCCTGCGCCATCGCCGTGGTCTGCGCGGCCAGGTCGGACTGCGCGGCATGCAGCACCTGGTTGGCCTGGTCCAGCGCCGAGTGCGGCACGATGCCGCCGTCCACCCGCTGCGCGGTCAGCGCCACACTGGCGCCGGCGCTGCGCACGGTGTCCTGCGCGATCGTCAGCAGGCTGCGGTCGCTGGCATAGGTCAGCCAGGCCGTGGCGATGTCGCCGACCAGGGTCAGGCGCGTGGCGCGCGCCGCCGCCTCCTGTTCCAGGTAGCGCTGCTGCGCGGCCGCGGACAGCGCGTGGATACGGCCGAACAGGTCGAGTTCGAAGGCGGTGACGCCCAGGCCCAGGTCATAGTTGCTCGCGTAGCCCGCCGCTGGCGCGGCCGCTGCGTTGCCGCCCTGCGTGGCGTCGTTGGTCGGCGCCGCGCCCTTGCCGCGATAGGACCGCGCATAGTTGGCGCTGGCGCCGACCTCGGGCAACAGGGCGGCGCGCTGGATCCGGTACTGCGCCCGCGCCTGGGCGATGTCGGCGAGCGCGATCCGCAGATCGCGGTTGTTGTCCAGCGCCTGGGCGATCAGCGCCTGCAGGCGCGGGTCGCCGAACACCTGCCGGTAGCTCAGCGACGGCAGCGTGGCCTCGTGCTGCGCCAGGTAGGCATCGCCCACTGGCCACGACGGCGGGATCGGGGCGGCGGGCCGCACATAGGCCGGCGTCAGGCTGCACGCCGACAGCAGGCACGCGACACCGAGTGCGAGCGCGCGCATCAGGCCGGCTCTGGCAGCGTCGGCGCGGATGGCGGCGCCGCCCCATCGCGGCGTGCGCGACGGCGCGCCAGCCACTCGGCCATCGCGATATGGAACGCCGGCGTCAGGTACAGGGTCAGTGCCTGCGAGAACAACAGGCCGCCGACCACGGCAATGCCGAGCGGGCGGCGCGCTTCGGCGCCGGCGCCCACGCCCAACGCGATCGGCAGCGAGCCCAGCACCGCCGCCAGGGTGGTCATCATGATCGGGCGGAAACGCACCGTCGCCGCCTCCAGCATCGCCGCGCGCGGCTGCTTCCAACGCGCATCGCCCGAGCGCTCCAGGTCCAGCGCGTAGTCCACCATCATGATGCCGTTCTTCTTGACCAGCCCGACCAGCAGGATCAGGCCGACGAAGCTGAAGAGATTGAGCTCCTGGCGGAACAGCACCAGCATGAGGATGGCGCCGAACCCGGCCAGCGGCAGCGAGGTCAGGATGGTGATCGGATGCAGCGCGTTCTCGTACAGGATCGCCAGCACGCCGTAGATCAGCAGCACGGTGATCAGCAGCAGCATCGGCAGGGTCTTCATCGAATTCTCGAAGGCCTGTGCCGAGCCGGCGAACTGGCCGCTGATCGCGCGCGCATCGCCCTTGCCCAGGGTCTGCGCCATCAGGTTGCCGATGCCCGCGGCGGCATCGCCCAGCGACACGCCTGGCGCCAGGTTCATCGACAGCGTCACCGCCGGCAGGCCGGCGTAGTGGTTGATCGCCACCGGTCCCACGCCCATGCGCACGTCGGCCACCGCGCGCAGCGGCACCATCGGGCCGCCGGCCGCGGTCAGCACCGCGCTGGTGCCGGAACTGCTGTTGGAGGTCTGCGTGCCGATCGCGGTGATGCCCGGGTTCTGGTTGCCGTTGAACGACAGCGCATCCAGGCCGTTGAGGTCGGCCTGCGCCGATGGCTCGACCTGCAGCAGTACCTCGTACTGATCCGTGTCGCCGTAGATGGTGCTGATCTTGCGGCCGCCGTACGCGCTCGCCAGGGTGTCCTGCAGGCCGGCGGCGGTGACGCCCAGCGCGGCGGCCTGCTCGCGGTGCAGGACGACTTCGATCTCCGGGTTCTTGAGCTGCAGGTCGCTCTGCGGATCCTGCACGTCGCGCAGTTGCCTGATGCGTTGCAGGATGGTGTCGGACTGGGCGTACAGCGCCTTCTGGTCGGTGGACTGCAGCACGTACTGCAGCGATCCGTTCGATGCCGTCGGCCCCATGTCGATCGCCGGCGGATTGCGCATGTTGAGGGTGATGCCCTGGATCGCCGCGACCTGCTTGCGCACGTCCTGGATCACTTCCTCGGCGCTGCCGCTGCGCTCGGACAGCGGCTTGAGCCCGATCAGCAGGCGCCCGCTGTTGCTGAGCGAATTGTCCGAGCCGATCACCGACTCGACGTTGGCCACGTTGGGATTGCGCTGGATGATCTTCACCACCGCCGCCTGCTTGGCGACGAAATCGGCGAAGGCGGTGCCCTCGGGCACGCGGGTGTCGCCGTCGATCTTTCCCGAATCCACCTGCGGGATGAAGCCCTTCTCGACCACCGCGTAGACGCCGGCGGTGCCGACCAGGGTGGCCAGGCCGATGACGCACATCAGGCCGATACGCTCGGTCGCCCAGGCCAGCGAGCGCGCGTAGCCGCGTTCGCTGGCGTCGACCAGCCGGTCGAAGCGCTGGAACACCCAGCCCGTGCTTTTCCTGGGGTCGAGCCAGCGGCTGGCGAGCATAGGCGTAAGGGTCAGCGAGACGATCCCGGAGAGGATCACCGCGATCGCGATGACCATGCCGAACTCGGAGAACAGCCGCCCGACCAGCCCGCCCATGAACACGATCGGCAGGAACACCGCCGCCAGCGACACCGTCATCGACAGCACGGTGAAGCCGATTTCGCGCGAGGCGGCGATGGCCGCGTCCATGCGGCTGGCGCCCTGCTCGGCGTGGCGGACGATGTTCTCGATGACCACGATGGCATCGTCGACCACGAAGCCCACCGACAGGGTCAGTGCCAGCATCGAGATGTTGTCCAGGCTGAAGTGCAGCAGGCGCATCACCGCGAAGGTGCCGATCAGAGAGGTCGGCAGCACCAGCGCCACGATCAGGGTCGCCATCCAGCTGCGCAGGAACAGCAGGATCACCACGATCACCAGCACCAGCGAACCGACCAGGGTCCACTCCACGTCCTCCACCGACGCGCCGATGTAGTCGCCGCGGTTGTAGAGCACATCGAGCTGGGCATCGCCGGGCAGCTGCGCGCGGATCCCCGGCAACGCCGCCTGGATGCCCTGGGTCACCGACAGCGTGTTGGCGCCGGGCTGGCGATGGATGTTGATCTCGATCGCGCGCTGGCCGTTGAGCGAGGCGGCGGTCTGCAGGTTCTCGACGCTGTCTTCGGCATGGCCGACGTCGCGCAGGCGCACCGGCGCACCGTCGGCATAGGTCAGCACCATCGCATCGAAATCGGCCGCGCGCTTGAGCTGGCCGTCGGCGCGCACCGTGTAGGACCGCGCGCGCCCCATCAGCGTGCCGGCCGGCGCGTTGCTGTTGCCCGCCTGCACCGCCGAGACCACCTGGTCGAACCCCAGGTGGCGGGCGGCGAGCAGGTGCGGGTTGACGAACAGGCGCACCGCGTACTTCTGCGCGCCGTTGACGTCGATCTGGCCCGCGCCCGGCACCGAGGCCAGGCGCAGCGCCACGCGATCCTTGGCGAACTGGTTGAGCAGCGGCAGCGCGATGGTCTTGGAGCGCAGGATCAGGTGCATGATCGGCGCGGCGCTGGGATCCTCCTTCTGGATCTGCGCCGGGTTGATCTCGCGCGGCAGCAGGCCGGCCGCCTGCGAGACCGCGTTCTGCACGTCCTGCGCGGCGGCATCGACATTGCGGCTCAACGCGAACTGCAACACGATGCGGGTGCTGCCGACGCTGCTGGTCGAGCTCATCGTGTCCAGCCCCGGCAGGCCGCTGAACTGGCGCTCCAGCGGCGTCGCCACCGCCGCGGCCATGGTCTCGGGATTGGCACCGGGCAGCGACATGTTGACGGTGATGGTCGGGAAGCTGACGTCGGGCAGCTCGCTCACCGGCAGCGCGAAGTAGGCCATGCCGCCGGCCAGCACCAGCCCGATCATCAGCACCGAGGTCATCACCGCGCGGCGGATGAACAGCGCCGACAGGTTCACGCATGCCGTCCGGTCGCCGCCGCGTTCGGCGTGGCGTGCGGGTTGCCGGATTGCACCGCGGTGCCGTCGCGCAGTTCGTTGGGCACGGTGAGGATGACGCGATCGCCCGCGCGCAGGCCCTTGGCGATCACCGCCTGTCCATCGATCATCCGCGCCACGCTGAGCGGTCGCGCCACGGCGCGACCAGCGACCACGCAGTACACGTACGGCCCCTGCTGTCCCTGCTGCAAGGCGCTCTCGGGCACCGACAGGGCCTGCGGATCCTCCGCCAGGATCACCCGCACGGTGACGAACTGCCCCGGCCACAGCGTGGCGCCGGCGTTGGCGAAGCGCGCGCGCAGTTCCAGGGTGCCGCTGCTGGTGTCGAAGGCATTGTCGAGGAACGCCAGCTCGCCGCGAGCCAGCAGCGTGCCTTTCACCGCATCCAGCGCCAGCACCGGCAAGCCCAGGCCCTGGCGCCCCATCGGCGCCGCGCGCACCGCGTCGACCTGCACATGCGCCAGGGCGAAGCGCACCTCGATCGGGGTGCTGACGTTGAGCGTCACCAGCGCGGTGCTGGAGCCGCTGGACACCAGGTTGCCCGGCTTGACCGCGATGGCGCCGGCACGGCCGTCGATGGGCGCGCGGACCTGGGTGTAGGCCAGCGACAGTCGGGTCTGCTCGACCTGCGCCTGGTCGGCGGCGACGGTGCCGCGCAGCGAGCGCAGCGTGTCGGCCGCGGTGGTGTAGGTCTTGGGATCCACCGCGCCGGTCCTGGACAGCTTGGCGTAGCGCGCCTCGGTATCGGCCGCGTCGGCCGCCAGCGCCTGGTCGCGGGCCAGGGTGGCGCGCGCCTGCGTCAACGCCGCCCGCAGCGGCCGCGGATCGATGGTGAACAGCAGTTGCCCGGCGTGGACCTGCTCGCCGTCATGGATCAGCACCGACTGCAGCACTCCGTCGGCCTGCGCGCGCACCTCCACGGTCTGCGGCGACAGCAGCGTGCCGGAGGTCTCGATGATGTCCGGCACCCGGTGCGGTACGACCGTCATGGTCTGCACCCGCAAGGGCTCGGGTGCCGGCGCGGGGTGTTGGCGGTGTGCTTGCCAATACCAGCCGCCGAGGATCAGCAGGCACAGCGCGGCCAGTCCGGCGAAGATCGCGACACGCCCCATGCCGTGCGCGGCGCGCGGCATGGCGCGCTCGCCGGCACGCCAGGGTGGCGCGCACAGCAGTGAGAAATCGTCGAAGGTGGCAGCAGGCCGCGCGGGATCCCGTCCCGTGCCGACCTCGGGGTGCTGCCCAGGGAACCGCCCATCGCTCTGGCTTCGCATGCCGGCCGCGTCCGCACTCGTGGTGAATGGCCATGCCGTGACACCAGGATCTCTGTGCGCACGCAGCGGCATAGCCTGTCCCAATGACGCCACATCGACAGTGATGGCTCCGTGATAGAACGCACATCAGCACGCGCAATGTGCGTCGCCCTCGGCACGCGATCTACAGCGGCACGCCCCGCCACCGCATGCGCACGATCGCGGAGCCCGCCGGCCAGGAACCACGCCTTGGCGCTCACGGACTGCCGTCGCGCTCCACCACCAGCACCCGCGCCGGCCCCTGCGGGTGCGCCACGTGCTCAGCGCCCTCCGGCGCATGGAACACGTCGCCGGCCTGCAGCAGCGCGGCCTGCTCGACGCCATGCGCGCGCCAGCGCATCTGCACCTGCCCATCCAGCACCACGAACACCTCCTGGCCGTCGTTGACGTGCCAGACATAGGGCTGGTCGGTCCAGTGGATGCGCACGCCGATGCCGTCGAGCAACGCCACCGGCAGCGCCTCCCAGGCGCGGCTGCCGGTGAAGTCACGCGCACGCAGCACCCGCGGCGCGGCGCTCATGCCAGGCCGCGCGCGCGGCGGTTGGACTGCAGGACGTTGTCGCGCGGCAGCGGCAGCCCCGCCTCCACCGCCGCGATCCACTGCGCGGTGTCGGCGACCGCGGCGAAGTTGCTTTGGAACACCACGCCGAACACCCGGTGGATCTCCTCGGCACTGGCCTGGCCGGCGGCGTTGGCGTAGGGCAGCGCGCCGCTGGCATCGCCCAGCACTTCCACCGCCAGCCCGCGGTGGAAGGCCTCGTACACGGTGGAGGCGTTGCAGTTGTGGGTCATGTAGCCGACCACGGTCAGGGTGTCGATCGCCTGCGCCTGCAGCCAGGCGGCCAGGTCGGTGTCGGCGAACACGCTGGGCCGGGTCTTGCGCAGCAGCCGGGTGTGCGGCCGCGCGGCGACCTGCGGGTGCAAGGCCCAGCCGGCGCTGCCGTCGGCGAACACCGGTGACTGCGCCGGCGCGGTGTGCTGCACCACCAGCACCGGCACGCCGTGCGCCTGTGCCGCATCCATCGCCTGCAGGATGTGGGGCAGCGACTGCGCCACCGGCGGATGGGCGATGGGCAGCGCGCCGTCGAAGTACTCGTTCTGGACATCGATGACCAGCAAAGCGCGGCGGGGGGAAGACATGCGGTGGCTCCAGGGTTGAGAGGCCGCCAGTGTCGGCGGCCGGGTGCGCGGCGACGAGTGGCCCGAAACACCGTTTTCGCTAAAATCGGGCCATGTCGCCGCATCGCATCGCCGTGGTCGCCTTCGACCGCATCAGCCCCTTCCACCTCGCGGTGCCTTGCCAGGTGTTCGAGGCGCGGCCGGACACCGACCTGCCGGCCTTCGACCTGCGCGTGTGCGCCGCCGAACCGGGCCTGCTGCGCACCGACGCCGGGTTCGCCATCCAGGTGCAGCATGGCCTGGAGGCGCTGGACGGCGCCGACACGGTGATCGTGCCGTCCTGGCGCGATGCCGCCGAGCCGGCACCGGCGGCGCTGTGCCAGGCCCTGCGCCGCGCCCACGCCGCCGGCGCGCAGGTGGTGGGCCTGTGCCTGGGCACCTTCGTGCTGGCCGACGCCGGCCTGCTCGACGGCCGCCCCGCCACCACCCACTGGGCGGCACTGGACCGCTTCGCGCAGCGCCACCCGCAGGTGCGGCTGCAGCCGGACGTGCTGTACGTGGACGACGGCGACGTGCTGACCTCGGCCGGCACCGTGGCCGGCATCGATTGCTGCCTGCACCTGGTCCGCCGCCGCCACGGCGCCGAGGTCGCCAACCGCATCGCCCGGCGCCTGGTGGTGGCGCCGCACCGCCAGGGCGGGCAGGCGCAGTACGTCGAACAGCCGCTGCCGGCCAGCCGCCGCGATGCCCTGCTCGGTCCGACCCTGGACTGGATGCTGCAGCGGCTGGAGCAGCCGCTGCGCCTGGACGCACTGGCCGCACACGCGCGGATGAGCCGGCGCAGCTTCACCCGGCAGTTCCGCCAGGTGACCGGGACCACCGTGGTGCAATGGCTGGCGCACCAGCGCCTGGTCCGCGCCCAGCAACTGCTGGAAAGCACCGACCTGGCGCTGGAGCGGATCGCCGCCACCTGTGGCTTCGGCAGCGCCGGCGCGCTGCGCCAGCAGTTCGCACGCGCTCTGGGCGTGCCGCCCTCGGCCTACCGCCGCGGCTTCCGCGCCGGCTGACGGCAGCCCGCTGCGTTCCGGCGCTCGCGCCACGTCGCCCGCACTGGCAACCGCTACAATCGGCGCATGCGCGTCTTCCTCCAGCAACGCCCCGACGGCAACGAGCCGCCACGCTACCTCCAGTTGACCCTGCAGCCGGACCTGCTCGGCGGTTGGGAACTGTTGCGCGAAAGCGGCCAGATCGGCGGCCGCGCGCAGCTGCGGCGCGAGCTGTACCTGCAGCAGGACGACGCCCACGCCGCCTTCGAGAAAGCCCGCGACGCGCAACTCAAGCGCGGCTTCCAGGTCATGTTCACCCGTGGCGCCGACGCGCCGCGCTAAGGAATCCCCCATGCTCAAGAACGACCGCCTGCTGCGCGCGCTGCGCCGCGAGCCCGTGGACCAGACCCCCGTGTGGCTGATGCGCCAGGCCGGGCGCTACCTGCCCGAGTACCGCGCCACCCGCGCCCGTGCCGGCAGCTTCCTGGCCATGGCCAAGACCCCGGAGCTGGCCTGCGAAGTGACCCTGCAGCCACTGGCACGGTTCCCGCTGGACGCGGCGATCCTGTTCTCGGACATCCTCACCATTCCCGATGCGATGGGCCTGGAGCTGTACTTCGTCGAAGGCGAAGGCCCCAAGTTCCGCCACCCGGTGCGCGACGCTGCGGCGATCGCCCGGCTCGGGGTGCCGGACATGGAGACCGAACTGCGCTACGTGATGGACGCGGTGCGGGTGATCCGCCGCGAACTGGACGGCAGCGTGCCGCTGATCGGCTTCTCCGGCAGTCCCTGGACCCTGGCCTGCTACATGGTCGAGGGCGGCGGCAGCGACAACTACGCGCGGATCAAGGCGCTGGCGTTGAACGACCCGGCGGCGCTGCACCAGCTGCTGTCGGTCAACACCGACGCGGTGATCGCCTACCTGGCGGCGCAGCGCGCGGCCGGCGCGCAGGCACTGCAGGTGTTCGACACCTGGGGCGGCGTGCTGAGCCCGGCGATGTACCGCGAATTCTCCCTGCCCTACCTGCAGCGCATCGCCCGCGAACTGGCGCGCGGCGACGGCGCCGAGCGCACCCCGCTGATCCTGTTCGGCAAGGGCAATGCGCCCTACCTGGAGGAACTGGCCGGCTCCGGCGCCGAAGGCGTGGGCGTGGACTGGACCATCGACCTGGCCGACGCCGCGCGCCGCACCGGCGGCCGCGTCGCCCTGCAGGGCAATCTGGACCCGGCGATGCTGTACGGCGCGCCGGAGGCGATCGAACGCGAAGTGCAGCGCGTGCTGCGCAGCTATGCCGACGGCAATAACGGCTCGCTGGACGGCCACGTGTTCAACCTCGGCCACGGCCTGTCGCCGGACATGCAGCCTGAGCACGTCGGCGCGCTAGTGGCGGCGGTGCAGCGGCATAGTCGGCGCGGGTAGCCGCGCCGGGATTCGGGATTCGGGATTCGGGATTGCAGCATGCGGTCCCTTCGGCGGATCGCGATCCGCCGATGGCGACCGCAATGCGGCCGGTGCGGAAACCGCGCCTCCTCAGCCACCCCGATACCTGCGCAGGCGTCGCGTTGGCCGCCTAGGTGCCGGAAGGCGCGACGTATCGGCACGCGGTCTGCAGCAACCAGTCCCTGACCGCCAGCGCCGCCGCACTGGCGCGACGCCGCTCCGGCATCAGCAGGCGATAAGCCATGCCCGGCAGCCGCGGACCGGCGACGATGCGCAACACGCCCATCCGCAGTTCCTCTTCCACCAGACGCAGGCTCAGTAGCGCCACGCCCTGACCCGCGATCGCGGCCTGAATGGCATGGCTTTCCTGCGAATAGCGGATGCCGGCCGACATCGAATCCGGCGCGTGTCCCGCGCGGTGCGCCCAACCGGCCCAGGTCAGTTCCGGCGGCGGGGCACGATACCAGTCGAAGTGGATCAACGGCCAGCGCGCGCTATCGTCCGCCAGCGTTGCGGCCAGCGCAGGACTGGCCACCGCGGCGAAGTGATCGTCCAGCAGCACGGTGGCGCCGGCGCAGGCATGGTCGGCGGGGCCGTAGCGGATCGCCAGATCCGCGACACCGGCCTCCAGGTCCGCAGGCGCATCCGACGCATGCACATGCAGGTCGATCTGCGGATGCGCCGCCTGCAGGGCGCTCAGTTTCGGCACCAGCCACTTGCTGGCAAACGCGGGCGTGGCCGAAACCACCACGCAGGCCCGCCGCGCACCACGCACCTGCTCCACCGCCGCCGCGATGGTCTGCAGGCCGCTGTTCACCGCCACGAACAGCACCTCTCCATCGGCGGTCAGTTCCACTGCACGCACCTTGCGCAGGAACAGCGGGCGCTCAAGCGCCTGCTCCAGCGCGCGGATGCGGTGGCTGATGGCGGTCGCGGTAACGGCCAGTTCCGCGCCGGCGCCCTTGAAGCTGCGCAAACGCGCGGCGGCTTCGAACGCGCGCAGGGCACTGAGAGGGGGAAGCCGCAGGCTCATGCATGGATGATCTCATCTCACCCGTCGGCTGAAAACATAACGTTTGTCGGGCCAGAGGGCGCGGCCGAGACTTGCGCCACCCCCGTCGATCCCGCCCTGGAGCGTCACCGTCATGCCCTCACTGTTGCACCTCGATGCCAGCGCCCGCCCCGGCAGTTCCGCCGTCATGGCGCACGGCTCGCACACCCGACGCCTGACCGCGCGCTTCGTCCAACGCTGGACCGCACTGTATCCGGACACGCAGGTGGTCTACCGCGACATCGGCCGGGACCCGCCGCCGCCGGTGACCGGGCGTTGGATACATGCGGCCTTCACCCCTGCGCATGCGCGCGAGGACTGGATGCAGGCGGAGCTGCACGTCAGTGACCGGCTGATCGACGAACTGGTGCGCGCCGACCTGATCGTGGCCGGCGTGCCCATGTACAACTTCGGCCCACCCGCGCAGTTCAAGGCCTACATCGACAACATCGTCCGCGTCGGCCGTACCTTCGGTTTCGATCGCAGCCGCAGCGGCGCGCCTTACTGGCCGCTACTGGCCGCTGCGCGCAAGCGCCTGGTGCTGTTGTCCTCGCGCGGGGATCACGGTTACGACCCGGCGGGCGCTCTGGCCGCGAGCAACCATGTGGAGGCGTCGATCCGAACCGCGTTCGCTTACATCGGCGTCACCGACGTATACGGCGCGGCCATCGAATACGATGAGTTCGCGGACCAGCGTCTGGCCACCTCGATTCAGCAGGCGGAAACGGCGGTGGATGCCCTGGTGCGGCGCTTGGGCGCGATGCCGGCGTCCTGCGGATAACCTTCCCGCACGGACGGCGGCAGCGTCGGGTCGCCGGGTCCACCGCGGTGGGCGAACCTCGCCGCGGCCGAGACACAACCTGCCCGACGCGGCTGCGTCACCATACCGCCACCGCGCGCTGCGCAGCGCCGACCCGCAGGCGGAGGCGGCTGCACGGCACGGCGACGCGATCTGCGCGATCCTATTGCCCCCCGCGTCGCCCTGCATGCCGATGTCCGCGCCCTCCTCCGATCCGATCGCCGTTCCCAACGCGCGCAGTTTCCGTCCGCTGTTATGGCTGGTGTCGCTGGCCATCTTCATGCAGATGCTCGATGCCACCATCGTCAACACCGCGCTGCCGGCGATGGCGCGCAGCCTCGGCGAGAGCCCGCTGCAGATGCAGTCGGTGGTGTTCAGTTATGCGCTGGCGGTGGCGATGTTCATTCCCGCCTCAGGCTGGATCGCCGACCGCTACGGCACCCGCCGCACCTTCCTGATCGCGATCGTGCTGTTCACTCTCGGCTCGCTGCTGTGTGCGGCGGCGCCGCGGCTGCCGTATCTGGTGGCCGCGCGCGTGCTGCAGGGCATCGGCGGCGCGATGCTGCTGCCGGTCGGCCGGCTGGCGGTGATGCGCTCGGTGTCGCGCGCGCAGTTCCTCAGCGCCATGAGCTTCATCGCCATCCCCGCGCTGATCGGGCCGTTGGTCGGGCCGACCCTGGGCGGCTGGCTGGTGCAGGTGGCGTCCTGGCACTGGGTGTTCCTGATCAACCTGCCGATCGGCGCGATCGGCTTCGCCGCCGCGCTGAAGATCATGCCGGACTTCTACGGCGAGCAACGTACCCGCTTCGACCTGATCGGCTACGCGATGCTGGCCTTCGGCATGGTGGCGCTGTCGCTGGCGCTGGACGGCATCTCCGAGCTGGGACTGCGCCACGCCTTCGTGATGCTGCTGGCCATCGCCGGGCTGGCGGCGCTGATCGGCTACTGGCTGCACGCGGCCAACGCGCCGGCGCCGCTGTTCCCGCTGCACCTGTTCAAGGTCATCAGCTTCCGCATCGGCATCCTCGGCAACCTGTTCTCGCGCGTAGGCAGCGGCAGCATGCCGTTCCTGATCCCGCTGCTGCTGCAGGTGGGCCTGGGCATGAGCCCCATGAACGCCGGCCTGATGATGATCCCGGTGGCGCTGGCCGGCATGGCCTCCAAGCGCGCGGCGGTGAAGCTGGTGGAGCGCTTCGGCTACCGCCGCGTGCTGATGACCAACACCGTGCTGGTCGGCACCGCGATGGCCAGCTTCCTGCTGTTCGACGTCGGCCAGCCGCTGGGTTGGCGGCTGTTGCAACTGGCCCTGTTCGGCGCGGTCAACTCGCTGCAGTTCACCGTCATGAACACGGTGACCCTGCGCGACCTGGATCGCGACCAGGCCAGCGCCGGCAACAGCCTGCTGTCGATGGTGATGATGCTGGCCACCGGCTTCGGCGCCGCGGCCGCCGGCAGCCTGCTGGCGGCGTTCAACACCCATCTCGGCGATACCCACGGCGCCACCGCGGCGCTGCACGCGACCTTCGTCTGCGTCGGTGCCATCACCCTGACCTCGACGCTGATCTTCTGGCAGTTGCCGGATACGCGGCCGCATCCGAAGCAGGTGGAAGAGGTGGCTGAGTAGCCGGGATTCGGGAGTGGGGATTGGGGATTCGCAACGGCGAGGGCGGTGCGGTCCGCACGGTCCCTGGGCTCTCGTAGATACCGTCTTACCCCCTAGCAGGCAAGGCCCCTTTTCGGGTCGAACGCGGTGCCCGATTTGAGGACGCCATAGGCGAGGTGCAGGAGCTTGCGCATAGCGGCGCACACGATCTGCTTGCCGGCTTTGCCGCGTTCGCTTAGCCGCTGTTTCAGCGCCCGGAGCGGCTTCAGCCGCGACCCGACGCGGCCGAGAACGCCGGGTCGCGGCTGAAGCCGCTCCTGCAGAGGCCGTGCGCCGCGCACTGCCTATGTGGCTTCACGGCGACCGTCGCTTTCCCCGGGTCCCGGGTCCCGGATCCCCGGTCCCGGCTTCCCCTCCACCGCATCGGCCAGCATCTCGCCGGTCACCGGCTTGCGCAGGAAGCCGCTGAAGCCGGCGGCGCGGGCCTGCGGCTCGGCGTCGGCGTCGGCGCGGGCGGTGACCGCGATCAGCGGCATGCCGTAGCCGAAGGCGCGCAACTGCCGCGCCAGCGCCAGGCCGTCCAGACCGGGCAGGTCCAGGTCCAGCAAGGCGATGTCGAACGTGCTGGCCGCCGCTTCGGTCAGCGCGGCCAATGCGTGTACAGCGTGGGTGACCTGGTGGCCGCGCGCGCGCAGCAGGCCGCCGACCACCTCGGCCACGGTCGGGTCGTCCTCGACCAGCAGGATCCGCCGCGGCGTCGCGGCGCTGGCGAACGCGCGGGGGTCGCGCGGCGCCTGCGGCAGCGGCTCGGGCGTCCACGGCAACGGCAGCTCGACCAGGAAGCGGGTGCCGGCACCGAGGCGGCTGCGCAGTTCGATGCGCCCACCCATCGCCACCGCCAGTTCCTGACTGATCGCCAGGCCCAGGCCGCTGCCGCCGTAGCGCGCGGCAGTGCGCGGCCCGTCGGCCTGCTCGAAGCGCTGGAACAGCCGCGCCTGCTGTTCGGCATTGATGCCCGGCCCGGTGTCGGCGACCTCGAAGCGCACACCCTGCTGCGGCTGCAGCGGCGCCACCCGCAACTCCACGTTGCCGTGCTCGGTGAACTTGATGGCGTTGTTGAGCAGGTTCAGCAGGATCTGCCGCACCCGCGTGGCGTCGCCGCGCGCGGTGACCTGCGGCGGCATGGCGTTGTCCAGGGCGAAGGCAAGGCCGCGGCCACGCGCCATCGGCCCCATCATCGCCTCCAGTTCGGCGATCAGCCGGCCCAGGTCGAACGGCTGCTGCTCCAGTTCCAGGCGCCCGGCCTCGATCCGCGCCAGGTCCAGCGCATCGTTGACCAGGCGCAGCAGATGCGAGCCGGCGTCGCGGATCGATTCGGTGTAGCGGCGCTGCGTGGGATCCAGCGGCGTGGCCAGCAGCAGTTCGCTCATGCCCAGCACCCCGGTCATCGGCGTGCGCACCTCGTGGCCGAGCGTGGCCAGGAAGCGGGTCTTGGCCAGCGAGGCCTGCTCGGCCACCTCCTGCTTGTGCACCGCCAGTTGCCAGGCGGCGCGCCGGCGCAGGCGGCGCCGGTACAGGTAGGCGAGCAGCCACAGTGCCAGCACCGCCAGCACCGCCAGCCCGGCCACGCCCCACGGACTGCGCCACCACGGCGGCAGCACGCGAAAGCGCAGCATGATCACCTTCGACCACACCTTGTCGGCGGTACGCGCCTGCATCTCCAGGGTGTAGTGGCCCGACGGCAAGCGCGAGAACAGGCGCTCGCCGCTGGCGCCGACATCGACCCAGTCCGGATCGTAACCGCTGAGGCGGAAGCGATAGGTGTTGGCGTCGGTGTCGGAGAACGACAGCAGGCGCGCGACCACGTGCAGATCGCGGTCGCCTTCCTGCAGCACGATGCGGTCGGCGTGCAGCAGGTCCAGCGCGCGCTCGCCGCGGCGCACGCCGATGCGCTCGATCACCAGCGGCGGCTGCCGCCGCGACGGCACCACCTGTGACGGCTCGAACAGCACCACGCCATCCGGGGTGCCGCCCAGGATCTGCCCGCTGCGCGCCTGCACCAGGGTGCGCGCGTAGAACTCCTGGTTGGGCAGGCCATCGTGCACACCGTAGGAGCGGATCGCCTTGCTCGCCGGATCGACCCGGATCAGCCCGCGCATGCTGCTCAGCCAGGCCACGCCGCTGGCATCGACGACCAGGCCGTTCGGCGCCAGCGCCGGGAACTCCTGTTCGGCATCGATGCGGTCGAGCAGGCTCAGCCGGCTGCCATCCCACAGATAACGCTCCAGGCAACCGACGCTGGCCAGCCAGACCACGTTGCCGTCGCTGATCGCGAAGGCGCTCAGCGGACGCCGCGGCGCACCCGGCACCGGCTCGAAACGCACGCGCGCCGGGTTCCAGGCCAGCAGGCCGTGACGGCCCAGCACCCAGGGCTGGCCCTGCGGCCCGGGCTGGGCCTCGTCCACCACCAGTTCCGCGGGCAGGCCGTCGGTGCCCGGCGCCATGTCGCGCAGGACGTGGCCGTCGAGGTCACGCACCTGCACGCCGCCGATGTCGCTGAAGATCCAGACGTGGCGATCGTCGCTGAAGGCGATCCGCTGCACCTGCGACGCAATCGCCGCATCGGCACCGGCGTCGCTGCCCCAGCGCCGCACCTCGCCGCTGACCGGGTCGTAGCGCAACAGCGCGCCCCAGGCCGCTGCCCACACCCGCCCCTGCGGATCCTCGGCGATCGCCCGCGACCAGTTGCGTCCAAACATCGCCTGCATGTGCCGATGCACGACGCCGGTGGCCGGGTCCAGCTTGTCCAGCACCCCGCGCGTGCCGGCCAGCCACACGCCGCCGTCGCGGGCGGCGGCGGTGGCCTGCACGTAGGGATTGCCCATCGACTCCGGGTCGTCCACCCGGTGGGACAGCACCGAGAACTGCTGCCAGTTGGCCGGCAGGTGCCACAGGCCGGCATTGGTGCTGGCGAACCACAGGCCGCCCTCGCGGTCCTCGAACGCCAGCGACCAGTTCGGCTTGACCAGTCCGTGCGCGGAGTTGCTGTACAGCGGCACGTTGCGGATCACCCCCGACTCGCTCTCGCGGCCCAGCCCGTCCATGGTGTCGAACCAGCGGGTGCCATGGCGGTCGTGGACCAGCATGCCCAGCACGCTCTCGCTGGGCATGTTGCGCCAGTACGGCTCCACCACGCTGGCATCGGCGCGCAGCAGGCGCGCCCCGCCCTGGGTGGAGACCCACAGCGTATCGTCGCGTTCGGGGGTCAGCCCCTGCACTTCCGGGTGCGGCAGCGCGGCCGCGTCGACACGCTGGAAGTCGTGCCCGGTCCAGCGTGCCAGACCGTCGCGGGTACCGACCCACAGGGTCCCGTCCGACGTGGTCGCCAGGTGGATGACCGTGGCCGACGGCAGGCTGCGTTCGTCGCCGGGCACCGGCATGAAGCGGCGCAGGCGGCCGTCCGGCCGCAGTTGGTGCAGGCCGCCGGTGGCGGTGCCGAACCAGACGCTGCCGTCCGGCGTGGAGGCGATCGCCCACACCGTGGTGCCGCCGATCTGCGGATAGGTGCTGCTGTCGTAGTAGCGGAATTGCCGGCGGTCGGCCGAGAGCATGCCCAGGCCGGCACCGTCGGTGCCGAACCAGACCCGGTTCTGCGCATCGACGTGCACCGACCAGATCTTGTTGGCGTGCAGGCCGTCCTCGATGCGCCAGATGCGGTAGCCGCGTCCGTCGAAGCGCGCCAGCCCGTCGCTGCTGGCCAGCCACAGGTAGCCGAGCTTGTCCTCGGCAAAGCCATTGATGCTGTTGGACGGCAGGCCGTCGGCCACGGTCAGCTGGCGCGGCTGCGGCGTCGGCGGCACTGCCGCGCCAGCGACCGCGGACCACGCCAGCAGCAGCCATCCCAAGATCCGTCTCGACCGCATCGCCTCTGTCTCCCCTGACGGGCGTCCGTCCCGCGCCACCACCCCATCGTCGGCGATAAGCGCCGGCGCTGGCAACCGATTCGCATCGCCTCAGAGCGGCGGCGGCGCGCCGTCCAGCACCGCGTCGATGGCGGCCTCCAGCATCTGCCCGGTGACCGGCTTGCGCACGAACCCGGCGAAGCCGGCGGCGCGCGCCGCGGACTCGGCCTCGCCGTCGGAGCGCGCGGTCACCGCCAGCAGCGGGAAGCCGTGGCCCAGCGCGCGCAACTGCCGCGCCAACGCCAGGCCGTCGAGCGCCGGCAGATCCAGGTCGAGCAGGCCGATGTCGAAGCTGCCCTGGCTGGCTTCGGTCAGCGCCTCCAGGCCGTGCGCGGCCCAGGCCACCTGATGGCCGCGGCCGCGCAGCAGTTCGACCATCACCTGGGCCACGGTCGGTTCGTCCTCGACCAGCAGGATGCGCAGCGCGGTGCGCGCCCGCGGGGCCACCGCCGGCACCACCGCGGGCTCCTGCGCTGGGCGCCAGCACAGCGGCAGGCCCACGCGGAAGCGCGCGCCGTGCCCGAGCCGGCTCTCGACCTGGATGCGCCCACCCATCGCCATCGCCAGTTCCTGGCTGATCGCCAGGCCCAGGCCGCTGCCGCCCTGGCGCACCGCGGTGCGCGGGCCGTCGCCCTGTTCGAAGCGCTGGAACAACCGCGCCTGCTGCTCGGCGCCGATGCCCGGGCCGGTGTCGGCCACCTCGATGCACAGCCCTTGGCCATCCTGCGCCGGCGCCACCTTCAGCGCCACCGAGCCGCTGCTGGTGAACTTGATCGCGTTGCCCAGCAGGTTCAGCAGGATCTGCCGCACGCGCAGCGCATCGCCTTCCACCGTGGTCGCGCCGGGCATGGCGTCGTGCAGATCGAAGCGCAGCCCGCGCGCCTGCGCCAGCGGCGCCATCAGGTTGACCACCTCGGCGATCAGCGCCTGCAGCGCGAACGGCTGCGACTCCAGGCGCAGGCGCCCGGCCTCGATCCGCGCCAGGTCCAGCGCGTCGTTGACCAGATGCAGCAGATGCGTGCCGGCGCGGCGGATCGACTCGGTGTAGCCGCGCTGCTTGGGATCCAGCGGCGTGGCCAGCAGCAGCTCGCTCATGCCCAGCACCCCGGTCAGCGGCGTACGCACCTCGTGGCCGAGCGTGGCCAGGAAGCGGGTCTTGGCCAGCGAGGCCTGCTCGGCCAGTTCCTGTTTGTGCAGGGCCAGCTCCCAGGCGTGCTGGCGGCCCAGGCGCCGCCGGTAGGCGCGCAGCGACACCAGCAGCAGCAGGCCGGCTGCGGCGAGCAGCCCGACGATGCCCCAGACGCTGCGCCACCACGGCGGCTGCACCTGGAACGGCAGGCGCAGCGTCGGCGACCAGGCGCCGTTGCGGGTGCGCGCCTGGATCTCCAGCACCTGCGCACCGTCGGGCAGCTGCGGCAGGATGCGTTCGCCGCTGGCGCCGGTGCTGACCCAGTCGCGGTCGTAGCCCGGCAGGCGGAACCGGTAGACGATGTGTTCGGGGTCGATGTAGGACAGCAGCCGCACCGCCACGCGCAGGTCGCGGTCGTCCGAGCGCAGGGTGAAGTCGCCGCGCGTGGGCAGGCTCAGCAGTTGCGGGCCGCGCCGCACCTGCACGCTCTCCATGCTCAGCGCCAACGGCACCGGCACCGGATCCGGCTGCCGCGTGTCCAGCAGCGCCACGCTGCCGTCGGCGGCGGCCGCCACCAGCACGCCGTCGGCGGTCATCAGCAGGCCGCGCCGCACCAGTTCCTGGCTGCCGAGGCCGTCGCGGGTGCCGAACGCGCGCACCGCCGGGGTGTGCCGCGGATCGACCCGGAACAGGCCGCGGCGCATGCCCAGCCAGGCGCGGCCCTGCGGATCGGCGACCAGCGCGCTGGACTCGGTGGCCGGCAGCCCGTCGGCCACCGCGTAACGCTGGCTACGCTGCCAGTGCGTGCCGTCGTGCCGCCACAGTTCCAGCCCGGACAGCCGGTGCACCCACAGCGTGCGTGCGTCGGCGAAGGCGAACGACTGCACCTTCTCGCCAGCCAGTTCCGGCGGCGTGCGGAACCGACCGGCCGCGTCGTCCCAGTGCTGGAGCTGTTCGTCGGCCACCCACGGCGTGCCGTCCGGGGACATCGCGAACGCGGCGATGTCGGTCCCGGCCAGGCCGTGCTGGCCGCCGGGGAGGTTGTGCAGGACGTGGCCGTCGCCATCGCGCACTTGCACGCCGTAGCCCGGCGCGGCGATCCACAGCCGCTGGCGCGCGTCCAGTTGCAGCCTGGCGAGCGTGCCGTCCGGAATCGCATCGGCTTCGCCGGCGCTGCGGGTCCAGCGCTGCAGGCGGCCACCGTCGAGCGGACCGCGCAGCAGCATGGCGCTGCCGCCGATCCACAGCGCCCCGCGCGGATCGTCCAGCACCGACAGCATGCGGCCATTGGGCGCGCCGTTGGCCCAGTGCGGCGCGCTCAGCGCACCGCTGGTGGTGTCGAGGCGGAACACGCTGGCGCCGGAACCGAGCAGCCACACCCCACCGGCGCGCGCCGGCGCCAGGCCGACGTACTGGTCGGCGGGCAGGCCCTGCGCGGTGCCCAGCACCGCCAGGCGACGCCAGTCCGGACGCAGATAGCCGAGGCCGCGCGTCGGCAGCGGCACCCACAGGCCGCCTTCGCGGTCGCGCAGCACCGCCTCCACCACGCTGGCGCCGGACACCGCCGCGCCGCCAGTGTCCACCCGCCGCGCCGGCCCGTCGGCCGGCTTGTGCCACAGGCCCTCGCCGTTGCCGAGCCAGTAGCCGCCGGCGCCGTCCTCGGCGATCGTGCTGACCGCGCGGTGCAGGGCGTCGGCCCAGTCCGCGCGCAGCCAGCGCCCGGCGCGGTCGCGCCGGAACAGGCCGGTGTTGCCGCTGAACCACAGGCCGTCGCTGAGCGGGGTGATCGAGGTGATCACCTGCGCCTTGTCCGGCGTGCCGTCGTCGATGCGGTAGGCGCTGACGCGCTGGCCGTCGTAGCGCACCAGGCCCTTGAAGGTGCCCACCCACAGCACTCCGGCGTCGTCGAAGGCCAGGGTCAGCACCGCGCTGTCGAGCAATGCGTCCACCTTCGGATCGCCAGCGCGGATGCGCTGCACCCGGCCATCGCCGCCCAGCCGATACAGGCCGCCGCGGTAGGTGCCGAAGAACACCGCGTCGCCGCGGCTGGCGATGGCGAACACCTCGTCGCTGCGCATCGCCGGCTGCGTGGCCATGTTGAAGTGGCGGAAGCCGCGCCGGTCCGCGCCGAGCACGCTCAGCCCGCCGCCCTCGCAGGCCACCCAGATGCGGTCGCGCGCGTCGATGTGCATGTCCTGCACGTAGTTGCAGCGCAGCGAGGCGGGATTGGCCGGGTCGTGCCGCCAGACCCGGAACTCGCGCCCGTCGTAGCGGGCCAGGCCATCGCCGCTGGCGATCCACAGGTAGCCGTCGCGGTCCAGCTGCAGCGCGGAGATGTCGCTGGACGGCAGCCCCTGCTCGCTGGAGAACACCCGGAAGCGCGGCAGCTCCGGCACCCCGGCCCAGGCATCGGCGCACAGACCGGCCAGCGCCAGCAGGCAGGCCAGCCCCCAGCAGCGCCACCGGCGTGGGGGATGCGGGATGGACATGGACATCGGCTCCGGCAAAGGACGTCGGCGGATGAACACCGGCGCACTGCCGGGGCCGGACGCGCAGGGCGCCCGCTCCGTGTGCCGCTCGCCGCGGCAGCGTTCTTATACCCCGCGGCGGCCTAAAAATCACACCTGTCGCAGCGTGCAACGAACCGTTACGCGGCGCAGGTACGCAGCCGGCCCGGACTGTGACTAGAATCCGGCGACCTCCCAGCGCGGCCCCGCTCCATGCTCAAACCCTCTCTCGTGGCCCTCCTGCTGGCCTTGCCGGGCGCCGCCCTCGCCGCGCCGGCGCAGTACGCGCTGGACCCGGTGCACACGCGGGTGCTGTTCGCGATCGAGCACGCCGGGTTCTCCAAGGCGCTGGGCACCGTGTCCGGCAGCACCGGCACCCTGGTGTTCGATCCGGACGACTGGCGCAGCGCGCGGCTGCAGGCGCGGGTGCCGTTGCAGCGGCTGGACCTGGGCGACGACAAGTGGAACCGCGCCGCGCTGGCGCACAACCTGCTCGACGGCGAGCACTACCCGGAGGCGCAGTTCGTCTCCACCCGCGTGGAGCCGATCGATGCGCAGCACGCCAAGGTGATCGGGCAGCTGACGCTGCACGGCGTCACCCGCGAGGTGACCCTGGACGTGGCCCTGAACGCAGTGAAGCGCCATCCGTTGCCGCCATTCCGCCGCACCGCCGGCTTCTCCGCCACCACCACGCTGCAGCGCGCCGACTTCGGCATCAATGCCTGGCCGTCGGTGATCGGCGGCACGGTGGAGCTGCGCATCGAGGCCGAAGCCACCCGCGAAGGCGGCGCCAAGGCCGAGCCGGATCCGGCGCCGAGTACCACGCCAACCGCCCCCACCGACACCCGCACGCCGGCAGCGCAGGACGGCACGCCATGAGCGCGCGCAACACTGCCGAACGCTGGGGCAGCGTCAGCCAGACCCTGCACTGGCTGATCGCCGCGCTGATCCTGCTGCTCGGCGTGGTCGGCCTGACCATGGGCGAGTTGCCGAAGACGCCCAAGTATTTCTGGGTCTACACCGCGCACAAGTCGCTGGGCCTGACCGTGCTGGCGCTGGTGATCGTGCGGCTGGGCTGGCGCCTGTACGCCGGCGCGCCCAAGCCGGTGCCGGGCACGCCCGGCTGGCAGGAACGCATCGCCAGCGCCACCCACGTGCTGCTGTACGTGATGATCTTCGCCATCCCGCTGTCCGGCTGGCTGTACGACTCGGCCAGCGGCCTGCGCCCGTTCCGCTGGTTCGGCCTGGTCGCCGTACCCAAGCTCAGCGCCCCGAACGAACACCTGCGCGACCTGTCGCACGCGGTGCACGAGTGGGGCTTCTGGCTGCTGATCGCGGTGGTCCTGGCGCATGCCGGCGCCGCCTTCTACCACCACCTGTTCCAACGCGATGCCACCCTGGCGCGGATGCTGCCGCGCGGTTGGCTCACCCCCAAATCCTGAGGAGCTGTTTCGATGTCGACCCGTTTCGCGTCCCCCGCCGCCGTCGCCGCCAGCCTGGTGGCCCTGCTCGCCGCCGCACCCGCGGTGCGGGCCGCCGACTATGTGCAGGCCCCCGGCTCCACCCTGGTGTTCGCCAGCAAGTACGACGGCGAAGTGTTCACCGGCCAGTTCCCCGGCTTCGACACCAAGCTCAGCTTCGACCCGGCCAACCTGGCCGGCGCCAAGCTCGACGTGACCATCCCGCTGGCCGGCGCCAAGAGCGGCAACACCGACCGCGACTCCACGCTGCAGGGCGCGGACTTCTTCGACGTCGCCAAGTTCGCCACCGCGCACTACCGCGCCGACAAGTTCCGCGCGCTGGGCAACAACCAGTTCGCCGCCGACGGCACCCTGGAGCTGCGCGGCGTGTCCAAGCCGGTGACCCTGACCTTCACCTGGACCCCGGGCGCGCAGCCGGTGCTGGCCGGCAAGGCCACGGTCAAGCGCCTGGACTTCGGCGTGGGCGGCGGCGACTGGGCCGATACCAAGACCATCCCCAACGAAACCGCGATCAGCACCAAGGTGGTGTTCAAGGCGAAGTGATTCGCCACAGGCCGCGGCGCGCGGCCGCTGAGCGGCGGATTTCCTCGTCGGGTCCGCCGCTTTTTTTATGCGCGGCTCAGGCGCGTTCGGCCGAGGCCGCCAGCCAGGCGCGCACGCCGGCGGCGTCGAATGGCCAATCCAGTTCGCGCCCGTCGGCGGCACGCAGCACCGGCACGCGCACGCCGTAGCGCGCCTCCAGCGCCGCGTCGTCGTCGATGAACACGCTGTGCGGCTCGGCCACGCGCGCCTGCGCCAGCACCTGCAGGGCCTGGTCGCACAGATGGCAGTCGTCGCGCTGGTACAGGGTCAGGGACATGCTCGCGTCCAATGCTGCGCTGCGGACCTGTGCCGCGCGCCGGAAGCATAGAATAGACGGTCTTTCGCCACCCCTTCGGCACGCGCATGGCTGTCAGTACCTTCGACCTGTTCAAGATCGGCATCGGGCCGAGTTCCTCGCACACCGTGGGACCGATGCGCGCCGCCGAGCGCTTCGTGCACCGATGGCTGTTCGACCAGGGCCGTCTGCAGGACGTGGTGCGCGTGCGCGCCGAAGTGTTCGGCTCGCTGGCCCTGACCGGGCGCGGCCACGGCACCGACAAGGCGGTGCTGCTGGGCCTGGAAGGCCAGCGCCCGAACCTGATCGACCCGGACATCATCCCTGGCGCGCTGGAGCGCATCCGCGGCAGCAAGCGCATCAACCTGCTCGGCCAGCACGAGATCGCCTTCGACGAAAAGCGCGACCTGGCGATGAACAAGCGGCAGAAGCTGCCGTACCACACCAACGGCATGCGCTTCACCGCCTACGCCGCCAACGACGAAGTCATCGCCACGCGCGACTACTACTCGGTCGGCGGCGGTTTCGTGGTCAACCAGGACGATGCTGCCGACGACCGCATCGTGGCCGACGAGACGCCACTGCCGTACCCGTTCAAGAGCGGCGACGAACTGCTGGCGCAGGCCGCGCGCAGCGGCCTGAGCATCGCCGCGCTGATGTTCGAGAACGAGAAGTGCTGGCGCAGCGAGGACGAGATCCGCGCCGGTCTGCGCGAGATCTGGGGCGCGATGCAGGCCTGCGTGACGCGCGGTATCCGCGAGGAAGGCACCCTGCCCGGCGGCCTGCACGTGTCGCGGCGCGCGCCGGCGCTGTACCGCGAGCTGTCGTCCAAGCCGGAAGCGGCGATGCGCGATCCGCTGACCACGCTGGACTGGGTCAACCTGTACGCGCTGGCGGTCAACGAAGAGAACGCCGCCGGCGGCCGCGTGGTCACCGCGCCCACCAACGGCGCGGCCGGCATCATCCCGGCGGTACTGCACTACTTCGACCGGTTCTGCCCCGGCGCCGACGAACAGCGCGTGTTCGACTTCCTGCTCACCGCCGCGGCGATCGGCATCCTGTACAAGGAAAACGCCTCCATCTCCGGCGCCGAGGTCGGTTGCCAGGGCGAGGTCGGCGTGGCCTGCTCGATGGCCGCCGGCGGCCTGGTCGCCGCGCTCGGCGGCAAGCCGGGGCAGATCGAGAACGCGGCCGAGATCGGCATGGAGCACAACCTCGGCCTGACCTGCGATCCGATCGGCGGCCTGGTGCAGATTCCCTGCATCGAGCGCAACGCGATGGGCGCGGTCAAGGCGATCAACGCCAGCCGCATGGCGATGCGCGGCGACGGCAAGCACAAGGTGTCGCTGGACAAGGTGATCCGCACCATGCGCGACACTGGCCGCGACATGCAGGACAAGTACAAGGAAACCAGCCGCGGCGGGCTGGCGGTGAACGTCATCGAGTGCTGAACCATCCCAATGGACGCTGGCCCTCGCGATCGCCAGCGTCCCCGCCGCTGCGCGGATAAAGATCCGCGCGGCGGTGCCGCTAACGCAAGAGACGTCAGCCGATCCGGCATTGGCATGCTCTTGCGGTTCCCATACGCCTCCTGGCGCCTGCTGGCGCTACAGCTGGCCATGCTCTCGACAGCGTGGAGCGCGTGTGTGCCGCAGGCGCGGGCCCTGCAACCGGACAAGCAGTTCAATCACTACGAACGCGAAGGCTGGGGCCTGGACCAGGGCCTGCCGCAGCTGAGCGTGCAGGCGTTCGCGCAGGACCATCAGGGCTATCTGTGGATTGGCACGATGGGCGGACTGACCCGCTTCGACGGTGTGCGCATGACCTCGTTCAA
Organism: Xanthomonas sp. 3498; assembly: GCF_014199795.1. Classification (NCBI taxonomy): domain Bacteria; kingdom Pseudomonadati; phylum Pseudomonadota; class Gammaproteobacteria; order Lysobacterales; family Lysobacteraceae; genus Xanthomonas; species Xanthomonas sp. 3498. Next base: position 190,447 of record NZ_JACHOH010000001.1, read on the forward strand.
CGAGGGCGCGCCGGCGCACCTGCCCGGCAACCTGATCAAGGCGCTGCACGTGGATGCCGCCGGCACGCTGTGGATCGGCACCTACCGCGGCCTGTCCCGCTACCGCGACGGTCGCTTTACCACGCTGCTGCCGCAGGATCCGCAGGCGCCGCTGCTCAACATCGAGGCGATCGCCACCGACGCGCGCGGCACCGTGCTGGTCGCCGCGCAGGATGGCGTGTACGCCGTACAGGGCGATCGCCTGCAACTGCGCTACCGCATCGCCGGCGGCGCCTACACGCTGTTGCCGCGCGCCGACGCGCTGTGGGTGGGCACGCGCGGCGCGGTACTGCGCTTCGTCGCCGGCCAGGACGCGCCGGTGTCGCTGCCGTTACCGCAAGAGGCCGGCGCCACGCCGGTGCAGCACCTGCTGGAGGCGCAAGGCACGATCTGGGCCGGCACCCGCGACGGCCTGCTGGTGCGCCGCGACGGACGCTGGCAATGGCTGCCCGATGCCGCCGACCTGAGCCGGCGCGCAGTGCAGGCCTTGTTCGAGGACAGCGACCACAACCTGTGGGTGGGGCTGCCCGGCGCGCTGCTGCGCGTGCGCGATGGCGCCATCGTCGAACGCAACCCGGAGAGCAAGCCGAACATCGGCGTCAACGCCATCTTCGAGGACCGCGAACGCAACCTGTGGCTGGGCAGCAGCTGGAATGGCGCGACCCGGCTGTGGAACGGCTGGACCCGTCGCTACAGCACCCACGAAGGGCTGGACGACGCGCTGGTGTGGACCCTGGCGCGCGATCCGGATGGATCGCTGTGGGTCGGCACCGACAGCGGCCTGTCGCAGTTGCGCGATAGCCGCTACCAGCAGCGCCTGAGTCTGGCGGAATTGCACAACGAGGCGCCCTACACCTTGCTGGCCGAACCCGGGCAGCTGTGGATCGGCACCCGCCATGGCGCCGCCCTGTTCCGCGACGGCCGGCTCAGTCAGCCCGCCTGGCTGGCCCCGCTGCGCGACCTGCAGATCAGCGGCATCGCCCGCGACCGCGCGCAGCGGCTGTGGTTCGCCAGCGACGACGGCCTGTTCCGCGCCGACGGCGCGCGGCTGCGCCGCTACGGCACGGCCGAGGGCCTGCGCGATCCGCGCATTCGCCTGGTCCACGAGACCCGCGACGGGCGCCTGCTGGTCGGCGCGCAGTCGGGCCTGTACGAACTGCGCGGCGAGCGCCTGATCGCGCTGGCCCCGCCGGGCTCGGCGCTGGCCAGCGCCGACATCACCGCCATCCACGAACTGCCCGGCGGGCAGTGGCTGGTCGGCACCCTCAACGAGCAGTTGTGGCTGTTCGACGGCAGGCACTGGTATGCATTCGGCGAGCAGGACGGGTTGCCGGTCAACGCCGCGTTCTTCATCGCCGACGACGGCCACGGCGCGATCTGGGCGGCCGGCCTGCGCGGGGTCTACCGCGTGCGCCTGGCCAACCTGCAGCGCCACGCGGCGTCGCCGCAGGCGCCGCTGAACGCAGAACTGATGCTGACCGAGCGCGCGCAGCGCCATGGCGGCGTGCAAGGCATGTGCTGCAACGGCGCCGGCAACGGCAAGGGTTTCATCGAGCACGGCGCGCTGTGGCTGCCCAGCCGCGACGGCGTGGTCGCACTGGACACCGCCGGCATCGTCAAGAATCCGGTGGCACCACAGCCGGTGGTGGAGCGGGTCCGCGCGCTGGGGCAGTGGCTGACGCCGCAGGCGCTGCCGGCGCCGCTGCCGGAAGGCGCGCGCGACCTCGACTTCGAGTTCACCGCTGCCTCGTTCCAGGCGCCGCAGAACGTCGAGCTGCGCTACCGCCTGCTCGGTTACGACCGCGACTGGCGCACTCTCGACGACATCCGCCAACGTGCGGTCAGCTACACCAATCTGCCCGGCGGCGACTACGTGTTCGAGGTGACCGGCAGCAACAACGCCGGCGTCTGGGCGGCAGCGCCGGCGCGGCTGCCGCTGCGGATCGAACTGCGCTTCCAGGAAACGCTGTTCTACCGGCTGTTGCTGGCGCTGGGCGCGTTCGCCCTGTTGCTGAGCGCCTTGGCCCTGGCGCGGCTGCACAACCGGCGCCAGCGCGACGCCCTGGAGCGCCAGGTGCATGAGCGCACCCAGGCGCTGCAGGCGGCCAACCAGCGCCTGCAGGAAGCCAGCTTCACCGACGAGCTGACCCAGTTGCGCAACCGCCGCTACCTGTCGCTGCACATCCCCAGCGACATCGCGCTGTACCGGCGCATGGCCGCCAACGACGAGGACATGCTGTCCTCGGGCATGCTGTTCGCGCTGATCGACATCGACCATTTCAAGTCGATCAACGACAGCGGCGGCCACCACACCGGCGATGCGGTGCTGCAGCAGATGGCGCAGTTGCTGGTGCGGCTGACCCGCGAAAGCGACTACGTGGTGCGCTGGGGCGGCGAGGAATTCCTGCTGGTGCTGCGCTCGGCGCCGCGCGAGAACCTCACCATGGCCGCCGAACGGCTGTGCCGCTCGGTGGCCGCGCACCCGTTCGTGCTCGAGCACGGCCGCCAGGGCCGGGTCACCTGCTCGATCGGCCTGGCCGAATTCCCGTTCGTGCACGATCCCGACAACCTGCTCGGCTGGGAGCAACTGCTGGTGCTGGCCGACCGCGCGCTGTACCAGGCCAAGGCCAAGGGCCGCAACGGCTGGGCGGCGTACCGGCCGGTGCTCGGCGCGCAGGCCGAGCAGGTGCTGGCCGCGTTGCAGGAACCGCTGGGGCAGATGCAGCGCCACGCCTGCCTGACCCTGGTGCACAACGGCGGCAGCCTGCCGCCGGTGTGAGGCGTTGACGCCTCGCAAGCGCAGGCCGGGCTAAGGTCGTGGTCCATCACGCCTGCCATCCCGCTGCCATGCGCCACTGCCTGCTGCTCGCCGCCCTCGCCCTGTCGCCACTCGCATCCGCTACGGGCACCGATGCACCGCCGCGCTACGGCGCGCAACTGGAAGGCTTCGCCTATCCCTATCCGGTGCATTGGTACCGCTTCGATTCGCAGCGCCAGCCGCTGCAGATGGCGTACATGGACGTGGCCCCGACCGGCACGCCGAACGGCCGCACGGTAGTGCTGCTGCACGGCAAGAATTTCTGCGCGGCGACCTGGGAATCGACGATCGCCGCCCTGGTCGCACAGGGCTATCGGGTGCTGGCGCCGGACCAGATCGGCTTCTGCAAGTCGAGCAAGCCGCAGGCCTACCAGTTCACCTTCGCGCAACTGGCGGCCAATACCCATGCGTTGTTGCAACAGGCCGGCGTGACCCGTGCCGCGTTCGTCGGCCATTCGATGGGCGGCATGCTCGCCGCGCACTACGCGCTGCAATATCCGCAGGACGTGAGCCAGCTGCTGCTGGTGAACCCGATCGGGCTGGAGGACTGGAAGGCCGCCGGCGTGCCCTGGCGCAGTGTCGACGACTGGTACGCCAAGGAGCGCAAGACCGACGCGGCCTCGATCAAGCAGTACCAGCGGACCGTCTACTACGGCGGACAGTGGAAGCCCGAGTACGACCGCTGGGTGAGCATGCAGGCCGGCCTGTACGCCGGCCCCGGCGGCGACCGCGTGGCCTGGAACCAGGCACTGACCTCGGACATGGTGTTCAATCAGCCGGTGGTGCAGCGCTTCGCGCAACTGCGCGTGCCGACCACGCTGTTCATCGGCCAGCGCGACCGGACCGCGATCGGCAAGGACCTGGCGCCGCCGGCGCTGGCGGCGACCCTGGGCGACTATCCGGCGCTGGGCAAGCGCGCGGCCGCGGCGATTCCCGGCGCGCACCTGGTCGCCTTCGACGACCTCGGCCATTCGCCGCAGGTGGAAGCGCCGCAGCGGTTCAATGCGGCCTTGCTCGAGGCACTGGGCACGGCGCCCTGAACACACACCCGCCGTTAGCCCAACTACTGATCCCTGCGCGGCGACGCGAGCGCGCCTTGCCGCGCAATCGGAAGTCTCGTCGCGGCAGCTGGCGGCGACAGCATGCAGCGAGCGCGCTGCACAGGCGCTGGCCGACAACGCGCCCTGTACGCCCTGCACGCCCTCACTCGGACGGAAGCGGCGCGCCAGCACTGCGCTGCAGCATCCGGCGCGACCATGAAAACGTTGTCATCGCAGCAATCCTGGATCTGTCTCGCATTCATCGCAATTGTCGGTTGACAACGTTGTCTCCTGACGCGAACCCTGCGCCTGCCCGGTCCGCGCACAAACGCCAAACGACGTCGGCGCCACGCGCCCCAAGCTCCGGGTGATCGGATTCAAGGAACCAGACAGCGGCCGACCGCCGCTCCTCAGTCGCGCGACACACCGCATCGGAGGCGTCACCATGAACACGAAATCCGCTGGATCGTGGTTGCTGTTCTGCTGTCTCGTCCTGGCCGGCCTCGTGCCCGGCCAGACCTGGGCCGCCGCGTGCAGCGGCGTCGCCGCCTGGAATCCGGCCACGATCTACGCCGCCGGCGATACCCTGACCTACGCCGGCCACCTGTACCGCGCCAACAGCCCAATCTGGAACACCGCGCCGACCTACTGCACCAGCTGCGGCTGGTACCAGGACCTGGGCAGCTGCGACGGCAATTCCACCAACCAGCCACCGAGCGTGGCGCTGACCGCACCCGCCGCCGGCACCCGCTTCGTGGTCGGCAACACCATCACCCTGCAGGCGTCGGCCAGCGATCCGGACGGCAGCGTCGCGCGCGTCGAATTCTTCCGCGGCGGCACCTCGCTGGGCAGCGTGAACGGTGCGCCCTACACGCTCGCCTGGAGCGGCGCGGCGGCAGGCAGCTACAGCCTGACCGCCGTGGCCACCGACAACGCCGGCGCCCGCACCACCTCGGCCGCGGTCGCAATCACCGTCGCGGCACCGTCGACCGACACCACCGCGCCGAGCGTGCCCACCGGCCTGGCCGCGGCCACGCGCGCCAGCAATGCCATCACCCTGACCTGGGCCGCCGCCTCCGACAATGCCGGCGGCAGCGGCCTGGCCGGCTACGACATCGTCCGCGACGGCACTCGCGTGGGCACGTCCACCACCACCGGCTACACCGATTCGGCACTGACCGCCGACACCGCGTACACCTACGCGGTCCGTGCCCGCGACAATGCCGGCAACGTCTCGGCCAACAGCGCCACGCTGAGCGTACGCACCCTGCCCGCCAGCGCCGGCGGCGGCAAGCGCGTGATCGGCTACTTCACCCAATGGGGCATCTACGGCCGCAACTACCAGGTCCGCGACATCCAGGCCAGCGGCGCGGCCGGCTACCTGACCCACCTCAACTACGCCTTCGGCAACGTCCGCAACAACCGCTGCGAAGTCGGCGTCACCCAACCCTCCGACAGCAGCACCGGCGCCGGCGGCGACGCCTTCGCCGACTACACCAAGGCGTTCTCCGCCGCGCAGAGCGTGGACGGCGTGGGCGATACCTGGGACCAGCCGTTGCGCGGCAACTGGAACCAGTTGAAGAAGCTCAAGGCCGCGCACCCGGCGCTGAAGGTGCTGATCTCGCTGGGCGGCTGGACCTGGTCGCGCGGCTTCTCCAGCGCCGCGCGCGCCGAGAATCGCCAGGCCTTCGTCGCCTCGTGCATCGACGCCTACATCCGCGGCAACCTGCCGGTCACCGACGGCGCCGGCGGCACCGCGGCCGCGGCCGGCGTGTTCGACGGCATCGACATCGACTGGGAGTATCCGGTGGCCTGCGGCATCGCCTGCGGCAGCGCCGAGGACCGGCAGAACTTCACCGCGCTGCTGGCCGAATTCCGCCGCCAGCTCGACCAGGTGCGGCCGGGGCTGTTGCTGACCGTGGCGGTCGGCGCCGGCATCGACAAGATCCGCGTCACCGACCCGAACCTGTACGCGCCGTACCTGGACTACCTCAACGTGATGACCTACGACTTCCATGGCGCCTGGGATCCGCAGACCAATCACCACTCGGCGTTGTTCGAGTCGCCGGCCGATCCGTCCAGCGGCGACCAGCGCTACTACAACAGCAACGACGCCATCCAGGCCTTCCTCGACCGCGGCGTGCCCGCCGCCAAGCTCAACCTCGGCATCGGCTTCTACGGGCGCGGCTGGACCAACGTGCCCAACGTCAACCACGGCCTGTACCAGAGCGGCAGCGCCGCGCCGGGCACCTACGAGGCGGGAATCGAGGACTACAAGGTGCTGCGCGGCCGCGCCGGCGCCAACTACGTCGACGCGCAGGCGCATGCGCACTGGAAGTACGACGGCAGCACCTTCTGGAGCTACGACGATCCGGCACTGGTCACCGAGAAGATGAATTACGTCAAGACCCAGGGCCTGGGCGGCGCGTTCTTCTGGGAGTTCAGCGGCGACTACCAGGGCGAATTGCTGAAGACCATGGGCCAGGGGCTGCAATGAGCTGAGGCGACGGCCGCAGCGCATGGCTTGCCCGCATCGGCATCGGCGTTGCTGGCAACGCCGGCACTGCGCCGGCTGGCCGTCGGTACCGAATCGCGACGCCCGCAACGGTTGCGGGCGTCGCGTGCGTCGCTCAGCGCACCGCGATCCGCAGCACGTCGTCGAGCAAGGCCGCCGCAGTGACGTCGGCGCCCGCGCCCGGCCCCTGGATCAGCAGCGGCTGCTGCAGATAGCGGTCGCTGTGGATGGCGACGCGGTTGTCGGTGCCGGCGCCGCTGGCCAGCGGATGCGTCGACGGCAGCGCGCGCAGGCCCACCGAGGCGCCATGCGCATCGAAGCGGCCGACGAAGCGCAGGCAGGCGCCTTCGGCCTGCGCCTGCGCCAGGCGCGCCGCCAGCGGCGCGTCCAGTTGCGCCAATGCGGCATCCAGCTGCGCCAGCGGCACCGCGGCCAGCACGGCCGGCACCAGCGACTCCACCTGCACCTGCTCGGCGCGCAACGGCAGGCCGGCGGCACGTGCCAGGATCAGCAGCTTGCGCCGCACGTCCTCGCCGGACAGGTCCTCGCGCGGATCGGGTTCGGTGTAGCCGGCGGCCGCGGCCTCGCGTACGCAGTCGGAGAAGGCGCGGCGGCCGTCGTAGCGATGCAGCAGCCAGGCCAGCGAGCCGGACAGCACGCCTTCCACCGCGTGGATATGGTCGCCGCCGGCGACCAGCGCCCGCAGGCTGCTCAGCAACGGCAGCCCGGCGCCAACCGTGGCGCTGTCGCCGTAGTGGGTATTGGCGGCATGCCGCGCGGCATGGATCTGTTCGGCCCGCGCCAGCGCGGCACCCTGGCCGAGCTTGTTGGCGGTGACCACGTGCACGCCACGCCGCAGCCACTCGGCATGGCGCTGCGCCACCGCCTCACTGGCGGTGGCATCGACCACGATGTCGCCCCTGCCCAGGTCGTCCGGCAGCGTCACCGCCTGCGTGCCGCGCGCGGCGGCATTGGCCGCGGCCAGCGCCTGCGCCGGCGTCAGCGCGCAATCGGCGACGGTGCGCGAATTGGCCAGCCAGGCGAAGGTCGGCAGGCCGGGCCGGCGCTGCTGCAGCGCCTGGTAGCGCGCGACGAAGGCGCGGCCCACGGTGCCGGTACCGAGCAGACCCAGCCGCGGAACTGCCACGGTGGGCGTGGTGCGCAGCGGCGTCGACGGTGCATCGGCCAGGCCGCTGCTCACGCGTCCACCCGTTTGCGTGCCAGCGCCTCGCCGGCGTGCTGCGCGCGCTGCAGGCCGGCCTGCAGGTCGGCGACCAGGTCCGCGCTGGATTCGATGCCCACCGACAGGCGCAGCAGGCCGTCGGAAATCCCGGCCTTGCCGCGCGCCTCGGCGGTCATCGCCGCATGCGTCATGGTCGCCGGATGCGCGATCAGGCTCTCCACGCCGCCCAGCGATTCGGCCAGGGTGAAGTAGCGCAGGCCGTCGACGAAAGCGCGCACCTCGGCCTCGCCGCCGGCCAGTTCGAAACTGATCATCGCGCCGAAGCCGCGCTGCTGCCGCGCCGCCACCGCGTGGCCCGGATGCGAGGCCAGGCCGGGGTAGTACACCTGACGCACCGCGGCGTGCGTGGTCAGCAGTTCCACCACCGCCTGTGCGTTTTCCTGGTGCGCACGCAGGCGCGCATCCAGCGTGCGCAGGCCGCGCAGGGTCAGGAACGCATCGAACGGCGAGCCGGTCAGGCCCAGCGCATTGGCCCACCACACCAGTTGCTGGTGCAGTTCGGCATCGGCGGCGATCACCGCACCGCCGACCACGTCGCTGTGGCCGTTGACGTACTTGGTGGTGGAGTGGATCACCAGGTCGGCGCCGAAGGCGATCGGGGTCTGCAGCGCCGGCGACAGGAAGGTGTTGTCGACCACCGCCAGCGCGCCGGCCTTGTGCGCGGCGTCGATGACGAAGCGCAGGTCGGTGATGCGCAGCAGCGGGTTGGACGGGGTCTCGATCAGCACCAGCCGCGGCGCCTGCGCCAGCGCATCGGCCAGCGAGCGCGGATCGGTCAGGTCGGCGGTGATCAATTCGAAATGGCCCTTCTTGGCCAGCGCGTTGAACAGCCGCCAGCTGCCGCCGTACGCATCGTGCGGCACCACCAGCTTGTCGCCGGGCTGCAGCAGCGCGTTCAGCACCAGGTTGATCGCGCCCATGCCGGTGGCGGTGATCACGCCGCCGGCGCCGCCTTCCAGCTCCGCCAGCGCTTCGCCGAGCAGGTCGCGGGTCGGATTGCCGCTGCGGGTGTAGTCGTACTGGCGCTTGTTGCCGAAGCCGTCGAAGCTGAAGTTCGACGACAGCACGATCGGCGGGGTCACCGCGCCATAGGCGGTATCGCGGTCGATGCCGGCGCGGACAGCGGCGGTGGCGGCACTACAGGGCAGATCGGTGTCGTGGGCAGTGCTCATGCGGCAACTCCGGTGGGGCGTAGGGCGGTGGCGAGAATCGCGTCGATGCGATCGGTTTCTTTCAGGAAGGCATCGTGGCCGTAGGGCGAGCGCAGCACGCGCAGGCTGCCGCGCGGGCCGAGCCCTTCGACCAGGGTGACCAGGTCCGACAGCGGCACCAGGCGGTCGCCTTCGACCGCCACCACCACCGTGGGCACGGCGACGGCGGCCGGCTCGATGCGGTGCAGGTCGATGGATTCGGACAGGCGCAGGTAAGCGTTGACCTGGGTGCGCGCCACGTACTGCGCGCCGGCGGCGTCCAGGTAGTCTTCGGCGGCGACGCGGACGCGCCCGTTGATCACTTCCGGCGCCGCGTCGAAGCGCTCACCGAATTCCTCGGGGGTGCGATAGCTGAGCATCGCGAACTGCCGCGCCAGCGACAGCCCGTGGCTCTCGGCGCACTGCAGCTGGCCCAGCGCCACCGCACGGCGCTGCAGCGCGCGCCAGGCCGCCGCATATGGATGCGCGCGATGCGCGCCGCTGACCGCAATGAGCTTCTGCAGGCGCTGCGGATGCCGCACCGCCAGTTGCAGGCCGACCAGCGCGCCGTAGGAGTAGCCGACGAAGCCGTGCAATTGCGCGATGTCCAGCGTGTCCAGCAGCGCGGCGATGGCATCGGCCTGGTCGGCGCTGTCGATCGGCGCGTCCAGGCTGCCGTCGGCGCCGACGAAATCGAACGCCAGCAGCCGCCGCTGGGTGGGATCCAGCGCCCGCCCCGGCCCGACCAGGCCTTCGGCCCAGCCCTTCTCGGAAAAGCTGGCGTTGGCGGCGAGGTGGCGGTGCGCGGAGATGCCGCCGGCGACGAACACCACCGGCGCGTCCACCGGACCGCTCAGCTCGTAGCGCAGGCGCAGCAGTTGCACGCCGGCATGGCGCAGCGGCAGCGCGACCGCGATCTCGCCACGCATCGCGTGCACGCCGTCGGCCGGCGCGGCAATGCGGTCGTGGGACGGAATGGCGGAGGTGGGGCGATCAGGTGAGTTCACGAGGCGCATGGCGGTATCCGGAGAGGAACGGCCATCGAGCTTCGCGGAGCTCGCGTTCGCCATGCAGAGGGCATGGATCGAACCATCTTTCGGCGGACGCGGTGGTCCCCGCAGGATTTGGCACCTACACGGTCGCTTGCGCGTCCGCTGGCTGCCCCGGCATCAAAGGGCCTGTCCCTCCGCCGGTCTCGATGGTGGAGCCACGATGCCAGCGATTTTCGGCCATGTCAATCTCTTTATTCGGATGAAGCGATATGATTTTTCGATCCTTGGCCTCGGCCATACTCCGCTTCCCCCATCGCCCCCCCCCTTGTCCGTGCGCCGATGCCGTCCCCGCCGCTGGCTTGCCGTGGTCCTGTCGCTGGCGGCGGCGACCGCCGCGTCCGCGCAGCCGCTGCTGCGCTGGAAGGCGCCGCGGCCGGTGGCGCAAGCGGCACCCGCATGGCTGGAGGTGACCGCCCGCGACAGCGGCCTGCGCGAGGTCGCGCTGGGCAATCCACTCGGCGGCCCGGTGCAGATCCGCCTGCTGGGCGACAGCGCCGGCTTCACCGCCGTGCCTACGCTGCCGCTGACCGTGGAGCTGGCCGCCGGCGAACGCCGCGTGGTCGCCCGCCTGTATCCGCCCGGCGACCTGGCCGAGACCGGTGGCGATGGTGCCCGGCTGCGCATCGAGGCGGTGCCCGGTTCGCCGCGCGCCCATGCCGACGCGGTGCTGTATGCCCTGCCCTTCGCCGATCGCCCGGTGCGCATCGACCAGGGCTTCGGCGGCGCCTTCAGCCATCGCGATCCGGCCAACGCCTATGCGCTGGATTTCGCCCTGGCCGAAGGCACGCCGGTGCTGGCCGCACGCGAGGGCGTGGTGATGGAGGTCCGCGACGACTTCCGCGAGTCCGGCACCGACCCGCGCCTGGGCCAGGCCGCCAACCTGGTGCGGGTGCTGCACGCCGACGGCAGCATGGCGATCTACGCGCACCTGGCCGCCGGCGGCGTGCAGGTACGGGTCGGCCAGGCGGTGCGGCGCGGCGAACGCCTCGGCCTGTCCGGCAACACCGGCCTCAGCAGCGGCCCGCACCTGCATTTCGCACTCCAGCTCAACCGCGGTCTGCACCTGGAATCGGTGCCGTTCCGGATGGCCGGCCCGCTGGGCGAGCTGCGCTTCGCCCATCCCGATCCGCTCTGAGCACGTCCCTACTCGCCGAGTTCGCTCACCGCGCATCGCCAGTCCAGCAAGCGCCCGCATCCCTGGCTGCCGAACTGACCGGGCCTTGCGGGAAGCCCGCTATAATCGGCGGCTTCCTCCTTTGCCGATGACGCCCTTTGCGGGTGTGCCGCCCATGTCCGAAGTCGCCACCGAAGCTGCGCGCCGCCGCACCTTCGCCATCATTTCCCACCCCGACGCCGGCAAGACCACGCTGACCGAAAAGCTGCTGCTGTTCGGCGGGGCGATCCAGATGGCCGGCTCGGTGAAGGGCCGCAAGGCCGCGCGCCACGCCACCTCGGACTGGATGGCGCTGGAAAAGGAGCGCGGCATCTCGGTGACCTCGTCGGTGATGCAGTTCCCGTACGAAGGCAAGATCATCAACCTGCTCGACACCCCCGGCCACGCCGACTTCGGCGAGGACACCTACCGCGTGCTCACCGCGGTGGACTCGGCGCTGATGGTGATCGACGTGGCAAAGGGCGTGGAAGAGCGCACCATCAAGCTGATGGAAGTCTGCCGGCTGCGCGACACGCCGATCATGACCTTCATCAACAAGCTCGACCGCGAGGGCAAGGACCCGATCGACCTGCTCGACGAGGTGGAGACGGTGCTGGGCATCGAATGCGCGCCGGTGACCTGGCCGATCGGCATGGGCCAGCGCCTCAAGGGCGTGGTGCACCTGGTCACCGGCGAGGTGCACCTGTACGAGCCCGGCCGCAACTTCACCCGCCAGGATTCGACCATCTTCCCGTCGCTGGACGCACCCGGCCTGGCCGAAAAGATCGGCGCGCAGATGCTGGCCGACCTGCGCGACGAGCTGGAGTTGGTGCAGGGCGCCAGCCACGCCTTCGACCTGGACGCCTATCGCGCCGGCAAGCAGACCCCGGTGTTCTTCGGCTCCGGCGTGAACAACTTCGGCGTGCAGCCGCTGCTGGACTTCTTCGCCGAGCACGCGCCGCCGCCGCAGGCGCGCGCCACCACCGGCCGCCAGGTGCAGGCCGGCGAGGACAAGCTGACCGGCTTCGTGTTCAAGATCCAGGCCAACATGGACCCACAGCACCGCGACCGCGTCGCCTTCATGCGCATCTGCTCGGGCCGCTTCGCCGCCGGCATGAAGACCCTGCACGTGCGTACCGGCAAGGAGGTCAAGCTGGCCAACGCGCTGACCTTCATGGCCAGCGACCGCGAGATCGCCGCCGAGGCCTACCCCGGCGACGTCATCGGCATCCACAACCACGGCACCATTTCCATCGGCGACACCTTCACCGAGGGCGAGTCGCTGTCGTTCACCGGCATCCCCAACTTCGCCCCGGAACTGTTCCGCCGCGCGCGCCTGCGCGACCCACTCAAGCTCAAGCAGCTGCAGAAGGGTCTGGCGCAGCTGTCCGAGGAAGGCGCCACCCAGTTCTTCCGTCCGCTGATGAGCAACGACCTGATCCTGGGCGCGGTCGGTACCCTGCAGTTCGACGTGGTCGCCTACCGGCTGAAGGACGAATACGGCGTGGACGCCAGCTTCGAGCCGGTCGGCGTGGTCACCGCACGCTGGGTGCACTGCGACAACCCCAAGAAGCTGGAAGAGTTCCGCGAGAAGAACGCGATGAACCTGGGCATCGATGCCGCCGGCGAACTGGTCTACTTGGCACCGACCCGGGTCAACCTGCAACTGGCGCAGGAACGCGCGCCAGACGTGCGGTTCGCCGCCACCCGCGAACACGCGTACAGCGTCGCGGTGGACTGAGCCTGCGCCGAGCGCGGGCGCGCGCCGGCTGAGCGCACGCCCAACCGGCGCCACCCGCTGGCGCCGCAGCGGATGCGAACCGCTCGCAATTGCGGTACCTTGCGGTCCCATGGATGCAGACCGTTCGCCCGCCTACTCGAACGCCGACGCGCCGCCTTCCACCGACTGGCGCGACGAACTGGCCAGCGCGCTGACCCACGGCCTCGGCGCGATCGCCGCACTGGCCGGCAGCTCGGTGCTGATCACCCTCGCCGCGATCTACGGCGATGGCTGGCAGCTGGCCGGTGCGATCGTGTTCGGGGTCGCTTTGCTGTTGCTGTACACCGCCTCCACGCTGTACCACGCCATCCCGCATCCGGGCGCCAAAGCGCGGCTGCAGGTACTGGACCATTGCGCGATCTACGTGCTGATCGCCGGCACCTACACTCCGTTCACCCTGATCGGCCTGCGCGGCCCCTGGGGCTGGGGCCTGTTCGCCGCGATCTGGACCATCGCCGTGGCCGGGGTGGTGTTCAAGCTCTTCTTTACCGGCCGCTTCCGCCTGCTGTCGACCATCCTCTACCTCGCCATGGGTTGGCTGATCGTCGTGGCGATCGAGCCACTGCTGCGCTCGGTCGATGTTCCCACCCTGTGCTGGCTACTGGCTGGCGGCCTGTTCTACACCCTGGGCACCTACTTCTACCAGCGCGATACCGTGCGCTACTTCCATGCCATCTGGCATCTGTTCGTGCTCGCCGGCAGCGTCTGCCACTTCGTGGCGGTGACCAGCCAGGTGCTTTGAGGCGGCCGCTCGCTTTCGCGCCCCGTGCACGGCCGCTGCCTAGGATGGCCGCATGGCTCTCGACCCTGCTTCCGCATCCCGCTCCTGGCCCTGGCGGCGCAACGATGGCCGCCTGCGGCGCTGGCCGTTCGTGCTCGGCGCGCTGGTGCTGCTCCTGCTCGTCATCATCCTGATCTTCGACTGGAACTGGTTCAAGGCGCCGGTGGAACGTGCGGTACAGGCGCGCACCGGCCGCGCCTTCCATATCGACGGCAACCTGGACGTGGATCTTGGCCGCATCATCACCGTGCGCGGCGATCGCCTGCGCTTCGCCAACGCCGACTGGTCGAAGCAGCCGCAGATGGCCAGCGCCGACCGCGCCGAACTGGATATCGCGCTGTGGCCGCTGCTGCGCGGCCGCGTGCGCATCCCCGAGATCCGCCTGACCAAACCCGACCTGCTGCTGGAGACCGGGCCGGCCGGGCAGCCCGGCAACTGGGCGTTCGACCAGTCCGACGACGGCGGCAGGCCAGTGGTCCTGGGCGCCTTGCTGGTGCAGCAGGGACATCTTCGTTTCCAGGACCCGGCCGGGCGCACCGAGATCGACATCGCCGTCGACAGCCAGGTCGGGCAGCGCCGCCGTGGCGATGCGGCGCCGCCGATCACGGTCAGCGGCGACGGCCGCTGGCGTGGCAATCCCTTCACCCTGAAGGGCAATACCGCCTCACCGTTGGAACTGAGCGAGAGCGACCATCCGTTCCGCATCGATCTGCGCGGCAGCGCCGGCAGCACGCGCGCGCACATGCGCGGCACCCTGACCAACCCGTTCCAGTTGCGCGTCTTCGACCTGCAACTGCAACTGGCCGGCACCGACATGGCCCATCTGTATCCGCTGCTGGGCATCGCCATCCCTTCCACCCCTCCCTACCAACTGGACGGACGTCTGCAGCGCGACGGCGATCGCTGGCGCTACCAGGACTTCCGTGGCCGTGCCGGCGACAGCGACCTGGCCGGCACCGTGCAGATCGACACCGCCGGGCAGCGCCCGTTCCTGCGCGCCGACCTGCGCTCGCAACGGCTGGATTTCGACGATCTGGCCGGCTTCGTCGGCGCGCCGCCGCGCACCGGCGCCGGCGAGACCGCCAATGCCGAGCAGAAGGCGCAGGCAGCCAAGCTCGCCGCTACCGACAAGGTGCTGCCGTCCACCCCGTACGACCTCGGCAAACTGCGCGCGATGGATGCCGACGTGCGCTGGAAGGCGCAGCGCATCAACGCGCCGTCGCTACCGCTGGAGGACATGGACGCGCATCTGAAGCTCGACGACGGCGTTTTGCTGCTGCAACCGCTGAACTTCGGCGTGGCCGGCGGCGACATCCGCTCGGACATCCGCATGGATGCGCGCAAGCCCACCCTGTTCACCCGCGCGCAGCTGTCGATCCGCGGCATCCAGCTGGGCAAGTTGTTTCCCGACGGCAAGTTGGCCAAGGAGGCCGCCGGCGCGATCGGCGGCGAGGTCGCGCTGGCCGGCAGCGGCAACTCGATCGCGCAGATGCTGGGCAGCGCCGACGGCAGCGTCGCCGTCGGCATGGGCAAAGGCCGCATCAGCAACCTGGTGATGGAACTGGCCGGCCTGGATATCGCCGAGTCGCTGAAGTACCTGGTGACCAAGGACCGCGAGATCCCGGTGCGCTGCGCGTTCGGCGACTTCGGCGTGCAGCACGGGGTCATGACCTCGCGCGCGCTGGCCTTCGACAGCACCGACACCTTGCTGGTCGGCAGCGGCACCATCGACCTGGGCCAGGAGCGCCTGGACCTGCTGCTGAAGGCGCAGCCCAAGGACCACAGCATCCTCGCCCTGCGTTCGCCGCTGCGCGTCGGTGGCACCTTCAAGGACCCGAGCTTCCGCCCCGACTTCAAGGCCCTGGGCGTGCGCGGCGCGATCGCCGTGGCCCTGGGCAGCATCGCCCCGCCGGCCGCCCTGCTCGCGACCATCGAGACCGGGCCGGGCAAGGATATTCAGTGCGGCGACAAGTAGCCGCGGGATTGGAGATTAGGGATTGGGGATTCGCAAAAGCGGCGACCTGAGCCGGCCAAATGCAGATGCATGACGGGCTCGGCGAACCTGCCGCATACACCACCGCCGCTCTTGCGAATCCCCAATCCCGACTCCCGAATCTCAGCTCCGAATGTACTCCTGCAACTGATCCAGCTCCGCGCGCTGCTCCTCGATCACCGCCTTGACCAGGTCGCCGATCGAGATCACGCCGATCACGGTGCCGGCGTCCACCACCGGCAGATGGCGGATGCGTTGCCCGGTCATCAGTTCCATGCACTGCTGCACGCTCTGCGACGGGTCCACGGTATGCACCCGGCTGCTCATGATGTCGCGCACCGGCGTGGTCGCCGAGGAGCGGTCCTGCAGGACCACCTTGCGTGCGTAATCGCGCTCGGACAGGATGCCGGACAGCTGTCCGTCCTGCATCACCAGCACTGCGCCGATGCCCTTGGCGGCCATCAGCCGCAGCGCCTCGATCACCGCCGTGTCCGGCGCGACCGCGTGGATCTCATCGCCCTTTTCGCTCAAGACCTGCCGTACCGTCCGCATCGCTGCCTCCCGGTTCGCTGGATCGCCCGGCCGAGCATACTCCTTCGCCCGGTGCACGCCAGGTCTCCACCAGATACAACGGACGTTGTTTGGATTCCTCGTACAGCCGGCCCAGGTATTCGCCGATCAGGCCCAGCGCGATCAGTTGCACGCCGCCCAGGAACAGGATGACCGCCATCATCGTCGGCCAGCCCGCCACCGGATCGCCCCACAGCGCCGCCTTGACCACCACCCAGATCGCGAACAGGAAGGCGCCGACCGCCGTCGCCAGCCCCAGGTAAGTGGCCACCCGCAGCGGCGCAGTGGAGAAGCCGGTGATGCCGTCCAGGGCAAAGTTCCACAGCCGCCACAGGCTGAACTTGCTGCGCCCGGCCAGCCGCGGCGCGCGTTTGTACGGTAAAGCCAGACGGCGGAAGCCGATCCAGCCGAACAATCCTTTCATGAAGCGATGGCGCTCGCGCAACTGCCGCAGCGCGGCCAGCGCGCGCGGCGACAGCAGGCGGAAATCGCCGGTATCGGCGGGGATCGGCGTCTTCGACAGACGCCCGATCACCCGGTAGAACAGCGCTGCGGTGCCGCGCTTGAGCCAGCCCTCGCCTTCGCGCACCAGACGCGTGCCGTAGATGTCGTCGTAGCCGTCGCGCCAGTGCGCCACGAACTGCCCGATCAGTTCCGGCGGATCCTGGCCATCGGCATCCAGCAGCATCGCCGCGCCGCGATCGACGCAGTCCAGCCCCGCGGTCAGCGCCAGTTCCTTGCCGAAATTGCGCGACAGGCGCAACGCCCCAACTCGTGGATCGGACGCGGCCAGCGCCTGGATCGTCTCCCAGGTGGCATCGCGGCTGCCGTCGTCCACGTACAGCACGCGCCCCTCCAGCCCCGGCACGTCATCGAGCGCGGCGAGGATGCGCGGGTGCAACAGCGGCAGGGTCTGCGCCTCGTTGAACGCAGTGACGACGACGGTGAGGCGTTCGGATTCCATCGGCGGATGGTACGGAGCCGCCTGCGCGTTCACCAGCGGCGGGCGCCGTACCCGACAAGATCCAGAGTCCACTCCCCTCTCACGTCAGGAGTAAGGTGCCCCGAAGGGGCGGACGAGAGTTCGCCTGCCGGCCAACCTCAATGCCCGCGTGCGGGCCGCAACCTCACCCCAACCCCTCTCCCCATGCTAGAGGGGCTGAGTCCGGACACCTCAATCTACAGCGCAAGATCCCGCGCCTCCCTTCTCCCACCGGGAGAAGGTGCCCCGCAGGGGCGAATGAGGGTCGCCTACCGCCGAACCTCAATGCCCACGTGCGGCCGTACCCTCACCCCAACCCCTCTCCCGAGGGGAGAGGGGCTCCTAGCCTACGGGGCCTGCAGGTAGGCCGGCCCGCCCAGTTGCCGGGTCTGGCGCTGGATCCAGTTGGCGCGGCCCTGCACGTAGGGGCCGGGACGGGTGGCGTCATAGCGTTGCGGCGCCGGCAGCACCGCCGCCAGCAGCGCGCTCTGCGCCGGCGTCAGTTGCGCTGCGTCCTTGTTCCAGAAACTGCGCGCGGCCGCCTGCGCGCCGTACACGCCGTCGCCGAACTCGGCGACGTTGGCGTACACCTCGAGAATGCGCTGTTTCGACCACAGCGCCTCGATCAGCACCGTGTACCAGGCCTCCAGCCCCTTGCGCAGCCAGCTGCGGCCCTGCCACAGGAACACGTTCTTGGCGACCTGCTGGCTGATCGTGCTGGCGCCGCGCAGGCGCCCGCCGCGCGCGTTGTGGTCGCGCGCCTTCTCGATCGCGTCCAGGTCGAAGCCGTGGTGGCTGGGGAAGCGCTGGTCCTCCGCGGCGACCAGCGAGATCGGCAGGCTCGGCGCGATCTGCGCGGTGTCGCGCCAGTCGTAGACGATGCGATACGACCAGTCACCACTCGCCCAGGCGCCGAGCTGGCGCTCCAGCATCATCGCCGAGAACGGCGGATCGACGAAGCGCAGCAGCAGCACCTGCGACACGCTCGCCAGCACGAAGATCAGCGGCGCCAGCAGCACCCAGCGGCGCCAGCGCCTGGTGCGCGGACGCGCCGGCGCAGCGCCACTTGCATCGCGGCGCGCCGCCCCCATTCCTATGCTCTCTTCGATCTGGTCCACCGTGACGATCCACTCTCGTGCGGTCGCCATCTTCCCATGCGCAGCGAGGCCGCAATGCATTCTTCCGACGATCGTCTGACCCGCTTCCTGCTGCCCGGCGCCGGCGTGCGCGGCGTGCACGTGCGTCTGCACGACACCTGGCGCGAGATCCTGGCGCCGGCCAGCTACCCCGCAGCGGCCACCGAGCTGCTGGGCGAGGCCTGCGTCGCCGCGGCCCTGTTCACCGGACATACCAAGGTCGACGGGCGCCTGTCGGTGCAACTGCGCAGCCAGGGCGCGCTGCGCACCCTGTTCGCCGAGTGCACCGCGGCCGGCACGTTGCGCGGCATCGTCCAGCTGAGCGAAGGCCAGGACGCCCCGCGCGACCTGCGTGCGCTCGGCGACGACGCCCTGCTGGCGATCACCATCGAGAACCCCGGCCTGGACCCGCGCGAACCGCAGCGCTACCAGAGCCTGGTGGCGATGTCCTCGGCCGAGCTGGACGAAGCCTTCGAAGACTACTTCCGCCAGTCCGAGCAGTTGCCGACGCGGCTGATCCTGGCCGCCGACGGCACCCACGCCGCCGGCCTGCTGCTGCAGAAGCTGCCCGGCGACGCCGGTGACGAGGACGGCTGGAACCGCGCCGGCGCCCTGTTCGAGACCGTCGGCGAGGCCGAACTGCTGGCGACGCCGGCCGAGACCCTGCTGCACCGGCTGTTCCACGAGGAGACCCCGGACCTGCTGGGCGATCGCCCGCTGCGCTTCGGCTGTTCGTGCTCGCGCGAGAGGGTCGCGGCGATGCTGCGCTCGCTGGGCGAGGAGGAAGCCCGGGCGGCGGCCGAGGCAACCGGCCAAGTTGAGATCCGCTGCGAATTCTGCGGCCGTCACTATGACTTCCCCTTGACGGAATTCGGAGTATTGTTTGCCGTAACGCAAGCTGAACCGACGTCCTCGGAGCGCTTGCACTAGCGGGAACACGCGTCGCGACCGGGGAGTCCGACTTGTTAAAGAAACATAAACCCACTAGCATCAACCACCCTGTCCGGCGGGAACTTTCGTTCCTGCCCCAAGTCTCAGATTGCTGATGCGACCCTTCCTGCGCCTACCGCTCGCCCTGCTGATCGCCCTTGCGGCGAGCACGGGCGTGCATGCGCAGAACAAGCCCGCCAACGGCCAGGACCGCACCGTGCTGCCGGTCTGGAACAAGGGCAGCGGCAAGGTCGAGGCACTGCTGTACCTGGAGCCCACCGGCGAGCAGGCGGTCGGCGCACGCTGGCATTTCGGTCGCAACTCCCTGGATGCCGCGTTCGGCCTGTCCTCCGGCGACTCGCTGGGCCTGCTGTGCAACAGCGCCAGCGGCAGCAGCATCAGCGGCCTGGCCAGCCACTGCATGCTGGCCAGCCTGGGCGACGACGACGGCACCAACGGCCACCATGTCGCCGCCACCACCACCTTCAACCGCCCCGGCGGGCACCTGTCGCTGTCGGCCGGCACCGGCCGCGAGAATCTTCCCGCCTGGCTGGCTGGCGCCAACAAGACGCCGTCGATGCGGATGGAGCAGAACGACCTGACCGTCTTCGCGCAGCAGAACATCGGCCGCGAGGGCTTCGTTTCGATCGGCGGCACCTACGCCAAGGCGCGCCTGGTGCCGATCGCCGACGCCACCCCGGCCATGCTCGACCGCTGGGACAGCAAGAGCCTGAGCATCGGCGGCGGCTACGGCTCCTTCAGCGCCAACGTCATCGGCCGCGTCGTCGATGCCCCCGGCCAGCCCGGCAAGTGGACCGGCCTCGGCGTGGGCCTGACCTGGCGCACTCCGTGGAGCGGCCAGCTCACCGTCGGCGCCGAGAACGTCATCACCCGCGGCAAGAATCCGTTCTCGCCGAACAACATCAGCACCGAAGAGGGGACCATCCCCTACGTGCGCTACGAGCAGGATCTGTAGCCACCCACTTGCGGCACGCGCCGCCCCATCACAATGCATTTTGTGATGGATACGTGATTTTTACTCGAATTCACGTCAAAACATCGCTTTGTTAACGGGACTTTAATTCTTCCTCCGACCGGGATACCATCCAGGCACCCTGAAGGGACTTGGAATCGCATTTTCGATTCCGCCCACAGGCAAACCTTGGGCTTTACCCAATCTTTCGGAGAGAGAGCTAATGAATTGCAAGACCAACACACTGCGTGATGCAGTCGTGCTCGCGCTGGTCGTGGGCGCCGGTGGCACCGCGGGCGCAGCCGTCGCTCAGGACGCAAGCGGCAGCGCCACCAACCTGGATCGCATCGAAGTCACCGGTTCGCGCATCCGTTCGGTCGACGTCGAGACCGCCCAGCCGGTCTTCACCGTCTCCTCTGAGGAGATCAAGAAGTCCGGCCTGGTGAGCGTCGGCGACATCCTGCAGAACCTCACTGTCTCCGGCACCCAGACGTTCAGCAAGGCAGCGGTGCTGACCTCGAACGCGGAACAGGGTGGCCAGTACGTCAACCTGTACAACCTGGGCGAGCAGCGCACCCTGGTGCTGGTGAACGGCAAGCGTTGGACCTCCAGCCTGGCCGGCTACACCGACCTGTCGACCATCCCGAGCGCCCTGATCGATCGCATCGAAGTGCTGAAGGACGGCGCCTCGGCGATCTACGGCTCCGACGCCGTTGCCGGCGTGGTCAACATCATCCTGCGCAAGAATTTCGAAGGTGCCGAAGCCTCGGCGCTGTTCGGCCAGAACGGCCGCGGCGACGGCCAGAAGCAGTCCTACTCGATCACCCTGGGCGCCAGCGGCGACCACTCCTCGCTCATCTTCGGCGCCAGCTACACCAAGGAAGATCCGGTGTTCGCCAAGGACCGCGACCTGACCCGCACCACCTTTGGTCCGAACCACCCGCTGGACGGCCTGAGCGCCACCGGTCCGTGGGGCCGCTTCAACTCCAACGGCAACACCTACGTCCTGAACCACACCGGTTCGTGGGACGGCAACGGCGTCGGCGCCGATTCGCGCAACCTCGCCAACTACCACAATGGCCTGACCACCGACGATCGCTTCAACGTCACCCAGCAGATGATGCTGGCGCAGGGCAATGAGACGAAGTCGGTCTTCACCTCCGGCAGCTTCGATATCAACGAGAACATCACCTTCAAGTCGACGGCGATGTACTCCGAACGCGATTCCACGCGCCAGGTCGGCGGCTACCCGCTGAATGCGACCTCGCAGCGCACGTTCCCCGTCTCCATCAGCGGCCAGAGCTACTACAACCCGGTCGGCCAGGACATCACCTCGTGGTTCCGTCGCATCACGGAAATCCCGCGCGTGTCGGAAAACAACGTCAAGAGCTTCCACTTCGACGCCGCCCTGGAAGGCGCGTTCGATGTCGGCACCCACGGCTGGAACTGGGACGTCGGCATGAACTACAACAAGTACGACGTCACCCAGATCAGCACCGGCAACATCAACCTGCTGGCGCTGCAGAAGGCCCTGGGTCCGTCGTTCCTGAATGCCCAGGGCGTAGTCCAGTGCGGCACCGCGGCGAACCCGATCGCGCTGGGCACCAACCTGGCTGCCGGGCAGTGCACCCCGTTCAACATCCTCGGCGGCCCGTCCGCGTCCACCGCCGACGCGTTGAAGTACGTCAGCACCCTCGGCCAGGCCACCCAGCAGAGCGTGAGCAAGCAGTACTTCGCCAACATCACCGGCGGCCTGTTCGACATGCCGGGTTCGGCAGGCGAATTCGCGTTCGCGGCAGGTGTCGAGCACCGCGAGGTCAGCGGCTACGACTACCCGGATCAGCTCTCCAGCGCCGGTTACACCACCGACCTGGCCGCCGCGCCGACCACGGGCAAATACAAGACCAACGAAGCCTACCTGGAATTGATGATTCCGGTCCTGAAGGACGTGCCGTTCGCCAAGGAACTCTCGTTCGACGTGGCGAGCCGCTACTCGGACTACGACCGGTTCGGCAACACCACCAACAGCAAGTTCAGCCTGACCTGGAAGCCGGTCGAGGATCTGCTGGTGCGTGGCACGTACGGCAAGGGCTTCCGCGCCCCGACCCTGGACGACACCTTCGGCGGCGGCTCGCAGTCCTTCGATCCGTTCACCGACCCGTGCGATGCGCGCTTCGGCCAGCTGTCCACGCCCGCCGTGGCAGCGCGCTGCGCGTCGGAAGGCCTCTCGACGAACTTCCGCCAGACCGACAACGCCGGCCAACCGGTCAGCGCCCGCGAAACGCAGAGCAACACCGCGTTCCAGGCGGGTGTGGGCAACGCCACGCTGCAGCCTGAGTACAGCAAGACCCGCACGGTCGGCCTGGTCTTCAGCCCGCACTGGGTGCAGGGCCTGGACTTCTCGCTCGACTGGTACAAGATCAGCATCTCCAACGTGATCACCGCGGTCAGCGCGACCTATGTGCTGAACCAGTGCTACAACGGCGTCACCTCGTTCTGTAACTACACCCGCGATGCGGCCACCGGCCAGGTGGTCAGCCTGAGCCGCGGCAACACCAACCTGGGTGCGCTGGAAACCGAAGGCTACAACTTCGTCGCGAACTATCGCCTGCCGGAATTCGCGGTCGGCCAGTTCTCGCTGCGACTGGACAGCAACTACCTGGTTGCGTTCCGGCAGCAGAGCGACAATGGCAGCCCCTGGAACGACTACGCGGGCTACTGGAACTACCCGCGCGTTCGGGCCACGCTCGGCGTGAACTGGGTCAAGGGCGACCTGTCGGCCAGCTGGAACCTGCGCTACTACGGCGGTTACCGCGATTTCTGCCAGTACGCCGAAGAGTGCAACGATCCGAACTACCAGACGCCCAACGCTGGTTGGGGCGGTGGCGTGGGCGCGAACAAGAAGGGAGCCATCACCTATCAGGACGTCTCGATGACCTGGTCGGCCCCCTGGAACGGCGCGGTCACCGTGGGTGCTCGCAACGTGTGGAACAAGCAGCCGCCGATCACCTACTCGCTGACCAACAACAGCTCTTCGTCCATCGATCCGATGCTGGACTACGACCGTTACCTGTTCATGCAATACACCCAGCGGTTCTGATACCGCCGGATGTTCCGGTAACAAGAACGGCCCCGAAAGGGGCCGTTTTTTTGCGCCGGTTTTTTATGCGACCGCTTCGGTATGCGCCAGCATTCAATGCCGACGCGTCACCCCGCAGGGATCAGCCCGGAATCAAGGTCACGATGACGTGTTCGACGTAGGCCTCGAAGTCCTCGCGCGCCTGCTTGGGCTGGTGCAACTGCAACGACAGCTGCAGGAAGCCGACGTAGGCGGCGTAGGCCAGGCGTGCGCGATGCTGCGCGTCGGTCCGGCTGAGCCCGGCCTGGCGGAACGAGGCGATCAGATACTCCATGCGCCGCTGCGAAACGCGGTCGATCACCGGCCGCACCGCCGGATGGTCGAGCGCCTTCAGCAATTCGCTGTAGATGATGTGCGGCTTGACCTCATGCGCAACCAGTTGGAACAGCGCGCGCAGCCGCGTGCGCGGATCCGGCACTTCTTCCAGGCTGCCGAACACCTGTTGCTGTTCGACCAGTTCCCAGCGCTCCAGCGCAGCCTGCAGCAATGCATCGCGCGATGGGAAGTGCCAGTAGAAGCTGCCCTTGGTGACGCCCAGGCGCCGCGCCAGCGGTTCCACCGCCACCGCGCTCACGCCTTGTTCGGCGATCAGGTCCAGGGCGGCCTGCGCCCAGTCTTCGGCACTGAGCCGGTTGTTGCGGCCGCCGCCGGAAGCGGCGCCGTCATCGGAGGAAGGAGCGGGCGCGGTATTCATCCGTGGATTTAACCATACGGGGACGTCGGTTGCAGTATGTGGCCTCCGCACGGCCGGCGCAAATGCCCGGCAGCGTTGGTTTTTCGCACCCATACTGCATCGTATTGACATGCCCGGCAGAGCGACCATACTATCTCGTATGGTTTCTGCTTCCGCCACTGTCCCGCATGCCGTCTCGGCCGCCCTGTCCGGCGCCGGCGAGCTGGCGCTGGCTGCGACCGTCACCGGTCCCGGCGAGGCCGGATCGGTGCTGTTCGCACATGGCTTCGGCCAGACCCGGCATGCCTGGTCGGCAACCGCCGCGGCACTGCAGGCGCATGGCTACCGCAGCGTCGCCTACGATGCGCGCGGCCATGGCGATTCCGCACGCAACCCGGCGGATCTGCCCTATCGCGGCGAGCAGTTCACCGACGACCTGATCGTGGTCGCCGGCGAGATGTCGCCGCCGCCGGTGCTGGTCGCCGCCTCGATGGGCGGGCTGTTCGGGCTGATCGCCGAATCGCGCTGGCCGGGTCTGTTCCGCGCGATGGTGCTGGTGGACATCACCCCGCGCTGGCAACCCGCCGGGGTCGAACGCATCCTCGCCTTCATGACCGCGCACCCGCAGGGTTTCGCCAGCCTGGACGAGGCCGGCGATGCCATCGCCGCCTATCTGCCGCAGCGCGCGCGCAAGTCGCCCGAAGCCTTGCGCAGCGTGCTGCGGCAGCACGCCGACGGCCGCTGGTACTGGCACTGGGATCCGCGCCTGGTCGAAGAACTGGCACGCGACAGCGACCAGCACCAGGGCGCGATCGCGCAGGCCGCTGCGCACGTGCGGTGCCCACTGCTGCTGATCAGCGGCGGCCGCAGCGATCTGGTCACGCCGCAGACCATCGAAGAATTCTTGTCGCTGGTGCCGCATGCGCAGCATGCGCATCTGCCCGAAGCCACGCATATGCTGGCCGGCGACGACAACGCCGCATTTACCGCCACTGTGTTGCACTATCTGGACGCCCTGCCACCGGCCTGCGCCGGCGCATCGTCCGCCGTCACCGAGTACCTCCCCGGAGCACGCCCATGAGCATCATTGCCCCCTTCCTCGTGTTGTTGCTGGCCGGCGCGTTCGCCGCCTATCACCGCATGCGGCTCGCCGTCTGGGCCGCGTTGAGCGCCACGCTGCTGGTCGCGTGCTGGCTGCTCGGCGCCAACCACGTCGCCACCATCGTCGCCGCCGTCGTACTGGCGGTGGTCGCGGTGCCACTGCTGTTGCCGTTCGTGCGCAAGCCGCTGCTCACCGCACCGATGCTCAAGGTGTTCCGCAAGGTGCTGCCGCCGCTGTCGCAGACCGAACGCATCGCACTGGAAACCGGCTCGGTCGGATTCGAAGGCGAACTGTTCACCGGCGATCCGGACTGGCAGAAGCTGCTGAACTATCCCAAGCCGCAGCTGACCGCCGAAGAGCAGGCCTTCCTCGATGGCCCGGTGGAAGAGCTGTGCCGGATGACCAACGACTGGGAAATCACCCACGTCCACGCCGACCTGCCGCCGGAGATCTGGAGCTTCATCAAGAAGAACAAGTTCTTCGGCATGATCATCCCGAAGGAGTACGGTGGCCTCGGCTTCTCCGCACTGGCGCACCACAAGGTGATCCAGAAGATCGCCTCGGTCTCCAGCGTGGTCAGTTCCACCGTCGGCGTGCCCAACTCCCTGGGCCCGGGCGAGCTGCTGCTGCACTACGGTTCCAAGGAGCAGAAGGATTACTACCTGCCGCGTCTGGCGGTGGGCCAGGAAGTGCCCTGCTTCGGCCTGACCGGTCCGTTCGCCGGCTCCGACGCCACCTCGATCCCCGACTACGGCATCGTCTGCAAGGGCGAGTGGAACGGCGCCAACGTGCTCGGCGTCAAGCTGACCTTCGACAAGCGCTACATCACCCTGGCCCCGGTGGCGACCCTGGTCGGCCTGGCGTTCCGCATGTACGACCCGGAAGGCCTGATCGGCGACACCAAGGACATCGGCATCACCCTGGCGCTGCTGCCGCGCGAGACCCCGGGGGTCGAGATCGGCCGCCGCCACTTCCCGCTGAACTCGCCGTTCCAGAACGGCCCGATCCACGGCCGCGAAGTGTTCATCCCGCTGAGCCAGCTGATCGGCGGCGTGGAGATGGTCGGCAAGGGCTGGAACATGCTCAACGAGTGCCTGGCCGTGGGCCGCTCGATCACCCTGCCCTCCACCGCCAGCGGCGGCGCCAAGTTCGGCGCGGTCGTCACCGGCGCGTATGCGCGCATCCGCAAGCAGTTCGGCCTGTCGGTCGGCCGCTTCGAAGGCGTGGAAGAGGCGCTGGCGCGGATCGGCGGCAAGGCCTATGCGATCAGCGCGCTGTCGCAGGCCACCGCTGCGGCGGTGGACCGCGGCGACGTGCCGTCGGTGCCGTCGGCGATCGCCAAGTACCACTGCACCACGATGAGCCGCGAGGTCATCAGCGACGTGATGGACGTGGTCGGCGGCAAGGGCATCATCCTGGGCCCGCGCAACTTCGCCGGCCGCAGCTGGCAGGCCGCGCCGATCGCGATCACCGTGGAAGGCGCCAACATCATGACCCGCAGCCTGCTGATCTTCGGCCAGGGCGCAATCCTGTGCCATCCGTGGGTGATGAAGGAGATGAAGGCCGCCGGCAACCCGGACCACAAGGCCGGCGTCGACGAGTTCGATCGCAACCTGTTCGGCCACATCGGCTTCGCCATCTCCAATGCGGTGCGCTCGCTGTGGTTCGGCCTGACCGCCGCACGCATCGGCGCCGCCCCGGGCGACGCCTACACCCGCCGCTACTTCCGCAAGCTGGACCGCTACTCGGCGAATCTGGCGCTGATGGCCGACGTGTCGATGCTGATGCTCGGCGGCAAGCTGAAGTTCAAGGAGTCGCTGTCCGGACGCTTGGGCGACGTGCTGAGCCACATCTACATGACCAGCGCCATGCTCAAGCGTTACCACGACGACGGCGCGCCGGCCACCGACCAGCCGCTGCTGGCGTGGGCCTTCCACGACAGCGTGCACAAGATCGAACTGGCGCTGTCGGCGGCACTGCGCAACTTCCCGATCCGTCCGGTCGGCTGGCTGATGTGGGCGCTGATCTTCCCGTGGGGCCGCCGCGCCGAGGCGCCGGGCGACCGCCTGGGGCACCGTGTTGCCGCGCTGCTGATGACCCCCAACGAGGCGCGCGATCGCCTGGGCCAGGGCGTGTTCCTGACCCCGTGCGAGAACAACCCGGGCGGGCGCATCGCCAGCTACCTGACCAAGGCCGTGCTGGCCGAGCCGGTGGAGCGCAAGTTCCTGAAGGCGCTCAAGAGCAAGGGCATCGAGTCGCTGGACTTCGCCTCGCAGCTGGACGAGGCGGTGCGCGAAGGCGTGCTCTCGGCCGACGAGCGCCGTCAGCTGGAGGAGCTGCGCGAGATCACCATGGACACGATCAGCGTCGACGACTTCGACACCGACGAGCTGCGCTCGGCAAGCTACTACCAGCGTGCCGCCGCCGCGGCCGACGACGGGCATTCGCGCGAAGCGGCCTGATCGTTCTAGCCATGCAGCCACTCACGGCGGCGGACTTCGGTCCGCCGTCGTGCGTTTGAGGGAACTGCGATGCGTCGACTGCTTTCGCTCTATCGCCGCTTGCAACGCTAACCCGGGGGATCCTGGCTGTCCTCGCGTGCGGTGTGCTTCAAGGCGCCCTACTTCGCCAGCATCGCCCCGCGCATCACCGTCCTGGAGCCGGGCCGCTGCGAGGCGCGCATCGCGCACCGGCGCCGGGTCAGCAACCACATCGGCACGGTGCACGCGATCACCCTGTGCAACCTGGCGGAGCTGGCCGGCGGACTCATGATCGACGCCAGCCTGCCGCCCTCGATGCGCTGGATTCCCAAGGGCATGCAGGTGGAATACCGCAGCAAGGCAGTAGGTCCGATGCATGCGATGGCCACGCCGGACGTGGCGATCGTCGCCGCCGAGCGCGGTGACGACCTGCCGGTCAGCGTGGAGATACGCGCGCGAAGGTGGTGTGCGTCGCGCGCATCGCGATGTGGGTGTCGCCACGCGCGCCGACCGCTGCGTCGCCTGGGCGGTGTGCGGTGCGCGACCGTGCTCAGTACGCCAGCAACACCGCGGCGATCGCCAGCGCCGCCGGCAGCGCCTGCACGGACACGATGCGGCGGCTGACGCTCCAGCCGCCGTACAGGCCGGCCACGACCACGCAGCCGAGGAAGAACAGCATCACGTCGACCCGCTGTGCGACCAGGCCCCAGGCCAGGCCGGCGGCGAGGAAGCCGTTGTAGAGCCCCTGGTTGGCCGCCAGCACGCGCGTGGCCTGGGCCTTCTCCGGTGAGTTGCGGAAGACCTTCATGCCCAGCGGACGCGTCCACAGGACCATCTCCAGTACCAGGATGTACAGGTGCAGCAGCGCGACCGCGCCCACCAGGATCGAAGCCAACAGGATCATCGTGCTATCCGGCACAGGAGACAGGGCGCCAGCATAGCCAGCGTGCCGATGGGCGGCCAGTCCCCACGCTGCGCCGGCTCACCGCGTCGGCGGCGTGCGTTCCGGTGGCAGCTTGGCCGCCTCGCGCAGCAGCCGCCACGCGCCCAGGGTCATGCCGGAGGCGGCCAGCAGGCCCGCGACGAACACCACCTGCGAGCCGAACCCCGACAGCAGCTTGTACAACCATGCGAAGCTGAGGTCGCTGCCACGATAGATCACCGTATCGATCGCCGCGCCAGCCTTGTAGCGCCATTCGCGGCCGACCCGGGTGTACAGGGTTTCGCGCGCCGGCTTGGCCAGGGAGAACTCGCCGGCGCGGGTCACCACCTGCACCACCGCCACCAGCATCGGCAGCGGCGACACCGCCAGCACCGAGTAGCCGAGCAGGATCGCGCAGCCGGGAATCAGCAGCGCCGGCCCGATGCCGAAGCGCGATAGCAGCGCGCGCGTGACCAGCAACTGCAGCACCAGGGTCACCGCGTTCACCGCCAGGTCGATGTTGGCGTAGAAGGCGGTACTGGCCGCCGCATCGGTGTAGAGGCGGCGCACGATCGCCGCCTGTTCGTTGTACAGCAGGGTGCCCACGCCCACGCCGAACACCGACATCAGGGCGAGCCAGCGCAGCAGCGGTTCGCGCGCGATCAGCTTCAGCCCGGCCAGCACGTCGCCTCCCATCGGCGCCTCGCCGCCGACCACGCCACGCTCGCGCTCGCGGGCGACCGCCCACAGCCGCAGGCGCAGCAGGCACACCACGCTGACCACCAGGAATCCGGCCGACACCAGCATCAGGTTGGCGATGCCGATGCGTTCGACCAGGCTGCTGGCGATCACCGGTCCCAGGAACGCGCCGAGCGTGCCGGCGGCGCCGATGTAGCCGTAATAGGCGCGCGCCTCGGCATTGCTGAAGACATCGGCCATGAAGCTCCAGAACACCGCCACCGCAAACAGGTTGAACACCGAGATCCACAGGAAGAAGGCCATGCCGCGCCCGGGCACGCCGCTGTCGAACAGCACGTAGAACAGCAGCAGCGTGGCGATGAAGAAGCCGTACACCACCGGCAGGAACACCCGTCGCGGATAGCGGCTGACCAGCGCGCCGTAGACCGGCTGCAGCAACAGCATGATCAGGAAGGTGCAGGTGAACAGCACCTGCAGCGCGAACTCCTTCAGCGGCATGCCGTGCGCCGCGAAGAACGCGATCATCGCCGGCGGGAACACCGCGGCCACGTCGGCGGAGGCGCCCATCGCCTCGCGCACCGGCCGCAGCACGTAGTAACCGCTGAGCAGCGAGAAGAAGTACAGGAACGCCCACGCCAGCGGCGGCGAATCGCGCAGGGCGCCGCGCAACCGCGCCAGCGCGCCGGGGGCATGCGGGGCGGCGCTCATCGGCGGCGGACCCTGGCGCAGGAACGGGACATGGCGATTTTCGGGGCGGAAAACGCGCACGGTAGCTGATGCACCGCAACACCGCCAGCGCGCGCGCCATGCGCACACCACGCCGCGCTTGCATCGCACCCGGCGGCAGCCCGCGCCGAGCATATGCTCTATCCCCGGCGACTAGCGTCGGCGCCAGGAACTGAGGGGACATCGCGGGTGTACGACTTCATCATCATCGGCGCAGGCTCGGCCGGCTGCGTGCTCGCCAACCGCCTGAGCGAGGACCGCGACTGCAAGGTGCTGCTGATCGAGGCCGGGCCGCGCGACCGCAATCCCTTCATCCACATGCCCGCCGGCCTGGCGCGCCTGGCCAACAACCGCCGCATCAACTGGAACTACCTGACCGAGGCCGAGCCGGCCTTGAACGACCGCCGGCTATGGTGGCCGCGCGGCAAGGTGCTCGGCGGCTCCAGTTCGATCAACGCGATGTGCTACGTGCGCGGCGTGCCCGCCGACTACGACGACTGGTCGGCCGACGGTGCCGATGGCTGGGACTGGCGCGGCGTGCTGCCGTACTTCCGCCGCAGCGAATGCAACAGCCGCGGCGGCGATGCGCTGCACGGCGGCGACGGCCCGCTGCACGTCTCCGACCTGCGCTACCACAACCCGCTCTCGGAGGTGTTCGTGGCCGCCGCGCAGGAGGCGGGCTTTCCGCACAACCCCGACTTCAACGGCCCGCAGCAACAGGGCGTGGGCCTGTACCAGGTCACCCAGAAGAATGGCGCGCGCTGCTCGGCCGCGGTCGCCTACCTGGCGCCGGCGCGCATGCGCGACAACCTGCAGGTGGTCACCGACGCGCTGGTGCTGCGCCTGCTGATCGAGGGCGGACGCGTGGTCGGCGTCGCCTATGCGCTGGACGGCCGCGAGGTGCAGGCGCGCGCCGCGCGCGAGGTGCTGCTCAGCGCCGGCGCGGTGAACTCGCCACAGCTGCTGATGCTCTCGGGCATCGGCCCGGCCGATGCGCTGCGCCGCCACGGCATCGCGGTGCAGCTGGACCAGCCGCAGGTCGGCGCCAACCTGCAGGACCACCTGGACGTGTGCACGCTGTATCGCACCCGCTCGGGCATCAGCTACGACCGCCGCAACCAGGCCAAGATCGCCTTCGACTATTTCCTGCGCGGGCACCGTGGCGCCGGCAGCAGCAACATCGCCGAGGCCGGCGCCTTCATCCGCTCGCCGCTGGCGCCGGACGCGCGCGCCGACATCCAGATGCACTTCGTGCCGGCGATGCTCGACGACCACGGCCGCAATCGCCTGCCCGGCGACGGCTTCACCCTGCACGCCTGCCACCTGCAGCCGCGCAGCCGTGGCCGCATCGCGCTCAACGACGCCGACCCGCGCACACCGGCGCGGATCCAGGCCAACTACCTGAGCGACCCCGACGGTTTCGACCTGCGCATGCTGGTGGAATGCGCGCGCCTGGCGCGGCACATCCTGCAGCAGCCGGCGTTCGATGCCTGGCGCGGCGCGCCGCTGCTGCCGGCGCGCGAGGATCTGGACGAGGCCGGGTTGATCGCCTTCATCCGCGCCAAGGCCGAAACCATCTATCACCCGATCGGCACCTGCCGGATGGGCAGCGACGCGCAGGCGGTGGTCGATCCGCAGCTGCGCCTGCGCGGGCTCGACGGCCTGCGCGTGGTCGACGCCTCGGTGATGCCGCGCCTGGTCAGCGGCAACACCAATGGCCCGACGATGATGATCGCCGAGCGCGCCGCCGACCTGATCCGTGGGCGCATGGTCCTGCGGGAGGGGTGAGGCGGCGGCTGCGGGGCGGTGCGGGGAGTTCGGGGTGGTGGCGAGTTTCCCGGAGCTTGCCACCAGATTCCCGCTGCCGCTGGGCGACGTACCCTCACCCCAACCCCTCTCCCGGGGGGAGAGGGGCTAAAAAGGCTGTGCGCGGCACGGCGATTGCATGTCCATCGGCATCCGCCGCAGTCCACGCCGCCCCTCGCTGGCGGGCCTGCGCACCCCCGTCCGACGCGGGAAATCCCCAGCAGGATCAAGGCGATGCCTATTCATCTTCTCCCAGTTTGTGCATTCGAGAAATCCGGCGCTAGAATCGTGGCCGGCAGCACCTCACAGGCCTCAGGCGCAATGACACAGAACAGCAGGCACCGGCTCCTTCGACCGGTGGCAACCGGGTTGCTCGGGGCATTGCTGCCCTTTGCGATGTCCTCCACCGCACAGACGCCGGCGCCCGCGCAACCGCTGCCGCCGCCGCTGCACACCGAAGCCACGCGCTACACCTCGCCGACCCAGCCGCTGCCCTACCGCGCCTCGCTCACCCAGAGCCAGGTGCTGCCGCTGGCCAGGGACTTCGACGTCGCCGCGCTGGAGTCTGTGGCCGAACAGTTGACCTATGGCGAGCGCGTGCCCGGCCTGGCGATGGCCATCGTGCACAACGGCCAGGTGCTCAGCGCGCGCGGCTACGGCGTCACCGACGTCAACCGTCCCGAGCCGGTCGATGCGCACACCGTGTTCCGCCTGGCCTCGCTGTCCAAGGCGTTCGCCGGCACCATGGCCGGCCTGCTGGTCAACGACGGCACCCTGCGCTGGGACAGCAAGGTCGTCGACTACGTGCCTGGCTTCCAGCTCAGCGATCCGGTGGCCACGCGCCAGTTGAACGTCGCCGACCTGCTCAGCCACCGCGTCGGTCTCACCTACAACGCCTACGACCGCGACGTCGAATCCAACCTCGACTACTACACGCTCAGCCACAAGCTGGCCTATGCGCCGCTGAAGTGCGCACCGGGCGAGTGCTACGCCTACCAGAACGTCGCCTTCAGCCTGATCGGCGACGTGGTGTTCGCCGCGTCCGGCAGCTTCTACGAGCAGTCGGTGGAGCGCCGCATCTTCAAGCCGCTGGGCATGAACGACGCCAGCATGGGCCTGGCCGGCATCCAGGCCAGCCCGCGCTGGGCGCGCCCGCACGTGCGCAGCCGCAACGGCTGGGTCTCGCTGACGCCCAAGCCGACCTACTACCGCCTGGCGCCCGCCGCCGGCGTCAACGCCAGCATCAGCGACATGGCGCAGTGGCTGATCGCGCAGACCGGGCATCGCCCGGACGTGCTGCCGGAGCCGCTGCTGGCGACCCTGCACGCACCGCTGATCCTCACCCCGGGCGAGATGCGCTCGGGCTGGCGCCGCGCGCGGGTCAACTCGGCGAGCTACGCGCTGGGCTGGCGCGTGTTCGACTACTCCGGCCACCAGGTGATCTTCCATGCCGGCGCGGTGCAGGGCTACCGGGGCCTGATCGCGCTGGTGCCGGAACGCGACTTCGCCGTGGCGATCCTGTGGAACGGCGAAAGCGGCCTGCCCTCGGGCCTGCTGCCGACCGTCCTCGACCGCGCGATCGGCCTGCCGGCGCAGCGCTGGCTGGACGTGGACACCGACTTCGGCAGCGACAACCTGATGGCCGAGCGTCCGGACCCGAAGGACAAGAAGGGCGCGTCCTCGTCCAAGTCGGTGGCCTCGCCGCACTGAGCGCGGTGTCCCGCAGCATCCTCGCAGAAGGCGGCGCAAGCCGCCTTTCTGCTGTCTGCAGGTGTGTGGATGCGCTGCAGACAGCTCCTGCCCCGCCGTCGCCGGATGTGCGCTGTTCCAGTTGCGGCGATGCGGCCATGGGGCGGCACGGTCACGTCGCGGCAGCGCAACGGCCGACAGCAATCCACGACGAACGATCGGCCACAGCCACACGGAACAGGGTGGAGGGCGCCTGTATGCGGCCGCTCCAGCCGTGCGCCATCCCTCTCCACAACCACGCAAGACGCACGCTGCGCTTCGCTGCGTCGTCCACGATCCCGCATCTGGCGGACACCCCGCGGCGCCGTCCCGCTGCCGCCGCCGGCATGCTGGCGGCTAGATGTAGCACCGCACGCAAGCAATGGGCAGCGCGCATCGCGCCTGCCGTCCATGCAACCGGCGAAGACCAATGACCTATCGAGCGTTCGGCGTGGCGCACTGGCGCGCCGCGGCGCACGCTACGAACAGCACGCAGAGCGCGCACGGCGCACGATGCCTCGACGGATCCGCGGACGCCAGGCATCCTCGATTCCTCCCGCAGCCGCGCATCGCGGCGGTCAGGTGGTCTTCGTCAGGGTGTGTGCATTCACTTGGGTGCGCCTCCCCTTGCCTGCCGCCCACCGGCGTGGCGTGACAGGCGTGTCGCCGTGACGCAGTCGCTCACCGCACCCGCCTGCTCGCGCGTTCGCCGAGGCGGTACGCGCACGTCGGGAAGACCTGATGGATGCGCGCCATCAACTGGCACCCGACCCGAAGCGGCGGCCCGACGTGCAGGTTCGCTCCCGATACGAGACACATAGGCGGAATGCTTATCGCTGTGGCGGAGGTCGCTCCCGCTCCCCGCCTGCTCACGCGTGGTGCGCACGTGGTTGCCGAGGCGGCACGCGCACGTCGGGAAGTCCCGACGCCCGACGGATGTACCACCATCGCCATAGGCGTCCGACAACGCAGCGATGGCACGACGTGCAGTCGCGATCTGGATGGGCGGTGCACAGGCAGAACACCTACATGGCAACTGACCAATCAGCGCACAGGGGACCGTCGAAGTGAGTTGAGACGGGCGCACGCAGCAGGCGCTGCCAGTCAGCGATGCGCGGTACGAGACCGCACGGTCGCGACCTTGCAGGCAAGGCACAGAGGGCGCTCGGCGTGGGTTGAGGCAGAGGGACGCGGCAGGCGCCGCCAGTCAGCGGTACGCGAGTAGAAACGCACAGGCACGGTGTCCACGTCGCGACCTGGCATGCGGGGCGGGGCGCAGAGGACAGCCTGCGTGGTTGAGACAGGCGGAACGTACAGGCGTCGCTAGTCAGCCGCGCTCAGTGCGAGTCGCAAAGACACTGTCCACATCGCGACCTGAATCGGGGCGCAGAGGACGGTCGGCGTGGATTGGGACAGGCGGCGCCGCGGATGCGGCCGGGTCCAGGCGTAGGCTGCGATCGCGCACGGCGGGCCCCCGCAAATAAAAAACTCCCTCCCCGCTGGGCACCGGGGAGAGAGTCTAGGAACAGCGATCGGGATGGATCAGATCAGCGGCGCGGGCGTTGCCGGCAGCGCGACCGGAGCGGCCTTCTTCTTGCGAGCGGCCGGCTTCTTCTTCGCCACGGTCTTCTTGGCGGTGGCCTTCTTCGCAGTTGCCTTCTTCGCGGCCGGCTTCTTGGCAGCCGACTTCTTCACCGTCTTCTTCGCCGCGGTCTTCTTGGTCGCAGCCTTCTTCGCGGTCTTCTTCACCGCCTTCTTGGCGACGGCCTTCTTCGCGGTCTTCTTGGTGGCGGCCTTCTTTGCCGTCTTCTTCACTGCCTTCTTGGCAACGGCCTTCTTGACCGCCTTCTTCACCTTGGCGACC
Source organism: Xanthomonas sp. 3498 (assembly GCF_014199795.1). NCBI lineage: Bacteria > Pseudomonadati > Pseudomonadota > Gammaproteobacteria > Lysobacterales > Lysobacteraceae > Xanthomonas > Xanthomonas sp. 3498. The sequence continues at coordinate 225,781 of NZ_JACHOH010000001.1, forward strand.
TTCTTGGCCACCTTCTTGGCGACCTTCTTGACCGCCTTCTTTACCGAAACCTTCTTCGCTGCCGGCTTCTTGGCGGCAGTCTTCTTGACCGCCTTCTTAGCGGCCGGCTTTTTCGCAGCTTTTTTCGTCGCCATGGGATGGCTCCTCGTCAGTGAACTATGGATTGAAAATGCCCAGTTAAAGCAACCTCGCGGCGATGCTCCGCCTGCGGGAACCGCCGGCGCGCGCTGCGGGCCGGATCGGATACAGAAACACCCGTACCGAATGTCGATACGGGTGCGATGCCAGGGGAGACGTTGCGTTTCTCGGAGGGAAGCGACTCCAACTCCACCATCTTCGGGTTCCTGGCGGATGTCCAAGTTGTGCTTCGCGTTTTGATGTCGATCCGATTCACTCGCTTGCGCAGCAACGTCTGCTGGGCGAAACCTAATCACGGTTTTTTTTACTGTCAACACTTCTGCGCAAATTTTTTTTCGCTGGCGCGCGCGCCACGACCGCCGCATGCCACGCCGGCCGCCTCGCCAATGCCGCCGAGCGTCGCTGCCGACACCGCAAGGAAATCGGCGCATGCAAAAAAAGCAGGGAAATTTCCGTGTTTTCTGCAACGACGCACTGCCGCCATCGCGTTGCGGACAGGCATCGGCGACGCGTCGGCGGCAACTGCGACGGTGCGCGCCAGCCTGTCCGCTAGCTGAAAAAAAATTTCGCGACCGCGTGCGGTTCCGGCATCGCACAAGTGCAAATGCGCAAAAGTGCGCAAACTTTTTTGCGTCGTGCGGCGACCTCGACGCGCGCGATGCGTCGCGTACCGCGTCGCCGAGACGCCGAGACGCGACACATCGCACCACCGCGGCACGCCCTGCACACACGTCGCCGACACACCGCCACGCATGCGACTGCCCTCGTCCACTTCCACTCGTGCTTCCACCGATGCCGTCGCATGGGTGTGTCGACCGGCGCGGATCGCACAGGTCACCGGCTGACGCCGGCACACACCGCGCCGTCGCACATCGGCGACGTGCGAAGCGCGCGCCACGTCGCCACTGCCCGCGTCGCTACCCCACGTCGCGCCCTGCATGCCGTGCTGCATCTGCGCCGCGTCGGAAAACCGGCACCGACCGAAGCGTGGATCGCATGCATCAGCCACCTACAGCCAGGGCGAACGCGTTGTCCTCGCGGTGCTGCCCGGCGACGACCTCACATCGTCTTCGCAGCGACGCACGCGGCGACGCCGGCGACGCGGGTTCCGGGATAGCCATGCAAAGAATGGCGCCGCCGACGCGCGGACGGTGGCGACCGCACCGCGCGGCACCCAAAAAGAAACCGGCCGCACTGGGCGGCCGGTTCGAGTGTCGCGACGGGAAGTCGGCTCAGTGGCCGTCTTCCTCGAGCAGTTCGGCGTACTCGTCCGGCGACAGCAGTTCGTTCAACTGCTCGGCATCGTCCGCTTCCAGCACCAGGATCCAGCCTTCGCCGTAGGCGTCTTCGTTGATCGTTTCCGGCTTGTCGCTCAGCGCGGTGTTGACCTCGACCACCTTGCCGCTCAGCGGGCTGTACACGTCCGAGGCGGCCTTGACCGACTCGACCACGGCCACGCCGTTGCCGGCTTCGACATGATCGCCGACGTTCGGCAGTTCGACGTAGACCAGGTCGCCGAGCAGGCCCTGGGCATGGTCGGAGATGCCGATGGTCACGCGACCATTACCTTCGACGCGGGCCCACTCGTGGGACTTGAGGAATTTGAGGTCGCCAGGGATCTCGCTCATGGGGCTGCTCCGGAAGAAGACGGTATCGAGGATGGGAGACTAGTGTAGCGAACCGCGCGCGCGGGAACGATGGCGCGCGCGCCGCGGTCGCGGCCCGGACTCAGCGGAGCACGCCGGGCTGGACCTGGCCTTCGCGCACGAACGGGAACTTGACCACGCGCACTGGCACTTCCTTGCCGCGGATGTCCACGCGCACTGCGCCCGGCTCGCCGGCCGGCACCCGCGCGAAGGCGATCGCCTTGCCCAGCGTCGGCGAGAAGGTGCCGGACAGGATCTCGCCGTCGCCGTTGGCGGTCAGCACCTTCTGCCCGTGGCGCAGCACGCCCTTCTCGTCCATCACCAGGCCGATCATCTGCCGCGGCGCGCCGCCGGCCTTCTGCGCCTCGAGCACGGCGCGGCCGATGAAGTCGCGGCCCTCGTCGAGGGTCACGGTCCAGGCCAGCGCGGCCTCGTAGGGCGAGACGCTGTCGTCCATGTCCTGGCCGTAGAGGTTCATGCCCGCTTCCAGGCGCAGCGTGTCGCGCGCGCCCAGGCCAGCCGGCTTGACCCCGGCAGCGATCAGCGCATCCCAGAACGCAGGCGCCTGCTCTTGCGGCAGCACGATCTCGAAGCCGTCCTCGCCGGTGTAGCCGGTGCGCGCGACGAACAGCGGCACGCCGTCGATCGAGGTCGCCTCGATCGCGGCGAAGCGGCCGAGCTTCTGCGCCGCGGCACGATCCTGCTCGCGCAACAGGCCGATCGCCTTGGCGCGCGCGTTAGGACCCTGCACCGCGATCATCGCGAAGTCGTCGCGCTCGCGGACCTGCACGCCGAACGCCTGCGCCTGCTCGCCGATCCACGCCAGGTCCTTGGCGCGGGTGGCGGCGTTGACCACCAGGCGGAAGAACGCATCGGACATGTGATAGACGATCAGATCGTCGATCACCCCGCCCTGCGGGTTGAGCATGCAGGTGTACAGCGCCTTGCCCGGCGCCTTCAGCTTGTCCACCGAATTGGCCAGCAGATGGCGCAGGAACGCGCGAACCTGCTCGCCGTGCAGATCGACCACGGTCATGTGGCTGACGTCGAACATGCCGGCGTCGCCGCGCACCTGGTGGTGCTCGTCGATCTGCGAACCGTAGTGGATCGGCATGTCCCAGCCGCCGAAGTCGACCATCTTGGCGCCGAGGGCGCGGTGGCTGTCGTTGAGGATGGTCTTCTGGGTCATGGCGCGGGTCCGTGAGAAAAGTCCCCCATTATCGCTGGCAGTGAGCCGGGATTGGGGAATCGGGAATGGGGATTCGTAAGAGCGGCTGTCCTGGATCCGAAGGACTGTCGCTCGATCGCGCAGTGCCGTAGGAGCGGCTTCAGCGAAGGCTGGGATTGGGGATTCGGGATTGGGGGATTCGTAGGGGCGGCCGTCCCGATCCGAAGGACTGGCGCCCGATAACGCACTACGCAGGAACAGGTTCAGCCGCGACCTGCCATCGATCTCGGGTCGCGGATGAAGCCGCTCCTGCGAATCCCCAATCCCGAATCCCCAATCCCGGCTTTCAAGCAGCCTGGACGAGCAGCGTCATGCCGTCCACGCCAACGATACGCACCGCGCTGCCCGCGGGCAGGTCGGGGCCGCCGACCACCCAGAACGCATCGTCGACCTTGGCGCGGCCGCGGCCGCCCTGGATCGGCTGGTCCAGGGTCACCACGCGGCCGATCAATTGCTCGGCGCGGCGGTTGAGCAGCGGCTGGTCACTGGCCCGGCCGCGGTTGCGGAACCAGGTGCGATACACCTGGATCGAGACGAAGCTCAGCACCACGAACGCGCCGACCTGCAGCAGCAGGGAGATGTCCGGGAACACCAGTACCGCAAGAAACACCGCTGCGGCGGCGAAGCCCATCCACAACATGAAGGCGCCCGGCGCCAGCGATTCGGCCGCGAACAGCAGCAAGGTCAGGGCACCCCAGGCCACCACCTCAATGCGCATGGCTCAGACTCCGTTGCGCGGCGGCACGCGCGGCACCGCCGGCGGGGTGGTCTGCTTGTTCAGCGCCTCGCGTGCCAACTCGGCGATGCCGGCGATCGAGCCGATGATGCCGCTGGACTCCATCGGCATCAGCACGAACTTCTGGTTCGGCGCGGTGGCCAGTTCCTTGAACGCCTCCACGTACTTCTGCGCGATGAAGTAGTTGATCGCCTGCACGTCGCCTTCGGCGATCGCCTTGGACACCATCGCCGTGGCCCGCGCTTCGGCTTCGGCCAGGCGCTCGCGCGCCTCGGCGTCGCGGAACGCGGCCTCCTTGCGGCCTTCGGCCTCCAGCACCGCCGCCTGCTTCTCGCCGTCGGCGCGCAGGATCTCCGACTGCCGCGAGCCCTCCGCTTCGAGGATCTGCGCGCGCTTCTCGCGCTCGGCCTTCATCTGCCGGGCCATCGAGTCGATCAGGTCGCGCGGCGGCTGGATGTCGCGGATCTCGATGCGGGTGACTTTGATGCCCCACGGATTGGTGGCGTGGTCGACCACGTTCAACAGCTGCGCGTTGATGGTCTCGCGCTGGCTCAGCGACTCGTCCAGGTCCATCGAGCCGATCACGGTACGGATGTTGGTCTGCACCAGCGCGATGGTGGCGATCTCCAGGTTGGACACTTCATACGCCGCCTTGGCGGCGTCCAGCACCTGGAAGAACACCACGCCGTCCACCCGCACCACCGCGTTGTCCTTGGTGATGACGTCCTGGCTGGGCACGTCCAGCACCTGTTCCATCATGTTGACCTTGCGGCCCACGCCATACATCCACGGGATCAGGAAGTGCAGGCCGGGCGAGAGCGTGTGGGTGTAGCGGCCGAAGCGCTCCACCGTCCACTGGAAGCCCTGCGGCACCATGCGCACGGTCTTGAACAGCACCACCACGCCGAAGAACAGGATCACCAGCGTGAGGAAGAAGGTAGACGGCATCAGGTTGCTCCATTAACCAGAAGAAGGAATCGAATCGGCAGTATAGCCAGCGCAGGCGCACGTGCCGGTCACCAGCGGATGCGGCCCAGCAGCATGTCCTTGAACATCACCCAGTCGCCGGCGAGCGAGTACAGCGGGTGCTTGAAGGTGGCTGGACGATTCTTCTCGAACACGAAATGGCCGATCCAGGCGCAGCCGTAGCCGCAGACCGGCGCCGCCCACAGCCAGCGCGGCTGGCCGGTGCACAGTGCCAGCAGCAGGCTCGCCAGCACGCCGAGGCTGCCGACGAAATGCAGCCGTCGCGACACCCGATGCCGGTGCTCGCTCAGATAGAACGGATAGAACTCACGGAAGCTGGCGAAGCGGCGCATGCGATGGCCCTCCCGAGGCAACGCAGGCGTCCAGCATACGCCGGGAGCGCGGGTGTCGCTCGCAGCGCACGGATGCGACGCGCAGATGCGGTCGCCGGATGTGCTCACGCAGGAGACCGCAGCGCCGCACCAGGCATGTCTACGATTCGGTGACCGCATGGAAACCGCCCACCTGCAAAGAACTGCTGCAGGGCACAACGCCTCGGAAGCGGGACACGTCATCGCGTTGCGGGCAAGGCGTCGGGTCATATCCATTCACGCGCTGCGCAGCGCCAACGCAGCGGGGCGTGCGGTGAGTTTCGCAGGAACGGGTTCAGCCGCTACACGACTCGCCGATGGCACGTTGCGCCGCTGCAGAGCACCGCCAATCGCAACGAAATGTGTCCTGTAGGAGCGGCTTCAGCCGCGAAGGGCTTTACCGGGAACGCCCGTCGCGGCTGAAGCCGCTCCTACGCGCTGGCCGGCCTCTCGTTGTCGCAAGACAGCCTGCCGCGCAGACCTCAGCCCTGCCGTGGCGCGAACATGATCACCGCCATGCCGAGCAGGCACAGCCCGGCGCCGAGCAGGTCCCAGCGCGTGGGGCGCATCCCCTGCACCGTCCACAACCACAGCAAGGCGACGGCGACATAGACGCCGCCGTAGGCCGCATAGACGCGGCCGCTGGCGGCGGGATGCAGGGTCAGCAGCCAGACGAAGGCCGCCAGGCTGCCTGCGGCCGGCAACAGCAGCCAGGCGCTGCGCTGTTCGCGCAGCCAGAGATAAGGCAGGTAGCAGCCGACGATTTCCGCGACGGCGGTCAGCACGAACAGCAGCAGCGTCTTCATCCGGCTGCGGCGCGCTCTTCGTCCTTGGCGCGCTGCCAGTACGCCTCCTGCTCCATCAGGGCCAGGCCGTCCAGCGCACCACCGTCCTGCTGCGCCAGCCGCTCCATCGCGCGGAAGCGGCGCTCGAACTTGAGGTTGGCGTGGCGCAGCGCCGCACCAACGTCGACCTTGGCATGCCGCGCCAGATTGGCGCAGACGAACAGCAGGTCGCCGATCTCGTCCTGCAGCCGTGCCGGATCGGCCGCGGCGCCCTGTGCCAGTTCCGCGCGCACTTCCTCGAGTTCTTCCTGCACCTTGTCCAGCACCGGCGCCGGGCCGGGCCAGTCGAAGCCGACCCGCGCCGCGCGCGACTGCAGCTTCAGCGCACGCTGCCATTCCGGCAGCCCGCGAGCGATGCCGGCCAGCGCCGAGCCGTCGCGCTCGCCGGCGGCGGCGCGCTCGGCGCGCTTGATCTCTTCCCACTTCAGTGTCTGCTGCTGGGCATCGGCGACCTGGCTGTCGCCGAACACGTGCGGGTGGCGGCGCACCATCTTGTCGCAGATCGCCGCGACCACATCGTCGAAGCCGAACGCCCCCTGCTCGCGCGCCATCTGCGCATGAAACACCACCTGCAGCAGCAGATCGCCGAGTTCGTCCTTCAGCCCGGCCAGATCCTGGCGGTCGATCGCGTCGGCCACCTCGTAGGCCTCTTCGATCGTGTACGCGGCGATGCTGGCGAAATCCTGCTCCAGGTCCCAGGGGCAGCCCCGCGCGGGATCGCGCAGGCGCGCCATGATGTCGAGCAGGGCGGGAAGGTCGTAGCGGGCTGGAGTCACGGGCAGATTCCGATGCGACGGCACCGCTGCCGCCTGCCGCCTAGTGTGGCAGAGCGCGCGCCATGCAGCGCGCGCTCGCGGCGCGGCTCAGCCCAGCCAGTCGCGCCAGGGCAGCGCCGGATCGCCCAGCGCTACGAAGTCGCCGTTGAGCAGCGATTCGCGGCGGTTGTAGCGGAACGGCTTGCCGGTCGCGGCGGCCAGCAGCGCACCGCCGGCGGCCTGCAGCACGCACTGCCCGGCGGCGGTGTCCCACTCCGAGGTCGGGCCGAAGCGCGGGTACACGTCCAGGTCGCCGTCGGCGATCCGGCAGAACTTCAGCGAGGAACCCTGCGCGACGAGTTCGATCTCGCCCATGCGCTGCAGCAGCGCGTCGGTGCGCGCATCGCGGTGCGAGCGACTCGCCGCCACCCGCAGCGGCGCGGTGGCCGGCCGGCGGGTGTTCAACGCGGTATCGCGAAAGCCTTCGCGACGGTACGCCTGCTCGCCACGCACTGCGTGCCAGACGCGGCCGTCCACCGGTGCCTGGACCACGCCAAACACCGGCGCACCCTGGTGGATCAGGGCGATGTTGACGCTGAATTCGCCGTTGCGCTTGACGAACTCGCGGGTGCCGTCGAGCGGGTCCACCAACCAATAGGTGGTCCAGTGCTCGCGCACCTCCCACGGAATCTGCGCCGATTCCTCGGACAGCACCGGCAGGTCCGGGGTCAGCCGTTCCAGGCCTTCGACGATGATCTGGTGCGCGGCCAGGTCGGCCTGGGTCAACGGGCTGGCATCGGCCTTGTGCTCCACCTCGAAGCCGGTGGCGTAGACGGACATGATCGCCGCGGCGGCATCGATGGCGATGGCGATCACGGTTTCGCGCAAATCACTGGTCAGACGGATCATTCGGCGCGACCCAGCCACTCGCGGGCAATGAACAGCGCCGCCAGCGAACGCCCCTCGGAAAAATCTTCACGCAACATCAGTTGATCCAGTTCAGCCAGTTTCCAGGGCACCACTTCCAATTCCTCCGGCTCGTCGCCGGCTAGTCGTTCGGGATAGAGATCTTGCGCGAGCACCAGCCACGACTGGTGGCTCATGTAGGTCGGCGCCAGGGTCATCGCGCGCAGCACGCGCAGTTGCCGCGCGCCGTAGCCGGCCTCTTCCTTGAGTTCGCGGTCGGCCGCCTGCAGCGGGGTCTCGCCGGCATCGATGCGGCCCTTGACCAGGCCCAGCTCATAGCGGTGCACGCCGGCGGCGTATTCGCGCACCAGCAGCACGGTCTGCGCATCCAGCATCGGCACCACCACCACCGCGCCGTGGCCCGGCGCCTTGAGCCGGTGGAACACGCGGCGTTCGCCGTTGCTGAATTCCAGGTCCAGCTCCTCGACCTGGCGCTCGGCAGCCGTTTCGCTGCGCGCACGCACGGCGTGGATGACCGGCAACGGCCGGGTCACGCCGGCACCCTGCGGCGCCGGGCGGCGTCGATCGATAGAATGCGCTGAGCGAAGAACCTGTTCATGAGCGCGAAATGCTATCAGACCTGACCGCAGCACAGATGGCCGACGCGTGGCGCACGCGCGATCTGGCCGTGCTTTGGCACCCGTGCACGCAGATGCGCGAGCACCCCGATACCCTGCCCCTCGTCCCGATCGCACGTGGCGAAGGCGCCTGGCTGATCGACCACGGCGGCCGCCGCTACCTGGATGCGGTGAGCAGCTGGTGGACCAACCTGTTCGGCCACGGCGAGCCGCGCATCGCCGCCGCCATCGCCGCCCAGGCCACGCAACTGGAGCAGGTGATGCTGGCCGGCTTCAGCCACGAACCGGCGGTACTGCTGGCCGAACAGCTGCTGGCGCTGGCGCCGCGCCAGGAGGGTCGCGCGCCATTGGCCAAGGTGTTCTATGCCGACAACGGCTCGGCCGGCGTGGAAGTGGCGCTGAAGATGGCCTTCCACTATTTCCAGAACCGCGGCGAGCCGGGGCGCACCCGCTTCGTCGCGCTGGAGAACGGCTACCACGGCGAGACCATCGGTGCGCTGTCGGTCGGCGACATCCCGCTGTACCGGCGGGTGTACGCGCCGCTGCTGGCCGAGGCGCTGTTCGCGCCCTCGCCCGACGCCTACCAGGCCGCGCCCGGGCAGAGCGCGCGGGAACGCGCCGAAGCCGCCGCCGATGCGCTGGCCGACCTGTTCGACCGCCATCCCGGCGAGATCTGCGCGGTGATCCTGGAACCGCGCCTGCAGTGCGCCGGCGGCATGCGCATGCACGATCCGGCCTATCTGCGCCGGGCGCGCGAACTGTGCGACGCCAACGGCGCCTTCCTGATCGCCGACGAGATCGCCACCGGTTTCGGCCGCACCGGCACCCTGTTCGCCTGCGAGCAGGCCGGGGTGATGCCGGACCTGCTGTGCCTGTCCAAGGGCCTCACCGGCGGCTTCCTGCCGCTGTCGGCGGTGCTGGCCACCCAGCATCTGTACGACGCCTTCCTCGACGACAGCCGCGAGCGCGCCTTCCTGCATTCGCACAGCTACACCGGCAATCCGCTGGCCTGCGCGGCGGCGCTGGCGTCGCTGCGGATCCTGCAGGAGGACGACGTGATCGCGCGCAACCGCAGCACCGCCGAAACCATGCGCGCGCTGTCGGCCCCGTTCGCCGAGCATGCGCACGTGGCCGACGTGCGCCAGGCCGGCATGGTGGTGGCGTTCGAACTCACCCGCAACGGCGACAAGCGCACACCTTTCCCTGCGTCCGCGCGCGTCGGCCTGCACGCCTACCGCGCCGCGCTGGAGCGCGGGGTGGTGCTGCGTCCGCTCGGCGACGTGCTGTACTGGATGCCGCCGTACTGCGTGGACGCCGCGCAACTGGCGCTGCTGGCCGAAACCACCCTGGCGGCGATCGACGAGGCGGTGGCATGCGCCTGACCCGCTGCCACGTGGACCTGCCGCTGCACGCCGGCGCCGAACTGAGCCTGCCGGAGGGCGTCGCCAATCACCTGCTGCGCGTGCTGCGGCTGCGCGAAGGCGATCCCTGCGTGCTGTTCAACGGCGACGGCTGCGATTACGACGCCGAACTGCTGCAGGCCGGCAAGCGCAATGCCAGCGTGCGCATCCGCGCGGCGCGGCCGGCCGACAACGAGTCGCCGCTGGCGATCACCCTGCTGCAGGGCGTGGCGCGCGGCGAGAAGATGGACCTGATCCTGCAGAAGGCCACCGAGCTCGGCGTCGCCGCGATCGTGCCGGTGTGGGCCGAGCGCACCGAAGTGAAGCTGGATGCGGCGCGCGTGGACAAGCGCGTGGCGCACTGGCGCAGCGTGGTGATCTCGGCCTGCGAACAATCCGGCCGCGCGCGCGTGCCGCAATTGAGCGCGCCGCTGGCGCTGGCCGACGCCGCGCGCGCCGCGGCGGACAGCCCGTGCCGGCTGATCCTGGATCCGCAGGGCGAACACCGGCTGCGCTCGCTGGACATCGGCGGCGACGCGGCGACGATCGCGATCGGCCCGGAAGGCGGCTGGTCGCCGCGCGACCGCGCCACGCTGGAGACGGCAGGCTTCGTCGGCCTGCGCCTGGGGCCGCGTATCCTGCGCACCGAGACCGCCGGCCTGGCCGCGATCGCGGCGCTGCAGGCGCACCACGGCGACCTGTGAGTTCGCATACGCGATGACGTAACCAGCGACGCCACGCCGCGCTCGCGCCGCTGGAAGCGAGAGGAATCCCAGGGAAATTCGACAGCGCCCGACCTGTGACCTGCACAGGAAGGGGCGTGGCTCCCTACTCGGCCTGCACGTCACCCCGCAGGCGCGATCGCAGCGGCAACAGCGCTGCTGGCGTGGAGGACATATATAAGTGTCTGCGCGACGCGACCGGTAGCACATGGCAAGGCACGACGCGCTCGCCCGCAGGGCGCATCCATCGGCGCGGCCATCGCCGCGCCAGGCGCTCAGTGACGCTGCTGCAGGAACCAGTTCGCCGCGCCGATCACCCCGAGCTGGCCGTGTTCGACCAGCTTCACCGGGATCTGCTCCAGCGCCGGACGCATCGCGCCCTTGTTCAAGTAGCGCTCGACGAAACTGCTGGCGGACAGGAACGCGCCGATCTGCGGCAGGAAACCGCCGGCCAGGTAGATGCCGCCCTGCACGCCGTACAGCAGCGCCATGTCGCCGATCACGCTGCCGAGCAGGCCGCAGAACGCCGACAGCGCCTCGTGCGCCAGTGGATCGCCGCCGGCCAGGGCGGCCGCGGTGATGTCGCCCGGTGCGGCATGCGCGGGCGTGGCGCCACGCAGGTCGCACAACACGCGATAGAGATTGAGCAGGCCCGGGCCGGACAGGAAATGCTCCATCGGCACATAGGGACGATCGCGCAACAGGCGCTGCGCCAGCGCCAGTTCCAGATCGTTGCCGATCGGCAGCGCGGCATGGCCGGCTTCGGTGGGCAGCACCACGGCGCCGCCATGGGTGGGAATCCACACTGCGGCGCCAAGACCGGTGCCCGGACCGATCACCAACGCCGGCCCGCGCTGCGCCTTGCGCGGCCCGGTCAGATGCAGCACTTCGCTGGCGTCCATCGACGCCGCCGCATACGCCACCGCTTCGAAATCGTTGACCAGATGCAGCGCCTTCAAACCCAGGCGTTCGCGGATCTCCGGGGGCGACAGCGTCCACGGCAGATTGGTGGTGATGACGCGGCCATCCTCGAGCGCATAACCGGCGCTGGCGATCACCCCGCGGGTCGGCTTCGGGCCCTGCACCTGGTCCAGAAACTCGCCGATGATCTCGGCCAGACCGGGATAGTCGGCGCAGCGGTACTTGCGGTAATCCAGCACATCGACGGACGGCGCCGGGCCGGCATCGGCAGCGCGCGCGACCAGGCCGATCCGCACATGGGTTCCGCCGACATCGGCAGCAATGAAGGGCTCGGCGCGCGGCACGGCCGCTGCCACTGATGAACTGCTTGCGGACACGTCTTCTCCCGTTGCGCCAGAGCAGGCGCACGCCGATTCGGCCGATTGATCGATCGAGTGTCCGATCACCCTGACAACGTTGTCAAGATGAATTTCACAGCCTTGTCGTTTTGTCTTCATCGCCTCGACTTCATGCGGCCGATCGCCTTGTGATGTGGATGGCCGCTGGTCGCCATCCGTTGCATGGGTGAACATCTGTCGCAAAACTTCGCCGCATTGCACAAATTTCTGCGGCCTGCCCGACACCCCGGCAGCCCTTGCCACGCATGGGCCCGTCGGCCGCGATGCCGGTGTCGCACACGTGTTCGGCCATGTTTTCTTTTGTAGACAAGCACCTAGAGCGGGCGCCGGACACCCCGTGAAAGCCTCTGGAAAGATGCCGCAGCGAGCCTTGCTTGCAATCGTCAAAACCGCGTGAAACGGGTGTTGACAACGCTGTCAGCGCTACGACAGACTCGGCTCACACAAGTTTTACAACTTCAAGACATGCCACGTTCAGGGGATTCAGACACAGCGACGCATCGCCGCTCCTCCCGCGCCAAGTGGCAGGACGCGCGCTGACGCTGCGGGCGGCATCCCCCGAACCGACGAGACCACGCCCGATGCCGGGCACGGACGCAGCGCGCCCGGACCAGGCAGCAGGTGCACTGCTTCATTGCTGGACTTGGTTGTTACCTGCAGGAACACAGGAAGGACTGGCGCCCTCGATGCCGCCGGTTGGCTACTTCCGCGTCAGCGACCGGACGACGCGCATCGAGATGCGATCCGCGCAGCGCCACCAGGCGCGGCGCCATCCACAAGGCCGGGCAGCGGCCAGCACGCCGGAACATCGGTTGCACCTCATGCCCAAGTACTCACCCAGAGGTTTAGCCAATGAATAGCCGCACCACGACCTTAGCCATCAGCATCATGGCCGCGCTGTACCTGTCCGGTAACGCCGCCGCGCAGGAAGCGCCCGCTTCCGCCAACGCGGATTCCAAGAACGTCCAGCAGCTGGATGCCATCACCGTCACCGGCTACCGCGCCTCGCTGGAGAAGAGCCAGTCGGTGAAGCGCTCGGCCAACTCCATCGTCGATGCGATCAGCGCCGAGGACATCGGCAAGTTCCCGGACACCAATGCCGCCGAGTCGCTGGCGCACCTGCCGGGCATCAGCGTGGACCGCCAGTTCGGCGAAGGCGAGAAGGTCAGCATCAACGGCACCGATCCGGCGCTGAACCGCGTGCTGCTCAATGGCCAGACCATCGCTTCGGGCGACTGGGGCGGCAACCCGACCGACACCAGCGGCCGTACCTTCAACTACACCCTGCTGTCGCCGGAAATCATCGGCCTGATGGAGGTCTACAAGACCCCGGAAGCCCGCATCGACGAAGGCTCGATCGGCGGCACCGTGATCGTGCACACCCGCAAGCCGCTGGACCTGCCGAAGAACACCATCCGCGGCTCGATCGGCTACAACTACAACGACCGTTCGGAAGAAGGCAATCCGCGCGGCTCGGCGCTGTGGAGCTGGAAGAACGACGACGAGACCTTCGGTGCGTTGATCTCCGCCACCCACGACAAGCAGGACCTGTCGCGCGCCGGCATCGAGTTCTTCGGCTACGGCCTCGGCACCACCTACAACGCCGACGGCACGGTTTCCTCGCGGATTAATCCGAACGCGACGATCAATGGCAGCGGCGACATCAATACGGCCAAGTTCCCGGTCGGCATCAATAGCGCCTTCTTCCAGCAGACCCGCGAGCGCAACGGCCTGCAGGGCGCGCTGCAGTGGAAGCCGAACGAGCAGAACGAGTTGAACCTGACCGGCATCTACATCAAGGGCAAGTACAACAACTTCAGCGAATCGCGCTACGTCTGCCCTGGCTGCGGTGACCGCGACAAGTTCACCGAAGCCACGCTCAACAATGGCTACATCGTCGAAGGCAAGCTGTCCGATGCGACTGGCAATGGCCAGCCGTACGCGCAGCTCGACACCAACTACCGCGAAAGCACCGTCACCACCAAGAGCCTGAACCTGCGCCACGACTTCTACGGCGAGAAGTGGGTGTTCACCTCGCAGGTCGGCACCACCGAGGCCACCGGCGGCAAGAACCCCGAGTACCTGATGAAGTACCTGCTGCAGAAGGGCGGCTATAACTTCAACTACGACGGCAGCAACACCGGCGTCACCTACGACAACGGCAGCGCCTCCAACTGGGGCCTGGTCGGTTCGCCGGCTGGTCTGGCGCCCGGCTCCACCGACAAGTCGGCGATGCAGGCCGGCGGCATCTATTACGCCAAGAGCACGGACAAGGAGAAGTACTTCCAGTTCGATGCCGCTCGCGACCTGGATTGGGGCCCGCTGAACAAGCTGCAGGTAGGCTACAAGTACATCAACCACGACAACGGCGTCGATGCTCGCGGCAACCGCATCAACACCACCAACGCGATCTCGCTGACCGACTTCAGCCCCGGCAGCACCCCGAGCGGCCTGTACGACGGCCTGGGCGCCAGCGGCGACCTGACCAACTGGCCGACCGCCAACCTCAACTCGGTGATCAACTACCTGCGCTCGCAGCCGCAGGGGCCGTACAAGCCCGATTACGGCTCCTCGTTCGACGTCAAGGAAATCACCAGCGACCTGTACGCGCAGCTGAACTTCGAGTCCGGTGCCTGGCGCGGCAACCTGGGTGTGCGCTATGTCGACACCAAGGACAAGTCGCAGTTCTGGCAGAGCAACGACGGCGGTGCCACCTACAACCAGACCACGGTGAGCAAGCAGTACTACAAGCCGCTGCCGAGCTTCAACCTGGCCTACGATCTGGACACCGACAAGGTGCTGCGCTTCTCCGTGGCCAAGGTGATGGCACGCCCGCGCTACGGCGATCTGGCCGGCTCGTTCACCATCAACAGCAGCAACGGCAACCTGACCGCCAGTGGCGGCAACCCGGACCTGAAGCCCTACGAGTCGACCAACTACGATCTGGCCGCCGAGTGGTACTTCGCCCCGTCCAGCATGCTGTCGGCGGAAGCGTTCTACCGCGACATCAGCTCGTACATCGTCACCACCACCTCGCAGCAGCAGCTGACCGATGCGGTGAATGGAGTGAGCGGCCTGTTCACGGTGAACTCGCCGATCAACGCTTCCGACGCCAAGGTCAAGGGCGCCTCGCTGAACTACCAGCAGGCCTTCGGCTACGGCTTCGGTCTGCAGGCGAACTACACCTACGCCACCGCCGACACCAGTCCCGGCCTGAACCTGCCGTACCTGTCGAAGAACACCTACAACGTGATCCCCTACTGGGAAAACGGTCCGTGGATGGTGCGCGTCAACTACAGCTACCGCTCCAAGTACTTCACTCAGATCGGCCGACTGGATTCGCAGGTGTTCACCGACGAGTACAAGCAGCTGGATCTGACCGCGTCGTATCAGATCAACGACTGGATGAGCGTGAGCTTCAGCGCGACCAACCTGCTCGACTCGACCTACTACTGGTACAACGAGGTCAAGTACGCGCCGATCGGCATGTACAAAAACGGCCGCGGCTACCAGGCGCAGCTGAACTTCAAGTTCTGATGTAGCACCGGCGCGCCACCGTCCCTCCACGGTGGCGCGCTTTTTCGTGTCCGGCGCGGCTGCGCCGGCATCGTCTTCTGCAACAAGGAGTGCCGTTCCATGACGACCGAGACCCGCCCCCGTGCGGACCGATCCCGCCACGCCGGAGCCGCACGCCAGACCCTGGCCAGCGCGCTGGCCCTCATGCTCGCGCTGACGGCCCTGCCCGCCGGCGCCGCGGACGCGCCGTCGCCGACAGCGCCCACCGCCACCACGCTCAGTCCGGAACAGATCGACCAGCAGTGGCTGCAGGCCACCGCCAAGTACGCGCCCGAACGCGCGCGTCTGGTGCGCGAAGCCAACGACGGCGCGCGCGGCGGACCGTTCCGGCCCGACTGGACCTCGCTCAAGCAGTACCGCTCGCCGTCCTGGTACGACAACGCCAAGTTCGGCATCTTCATCCACTGGGGCGTGTTCTCGGTGCCGGCCTTCGGCAACGAGTGGTACTCGCGCAACATGTACCAGCAGGGCAGCAAGGACTACCTGCATCACCGCCAGACCTACGGCCCGCAGTCGCGCTTCGGCTACAAGGACCTGATCCCGCTGTTCACCGCGCCCAAGTTCGATCCGCAGGCCTGGGCCACGCTGTTCCGCGACTCCGGCGCCCGCTACGTGGTGCCGGTGGCCGAGCACCACGACGGCTTCGCGATGTACGACTCGCAGCTGTCGGACTGGACCGCGGTGAAGATGGGCCCCAAGCGCGACGTGATCGGCGAGCTGTCCAAGGCGATCCGCGCGCAGGGCCTGCATTTCGGCCTGTCCTCGCACCGCGCCGAGCACGACTGGTTCTTCGACGGCGGCCGCCAGTTCGACTCGGACGTCAACGACCCGCGCTACGCCGGCCTGTACGGCCCGGCGCAGGTGCGGCTGCCAGGCAAGGACGACGCCGACGTGCACAACGACTGGACCCCGGTCTCGCAGGCCTGGCTGGACGACTGGCTGGCGCGCACCACCGAACTGATCGACCGCTACGACCCGGACCTGATCTATTTCGATTGGTGGATCGCGCACCCGACCTTCCGCGGCACGCTGCCGACGATGCTGTCGTACTACTACAACCACGGCGCGGCCAAGGGCGGCGTGGTGGTGAACTACAAGCTCGGCGCCTTCCCCGAGGGCGCCGGCACGTTGGACATCGAACGCGGCCAGCTCACCGGCATCCATCCCACGCACTGGCAGACCGACACCTCGGTCAGCAACGCCTCCTGGGGCTATGTCGAGAACGACACCTACAAGACCCCGACCTTCATCATCCACATGCTGGTGGACGTGGTCAGCAAGAACGGCAACCTGATGCTCAACATCGGGCCGCGCGCCGACGGCTCAATCCCGGACACCGAACGCGCGATCCTGTTGTCGATCGGCAAGTGGCTCAAGACCAACGGCGAGGCGATCTACGACAGCACGCCATGGCGCACCTACGGCGAAGGCCCCACCGAAGTGGTCGGCGGCACCTTCCAGGACACCAAGACCAAGCCGTACACGCCCGAGGATTTCCGCTTCACCACCGGCCACGGCGCGCTGTACGCGATCGAGCTGGGCTGGCCGGCCGACGGCAAGGCGCTGATCCGCTCGCTGAAGCCGGCCGATGGCGTGCGCGGCGTCACCCTGCTCGCCAACGGCAAGCCGGTGCCGTTCGAGCAGCGCGCCGACGGCCTGCACCTGCGCCTGCCGGCCAAGCCGGTGGGCGAACACGCCTACGTGTTCCGCATCGACCTGTCCTCCCCCACCCCGCCAACGGATCCCTCCCGATGATGAAGCGTTTCGCAGGGCTGCTGTTCGCCCTCGCCCTGGCCTGCGGGCCGGCCATGGCCAAGAACCCGACCGCGCTGTTCTATCTGATGAACACGCAGAAATCGACGAACGCGTTCCTGGCCCACGTCGACAAGATCGACGTGGTGGTGCCGACCTGGTACGGCGTGGATCAGAATGGCCTGGTCAACGGCACCCCGAACCTGTACCTGTACGAGATCGCCAAGCAGCACAAGCTGCGGGTGATGCCGATCCTGTCGATGACCGCCGGCCGCGACGGCTTCCACAAGCTGCTGCACGACGAGGACGCCAAGCAGCGCATGATCGCGGCGCTGCTGATCCACGGCCGCAAGCACGGCTACTACGGCTTCCAGTTCGATTTCGAGAGCATCGCCTGGACCGACCGCGACGCCTATTCGCTGATGGTCAAGCAGACCGCCGAGGCGCTGCACAAGGCCGGCTTCAAGCTGTCGGTGGCGGTGGTGCCGAACGCGCCGGGCTATGCCGAAGGCGGGGCGTTCTCCAAGTGGATGTGGGAATACTGGCGCGGCGCCTATGACCTCAAGGCGCTCGGCGCCTCGGCCGACCTGATCAGCCTGATGACCTACGACCAGCACACCCGCTGGACCACGCCCGGCCCGGTGGACGGCATGGTGTGGATGAAGAAGCACCTGGACTACGCGCTGACCCAGGTGCCGAAGGACAAGCTGTCGCTGGGCATCGCCACCTACGGCTACCGCTGGTACACCGGCAGTCCGGTCAAGGCCGACGGCACCGAAGCCTCGAACATCACCGCCGACTACATCGACGCCGACGAGTCGTTCCCGCTGGCGGAAGAGCAGCATGCCACCGTGCAATGGGACCCGGTGGAGCAGGAGTCGTGGTTCTACTTCTACCGCGACGACATGCGCGAGTGGGTGTTCCGCCCGGACGCGCGCAGCTTCCGCGCGCGTTACGAGCTGACCAAGCAGTACGGCCTGGAAGGCTTCAGCTGCTGGGTGCTTGGCGCCGAAGATCCCAAGGTCTGGGACGAACTGCCGACCGCGGCGCGCTGAGCGGCGGTCACGATCGAGATGCGGGACGAGGCCATGCGGCGCGCAGCGAAAGCGCCGCGCTCACCCCAGGCTACCCCACAGCCTCTACGATACGCATCTCGATCGCTTGAGGTAGACCGATGACTGAAGTGGGTGCACACCCCCGATTGCCGCACCGCCCGATGCCCGCCAGCGCGCGCATCGCGGCGGCCTCCCGCAACGCCTGGCTGGGGTTGTCCCTGCTCGCCTGTGGCAGCCTGCTCGGCGGCTGCGACCGCGCCCCGCCGCCGGCGCCGACGCCCGCGGCCAAGCCCGCCGTGGCCCCGCCGCCTGCCCCGAAACACGATGACGACGACGACAAGACCCCGCTGCCGCTGATCCCGGCGCCGGTCAAGGCCGAGCGCGACGGCGGCACCCTCACCATCGGCACCGGCAGCGTGCTGTCGGTGCCCAACGACGATCCCGGCGCGCAGCGCGTGGCCGAGCAACTGTCGCAATTGCTGAGCAAGACCCGCGGCCTGAACCTGGAAGTGCGCGCGGAGACCATTCCCGCCAACGGCAGCATCCGCCTGCAGCTCAATCCCAATACCGAGGTTGCGCAGGTCGAGGGCTACACGCTGGACGTGGACCCGCACACCATCCTGATCCAGGCGCGCGACGAACGTGGCCTGTTCTACGGCGCGATCAGCGCCTGGCAGTTGATGACCCCCGACGCCGGCAAGGGCGAGGTGGACGTGCCGCAGGTGCACATCCGCGACTGGCCGCGCTTCGGCTGGCGCGGCGTGCTGCTCGACGTGGCGCGGCATTTCCACGGCCCGGACACGGTCAAGCGCCTGCTCGACGCGATGGCCCAGCACAAGCTCAACGTGCTGCACCTGCACCTGACCGACGACCAGGGCTGGCGCATCGAGATCAAGCGCTATCCCAAGCTCACCGAGATCGGTGCCTGGCGCACCCCGCCCGGCGCCGGCAGCCACGGTCTGCCCGATCGCTACGGCGGCTTCTACACTCAGGACCAGATCCGCGACCTGGTGGCCTACGCCGCCGAACGCCACATCACCATCGTGCCGGAGTTGGACATGCCCGGCCACGCCCAGTCCGCAGTGGCGGCGTACCCGGAACTGGTCGGGGTGACCCGGCAGCGGCCCAAGGTGTCGGTGGATTGGGGCGTCAATCCGTACCTGTTCAACACCAACGCCAAGAGCATGACCTTCATCCAGGGCGTGCTGGACGAAGTGCTGCAGCTGTTCCCCTCGCCGTACATCCACATCGGTGGCGACGAAGCGGTC
The DNA here is from genome assembly GCF_014199795.1 of Xanthomonas sp. 3498. NCBI lineage: Bacteria > Pseudomonadati > Pseudomonadota > Gammaproteobacteria > Lysobacterales > Lysobacteraceae > Xanthomonas > Xanthomonas sp. 3498. The sequence goes on from NZ_JACHOH010000001.1 coordinate 245,102, forward strand.
AAGGACCAGTGGGAGCGCTCGCCGGCGGTGCGCGCGCAGATGCGCAAGCTCGGCATCAAGGACGCGCATGCGCTGCAGGGCTGGTTCAACCAGCAGCTGGCCGACTACCTGACCCAGCACCAGCGGCGCCTGATCGGCTGGGACGAGATCCTGGAAGGCGGGCTGCCGGCCAGTGCGTCGGTGATGTCCTGGCGCGGCGTGGACGGCGCGGTTGCCGCCGCCAAGCAGGGCCACGACGTGGTGCTGGCGCCGGCCGGCTGGATGTACCTGGACAACCTGCAGAGCGCGCGCAACGACGAGCCCAACGGCCGCCTGGCGACGCTGCCGCTGCAGAAGGTCTACGGCTTCGACCCGGTGCCGGCCGCGCTCAACGCCGAGGAGAGCAAGCACGTGCTCGGCGTGCAGGCGGCGCTGTGGAGCGAGTACATCCCCTCCACCTGGCATATCGACCATGCGCTGTTCCCGCGGCTGAGCGCGGTGGCCGAGGCCGGCTGGTCGCCGATGGCCGCGCGCGACTGGAACGGCTTCCTGCAGCGCCTGCCGGCGCAGCTGGATCGCTACCGCACGCAGGGCATCGCCTACGGCGACGGCGCCTTCGCTCCGGACATCGCGCTGCAGGGCGGCGACAACGCGGCGCTGGACAGTGGCAAGGCCACCGTGGTGCTGGGCAACCAGGCCAAGTTCGGCAGCTTCCGCTACACCACCGACGGCAGCGAGCCCAAGGCCGACTCGCCGCGCTACACGGCGCCGTTCGCGGTGACCCTGCCGGTCACCGTGCGCGCAGCCACCTTCGCCGACGACGGCCGCCTGCTGGCCGCACCGCGCAGCCGCATCCTCGACCGCGCCAATCTGCTCGGCCGCGATACCCAGGGCCTGGCCTCGTGCGAGGGCGGCGAGCTGGGCCTGCGCGTGCCGCTGCTGCCGGATCTGGCCGACCAGGACACGCCGGTGTTCAACATCGACCTGTTCACCAGTTGCTGGCGCTACGCCGACGCGCGCCTGGACGGCATCGACCGCATCCGCATCGACGCCGCACGCCTGGCGCGCAACTACGGGCTGGCGCACGACCAGGCCAAGGTCAAGCGCTATCCGGCGCACAGCGCGCGCGGCGAGTTCGAAGTGCGGCTGGGCGACTGCAAGGGCAAGCTGCTGGCGCGGCTGCCGCTGCCGGCCGGCAAGACCCTGGGCGACCAGTTCGCGCTGGAAGCACGGCTGCCCAAGCAGACCGGCGTGCACGACCTGTGCCTGCGCTCCACCGCGCCCATCGCCGGCCCGTACTACGCCATCGGCGCCGTCCATCTGATCGACACCGCGGCGCAGGCGCCCCCCGCCGCCGCGCACTGACCACGGAGACCCTCGCATGACCCAGCCGCCCCGCCGCTCCCGTTCCGCGTCGCGCACGCGCCTTCCTGCCCACCTCGGGCTGTTGCTGGCGCTGGCCTTGCCGGCGCTGGGACAGGCGGCGGCGCCGGCGACGCTGTCGCTGCAACAGGGCTGGCAGGTGCGGCTGGCGCCGGGCGATGCCAACGCCAAGGCGCACCCGAAGGCGGCGCAGTGGCTGCCGGCGCAGGTACCAGGCACGGTGCAGACCGACCTGATCGCCGCCGGGGTGGTGCCGGATCCGTTCTATCGCGACAACGAAGCGCAGATCCAGTGGGCCGGGCTCAGCGACTGGCAGTACCAGACCCATTTCCAGGTCGATGCGGCCCTGCTGGCGCGTCCGCACCTGGAACTGGTGTTCGACGGCCTGGACACCTTCGCCGAGGTCTACCTCAACGGCAAGAAGCTGCTGGCCGCCGACAACATGTTCCGGCAGTGGCGGGTCGACGCCAAACCGCTGCTCAAGCGCGGCGACAACGTGCTGGAAGTCCGCATCGCCTCGCCGATCAAGAAGATCCAGCCGTGGCTGTCCAAGCAGCCGTATGCGCTGCCCGGCGCCTACGACTCGGCGTTCGGCGACGAGCCGGTGGCACGGCACAGCTCCACCTACGTGCGCAAGGCGCCGTACAACTTCGGCTGGGACTGGGGTCCGCGCATCGTCACCGCCGGCATCTGGCAGGGCGTGCGCCTGGAAGCCTGGGACGACCTGCGCGTGGACGGCCTGCGCATCGCCCAGCAGCGCGTGGACGCCGACGCGGCGCAATTGCTGGCGCAGGTGCAGGTGCAGGCCGGCCGCAGCGGCGAGGTGCAACTGGATCTCGACGTGCTCGGCCCCGACGGCCAGCGCGTCGGCCAGTTCAGCCAGCATGCCATCGTCGATCCGGGCGCCAATACCCTGACCGTGCCGGTGCGCATCGCCAAGCCGCAGCGCTGGTTCCCGGCCGGCTACGGCCGCCAGGACCTGTACACGTTCAAGGCGCAGTTGCGCGACGCCGCAGGCGAACGCCTGGACGTGCAGCGCGTCACCGGCCTGCGCAGCGTCGAGCTGCGTCGCGAGAAGGACCAGTGGGGCAAGAGCTTCGCCCTGGTGATCAACGGCATCCCGGTGTTCGCGAAGGGCGCCAACCTGATTCCGTTCGACAGCTTCCCCACCCGCGTCGACGCCGCGCGCATGCGCGGCTTCCTGCAATCCGCGCGCGACGCCAACATGAACATGCTGCGCATGTGGGGCGGCGGCCATTACCAGCCGGACAGCTTCTACGAGGACGCCGACCGCCTGGGCATCATGATCTGGCAGGACTTCATGTTCGGCGGCGCCATCCCGCCCTACGACGTGGCCTTCCGCGAGAACACCCGCGCCGAGGCCGAGGAGCAGGTCCGGCGCCTCGGCGACCATCCCAGCATCGTCATCTGGTGCGGCAACAACGAAGTGCAGACCGGCTGGGAGAACTGGGGCGACCGGGTCAAGTTCAAGCAGTCGATCGACCCGGAAGAGCGCGAGCGCATCGTCCGCGGCATGACCACGCTGTTCGGCACGGTGCTGCGCGAAGCGGTACAGAAGTACGACAGCGACACCCCGTACTGGGCGACCTCGCCGGGCACCGATTTCGACGGCGCCGCCGACCAGCCCGACGACGGCGACATGCACTACTGGAAGGTCTGGGGCGGCCCGGCGCTGCCGGTCACCGAATACCTCGACGTGACCCCGCGCTTCATGTCCGAATACGGCCTGCAGTCGTTCCCCGAGATGCGCACCATCCGCGCCTTCGCCGAAGCCGGCGACCTGAAGCCGGAATCGCCGGTGATGCGCGCGCACCAGAAGTTCGACAAGGGCAATGGCAACCAGCGCCTGCTGCTGTACATCCGCCGTGCGTTCGGCGAGCCCAAGGATTTCGCCAGCTTCGTCTACCTGAGCCAGGTCATGCAGGCCGAGGGCATCACTCTCGCCGCCGAGCACCTGCGCGCGTCGCGGCCGCAATCGATGGGTTCGCTGTACTGGCAACTCAACGATGTGTGGCCCGGCGCTTCCTGGTCCAGCGTGGACTACTTCGGCCGCTGGAAGGCGCTGCAGTACCACGCGCGCCGCTTCTACGCGCCGGAACTGATCGCCGCGCTGCGCAACGACAAGGGCCAGACCCAGGTGTCGCTGGTCTCCGACCGCGCCACGCCGCTGGCCGCGCGCTGGCGCATGCGGGTGATGGACCTGTCCGGCAAGGTGCTGAGCAAGACCGAGAAGCCGGTGACGCTGGCGCCGCTGTCCAGCGTGCGCGTGGGCAACTTCAGCGATGCGCAGCTGCTGCGCCGCGCCGATCCCAAGCGCAGCGTGGCGGTGTTCGAGCTGCTCGACGGCGAGCGCGTGCTGTCGCGCAACCTGGTGTACTTCGACGCGGCCAAGCGCCTGCAGTGGCCGCAGGCCGACATCCGCACCGAGCTGCGCGCGGACGGCGACGGCTATGCGCTGACCTTGAGCAGCTCCACCCTCGCCGCGCAGGTGTGGCTGAGCTTCGGCGACCTCGACGTGACGCTGTCCGACAATGCCTTCGACCTGCTGCCGGGCGAGCCGCTGAGCGTGCGCGTGCACAGCAGCGCCACCCTGGAGCAGCTGCGCGCCGCGCTGCAGGTGCGCGACCTGGGCGGGACCCTGGCTGGCGCCCCGGCCGAGCCGGCGGAGGCGAAGTGATGGGCATGCCGATGTCGCGGGCGGGCGTCACCTTGTGGGAGGGACTTCAGTCCCGACGTGGCGTTACCGGTAAAGCGTCGGGACTGAAGTCCCTCCCACACAAAGCGCTTCCCCTTGGGTTGAGCCTGCTGGTGCTGCTCGCCGCCCCGCTCGCCCATGCCGACGAGGCCGAGGACCGCGCCGCCGCGCTGGTGGCGAAGATGACCCGCGCCGAGAAGATCGCGCAGGCGATGAACGCTGCGCCGGCGATCCCGCGCCTGGGCGTGCCCGCCTACGAGTGGTGGAGCGAGGGCCTGCACGGCATCGCCCGCAACGGCGAGGCCACGGTGTTCCCGCAGGCGATCGGCCTGGCCGCGACCTGGAATCCCGAGCTGCTGCACGAGGTCGGCACCGTCACCTCGACCGAGGCGCGGGCCAAGTTCAACCTCGCCGGCGGCCCCGGCAAGGACCATCCGCGCTACGCCGGGCTGACCATCTGGTCGCCCAACATCAACATCTTCCGCGACCCGCGCTGGGGCCGCGGCATGGAGACCTACGGCGAGGATCCCTACCTCACCGGACGGCTGGCGGTCGGCTTCATCCGCGGCCTGCAGGGCGACGATCCGGCGCACCCGCGCACCATCGCCACGCCCAAGCACCTGGCCGTGCACAGCGGGCCGGAGCCGGGCCGCCACGGCTTCGACGTGGACGTGTCGCCGCACGATTTCGAGGGCACCTACTCGCCGGCATTCCGCGCCGCCATCGTCGACGGCCAGGCCGGCTCGGTGATGTGCGCGTACAACTCCCTGCACGGCACGCCTGCCTGCGCCGCCGACTGGCTGCTCGACGGCCGCGTGCGCGGCGACTGGGGCTTCAAGGGTTTCGTCGTGTCCGATTGCGATGCGATCGACGACATGACCCAGTTCCACTACTACCGCGCCGACAACGCCGGCTCGTCCGCGGCCGCGCTCAAGGCCGGTCACGATCTGAATTGCGGCTACGCTTACCGCGAACTCGGCCTGGCCTTCGACCGCGGCGAAGCCGACGAAGCCCTGCTCGATCGCTCGCTGGTGCGCCTGTTCGCCGCGCGCTACCGGCTCGGCGAGCTGCAGCCGCGGCGCAACGATCCGTATGCGCGGCTGGGCGACAAGGACATCGACAGCGCCGCGCACCGCGCACTGGCGCTGCAGGCGGCGCAGCAATCGCTGGTGCTGCTGAAGAACGCCAACGCCACCCTGCCGCTGCGCCCGGGCCTGCGCCTGGCCGTGCTCGGCCCCAACGCCGACGCGCTGGCCGTGCTGGAGGCCAACTACCAGGGCACCTCCGTGGACCCGGTGACGCCGCTGCAAGGCTTGCGCACGCGCTTCGGCGCAGCCCAGGTCACCTATGCGCAGGGCGCGCCGCTGGCCGCCGGCGTGCCCGGCATGATCCCCGAAACCGCGCTGCGCAGCGACGGCAAGCCCGGGCTGCGCGGCGAGTACTTCGACAACCTGGACCTGGCCGGTAGGCCGCGCGTGCAGCGCCAGGACCGCGTGGTCGGCTTCAACTGGGACCATGTGGCCCCGGCCAAGGACGTGGACAAGGACCGCTATTCGGTGCGCTGGAGCGGCGAACTGCTGCCGCCCGGCCCCGGCGACTACACCCTGGCGGTGCGCGTGGCGCGCTGCTTCGATTGCGCCGGTCACGACCCGGTGCGCCTGTACATCGACGACCGGTTGGTGATCGCCGGCAACGCCGAGGACAAGCACCTGCCGGCCGGCATGCACAACGCAGACGGCCGCAACGTCGAGGCGGTGCTGCATTTCGACGACGCGAAACCGCGGCGCATCCGCCTGGAACTGGAACACCGCGGCCAGGATCAGGGCCTGCGGCTGGAGTGGCTGGCGCCGCCGGCGCTGCAACTGGCCGAAGCCGAACGCGCGGTGGCGCAGGCCGACGCAGTGGTGGCCTTCGTCGGCCTGTCGCCGGACGTGGAAGGCGAGGAACTGCGCATCGACGTGCCCGGCTTCGACGGCGGCGACCGCAACGACCTGGCCCTGCCCGCCGCGCAGCAGGCGCTGCTGGAACGGGCCAAGGCCAGCGGCAAGCCGCTGGTCGTGGTGCTGATGAGCGGCAGCGCAGTGGCGCTGAACTGGGCCAAGCAGCACGCCGACGCGATCATCGCCGCGTGGTATCCGGGCCAGTCCGGTGGTACCGCGATCGCCCAGGCGCTGGCCGGCGACATCAACCCCGGCGGTCGCCTGCCGGTGACCTTCTACCGCTCGACCAAGGACCTGCCGCCCTACGTCAGCTACGACATGAAGGGCCGCACCTACCGCTACTTCAAGGGCGAGCCGCTGTTCCCGTTCGGCTATGGGCTGAGCTACACCCAGTTCGCCTACGACGCGCCGCAGCTGTCGGCCGCGACGCTGCAGGCGGGCGACGCCTTGCGCGTCACCACCACCGTGCGCAACATCGGCGCGCGCGCCGGCGACGAGGTGGTACAGGTGTACCTGCAGTACCCGCAGCGCGCACAGTCGCCGCTGCGCAGCCTGGTCGGCTTCCAGCGCGTGCACCTGCAGCCGGGCGAGGCGCGCACGCTGAGCTTCGCGCTCGACGCGCGCCAACTCAGCGACGTGGACCGCATCGGCCAGCGCGCGGTCGAGGCCGGCGACTACCGGCTGTTCGTCGGTGGCGGCCAGCCCGGCACCGGCGCGCCCGGCGACAGCGCCCCGTTCTCGATCAGCGGCAGGGTGGTGCTGCCGAAGTGAGCGACGGGGCCGCCTGTGGCCCCGTCTACGAAATGCGCCAACGCATGCGGCGGTGCAGCGCAAATGCCCGCCGCCCTTCCGCCGCTGCGCACCACGATCCTCTGTTGCAGCGTCCTGCCGATTTATTTTTCACGACCTATTGACAGTCTTCCGGGACAGAGGTATCGATAACACGTCGGTGCCACGCATCGACGATGCCAGACGCGCCGGACGCCGCAGCACCTGCGGCGTTCTCCAGGGCAGTTCCAGGGGTGATGTGCCATGTCATGCAGTCGTCGCAGCCAGGATCGATGCCTCGCCGGAATTCCGGCGCCCTGCCTGTTGTCCGCGCGCCGCGCGGGCACGCACGGGAGCCGCTGCGCATGACCCGTCGCTACAAACTGAGCGCGCTGCGTTCGCGCTCCAAGTGCATCGCCGGCTACTCGCCGCCACGCCACTGATCGCCGTTTAACGGTCCGCCCAGCCGGCAGACGCCTCGCGTCGGTCGCCGTTCGCTTTGTCCTGCTTGCACGCCGCCCGGCGTGCGGTCCGAGCGCGCGCGCCGTCCGTCCACCGTGTCTGCCTCCCAGGAACGCAGCGGCGCGTCGCCTTTGGCGCGTGCCCGCATCGATCACGATCAGCGAGGTGTCACGTGGCAACCCATCCCTATTGCAAGCGCAAGGCGCTGTGCGCCGCCATTCTGGCCATCACCGGCCTTGCCGCCGCCACACCGGCGCTGGCCGGCACCGTGCAGGGCGAACTCAAGGAGCGCAGCAGCGGCAAGCCCGCCGCGCATGCGAAGGTTGCCATCGTCGGCACTGCGCTCAGCGCCGTCACCGACGCACAGGGCCGCTTCGTCATCGCCGACGTGCCGGCCGGGCAGTACGCGCTGCAGCTGGACTACCCCGGCTTCAGCGCGCCGGAAACCACCGTGCAGGTCGCCGACAGCGGCGCCGCCAATGTGTCGATCGCGCTGGACGAGGCCAAGCAGTTGCAGACGATCAGCGTGGCGGCCAACCGCTACGACGCCAGCACGCTGAAGATGAACGCCTCGAACACCGTGGACGTGCTGTCGGCCAACGATCTCGAGCACACCGCCGTGCACAACGTCGCCGAGGCGCTGGGCCTGATCGCCGGCATCAACATCACCTACAGCGGCTCGGGCTACTTCGGCGGCGTCGATGGCGCCGCACGCGGCGAAGGCATGTTCGCCTCGGTGCGTGGCCTGCCCTCCGAATACAACGTCAACCTGATCGACGGCGTCACCGTCGCCCAGGGCATGCCGTACAGCCGCAGCGTGCAGCTGAGCCTGTTGCCGCCCTCGGGCCTGCAGACCATCGTCGCCAACAAGACCTCCACTGCCGATATGGACGGCGACGCGATCGGCGGCACCCTGGATTTCCGCACGCCCACCGCCTACGACTACAAGGATCCCAGCAGCGGCAGCGTCACCGTCAGCGGCCGCGTCGAGAGCCGCGCCCGCGACTACGGCGGCGACGGCCTCGGCGGCGGCCTGGCCGGCGAGTTCCAGCACAAGTTCGGCGACGAGCAGCAGTTCGGCATCTACGCCAGCGCCTACTACGACTACCGTACCTCGACCAACAGCGAGGTGGCCGCGGCCACCAGCGCGCTCAACGACGGCTCATGGAAATTCCTGCACGCCAATGCCGACGGCAGCAACGCCGCCGGCTACGCGCCGCAGGACAACCTGACCAGCACCGGCATGAACGTCGGCGTGGTCGCCGGCTGGGAGCGCCGCTACGGCGGGAACGCGGCGTTCGACTGGAACGTGGACGACACCCTGTCGGTGTACGCGCGTGCCACCTACGCCTACGCCAAGACCGACCAGGGCACCACCTTCGTGCAGTTGCTGCCGCAGGACGTCAGCTTCGTGCCGAGCGCCACGCCCGGCGTGTATTCGCCCAACATCAACCGCATCGCCGCGCGCTTCTGGTACGAGACCAACCCGGAAATCGCCGACCTGGCCACCTTCCAGGTGGGCGCGCGCAAGACCGTGGGCAACTGGACGCTGTCGCCGAACCTGTTCTACAGCTTCGGCGACAACGACCGTCCTGACCACATCGAGATCGACGGGCGCGAGGACAAGTTCAGCCAGGCCAACTTCGCCTACTCCGGCAGCAGCCTCATGCAATACGGCAGCGGCGCCTTCCCCTACCCGCAGCTGACCCCGGCGCTGCTGGCGCAGGTCAACAACATCCCTTCGCTGTACGCCAGCAGCTACGGCGAATCGACCAAGATCTACTCCGGGCAGAAGAAGGGCGGCGCCAAGTTCGACGCGCACTACGACTTCAGCGACGGCGCGCTGACCGCGCTGCAGTTCGGCGTGAAGTACAGCAAGAGCAGCCGCCACTACAGCAACCGCGATTGGTGGACCGGCCCGGTGCCCGACGCTAGCACGCTGGGCGACCTGGGCATCTTCAACGGCGGCTACGCGGCGATCTTCCCCGGCAAGTACCACTGGGCCACGCCGCGGGTCAGCGAAGGCGCGGTGGCGCGCGTCATCGCCAACCACCTCACCGACGACGACCTGGACACCTGCGGCAGCGCGTTCTACGTGAACAACTACAACTGCAACACCATGCGCGGCACCGAGGCGGTCAGCGCCGCCTACGCAATGGCGACCTTCAACTTCGGCAGCCTGGAAGTGGTGCCCGGCGTGCGCTTCGAGCACACCAGCATCCACAACACCTTCTGGACCACGCCCACCGACAACAGCGGCAACGAGCAGGTCGGCTACTTCGCGGCCAACAGCACGCACTATGACCAGCCGCTGCCCAGCGTGTTCCTGACCTGGCGCCCGGACAGCGCCAGCACCTATCGCGCCGCGCTGTGGACCAGCTATACGCGGCCGGCGTTCGTGCAGTTGGGTGGCGGCAGCCAGATCAGCGTGTCCAACGCCGTGCCGCCGATCACCACCATCACCCAGGGCAATCCGGACCTGAAGGCGATCACCTCGACCAACCTGGATCTGTCCGGCGAGTGGGCCACCGACCACGGCGGGTTCTTCTCGGTGGCCGGCTTCTACAAGCGCCTGCACCACTACATCTACGACGCCGGTTCCGGCCAGGCCAATTCGGACACCAGCGGCAGCGGCACGGTGTTCTACCAGATGCCGACCAACGGCGGCGACGGCCGCGTCTACGGCGTGGAGGTCAGCGCGCGGCAGCGCTTCCAGGATCTGCCGGCGCCGTTCGATGGGCTGGGCGTCAGTGCCAATGCCACGCGCCAGCATGCGCATGCCGACCTGGGCATGGCCGGCTTCGAAGACGAGCAGATGCAGTCGGCACCGAATGCGATGGCCAATCTGGAGCTGTTCTACGAGCGCTCGAAGTTCTCGGTGAACCTGAGCTATCACTTCAGCAGTTCCTATCTGCTGAACTACGACTTCCTGCACCAGAACGCGCCGTGGGACGACCTGTGGGCGCGGCCGACGCGGCGGGTGGATCTGCATGCGGGCTATCGGTTCGACAATGGGGTGAATGTGGATCTGTCGATCTCCAATCTCACCAAGGAATACAGTTACTGGGGCCACGTGGGCCGGCACAATCTGGCGGTGTCGGACATCGTCGATGCCGGCATGATGACGCTGTTGACCGTCAAGTACGCGTTCTAGGCCGCGCGGCGTGCGCACTGGGATGCCATCGCGGAGCGTTACCACGCTTTCTGTGGGAGGGGCGTCAGTCCCGACGGGCTTTACCGGTGCGGCCTGGATCAGGCTGCATCGGCAATCCGCTCGGGCGACGCACACTACGGCTGCTGTAGGAGCGGCTTCAGCCGCGACAAGCTCTACCGACACAACCTGGACCGTGCCTCTTGTGGGAGGGACTTCAGTCCCGACGGGCTTTACCGGTGCTACCTGCAGCATGCTGCATCAGCGGTCCGCTCGGGTGACGCACACTACGGCTGTTGTAGGAGCGGCTTCAGCCGCGACAGGCCTTCCCGACACAGCCTGGACCACGCCTTTTGTGGGAGGGACTTCAGTCCCGACGGGCTTTACCGGTACTGCCTGGGTAGGCAAGCAAAAGCAAAAGCTTTCGCCTGACGGCGAGTCACTTTTCTTTGCTTGTGCAAAGAAAAGTAACCAAAAGAAGCCGCTTTACAGCAGCCGAATGGCTGATCAAGCACACCCCGCCGCAGCGCCCGCTACGCGGGTCCGCTCCGCTAGCGGGATTTTCGGCCGGGGCTTGTCTGCTTCGCAGCCAAGTCCGGGGCAGTCGCCTCGCGGCGCCAGCCCGCCCGCCGGGGCGAAGCAGTGCTTCGCCTTTTACCGGCGAGCCCTGCCCCGGCCGAAAACGGCGCACGTCCTTGTGCGCCGCCCCCCTGCGGGGGGTTTTGCCCGCCAGCTCCGCCGCTGCGGAGGGGACCCGGGAAAGGCAAAAGCCGAAGAGCAACAGCAACAGCAACGGCAACGCTCCGGCTGGAACCCGCAATGAAACGCCGCACCTTCTGCCGGTTCGGGTTGCTCGCGCCGTTGGGATTGGCGGCGATGCCGGTATTGCGCGCGGCTGCGCCAGCACCCGCATCGGTACCGGACGGGCGCCCCCACACCTTCGGCTTCGCGCAAGGACGCTTCACGCTCGACGGCCAGCCGTGGCAGATCCGCAGTGGCGAACTGCATCCGCTGCGGATCGCACGTGCGGACTGGTTGCATCGCATCCGCATGGCCAAGGCGATGGGGCTGAACACCATCGCGCTGTACCTGATGTGGAATGCGCTGGAAACGGCGCCGGGGCAGTTCGATCTGGACAGTGGCGAGCGCGATTTCGTCGGTTTCATCCGGCTGTGCCAGCAGGAGGGGCTGTGGGTGTATCTGCGGCCTGGACCCTACGTCTGCGCGGAATGGACGCTGGGCGGGTTGCCGCCATATCTGCTGCGCGATACGAACATCCGCCTGCGCGATCGCCACGATGCGCGCTACATGGCAGCGGTGGAGCGCTACATCGGCGCGATCGCGCCGCGCATCGCGCCGTTGATGGCCAGTGCCGGCGGGCCGGTGCTGATGCTGCAGATCGAGAACGAGTATTCGATGCACGGCAGCGACGTCGGCTATCTGCAGGCGCTGGCCGCGCTGTGGCGGGCGCATGGGGTCGACGGGCCATTCTCGCTGGCCGAAGGGCTCAAGGATCTGCGCCGGCGTCAGGCCATGCTGCCCGGCGCCGCGCTCGGCCTGGATGGTCCCGATCTGCACGATCTGCAGGCAGCCAAGGCCTTCGCCGGGCAGGCGCCGGTGTGGGTGTCCGAGGGCTATCCCGGCTGGCTCACGCACTGGGGCGAGCCGCAGTTCGCGCACCGCGACTACGCGCCGCTGCTGCGCCGCATCGCCGCCGCCGGCTATTCGTTCAATCTGTACGTGGTGCACGGCGGCACCAACTTCGGCCTCAGCGCCGGCGCCAATGCCGAGGACGACGGCTCGCAGTTCCAGCCGGCGCTGACCAGCTACGACTACGGTGCGCCGATCGACGAGGCCGGCCGCGCCACGCCGGCGTATTTCGCGCTGCGCAAGATCATCGCCGCACAAGCCGACGCGGCACTGCCGCCGGTGCCGGCCGCACCGCGCCGTGCGCACTTCGATGCGGTGCAGGCCAAGCCCGTGGCCACGCTGTGGGACAACCTCGGCCCCGCGCTGCAGACCGACACCCCCACCGACAACCAGCGCCTGCTCGGCCAGGACCAGGGCCTGGTGCTGTATCGGCGGCGGATCGGCGCGGGCCAGGCGCTGCACCTGGGGCAGGTCCACGACTACGCGGTGGTGCATCTTGATGGGCGCGAGTTGGACCACGTGTCGCGGGTGCGGCATCCGCGCCTGCACAGTGCGCTGCACCTGCGTTTGCCGGATGCAGCAAAGGACACGCGCGATCTCGAGGTACTGGTCGACAGCTTCGGCCACATCAACTTCGGCCCGGCGCTGGGCGATCGCAAGGGCTTGCTCGGTCCGGTGCGGCTCGATGGCCAGGACCTGCACGACTGGGAGGTGCGCGGGCTGGCGCTGGACGCAGACCCGACGCCGTCGCTGCGCCCACTGCAGGCACCGCCGCAGCGCCCGGGCCTGTTCTTCGCCACCGAGTTCACCCTCGACCAGCCCGGCGACGTGCACCTGGACATGCGCGACTGGCGCAAAGGCTATCTGTGGGTCAACGGGCGCCTGCTCGGCCGCTACTGGGACATCGGCCCGCAGCGGTGCCTGTATTGCCCCGGCGCCTGGCTGCGCGCCGGCGCCAACCAGGTCCTGATCCTCGATCTGCATCGCCTGCAACCGGGCCTGGTGCGCTGTGCCGACGGCCTGGTGCCCGCGCCTGCAACACAGGCCTTCGCTCCCCTTCCCTCCCCGCAGGATCGCGCATGCACATGACGTCGCTCGCCGCCCCCGTCGCGTCCTCCCCGTCCGCTGCGGACCAGGGCGCGCCGCCGCGCACGTTGGGGTTCTGGAGCGCGCTGTCGGCCAATCTGCTCAACATGATCGGCATCGGCCCGTTCATCACCATCCCGCTGGCGCTGTCGGCGCTGGCCGGGCCGGCGGTGCTGCTGGGCTGGGTGGTCGGCGCGCTGCTTTGCCTGTGCGACGGCCTGGTGTGGGCCGAACTCGGCTCGGCGATCCCGCGCTCGGGTGGGCCGTATCACTACCTGCGCGAGGCCTATGGCCGCGACCGCGCCGGGCGCCTGTTCGGCTTCCTGTACCTGTGGCAGACGCTGCTGACCGCGCCGCTGTCGGTGGCTGCCGCCGCGGTCGGCTGCGCGCAGTACCTGGCCTATCTGATGCCCGGGCTGAGCCACACCGCACTCACCGGCATCGCCATGGCGCTGTGCCTGTTCAACACCGCGCTGCTGTATCGACAGGTGCGCTCGGTGCAGGTGCTGTCGCTGCTGGTCAGCGCGGTGGTGATCGCCGCGTGCGTGTGGATCGTGCTCAGCGGCGCGCTGCATTTCGACATGGCGCTGGCACGCGAGTTCCTGCAGGCGCGGCCGGCCTCGCCGCACGGATTCTGGCTGGGTTTCGGTGCGGTGGCGCTGATCGCGGTGTACGACTACGGCGGCTACAACAACGTGTGCATGCTCGGCGGCGAGATCCGCAAGCCGCGCCGCACGATTCCACGCGCGGTGCTGTGGTCGATCCCGATCGTGGCGGTGCTGTACCTGGGCTTGAATGTGACCCTGCTCGGCGTGCTGCCGTGGCAGCAGGCGGCGCAGTCCAAGGCAGTGGTCGCCGACTTCATGCAGGCCATCTATGGCCCGGTGGGCAGCACCGTGGCGGTGGCGCTGATCGTGCTCGCCAGCTGGGGCTCGGCGCTGGTGGTGCTGCTGGGCTATTCGCGGGTGCCGTATGCAGCGGCGGCGTCCGGCCAGTTCTTCGGCGTGTTCGCGCGGCTGCATCCGCGCGGGCGCTTCCCCACCGTGTCGCTGCTGTTCGTCGGCATCACCTCGGCGCTGGCCTGTCCGCTGTCGCTGGACGACCTGATCGCCACGCTGATGATCATCCAGATCCTGTTCCAGTTCCTGGCGCAATGCATGGCCGTGGTGCTGCTGCGGCGACAGCCGCGGCGCCGCGCCGGCTTCGCCATGCCGCTGTATCCGTGGCCGCTGCTGATCAGCGTCTGCGGCTGGCTGGCGCTGCTGGCCAGCAGCCCGCTGCCGCGACTGCTGGCGGCGGTGCTGGCGCTGTGCGCGGGCACCGCGCTCTATCTCATCCAGGCCAAACGCGAGGCAGCATGGCCCTTCCAGCAATGAAAACCCATGACGTCGCGGTGGTCGGCGAGGTCTATCTCGACCACATCTTCAGCGGCTTCGCCAGCTGGCCCGGGCCGGGCGAGGAAGCGATGGCGCGGCACTACCACCGCGATCTCGGCGGCGGCACCGTCAACACGGCCTGCGGGCTGGCGCGGCTCGGGCGGCGGGTGACGCTGATCGGCGCGATCGGCGCCGGCGACCGCGCCTGGTTCGCACAGCGCCTGGGCGAGTTCGGCGTCGGCACCGAGGGCCTGGTCGACCACCCCGCCGGCACTGGCGTCACCGCCAGCGTGTCGCTGCGCGAGGACCGTTCGTTCTTCACCTATCCCGGTGCCAATGCCGAGTTGGAACCGCTGCTGGGCAGCGCCGCAGCGCTGGAGGCGATGTGCGCCGCGCGCCACGTGCACTTCGCGCTGCCGCTGCCGGCGGCGCTGGCGCGCACGCTGCTGCCGGCGTTGCGCGCAGCCGGCTGCAGCACCTCGCTGGACGTGGGCTTCAACCCGGCATGGCTGGCCGACCCGGACAACCACGCCACCTGCCGCGCGGTCGATCACTTCCTGCCCAACCAGAAGGAGGCGGCGCTGGCCGGCTGCAACGGCGACGATGCCGCGTCCTGCCGCGCCTGGGCGCAGGCGCTGGGCCTGGCGCAGGTGACGATCAAGCTCGGCGGCGCCGGCGCCTGCGTGGTGGACGCGGCCGGCGCACGGCTGATCGCTGCGCCCGTCGTCGCCGTGCAGGACACCACCGGCGCCGGCGATGCCTTCGATGCCGGCTTCATCGACGCGCTGCTCGACCACGCTTCCCTCGATGCCTGCGCGCAGCGCGGCTGCCTGTGCGGCGCCGCCTGTTGCACCGCGCTCGGCGCGCTCGACGGCCTTCCCGATCCCCCACGTCTCAGGAGTCTCCATGAGCAGTTCCTTTCCCAACCGTAAACTCGCCCTGATCGGCGGTGGCGGCGTGCGTGCGCCGCTGGTGGTGTACGGCGTCAACGATGCCGCCGAAGCGCTCGGCGCGCGCGAGATCGTGCTCTACGATCCGGACCAGGAGCGGCTGGCGCTGATGGTCGCGCTGGGCCGCGCGGTGGTCGCCGAGTTCGGCGGCGAGCTGCAGGTCACCGCGGCCAGTTCCGCGGAAGCGGCGATCGACGGCGCGCACTTCGTGCTCAACAGCATCCGCATCGGCGGCATCCGCCAGCGCGCCACCGACGAACACACCATCATCCGCCACGGCTATGCCGGGCAGGAGACCACCGGCCCCGGCGGCGTCGCCAAGGCGCTGCGCACGGTGCCGGTGGCGATCGAGCAGGCGCGGATGGTGGAGCGGCTCAGCCCCGACGCGTGGCTGGTCAGCTTCACCAACCCGGCCGGGCTGATCACCCAGGCCATCAGCCGCCACACCCGCGCGCGCGTGGTCGGCATCTGCGACACGCCGGTGGAGCTGTTCCACAACATCGCCCGCGCACTCGGCGAGCCGCCCGCGGACGTGGACTGCGAGTACGTCGGCCTCAACCACCTGGGCTGGATCCGCGCCGTGCGCGTGCGCGGCGAGGACGTGCTCGACCGGATCCTGGCCGACGATGCGATCCTGCGCCAGCTCTACCTGGCCCCGCTGTTCGACTTCGACATGCTGCGCACGCTGCGGCTGATTCCCACCGAGTACCTGTATTTCTACTACGAGCGTAGTCGCGCCCTGGAGAACCAGCGCGCCAGCGGCGCCAGCCGGGGCAGCGAGATCGAACGACTCAACCACACCCTGATCGCCGACCTGCGCAGCCGCCTCAACGCCGGCGACGGCAGCGGCGCGGTGCAGACCTACGCCGCCTACCTGCAGCAGCGCTCCGGCTCGTACATGCGGCTGGAAGCCGAGGCCGGCTCGGCCTTCGCCGACGACCTCGCGCCGCAGCCAGACCCGTTCCGCGCCAGCACCGGCTACCACCGCATCGCCGTGGACGTGATGAGCGCGCTGACCGGCGCGCTTCCCGGGCGGCACGTGGTCAACGTGCGCAACCAGGGCTGCATGCCGGAACTGGCCGACGACGACATCGTCGAGATCTCCTCCACCATCGAGCGCGACCGCATCACCCCGCTGCCGGCACGGCCGCTGCCCGAAGCGATCCAGGGCCTGGTGCGCACGATCAAGGCCTACGAGCACGCCGCCATCGAGGCCGCGCTCAGCGGCAGCCATCTGGACGCCTGCAAGGCGATGCTGATCCACCCGGCCATCGGCGAATGGAGCCCGTCGCGGCGGCTGCTGGAGGCCCTGTTCGGCCATGCCGGCAACGGCGACGACGACGGCGAATGCGTGTGCTCGGGACCGATGCACTGGCATGGCGCGCATCACGCCCACTGAGCCGGTCGGTTGTGCAGTCGCAGGATGCATCGAACGGCCACACGTTGTAAGGTCGTCGCAAATTGGTCCGTTATAGGTACCATCAACCTGCCCTCCCGGCCGCGGCCGGCGCCTCCCCCCGGTGCCAGCCCGCGCCGGGACTGTTTGTCGATCCACGGAGCGTTCCAGGCCATGCCCACCCGCCGCGACATCCTCCACTTCCTCGGCACCAGCGCCGGCGCCGCGCTGCTGAGCGGGGCGCTGCCGGCCGCCGCCGCGGCATCGGCCTCCGAAGCGCTACCCAGCAAGCGGCCGCCGCCGGGCAAGCGCCGCTTCGTCAGCGTCGCGGTCGAGCGCCAGTTGCGCACAGTCAAGGCCGGCATCGCCGATCCGCGCCTGGCCTGGCTGTTCGAGAACTGCTACCCCAACACCCTCGACACCACGGTCGAGACCGGCACCCGCAACGGCAAGCCGGACACCTTCGTCATCACCGGCGACATCGAGGCGATGTGGCTGCGCGATTCCTCCGCGCAGGTGCACCCCTACGTGCCGCTGGCCAAGCGCGACCCCGCGCTGCGCCGCATGTACCACGGGCTGATCCAGCGCCAGGCCGCCTGCATCCGCCTGGATCCCTACGCCAACGCGTTCCTGCCCGATGGCACCAGCCAGCGCCTGAAGTGGTCGGTGGCCGACATCACCGAGATGAAGCCCGGCGTCGGCGAGCGCAAATGGGAAGTGGATTCGCTGTGCTACCCGATCCGCCTGGCGCACGAGTACTGGCGCGCCAGCGGCGATGCCGCGCCGTTCGACGACGACTGGCGCGAGGCGATGCACGTGGTGGTGCGCACTTTCCGCGAGCAACAGCGCCTGCACGGCCGCGGCCCGTACAGTTTCCAGCGGCCCTCGCCCTTGGCCACCGAGACCCTGGTGCTGGACGGCTACGGGCAGCCGACCCGGCCCAACGGCATGATCCACTCGATGTTCCGCCCGTCCGACGACGCCTGCCTGTACCCGCTGTTCGTCCCCGCCAACCTGTTCGCGGTGACCTCGCTGCGGCAACTGGCGACGATGAGCGAGGCGCTGCACCACGACGCCGCCTTCGCCGGCGAGTGCCGTGCGCTGGCCGACGAGGTCGAGACCGCCACGCGTCAGTTCGGGCAGATGCGCGACGCCGACGGCCAGCCGTTCTGGGCCTACGAGGTGGACGGCTACGGCAACCAGTTGTTCATCGACGACGCCAACGCGCCTGGCCTGCTGAGCCTGGCCTACCTGGGCTGCTGCGATCGCCGCGACCCGCTGTTCCTGCGCACCCGGCACCTGGCCTGGAGCGAGCGCAACCCGTACTTCTCCCGCGGCCGCGCGGCCGAAGGCGTGGGCAGCCCGCACAGCGGCCTGGGCACGATCTGGCCGATGTCGCTGATGCAGTACGCCCTGGCCAGCGACGATGACGCGCAGATCCGCCAGTGCCTGCAGTGGCTCAAGACCACCGACGCCGACACCGGCTTCATGCACGAAGCCTTCGACAAGGACGACCCGAGCACCTTCACCCGCTCCTGGTTCGCCTGGGCCAACACCTTGTTCGGCGAACTGATCATCGACCTGCACCAGCGCAAACCGCACTTGCTGAAGGCCTGAACCAGCGCGCTCTTGCTTCATCTGTAGGAGCGGCTTCAGCCGCGACCGAGCTTACCGGTAAAGCCCATCGCGGCTGAAGCCGCTCCTACAAAAACACACACACTCCACCGCACCGCCGCACACCCCGAGGACAGCACCATGGCCACACGACGCGGTTTCCTGCAGGGCGCCATCGCCCTGGCCCTGTTCGGCAGCAGCGGCATCGCGCGCCTGGCGCAGGCACGCGCCGGCAGCTATGCGCTGCCGGCCGATGCGCGCGCCAAGGCCGAACTCACCCGCAACGTCGACGTGTTCATCGGCACCGGCGGCCATGGCCACACCTTCCCCGGCGCCACGCTGCCGTTCGGCATGGTGCAACTGAGCCCGGACACCGCCAACGCCGATTGGGACGCCTGCTCCGGCTACCACGCCGACAACGGCTCGATCATGGGCTTCTCGCACACCCACCTGTCCGGCACCGGCGTCGGCGACATGCTCGATTTCCTGGTGGTGCCGGCCGTCGGCGAAGTGAAACTGCAGCCCGGCCCGCTCGACGATCCCGACGCCGGCTACCGCTCACGCTTCGACCACGCCGACGAAGCCGCCTCGCCCGGCTACTACCGCGTGCGTCTGAAGGACAGCGGCGTGCATGCCGAACTCACCGCTACCGCGCGCGCCGGCCTGCACCGCTACCACTTCCCCAAGGGCAAGCCGGCGCACCTGCTGCTGGACCTGTGCCACGGCATGCAGGACAAGCCCGAGATCCCCACCCGCGTAGAGGAGGCGACGCTGCGCCTGGTCGACGCGCAGACCGTCACCGGCGGCCGCCGCGTCTACCAATGGGCCAAGGGCCGCTACATCTACTTCGCGATGCGCCTGTCGCGGCCGTTCGCCAGCGCGCAGCTGTACGCCGACGACCAGCCGCTGGCCGCAAGCGCGCGCAGCGCCGACGGCAATCGGCTGAAACTGTCCCTGCACTATCCCGATGCCGCCGAGGCGCCGCTGCTGGTCAAGGTCGGCATTTCCACGGTCAGCGCCGAGAACGCCCTGGCCAACCTCGACGCGGAACTGCCCGACTTCGACTTCGCCCGCGTGCACGCCGCCGCCGTGGCGGCGTGGGAGAAGGAACTGGGACGGGTGCGCATCGACGGCGACGACGAGGCGCAGCGCCGCATCTTCTACACCGCGCTGTACCACAGCCTGATCGCGCCGACCCTGTTCAGCGACACCGACGGCCGCTACCGCGGCATGGACCTGCAGGTGCACCAGGCGCCGGCTGGCTACCACAACTACAGCACCTACTCGCTGTGGGACACCTACCGCGCCCTGCATCCCTTGCTGACCCTGGTGCAGCCCGAGCGCGTGCCCGACCTGGTGCAGTGCCTGGTGCGCGGCGCCCACGAATCGCCACAGGGCGTGGCCATCTGGCCGCTGCAGGGCGTGGAGACCGATTGCATGATCGGCTACCACTCCGCCGTGGTGCTGGCCGAGGCGCATGCCAAGGGCTTCACCGGCATCGACTGGAAAGCCGCGTATCCGGCGTGGCGCAAGCGCGCGATGGACGACGACGTGCACGGCCTGGCGCTGTACCGGAAGATGGGCTACATCCCCTGCGACAAGGTCGACGAATCGGTCAGCCGCACCCTGGAATTCGCCTACGACGACTGGGCGGTGGCGCACCTGGCGCAGGCGGTCGGCGCCGACGACGATGCCAAGCACCTGCGCGAACGCTCGCGGCAGTACCGCAACGTGTTCAGCCGCGAAAGCACCTTCGTGCAGCCGCGCCTGAGCGACGGCCAGTGGGCCACCCCGTTCGATCCGCGCGCGATGGGCCACAGCGCGCAGTGGCGCGACTTCACCGAGTCCAACGCCTGGCAGGCCACCTTCCTCAACCAGCACGACCTGTACGGCTACATGGAGCTGTTCGGCGGACGCGACCACTTCGTCGCCAAGCTCGACGAACTGTTCACCACCAGCTCCGAACTGCCGGCGGAC
Organism: Xanthomonas sp. 3498; assembly: GCF_014199795.1. Taxonomy (NCBI): domain Bacteria; kingdom Pseudomonadati; phylum Pseudomonadota; class Gammaproteobacteria; order Lysobacterales; family Lysobacteraceae; genus Xanthomonas; species Xanthomonas sp. 3498. Next base: position 265,550 of record NZ_JACHOH010000001.1, read on the forward strand.
GCGCCGCCGGATATCGACGGCATGGTCGGCCAGTACGCGCACGGCAACGAACCCAGCCACCACGTCGCCTACCTCTACGCCTACGCCGGGCAACCCTACAAGACCCAGGCGATGGTGCGGCGGCTGCTGCGCGAGCAGTACCACGACGCGCGCAACGGCCTGTCCGGCAACGAGGACTGCGGGCAGATGAGCGCCTGGTTCGTGCTCAGCGCGCTGGGCCTGTATGCGGTGGACCCGGTCAGCGCCAACTACGTGCTGGGCAGCCCGCTGTTCAAGCGTGCCGAACTGGACGTGGGCAACGGCCGCACCCTGCGCATCGTCGCCCACGGCAACAGTCCGGCCAACGTCTACATCCAAAGCGCCCGCTGGAACGGCAAGCCCTACACCCGCAGCTGGCTGCGCCATGCCGACCTCGCCGCCGGCGGCACGCTGGAGCTGGAGATGGGCCCCAAGCCCAACACCGCCTTCGGTGCGGGCAAGGATGATCTGCCGCCGTCTTTCGTTTGAGAGCCGGGAGTGGGGATTGGGGAATCGGGATTGGTTGATTCCCCACATCCGCGCTTGTGCGTGACCCGATGCAATACGGCGCGCGCTCCAGTCGTCCTACTGTCGCAATCGCATCGCTTTTTTTCGAGAATCCCCATGCCGCGTACGACCCTCGCCGCTCTTGCCCTCGCCCTGGCGTTCGCCCTGCCCGCCACCCACGTGCGCGCTGCCGACAGCAGCACCGCCTGGCCCGCCTTCGCCACCCAGGGCGATCACTTCATCCGCGACGGCAAGCCGTACCAGGTCATTTCCGGCGCCATCCACTTCCAGCGCATCCCGCGCGCCTACTGGAAAGACCGCCTGCAGAAAGCGCGCGCGATGGGCCTGAACACGGTGGAGACCTACGTGTTCTGGAACCTGGTGGAACCGCGGCCGGGCCAGTTCGACTTCACGGGCAACAACGACATCGCCGCCTTCGTCGACGAAGCCGCCGCGCAAGGCCTCAACGTGATCCTGCGCCCCGGCCCCTACGTGTGCGCCGAGTGGGAAGCCGGCGGCTATCCGGCATGGCTGTTCGCCGAGCCGGGCATGCGCGTGCGCAGCCAGGACCCGCGCTTCCTCACCGCCAGCCAGGCGTACCTGGACGCACTCGCCGCCCAGGTCAAACCGCGGCTCAACGGCAACGGCGGCCCGATCGTGGCGGTGCAGGTGGAAAACGAATACGGCTCCTACGGCGACGACCACGCCTACATGCGCCTCAACCGCACCATGTTCGTCAGAGCCGGCTTCGACAAGGCCCTGCTGTTCACCGCCGACGGCCCCGACGTGCTCGCCAACGGCACCCTGCCCGATACCCTGGCCGTGGTGAACTTCGCCCCCGGCGACGCCAAGAACGCCTTCGACACCCTGGCCAAGTTCCGCCCCGGGCAACCGCAGATGGTCGGCGAATACTGGGCCGGCTGGTTCGACCAGTGGGGCGAGAAGCACGCCGTCACCGACGGCGCCAAGCAGGCCAGCGAATTCGAATGGATCCTGCGCCAGGGCCACTCCGCGAACCTTTACATGTTCGTCGGCGGCACCAGCTTCGGCTTCATGAATGGCGCCAACTTCCAGAAGAACCCCAGCGACCACTACGCCCCGCAGACCACCAGCTACGACTACGACGCCGTGCTCGACGAAGCCGGCCGCCCCACCCCCAAGTTCACCCTGTTCCGCGACGCCATCCAGCGCGTCACCGGCATCGCCCCACCAGCCCTGCCCAAGCCGATCCGCTTCGCCGAGTTGCCGGCCACGCCGCTGCGCGAATCCGCCTCGCTGTGGGACAACCTGCCCGCTCCGGCCGCCACCACCGACACCCCGCAGCCGATGGAGCGCTACGGCCAGGCCTACGGCTACATCCTCTACCGCACCACCGTCACCGGCCCGCGCAAGGGCAGCCTGTACCTGGGCGAGGTACGCGATTACGCCCGCGTCTACGTCGACCGCAAACTAGCCGGCAGCGCCGAGCGCCGCCTGCAGCAAGTGGCGGTGGACGTGGACATCCCCGCCGGCCCCCACGCCCTCGACGTGCTGGTGGAGAACACCGGCCGCATCAACTACGGCGCCCACCTCCCCGACGGCCACGCCGGCCTGGTCGATCCCGTGCTGCTCGACGGCAAGCCACTCACCGGCTGGCAGACCTTCCCCCTGCCGATGGACGACCCGAGCAAACTCACCGGCTGGACCACCGCCAAGGTCGACGGTCCGGCCTTTCATCGCGGCACGCTCAAGATCGGCACGCCCACCGATACGTTCCTGGACATGCAAGCCTTCGGCAAAGGCTTCGCCTGGGCCAACGGCCACAATCTTGGCAGGCACTGGAATATCGGGCCCCAGAGGGCGTTGTATTTTCCGGCGCCGTGGCAGCGGAAGGGCGGGAATAGCGTGATTGTGTTTGATCTGGATGGCGTAGCGGAGGCGAGTGTGCGTGGAGTTAAGGGGCAGGTTTGGAGTAAGCCCAGTAACTGATTTATCCGCCGAGCCTGCCGCCCGGTAAATCCGGATGGCGCGGCATCAAACAACTTGTCTACAAATTAAGGCCGCCGGCGGTTCGCCGAGCGGTCTTAAACTTGTGACGGTCGTCGCCAAGTGATAGCGTTGGCATTGTGCGTGGATGCACTGGGGAATGGATGTTGGGTTAGACGAAAGGATTATGCGAAAGCTCCGATGACGAAAGATCAGTTCAGATGTGAGCAGCTCCGAAAGGTGGTGCCATCGGCGCGTTACCGACCCGTTTTAGACCCCATTTTAGACCGTAATATTAGTTAGGCGGCATAGGAGAAGTTTGTGGCTATTCCAATGACTGATCCGATGAACGCACTCACTTCTTTCCAGGAAGCACTACGCGAGGGAGAAATCAGTCCGCGACAGGGTGAGCTTCACAGTGACATACTGGTTCTCATGGACCAACCGCAGGGCGTCTCGCGTTTTACCTACGCACTGACTGAAAATGGCGAAGCTATCGCCGTGGCGATCTTTGTCATAGCAGACCCCATTAACGGCGCACCCTGCTTTAACGTGGGATACGCTGTCGATCCAAGCTTCCGCTCTCGGGGGCTTGGCAAGCTCGTTGTCCAAAAAGCCTTCGATGAGCTAACGAACGGCTTCAAGCGAACCAAAATACCTCATCTGCACGTTGAGGCTATCGTATCCAGAAGTAATGAACCATCCAAAAAGCTTGCGCAGCGACTATTTTCTTCCACGCCAACCGAGTGCACGGATGGCGAATCGGGGCAGCCTGCGCTCCAATACGTCAAGCAACTGTTCTAGGCATGCCACCTAACAATTCATTCAAGCCAGAAACGGGCTCAGCTTGACTCTCTAAGTGAACCTGACCCGCTACACATCCATTTGAATTCGAATTGATGTCATACGTAACGAGTTGGTTGGGCACCAAACAGTAGAATGTGATAGTGCCGCCACTGAAATCAAAGCAGGCCCCCAAGTTCTTCGATGTAGCCCCCCTGCTCATCCATGTTCGCAAACTGCTTTTCGATGTCTCAAACATTTCGACACTCACGTGGATTACCTAGAGCACAGCAGAGATGCTACTCGTACACTGCTTTCCCGGGGTGCACTGTAAGAATTCGCTCAAGTCGAATGTGCTTCGCGCGTCGGCTTAATTCAGTCGTTATATGTTCCAAGCCATAAGTATACCAGGAGTGATGCTTCATGTACGAAAAATGGGGATTCACTGGCTCGCCCTTCCAAACGACCTCACTTCCACCATCAGAGCTTGGCCAAAAACTTCTTGTTGGACGCGATGCGGAACTTGCAACACTCATTAAGCGCATATCGGCACCGCCGAAGCTAGCCACGCTCGAAGGTTTGAACGGCGTAGGCAAGACAAGCGTTGTAAACGTCGCGAGCTATAAGCTGTTCAATCAGCACATCCAAGAGGCGACCGGGCCTCTCTATATTCCGTGCCGGAAAATCTTTCAGCTGAATCCCAATCAAGACCTGCCGACATTCATCGATGCTGTTCTTATGGAAGTCGCACAGACGCTAATTGATAGTGCAGCAATGATACGCAAAAAGCTTCCCAACTTGCGAACGGCTGGAATTGATCGCTGGTTAAATGCGCCGCAGCTGCTTTCGTTCCAAGCAGGTGGCTGGGGCTTCCAAGCGGGCTACCAATCTGAAATGAATACATCCACTGGCTTTGAGCGAAGCGGATTCAGAAAGGCTGTTACAACTTGTTTGGAACAAGTCTTCCCAACTCCGAAAGATGGCGGCGTGATCTGCACCATCGACAATCTTGAATTGCTGCAGTCCTCTGACGTCGCTCGCCAACACCTTGAGCAACTTCGCGATGAACTACTGAACATACCGGGTCTACGGTGGGTATTGTGCGGCGCTCTCGGCATAGTCTATGGAGTAGTAGCATCACCAAGACTCGAGGGCTTCCTGCACAAACCTATCGAAGTTGGAGAAATCAGCGGAAACCACTCCGCTGATATTTTGCGGAGCAGACTTTCTGCATTCTCCACGGGCCCTGGAACTCCTTATCTCCCTCTGAGGCCCGACGACTTCGCACGGCTCTATGAGATCCTACGAGGTAATCTTCGAAGTGTTCTTAGCTACGCCGACGACTATTGCCAATGGGTCTCGGATGGAGCCGCACCGAGTGGCGATGCACAGCGCCATAGCATGTTCAACAAATGGATGTCAGAACAGGCAGCTGCCGCGCATGACGCGTCTCGCGGTGAACTTCGCCCGAGGGCAGTTGAAGTATTCGAGAGGGCTACATCCATCGGAGGTGTTTTCTCCCCGAGCGACTTCGAAGACTTCAACTTCAACAGCGTGCAAGCTTTTCGCCCCTCAATTCGCGATCTCGAGTCCGTAGGTCTTCTCGTCAGCACTCAAGACGATGGCGATAAGAGACGCAAGACAATCCAGGTAACTCCGAAAGGCTGGATGGTAGATCTGCATATGAGATCGCAGCCAAATCTAAACCACTGACCCGTTGGCCCAGCATCTTTCTGGCCGACATACAACCCTTCCCTCTATCAGAAACGGGGTCAGGTTGCCTTCCTAAGTGAACATGGCCCCGTTATTCTGCAGCATTTTGCAAGAGAATAGGGCACTTCGCTTTGGACGCAGGCCGGCAGTCGGCAGGTAAGAACATCAGTCGAATGGAACATGATGAGACATGACCGGTCAACGACAACATTACCTACCTCGTTTCCTGCAACGTCCTTTCCGTCACCGAGCGAGCGACAAGCTAGACTACGTGCATGCGCACGAGAGTACGCGCAGCTACTCGCCCAGCAGCATGGGCCTTGGACAAGAACGGAACTTCTATGGAAACGTGGCAGCATCGTGCGCGGATGAAAACATAACGGAGAGCGAGAATAGACTCTCCGCTATACTCAATCGACTTAACGAGTCGTGCAGTGTTTCGCAAGGTGACCAAGCACTACTCGTTGGCGCCCTTGCGGTAAGAACAAAGAAAATGCGGGAATCACTTGAGGCCGTGGTGAAGGTATTCTCAAGCGAGATGTCCGAGTTACTACAGAAACACGGAATCAGACGACGAGATATAGAAGTCTACTGGAGCGACAAGTCTAAGCTTGAGGCGATGATTCAAGAGGAGATCAGAAAGGTACCTCCCATGCCCCGGGAGATGCGTGCCAAATTCATTTCACGACTCAAACAGCAGTGGCATGGGCAACGTGATCAGATCATCGCCCAGATGCATGCAGGCGTTAAAGCTCTGGCGGCTGAGTTTTTTAAGCGCATGGATCATGAAAGCGCGCAGATCGCGGAAGGGGCACTCCGCAGAGTTTTCGAAGGAGACCCAACGATTCCGGAACGAGTCACTTCTCTCACGAAAACCTACGATTTTTCCGTCATCAGTGCATGTGAGGGTGAAGAATTCATCCTTGGGGACTGCGCCGCGATCGGCTTTCAAGCCGACCGTTCCACTCGCCTGCCCATTGGAGATCTCTACGAAGACGCTCCGCTCGATCAGATCTACCTACCAATTTCCCCCACCCGCTGTATTGCCGCGGTGCGGAAGGATGGGTGCGCCTGGGCTCAGCCGATAGACATCAATGAGGCATCGGCAGCGCTGTCTCATCGCTTTTTCATCTCAAAGTCCTCAGAGCCCCCCAACCTCACCAAGCTCCAATCGCTTATCGGAACTGCTGATCCTCTTGCCTCTGAGGAAGACATGCGGTCTCTGCTGAAAAAAATTTATGAAGATGACTAACTGCGATTCCTACGCACCCACGTCATTCGATCTGGTCAACAGAAACGGGGGCAGGTGGACTTCCTAAATGAAACACGCGTTCCAAGCCAAGTCCCCGTGCTTCGCAGGTATAGGCCCGCATGCCACCCGCGCAAAGATTCCAAGTTATTCGATAAATGAACCTGACCCCGTTCGTCACCCGTTAGTCAAAGATCAGTCGGGGATGACGTGGCAATGCGATCCCTTCGCGTTGAAATGGGATTATCTTTTTGCATTGGAACGATCTCCCACATCGGGCAATATCTAGACTCTGCGTAGGGAAAGTGCACTCTGCCCTACTTTTATTTTAATCATCATGCCTAAGCTCGCCTCAATTCACTACAGGATTTTTGAATATGACGAACCAGCTCTGGATGCTGCGGCGAGAGGTGAGACTCACAACTTTGGCGGCGAAGTCGCTCTAACCTTCGACGATGGCAAAAAGCTGTTTGTTTCGTGGGATGGAGAGCCCGTGCAGTACGCCATCGGCAGCAAGGACACATCGCACTTCCTGCCAGACGCGTCACTGACGGATTTCGACGTCCGATTCCGCCATGTGGGCCGACCTGATACGGCATGAGGTATTGCTCCAGTTCGCGGCACCCGATAACCAGGTTCTAGAGGTTTCATCGGCAACCGGCCGTCTCCTGCTTTGCTCATTAGAGCGGGGCAACTGGTGGACAGACGAGGTAACGGTTTGCAAGCAATTGCCACTACCGTATGCCGCCCGTGACACGTCACTCGCACGATCGCGCAGATGAGCAGGATTTCCGTTGAGACATTCGACCCACTGGTTCATCGCAACCACATGCCGGAAGTAGCTTCACCAAATTGCGTGCTGCATGTATTGGTTATCTCATCCGGGAAATTCAGACTCGAGTTCCTGTCCCGGGCCCAACTGGAGGCAGCAATCAGTTATTTCCTTTCATCGTCCGGCTCCACACGGCTCGCCGCGCAAGGCGGAGATCACTGGGAGTTCCAGCCGTGGCAAAGCAGCCTGCCGGGATCAACAACCGCCACAACCACGACCAGGTATTGTCGGCATTGCTTTCCGCCAGAGAACTGGCCAGTGAACACTTGCCGTCGTAACACACCGCGCTGATCAGGAACTAGCATGTTTCTACCCTGTTGCAGGCGTCCCTGCAGGGTGTCTGCGCCACCAGCCACCGCGGTCGGTGCAACAGCACCGACCGCTCAGGCATCCCCGTCAGATCGACAAGCAAAGCTTCCCGAAATGCTTCCCCGCCGCCTGATGCGCAAACGCATCGGCGATGTCTGCCAGCGCGAAGGTCTGGTCGACCACCGGTTTGATGCCGGTTGCGTCGAGGGCACGGACCATGTCGCGCTGATGGCTGCGGCTGCCGACGATCAATCCCTGCAGGGTCTGGTGGCGTTGCATCAGCGCCACCGTCGGCACCTGGCCGGCAATGCCGGTCAGTACGCCGATCAAAGCGATGTGGCCGCCGATGCGGCAGGCCTGGATGGATTGCCCCAGCGTGTCGGGTCCGCCCACTTCGATCACGTTGTCGACGCCGCGGCCGTTCGTGTAGTCGAGCACCTTGGCCGCCCAGTCGGTGTCACGGCGGTAGTTGATGGTGAAATCGGCGCCCAGCGCCTGCGCACGTGCCAGCTTCTCGTCGGACGACGAGGTGGCGATCACGGTGGCGCCCATGTGCTTGGCGAACTGCAGCGCGAAGATCGACACGCCGCCGGTGCCGAGCACCAGCACGGTGTCGCCGGCCTTTAGCCGCGCGTCCACCACCAGCGCCCGCCATGCGGTGAGCCCGGCCGTCGTCAGCGTCGCCGCTTCGGCGTGGCTGTAGCCGCGCGGCGCATGGGTGAACCAGTGTGTAGGACGAACGACGTATTCGCGTGCGTAGCCGTCGACGCCGTCGCCGGGCACGGTCGCGAAATCGGCGATGGTCGGTCCGCCATCCAGCCAGGTCGGGAAGAACGTCGAGACGACCGCGTCGCCCACGGCGAACTCGTCCACGCCTTCGCCCACCGCCTCGACCACGCCGGCGCCGTCGGACATCGGGATGCGGCCGTCGGCGCTGGGCATGCGGCCGGTCACCACGCCCAGGTCGTGAAAGTTGAGCGAGCTGGCATGCACGCGCACGCGGATTTCGCCGGCGCCCGGCTGGCCGGGATCGGGCAGATCGACGAGGCGGAGGTTCTCGAGGCCAGCGGGCTGGCGCAGGGTGATGGCTTTCATGGGCACGACATCCTTAGCGAAAAAGTGGCGAGGGGCAGTGCTGCACCGGTTGCAGCGCGACCGTGTTGCAGGCATTGTCGGGATGCACTTCCTGCATCGCAAGAACGTACAATTTTCGCAGGTACTATCAATCTTGTAGGTACAACGACCATGCGTCTGAAACGTCAGGATGGCAAGAGCGGCTGCGCGGTCGAAGTCACGCTTTCGGTGATCGGCGGGGTGTGGAAGCCGGTGATCCTGTTCCACCTGCTCTCCGGCAAGAAGCGCTTCATGGAATTGACGCGCCTGGTTCCCAATGCCACGCAGCGCATGCTGACGCTGCAGTTGCGCGAACTCGAGGAAGACGGCGTCATCGTGCGGCACGTGTATCCGCAGGTACCGCCCAAGGTCGAATATGCGCTGACGCCGCTGGGCGAATCCCTCGCGCCGGTGCTGATCAGCCTGCGCGAATGGGGCGAGTCGTATCGCAGCAGCGAGATGGCGCGTGCGCCTGCTGCAGCCCCGGGATTCATGCTTGGCGAAGCGGCGGCTACTTGATTCAGGCAAGCGCTTTTACAAAAACCGGCGCGCGCATCACGAGGCGACGTCGGCGTGGCAGGAAGCACGTCGTGGCGTCGCGGAATGCTAATGGTCGATAGCGACACCGCTGCAATTCTAGTCCGACGACGCAAGTGAGCTTCAATCACGAAGGAAGGCTCATCTGCAGGCATCAAAGATCATGCACGAGGCCTCCCGGTTACCCGACCTTGATAGGCGTCGGGACTGAAGTCCCTCCCACAGTGGGCCTGGTCAAAGCATCGCAAGTTCTGAGGAGCGGCTTCCGCCGCGACGCGCGTTAGCAGGAATGCCCTGTTGCGACTGAAGTCGCTCTCACAAACACAACGACGTGCCGCGCTGCGCCGGGCAAAGCATGTCTTCCGCGATGCCCCTCAAGACTCCGTCGGCGTGTTGTCCTCGAACGACTGCAGCACCACCAGCAAGTTGGCCAGATTGCCGGGACGTCATCGCCTGGTCCGGGGCTTCGCCGAGACCTTTGCGTTGGACTGGGTGACGACGTCGGTGATCCGGTTGTTGACTGCGGTGGGATGGAGCATGGAACGGCCCGCGTCAGGAAGGCGATTGCATCGCCAGCGCCGTCTTGCGGCGGCGTTAGCGCGCATGGCTCACGGCTGCTTGAACGCGTTGAGCACGGTCAGCAGGCTGGTGAGGTTGTCGGAGACGCCGGTCTGCGCGATCGTTTCGGTGGCGCCGGCGGCGGCGGTGGTGTCCAGACTGTAGATCTGCATGCCGCCCTGCTTGGCCGCCGCCTGCGCCAGGGTGTTCCGCTGCTGCTGCGCGGAGACGGCATTCTCGAACAGGATGCCGGTCGAGTGCGCCATGCTCTGGTAGATCGACGCCATCGCGAAGGCCGGCGCTTCGCCGATGACCTTCACGTTGGACTGGGTGACCGCATCGGTGATCTGGTTGTTGACCGCGGTGGAAAATGCCATGTGTTCGCTCCTGGGTTGAGGTACGGCCAACGCCGTACGATCTCTGAAAACAGAACAGCGCAGAGCAGGCGAACGAGCGACTGTCCGCCACGCGGCACCAGGCTGGATCGCTGATCGCACGCAGCCATTTGCATCGCGGCACCGTGGCGCAAAGCTTTGACGCACGCCGCAAAGCACACGATGCGTGCACCAGCGCACCACGCACGCGTGCGCTTGAAAAACACACGCCCAGCACGGCTCAAGCAGCGGGAGGCGGCGATGGCGCTCCCGGCTCCGTGGCCGGCGCATCCGCGATGAGTCCCTGGGCGCGCGCCGCCTCGAGCACGGCCTGCATCTGCTGGGTCAGGGTGCCGAACTCGCGATCGAAGCACGCCTGCACTTCGGTCTGTACCAGCTTGGCCAGGCGATCGTCGATCTGCGCCATCACCAGGTGATTGCCGCCGCCCTCGCCATTCTGCGGCGGACGCAACTGGCCAGACCTCAGCTGGTCCAGCACATTGGCCGATTGGACTGCCTTGAGCACCGCTGCTTCGCTGGCCGCGGTGGCGCCGGACAATGCCCCGCGGCTGTTCTGCATCTGCTGCATCTGCTGCATCTGCTGGATCAATCCTTTCACGCGCTCGCGCTCGGCATCGATCAAAGACGGCGAGGCGCCGGCCGTTTCGGCGGCAGGCACTGCCGGCGGTGCGGACGATTCTGACGCGAAGCGCCGCAGTTGCTCCTCCTCGAGAGGACGTAGCGGGCGACGCAACCAGCTCTCGGCGAACTGGCGCAGCGTGGCGAAATCGGTTGCTTGGTTGTCTTGCATGATGCTCCCCTGTGAGCATGGTGAAATCGGTGGCACGAACCGCCTAGGTGGACACGAACTTGCGGCAGTGCATCAGGTCCGCGTGCTTGGCAATGCTCTGGTCGATCGTGTCGATGGCAAAGCCGGCCGATTCGTCCTCCAGCGCGCTGGCGACAGTCGCGACCGCCGCGGCAGTACCAACCAGCGCATCGCTCACCAGTACGTCCAGAACGTCCTCGGCGGCCTGCTCCGGCTTGTTCTCCGCCAGGTTCTTGAGCAGCACGCCCTGGCTGGCCAGCGCCGTCTTGCTGACGCCGTCGAAATAGACCGCCGCTGATTGCGCAACCAGGCCCGGCGCCTGTCTGATCAGCATGTTCGAGCCGACTTCAACCTGCGACTGTGCATAGGCCATGGTTTCAGCATCGCTGCGCTGTACGTCCCGCGCGATCTTGCTGTCGAGCGCGTCGCAGGCCGGCCCTGACGCCTCGGGCCGCGCGAGCCTGTGTGTGTCGAGCATCTTCAGCGTGGATGGCGGCGTTGGCGACACGGGCGGCGATGCGGCGGCTGCCGCGCCGGCCGGCTCGCCGACCTCGCCGCGATCGGTTGCCGTTGCAGCAGGGGTCGCGGCAGAGGCCCCGGTGGACGCCGCCGGTGGCGTAGACACCGTCGCCGCTTTGGTGATCTGTGCATTGGCGCCGCTGGGAACTGTCATGGTTCGCTGCTGTGAGAGGGATGGCCGATGCCGTAAGCCCTGCGCATCGGATCATGCGGCCGAGGACGGTATCGCGACCTGCAACGACGACCGTAGAAGGCGAGCGGGCCGGCACCATCGGGAGGCAACGCCACGAGACGGCGGCAACCAAGGCTGCGCTGCAGTGCACGGCATAACGACGCCCCCAGATACTTTGCTTGTGCCACGCGACGTTGCGACGCACTCCTCTCGTGATCGGCTGCACTGCGTAGTTCCTGCATAGCCCGCGCAGCAGGCTGCAAGCTTTGTCCACATTCGTAGACACCCTCCAGGCAATCCTCGCGCCCGGGTTCGGGCAATGACAACACACCACATTCTGGCGGTATGTCATCGCTTGCTCCGGCGCACACGTTACGACGCTCGGCTCGGACAACGCGCGCTCCAAGCATCGAGGACGACGTCGCAAAAGACGCCGGCTCTAGGACCGCTGCCGGCGCTTGCATCGCGGCGCCGGCCAAACACGGGCATGCCTTGCAGAGTCAGCGGGCGAACGCATGCGTCGTCGACTGCCGATCACGAATCGCGTGGAGGGACTGCGCTCGCGCCGTACCCTCACCCCCGACCCCTCTCCCGGGGGGAGAGGGGAGTGTGCGCGGGCGTCGCACCGGTCGTCGCAGCGACTCCGGAAACGCCGCGCCTGCACGACGGCGCCCTCGCCACAAACGCCGCGCACAACTCCAACGAAAAAAGCCGCACCCGGCAGCGCGCCGGGTACGGCTTCGGTCTTGCTCCGCGAGCAGGATTCAACGCGTGGCGGACGCACCCACGTTGAACAACTGGAACTCGCGGATATGCGCGGCATCGACGCTGGACAAGATGTTCAGGCGCACGCGCGAGGCGGTGACCGCGGGGAAGTGGTCGATCTTCATGTGGCCGATCGCCTGCGCCTGCGCCACCTTGACCCAGGCACCGTCGCGGAACACTTCCACCGCGTACTTCTGCACCAACTGGCCGTCGTTGAGCCACTCCATCGACAACGCGGTGTCGAAGGTCACCGGCTGCTTGAACTGCAACTCCAGCGTGGCGTGGTGCGAGCCGTCCGGCGCGCTCCAGAAGGTGTCGCGGTCGCCGTCCACCGCCGCGGCGATGCTGTCGTCGCTCTTGAACCGGCCACGCACCAGGTTGCGGTCGGCGCCGTAGCGCGCCTGCAGCGCCTGGCCCATTTCCTCCAGCCGCTTGACGTCGGCCTCGGGCAGCAGGCCGCGCTTGTCCGGGGCGATGCCCAGCACCAGCTGGCCACCGCGGCCGACGCTGTCTTCCCAGATCTGCACCAGCTCGTCGACGCTCTTCAGCGTCTGGTCGCTGTTCGGGTGCCAGAACCACTGCAGCTTGTGCAGCGGCGTATCCACCTCGACCGGGCGCCAGCGCAGATAGCCGTGGCGATCGATGGTGTTCCAGTTCTCGCCCTCGATCACCCCGGCCTCGTTGCCGACCCAGCGCACGTCGCCGTACTCGAACAGTGCGGTATCGGCGAAGACCATGGCATTGGCCTGGTAGGTGCGCAGCTCTTCCATGTACTTGTCGAAGTTGTACACGTGGCCGGCGCTGCCGGCGCCGTCCAGCCACCACTCGGTGAGCGGGCCGTAGTGCGAGGCCAGGTCGACCAGTTGCGCGGCGTAGAACTTGTCGTAGGCCTTGGGATCGGCGTACTTGGGCTCGTGGCGGTCCCACGGCGACAGGTAGATGCCGAAGCCCATGCCTTCCTTGCGCACGGCCTCGCCGGTCATCTTCACCAGGTCGCCCTTGCCACCGAGCCACGGGCTGTTCTTCACCGAGTAGGCGCTTTCTTCGGTCGGCCACAGCGCGAAGCCGTCATGGTGCTTGGCGACCAGGATCAGGTACTTAGCGCCGGCCGCCTTGGAGGCGCGGGCCCACTGCGCCGGGTCCACTTGGTCCGGTGCGAACACTTTCGGGCTGGCGGTGCCGTCGCCCCACTCGCGGTCCAGGAAGGTGTTGGTGCCGAAATGCACGATCACGCCGAATTCCAGGTCCTGCCAGGCCACCTGCTGCGGCGAAGGTTTGACCTCGGCGAAGTTCTCGGCAAGCAGCGGCGGCGCGGCCAAGGCGGTCAGGCCGAGCGCGGCCAGCCAGCGGAGCGGAGAGAGCGGGCGGTTCGGCATGGCGGATCCTCGCAATCGTCTGTCGGGCAGGCGGCGCTGCCGGTGGTGTCAGCATATGGTATTTAATTGATGATAAATAGGTATCCCCGTTAGCGGGACAGGACCGTACCACATGATGTCGCCTTCGCTGTTTCCGCTGCTGTCATTGTTCGCCGTGCGCGCCATCGCCGGCCCGGCCGCCGCCGCCCCGCCGCCGGTGCCGCCCTCGCCCATCGTCTACAGCGAATTCGTCAACGCGCAGGCGCCGACCGCGCAGTGCCATGCCTCGACCCTGGTGGAAACCCGCGACGGCCTGCTCGCGGCCTGGTTCGGCGGCCGCCACGAGGGCGCCGACGATGTCGCCATCTGGGTGGCGCGCCGTGACGCAAAGGGCTGGCAACCGGCGCAGCGCGTCGCCGACGGCACACAGCCGCAAGGCAAGCCATTGCCGACCTGGAATCCGGTACTGTTCCAGCCCGCGCAAGGGCCGCTGCGGCTGTTCTACAAGGTGGGCCCCGACCCGAAGCGCTGGTGGGGCATGCAGACCACTTCCAGCGACGGCGGCCATCACTGGTCCACACCCGAGCGCCTCCCCGCCGGCATCCTCGGCCCGATCAAGAACAAGCCGGTGCAGTTGCCCGGCGGCCGCATCCTCAGCCCCAGCAGCAGCGAGGACGCCGGTTGGGTCGCGCACATGGAATGGTCCGACGACAACGGCGCGCACTGGACCCGCGGCCCGGCGATGAACGAGCCGGCCAAGATCGGTGCCATCCAGCCCAGCGTGTTGCTGCACAAGGACGGCCGCCTGCAGGCGGTGGGCCGCAGCCAGCAGAACCACGTGTTCAGCACCTGGTCGCGTGACCAGGGCCGCACCTGGGAACCGATGACCCTGCTGGACCTCGCCAACCCCAATTCCGGCACCGACGCGGTGGTGCTGGCCGACGGCCGCTCCCTGCTCGTCTACAACCCCACCGAGGCCGGCAAGGACTGGTGGGACGGCCGCGGCGTGCTCGCCGTCGCCCTGTCCGACGACGGCCTGCACTGGACCCGCGTGCTGACCCTGGAAGACAGCCCCAAGGACGAGTTCTCCTACCCCGCGGTGATCCAGACCCGCGACGGCCAGGTGCACATCAGCTACACCTGGAAGCGCACGCGCATCAAGCATGTGGTGCTGGATCCGAAGCGGCTGGGTGTGGAGTCAGCGGCGCCTGCCGGCAGCAGGTGAATCTTGCTCGGGACCCGGGGCCCGGGACCGGGGACCCGGAGAAGCAAGAACAAGAGCGCTGCTGTGGCGGAGACAGATCAGGTCGTGGTGTGCGCCTTTCCGGGCCCCGGGTCCCGGGTCCCCGGTCCCGGCTCCTCCAGCATCGCCACCATCCGCCGCACCCGCGCCACATCGGTCTGCATGCGGTCGCCGCCGAGGCCGCGCACATGCGGATGCGGCGCCAGCGCCCGCGACGCCAGCGGCCCACGCGCCGACCCATGGAACTCGCGCGCGCCGGTCCGCGTACGCAACTGCGCCAGGTTGGCCTCGGTGACGCCAGACCCTGGCATCACGCTCAGCCGCGTGCCGGCCTGCCGCACCAACGCGGCGATCAGTTCGGCGCCCTCTTCCGCCGTCTCGCGCGCACCGGAGGTCAGCACCCGCTCGCAGCCCAGCGCGATCACGTCTTCCAAGGCACGCCGCGGATCGGCACTGACATCGAAGGCGCGATGGAAGGTGACGCCGAGCGAACCGGCCGCGGCGATCAGCTCGCGCATCGTCGCCATGTCCACCTCGCCGTCCGCGGTCAGCGCACCGAGCACCACGCCGTCGCAGCCCAGGCGCACGCACTGCTCCACGTCGCGGCGCATCGCCTCGACTTCCGCAGCGTCGAACACGAAATCACCGACACGTGGACGGATCAGCACGTACAGCGGAATGCGCAACCGATCGCGCACCGCCGCCAGCGTGCCGAACGACGGCGTCAACCCGCCGCCATCCAGGCCGCCGCACAACTCCACCCGCATCGCCCCGCCATCCTGCGCGGCCAGCGCTGAGCCGATCGCATCGGCGGCCACTTCCAGCCCCATATTCACCGTCCCGCTCATGCCGCCGGCGCCGCGAAGTGGCTCTGCCCGGGCAGCAGCAGATCCTGCCGCTGCGCATCGCAGACCGCGTAACTGAAACCGGGCTGGATCGCGAACGCACCGACCTCACCGCGCTTGTTCATTGCCAGGAAGCCCACCTGTAGATCGCGGGTGAGCTGCGGCTTGCGCCGCACGATGCGCATCACCACCTCGCGGCAGGCCTCGGCCGGGCTCTTGCCCTGCCGCATCATCTCCACCACCGCGAAACTGCCGACGTTGCGGATCACCTCTTCGCCGACGCCGGTGGAGGTCGCCCCACCCACCTCGTTGTCCACGTACAGCCCTGCCCCGATGATCGGGCTGTCGCCGACCCGCCCGTGCATCTTCCAGGCCATGCCGCTGGTGGTGCAGGCGCCGGACAGATTGCCGTGCGCATCCAGCGCCAGCATGCCGATGGTGTCGTGGTTGTCCTTGCCGCCGGGCAGCGTGCCGCGGCGATAGGCACGGTTCTCGATATTGGCCTCGGGCGCGTAGTGGGAGGTCTTCAGCCACTCCTTCCACGCCAGTTCCGATTCGGGCGTGAGCAGCTTGGTGCGCTCGAAGCCCTGCGCCAGCGCGAACTGCAGCGCGCCGTCGCCGACCAGCATCACGTGCGGCGTCTTCTCCATCACCCGCCGCGCCACCGAGATCGCATGCACGATGTCCTCCAACGCCGCGACCGACCCGCAGCCGCCGGTGTGATCCATGATGCAGGCATCCAGCGTGACCCGCCCATCGCGGTCCGGATAGCCGCCCAGCCCCACCGTGTGATTGTCCGGATCCGCCTCCGGCACCCGCACCCCGGCCTCCACCGCATCCAGCGCCGCGCCGCCGCGCGAAAGCACCTGCCACGCCGCCTGGTTTGCGGCGACGCCGAAGTCCCAAGTCGAGATCACCCGTGCTGCACCATTTGGCAGCGGCCCCACACCAGTCTTGGCTTGCGCCTTGGGCACGGCGGCGCGTGCGCCAGGAAGCACACCGCCCAATCCGGCGGCCAGGGCGCCAAAAGCGGCTGTTTTCAGGAAATGACGGCGTTGCGGCATGGGAAGGCTCCAGCGTTGGGAGGGCGCGCGGGGCGTAGCCTTACATCATGCGGCAGAGTGAAATGGGATTAAACCTCTTGCTTGACTGTACAGACACCTTGGCCCGCCTGCATATGCACCAAGCATCAGTTTTCATCAACATCACATCACCCTGTGAGATCCCAATCTAGTGAGACTCTTTCTCAACCCGCCCGGAAAACGCTCATTAATTTCAGGCAGCACCGCCTCTATCTCTGCATTTCCAGAATCTAGAAGCTCCTGCAATAGTCTTAACCCAGCAGCTGAATCCTTAGGCACACCGATACCATCCAAAAGAGCCATCGCGTAGTGAAGCTTTGCGGAATCGCTCCCACTTTCGGCAGCCGCCTTATACCAATGAGCAGCCTGAACATCAGACTGATCAACCAAATCACCGCTGGCATAACACACAGCAAGAGCATACATGGCAGGAGCGAACCCAAGATGTGCCGACCTTGTCAAAAATTTTAGACTTCTTATTTCAAAATCCTTGTCACTTTCATCGACAGAGGAGCTAAAGGTTGAGCATAAAAATAGAGCCTCTGGATTTTCCTCGATCACGAGATCAGCGAGCTTTTCATAAGCGCCAGCATACTCACCGCGCTCCATAAGCAATTTGGCATCCGCAAGCAACGACTGTTGAGAATCCTTATCCATGCGGAATAATCCTATCCCCTTTAGGCCCGGTACAACGGCACTGAACATGGTGGGTCGATTTTGCACCAAGATTATCCTTGGCATTCTTTTCAGCCATTCTCTTCGCCTCGGACAAGGTAGCACCTCGCCCATAACCCAGTGCCGACTGCTGATCGCCATTAGAGCAGTTATCGGGGCTACGACCATCTCGATTTGCGCGACATATACAACTAAATCCACCACGAAATCTATCAGGATAAGGAACAGGAACCGCTTTCGAAGCGGGAATATCATCTACACCCGACTCATCAGAAGACTGCGAGTACTGAGGATGTGTCCAGTCATAGAGATCAGTCCCTGGACTACCTCCTGAAAAGTACTCATAAGTATAGTTAAAGCCTTCACCAATAGCCAAGCCGCCCAGAGCAGCCCAAACTAAAGGATGCGGAGGTGGAATTCCGGGCATTGGCACCGGCAACGGCACTGCCACTAATCCTGATGCATCACGCATTTCTAACGGCATCGAGAACACATAGCTGTAGGTACTGACGCCACCTGACAAACCAATTAAATCACTCTGCACATAGCGCCCCGTGCCCGGCTCGTAGTCTCGAAAGTAATTCTGATTGAGTCCACTCAGCGCGTCATAGCGCTGGCCCGGG
The DNA here is from genome assembly GCF_014199795.1 of Xanthomonas sp. 3498. NCBI lineage: Bacteria > Pseudomonadati > Pseudomonadota > Gammaproteobacteria > Lysobacterales > Lysobacteraceae > Xanthomonas > Xanthomonas sp. 3498. The sequence continues at coordinate 283,616 of NZ_JACHOH010000001.1, forward strand.
AAGCGCATATCGAGCACAAAGGCGGTGCCGTCTTTGTCCGGGTCCTGGTCCGGCGCGGTGCTGCCGAAGGCTTCGCCCTTCAGGTCCCAGCGCCAGATCGCCACATCGCGGGCCGGGTCGATCACGGCGCGCGGGGTACCCAGGTGATCCGGCTGCACATAGCGCAGCGTGGTCTTGGCCAACACACCGACCGGCAGGTCATCCAGCCAGATCGCCTGCTGTACGACCGCGCCATCGTTGTCGTAGTCGCCCAGCCAATGGCCGCTCTCGTCGTACAGGGTGTACGTGTTGGTGCTGCCAACGCGCCGTACCTGCTCGCTGCGGCCGTTGTAAGCGTAGTTCGCCACAACCGTGCCGCTGCGCTTGACCTGTGTCAGCCGGCCATTTGCTCCATATACGTACTGCACTGCCGTGCCACCGATGGCCGTGGTGTTGCCGGCCGCGTCATAGCTCCGTGCGGTACCGGCCACGCTGCTGAGGCTATGGCTGGTGCTCGGATAGCTGTAGGTCTGCGTGCTGGTGTTGACCTTGGCGCTGAGGCGGTTGCCGGTGGCGTCGTAGGTATAGCCGTCGATCACCGTATCGGTCGGGCCGTCCTTGAACGCGGTCAGCCGGCCCAGCGGGTCGTAGTCCAGTTTGATGACCGGCGCGGTATTTCCCGGTGCGGTCAGTGCACTGAGATTGCCGACCGGGTCGAAGGCGAAGCCCACCGCCAACCCGTCGCTACGGGTGTCGTTGACCGCCAGCGGGCGGTAGTCCTGGTCCAGCACGCGCTGCATCGGCCGGCCGTTGCCGTAAGTCCAGCCGGCGACCGGGCCGAACGGATAGTAGGTGGCCTGGTTCAGCAGCACCTGTCTTGTACCGCCAGGCGGGGTCACCCCGACCTCAGTGGTCTGGCCCTGGGCATTGCGCACGTAGTCCACCACCGCCCCATCCGGGTAGGTCAACCGGCTCAGCTGCCCGGCCTTGGTGTAGGCGTAGCGGACCACGAACACCTTGCCGTTCGTGGTCTGCACCTTGCGCACCAGATCGCCGAAGCGGTCGTAGCAGTAGTCGGTGCTGCCGCTGCCGTCCTGCATCCGGGTCAAGCGGCCGATGCCATACGTCTCGCCGCTGGCGCAGGTGCTCTGGCTGACGTCGTAGGTGTAGCTGACGTTGAGGCTGGTGGTCGGATAGGTGACCTGGGTGAGGCGGTTCAGCGCGTCGTAGCCGTAGCTGGTCTTGATGTTGCGCGCATCGGTCTGGGTGGCGCGGTTGCCGGCGCTGTCGTAGGTGTAGGTCGTGCTGCCGGTATCCGGACTGGTGAGCTTGGTCAGGTCGCCCAGGCCGTTGTAGACGTAGGTGGTGTCCAGGCCCTTGGGATCGGTGACCTTGGTCAGGTTGTCCAGGGCGTCGTAACCGAACTTGGTCTCGGCGGCGATGCCGCCCACGTCCTGCAGCGTGCGTGCCAGCCGGTTGAGCGGGTCGTAGTCGTTCTGGGTCACATGACCGAGCGCGTCGGTGACGGTCTTGGTGTTGCCGTTGCCGTCGTAGCCGAAGTCAGTCGGGTCGCCCTGTGCAGTGGCCTGCGTCGCGAGTTGGCCGAGCTGGTTGTACACCCGCGAGAGCGTGCGCTTGAGCGTGCCCGACGCGTCCTTGGTGTCTTCCTTGGATCGGTTGCCGGCATTGTCCAGGGTGTAGTGGATGGTGTTGCCGGCGTTGTCGGCGATATCGGTCAGCCGGTGCGCGGCATCGTAGGTGAAGCGGGTGAACGCGCCATCGGGCTGCGTCACCTGCTTGACCAGGCCGGTCGGCCAGTAGTCGATCGAGGTGATGCGATCGTCGCTCTCGCTGCTGTCGTCGGCCCCACGCACCTTGCTGGCGGTCAGCCAGCCACGCGGGTGATAGGTGTAGTCGGTGACCACGCCATTGGCGTCCTTCACCGACAGCACGCGACCGGCGCCGTCATAGGCCAAGTACTCGGTGACCTGGCCCAGCGCGTTGGTCACCTTCCACAGGTCGCCCTTGCGGTGCGAACAGGTGGCCGAAGATGTGGAGCAGGTACTGTCGTCGGTGGGGTAATAAGTAAAACCGGTGACGTCGTCGACGTCTGTCCGCGGACCGCTCTTTTGCATCAGCAGCCCTGCCATTGGGCAAGTACTCCCAGTGACGTCGTCAGCTGAGCAATACTTGAGCAACTGCTGACGAACACCAGTTTGTGGTGCAGATGCGGAACCACAGTTGTAAGCCAAAGCGCTCGCGCTACTTGGGTCAATCGTGCACTGAGCAGACAAGGCACCATTCGCCGAGTACACATAGTTGGTGATGGAACTGACACCCTGCGATGTGGAGGACCGCAACTGGACAATCTGATTATCGGCGTCACGTATCCGCGTACGTGTACGTTGCTCCGCTTTACCTGCCGCCTCAACTTCGGTAATAGACGAACCGCCGCCACTCAGGGATTCGTCATAGGACCAGGTATTACGTACGCCATTCCCATCGACGGATGCCGCCAAACGCCCATCATCGGTAAACGTCCGCGAAAGAGATAAATTAGGCCCCACGATACCAGTGACTTGCCTAAACGCTCCCGCGCCGATGGTGTACTGATAGCTAGTTCCATTAGGCTGAGTAACCAACACGGCACCGTTGTCGACGTAGTTCAACGTCGTCTTCTCTACCATCCCGGCATCGACATGCAATCCGCTCGAAGCGACCTTGCCGTCATCGACATAAGTGAAAGAGGCATAGCGCACGCCATCCTCTACTATTCCGGTCAACAAATGACGTATCGACGCCGGTGCAGCGCCAGACTCGTTGTAGACGTATTCACGGCGACTGCCATCCTGGCGCACGACAGCAGCGAGGTTACGCTCTGCATCGTACTCGTAGTGCACCGTGCTCCCGTCGCTCAATGCTAGGGCAGAAAGCAAGCCGTTTTCGTAATAGAACGACAACGTGCGGCCCAAGCCATCCATTACTTGGAGCAAGCGTCCCTTTTGGTATGACAGACTTACACTCCGGTCAGGCGCCGCCTGGAAAAAGATGTTCGTCAATAGTCCATCAGTATTGTAAGTCCTTTGCTCTCCACCAGGCCGTTTAAGCAGCCAGGTATTACCCTGACGGATCAACAGGTCGGATTCATTACGAGAACCGCGGTAGGCATTGCCGGACAACAGTACGAATTTTTCAAAGTAGCCCTCTGCTGACATCAGATAAGGGACACCGTCGTAGCCAATTTTTTCCAAATAAGAATGACCCCAGCCTTGGGCCATAGTGTCGGAGATCTGGATCTGCTGCAGAGAATGGTAATAACGCGCAAAGGGACGACCCGCAAAATCGAAATCCTCTTCTACCCGCAACTTGTCGCCTGTTGCTGGGAAACAAGGATGCAAATTTGCAGCGCACGATGATGTCTGCGTGATACCTAGAGGTGACCGCACCTCGATATAAGCATAAATTTGGCCTGCAGTGCATAAATTTGGCCAAATCGCAATATAGTCAGGATTCCCGGAGTTATTGTACTCTGGACTATACCCCCACACCGGCCAAAATCCTGCCTCACAATCAAAATTCTGAAATTTCTGCAATTGGTTTTTGCGCGGATCACTAGCCGGCCAACTTGGACATTGAATGTCGTAATGAAACCACCTTCCTTGCGGAGTGTCGAAGGTTATCTGGCCATGCCCACCCACTGCACTACTGAAAACAAAAGGCTCAGCATAAGAGCCCTGGTAGCTTTCGTTACTTAATGAGCAGTCCGGATAAGACCGACGCATGTAGGCCATAAATTCTGCATTCATCTCCTCCTCACTTGCGCACATGCCTCCATATCCAAAATAGGGATCATCCGCTTTTGAACAAAACGGAGCACCACCTGGCGAGCTCGCTCCATTACTATAGCCCGGGGCGTAAAATCGAATAGGAGGACGATTTTTCACCGCATAAGAAATAACAAGAGAGGGAGAGTTACTACCGGGGTTTTTTACACTGGAACCCGATCGCTCCAAATAGGCCCCATGGTCCGCTTGACCGCGCATGTAGGACTCAGCCTCTGTAAGGCTGGCAAAGCACGATTCACCATAGCAATACTGAGAGGCTTGCGCGTGTAGATTCATCGAAGGAATAAACCATAGACTTAGCGCTCCTAAAAATAAAGTCAGAATAGAAGCACTTGATTTCATAGTCACAATTCCTTTCACTCAATAAGATCAGCATGCGCCGGTCAGATTAGCCCAATTTTTCCACGCCGAACTCCAGACCTATCAAGCCTGGATCAAATCAAATTTCAATCTGATACTTTATTAAGAACACAAATTCATCCCGCAGCCGCAAACCGCTCCACCACCATCCCCTCGATCGCCTCAAGATCCGGCAACAACGCGCTCTGCTCGCCCAGCAGCACGCGCATGTGCACGCCGGGCGGGAGGGTTTCTTCGGAGGCGTCGGCGAGCAGGCCGTCGCGGGGGACGGAAATCAGTTGCGGGAAGGATTGGGTCAGCAGGGCGACGTAGGGCAGGTCGGGATTGCCGCACAGGGCCTTGAGCACGACGATCTTGTTGTTGGCGGCGACCATTTCGTTGCCCAGGCCGGTCAGGCGGGCGAAGGAGACCAGCGGCACTTTCCAGCCGTACCAGGCGATCTGGCCAAGCAGCCAGTGCGGGGCGTCGGGCAGCGGTTCGACCGGCACGCGCGACATCACTTCGGCGATGGTGGCGTTGGGCAGCAGCACGCGCTCGCTGCCGGCCAGGATCAGGACACCGCGGATTTCGTCGTTGCTGGCGTAGCTGCTCATGGAATGACTTCGTCCTGAAAGCGAAAAAAACGCGCGATGCGGGCGCAGCGGCAAATGGCGTGTGCCGCCTCGCTCAGCCGCTCCACCGCGCGGTCAAGGCCTGGGCCAGTTGCGCCGGATCGCCGCCAGGATGGCCCTGTAGGATCAGTTGCGCGCCGGCGGCGGGGTCGTAGCAGCCGTCGCCGGATTGCCCGGCCACCCAGGCGCCCTGCGCGGCCAGCGCCAGCACGGCCTCCACCTGCTGCGGATCGCTGCCGCTGAGCAGCAGCACTGCGCTGTGCGCGGCCGGCAGGCCAGCGACCACGGAGGCGCCGGCGTCCTGGGCGACGAAGCGCAGGCCGGCCGTGCCGTGCACGCCGACGTCGTCGGGCAGGATGTAGACGTTGCCGGGGGCGACCGGCTCGCCGGCCTCGGCCAGCAACACCGGCAGCGCGGACACGCGGGCGATCTGCTTGACCAGATTGCCGTAGCGGCCGCCGTCCAGGCGCAACTGCACCAGCAGCGGCAGCGGGAAGCGCTCCGGCAGTGCGGCGAGCAGGCGACGGATCGCGTCGGGGCCGCCGATGCCGGCCATCACCAGCACCGCACCGCGCGCGGCAGCGCCTGTACCGGAGCCGCTCGTGGCCGCGGGCTCTTCCGACTCCAGCGCGACCAGCGACAGGCCTTCGGTGGAGAACTGCGGGATGTGCTGTGGCGCACGCGGCGCAGCGGCGAGCAAGGGCGCGTCGTCGTCGACCAGCGACCAGGCACTGGCCGGCAGCGCGGCGGGCGTGGCGGCGGGTGCCTCCGGTGTCGCATCGACGTGCGGCACAGCCGGCTGCACAGACGCTTCGCTGGCAGCGGCTTCGGCGCGCGCGAACTGCAGTTCCTCGAAACCAGGCGCGACATCGGCCGGCGGCTGCCAGGTGTACATGCCATCTTCCGGCGCGGCCTCCGCGAAGCTGGCAGCTTCGTCGACGTGCACGCCGATCGGCGCGGCGTCGTGCAACTGCGCAGGCGTCGCCGGCAGGCCCGGCTCCGGCTGCAGGCCGGTCTCGGTCTCGCGGCCGGGCGGCAGCACGTCCTGATGGCCTTGCAGCTTGGCGGCCAGATGCCGCGCCCAGCGCTGCGCTTCCCAGCCCTCGCGGCGCGCGGCCAGCTCGGCCTCGTCGAAGATCACGGTGATGCCGGGCAGCGCCAGCGCCGCATCCAGGCGCTCCAGCGCATCCTCGATCGCCGGCTCCAGCGCGATCAGCACCGCACTGGGAGCGGCATCGGCCAGGGTCTGCGCATCGATCGCGCCGGGGTCGTCTTCCAGCACGATCGCCGCGCCGACCAGGTGCAACGCTTCGCGCAGGCGCTCACGCGCCTTGCCGGGACGGGCTAGCAACGCGACCGGCGTGGAGGCAGCGTCGCCGTCATTCGCGAACACGGGCGATCCCCAGCAGGTCGTAGACGTTGCGCATCAGATCCAACTCTTGGTAAGGCTTGCCGAGGTAGCGCTGCACGCCCAGTTCGAAGGCGCGCTGGCGGTGCTTTTCGCCGCTGCGCGAAGTGATCATCACGATCGGCACGGCGGCGTAACGCGGGTCGGCGCGCATCGCGGTCGCCAGTTCGTAGCCGTCCATGCGCGGCATCTCGATGTCCAGCAGCATCAGGTCGGGCACGCGCTCTTCCAGACGCTCCAGCGCCTCAACACCGTCGCGCGCGGACACCACGTCGAAGTTGTGCCGTTCCAGCACGCGGCCGGTGACCTTGCGCATGGTCAGCGAGTCGTCGACCACCATCACCAGCGGTACGCGGCGCTGTTCGGTCGGCGCGGCCTCCACCACCGGCCGCAGCGGCTGCGCCAGGTAGCGGCGCACCAGCGGGGCGATGTCGAGGATCACCACCACGCGGCCGTCGCCGGTGATGGTGGCACCGTAGATGCCGGGCACCGACGCGATCTGGAGGCCGACCGGCTTGACCACGATTTCGCGGTTGCCGAGCACCTGGTCGATCGCCACCGCCGCGCGCAGGTCGCCCGCGCGCACCAGCAACAACGGCACCTGTGCCTGGCCTTCGGCGCGCGCCGGCGCCTGCCCGACCAGCGAGCCGAGGTCGTACAGCGCGTACTCCTCGTTGCTGTAGCGGTAGCCGCCGGTGCCGGCTTCGAAGCGTTCGCGGCCGATGCGGCCGATGCCGCTGACCGAGGCCACCGGCACCGCGAAGGTGGTGTCGCCGATCTGCACGAACACCGCCTGGGTCACCGCCAGGGTCTGCGGCAGGCGCAGGGTGAAGGTGACGCCCTGGCCGCGCACCGAGTGGATGTCCACCGAGCCGCCGAGCTGGCGCACTTCGTTGCGCACCACGTCCATGCCCACGCCACGTCCGGCCAGCTGGCTGACCTGGTCGTAGGTGCTGAACCCGGGCGCGAAGATCAGCGCATCCAGTTCGTCGTCGGACAGCGCCGCGTCGGCGGCGATCAGCCCGCGCTGCTCGGCACGGCGGCGGATCGCCTCGCGGTCGAGCCCGGCGCCATCGTCGGCCACTTCCAGCACGATTTCCGAACCTTCGCGGCGCAGGCGGATGGCGATGTTGCCCTCCTCCGCCTTGCCCGCATCACGCCGCTGTTCCGGCGCTTCCAGGCCGTGCGCGACCGAGTTGCGCAGCATGTGCTCCAGTGGCGCGACCATGCGGTCGAGCACGTTGCGGTCGAGTTCGCCGTGGGTGCCTTCCAGGCTCAGATGCACCTGCTTGCCGGTTTCGCTGGCGGCCTGGCGTACCACGCGCCGCAGCCGCGGCACCAGGCCGTCGAACGGCACCATGCGCGCGCGCATCAGCCCATCCTGCAGCTCGGAACTGACGCGCGACTGCTGCTGCAGCAGGCCGTCGTACTGTCGCGCCAGGTCGTCGAGTACGCCCTGCAGGCCACCCAAGTCGGCCGCGGACTCGTTGAGCGCGCGGCTGAGCTGCTGCAGCGTGGAGAAGCGGTCCAGCTCCAGCGGGTCGAAGCTCTGCTCGGCCTGGTCCTGTTCGCGCTGGTAGCGGGCGACGATCTGCGCCTCGGTTTCCAGATCAAGACGCCGCAACTGGTCGCGCAGACGCGCATTGGTGCGGTCCAGTTCGGCCATCGCGCCGCGGAACGCGCCCAACTGCTGCTCCAGTCGCGAGCGGTAGATCGCCACTTCGCCGGCATTGTTGACCAGGCGGTCGAGCAGGTCGGCGCGCACGCGCACCTGTTCCTGCATCGGCCGCGCGAGCATCGACTCGTCGTCGAGCGTGCCCTCCACCGGCAGCGGTGCCGACAGTGGCGCCGGCACGGCCGCCAGAGCGGTGTCGGCCGGGGCGGAGTCGGCCACCGTCACCGGCGCCGCAGCAACGCGCTCGGTGTCGCCGACGGCGGTGGGCGCCCGCCCGTGCGTGCGCGCGTCGAACGCGCCGATCAGTTCCTGCGGCATCGCCACCGCACGGTGGTTGCCGGTCAGGGTCAGCAACTGGTGCAGGCGATCGAAGCCGCGTTCCAGCAACTGCACGTCCTGGCGGTCGAGTTCGGTGCGATGGGCGGCGACCGCCTCCAGCAAGGACTCGATGCCGTGGCCGAGGTCGCCGATGGCGTTGATCCCGGCCATGCGCGCGCCGCCCTTGAGCGTGTGCAGGTCGCGCTGCAGGCCGCCGAGCACGTCGCGATCCTGCGGCGCGGCGCGCAGCTGGGCGACCAGGCGATCGCAATGGTCGAGCAGGTCCTTGCCTTCGTCGACGAAGATATCGACCAGCTCGCGGTCGAGGTCGGCGAAATCCAACGGACCGAGATCGGCCGCCGGCAGATCGGCAGGCGCGCTGTCGACCGGGGCCTGCGCGGAATCGGCTGTTTCCGCGTCGGTGTGGGTGTCGTGCTGCGTGCTGTCGGCAAAGGCCGCTGTGTCGGCATCCGCCGACGTGGTCGTGTCGTTCCGAGTCGCGTCGTCCTCGGGCGCATCATGCGCCGCGTCGGCGGTCGCGTGATACGGGTCAGTCGCGGCTGCGTCGTCGGACGAGGGTGCGTGCGCGGCGTCATCCGCTTCGCCGCCAGCGTCGTGCGATGCGCTTTGCGCCGCCACATCGGCCGGCTCGACGTGCGCCGCATCCGCGTCGGCGTCAGTGTGCTCGCCCACCGCCTCGTTGGCGTCGGACGCGGCACCGCCCTCGCCTGTCACCTCGTCCGCGTGCGACGCGGCATCCGGGGCGGCGTCGCCATGCTCGGCGGCGGCCTCGGTGTCGTCGTTGGCCGAGGCCGCGCCGTCGTGGCGCCAGCCGCTCGACGGCGCCAACGGCTGCTGGCGCAAGCCGATCGCAGGCGCGTCTTCGTTGAGCTGCTGCTCGTGCGCTTGATCGGCGTCGTCTGCGGGCGCGTCGGCGTCGTGGTGCGCATCATCATGATCCGATGCATGCGCATCCTGCCCGTCTGCAGACGCATCCTGGATGTCGCTCGCCTGTGCGTCGGTCGCATGTTCGTCGGCATCATGGTCCGCTGCAGTGTGATCGGACTCCTGCGCTTTCGCGGGCGTCTCCTGCGTTGCCTCATCCTGCGTTTCGGTCGCGTGCGCCTCGGCGTCGCGGTCCACTGCCGAATGATCCGATGCTTGCGCATCCTGCCCGTGCGCGAATACCTCCCGGGTTTCCTCGGCTTGCGCGTCGGTCGCCTGAGCCTCGGCGTCGCGATCTGCTTCCGAATGATCCGGCGCCGGCGCATCCTGCGGGTGCACGGGCGCATCCTGGGTCTCCTCGGCGTGTACGTCAGCCTGGCGATCCTCGGAACCCTGCGCGTCGCCATCGTGCTCCGGCGCCTGCAGTTCCTGCTCGTCCATCGGCGTGTCGGTGGCAGCATCGGCGACAACCGCATCCACTTCCGCGTCCCGCTCAGCGCCCGGCTCCAGCGCTTCCGGCGCCGGCTCGGCCGGCACCTGCTCCACGCTTAGCGGCGCCTCGACCGTCAGTTCGTCGAGTTGGCCGTCCTGCGCCAATGCTGCCTGCCCGTCTGCCTCGCGCGCGTCGTATGTCGCCGCCGCTTCGACCGGTGTCGCGTGCTCGGTCGGCGGGTGGTCCTGCGTGGAAACATCCGTTGCAGGTGCCGTGTCCTCGCTCGCCGATGCCAGCATGGCCGCATCAGCATCAGCGTCGATGGCAGCCTCGGCATCGGCCCGCGTGGTCTCCGGTGCCGCGTCCGAGGACGGCGCGGACGACATGTCCGCGTGGACGTCAGCGGTACGCTGATCGGCATCGGTCTCGTCGGCCTGCGTGGCCGCTTCGTCCGCCGGCAGCGTTTCGTGCAGATGCGCGGCATCGCCCACGAACGCCGACAGGTCGTCGGCCGCGGTGAGTTCCACTGCCTGCACGGCCTGCGCATCCAGGCCGGCCTCGGCCGGTGCGGACGCGGACAGGTCTTCGTCGTCCTCGTCGTACGCGATCGGCGGCCACTGCACTTCCGGCAGCGTCTCCACCAATGCGCGCAGGCGCTGCGACAGGTCGGTGAACGGCGGAATCACCGGCGACGGCGCCTGCAGTTCCGCAATGGTGGCGGCGATGGCGCGCGCCGACTCCTCGAGCGCACGCACGCCCTCGGCGCTCGGCACGCTGCCGCCGGCCAGTGCGCGTTTGATGTAGCTCTCGGCCGGGCCGGTGACCGCGGTGATCTCCGGCACGTCGGTCATCGCGAACGCGCCGCTCATGGTGTGCATCGCGCGCAGCAGCGCTTCGGTCGCCGGTTGCGGCGCGTGCTGCAGCCAGGCGTGCACGGTCTCCAGGTGGGTGGCGACCTCGGCTTCGAGGATCTCGCGCAGCACGCTGTCCACCGACGCCGGCGTGCCCGCGCGCGGCGCGGCCGGAGCCTGCGGGGTGGCGAAATAGAAGGCCTCCTCGCCGGCGGCGATGCGCTCGGCCACCGCCTGGATCGCATCCAGATCGGCCTGCACCGCGCCCTCGCCGCGCAGCGCGGCATTGAGCTGCGGCAGCACGGCGTAGGCCTGGTCGACCATGGCCACCACCGCCGGGCTGGCCGGGCGCGACCCATCGAGCACGCGGTTGAGCATGCTCTCGATCTTCCAACTGAACTCGCCGAGCACGCGCGCGCCGACCAGGCGGCCGCTGCCCTTCAAGGTATGGAACACGCGGCGGATCGGCCGCAGGCTTTCCGTGTGGCCGGGCGCGGCGCGCCAGGCCGGCAGCAGTGCGCCGAGATTGACCAGTTCCTCGTCGAATTCCTCGAGGAACACCGCGCGGATTTCGTCGTCGATCTCGCCATCGCCGTCGATGAAGCCGGCCTCGAGGGCAGGCGTTGCAGCCGCGGGCGCGGTGCTGGGCGCGGCGCTCGCCTCCGCGCTGGCGGGTGCGGCGGCATGCTCGCCGCTGCTCGCGGCAGAGGTGACATCGAACTGCGCGGCCGCGGCTTCCAGGTCGGCGAGGAAGGCGGCTTCGGCGTCCGACACGGCAGGCGCATGGGCATCGGAGGTGTCGGTCTCGGCCTCGGGCACAACATGTTGCGGTGCCGCTTCGGAGTCCTGCGGTGTCGACGACAGCGACTGGGCGTGTTCGGGCGTCGACGATGCATCGGCCGGCGCATCGCGATGGGCATCGTCGTGGGAGGCTGCAAGCGCAGGCCCGTCATGCGCCTCGGTGTCAACCAGGACGACCGGATCCGATGGCAGCGCAGACCTCGTGTCGTCGTCCTGTACCGCCAACGGCGCGTGCCAGTCGAGCTCATGAACCTCGTCGGCCGCGGCGGTCGGCGCCTCGGCGAACGCCGGCGCGTCTTCCAGCTCGATGACCAGCGCATCGGTGTCTTCCGCCGCAACCGGCGCGTCGACGATGATCAGGTTCGGATCGTCGCGTTCGTCCAGGCCCGCCAACGTGGCCGGCGTATCAGTCTGCGCCTCCTCGGTGTACTCGGCGGCCACCGGATCGAAGCTGGCGACATCGGAGACGGAGGCCGTAGGTACAGCTGCGGCATCGTCTTCCTGCGCGAACGCGGGCGGCGTCTCCGGCCGCAGCGCGTCCTGTTCCAGCACCAGCGAATCGAGGCTGATGTGCAGCGGCTCGGCGGTGCCGGTCCAGCTGTCCTGTTCGGCCGCGACCGGATCGAAACTGAGCGCCTGCGACGGTGCCGTGGACTCGCGCTCGTGCTCGTGTTCGTCGCGCGCAGCGCCATCATCGGCCGGCACGGAAACGGGTTCGGCCGCGGTATCGGGTTCGTCCGTCGCCAGGGTCCACTGCGGTGCCTGCGGTGCGGACGGCGTGGCGTCCGGTGCGCGCGTCGCCAAGTCCGGCGTGTCCTCGGCCGATGCCAGATCCCAGGCCGGTACGGTCGGCGCGGCGATGGTCGCGACATCGGGTTCGACGATCGGCTCGGCCGACGTCGACCGCACCTGCTCGCCCGCCTCGGTGGCTTCGCTTCCGGTCGGCAACACGCCGGGCGCGGCCGGTGCGGTCTCGGGCAACGGCCAGTAGCGCAGCGCTTCCAGGCTGCTGCGCGTGATGTCGAGGATCTCCTCGCGCCCGGGGCGACGCTCGCGCAGCGCCTCCAGGTAGTACTCGAGGCTGGCCATCGCGTCGGCCAGGGTGTCGAGCTGGCGGCCGCTGGGCACGCGGCGCTTGCCGATCAGTTCGGTGGCGACGTAACGGCGCACGCCTTCCAGGTAGTCGGCCGGCTGCGGCAGTTCCAGCATGCGCAAGGCGCCGGCGACCTCGCCGAGCAGGCGCGGCACCTCGTCCAGACGCGCATGGTCCCAGTTGGTCTCGATGAAGGCGACGAAATGCTCGCGGGCGCTGCCGAAGTTGGCGATGGCCTCGTGCGCCAGCACTTCCACCGTGCGCCGCGCCTCGGCGGCGCTGGCGTCGTCGTGCACGTCGCCGCCGGCGCCCAGGTAGGCGACCTGGTCGTCGAGCGAGGCGTCCACGTACAGCAGCGCGCCGGCGATATCCAGCAACAGGCCTTCGTCGGCGGCGCGGGTGCCGTCGACGATGCTGCGCAGCGCGTCGCGCTGCTGCACCACCACGCTGCGCGCCACGCCCAGGCCCATCACGCCCAGGGTATCGGCGACGCTGCCCAGCTCATCGACCTGGGTCTGCAGCGCGGCGACATCGCCGCCGGTGCGCAGGTGCAGGTCCAGCGCGTCCTTGACCCGCAGCAGCTCTTCCTTGATCGCGGTGCCGACGGTGTCGAGCAGCTCGCGGTTGCGCCCGGCGAGGCTGCCGCGCGCATGGTCCAACTCGGCCTCGGTGGCAGCGGCCGCGTCGGGCGCCAGCGCGAACAGCGCGCCCTCGCTGAGGCCGGCTTCGCCGCGCGCGGCGCGGATCTCGTTGAGCAAGGGCAGCAACACGATCGGAATGTCGCGATGGCCGTCCTGCAGGCGCTCCAGGTAGTCGGGCAGCAGCACGGTGCCGCGCATCAGCGTGGCGCACGCCTCGTCGCGGTCGGCCGCCTGGCCGTTCTGCACCGCGATCGCCAGCAGTTCCAGCTCCTCGGCGACCATCGCCGGCGCGTACAGCTCGACCATGCGCAAGGTGCCCTGCACCTGGTGCAGGTAGCCGGCGCAGAAGCGCATGCGGCCGGTGTCGGCCGGTTCCTCGACGAAGGCTTCGATCTCGCCGCGCACCTGGCGCAGGGTCTCGTCCAGTTCCGGCTTGACCCAGCCCAGCGCGGCATGGCTCATCGCATCGCGCAGCGCGCTCATCGCCGCGTCTCCACGGCCGGGCACGCGCCGTGCCGCGCGAGCGCGGCGACGGGATGCGGGAGTTGTTCACGGTACGTCATGTGCGCTTCCTTCCACCCGGTTCCGGCCCGCTTACGCCGGCAGCTTGAAGTCGGCGACCGAGCGCCGCAGGTCCGCCGCCAGTTGCGCCAGGCGGCCGATCGATTCGGCGGTCTGTCCCGCGCCTTGCGAGGTCTGTCCGGTGATCTGCCGGATCACGTCCATCGTCTGGGTGATGTCGATCGCCGCCGCCGACTGCTGGTGCGCGGCGATGGAGATGTTCTTGATGAGGGTGTTGAGCGCGTTGGACACGCGCTCGATCTCGGTCAGCGCGGTGCCGGCGTCCTCGGCCAGGCGCGCGCCGGACACCACTTCGGAGGTGGTCTGCTCCATCGAGCTGACCGCTTCGTTGGTATCGGCCTGAATGGTCTGCACCAGGCCCTCGATGCGGCGGGTGGCGCCGGAGGTGCGTTCGGCCAGGCGCTGCACTTCGTCGGCGACCAGGGCGAAACCCCGGCCGGCCTCGCCGGCCGAGGCGGCCTGCACCGCGGCGTTGAGCGCCAGGATGTTGGTCTGCTCGGAAATGTCGTTGATCAGTTCCACGATCGAGCCGATTTCCTGGGTCGACTCGCCCAGGCGCTTGATGCGCTTGGAGGTCTCCTGGATCTGGTCGCGGATCTGGTCCATGCCCTGGATGGTCTCGCGGACCACGCCGGCGCCCTCGGCCGCGATCACCACCGAACGCTGCGCCACTTCCGCCGATTCGGTGGAGTTGCGCGAGACCTGCTCGATGCTGGCGGCGATTTCGTTGATGCGCTCGGAGGCCGAACCGATCTGCTCGGCCTGGTGCCCCGCCGCCTCGGCCAGCTGCCGCGCGGTGGCCTGGGTTTCCTCGGTGGACACGGCGACCTTGGCCGAGGTGTCGTTGATGGTGGTCACCAGGTGGCGCAGTTCGTCGACGGCGTAGTTGATCGCGTCGGCAATGGCGCCGGTCATGTCCTCGGTGACCGAGGCCTTGACCGTCAGGTCGCCTTCGCCGAGCGAGCTGATTTCGTCGAGCAGGCGCATGATCGCCTGCTGGTTGCGGCTGTTGTATTCGACCTGGGTCTGCAGGCGGATTTCCTGCTCGCGGCTGCGGCTGCGCACCGTGGTCCAGACGAAGCCGACGATCGACAGCAGCGCCAGCAGGCCGGAGATCACGCCCAGCCAGAAGTTCGGGAACCACCGGGTGTCGCGGGTGGAGCCGAACGCGGAGAACGCGTCGAACAGTTTCTTGCTGTCCTCCAGCATCTTGCCCGAGCCGGCGGTCAGCGCCGCTGCGGCGGACTGCGCGGCGAACAGGCTGCGCGAGCTGGCCTGCAGCGCGTCCAGGTCCTTCTTCATCTCCGCCCACTGCGCCTGCGACTGCTCCAGCGCGGCCAGCGCGGCGGGGTTGCGCACCGGGGCGATGCCCAGTTCCTCGTTGCCGTTGCGCAGGCCCTCGAGCATCTGCCCGAACACCACCGCGTCGCGCGCCAGCGCGTCGCCGGCGCTGGCCGCGCCGCGGCCGCCAGCACGCATTTCGGTGACGCGGCGGGCCATGGTGCCGGCCACCACCACCTGCTGCAGGGTGTTGTAGATCTGCGCGGCGGGGGCGCCGCCCACGGTCATCGCGCGCACCACCTCGTTCAACTGCGCCTGCAGCTGCGGCACGCCGCCGACGAAGCGGTCGGCATTGCCGGCCAGCGCCAGCACCGCCGGTTCGCTGTCCACCACCTGCTGCGCGTTCTTGGCCAGCGGCGCCCAGGTGCCGGTGAGGGTCTGCAACGGCCCGGACACACCGGTCTCGTTGGCGTAGCGCGCGTTGAGCTCGGCGACGGTGGTTTCCACCTTCGCCTTGGTCTGCTTGAACTGCTTGAAGGTCTCGGCGTTGCCGGACACCGCGTCGCGGGCCTGATTGGCCAGCTGTTGCGACAGCACCTGCAGGTCGGCCGCGCCGGTGCTGGCGCCGGCCAGGCGGTTGCCCTGCCAGGTGGCCACGCCGGTGTTGGCGCCGAACACGACCAGCGACAACGCCAGCAGGCCCAGCCAGAAACTCGTGCCCACGCTGCCGAGCTTGCTGGCCTTGCGGGCGTCCGGAGCAGTACTCATGATGCGACCTCGGTCTTCGATGCGGAGGCAGCGCGCGCGCTCAGGCGGCGGCTTGCCGGAATTCGGGGGTGCGCGACAGCAGCGACAGGGAGAACACGCCCCAGTCCTGGGCGTCGCCGCGGAAGGCGCGGTCGATGAAATGCGCGTAGCGGCCCTGGGCCAGATCGCCCGGCTCCACCGCCTGCGCCTCGGTGAAACTGCGCTGGCCGAACAGTTCGTCGATGGTCAGGGCCACGTCGCCGCCGCTCTGGCGCATGATCAGCACGCGCTGGCCTTCCTGCAGCGTGGTGCGCTCGCCTTCCAGGAACTGCTTCAGGTCGACCACCGGGAACAGGTTGCCGCGCAGGTTGCCCACGCCGAGCAGCCACGGCTGCGCGCCCGGCACCGGGGTGACCGGCGGCATGCGCACGATCTCCACCACTTCGCGAAAATCCGACACCAGGTGGCGCTTGCCGACGCGGTAGCCGACCCCGCGCCAGACGTCGTCGTCGAACGCGCGTTCGGGCATCTGCACGGCGTGCGCCAGGCTGCGCCGCTCGTAGGCCTCGAGGATGTCGAAGGGCGAGCGCATGTCAGCCCACCAGTTGCTTGATGCGGGCGATCAGCTCGTCTTCCCGCGGCGGCTTGACGATGTAGTCGGTGGCGCCCTGGCGCATGCCCCAGACCTTGTCGGTCTCCATGCTCTTGGTGCTGATGATCAGCACCGGAATGTGC
Source organism: Xanthomonas sp. 3498 (assembly GCF_014199795.1). Taxonomy (NCBI): domain Bacteria; kingdom Pseudomonadati; phylum Pseudomonadota; class Gammaproteobacteria; order Lysobacterales; family Lysobacteraceae; genus Xanthomonas; species Xanthomonas sp. 3498. Next base: position 299,921 of record NZ_JACHOH010000001.1, read on the forward strand.
CGGGTGGCCTCGTCGCGCGACAGCGCGCGGGTGGCCTGGAAGCCGCTCATGCCCGGCAGCACCACGTCCATCAGCACCAGGTTCGGCGCCTGCTCGCGCACCAGCTTGATCCCGTCCTCCGCGTTGTCGGTGGACAGCACCTGATGCCCGGCTTTTTCCAGCCATTGCGTAAACACCGCCCGGTCGGTCGGTGAGTCCTCGATCAACAAGATACGGGCCATTGCTGCCTTTCCCCCTGGTCAGGCGTTGACGTATGTACGGATCGCGCCCAGCAGCTCTTCGCGTGTGAAGGGTTTGGTGAGGTACTGCTCGGACCCGACGATGCGCCCGCGCGCCTTGTCGAACAGGCCGTCCTTGGAGGACAGCATGATCACCGGCGTGGCCTTGAACAGCTGGTTGCCCTTGATCAGCGCGCAGGTCTGATAGCCGTCCAGCCGCGGCATCATGATGTCCACGAAAATGATCTGCGGCTGCTGGTCGGCGATCTTGGCCAAGGCCTCGAAGCCGTCGGTGGCCGTCACCACTTCGCACCCTTCGCGCTTCAGCAATGTTTCGGCGGTACGACGGATTGTTTTCGAATCGTCGATCACCATCACCCGCAAGCCTGCGAGTTCCCCACCCGCAGTCGTGTTTTCACTCATCACTTGCCCCCAAGCGCGCGACGCTTCATCGGATCCGGCTTCGCTGCGAAACGCCATGTATCCCAAGACCCGCTGCGACTGTCAAGGCCGCCGCTGCCGGTCTGCGTTGAACCACGTAACAGCACAAACTATGTCACAGTTTTGCGGATAACGTGCGACACCGCGCGGCCGCGCCCGACACCCGGTGCGCGGCGCGTCCGCCGACCCGCTACCATCTTCCGCTCAGTCTCTCAGGTGCCCCCATGCCGTTCGATGTCATCGTGGTGATGGACCCCATCGCCAGCATCAAGATCGCCAAAGACACGACCTTCGCGATGCTGCTGGAAGCGCAGCGCCGCGGGCATCGACTGCACTACGTGCGGCCGGGCGGGTTGACCCTGCGCGACGGCCGCGCGCTGGCCCAGGCCGCGCCGCTGCGGGTGCGCGACGACAAGGCCGGCTGGTTCGAGCTGGACGCGTTCGCCGAGCTGACGTTCGGGCCCGGCCAGGTGGTGCTGATGCGCAAGGACCCGCCGTTCGATGCCGAGTTCCTCTACGACACCCACGTGCTGAGCGTGGCCCAGCGCGCCGGCGCGCAGGTGGTCAACGACCCGCAGGGCCTGCGCGACTTCAACGAGAAGTTGGCCGCCCTGCTGTTCCCGCAATGCTGCCCGCCGACCCTGGTCAGCCGCGACGCCGCCACGCTGAAGGCCTTCGTGCTCGAGCACGGCCAGGCGGTGCTGAAGCCGCTGGACGGCATGGGTGGGCGCTCGATCTTCCGCAGCGGCACCGGCGACCCCAACCTCAACGTGATCCTGGAGACGCTGACCGACGGCGGCCGCAAGCTGGCCCTGGCGCAGCGCTTCATCCCGGACATCAGCGCCGGCGACAAGCGCATCCTGCTGGTCGATGGCGTGGCGGTGGACTACTGCCTGGCGCGGATTCCGCAGGGCGACGAGTTCCGCGGCAACCTGGCCGCCGGCGGCCGCGGCGAAGGCCGCCCGCTGAGCGAGCGCGATCGCTGGATCGCTGCCCAGGTCGGCCCGGAGATGAAGCGGCGCGGCATGCGCTTCGTCGGCCTGGACGTGATCGGCGATTACCTCACCGAGGTCAACGTCACCAGCCCCACCTGCGTGCGCGAGCTGGACGCGCAGTTCGGGCTCAACATCGCCGGGCTGCTGTTCGACGCCATCGAGGCCTACCCGGCGCGATGAGCGCGGCCGCCGCGACGCCCGCGCCGCGCATCGGCGAGCGCGAACGGCTCAGCGCCACCCTGGTGCTGTCGCTGATCGTGCACGGGCTGCTGATCCTCGGCGTGGGCTTTGCGATCGACGACGACGCACCGCTGGTGCCGACCCTGGACGTGATCTTCAGCCAGACCAGCACGCCGCTGACGCCGAAACAGGCCGACTTCCTGGCCCAGGCCAACCAGCAGGGCGGCGGCGACCACGACAAACCCCAGCGCCCACGCGACAGCCAGCCGGGCGTGGTGCCGCAGCGCCAGGACGGTCTGGCGCCGCAAGCGCTGCGCGCGCAGACCGCGGCCGCCGCACCGGAGCCGACCCCGCGCGTGGTCAGCAGCGCGCGCGGCGAGCAACGGCTGCCGGCGGCCCAGACCCAGCCGCGCACCGATGAGCCGCAGCGGCCGGTGGACGCGCAGCGCGAACAGCGCGATGCCGAAATGGCGCGACTGGCGGCCGAAGTGCACCTGCGCTCGGAGCAGTACGCCAAGCGCCCGAACCGCAAGTTCGTCTCCGCCAGCACCCGCGAATACGCCTACGCCAACTACCTGCGCGCCTGGGTCGACCGCGCCGAGCGCGTCGGCAACCTCAACTATCCCGACGAAGCGCGGCGACGCCGGCTCGGCGGCCAGGTGGTGATCAGCGTCGGCGTGCGCCGCGACGGCAGCCTGGAAAGCAGCCGCATCCTGCGCTCCAGCGGCGTGCCGATGCTCGATGCCGCCGCACTGCGGATCGTGCAGCTGGCGCAGCCGTTCCCGCCGCTGCCGCGCACCGACGACAACATCGACATCCTGCAGGTCACCCGCACCTGGGTGTTCCTGCCCGGCGGCAGCCTGGTCGACGACCGCTGAGTTGCGAGTACAGGCAGTAGCCCCTCTCCCGCGGGGAGAGGGTTGGGGTGAGGGTCCGGCCGCCCGCAACGCCTGGCGGTCGCAAACAGGTCAAGGCTTCGCCCCGTACCCTCATCCGCCCCTTCGGGGCACCTTCTCCCGATGGGAGAAGGAGAAGCGCTCGCCCCTCTCCCACCGGGAGAGGGGTTGGGGTGAGGGTGCGGCCGCCCGCAAAGCCTCGTGGTCGCAAACAGGTCGAGGCTTCGCACGTACCCTCATCCGCCCCTTCGGGGCACCTTCTCCCGAGGGGAGAAGGAAAGGCGCTGCCCCTCTCCCACCGGGAGAGGGGTTGGGGTGAGGATACGGCCGCCCGCAACGCCTGGCGGTAGCAAACAGATCGAGGCTTCGCCCCGCACCCTCATCCGCCCCTTCGGGGCACCTTCTCCCGAGGGGAGAAGGAAAGCGCAGCCCCTCTCCCACCGGGAGAGGGGTTGGGGTGAGGGTACGGCCGCCCGCAAAGCCTGGTGATCGCAAACAGGTCGAGGCTTCGCCCGTACCCTCATCCGCCCCTTCGGGGCACCTTCTCCCGAGGGGAGAAGGAGAAGCGCTCGCCCCTCTCCCACCGGGAGAGGGGCTGGGGTGAGGGTACGGCCGCCGCAACGCCTGGCGGTCGCAAACAGGTCGAGGCTTTGCCCGTACCCTCATCCGCCCCTTCGGGGCACCTTCTCCCGAGGGGAGAAGGGAAGCGCTGCCCCTTTCCCCTCGGGAGAGGGGTTGGGGTGAGGGTACGGCCGCCCGGAACACCCGGCGGGGGAGCGACATAACCATTGCTGCCGCCGACATAACGACGCGGCATTTCTGTGATGGCGTCCCATTAAGGTTAATGGAGCGGGGGAACGTTACCGCGCACACCGCATCATCCAGGACGGGCGGATTCGAGTCGGCGCGGCGGTCCCCGCCCCACCACTACCATCCGAGCCGCCCCCGCATGCACCACCACCGCTCCCTCCGCAGGCGCGCCCTGCTCGCTCTGGCACTGAGTGCCGCCCTCGCCCTGCCGCCGGTCCAGGCCCAGTCCACCACCGGCGCCGTCGCCGGCCAGGCGCCCGCCGATGCACAGCGCATCCTGGTGCGCAGCGACAGCGGCCTCAGTCGCGAGGTCGCTGTCGATGCGCGCGGCCGCTACAGCATCGGCCAGTTGCCGCTGGGTACCTACACCATCATCGCCAAAGGTGCCGACGGCAGTGTGTTGGGCAGCCGCGACGGTGTCGGCCTCACCGTCGGTGCCGTCACCGACGTCTCCTTTAGCCCCGCCACCACCAGCCTGGCCGGCGTGCAGGTCAGCGCCGACCGCGCCGCCGCCGCGATCGACGTCAGCAGCGTGGACTCGCGCACGGTGATCAACGCCGAACAGCTGCAGCGCCTGCCGCTGGGCCGCTCGGCGGAGGCCATCGCGCAACTGGCGCCCGGCGTCGCCGGCAACAGCGGCAGCGGTACCTACATCGGCCCGACCGGCGCGCAATTGCTCAGCTTCGGCGGTGCCTCGTCGGCGGAGAACGCGTATTACATCAATGGCTTCAACACCACCGACCCGCTGCGCGGGCTGGGCGGGCTGACCCTGCCCTACGGCAGCATCGATCAGTTGGAGGTCTATACCGGCGGCTACAGCGCCAAGTACGGCCGTTCCGACGGCGGCGTGCTCAACGCCGTCGGCAAGCGCGGCAGCAACGAATGGCATTTCGGCGGCCAGGCGACCTGGGAACCGGACGGCCTGCGTTCCGCGCAGAAGGACGTGTATGCGCCCGGCAACGGCGCGCTGTATCGGCCGGACAGCAAGAGCGGCTCCACGCTCAGCAGCCAGAGCCTCTACGCCGGCGGCCCGCTGATCCAGGACCGGCTGTTCTTCTTCGGCGCCTACGAACTGCAGCGCCAGGACGGCGATCGCTTCTACGGTGCGCGCGAGACCATCCCAGGGCCGTACTACTACGACTACCAGTACCGCCGGCCGAGCTGGTACGCCAAGCTCGACTGGAACATCAGCGACAGCCAACTGCTGGAGATCACCGGCGCCTCCAGCCGCTACATCACGCGCGGCACGTACTCCCAGTACAGCGGCCGCGACATCGGCGCCCTGCGCGGGGATGCCGACACCACCAAGACCGGCGGCGACCTGTGGAGCGCCAAGTACACCGGCTACCTCACCGATCGGCTGACCTTCAGCGCGCTGTACGGCCAGCAGCGTACCGACGATTACAGCCGCAATCCCAGCTACAACGGCACGCTGACCTATCTCTCCAGCCCCGGCTTCCAGAACCCGGCCTACACCGGCGGCACCCCGATCACCAACGCACAGACCACCTCGCTGCTGGTCGACCCCACGCGCGGCAACCGCACGGACAACCTGCGCCTGGACCTCAACTACGCCATCGGCGCGCACAGCATCACCATCGGCATCGACAACCAGAACGCACGCGCGCTCAACCGCGGGTCGGTGGCCTCCGGCGACGGCTATTACTGGATCTACGGCCAGGCCAGCCCCAACGTGCCGATCAACACCGGGCTTGGCGTCCCGGCCACCGGCGGCTACCCCAACGGCCAGGACGGCTATTACGTGCGCAAGTACATCTACAGCGCGCTGGCCTCGGTGCGCTCGGCGCAGCGCGCGCAGTACGTGGAGGACAACTGGCAGGTCAACGACCGGCTGCTGCTCAGCCTCGGCCTGCGCCTGGACCAGTTCACCAACTACAACCGCGACGGCGCGCCGTACATCAAGCAGACCAGCGGGCAGTGGGCGCCACGACTGGGCTTCAGCTGGGATGTCGACGGCGATGCGCGCTTCAAGGTGTACGGCAACGCCGGCCGCTACTACCTGGCGTTGCCACTGAATCCGGCGTTCAACGCCGCTGGCGCCACCCTGGCCACTTCCACCTACTACACCTACGGCGGCATCGACGCCAACGGCTACCCGACCGGCCTGACCCAGATCTCCGGCGCGGTCTCGTCCAACAACTATTACGGCATCCTGCCCGATCCCAAGACCGTCGCCACGCAGGGCATCAAGCCCTCGTTCCAGGACGAGTTCATCCTCGGCTTCACCAAGGCGTGGGGCGACAGCTGGGTCTACGGCGCCAAGGGTACCTACCGCGTCCTGCGCAGCGGCGTGGACGACTACTGCGACAGCGAGACCGTGTTCGCCGCCGCCGCGGCGCAAGGGCACACGGTGACCCTGGACAGCAATCCGGTCAGTTGCTGGCTGATCAACCCGGGCCGGGCCAACACCTTCACCCTGGTCGACACCTCGGGCAACTACGTCAAGGTGCCGCTGAGCAACGCGCAGTTCGGCTTCCCCGCGTTCAAGCGCAACTACTACGGACTCAACCTGTCGCTGGAGCATCCGTTCGACCAGCGCTGGTACGGCCGCTTCGACTACACCTGGTCGCGCAGCTACGGCACCACCGAGGGCCAGTTGCTGTCGGGCATCGGCCAGACCGCGGTATCCACCACCCAGGCCTGGGACTATGCGCAGCTGATGGAGCACACCAACGGCCCGCAGAGCAACGACCACACCCATCAATTCAAGTTCTACGGCTACTACCAGATCAACCCCGCATGGCTGGTGTCGGCCAACCTCAAGCTGATCTCCGGTTCGCCGTTCAGTGCACTGGGTTCCTACGGCCCCGACCACAGCGACCCCTCCGGCTATGGCATTGCCTATCACTACTACGATGGTCAACCGGCGCCTCCAGGCAGCCAGGGTCGCCTGCCGTGGCTGCAGCAACTGGATCTCGGCGTGTCGTGGCGGCCGGCCTACGCCGAGCGCAAACTGGCCTTTACCCTGGACGTGTTCAACGTCTTCAACGGCCAGGCCACATTGTGGAAGTACCCGTACTCGGAGACGGGCCCGGGGAACCCGGACCCGGTGTATGGCGCGGCCCTGCTGCGCCAGGCGCCGCGCTCGCTGCGGTTGAGCGTCAGCTACGACTACTAAGCGTGGCTGACAAAACGTCGCGAGCAGTCGCCAGGTCGGTGGCGTCCGCGCCCGCCTGGCGGCTGCGCAGTCGTTTTGTTGGCCGCTCCGAGGCGCGCTGGCGGTGCGCACGGGTGCCGGCCGCTGGCGGCCGCTGGCGGCCGGCACCCTGCACGGCCTCAGGGTGCGAGGCTGGCCGCGTGCAGGCGATCGGCCAAGGCCATGATCTCGGCGGCATCCTGCACGCGCGTGCGCCAGGCCGCGGGGATCCCATCGAGGCCGTAGAAGGCGCCGGCCAACTGTCCGCAGATCGCCGCGGTGGTGTCGGCGTCGTCGCCCAGGTTGGCGGCGCGCAGCACCGCGTCGGCGAAGCACTCGGTGGTGGCGAAACACCACAGCGCCGCCGACAGGGCATCGACTACGTAGCCGGTGCCGCGGATCTGCGTTGCCGGCACCGCCGCGTGGTCGCGCACGGCCAGCGCACGCAACGCCGGGGTCTGCATCGGTGGTGCGTCCGCCGGCTGCAGAACGTGCGCACGAGCGTCGCCGCGCAGCGCGGCACGCAGCTGGAAGGCGAACAGCCGGCTGGCATCCAGCACCTCGGCCGCGGCATGGGTGGTGCGGGAACTGTCGGCGGCGCGCTCGGCCAGTTCGTCGGGGCGCTGCGCATAGAACATCGCCACCGGCGCCAGCCGCATCAGCGCGCCGTTGCCGGCCGCGCGCGGATCGTCGCTGCCGCTGAACGCCGGCCCGCCCTGCAGGTAGCGCTCCAGCGCCGCGCGCACGGTGTTGCCGATGTCGAAACACGTGCCGGTGCTGCTCAGGTAGCCGTGCCGGTACCAGTTGCAGTAGCGGTTCATCTGGTCGGCGGCGTCGAAGCCCTGCCGGTACAGCAGGCTGTGGGCCAGGCACAGCGCCATCGAGGTGTCGTCGGTCCACTGCCCCGGCTGCAGCTCGAACGGGCCACCGCCGACCATGTCGTCGATCGGCGCGAAGCTGCCGGGCGCCTTGAATTCCAGCGTGGTCCCCAGCGCATCGCCCACCGCCAGCCCCAGCAGACAGCCGCGGAAGCGGTCGCCAGGCGCAACGCCACCGGTCATCGTGCGGCCCGCTGCGCCTGTTGCTCGGCCAGGGTCAGGGCGACGTTGTCGCGCAGGTAGGCCGGCTCGGCGCGTTCCGGCGCGATCCCGTCGCCGCGCGCGTACGCGGCCGCGGCGAGGGTCAGCACGTCGGCGGCGTGCGGCAGCGCCTGCGCATCGGCGCTGCGCCAGTGCGTGCCGAAGCGACGCTGCAAGCTGCCATCGACCGCCGCCAGCCCGGTACCCACCGCGGCCCAGGCCGCCTCCGGCTCCGGCAACACGAAAGCTTCCGGATTCAGCACCTGCTCCGCGGTCAGGGCCTGCAGGCTGCCATCTGCCTGCCGCGCGTAGGCCGCGGCGTAGACCTCGCCCATGCGCGCATCGATCGCCGCCAGCACCCGCGGCGCATCCGCTGGCGCGCGCAGCGCCAGCACCTGCAGCGTGGACACCGGCAACACCGGCAGGTCCAGAGCCAGGGCGATGCCCTGCGCGACCGCGATCGCCAAGCGCACCCCGGTGAACGCGCCAGGGCCGCGGCTGAAGGCCACCGCATCGAGCTGGCGGCGGCCGATGCCGGCCTCGGCCAGCAGCTGCTCGGCCCAGGGCAGCGCCAGTTCGGCATGCCGCCGCGGCGCCAGTTCGAAGCGCTCCAGCACGCGGTCGCCGACCAGCACGGCGACGGAGCAGGCTTCGGTGGAGGTTTCGAAGGCGAGGAGGTTCATTGAGAAGCCGGGATTGGGGATTCGGGATTGGGGATTCGCAAAAGCAAGAGCGGCGCGCCGGCTAGTCGGATGGCGGCGACGTGCCCGTGTCGGGATTATCGCCCAGCGTCGGGACTTCGGCGGCGAAGAACTGGCGGACGTCCTCCACGTCGCGGGTGCGGGCGAACGGCGGTAGCGACTCCAGGAAGGTGCGGCCGTATGACTTGCTCAGCAGGCGCGGGTCGCACAGCACCAGCACGCCGCGATCGCGCTCGCTGCGGATCAGCCGGCCCACGCCCTGCTTGAGCGCGATCACCGCCTGCGGCAACTGTTCGTCGCGGAACGGGTTGCCGCCGTCGCGGCGGATCGCGTCCAGGCGCGCTTCGAACACCGGATCGTCGGGGGCGGCGAACGGCAGCTTGTCGATCACCACCACGCTCAGCGCATCGCCGACCACGTCCACGCCCTCGCGGAAGCTGGCCGAGCCGAGCAGCACGCCGTTGCCGGAGGCGCGGAAGCGTTGCAGCAAGGTCGCGCGCGGCGCCTCGCCCTGCACGAACAGCGGCCAGGGGCCGTCGCGCAGTGCCTCGGCCGCCTCGCGCAGCGCGCGGTGCGAGGCGAACAGCAGGAAGGCACGGCCCTGCGAGGCCTCCAGCACCGGCTGCAGCGCGGCGATCAGCGCCGTGCCGAAGCCGCGCGCGGCGGGATCGGGCAGCGCCGGCAGGTAGCACAATGCCTGCCGCGCCCAGTCGAACGGGCTGGGCTGCAGCAAGGTCATCGGGTCGCTCAGGCCCAGGCGCGTGGCGATGTGCTCGAACTCGCCCTTCACCGCCAGCGTCGCCGAGGTGAACACCCAGGCCGCGCGCGAGGCCTCGCGGTGCGCGCGCAGCGGCCCGGACACATCCAGCGGCGTGCGCTGGCAGCGGAAGCCGCGCGGGGTCAGCTCGTACCACAGCACGTCGTTGGACGGTGCGTCCGCTTCCGGCTCGGCCTCGAAATCCGGAATCGGCGCATCCTCGCCGAGCCAGCGGCCCAGCCGCGTGCGCAGTTCGCGCGCGCGCGCCGCGCAGGCGTCGAAACCGGGCGAGGCCTCGCGCAGCACCGCCAGCGGCTCCTGCAGCCGCGCCAGGTCGGCCAGCAGCGCATCGAAGCCGTCGCGCACCTGTGGCTTGGCCAGCAGCCGCCACTGCGTGCCGCGCGCCGGCAGGCCCTCCATCGCCGCGCGCAGTTCGCGCAGGGTCTGCTCGATCGCCTGCACCGGCGCCTGCAGGCTGGCCAGCGCGCCGGCGACATGGCGGCTCTCGGCCACGCAATCGCGCGCCAGTTCCTGCAGCGGGCGCATGCCGAAGCCTTCGCCAAAGAAATTCGCCGCCAATTCCGGCAACTGGTGCGCCTCGTCGATCACGAAGGCCTGCGCGCCGGGCAGGATCTCGCCGAAGCCCTCCTGCTTCAGTGCCAGGTCGGCCAGCAGCAGGTGGTGGTTGACCACCACCAGGTCGGCGGCCTGCGCGCGCTGCCGCGCCTGCACCACGAAGCACTCGCCCCAGAACGGACACTCGGTGCCCAGGCAGTTGTCCACGGTGGAGGTGACCAGCGGCAGCAGCGGCGAATCGTCGGCCAGCGCGTCCAGTTCGGCGATGTCGCCGAAGCGGGTACGCCCGCTCCAGGCGACGATGCGCTGGAACTGCGCGACCTGCTCGCGCGCAGTGAACCGCGGCTCGCCGCGGGCCTGCTCCAGGCGGTACTTGCACAGGTAATTGGCGCGCCCCTTCAGCAGCGCGCTGCTCAGGCCCACGCCCAGCGCCGCCCGCACCCGCGGCAGATCGCGGTGATAGAGCTGGTCCTGCAGCGCACGGGTGCCGGTGGAGACGATGGTCTTCAGCCCCGACAGCAGCGCCGGCACCAGATACGCATAGGTCTTGCCGGTGCCGGTGCCGGCCTCGGCGAGCAACACGTCGCGCTGCTCGAACGCCTCGGCGATCGCCGCGGTCAACCGCAACTGCGCCGGCCGCGGCACGAAGGCATCGAGCTGGCGCGCAAGCGCACCGCCTTCGCTGAGCGCTTCGGTGCTGGCGTGGGCTAAGGACATGGGGGTGCTGCCGGGATTGGGGAGTCGGGATTGGGGATTGGTAAAAGCAGAAGGCGTGCGCGTCGCGGATCAGTGCGTTCGCCCAACAAGCCGCAGGACACGCCAACCAGCGACTTCAGCCGGCAACGCGCGGAAATGCGCTCTTACCAATCCCCAATCCCAACTCCCCAATCCCTGCCGTCAGTACCTCTTGATCCCCGGCACCGTGCACCCCGCGATCTGCGCATGCGCCGAGGCGGCGTTTTCCTTCTGGCCGCGGGCCAGGCGCGCCTGTTCGATGGTCGCCCAGTGGCGGCGGCACAGCGGGCCGGTCTGCGAACCGAGGTCGATGGCGCGCTTGGCGAAGGCTTCGGCCTGCGCATCGTCCTTCTGCAGCAGCGCCACTTCGGCGCGGTCCTGCAGCAGCGCCGGGTCCTCCGGCACCAGCTTCAGCGCCTGATCCAGCGCCGCGGCGGCACCGGCCAAATCACCGGCGGTGCGCTTGCGCTTGGCGCTCTCGCGCAGGTCCTCGACTTCCGGATCGCGCAGCGGCTGCACACTCAGCTCGGTGTCGTCGGCGCCGCCGCTGGCGTCGATCGCGGCGATGCGCTGCGCCGGCGTGGTGGTGTCCACCGGCGCGGCCGGGGGCGGCGGCGGCGGCGCGCTGACGCAGGAGGCGAGCAGCAGGCTGAGGGCGGCGATGGCGGGAGTACGTGGGGTCATGAGCGGTATCCGGAATCCGGGAATCAATGCGCCGGCGGCGGCGCGGCCGCGTCGGCAGGCGGGTCTTTCTTCTTGTCCAGGCCGAACCAGCTGCGCCAGCCACCGCCCTGGCGCTCGCCCTCGGCGGGCGCGGCCTCTTCCGGCAGCGCCTGCGGCGGCGTGCAGGCGGCATACGCGGGCACGAAACCGACCACGAACGGGAACTGGCGCGCGCCGGGGCAGCTCGGGTCGGTGCTGTTGTATCCCACCGGATCCATCCACTGCCAGTCGATGCCCTTGCCCTGCACCTGCAACGGCGCGCTCGGCAGCCGCGAGAAGATGCCCGACCACACCCGCATCGCGCCGGTGGCGCCGTACAGGCCGGTCTGCTTGTTCTGGTCGTTGCCGATCCAGATCACCGCCAGGTGATCGCCGGTGTAGCCGGCGTACCAGCTGTCCACGCCGTCGTTGCTGGTGCCGGTCTTGCCGGCCGGCGACAGCTTGCCCAGGCCATCGCTGAGCAACTGCCGCGCGGTGCCGTTGCTGACCACCTGCTGCAGCGCCATGCCGACCAGGTTGGCGGCGATGGAGTCGCCCTCCTGCGCCGGCGCCGGGGTCTTGTCGTAGCGCTTGAGCAGCTTGCCCTGCGGATCGAGCACGCCGCGCACCGCATGCAGCGGTTGGATCTCGCCGCCGGAGGCCAGGAACTGGTACAGCTGCGCCATCGCGTACGGACTCTGGTCGGTCGCGCCGAGAATCAGCGAGGGATTGACCTCGGCCTCGATGCCGGCCAGCACCTTCACCAGCTGCGCCACGCGCTCCGGCCCGACCTGCATGCCGATGCGCACCGTGGCCTGGTTGTAGGAGTGCGCCAGCGCATCGACCACGCGCACCGTGCCATGGCTGCGGCCGTCGGAATTGCCCGGACTCCAGTTGCGGCCGCGGCCCAATTGCACGGTGACCGGGGTGTCGTCGACCCAGCTGGCCAGCGAATAGCGGTCCGGCTGCGCCAGCGCCAGCAGGTACACGAACGGCTTGAGCAGCGAACCGACCTGACGCTGCGCCTCGATCGCGCGATTGAAGCCGGGCTGGGCCACGTCGCGGCTGCCGACCACCGCCAGCACCTCGCCGTTGTGGGTGTCGGTGAGCACCAGGCCGGCCTGCAGCGGCGGGCGCTTCTTGTTGGTTTCCAACGACGTGATGGTGCGGGTCACCGCGCCCTCGGCATAGGCCTGCGCCGACGGCGACATGCCGGTGAGCACGCTCAGGCCGGCGCCCTGCAGCGCGCTTTCCGGGTAATCGCGCGCCAGCTGGCGCCGCACCAGGTCGACATAGGCCGGGAAGCGGTTGGCGGCGACCAGGCCGGGATTGGCCGGCACGCCCAGCGGCGCGGCCAGCGCCTTGCGATAGGTCGGCTCGTCGATCAGCTCGCTCTCGCGCAGCTTGCCCAGCACGAAGTTGCGCCGATCCAGCGCGCGCTCGGGATAGCGCCGCGGGTCGTAGTAGGACGGCCCCTTGACCAGGCCGATCAGCAGCGCCACCTGTTCCGGCGCCAGCGCGTCAAGTTCGCGACCAAACCAGAACTCCGCGCCCGAGGCCACGCCATGCACCGCCTGGCTGCCGCGCTGACCCAGGTACACCTGGTTGAGATACGCCTCCAGGATGGTGCGCTTGTCGTAGCGCGCCTCCATGATCAGCGCGTAAAGGATCTCGTTGAACTTGCGGGTGACGGTCTGTTCCTTGCCGATGCCGAGCAGGCCGCTACGCGCCAGCTGCTGGGTCAGGGTGCTGGCGCCCTGCCGGCTCTTGCCGCCGGAACGCACCATCACCCAGGCCGCGCGGACCATGCCGCTGAGGTCGATGCCGTGGTGCGAGTTGAAGTCGCGGTCTTCCACCGCCTGCAGGCCGGTGACCAGCAGTTCCGGCACCTCGTCCACGCGCACCAGGCGCCGCTCTTCCTGCTTCTGTCCGTACAGCGTGGCGATGCGCGCCGGATCCAGGCGCGCGGCCTTGAGCGACTTGCGCGTCTGCGCATCGCGCAGCGCCACCACGCGCCCCCCGCCCAGACCGACCTCGATGCGGCGCGGCGCGACCCGGCCGTCGACGTCGACGTAGCCGCGACTGGCGATGACGAAGCGGCTGCCGTCCTGCTGATAGCTGCCGGGACGCTCGGCGCCGGCGTCGGCGCGATAGCTGGCCGCATCCAGTTCGGTCTTCAGCGTCTGCGGGTCCATCGCCGTGTCCGGCGCCAGCACCAGCGGCCGCGCGTACACGCGGGTGGGAATCTGCCAGCGCAGTTCGCCGAACCGCTGGGTGACCTGCTTGTTCAGATAGACCGTATACGGAATCAGGAAGCCCAGGCCGAGTGCGGCGGCGGCCAGGCCCCAGGTGAGCAGACGCCGGCGCCATACTGCGGCGGGGCTGTCCAGGGCGTCGTCCTGATCGTCGGTGTCGTGATCGTCGTAGCGTCGGGGCACGGGAATGCGAGAATGTAAATTCCGCCGAGTCTAGCGCAGCCCAGCGGGCAGCGCGGCGCGGGGGCCTCTTCGTTTAAGTTGGAGTGGTACCGGATGTCGATGTCGTGGGCGAATGCGCGCTACGCCCTGAACCGCCTGGCCGGCCTGGTCCGGCGCGGCCTGACCAGCCTGCGCACGCGCGGCTGGCGCAGCACCTGGCAACGCCTGCGCGTGCATGCGCAACCGCTGCCGCCGCCGCAGCGCGCGCTGTTCACGGTGGCGCCTGCACCGTTCGCGCCGTTCGCGGTGCCGAACAGTCCGGCGCCGCTGGTCAGCATCGTGATCCCGGTCTACAACCACGTCGACCATACCCTCGCCTGCCTGCGCGCGCTGGCCGCGCACCCGCCGGCCGCGCCCTGCGAGATCCTGGTGATCGACGACGGCAGCAGCGACGCCACCGCGCAGTTTTTGCCGCAGGTGGTCGGCCTGCACTACCACGTGCGCGAGCGCAACGGCGGCTTCATCGCCACCTGCAACGACGGCGCCGCGCGCGCGCAGGGCCGCTACCTGGTGTTCCTCAACAACGACACGGTGCCGCAGCCGGGCTGGCTGGACGCGCTGCTGGACACCTTCGCGCAGGTGCCGGAGGCCGGCCTGGTCAGCGCGCAACTGCTGTATCCCGACGGCCGCCTGCAGGACGCCGGCGGCACGGTCTTCGCCGACGGCAGCGCGTGGAGCTACGGCCGCTTCGAATCGCCCGACGATCCGCGCTACGCCTACCTGCGCGACGTCGACTACGGCAGCGGCGCGGCACTGGCGATCGAACGCGCGCGCTTCCTGGCACTGGGCGGCTTCGACACCCGCTACATGCCGGCCTACTACGAAGACACCGACCTCGCCTTCGCGGTGCGCGCCGCCGGCTTGCGCACACTGGTGCAGCCGGCCAGCCGCGTGGTGCACGACGAAGGCACCAGCAACGGCACCGACACCAGCAGCGGGGTCAAGGCCTACCAGGTGCGCAACCGCGCGATCTTCGCCGCCAAGTGGGCCGAGGTGCTGCCGCAACACCTCGCGCCCGGCGAGGTGCCGACGCCGGCCCTGTTGCACCGGCAGCAGCGCCAGGTGCTGATCCTGGACGAAGCGCTGCCGCAGCCGGACCGCGACTCCGCTTCGCTGCGCCAGCTCAACCTGATCCGCCTGCTGCTGCAGGAAGGCGCGCACGTGGTGTTCGTGCCCAGCGAGCGCAGCTATGCCAGCCGCCACAGCGAGGCGCTGCAGCGGCTCGGCGTGGAGGTGTGGTACGCGCCGTATCTGAAGAACCTCACCTGGTTCCTGCAGCAGCACGGCACGCGGTTCCACAGCGTGCTGCTGGTGCGCCACCACGTCGCCCACGCCTGCCTGCCGCTGCTGCGCCGGTTCGCCCCGCAGGCGCGGCGGCTGTTCGACACCGTGGACCTGCACTACCTGCGCGAGCGCCGCGGCGCCGAACTCGCCGGCGATGCGCGCCTGTTGCGCGAGGCCGAGCGCACCCGCATGCGCGAGCTGGAGGTGATGGCGCAGGTCGATGTGACCGTGCTGGTCAGCGCGGTCGAACGCGAACAGCTGCAGCGCGAGGCGCCGCAGGTACGCACGGCGCTGATCTCGAACCTGCACGAGGTCGCCGGCCCCGGCCTGCCGTGGGCGCAGCGCCGCGACCTGGTGTTCGTCGGCGGCTTCCGCCATGCGCCCAACGTGGACGCAGTGCGCTGGTTCCTGCAGGAGGTGTTCCCGGCGGTGCGCATGCGCCTGCCGGAGGTGCGCTTCCACTGCATCGGCGCGGACATGCCGGAGGACATCCGCCGCCTCGGCGAGGCCACCGCCGGTGTCGAACTGCTCGGCCACGTGCCCGACATCGCCGCCTACATGGATGGCATGCGCATCGCCGTGGCGCCGCTGCGTTTCGGCGCGGGGGTCAAGGGCAAGGTCAACCTGAGCATGGCCCACGGCCAGCCGGTGGTGGCCACCGCGTGCGCGGTGGAAGGCATGCACCTGCGCGACGGTGAGGACGTGCTCATCGCCGACGACGCCGCGGCGTTCGCGGACGCCATCGCGCGGCTGTACGCCGATCCGGTGCTGTGGCAGCGGCTGGCCGACAACGGCCTGCGCAACATCGAGACCCACTTCTCGCTGGACGCCGCCCGCGCCACGGTACGTGAGGCGTTCCTGGACTGAGCCCCGACGGGCGTTGCGGTCTATCGGGTCGGGACTGAAGTCCCTCCCACAACGGTGCTGCGGGCATGGTCGCTGCTTGGGCCATGTGGGAGACGAGCAGATCCTTGACCTGCAGCGGCTATCGCCAAGGATCGCGTTGGGCGATGCAGAGCACGACGCACAGGTACAGATACACAACGATCACCGGCATTTCCGAGCGCCCCCTGTGGGAGGGACTTCAGTCCCGACGCGCCACGCCACCAGCCGAGTGACGCCCCCTGAACCTCACCGCCCGCGCTAACGCCCGGGACTGAGGCTGCGCAGACGGCGCTCGAAGGCCGCCAGTTCCGGGGTGGCCGGATCGATCGCGCGGGCGCGCTGCAGCGCCTGCCGCGCGAAGGCGGCATCGCCGCCGCTCAGGCGCTCGTCGCCGACCGCCAGCCAGCGCTGCGCCAGGCGCCGGCGGGCGCTGGCCAGGCCGTTGCCGCCCGGCGCCAATGCGCGCCAGGCGTCGTAGCAGGCGCTGGCCGCCAGCACCCGGTTGCCGCGCATGGCATCGTCGAAACAGCGCCGCAGCGCCGCCAGCACGCGCTGCTCGGCCGCGCGCACCCGCGCATCGCGCGGCGCCAGGATCTGCGCCGCCAGCAAGCTGTCGTAGGCGCTGGCGCCAGGCGGGGTCAACCAGTCGCTTCGCGCCTCGGCGGCCTGCAGATCGGCCAGCAGGCGCTGCAGGCGCCGCTCGCGCTCGGCCGGCGATATCCGCGATTGCGGCGTCGCCTGGCTCTGACGGGCACGCTGCAGCGCCTGCCTGGCATCGGCCAGGGCACGACTGTCGGGTGCCAGCGCCTGGCCCTTGCGCAGCGCGCGCTCGGCCTCGCCGAAACGGAAATCGGCGGCGGCACGGCTCGCCTGCAGGGCATAGGCCGCGGCCACCCGCTCCAGGCCGTCGTTGGCGCCGGCCGCATCCGGCACCGCCGCACGCCACTGCGAGAAGGCACGCGCCGCCGCGTCCAGGCGCTGCCGGCGCAGGGCCTGTTCGGCCTCGCGCTGCAGGCGCTCCAGCGCCCGATTCAGTTCCGCCTGGGTCTCGGGCAGGTCGACATGGCCGGCGTCGTAGCCGCGCGCGCGTTCCACCAGCGCCGCGGCGCCGGCCAGGTCGCCGCGCGCCAGCGCAGTACGCGCGTGCTGCAGCAGTTCCGACAGCGCATCCTCGCGGCCTTCCAGCGCCGCGGTGCGCTCCGGGGCGAACTCGAGCACCCGCTGGTACAGCGGCAGCGCCGCGTCCGGGCCATCGTCCAGATGCCCGTCGCGGCGCGCCTGCGCCGCCCGCTGCAGCAGTTGATCGATGCCGGCGTGCGCGGCCTCGCGCGTGCGCAACGCCGCCTCGATGCGATCGGCATCGGCGCGCGGCACCTGCAGCGCGCGCGCCAGGGCCAGCGCCGCGTGCGCCTGCGGGTAGCGGCCGGCGGCCAGCGCCGCGCGCGCCTGCCCGAGCGCCGCGCGCCCGGTCGCGGCCAGCCCGACGCGCGCCTGCATGCGATCGCTGTCCAGCGCCAGCGCGGCCTCGAAACGCTCGCGCGCGCCGCTGCCGTCGGCGGCGCTGAGCCGGCCCGCGCGCAGTGCCGCGTGGCCCTGGTCGAGCAATTGCTGGATGCGCGTCTCCGGCCAGATCAGGTCGGCCAGCGGAAGGCGGAACACCACCACGGCCATGCCCAGCACCAGCAGCACCGCCAGCGCCCAGCGCCAGACACGCCGATCGCGCCACAGCGGCACTGGCCGCTGCCTGCGCTCGGGTTCGTCCCTGACCTGATCTGGCGGCATGCTCACCGCGCAAGCTTAGCGTTGCGCCGATGACGAACAGCTGTGCGTGGCGCCAGCCACCCACCTGGTTGGCGGACCGGCCGCAGGCACGCCTGAGGCCGCCCCCGCAGCCGCCTCAGCCCAGCCGCCGCGCCTCGTGCACGCCCGGCAGCGCATCGAGCTTGCCGAGCAAGGTGGACAGTTGCCCGTAGTCGCCGACCTTCAGCCGCAACCGCAGTTGCGCCAGGCCGCTGTCGCGCACGTTGTCGCTGTTGATCTCCAGCACGTGCGCCTCTTCCTGGGCGATCAGGTTGGTGATGTCCTTCAGCAGCCAGCGCCGGTCCACCGCGCGCACCAGCACGTCGACCTCGTAGCCGCCGCCGGCCTGGCCCCACTCCACCGGCAACACGCGCTGCGGGTTGCCCGCGGCGAGCCGCGCGAATGCGGCGCAGTCGCTGCGGTGCACGGTGACGCCGCGGGTACGGGTCAGGTAGCCGGCGATCGGCTCGCCGGCCACCGGCTGGCAGCAGCGCGCCAGCTGCACCAGCAGATTGCCCACGCCCTGCACGGTGAACTTGGACTTGCCCAAGCCGGTGCGGCGGGCGGTCGGCCGTGGCATGGCCGGCGCGGCCGGCTGCGCCGCGGCGCGCTCGGCCTCGTGCAGGGCGCGCCCGACCTGACTGGGGCCGACGTCGCCCAGCGCGACCTGGATGTACAGCTCCTCCACGCCATCGGCATGGAACTTCTTCGCCGCCGGCAGCAGGTCGGCCTGCTGCAGCCCCAGGCGCTTGAGTTCGCGTTCCAGCAGTTCCTTGCCGGCCTGCACGTTGCGCGCGCGGTCGAGCTTGTGGAACCAGGCGCGCACCTTGTCGCGCGAGCGTCCGCTGGCCAGGTAGCCGTTGGCCGGCAGCAGCCAGTCGCGGCGCGGCTCGGCTTCCTTGCCGGTGAGGATCTCCACGCGGTCGCCGCTGCGCAGCTTGTGGGTCAGCGGCACGATGCGGTTGTTGACCTTGGCGCCGCGGCAGCGGTGCCCGACCATGGTGTGCACGTGGTAGGCGAAATCCAGCGGGGTGGCGCCCTGCGGCAGGTCGATCACCTCGCCCATCGGGGTCAACGCATAGACCCGGTCCTCGACCAGCTCGGCATCCAGCGCGCCGGCCAGCCCACCCTGCTCGCCGTCCTGCGACTGCTCCAGCAGCTGCCGCATCCAGGTGATCTTGCGGTCGAAGGCCTTCTCCGCGCCCTTGCCGCCTTCCTTGTATTTCCAGTGCGCGGCCACGCCCAGCTCGGCCTGCGCGTGCATGTCGTGGGTGCGGATCTGCACCTCGATCGTGCGCCCTTCCGGGCCGACCACCGCGGTGTGCAGCGAGCGGTAGTCGTTGGCCTTGGGCCGGGCGATATAGTCGTCGAACTCGCTGGGCACCGGCGCCCACAGCGCGTGCACCACGCCCAGTGCCGCATAGCAGGCGGCGACGTCGTCGACCATCACCCGCACCGCGCGCAGGTCGTAGAGCTGGTCGAAGGCCAGGCGCTTCTTCTGCATCTTCCGCCAGATGCTGTAGATGTGCTTGGGCCGCCCGCTGATCTCCGCGCGCAGGCCCTGCTCGGCCAGCGCCTTGGACAGGATCTTCTTGACCGCCTCGATGTAGCGCTCGCGCGCCACCCGGCTCTCGTCGACCTCGCGGGCGATGCGCCGGTAGGTGTCCGGCTCCAGGTGCCGGAACGCCAGGTCCTCCAGCTCCCATTTCAGCTGCCAGATGCCCAGGCGGTTGGCCAGCGGCGCGTGGATGTCGCGGGTCAGCTGGGCAAGTGCGCGGCGCTGCGCCTCCGGTGCCTTGTCGGCCACCCGCATCTGCGCCAATTGCCGCGCCAGCAGGATCGGCACCACCCGCAGGTCCTGCACGATCGACAGCAGCAGCCGGCGCAGGCCCTCGCTGTTGCGCCCGGCCTCGCGCCCGGCGTGCAACGCCCACACCTGGTCGGCGGCGTCCTGCGCGTCCAGCAACCCGGTGACCGCCTGCGCCCGTGCCGGCGGTTCCACCGGCAGCTGCGGCAACTGTGCGCGCAAGCCCGGCAGGTCGAACAGCAGCGCGGCCAGCAGCGCGGCCTCGTCGGCGGACAGCAACGCCAGCGCGTCCAGGGTATCGGCCAGCACCGGCCACGGCAGCCGCGGTGGCTCGGGCTGGTCCTGCCAGGCTTGCAACAGCGCCGCGCGCAGGGCGGGCGCCAGGGTCGCGGCCGCCGGGCGCTGCAGCAACGCCTCCAGGCCGGAGTGGGCGGTGTGGTTCAAGGACGGACGCAGTCGACGAAACGGTGCCGCCTACACTAGCGCGCTTGTGCGCGTTCTCACAATTGCGCCGACGGCGCGCCCGCGGCGTGCGGCGCAGATACGCACCGCCAGCTCACTGTGACCCGGTTGCGACTTGCAGCGCTTTTACCGGAATTTCACAACCGCCCCGACCCCCGCGCCTATGCTCGAACGCGACGGCCACCCGCTGCTGTCCTGCATGCGCCGCGGCCGTCGACCCCTAGACCGACTCGAAGAGGAACGCACATGAAGAAGTGGAACAAGCCTGTGATCCGCGAGATCTGCGTCGGCGCGGAAATCAACTGCTACGCCTCCGGCGAGCTCTGACCCGCGCGCTCCTCCCTTCCCGCGACCGACGCGCGACCGGCCATGCGCTAAAGACGGAGACCGGATGCACCTCATCGTATTGGGATCGGCGGCAGGCGGAGGGCACCCGCAGTGGAACTGCCACACGCCCGCGAGCCAACGCGCGTGGCAGCAACATCCGGGTGCCCAACGCCGTACCCAGGCCAGCATCGCGGTCAGCGTCGACCGCCAGCGCTGGCTGCTGATCAACGCCTCGCCCGATTTTCGCCAGCAGGTGCTGGCCACCCCGGCGCTGTGGCCGCAAAGCGAGCAGCGCCATTCGCCGATCGAGGCGGTGCTGCTGACCAGCGGCGAGATCGACCACATTGCCGGCCTGCTGTCCATGCGCGAAAGCCAGCGCTTCGACCTGTACGCCAGTGGCCGTGTGCTCGAGCTGCTGGCGCAGAACCCGGTGTTCGACGCGCTGCACCCGGCCTATGTGCATCGCCACCCCTTCGCCCTGGACACGCCGCTGTCGCTGCTGGGGCTGCAGGTCACGCCGTTCGCGGTGCCGGGCAAGGTGCCGCTGTTCATGGAGTCCCGCCACAGCGGCGACCTGGCCGGCTCCGCCGAGGAGACGCTGGGCCTGACCATCGACGACGGCCGGCACCGCGTGCACTACATCCCCGGCTGCGCCGTATTGACCGATGCCCTGCGCGCGCGCCTGCGCGGCGCCGAGCTGGTGTTCTTCGACGGCACCCTGTGGCGCGACGACGAACTGGTGCAGCTCGGCGTCAGCGTCAAGACCGGCCAGCGCATGGGCCACATGAGCATCGATGGCGAGGCCGGCACCCTGCGCGCCTTCGCCGACCTGCAGGTGGCACGCAAGGTCTTCATCCACATCAACACCACCAACCCGATCCTCGACGCCGCCTCCCCCGAGCGCGCCACGGTCGCCGCGCACGGCTGGGACGTGGCCCACGACGGCATGGAGATCGCACTGTGATCCCGCACCACACAGCCCCTGCGAGACCGAGCCCGTGACCACATTGCTCAGCCCCGAGCAGCTGGAAACCGCGCTGCGCGCGATCGGCGCGCGGCTGTACCACGACCAGCATCCCTTCCACGCCCTGCTGCACAGCGGGCGCCTGAACCGCGGCCAGGTCCAGGCCTGGGCGCTGAACCGCTACGAGTACCAGCGCTGCATCCCGCTCAAGGACGCGGCGATCCTGGCGCGCATGGACGACCCGGCGCTGCGCCGGATCTGGCGCCAGCGCATCGTCGACCACGACGGCAGCGCCGACGGCGAAGGCGGCATCGCCCGCTGGCTGCACCTGACCGACGCGCTGGGGCTGGATCGGGAGTTGGTGCAGTCCGGCCGCGGCCTGCTGCCCGGCACCCGCTTCGCGGTGCAAGGCTACCTGCACTTCGTACGCGAGAAGAGCCTGCTCGAGGCCATCGCGTCGTCGCTGACCGAACTGTTCGCGCCGGGCATCATCAGCCACCGCGTCGCCGGCATGCTGCAGCACTACGATTTCGTCTCGCGCGAGGCACTAGCGTACTTCGAGCATCGCCTGCACGAGGCGCCGCGCGATTCGGACTTCGCCCTCGACTACGTCAAGCGCCACGCCGACACCGTGGAGAAGCAGCAACTGGTGCAGGACGCGTTGCGCTTCAAGTGCGGCGTGCTGTGGTCGCAACTGGACGCGCTGCACTTCGCCTACGTGCAGCCGGGTGTGGCCTGGCCGGACGCGTTCGCCCCGGACCCGGCGCAGGCCCCGGCATGAGCGTACTGGACGCCAGCAGCCAGCCACGGCTCGCCGCCGGCGTGCGCCTGCAGCACGACCGCGCCCGCGCGCAATGGGTGCTGCTGGCGCCGGAGCGGGTGATCGAACTGGACGAGATCGCGCACGCCATCGTCTCGCGCTGCGATGGCAATCGCAGCCTGGCGACGATCGCCGCGGAACTGGCCGCCGAATTCGAGGCCGACCCGGACGAGGTCGCACGCGACGTGTGCGAGCTGGCGCAGCAGTTGCACGCCAAGCGGTTGCTGCGCGCATGAGCGCGCCGGTGCCGCCGCCGCTGTCGATCCTGCTGGAGCTGACCCACCGCTGCCCACTGGCCTGCCCGTACTGCTCCAACCCCATCGAACTGGCCGGCCTGCGCGAGGAACTGGACACCGCCGGCTGGCGCTCGGCGCTGGACCAGGCTGCGGCGATGGGCGTGCTGCAGGCGCATTTCTCCGGCGGCGAACCGATGCTGCGCAAGGATCTGCCCGCGCTGGTCGCGCATGCGCGCGCGCTGGGCCTGTACAGCAACCTGATCACCTCCGGCGTGGCTGGCGGCGCGCCGATGCTGGCCGCCCTGGCCGCGGCCGGGCTGGAACACGTGCAGCTGAGTATCCAGGACGCCGACGCCGCCGGCGCCGACCGCATCGCCGGCTACCGCGACAGCCTGGCGAAGAAGCGCGCGTTCGCCGCGGCAGTGCGCGCCCTCGACCTGCCGCTGACGATCAATGCGGTGATCCACCGCCACAACGCCGAACGCGTGCCGGCGATGATCGAGCTGGCGCTGGACCTCGGCGCCGAACGCCTGGAAGTGGCCCATACCCAATACTACGGCTGGGGCCTGCGCAATCGCGCCGCGCTGATGCCCAGCCGCGCGCAGATCGACGCCACTGTCGCCGCGGTGGACGCCGCCCGCCAGCGGCTGCAGGACCGCCTGCACATCGATTTCGTCACCCCCGACTACTACGCGCACCGGCCCAAGGCCTGCATGGGCGGCTGGGGCCAGCGCTTCGTCAACATCTCCCCGCGCGGCGACGTGCTGCCCTGCCATGCCGCCGAGACCCTGCCGGACATGGTGTTCGAGAACCTGCGCACACGGCCGCTGGCGGCGATCTGGGAAGACGGCGAGGCCTTCGTGCGCTTCCGCGGCAGCGCGTGGATGCCGGAGGTGTGCCAGGGCTGCCCGAAGCGCGAGATCGACTGGGGCGGCTGCCGCTGCCAGGCGCTGGCGCTGAGCGGCGACGCCGCCACGCTGGACCCGGTCTGCGAACGCGCCCCGGCGCACGCCGCGCTGCAGGCGCTGGCGCAGCGCGAGGCCGCCGCGCCGGCGCCGGACTTCGTGTACCGGCGGCCGCCGCGCGCGCCGGCCACAGCCGCCGCCGCCGACGACTGAGCTGTCGAGCCGGCGTGGCTGGCGGCAATCTTGCCGGCCACGCGCCGTCACGACGTGCGGCTACATTGCAGCGCATTCCGCTGCCCGGATTGCCGCCACGGCCATTGCGCGCCTGGCTTCCAAGTTGAAGAACCACGGCTTCTTCGGCGCCGGCACCCACGATGGAAAGTACAGGCGGCAAAAAGCAACGTCATTTCGAAAGACGACCGGGGCGCGGAAGCTTTTCCCTCATCCCGAAAACCAGGCGCAGCCATGCAAACCTGCGCAGGCTTCCCTCGTAGAGCACAAGGCACGCGGCCATGCTGAGGAGCAGGATGACGACGTATTTGATCCAGGGTCCCCACGAACACTGGATGACGTAATAGCCGAGGATGACAATGATCGTCTGGTGCAGGATGTAAACGGGATAGCTGGCGTCTTTCGCCCAGGCAAGCACCCGGTTCGTCCGCGAGAGATAGCGGTAGCCGTAACCGAGAAACACCATCATCCATAGCCAGGTGAAGACATTGGCGCCCACCTGATCGATCAGGGAGTCGTGCTCGATGACCCCCAGACTGAACAGCGAGATCAACGAGAAGAACGCCGCCAGCCCCAGGACCAGCGACCACCTGCGCATATCGGAGAGCCACTTCCAGACACCGGGCATGGATGCCATGAAGTATCCATATGCCGTCAGCAGCAGGTATTGGCCGAAGATGTACCAATCGCTGACGAAATTGTGCGTCTCCGGGAACCGCGGCTTCAGCAGGGCTTCGTTGATGCCGAGCGGAATTCCCAGCAGGAACAGCCACGTTCCTGGCACGATCCGCCTTGCGGCTCGCCTCCACCACAGCATGCCGGGAAGCAGCAACAGGACGTACGCGTAGAGGTACAGGATGAACCACAGGTGGTGCCAGCCGAAATCCCCGGCCGGGTAGAACTTCAATTGCAGAACGCGTGTCAGGTAGAAATCCAGATAGCGTCCGCTCCATTGTCCATGCAGCAGCCGCTCGTAGTAGATCTGCGGCGGCACGACCAGGAACATGCCGACGATCAGCGGCAAAAGCAGCTTCTTCGTCCGTTCCTGCAGGAACTGCCCGGTACTGCGCCGCTGCAGCGCGAACCACATGCCGGCCCCTGCGACGACGAACAGCAACGGCATGCGCAAGCGGTGGGCGATATCCATCGGCCATTGCAGCGACGGAATGGTCTGGCTGTTGACGATATGCCAGCCCCAGCCGACGAAGATCATCCCGGTATGGAAGAAGAACAGGACGAAAATGGCGATGACGCGCAACCAGTCCAGGAAGTCGTAACGTTCCTGCGGGCGTGTGGTGGCAAGCATCGATTGGGCCCCTGTTCTCCGCGATACCAGGGAGCCTGAGCGAACGGCAGCCGGCCAGCAGCGGATTTGGGGTGAAAGGAGGCCCGCCGGGGCGAGGCGGACGCTACCCGCCCATGCGCGCGAACAAGGCGTCGCGATAGCGCCGGCTGAGCCGCAGGGTGCGGCCGTTGCGGAGATGGAGGTCGTAGTCGCCCTTGAACAGCGGCGTCAGCGATCCAATGCAGGCGAGGTTCGCCGCGGCCGACCGGTGGATGCGGACGAAGCGCTGTTCGCCCAGCTGCGCCAGCAGGTCCTGCAGAGTCCTGCGCATCAGATAGGTGCGCGCGGCGGTATGCACATGCACGTAGTTGCCGTCTGCCTCCAGCCATTCGATCGAGGTCGCATCGATCAGCTGCAGCCGCTCGCCATCGGGCACCAGCAGGCGCTCGCATGCAGGGGTACGCGCGCGTCCCATCGCCACCGCCGCGGCCCCGGACTCGTGCGCGCTGAGCCGCTCGCGCACACGCTGCACGGTCAGCGCGAGCCGGTCGCGGTCGTAAGGCTTGAGCAGGTAGTCGATCGCATTGAGGTCGAACGCCTTCACGGCATGCGCATCGAAGGCGGTCACGAACACGATCAGCGGCGCGCTCGACGGCTCGAGCTGCGCCGCGACCTGCAGCCCAGACAGCGTCGGCATCTGGATGTCGAGAAAGGCCACGTGCGGGCGCTGCTGCTTGATGCACAGGGCCGCGGACAATCCGTCCTCGGCCGATCCGACCACCGCGATGCCGGGCTGCTCCGCCAACCAGCGCTCGAGCTTTTCGCGCGCGGGCGCTTCGTCGTCGGCGATCACGGCGCGGATCATCGCCTGGGCTCCGCCAGCGGGATCGAGACGCGCGCGGCAACGCCGTCGCCTTCGTTACGCACAATCAAGGAGGCGGCAGCGCCGTAGAGGATGCCCAGGCGCGCCCGGCAGGTGCGCAACCCCACCCCGTCCTGCGTCCCCGGCGCCGACGCCGGCAGGGCGGAGCAGGAATTGTGGACCACGATCTCCAGCGAGCCGCCTGCGTGTCGCGCACTGACCGCAATGGCGACGGGCACCAACGTGGGCTCGACGGCATGTTTGAACGCGTTCTCCAGTAAGGGCTGCAGCAGGAGCGCAGGGACACTGGCATCGAGCAGTGTGGGGTCCACCTGCCATGTCAGCGTCACCCGATCGCGGAACCTCTCGCGCATGATGTCCGCATAGCGCTCGAGTGTGCGCAGTTCCGCGGACAGCGGCGTCATCTCGTTCTCGATGGTGCCAAGGCTGGTGCGCAGCAGGTCGCCGAGTGCGGCCAGCAGGCGGTCGGCGCGTTCCACGTCGCTGTGCATCACGGAGGAGACCGTGTTGAGCGCGTTGAACAGGAAATGCGGCCGCAGCTGCCCCTGAAGCTGCGCCAGCTGTGCCTCGGCCAGCGCCTTCTGCGTCTGCAGCAGACGGTTCCGCTGTAGTTGCCACTGGTCATGGGACTCGAGCCCGAACAGAATCCCCAGCCACAGGCCGACAAAGACGCTCAGCTTGGTGGTCTCGTACACGAACAGCGAGCGCCAGCCCGGATGCTCGTAGGTGAAGCCCATTGCGGCATAGATCCCGTGCCGCAGCGCATACACCGCCACGATGAAGGTGACGGCGATCACCGGCAACCAGCGCAGGTAGCTGCCGAACCAGATCAGCGGCCGGTCCAGATAGGCCGCATAACGTCCGCGCACGCGCACGGCGAGCCAGATCCAGCCGGTCGCGACCACCGCGGAACTTCCCTCCGACAGCACCCCTTCCCACCAGTGGGTCTGCGGGTTGCTCAGGCGCTCCTGCACGGACACGCCGATCATGAGCAGCCAGAACGCCACCCACAACCCGGTCAGCGCTTTCGGAGTGGACATCGCACCGCTGGCAGCGAGGGCGCCTGCCCGTGGCGGACAAGAGGGCGGGTTCATGATCGGCAAGTGTACCCACCGCGTTCCAGGCGGGCGTGCCCTGTGGGGCGAGCGGGACATATGCAGGGCGAAAGGGCCGATTGCGTGGACAAGCGCCGTGGCACCCATCGACCGGCAGCTGGCGACGCGAACGGACCCGGGGCTGGGCCGATTGGCCGCCGCGGGCGTCAGACACCGCGCGCTTGCGACTACACTACCGCGCATCCCACTGCCCGGATCCCCGCCATGTCCCTTGCGCGTCTCGCTCCCCTGGCCCTGTGCGCGGCGCTCGCCGTGTCCGCCGCCCCGGCGCTCGCCCAGCGCACCGTCTCCGGCGATCTGCAGACGCAGATGTCGCCGCAGGAATTCAAGGCCGCCGGGCTGGACAAGCTGTCGCCGCAGGAACTGGCCGCGCTGAACGACTGGCTGCAGGGCAAGGTCGCCAAGGAAACCGCGGTGGCGCTGGAAAAGGCCAAGGAGGAAGGCCGCCGCGAGGTGATCACCAAGAACCGCGGCTTCTTCGACTTCGGCAGCGCCGAGCCGATCGAGAGCGCCCTGGTTGGCGAGTTCTCCGGCTTCGCCAAGGGCCGCAAGTACGTACTGGCCAATGGCCAGGAGTGGGAGCAGACCGAAGCGGCGAGCCTGCCCGGCGTGCACCGCACCGCGCCCAAGGTGAAGATCACCCCCGGGATCATGGGCGTGTGGTACATGCAGATCGACAACTACAACACCCGCGCCAAAGTCCGTCGCGTCAAATAGGAACGCGTGTCGTGAACCTGCGTCCGCGGCCGGGCCTGGCCGACGCCTCGCACAGCCTCGCCGATGCGCTGCGCCGGCGCCTGCGCGCCAGCGATGTGTGGTTCATCGCCCTGGCGCTGCTGGTCGGGGTGATCGCCGGCCTGCTGACCCTGCTGCAGAGCAGCCTGGCGCATGGTGCGCAGGCCTGGCTGTATGGCCTGGAGGCCGACGAGCGGCTCAGCGCCATGTCGGACCTGAGCGTGCAGCAGTTGCTGGTGCTGCCGCTGGGCGGGCTGCTGGTGGGCCTGCTCGGCATGGCCGCGCGCGCGCGCAAGCGCCAACTGGTCGACGCCGTCGAAGCCAACGCGCTGTACGGCGGACGCATGTCGATGCGCGACAATCTGATCGTCTCCGTGCAGACCCTGTTCTCCAACGGCGTCGGCGCCTCGGTCGGCCTGGAAGCGGCGTATACGCAGATGGGCGCCGGCAGCGGCTCGCATCTGGGCCGGGTACTGCGACTGCGCCGTGCCGACATCCGCACCCTGGTCGGCGCCGGTGCCGGCGCGGCCATTGCCGCCGCCTTCGGTGCGCCGCTGGCCGGGGCGTTCTATGCGTTCGAGATCGTGATCGGCGCGTACTCGCCGTCGGCACTGGCGCCGGTGGCGGTGGCCTCGCTGGGCGCGGTGTTCGTGTCGCAACTGGCCGGGGTGCAGCCGTACCTGCTGCCGGCCTCGGCGGCCTCGGCGCTGGAGGCGCGCGACTACGTGCTGTACGCGCTGCTGGGCGTGCTCTGCGCCCTGCTGGCGGTCGCGGTGATGCGCCTGATCGGCGCGATCGAACAGGCCATCAACCACAGCCCGCTGCCGCGCTGGGCGCGCCCAGTCGCCGGCGGCCTGCTGCTGATCCCACTGGCGCTGATCACCCCGCAGGTGCTGTCCTCCGGCCACGGCGCACTGCACCTGGACCTGACCAGCCCGACCTCATTGCGCTGGCTGGGCATCCTGTTGCTGCTCAAGTGCCTGGGCTCGGCCATCTCGCTGGGCTTCGGCTTCCGCGGCGGCCTGTTCTTCGCCTCGCTGTTCATGGGTTCGCTGGTCGGCGGGCTGTTCGCCGGCGTGCTGAATCTCGGCAGCGGCATGGCCCTGGTCGACGGCACTGCCGCGTCGCTGGCCGGCATGGCGGCGATGGCCGCCGCGGTGATCGGCGCGCCGATGACGATGGCGATGCTGGTGCTGGAGGGCACCCACGATTTCGTGCTGGCCAGCGCGGTGATGGTCGCCGTGCTGGTGGCCAACACCATCGTCCGCCAGATCTTCGGCTACTCGTTCTCCACCTGGCGCCTGCACCTGCGCGGCGAAACCATCAGGAGCGCGCGCGACGTGGGCTGGGTCAAGCACCTCAGCGCCGGGCGGATGATGCAGAAGGACGTGCATCCGCTGGCCGCCACCACCAGCGTGGCCGAGTTCCGCCGCCGCTTCCCGCTCGGCTCAGGCACCCGCGTGGTGCTGGAGGACGAGAGCGGCCACTACGCCGGCCTGGTCACCCTGGCCGCCGCCTATGCCGACGGCGTCAACGCCGACGCGGCCATCGTCGACTACGCCGGCAACCGCGACGTGGCCCTGCCCGCCGACACCGACGTGGTCACCGCCATGCGCCAGTTCGACCTGACCCAGAGCGACGAACTGGCGGTGGTCGACGACCAGGGCAAGGTGCTGGGCGTGCTCAGCGAAAGCTTCGTGCGCAAGCGCTACGCCGAGGAACTGGACAAGCGCCAGCGCGAGCTGATGGGCGAGCGGGTGGATGACTGAGGGGCGGGGATTGGGGATTTGGGAGTGGGGATTCGCGGCAGTTCTGCAGGCTGAAGTGTCGAAACGCAGCCACCGCCTCCCGTAGGAGCGGCTTCAGCCGCGACCGTGTTGGTGCAATGCGTCGCGGCTGAAGCCGCTCTTACCAGCGCAGCAGCAAGATACTGACCGCCTCGGTGCTTGGCACCAAAAAGACGCGCCATTGCCGCGCAAGTAGCTTGCTACTCGACCCGGCGCATTTCTTTTGTGGGAGGGACTTCAGTCCCGACGCATTGCCGCCAGAAGCGTCGGGACTGAAGTCCCTCCCACAACGAGCGACACCGATGCACTGAACGCGACAGCACGCGACGGACCCGTAGGAGCGGCTTCAGCCGCGACGCGTTGACGCAAAAAGATCGCGGCTGAAGCCGCTCCTACGACGGTATCGGCACGACTCCCCGGCGATCTGCTGCATTCGCAGAAGCGAGAACGACGAATCGTTGCAGGGCGGTTGGCCGTCACCACACCCAGGCGGCCTATCTCTTTTGTGGGAGGGGCTTCAGCCCCGACGCATCGCCGCCTGAGCATCGGGACTGCAGTCCTTCCCACAAGAAAGCTGCCAACGCCGGCAGCGCGGTCATCACGGACAGCCCGAAAACAGCGCGGAAACCCCGCCACCAATCCCCAATCCCCAATCCCGGCTTTCCACAGCCGAACGGCTGGTCATCATCGCAGTCCAGCCACCCGCTGCGCCAGCTTCTTGGCCGAAATGCCCGCGCGGGCACCCAGCTCCTGCGCGAACAGCGACACGCGCAGTTCTTCCAGGTCCCAACGCAGCGCCTGCCACTGTGGATCGCCGCTGCGGCCGGCCGCGGCCGCGTCGGCCAGTGCGTCGACGAAGGGCTTCAGCTCCAGCATGCGCGCCTGGTCGCGGGCCGGATCGCGCTTGGCGCGTTCGGCGCGCAGGATCATCGCCCGCAGGTAGCGCGGGAACTGCGCCAGCGCGGTGGCCGGGGTCTCGCGCAGGAAGCCCGCATGCAGCAGCGCCGCCAATTGCGCGCGCAGGTCGTCGAGGTTGCCGCTGGCCCAGCCCATCAGCGGCGATTCCAGCTGCGGCTTCAACTCGGCCGCCGCGCCCATGATCGCCTCGGCCAGCTTCAGCCGCTCCATCGCCTCGCCGAACAGCTGCTTGGCGGCGGCATCGCGACGCTGGGCGAAACTGTCCGCGTCGCGGATCGCCTCCAGCCCCTGTTCCAGCAGCGCGTTCAAGGCCGCCTCCACCAGATCCCCGCGCAGGCGTTCCTGCGACTCGATCGCCGCATACAGCAGCCCGGTCTTGGGCGACACCGGCAACTGCTTGCGCGCCTGCTTGACCTTGTCGGCCAGGGCGATCTCCAGCAGCCGGCGCACGCCACGCGGATGCGCGGCCTCGGCCTGCGCACGGTCGGCGAAGATGCGCAGCGCGGCGCTGTCGCCCTCGTCCACCAGGGCCGGATAGGCCGGCACCCCGGCTTCGCCGGGGACCTGCAGCGGGATCGGCGTCGCCGGGAACTCGCGCAGTCCGGTCGCGGCCATGGCGCGGCCGGCCCGCGCGGCGAAGGCTTGCCCGGCGCGTTCGCCGAAGCGCGCACGCAGCGCGTCCAGGTCGCGCGATTCGGCCAGCACCTTGCCGGCATCGTCGCGCAGGCGCAGGTTCATGCGCAGGTGCGGCTCCAGCGTGCTCTCGTCGAACTCCAGCGCGCTCAGCGGCGCACCGGTGGCGCGCTGCAGGAAGCGCGCCAGCTCGCCGCGGATGTCGTCGGCGCTGGGCTGCGGGAACGCCTCGGAGAACGCACGGGCGAAGTCCGGCGCCGGCACGTAGTTGCGCCGCAGCGCCTTGGGCAGGCTGCGGATCAGCGCCGCCGCCTTGTCGGTGACGAAGCCCGGCGCCAACCACGACAGCCGCGTCGGATCCAGCGCGTTGAGCAGATGCACCGGCACCTCCAGGGTCACGCCGTCGTCGGCCGCGCCCGGTTCGAACCGGTAGTGCAGCGGCAGCCGCGCATCGCCCAGCGGGAAGTACTTGGGATAACGCTCGGCCTCGCTGCCCTCGCCTGGCAGCAGGTCAGCGAGCGACCAGTGCAGCGTGCGCCGCTGCTCCGGCGCCAGCGCCTTCCACCAGGCGTCCAGGCCGGAGGCGGAGTGGATCTCGCCGGGAATCCGGTCCAGGTACCAGCGCGCCTGCCAGTCCTCGTCGGCGACGATGCCGGCACGGCGCAGCTTGGCCTCTTCCTCGTGCGCCTGCGCCAACACCTTCTGGTTGTCGGCAACGAAGCTGGCGCGGGTGTTGATCTCGCCCGGTACCAGGCCCTGCCGCACGAACAGCTCGTGCGCGCCGGACGGATCGATGCGGCCGTAATGCACCGGCTTCTTCGGCGCCAGCACCAGCCCGAACAGGCTGATCTGCTCGGAGGCCAGCACCTGCCCCTGCGCGCGCGACCAGTGCGGATCGAAATGCTTGCGCGCCAGCAGGTGCGGCAGCTCGGCGATCACCCAATCCGGCTCGATCGCGGCGTTGGTCAGGCCCCACACCTTCTGCGTATCCAGCAATGTCGCCGGCAGCACCCACGGCGGCGGTTTGCGGGCAAGCGCCGAACCGGGGAACAGCAGGAAACGGCGCTGCCGCGGCGCCAGGAAATCGCCCTTTTCGGTGCGATGGCCGACCTGGGTCGGCAGCCCGGCCAGCAAGGCGCGGTGCAACGCCTGGTAGGCCGCGGCGCGCTCGCGTTCGCTGGCACGCGGCGCCTCGCCCGCATCGGCGGGCGCCGGCGCTGGAGTCGGGGCCGCCGCCGACACGGGCGTGGTCGGCGCGCCGCGCCCTTCGCGGGCCAGACGCGCGGCACGGTGCAATTGCCCGCGGGTGGCGCGCGCCGCGGTCTCGGCATCGCGCGCCGGCGCCGGCGCGGCGGCGCCGGCCAGCAACGGTTGCAGCGAGGCCGCCGCCGGTTCCTCGGTCCAGCCCAGCTCCGCGCACAGCAGATGCAACTGGCGGTGCAGTTCGCGCCACTCGCGCATGCGCAGGAAGCCGAGGAAATGCCGCCCGCACCAGTCGCGCAGCTTGGATTGGGTCAGGTCCTCGTGCGCCTGCCGGTAGCCGTCCCACAGGCGCAGGATGCCGACGAACTCCGAGCGCGCATCGGCGAACTTGGCGTGCGCGTTGTCGGCGGCCTCGCGTGCCTCGGGCGGGCGCTCGCGCGGGTCCTGGATGCCCAGGAACGCGGCGATCACCAGCATCGGCCGCAGGCAGCCATGCTGCTGCGCCGCCACCAGCATCCGCGCCAGCTTCACGTCCACCGGCAGCCGCGCCATCTTGCGGCCGATCTCGGTGAGCTTGCGCAGGCCATGCCGGTCCGGCTCGCCGACCGCCCCCAGTTCCACCAGCTGCTGCCAGCCATCGGCCACCGCGCGCTCGTCCGGCGGCTCCAGGAACGGGAAATCCTCGATCCGGCCCAGCCCCAGCTGCAGCATGCGCAGGATCACCCCGGCCAGGCTGGAGCGGCGGATTTCCGGATCGGTGAACGCCGGCCGCGCCTGGAAATCCGCCTCGGCATACAACCGGTAGCAGATGCCCTCGGCGATGCGGCCGCAGCGGCCCTTGCGCTGGTTGGCGCTGGCCTGCGAGATCGGTTCGATGTGCAGCCGGTCGAGCTTCTGCCGCGGGCTGTAGCGCTTGACCCGCGCATAGCCTGGGTCGATCACGTAGCGGATTCGCGGCACCGTCAGCGAGGTTTCGGCGACGTTGGTGGCCAGCACCAGGCGCCGCCGCGGGCCGGGGTTGAACACCCGGTCCTGGTCGGCGTTGGAGAGACGCGCGTACAGCGGCAGCACCTCGGTCTCGCGGTACTTGCGCCGTTCCAGCGCATGGTGCGCATCGCGGATCTCGCGCTCGCCGGGCAGGAACACCAGCACGTCGCCGCGCGGATCCAGCCGGGTGATCTCGTCCACCGCCGCCACGATCGCGTCGTTGACGGTGAGGCCGGGAGTGGGGATTCGGGATTCGGGATTCGCTGAGGCGGTTCGCGGCGAACGTTGGGGCTCGCGCGCTTCTTCCAATCCCAGATCCCCACTCCCCAATCCCGGCTCCTCAAGCGGCCGGTAACGCACCTCCACCGGATAGGTGCGGCCTTCCACGCTGATCACCGGCGCATCGTCGAAATGCGCGGCGAAGCGCGCAGTGTCGATCGTCGCCGAGGTCACGATGACCTTCAGGTCCGGGCGCTTGTGCAGCAACTGCTTCAGATAGCCGAGCAGGAAATCGATGTTGAGGCTGCGTTCGTGCGCCTCGTCGACGATGATCGTGTCGTAGCTGGACAGCCAGCGGTCGCTGGCGATCTCGGCCAGCAGGATGCCGTCGGTCATGAACTTGATCCGGGTCTGCTCGCCAACCCGGTCGTTGAAGCGCACCTGGAAGCCCACCGTCTCGCCCACCGGCGTGCGCAGCTCCTCGGCCACGCGGCTGGCCACCGCACGCGCGGCGATGCGCCGCGGCTGGGTGCAGCCGATCATGCCAGCGGCGCCGCGACCGGCGGCCAGGCACAGCTTCGGCAACTGCGTGGTCTTGCCCGAGCCGGTCTCGCCGGCGATCACCACCACCTGGTGCTCGCGGATCAGCGCGACGATGCGCTCGGCCTCGCGCGCGATCGGCAACTGCGGGTCGAGGGTGATCGCCGGATGTTGCGCCGCGCGCGCGACACAGCGCGCCTGCGACGTCTGCAGCGCCTGCTCGAACGCCGTTTCCAGCGCGGCATTGCCGGGCGCGGCCTGCCAGCGCGACCATAGGCCCAGCAAGCGGCCGCGGTCGCGGGTCAGCGCGCCGTCGATCGCGGCGCGGCGTTCGCGCAGGCGTGCCGGCACGGAAGGTTTTTCGATAGCGTTCATCAATCGGATGCCATTGAACGTTGAATCACAGCACATGCTTTAGTCTGTCTATTGTGACGCCATCTCGTCCGTAACCCCCAGGAGGAACTCCAATGGCCAAGAGCAAGACCCCCGGCAAGACCAAGAACTCCGCCAGCAAGGCCCTCGCCGGCCAGCCGCTGGCCGGGCTGGCGCCGTCCGCGCCCAATATCGATATCGGGATCGGCGGCGGCGATCGCAAGAAGATCGCCGACGGCCTGTCGCACTACATGGCCGACGCCTTCACCCTGTACCTGAAGACCCACAACTTCCACTGGAACGTGACCGGGTCGATGTTCAACTCGCTGCACCTGATGTTCGAGACCCAGTACACCGAGCAGTGGGCGGCGCTGGACGACGTCGCCGAGCGCATCCGCGCCCTGGGCTTCAACGCCCCGGGGTCATACAAGGAGTACGCCGCGCTGACCTCGATCCCGGAAGAGGAAGGCCTCAGCGACAGCGCCGACTGGCGCGAGATGGTGCGCCAGTTGGTGGTCGGCAACGAGGCGGTGTGCCGCACCGCGCGCAAGGTGCTCAAGACCGCCGACGACGCCGGCGACGACCCGTCGGTGGACATGCTGACCCAGCGCCTGCAGACCCACGAGAAGTACGCCTGGATGCTGCGCTCGCTGCTGCAGTAAGGGGTATCGCCCTGCCTGCTCGGCAGGCAGGGCACGCCGAGCTGGGCCCAGGCGACGCTGCGCTCGCTCCGTCGCCCGGATTGGGCGCCAATGCATGCCGATCGCTGCCTCGTCACGCCTGACCCCCTTGTAGGAGCGGCTTCAGCCGCGACCGGCGCGCGTGACCAGGCCCCGTCGCGGCCGATCCCCAAAGGAGCCAAGCGCCGCTCCAACCGGAACCTGCAGGGCGCTAGCTGGGTGCACTGTGGGAAGGACTTCAGTCCCGACGCCTTCCTAGCGCGGGCCAGGCAGGCTTCATTCGTCATGGCCTCAGGCAACTGTCGATTCCTACAGAAAAGCGCGCATTCGCCTGACGCGCTCTTGCGCAAATCCGGAAGCCAACCGCCCTTGCGCGGCAAGGTATCCTAGACGGATGTCTTCCCCCGCCCACGCCTTGCTCAGCCGCGTCTTCGGCTACGACCAGTTTCGCGGCCCGCAACAGGACATCGTCGAACACGTCGCTGCCGGCCACGACGCGCTGGTGCTGATGCCCACCGGCGGCGGCAAGTCGCTGTGCTACCAGATCCCGTCGCTGCTGCGCGACGGCACCGGTATCGTGATCTCGCCACTGATCGCACTGATGCAGGACCAGGTCGAGGCGCTGCGCCAGCTCGGCGTGCGCGCCGAGTACCTCAACTCCACCCTGGACGGCGAGACCGCGCAGCGGGTCGAGCGCGCCCTGCTGGCCGGCGAACTGGACCTGCTGTACGTCGCCCCGGAACGGCTGCTGACCCCGCGCTTCCTGTCGCTGATCGAGCGCAGCCGCATCGCCCTGTTCGCGATCGACGAGGCGCACTGCGTATCGCAATGGGGCCACGACTTCCGCCCCGAGTACCGCCAACTCACCGTGCTGCACGAGCGCTGGCCGCAGACCCCGCGCATCGCCCTCACCGCCACGGCCGACCCGCCGACCCAGCGCGAGATCGCCGAGCGCCTGGACCTGGCGCAGGCCCGCCACTTCGTCAGTTCCTTCGACCGCCCCAACATCCGCTACACCGTGGTGCAGAAGGACAACGCGCGGCGCCAGTTGCTGGACTTCCTGCGCACACACCGTGGCAGCGCCGGCATCGTCTACTGCATGTCGCGGCGCAAGGTCGAGGAGACCGCCGAATTCCTGGCCCGCGAAGGCCTGAACGCCCTGCCCTACCACGCCGGCCTGCCGGCCGAGGTGCGCGCCGACAACCAGCGCCGCTTCCTGCGCGAGGACGGCATCGTGATGTGCGCCACGATCGCCTTCGGCATGGGCATCGACAAGCCCGACGTGCGTTTTGTCGCCCACACCGACCTGCCCAAGTCGCTGGAGGGTTACTACCAGGAGACCGGCCGCGCCGGCCGCGACGGCGAGGCGGCCGAGGCCTGGCTGTGCTACGGGCTGGGCGACGTGGTGCTGCTCAAGCAGATGATCGAGCAGGGCGAGGCCGGCGAAGAGCGCAAGCGCGTGGAACGGCGCAAGCTCGACCAGTTGCTGGGCTACTGCGAATCGATGCAGTGCCGCCGCCAGGTGCTGTTGGCCGGCTTCGGCGAGACCTATCCGCAGCCCTGCGGCAACTGCGACAACTGCCTGCAGCCGGCCGACGCCTGGGACGCCACCGTGGCGGTGCAGAAGGCGCTGAGCTGCGTGTACCGCAGTGGCCAGCGGTTCGGCGTTGGCCACCTGATCGACATCCTGCGCGGCAACGAGGGCGAGAAGATCAAGCAGTTCGGCCACGATCAGCTCAGCACCTATGGCATCGGCAAGGACCTGGACGCGCGCGCCTGGCGCGGCGTGTTCCGGCAACTGGTCGCCACCGGCCTGCTGGAGGTGGACAGCGACGCCTACGGCGGCCTGCGCCTCACCGACGCCAGCCGCCAGGTGCTCAAGGGCGAACGCAAGATCATGATGCGCCGCGAACTGCCCAGCCGCGGCCGCGAGCGCGGCGACCGCAGCGGCAGTCCACGTACCGGCGTGCCGGTGCAGGCGCAGGACCTGCCGCTGTTCAACGCCTTGCGCGACCTGCGCGCCGGCCTGGCCAAGGAGCAGAACGTGCCGGCCTTCGTGATCTTCCACGACAGCACCCTGCGCAACATCGCCGAGCAGCGCCCGACCAGCCTGGACGAACTGGCGCGGGTCGGCGGCATCGGCGGCAGCAAGCTGGCCCGCTATGGCCAGCAGTTGCTCGACGTGGTGCACGCGCAGGGCTGAGGCGCGGCACCGGCGCCTGCATCGCCGGCCGTCGACCCTGCGCAGAGCGCCCGCGGCGCCGACAGGCCGGGTTCAACGTGGTATTGATAGCGTCAGCGTCATGGCGGAGCGTGCAACCGGCCCCGCCCGGCCCCTCTCTTCTGGCAGATGCCCGATGAACCGCAGCCTCCTTCTCCTCGCCTGCACCCTGCTTGCCGGCCCGGCCCTGGCCCAGACCGCCGATGCCACCAGCGACAGCGAGGCGGCCAAGCGCAAGCTCGACCTCAGCGTGCCGCAGCAGCCGATCACCTATGCCGATCCCGGCACCAAGGCCGATCCGCCGGGCGCCTACTACGGCGATACCAGCGGCACCTCGGCCTCGGCACAGAAGGCCGCGGCAGCGCAGGCGCGCGCCCAGGCCCTGCAGGCGCAGGCCGACCGCTGCAACGGCGACGTGCACGGCAGCGTCGCCACCGGCATCGGTTATTCCACGCATGGCGGCAACAGCAACTACCAGGCCGCCAATCTGAACCTGTGCAAGACCTCCTACACCGACGACGGCAAGCCACGGCAGATGGGCATCAGCATCAGCGTCGGCCGCGGCGATGGCCCGGTATTCGGCCGCGGCTACTACCCCGGCGCCTACGGCCCGCCGCCGTTCGGCTGGTAAGCGCGGCCAACCGCAGCGCGATACCGCGTCACCACGCGAGTGCGAACGTTGCCTGAAGCTTCGGGCAGTGCGTTTTCCTGTTCCGTCCGCAGTCTTCACACCCGGCAGCTCCTTATGTGTTGCCGGCAGCGCTGCATCCCGCCACGTCCCTGCCTACGCTGTTTCGCAAGTCGACGCGCCCGATCGTGCCGCAATGCCTGCCGCTCTCATTGCAGGCGCGACGTGCGCAGTCGTACAAGCGTGCCGGTGGTCACGCTCATGGCTACGGGATCGACCGACTTGCCGCCGCACGCGCGACCACGCCGCATCGCGTCTACAATCGCGCTGCACCGGCGTTCCGCGCGCGATGGCCACATGCAACAGCGTGCGCCTCGGCGGCGGGCTCCGGGCAGATGTCCCCCTTCATTGGCACCGCTTCCCCCCGAGCTCACGCCATGTCCAACGTAGTCCGGCTGCACAGCGCCCGCGAACGCGAGCAGCGCCTGCACGATGACGTCCTCGATGCGGCCGAGCGCTGCATCGTCGAGAACGGCCTCGGCGCCACCACCTTCGAACTGATCGCCGGTAGTGCCGACGTTTCGTGCAGCGCGGTGCGACGGCAATTCGACGACAAGCGCAGCCTGGTCCAGGCGTTGATG
This sequence comes from Xanthomonas sp. 3498, assembly GCF_014199795.1. Lineage (NCBI taxonomy): Bacteria > Pseudomonadati > Pseudomonadota > Gammaproteobacteria > Lysobacterales > Lysobacteraceae > Xanthomonas > Xanthomonas sp. 3498. Next base: position 338,213 of record NZ_JACHOH010000001.1, read on the forward strand.
GAACGCGGCTACGAGCGCGCGATCCGCACGATGTGGCTGCTGCAACCGCCGCCGCACCAGGACGCGACCGCCTTCATCGCCGGTGCCCTCGAAGACTGGCTGGTGACCGACGCCAACCAGCGGCGCCGCCGCCTGGACCTGGAAATGGACCTGGCCGCCGCGCGCGATCCCGAACTGGCGCAGTACGCGCGCCGGCTCAACGTGTCCCTGGTGCAGAACCTGGGCGACCTGCTGCGGCGCATGCTGCGCGACCATGGCTGGAGCGGCAGCGAAGCGGAGTTCCAGGCCCGCGTCTACGCGGTCGCGGCGATGTGCGGCGGCCTGCACATGATGATGACCACCGGCGTGGAGCTCAACCGCATGCACCTGCAGCTGATCCTCAGCGAAAGCCTGGCCGGGATCTTCAGTACCGCGCGCGGATAGCGCGGTCGGGTCCACTCGACACTCGAGCCTCTGGCGCCTACGGCGCGGGACTCGATGAACCACCCGCGTGCCAAGCCAGCGCGACGTTCGGGTTGATTGCGTGTACCGCGCATGGTCGACCGCCGCCGATGCACGCGTGGTCGGCGAAGTGGGTGAGCTGCCAGGACGCGATAAGCGGTCAACGAAGCATGTCGGTTGATCCACAGCGCGGCATCCGATCCCCGATCTCCGCGATCCCAGAACGCAACCGCGTAAGCGCTCAACCCGCGTCACCGCCGCACGGCATTGCGCAGAACCGATCAGACCGGCCGCAGACGCCCATGCATGCGCTGCGCCGCACTGCGTATGGCCTGGCCGATCTGTTGCAGGGTCCTGGAACGGACCGCGACATGCTGCCAGTACAGCGGCACGTCGAGCCAGCGCTGCGGGTCGACGACGACGATCTGCCGTTGGCGCAAGGCGGCCGCAAGCATCTGTTCCGGCGCCAGGCACCAGCCCAGCCCACGCGCGGCCGCTTCGACGAAACCGACGGAGGTTGGCAGGTAGTGGATCGGCGGGCTCAGCCGCGAGCGGGTGATGCGGCGCACGAAGCGCGCCTGCAGCGCGTCCTTGCGGTTGTAGACGATCATCGGGGCGCGGGCCAGCGCCGCCGCATCCAGGCCGTCGGCGAAATAGCGATCGAAAAAGGCCGGCGAGGCGATCGCGCGGTAGCGCATCGCGCCCAGCGGCAGCACATTGCAGCCCTGCAAGGCCTGACCGACGGAAGTAACGGCACCGAGCACCGCGCCACTGCGCAGCAGCTCCAGCGTGTGGTCCTGGTCATCCACGCGGATGTCGAACAGGAACCCGTGCGCGTCGTGCAGGGCCGCCAGCGCGTCCAGGAACCAGGTCTGCAGCGAGTCGTCGTTGACCGCGATCGCGATGCTGCGCGCGGTGGCGCTGCCGGCGGGCGCGGGCAGCAGGTCGGCCACTGCCTCGGTCTCCAAGACCTGCATCGGTCGCACGCTACGCAACAGGCGCTCGCCGGCGGGCGTGGGCCGGCATGGAGCCAGGCGCACGATCAGCACCTGGCCGAGCCGGTCCTCCAGCGCCTTGATCCGCTGCGACACCGCCGACGGGGTCAGCGCCAAGCGACGCGCGGCGGCCTCGAAACTCCCCTCTTCCAACACGGCGGCGAAGGCGGACAGCTGGGGGTGGAGCAGGTCCATGGCAGCGATCAGATTAGAGATTCTTCACAGCCTACAGAAAAATGAGTTTGGCTAATCATTGTGTGGCGTGCAGCATGCTCGCCCCAACTACCAGGACATCGCGCATGTGGCTGCACGCACTGTTGGCCGGCCTCGTCGCCGGCGCCGGCCTGATCGTCGCGATCGGCGCGCAGAATGCCTTCGTGCTGCGCCAGGGGCTGCAGCGTCGGCATGTCGGCCTGGTCGTAGCCGTCTGCGCCGCCAGCGACATTGCGCTGATCGTCCTCGGCGTATCCGGCATCGGGGCCGTGGTGGATGCCTGGCCGGGCATGCTGCAGGCATTGCGCTTCGGCGGCGCCACCTTCCTCGGCGCGTACGCGCTACTGGCGGCGCGCCGTGCCTGGCGCGGCAGCAGCGGCCTGCTGGCGCAAGGCCAGGATCAGCGGAGTTGGCAGCGCGTCCTGCTGACCTGCCTGGCCTTCACCTTCCTCAATCCACATGTCTACCTGGACACCATGGTGCTGCTGGGCAGCCTCTCCACCCGCTATCCAGGACACTTGCGCTGGGCGTTCGCCCTTGGCGCCTGCCTGGCCAGCGTGACCTGGTTCTGCAGCCTGGGCTATGGCGCGCGGCTACTGCAGCCGGTGTTCCGCAAACCCGCTGCATGGCGGCTGCTGGATGCGGCAGTCGCACTGTTCATGCTGGGGCTGTGCGTCTCGTTGCTGCTGCAGCCTTTGGGGTGAGCGACCGGGAGGCGTCGGCGGTCGATACGATGGCGTCCACGCCGACGTCCGAGGCCGTGCCTGCCCTACCCTGGATTGCTCCCCCGATTCAAAACGCTCATACCGACCGATGATGGCGTGGTTGCATGCTCTCCGCTGTCCGCCTGCGCGCAGATGAGAAGCGCGCAACAAAAACCCCGGCGCGTGGCCGGGGTTCGGAAGGTGATGAGGGTGGCGCGTGCCGCGCCGCCGGGTCAGTCCCAGAAGTTGTTGTAGTCGCGCGCCTTCTTGTCTGGTGCCTGGGAGCTGACCAGTTCGCAGTTGGTCGAGACCGGCGGGTTGCCCGTGTCGATCGAAGCACAGACGAAGCGCGCTAGGTCGCCGAGCTTGGCACCCGTCGCAGGGACGCGAGCGCCACCTTTCAGGGTGGTGCTTCCCGCGCCGACGTCAACGACGGTCCCGACGATCTGTGGGCGCATGTCGTCGTCCGGCATGCTGGCAATCGTGAGTTGTTTGCGCACGACCATATAGCGGTCAGATTGGGCGGCATGGACGGACACGGAAAAAACCGCCAGGAGGGCGGTGAAAACAACGGCCTTCGATCGCATAGCAAGTCCCCTGTAGACAAAACCCATGGTAGCAGCTTCATCGCAGCGTTCAGATGCGGGGACATGCGTATGGCGTCGGCAGCTTCTGCAAAAGCGCTTCGCCAAGTGCGGCCAAGGACGGCGTCATCGCCGCTGGTCATCGCGTTGCGGCGCACGGCCCCGACGCATCAAAGCCACCATGGGTTCGGAGGACGAGGGCCCAGGAGGCCCAAAACCAAGTCGATGCCGCAACGCGACGAACACGCGATGCCGAGCGTGGAACCAGCGAAACTGCCATCGTTTTCAGAAGTGTTTTCAGGAGTTGGCGAAAAAACCGCCAAAGGCGACGCCTAACCCGCTGAGAGGAGTGGTGGGCCGTGATGGATTCGAACCATCGACCAAAAGATTAAAAGTCTTCTGCTCTACCGACTGAGCTAACGGCCCAAAACAAGACCCCGGCGTTGCACCGGGGCGCGTAGTCTACCCCAGGGCGGGGCGTTTCGCGAAATCAGGCGTAGCGGGTCGGGTCGGCGACGCCGGCATCGGCGAAGCCGGCCGCGCGCAGGCGGCAGGCGTCGCAGTGGCCGCAGGCACGGCCGGCGTCGTCGGCGCGGTAGCACGACACGGTCAGGCCGAAATCCACGCCCAGGCGCACGCCCTCGCGCACGATGTCGGCCTTGCTCATGTGCTGCAACGGCGCATGCACGCGTAGTCCGGCGCCCTCCACCCCGGCCTTGGTCGCCAGGTTGGCCAGGGTCTGGAATGCCTCGATGAACTCGGGGCGGCAGTCGGGATAACCGGAGTAGTCCACTGCGTTGACCCCGCAGAAGATGTCGGCCGCGCCCAGCACCTCGGCCCAGCCCAGCGCCACCGACAGCATGATGGTGTTGCGCGCCGGCACGTAGGTGACCGGGATGCCGTCGCCACCAGCGTCCGGCACCTCGATGTCGTCGGTCAGCGCGGAGCCGCCAATGCTGCGCAGGTCGACGTTGACGGTCTTGTGCGCCACCGCGCCGAGCGCCGTGGCGACACGCGCGGCCGCATCCAGTTCGGACGTATGGCGCTGACCGTAGCGCACGCTCAGGGCATGCACGGCGAACCCCTGCGCACGGGCGATGGCGACGACGACGGCGGAGTCCATGCCACCGGACAGCAGGACAACGGCATTTTTCATTGGGAGGCCGGGATTGGAGATTGGGGATTGGGGATTCGCAAAGCTACAGCACGTGACAGGTGACCGGGAGGGCTTCTACGAATCCCGAATCCCCGATCCCCAATCCCGGCTTCTCAACGGCCCGGCTCGTCGTTCCACAGCAGCTTGTGCAACTGCATCTGGAACCGCACCGGCAGGCGGTCGGCGACGATCCAGTCGGCCAGGTCGCGCGCGGTCAGTTCGCTCTTGCTCGGCGAGAACCAGACGGTGCAGCGCGAATCGAGCCGATGTTCGGCGACCACGCCGCGCGCCCAGTCGTAGTCGGCGCGACCGCACAGCACGAACTTGATCTGGTCGCGCGCCGTCAGCAACGGCAGGTTCTCCCAGCGGTTGCGATGCGCTTCCTGCGACGCCGGGGTCTTGATGTCGACGACACGCGACACGCGCGGGTCGACCTCGGCGATGTCCAGCGCGCCGGAGGTCTCCAGCGACACGTCGTAGCCGGCGTCGCACAGGCGCTGCAGCAGCTGCAGGCAGCGCTTCTGCGCCAGCGGCTCGCCGCCGGTCACGCAGACGTGGCGCACGCCGTGGCGCGCCACCTCTTCGAGGATCGCGTCGATGTCCCACCATTGCCCGCCGTGGAAGGCATAGGCAGTGTCGCAGTAGCTGCAGCGCAGGGGGCAGCCGGTCAGGCGCACGAACACGGTGGGCCAGCCGGCGCTCTCGGCCTCGCCCTGCAGCGACAGGAAGATCTCCGTCAGCTTCAGGCGGGGCAGCGGGCTTTGGACGATATCGCTGGGAACGGCGGCCATGGCGGGAGAAGAGTGCTCCCGCGACAGCGGCGGCAGCGTAAGGGGCTCAGCGCAACTGCTGGCCGATACGGATCGACTGCAGACGGTCCTGCGCGGTCCGCGCGGCATCGGACCCAGGATACTTCGCGCCGACCTGTTGCAGGGTCTGCTCGGCGTCCTGGACACGGCCTTCGCCGTACTGGGACAGGCCCAGCTTTAGCAGGGCGCCCGGCGCCTTGTCGTGGGTCGGGTAGCGGCCGATCAGGTCCTGGAACTGGGCCTCGGCCAACTGGAAGTTCTTGGTGGCGTAATAGCTCTCGCCGAGCCAGTACAGCGCGTTCGGCGCATACACGCCGTTCGGGTAGGCCTGCAGGAAGCTCTGGAACAGGTTTGCCGAGTCGGCGTACTTGCCGGCCTTCAACGCATCGAAGGCGACGTTGTAGGCCGCCCGCTCGTCGCCGGCGGCCGCCAGGGTGCCGGCGTCGCCGTGCACCGACGGCGGCGGCTCGGCGGCGGCGGCCGGCTTGCCCGCAGGCGCGGCCGGTGCGGCAGCCGGTGCTGCGCCATTGGCCGGCGGCAACGGCGGCGGCGCCCCTGCCCCTGCACCACTTTCGAGCCGGCCCACGCGGCCATCCAGGTCCAGATACTGGTCCTTGATCTGCTGCTTGAGCTGGTCGTTGTTGTGCTGCAGTTGTTCGATCGTGGCCTCCATCGACTGCATCTGCGTCCGCAGCTGGTTGAGCTGGTTCAGGATGTCGGTGTTGGCCTGGGAATTCATGGCCTGCTGCTCGAGCGCGGAAACGCGGTCGGCCAGGCTCGCGCGCTGCGCATGAGCCGGCGCGACGGCCACGAGGGCCGCCGCGACGATCATCGATGTAAGGACACCGATACGCATCTTCTCTTACTGCGCCGTGTAGACGATCTCGACGCGACGGTTCTGCGACCAGCAGGACTCGTTCGACTCGGTGCAGACCGGACGCTCTTCGCCGTAGCTGACCACGGTCAGCTGCGCAGCCGAGCCGCCGTTGGCCTGCAGCGCCGAGGACACGGCGTTGGCACGACGCTCGCCCAGGCCCATGTTGTACTCGCGCGAACCGCGCTCGTCGGTGTTGCCCTGCAGGGTGATGCGCGAGGACGGACGGTCACGCAGGTACTTGGCGTGGCACGCCATGATCGCCTGGAATTCCGGCTTCACGGCATCCTTGTCCAGATCGAAGTAGACCACGCGCTGACGCAGGCAGGAATCGGTCTCCAGGTCGCCCGGGCCGTACAGACCGGAGGTCGACGGGCCGGTCGGGGCGGTGGTGCCGGTGGTGCCGGTGGTGTCGGTCTGGGGCTGTTCCTTGACCTTCTTGGCGCAGCCGGCCAGAGCTGCAACGGACAACAGCGAAACAAGCAGAACGCGGGTGGTCTTGTTCATGGGGATACCTTGTGGCTCCTGGGCCGATGAGGGGTTCAACAGCGAAATATTAACACCAAACTTACATGTCAACGTGCAGTGCGATACGGCGACCAGGACGGCTCGCGCACGTCGCCATCGGCGAGCACCAGGCGCTGCCGCACGCGGGCATCGGCCGAGACCGCGTACAGCACGCCACGGCCGCCTTCACGCGCCGCATACAGCACCATGCTGGCGTTGGGGGCGAAGCTCGGCGACTCGTCCAGCGAACCGGTCGACAGGGTGCTCCAGCGCGGCGAACCCAGGCTGCGGTCCATCATCGCGATCTTGTAGGTGTTGCCGCTGCCCTGGGCCACGACCAGCTTGTTGCCGTCGAAGGACACGCTCGGGGTGGCGTTGTAGTTGCCCTGGAAGGTGATGCGGGTGGCGCTGCCGCCGGTCGCCGGCACCTGGTAGATCTGCGGGCGGCCGCCGCGGTCGGAGGTGAAGTAGATGCTGTTGCCGTCCGGCGCCCAGGTCGGCTCGGTGTCGATGCCGAAGTGGTTGGTCAGCTGGGTCAGCTGCTTGCTGCCCAGATCCATCACGTAGATCTCCGGGTTGCCGCTGCGCGACAACGCCAGCGCCAGCTTCTTGCCGTCCGGCGAGAACGACGGGGCGCCGTTGATGCCGCGGAAGCTGGACACCAGCTGGCGCGCGCCGGTGGCGATGTCCTGGATGTAGATGGAGGAGTTGCCGCGCTCGAAGCTCACGTAGGCCAGCTTCTTGCCGTCCGGGCTCCAGTTCGGCGACAGCAGCGGCTCGGCCGAGCGGACGATCGTCTGCGGGTTGTAGCCGTCGGAGTCGGCGACCATCAGCGCATAGCGCATCGCCCCGCCCTTGCCGCTGGCGGTGACGTAGGCGATGCGGGTCCAGAACGCGCCGCGCACGCCGGTGATCTTCTCGTAGATGGCATCGGCCATCTGGTGGGCGACGTCGCGCATGGCGTTGGCGCGGGCGGTCATCGCCAGGCCGAGCATGCGCTCGCCCTTGCCCACGTCGAACAGTTCGTACTCGACGCGGTAAGCGCCTTCGCCGGCATCCATCACCCGGCCGACGACCAGATAGCTCTGCTTGAGCGCGCGCCAGGTGGCGAACTGCACCTCGCTGCCGCGGGTCGGGCGCTCGACGATCTGCGACTCGGGCAGATTGCGGAACTGACCGGAGCGATCCAGGTCGGCGCGGACAACGGCGGCGACGTCGGTGCTCGGCGGAGTCGCCGATCCCTGGTACGGCATCGGCACGACGGTGATCGGGGTCGCCGAGGCATTGCCGCCGACGATGTCGATTTCCAGGCCCTTGTCCTGCGCGGATGCGGCGAGAGGCAACAACAGGGCGGTAAGAACGGCAAGCCAGCGCGGCAGTTTCTTCATGGTTCGCTCAGCAGGATCGGAAAGGCGCAAGAGATAGCAATGCGCGGGTGAACGTATTCGCAATCATGAACCATCGCCATGTGAAGCCGATGGCAGGACGCTCTCCATTATCGCCCATCGCCTGTCCGGTGGATGGCCTGCCGCACGCAAACACATCGGCGGCGGCCGGGCTCATTGGTCCTGGGCGGTGAAGTTGAAGGTCAGAGTGCGCGAGAAAACGGTCTCGAAGCCCCGATAAGGCAGTGGCTGCGCACGCAACACCGCCGCTTCGATCGAGCGCCGGCCGGCCTCGTCGTAGGGACAGTCGGGGCTGACCTTGGCCTCCATCACCTGACCACCGGGAATCTGCGTGATCACGATCTTGCACTTCTGCCCCAGCGGCACCGAATCCGGGCGCACCCACTGGCTCAGCACCGCCTGCTGGATCGCCGCGGCGTACTTGGCCTGCAGGTCGGTGTTGGTGCCGTTCTGGCCCGGCGCCTGCTGCGGCGTGGTGGCCGCGGCCGCCGACGCCTTCTTGGCGTTCAGGTCGGCGATCTGCTGCAGTTTCTGCTCGGCCAGCTTGGCCTCGCGCTGGGCCTGCTCGCGCTGCTTGCGGATGTCGGCGATCTTCTTCTGCCGCTCCTCTTCCTGCTGCGCGGCCAGGCGCTGCTTCTGCTCGGCCTCCTGCTGGCGCTTCTGCTCGGTCAGGTCGATCTGTTCCTGGCGGCGCTTGGCCTCCTGCTCCTGCTTCTCCTTTTCCTGGGAGATCGCGGTGCGTGTGGCGCGGTCCTGGTCGACCTTGTCGGGCACCGGGACGAAGTCCTGCGCCTTCTGCTGCTGCGGCGTCGGCGCCTGCTGCGGCTTGGGCGTGGGGAGCGGCTGCGGCGGCGGCACCGTGTCTTCCTCGGCGACGTCCTTGACCGGCTCGGGCAGCGGCTCGGGCAAGGGCTTGGGCGCGTCCTTGACCGCCTTCTGCGCCGAGCGCACGTCGGCGGCCGAGACCACCAGCGAGGCCTCGACCATCGGCGAACCGGCGGCCGGTTCGACCTGGCGCACCGGCGACCACCACCAGGCCAGGAAGAACAGCAGTGCGATCAGCACATGCACCAGCAACGCCAGGGCGACCCCGAAGATCAGCCCCTTGTCGTCGCCGCGGTGCTGCGGCGGGCGGGAATCGGCTTCAGCGTGCATTGTTTCCGGGCTGACTCATCAGGCCGACCTTGGGAACGCCGGCCTGCTGCAGCATGACCATGGTGTCCATGACCAGTTGATAGTTGGAACTGCCGGGCGCGGCGACGAACACCGGCACGTCCTTGTTCTGGCCGACGAAGGCCTGGATCTTCGCCTTCAGTTCCGGCGCGGCGATCTTCTCCGGCTTGCCGTCCTGCAGGGTCAGCGTGTAGTGGCCCTGGGCATCGACGGTGACGATCACCGGATCCTTCTTGCTTTCCACCGAGCGCGCGGTGGAATCGGGCAGGTCCACGTCCACGCTCAGGCTGAGCAAGGGCGCGGTGACCATGAAGATGATCAGCAGCACCAGCATCACGTCGATGTACGGCACGACGTTGATCTCGGACTTGAGCTTGCGGCGCTTGCGGCGGGAAATGGCGGCAGTCATGCGGGAATCCTGGGAGTCGTGGACAGGCGGGCGACGCTCAGTCGCCGCTGGCCTGGCGCTGCAGGATGGAGCTGAACTCTTCGGAGAAGGTCTCGAAACGCACCGCCAGCCGCTCGACGCGGGTGGTGAAGCGGTTGTAGGCCCATACCGCCGGGATCGCCACGAACAGGCCGATGGCGGTGGCGAACAGCGCTTCGGAGATGCCTGGCGCGACCGCGGCGATGCCCGCCTGCTGGCCGCTGTTGATCATGTCGTGCATGGTCACCATGATGCCGAACACGGTGCCGACCAGGCCCACGTAGGGCGCGGTGGAGCCGATGTTGGCGAGCAGTTCCAGGTTGCGCTCGAGGCGGTCGACCTCGCGCGCATAGGTCGCGCGCATCGCCCGCTGCGCGCCTTCCAGCTGGATGCGCGCATCCAGCCGGCGCTTGTCGCGCAGGCGGGCGAACTCGCGGAAACCGGCCTCGAAGATCGCCTCCAGCCCGCCGACCACGCGGTTGCGGTCGGTGGCGCCGGCGTAGAGCTTGCTGAGATCGGTGCCGGACCAGAAGCGGTTCTCGAAGTCGTCGGCCTCGCGGTTGGCGTCCTTGAACACCTTGCCCTTGCGGAAGATGATGACCCAACTGATCAGCGAGCCGAGCAGCAGCAGCAGCACGATCACCTTGACCGGCAGGCTGGCCTTGACCATCAGGTCCAGGTAATTGATGCCGCCGTGGGCGGCGGTGTTGGCGACGGCCTGGGTGGCGGTCTGGGTCACGTCCTGCGGCAGCGCCTCCACCACCGTGTCCTGCAGGGCCAGGAGCAATGCGATCATCCGTCGTTCCTCAGTAATTCGGCTTCAGTGATTTCAAGAACTTTCAATACATCGTGCAGCGCGTCGTCCATGCCGCGCGGGCGGAAGCTGCCGGCGCTGAGCGCCGCCACCCGCACCTGCGCGCGCAACAGCAGCTCCCCGTCGTCGCGGTGGATCGACTGCGCGAACACCAGGCTGGCGCGCTTGCATTGCGACAGCGCGACGCCGACCTGCAGGGAATCGTCCAGGCGTGCCGGGCGCAGGAAGTCGAGCTGCATCGCGCGTACTGCGAACACCAGATCGTGTTGCAGGCGCAGACGCTCCTGACCATACCCCAACGCCCGCAACCACTCCGTGCGCGCCCGCTCCAGGAAGGCCACGTAGCGCGCGTGGTAGACCACGCCACCGGCGTCGGTATCTTCCCAGTAGACGCGTGTCGGCCAACTGAATAGCCGCGGGGATTGGGGATTCGGGAGTGGGGATTCGCCGGGCAGAGGCGCGTTCGGGTCGATCGCGGTCAAAACAGCGCTCCTGTATCGCCAATCCCCATTCCCGAATCCCGCTTGGGCTGCAAGCCCAAGTGCAGATACGCCTTGTTGGTGGCCATGCGCCCGCGGGCGGTGCGGATCAGGTAGCCCTGCTGGATCAGGAAGGGCTCGATCACGTCCTCCAGGGTGCCGCGTTCCTCCGACAGCGAGGCGGCCAGCGACTCGACGCCGACCGGGCCGCCGTCGAAGTACTCGATGATGGTGCGCAGCATGCGCCGGTCCAGCTCGTCGAAGCCCTCGGCGTCGACCTTGAGCATCTGCGTGGCGGCCTGCGCCACCGCCAGGTCGATCTGCCCGCCGGCGCGCACCTGGGCGAAGTCGCGGACCCGCCGCAGCAGGCGGTTGGCGATGCGCGGGGTGCCGCGCGCGCGGCGCGCGATCTCGGCGCAGCCGTCGGCGTTGCAGGCGATGCCGAGGATGCTGGCGGAGCGGCGCACGATCTGCGCCAGCTCGTCCGGGGTGTAGAAGGCCAGGCGCTGGACGATGCCGAAGCGGTCGCGCAAGGGCGCGGTCAGCAGGCCGGCGCGGGTGGTGGCGCCGATCAGGGTGAACGGCGGCAGGTCGATCTTGATCGAACGCGCGGCCGGGCCCTCGCCGATCATGATGTCGATCTGGAAGTCTTCCATCGCCGGGTACAGCACTTCCTCGACCACCGGCGACAGCCGGTGGATCTCGTCGATGAACAGCACGTCGTGCGGCTGCAGGTTGGTCAGCAGCGCGGCCAGGTCGCCGGCCTTCTCGATCACCGGGCCGGACGTGACCCGCAGGTTGACCCCGAGCTCGTTGGCGATGACATGGCTCAGCGTGGTCTTGCCCAGGCCGGGCGGCCCGAAGATCAGCACATGGTCCATCGCCTCGCCGCGCGCCTTGGCCGCTTCGATGTAGATCGACAGCTGCTCGCGCACCGGCTGCTGGCCGAGGTAATCGTCCAGTCGCTTGGGGCGGATGCTGGCCTCGGCCGCGTCATCCTCGCGGGTGGCGCTGCTGGCGATGATGCGGTCCATTTAAAGCCGGGATTGGGGAGTGGGGATTCGGGATTGGTAGCGCAATAGTATCGGCTGTGGGACGGTCTCGGCGCCATGGCCTTGACCAATCCCGAATCCCCACTCCCCAATCCCGGCCGCCGCAGGCGGCCTCAGATCTCCACCTGCGCGCCCAGTTCCACCAGGCGGTTGCCGGGGATGCGGAAGAAGCCGGTGGCGGGGGCGGCGTTGCGATGCATGACCGCGAACAGCTTGTCGCGCCAGATCGGCATGCCGCGGTTGGCGCTGGCCACGATGGTCTCGCGGCTGGCGAAATAGGTGGTGTCCATCGGGTCGAAGTAGATCCCGCCCTGGTCGCAGGAGCGCATCAGCGCCAGCGGCACGTCCGGGGTCTCCATGAAACCGAAGCGCACGTAGACCCGGTAGAACTCGTCGCCGATCGCGTCGATCTTCAGCCGCTGCCCGGCGGCCGCGTACGGCACCTGCAGGGTTTCGACGGTCAGGAACACGTTGCGCTCGTGCAGGACCTTGTTGTGCTTGAGGTTGTGCATCAGCGCGTGCGGCACCACCATCGGGTCGGCGGTCAGGAACACCGCGGTGCCGGGCACGCGCACCGGCGGCGCCAGCATCAGCCCGGGCAGGAAGGTGTCGAGCTTGATGCCATCCTTGCGGATCTCGTCGTGCAGCAGCTTGCGGCCGCGGCGCCAGGTGCGCATCAGCGTGAACAGGATCAGGCCCAGCAGCAGCGGGAACCAGGCGCCGTCCAGGAACTTGATGATGTTGGCGTAGAAGAACGCGCAGTCCACCGCCAGGAACACCAGCCCGAACAGCCACAGCAGCGGCGCCGGCACGCGCGGGTTGGCCCGCGCGTAGATGATCATCAGCACGGTGGTGATCAGCATGGTGCCGGTGACCGAGACGCCGTAGGCGGTGGCCAGCGAGGTCGAGTCGCCGAAGCCGATCACCGCCACCACCACCAGCGCCAGCAGGCACCAGTTCACCGCCGGCACGTAGATCTGGCCGATGGTGGAATGCGAGGTGTGGCGGATGTGCATGCGCGGGATGTAGCCCAGCTGCATGGCCTGGCTGGCCACCGAATAGGCGCCGGTGATCAGCGCCTGCGAGGCGATCACCGTGGCCGCGGTGGCCAGCACGATCATCGGATACAGCGCCCACTCCGGCACCGCCTCGTAGAACGGGTTGCTGACCGCGGCCGGGTCGCGCAGCACCAGCGCGCCCTGCCCCAGGTAGGTCAGGGTCAGCATCGGCAGCACCAGGAAATTCCACGAGCGCCGGATCGCCTTGGCGCCGAAATGGCCCATGTCCGCGTACAGCGCCTCGCCGCCGGTCACCGCCAGCACCACCGCGCCGAGCACGAACACCGCATGCCAGTTGTGTTCGGCGAAGAAGCGCACGCCCCACCAGGGGTTCAGCGCCTGCAGCACTTCTGGCGCCCGCGCCATGTTGTAGACGCCGATCGCGCCCAGCGCCAGGAACCAGACCAGGGTGATCGGCCCGAACGCCTTGCCCACCCGCTCGGTGCCGTAGCGCTGGGCCATGAACAGCATCCCCAGCACCACCAGGGTGATCGGCACCACGAACGGTTCCAGCTTGGGCGCGGCCACCTCCAGGCCTTCCACCGCCGACAGCACCGAGATGGCCGGGGTGATCACGCCGTCGCCGAAGAACAGCGAGGCGCCGAAGATGCCGAGGATGCCGACCACATACATCGAGCGCGAGCCGCCCGGCAGGGTGCGCTGCGCCAGCGCGGTCAGCGCCATGATGCCGCCCTCGCCATCGTTGTCGGCGCGCATGATCACGGTGACGTACTTGAGCGTGACCACCAGCATCAGCGCCCAGAACACCAGCGACAGGATGCCCAGCACGGTGTCGTGGTCCGGGGACAAGCCGTAGTGCGGCGAGAACGCCTCCTTGAGCGTGTACAGCGGACTGGTGCCGATGTCGCCGAAGACCACGCCGATGGCGGTCAGCATTACCCCCAGGCCCGTTTTGGCATGCGGATCGTGGCTGCCCGGGCGGGCGGCGGAACTGGAGGAGCTGGACATGGTGGGAAGAGTAGCGCCAGAACGTGAAGAAAGAGCGGGAGGCCGAGCCGACCGGGCGGTCAGCGCAGGGCCGCTTGCAGGGCCTTGCGGATCACCGTGGCGACCTCGTCGCCGTCGGCGGCGGCGTCGCGCGCCATCTTCGCCGCCTCGGCCGGCTTGTAGCCGAGCTGCTGCAGCGCCACCGTGGCCTCGGAGACCGCGTCGGGGCCCAGTTGCCCGGTCACCGGCGCGCCGCCGCTGAAGTCGGCCGCACGGTCGCGCAGTTCCACCACCATGCGCTCGGCGGTCTTCTTGCCGATGCCGGGGATGCGGGTCAGCGCGGTGACGTCGCCGGCGGTGATCAACCGCGCGAATTCGTCGACGCTGACGCCGGACAGCACCGCCAGCGCGATCTTCGCGCCGATCCCGCTGACCCGCTGCACGTCGCGGAACAGGCGCCGCTCGCCCTCGCGCAGAAAGCCGTACAGCGACACGCTGTCCTCCTTCTGCGCATAGTGGGTGAACAGGATCACGTCGCGACCGACGTCGGGCAGGTCGTAGAAGGTGCTCATGGGCGCCTCCAGCTCATAGCCCACCCCGCCCACATCGATCACCAGCCACGGCGGCTGCTTGTAGGCCAGGATCCCGCGCAGACGGCCGATCATTGGGCGCCTCCTTGGAGGCGCCGGGATTGGGGATTGGGGATTGGGGATTCGTCAAAGCGGGGCCGGCGCGCACGCGCGCGGCTGTTGCCAATCCCCAATCCCGAATCCCCAATCCCCGCTCCACTCATTTTCTACTCCAAGCCTGCTGCGTGCTGACGCCCAGGCGCTGCGCGGTGGCGCGCACGTGGGCATGGGTGATCGCGACGGCCAGCGCGTCGGCGGCGTCGGCCTGAAGTTTGCCGGTCAGGCTCAGCATGAGACCGACCATGTGTTGCACCTGTTGCTTCTCCGCCGCGCCCTTGCCGACCACGGCGAGCTTGATCTCCTTGGCGGCGTACTCGTGTACGGGCAGCTCGCGCAGCACCGCCGCGCAGATCGCCGCGCCGCGGGCATGGCCGAGCTTCAGCGCCGCGTCGGCGCTCTTGCCCATGAATACCCGCTCGATCGCCACTTCCTGCGGCCGGTACTCCTCGATCAGCGCATCCAGCCCGTACAGCAGGCGCTTGAGCCGCAGCGCGAAATCACCCTCGCCCAGCAGCAGCAGCGGGGCGTGATGCACGTGGCGAGTGCGGCCAGCCGCGTCCACGTCGATGATGCCGACGCCGGTGCGTTGCGAGCCGGGGTCGATGCCGAGGATGCGGGTGGTGGTGGAGCCGGGATTCGGGATTCGGGATTCGGGATTCGGGAAAGCAGCGCCCGTGCGGGCAGCGATGCCCGTGGCCGTCATCGACGTCTGCAATGCCTCCGGCATCGGCACAGCGGCCTTCCGGGTCCGGGGTCCCGGGCCACGGGCCCCGGGTTTCATGGTGTCAGCCACCGTCACTCAGCGCGGCCTGGTCCACGTTGGAATAGACGTTCTGCACGTCGTCCAGGTCTTCCAGCATGTCCAGCAGCTTGCGCACCTGCACCGCGGTGTCGCCGTCCACGGCGATGTCGTTGTCGGCGCGGAAGGTGATGTCGGCGTGGTCGGGGGACAGGCCGGCCGCGTCCATGGCGTCCTTGACCGCCTGGAACGCCTCCGGCGCGGTCAGCACGTCGATCGCGCCGTCCTCGGGGTAGACCACGATGTCGTCGGCACCGGCCTCGATCGCGGCCTCGGTGATCTTTTCCTCGTCGGCGCCGGCGGCGAAGCTGAGCACGCCCAGGCGCTTGAACATGAAGGCCACCGAGCCGTCGGTGCCCATGTTGCCGCCGCACTTGCTGAAGGCGTGGCGGACGTCGGCCACGGTGCGCACGCGGTTGTCGGTCAGGCAGTCGACGATCACCGCCACCCCGCCCGGGGCATAGCCCTCGTAGCGCACTTCCTCGTACTCCACGCCTTCCAGCTCGCCGGTGGCCTTCTTGATCGCGCGCTCGATCACGTCCTTGGACATGTTCGAGGCCAGCCCCTTGTCCATCGCCACGCGCAGCCGCGGGTTGTTGGACGGATCGCCGCCGCCGGCGCGCGCGGCGACGCCGATCTCGCGGATGATCTTGGTGAAAATCTTGCCGCGCTTCGCATCGGATGCGTTCTTGCGGGCTTCGATCGAGGGGCCTCTACCCATGGGGCGTTCCGGACAGTTATAAGGACAAGGCGCGGATTTTACCTGATGCCGCAGGCATCCCGGGGTCCGGCCGCGCCGACGACCGACCGCGCATGCGACCGGCGCATGCAACCCGTTCCCCCGGCGGCGCCCGCTCCAGCGCGCGCGGCCCCGTGCTGCCCATCAATCCTTGGCGGACTGTCTACCCATGCGCGCCACATCGCTGCCAGAACTGTAAGGCCCCACCTGGAGGCTGAACGCGCAAATCGCGCCCGCGTTCCTTCGCACCAAAGGAGATCCCACATGTTCCGTAGCCCCTCCGCCCCCGCCCCGTTCCTGTCGCTGGCCCTGCGCTGCCTGGGCCTGCTCGCCCTCGCCGCCCCGGGCCTCGCCAGCGCCCAGACCGATGCCTTCAGGGGCAGCTACAGGGCCGGCTTCACCACCTATTCGATCAGCGGCCAGGAACCCCGCGCGGCGGGCAAGTACCCGGTCTATGTGCATATCGGCGGGACCGGCGAGAACTACCAGAGCAATTGGGCGATGGCCGCAGTGAATGCCGCGGCGGCCAAGGGCTTCGTGGCCGCCTCGGTGGAGTACGACAACGCCAGCTTCGGCAGCTGCGGCGTCATCGGCAACCGCGCCAAGGCCATCTTCGATGCGCAGAATCTCAACAGCGCCCTCGCCCAACTCTGCGCCCGCGGCAAGGCCGACTGCTCCAAGGGTGTGGTGACCGGCGGCCTCAGCCAGGGCTCGATCATCTCGGTGCTGGCGCACGACTACGATCCCCGGGTCGCCGCCTCGTTCGGCCAGGGCACCGGCACGACCTACACCGCCTACTACAACCTGGCGTCCTGCATCGCCGACGGCAACCACAGCCTGCCCTCCGATCGCCTGCGCATCATCAACGGCGAGCGCGACATGTTCGTCGGCGGCACCGAGAACATCGCCCGATCGCAGGCGCAACTGGTCACCGGCCTGCGCTGCGACGGGCAGCAGTCGTGCTTCCGCAGCAACGGCAGCGGCTGGTACGTCGTCAAGGACCGGGAGGTGCAGGACCTCTACGCAGACCACTGCTTCATGGGCTTCGGCGGCTATCCCGGCACCCAGTGCACCGGCATTCTGGTCGACGGCAACTACCGCAGCGGCACCGCCGCCTGGGCGCTCAACCCCACCCTGGACTGGTTGAAGACCTTCGTGACGCCCTGAGCGACGGTATCGCCCCGGCCGGCGCCGCGTCGTGGCGGACACCCCGACGCGGCGCCAGCCGCTGCCGCGGGATGGTCGGTTCCGACAAACCGACTCAGGCAGCGAAGCGCCCATCGCGTAGGAAGGCGGCGGTCTGCCGCGCGGCGTCCGCCGAGAACAGCAGGCCGCTGTGGCTTGCGCGCACCCGGCAATGATCGCCCAGGCCGGGCACGCAGGTCTCGGCCAGGGCCACGCTGCCGTCGGACTCGGGCCCCAGCGCGGCGAAGCGAGCGCCCAACCCGCGCGCCACGGTGCCGGCGATCATGCCGACCTCGGCCGGCCCGTCCCAGCACGCCACGCCCTGCTGCAACAGCGCCGCGCTGCGGCCCAGCGCCACGCCCAGCCGCCGCTGCGCCAGGGCGCGCGCGGCGGCACTGCCGGCCAAGGGACTGCCCAGGCACACCACGCGGGTCACCGGCAACGAGGGCGCCTGCCGCAAGGCCTGCAACGCGATCAGGCCGCCGAGGCTATGCCCGACCAGGGCCACCGGGCCGGCAACGGCCAGGCGCTCGATGCGCGCGTGCAGCCGCGGCAGCGCGGCCTCGGCGCCGCCGACGGCGGTCGAATAGCCGAAACTGGCGACCCGCCAGCCGGCGCGGCGCAGGCGTAGCGCCAGCGGCAGCAGCCATGGCCGCGCGTTCCAGATGCCGTGCAGCAACAGCACCTGCGGCGCGGCGGCCATCGGCGGCTCAACCGCAGGTGGTGCGGACGATGTGATTGCTGCCATCCAGGAACACATTGAGCCGGTCAAGGCGCAGGTCGCGGGTCACCGCCTGGCCCGGCGCGATCGGCCGCACCACGCCGGCTCCGCTCTCCTTCCAGACCCGGCTCATGGTCGCCTGGGTGGCTTCCTGGCCGACGGCCCAGGCCACCGCGTCGACATTGCAGCGGCCATCGCCCTGCACGGCGGGGCCGGCACTGGCCGGCTGCAACGCCGCCGGCGGCTCGCACGCGGCCAGCAGCGGCAGCACGGCGGCGATTCCCATCCACGGTCGGAACATGGCGCGTTCTCCTGCAGGCTGGACAGGCCTGCACTCTAACGCGCCCTCGTTGCCGCGATGTCGACGCGGCGGTGCCGGGACCGGGCCCGGCCGCACGGCGTCAGGCCGCGCGCGGCGGCCGGCGCAGGATGAATTCGAGATCGCGCACCTGCCCCACCGGGAATTCGTAGGTGCCGACCTTCTCGAAGCCGTAGCGCGCATAGAAACGCTGCGCCCCCAGGTTCTCCGACCACACGCCCACCCACAGCGTGCGCGGGCCGTCGCGTTCCAGCCAGGCCAGGGCGGTATCGAACAGCCGCGCGCCCCAACCGCCGTTCTGGTGTGCGCGCAGCAGGTACAGCCGCTTCAGTTCGCCGTCGCCGGGGCGTACCTCGGCGTGCGGCAGGCCACAGGGGCCGGCCGCGGCATGCCCGACCACCGCGCCGTCGTGCTCGACCAGCCAGATCGCGCAGTCCGGATGCGCCAGCACGACCTGGGCACGCTCCAGCGAATAGGCCTCGTCGAGGAAGGCCTGCAGGTCCTGCGCGGGATACAGATGGCCGAAGGTTTCGCAGAAGGTGGCCGTGGCGATGCGGGTCACCGCCGCGGCATCGTCCGGCGTGGCGCGACGGATGCGCACGGCTCAGCGCGCCGGGTGCGCGGGGTCGGCGTCCTCGCCGTCGTCCTCGTCTTCGTCGTCGCCTTCCTCGTCCTCGTCCTCTTCTTCCTCTCCCTCTTCGTCTTCCTCGTACTCGTAATCGTCCTCGCCGAAGTCCTCGCCGTCCCAACGGCCCTCCGGATCCGGCACGAACGCCAGCGGCGCGTTGGCGCCGCTGCCGGCGCGCACCAGCCAGCCGCCGAACACGCGCGCGCGCTGGGTGACGATGGCCTCCATTGCGCCCTCGTTGCCGAGGGTTTCCCACTCCAGATTGAATGCGGTCTCGCTCATGTGTCGGCCTGCGCTACGGTTGGAGGAAAGGAGTCACTGCGTCCGCGGGCGCACCTGCACGTGCACTTCGGCCAGCTGCGCGTCGGCGATCGGCGACGGCGCGTCGGTCATCAGGTCCTGCGCGCCGGTGGTCTTGGGGAACGGGATCACGTCGCGGATCGACTCGGTACCGGCCATCAGCGCGGCGATGCGGTCGATGCCGAAGGCGATGCCGCCATGCGGCGGCGCGCCGTAGTTCAGCGCATCCAGCAGGAAGCCGAACTTGGCGCGTGCTTCCTCGGCACCGATGCCGAGCAGCTCGAACACCGCGCTCTGCATGTCCGGGCGATGGATGCGGATCGAACCGCCGCCGATCTCGTTGCCGTTGAGCACCATGTCGTAGCCGCGCGACACCGCGGTCTTGGCATGCGTGCGCAACTCGGCGATGTCGTCCACCGCCGGCGCGGTGAACGGGTGGTGCAGGGCGACGTAGCGCTGCGCCTCCTCGTCCCACTCGAACATCGGGAAGTCGGTGACCCACAGCGGCCGCCAGCCGTCGGCGACCAGGTTGAAGTCCTTGCCGGCCTTCAGGCGCAGCGCGCCCATGAAGTCGGAGACCTTGCCGTAGGCGCCGGCGCCGAAGAACACGATGTCGCCGTTGCCGGCGCCGACGTGGGCGAGCAGCGCGGCGAACGCGGCCTCGCCGAAGAACTTCTGGATCGGCGAGCTGATCTCACCGCTGTCGGCGATCTTGACGTAGGCCAGGCCCTTGGCGCCGTACTTGGCGGCATGCGCGGCGTACTCGTCGATCTGCTTGCGCGAGAGGCTGGCGCCGCCGGGAATGCGCAGCGCGGCGACGCGGCCGTCGGGATCGGCGGCCGCGGCGCTGAACACCGCGAAGTCGCTGTCCTTGACCAGATCGGCCACGTCGGTCAGCTCCAGCGCGATGCGCAGGTCCGGCTTGTCCGAGCCGTAGCGGCGCATGGCCTCGGCCCAGGTCATGCGCGGGAATTCGGCGGCCAGTTCGACGTCGACCACCTCCTTGAAGATGGCGCGGACCATGGCTTCGACGAAGTCCTGCACGTCGCGCTCGCGGACGAAGGCGAACTCCATGTCGAGCTGGGTGAACTCGAGCTGGCGGTCGGCGCGCAGCGCCTCGTCGCGGAAGCAGCGCGCGATCTGGTAGTAGCGGTCGAAGCCGGCCACCATCAGGATCTGCTTGAACAGCTGCGGCGACTGCGGCAGCGCGTAGAACTCGCCCGGATGCATGCGCGCCGGCACCAGGAAGTCGCGCGCGCCTTCCGGGGTGGCCTTGGTCAGGATCGGGGTCTCGATGTCCTGGAAGCCGCGCTCGTCCAGGTAGCGGCGCAGCGCCTGCACCAGCTTGATGCGGGTGCGCTGCATGCGCTGCATCTCCGGACGGCGCAGGTCCAGGTAGCGGTACTTCAGGCGGGTTTCCTCGCCCGGGTTCTCGTGCGCATGGAACGGCAGCGGCGCGGCCTTGTTGAGCACGGTGATGGACGTGGCGATCACTTCGACCTTGCCGCTGCGCAGCTTGTCGTTGACCGCATGCCGCGCACGCACCACGCCCTCGACCTGCAGCACGTCCTCGTAGCCGAGGCTGGCGGCGACCTTGAACACCTCCGCGTTCTCCGGCTCCACCATCACCTGCACGATGCCTTCGTGGTCGCGCAGGTCGATGAAGCACACGCCGCCGAGATTGCGGGCCACGTCGGTCCAGCCGGCCAGGGTGACGGTTTGGCCGATCAGGGTCTCGTCGACCAGGCCGCAGAAGTGGGTACGCATCGCTAGCTCCAAACAGGGGGCGGCCGGCGCAGAAGGCGCCAGCAAGCCCGGTATTCTGCGGCGGCGCGTCGGCGCGGGCAAATCGCGCATGGCTCATCCTGGCTTAAGTTGGCCTGCGGCTATAGTCCGCGCACCATTCACGGGGAGGAGAGAACCCATGTTGAAGCACCTTGGCGGTTGGCTGGTGATCGCCGCACTGGCCCTCACCAGCGCACCTGCGGCGGCCCAGAGCGCCCGCGCCTACGCCCCGCAGGACCTGCGGCAACTGTCGGTCCCCGGCCGGGTCCGGGTGATCGAACGCGAGTACGCCGACCAGTCGCGCGGCCGGCAGATCCCCGACGATCAGCTCGAGTTCTACCTGGACCAGATCGACCGCGGCTGGGGCTTCGGCAACATCCAGCAGGACATCGCCACTTCGCTGCGCGGCCGCGGCGATGGCTGGCGGCAGGAACCGGGCTTCGACGGCCGCACCGTCGCCTGTTCCAGCAACGACCGCCGCCGCCAGCAATGCGCGACGCCGTTCCGCGGGCCAGCCCGGCTGGTCGGCACCCTGTCCGATTCGCCCTGCATCGAAGGCCGCACCTGGGGCTCGGCACCCGGCGTGGTGTGGGTGGACCAGGGCTGCCGCGGCCGCTTCGTCGAAGGCCGCGGCGCACCGGGCGGCAACTGGGGCGGTGGTGGTGGCGGCGTGGCCGGCACCGTGCGCTGCGAAAGCCAGGACCAGCGCCAGCGCGTGTGCCCGACCGGCTGGCGCAACGCCACGCTGGTGCGGCAGCTATCCGACACCCGCTGCATCGAGGGCCGCACCTGGGGGTCGCGCGACGGCGCGGTGTGGGTCGACGACGGCTGTCGCGGCGAATTCGCCGAGGGCCGCGGCGGCGGTGGCTGGGGACCGGGCCGGCCGCCGCTGGACAACGGTTACACGGTGACCTGCAGCAGCGACGACAAGCGCCTGCGCACCTGCGCCTGGGATCGCCGCCAGGGCCGCCCGGTGCTGCTCGAACAACTGTCCGGCACCACCTGCGCGGAAGGCCGCAGCTGGGGCTACGAAGGCAATACGGTGTGGGTCAACGGCGGCTGCCGGGCACGCTTCGGCGCGCGCTGAGCCAGGGCGAACGCCGGGCCCCGCGCGGCCCGATGCATGGCGTGATATGTCGAGTTAGGGGCGGCGCTTGCCGCTCTTTTGGATTAGCCGCGACCGGGTAACGCCTGGTCGCGGCTGAAGCCGCTCCTACGAAGAGCGAAGCGACCGGACAGTTGGCCGAGGCGCGACTCAGGTCGCCGCAGGCTTGGCTGCGGCGGGCGCCGCGGCGGGCGTGGCCGCCGCCGCGGGCTTGGCCGGCGCGTCGGACGCCGCAGCTGCGGCTGCGGGCTTGCTGTCCCCGCTACCGCCGGTGCTGCCCGACTCGGCGAGGTTGCGCTTCTTGTCGCCGTCCTTCTTGAAGTCGGTCTCGTACCAGCCGCTGCCGGACAGGCGGAACGCCGGTGCGGTGAGCTGGCGCTTGACCGCCTGGGCGGCGCAGGACGGACAGGTCTCCGGATCGGGATCGGACAGTTTCTGCAGGCGGTCGAAGCTGTGACCGCATGCGGCACATTGGAAAGCGTAGATCGGCATGGCGGCAAAAACGCGAGAGCAACGGAGGCGGCCAGTATGGGGGCCGCACGCCGGCTTTCAAGCGTCTTCGCTCACGCCGGCCCGGGCTGGGGCCGCGGCGCCGTCTCCGGCACGCCCGCGGGCAGCGTCGGCGCAGGCGTCTCGGGCGCCTCCGCCACCGGCTCGGCCGGCGCCTGCGCAGAGGCGGCATCGGCCGGTGCAGGCGGCGCCGCTTCCAGCGGGCTGACGTCGAACGGCATGCGCAGCAGCAACGCCGGCAGCAGCGTGGTCAGGGCCGCGTACAGCAGCAAGGCGCCGAACAGCGCGTCAGCGATGGCGAAGCGGTCGCGCAGGATCCCGGCCAGGACCAGGGTGAAGATCAGCGTGGGCGACAGGGCCAGCGACACCCGCAGGCTGCTGCGCGCGCCCTCGCCGAACAGCACCCGCCGCTGCAGCCAGAGGATGCCGATGCGCAGCGGCAGCACGCAGGCGGTCAGGGCCAGGCCCAGGCCCAGCGCCTGCAGGCTCAGCGCCCCGCTCGGTACCTTGGTGCCGGCATTGAAGAAGTAGAACGGCACGAAGAACGAGGCGAACAGGCGCACCGCCTGCAGGTTCTCGTCGGAGGCCAGCAGCGGCATGCGCTGACGCAGCAGCCGCGCCACCAGCCCGGCGATGAACGCGCCGACCAGGTAGTACACGCCCAGCGAATAGGTGATGTAGGCGGCGATCAGGCCGACCATCACCAGCAGCGAGAACTCCGACCCCGGCGCCTGCGGCGCCACCCAGCGCCCCAGGGCCACGAACAGCAGGGGCAGGCCGACCAGCATCGCCACCAGCGCCAGGCTGGACAGGCCCATCTGCCAGGGATCGCCGGCCTGCAGGATCACGAACAGCGCCGCCAGCGCCAGCAGCTCGCCGGCGATGGCCTTGCTGGTGACCCAGAACCGCTCTTCCTCGTCCAACCCAAGCCGCCCCAGCGACTCGATGATGAAACCGGTGGACGGCGTCAGCAGGGCCAGCGCCAGCAATCCGGCCGCCTGCCACGACAGCCCGGCGTATCGCCAGGCCAGCCAGCCGACACCGAACAGGGTGGCGCCGCGCACCACCAGGTGCAGCAGCAGCGGCCACAAGCCGCGGCGCAGCGCCTTCGGGTCCACTTCCAGGCCGGCGAACAGGAACAGCGAGGAGATGCCGAGCGTGGCCAGCAGGGTCACCACCGGGTCGTGCGCACGCGGCCCCATCGCCAGCATCGCGATGATGCCGAACAGCAGGCAGGTCAGCGGCGCCGGCATCTTGAAGCGCTGCAACGCGCGCGGGATCACCAGCAGGGCGAAGATCAGCAGCAGGTAGATCAGTTCGTGACTCATCGGGCAGGAGGTTCCAGTGCGGGCCCGCCGGCGGCGGCAGCGGGCGATGATGCCGGTTTGCTCGTGTGGTACGCCATCACGGCCGGACCCCGGGCACGGTCGCGCGCCCGTGCGGCGCCGGAGTGCGGCTGCACGTCTACGCGAGGACACGGCCTCGCTGCGAAGAAACCATCGCGCATGCCGGCAGCCGTGCCTGACGCGGGCACCAACGGCGGCGTCACACACGCAGCGATCTCGCTGGAGCGCAATCCTAGCGGCCAGCCGTCCACCATCTGGGTGGCGCGCGCCAACGCCCCACTCCCGGAAGGCGGCACAAGCGCCGCCACGCCGCTTCAGCTACCGGCCGCCAGTTGCCGCGGCGCATGCCGCCGCATCGTGCCAGGCTCGTCTTTCATGCCGATTTGCGCATGATGCATGAATTCGCAAGATCGCGGTCACACGCACGAAACCGCTCGATCGGACCATGAGCGCCCCTCACGCAAGCCACGCACCCGATGACCGTTTCGGCGTATTTCCGCACCCCTGCCCCGACCCTGCTGGCCCTGGCGCTGGCCACCAGCCTCGGCTGCGCCCACGCCGCCGAGGCCAGCGACGGCGCCGACGGCACGGCCCCGTCCGACAGCAGCGACCGGGTCTCGACCCTGGACCAGGTGCAGGTGCTCGGCCAGGCCACCACCTACGCCAAGATCAACGTCAGCAAGGAGGCGCTGGACCGCCAGTTCGCGATGAGCAGCGTCAACGACGCCCTCAACGAGTTGCCCGGGGTGATCGCCACCGAGGCCGATGCGTTCGGCTCCTCCGACTGGGGCACGCAGATCAGCATGCGCGGCTTCGTCACCAACCGCGACGACCAGCAGATCGGCACCACCATCGACGGCGTGCCCAACGGCGGCTCGGCCTACGGCGGCGGCGCCAAGGCCAACCGCTTCATCGACACACTGGACCTGGAGACGGTGGAGGTCAGCCAGGGCACCGCCGACATCGCCTCGCGCTCCAACGAAGCGCTGGGCGGCACCCTCAACTTCCTCACCAGCGAGCCGCTGGACCAGCAGCGCGTGCGCATGGCCGTCGGTATCGGCGACAACCAGGCGCGCAAGTACTACGCGCGCTACGACAGCGGCGACCTCGGCGGCACCCGCGCCTGGGTCAGCGGCTCGCACGCCAGCAACGACGACTGGATCGACGGCAGCGGCCACACCACCCGCGACCACCTGGCCGGCAAGTTCGTCAGCGACCTCGGCGCGTGGACGCTCAGCGGCTACCTGTCCTACGACGACGCCAACGAATCGGAATACAGCAGCGTCACCCCGGCGCAGTTCGCCACCGATCCGGACCACGACCTGCTCACCGGCAGGCTCACCGGCATCCCCTACTACGACCAGAACTACCGCTCCGGTTCGCGCGCGCTGCGCAAGAACACCTTCGGCTACCTGCGCGGCCAGTTCGACGGCGGCAACGGCTTCAAGGCCACCCTGACCGGCTATGGGCACGGCCTGCAGGGCCGCGGCGACTGGATCCCGCCCTACCTGGTGGACGTCACCAACGACGGCGCCGGGCGTCCGGAATCCGAATACACCGGCGGCCGCACCGTGTACGGCGGCAATGCCCTGGGCAAGCTCTACTTCGTCACCCCCAGCGGCGCGGCCGCGAGCATGCTGCCGGGCTGCGCCGACACCGCGACCCTGCCGGCCGAGTCCAACCCGGCCTGCTACCCGGCAGGCTCGCTGCCAGTGCAGTCCTACCGCCACAGCCACTACGACAACCAGCGCGGCGGCGTCACCGCCGACGTGGAGTGGGCGCAGGACGTCGGCGGGCTGCACAACACCGTGCGCGGCGGCCTGTGGCTGGAACGCTACGACCGCAGCGTCACCCGCGACTGGCACCGCCTGCTCGACGTCGGCAGCAACATCGCCTTCGACCACGTGCCGTACTGGGTGCAGTTCAAGGACGACTACCGCACCGACGAGCAGATGTACTACGCCGAGGACGTGATGCGCTATGGCGACTTCGCCTGGCGCGTGGGCGTGAAGCAGTTCTTCGTCGACCAGACCCGCGACCGCCGTATCGGCGATGCCGCGCACATCGAATCGGATTCGCACTCCGATCCGCTGTTCTCCGCCGGCCTCACCTGGACCACGCCGCTCAAGGGCGTAGAGGCCTTCGCCGGCTTCTCGCAGAACTTCGCCGCGATCCCCTCCGGCGTGCTCGGCGAGACCGATCCGCTGGTGCTGAGCAAGGTCAAGCCGGAAACCGCCGACAACGTCGAGGTGGGCCTGCGCATGAGCCGCTGGCCGCTGACCGGCAGCATCACCCTGTACGACATCCGCTTCGACAACCGCATCGTCTACGTGCCGGCCAACTTCGTCACCGGCATCGACTACCTGGGCGAGACCGACGGCGTCTACGAGAACTTCGGCGGCGTGCACGCGCGCGGCGTGGAACTGGCGCTGGGCTACGCCTGGGACAACGGCTGGCGGCTCAACGGCGCCTACACCTACAACAAGGCGACCTACCTGGGCAGCGGCAACGCCGCGCGCGACCAGGCACTGGAGATCGCACCGGGCTCGCAGGTGATCGGCCAGCCGCGGAAGACCCTGGTGCTGTCGGCCGACTGGCAGGGCCAGCGCTGGCACGGCGGCCTGTCCGGCCGCTACCTGGGCCGGCGCTACCTGGACGCGGCCAACAGCGCGTCGCTGGATGCGGTGACCACCTTCGACGCCAATCTCGGCATCGCCCTGGGCGGGCTGTCGCCGCAGTTGCAGCAGGCCAAACTGGACCTGGTGATCAGCAACCTCACCGACAAGCGCTACCTCAACGGCGTGGACGGCAGCGACAGCGCCTTCATCGCGCCACCGCGCACGGTCGGCCTGACCTTCATGGTCGACCTGTAACCGGCGCCGTGGCAGTCTCGCGGCGGCAGCCGATCCCGGCTTCCGCCGTTTTGTGTTTCCCCGGACCGCCATGACCGACCAGACCCGCCGCCGGCTGCTCCGCGCCGGCCTCACCGCCAGCGCCGCCGGACTGCTGCCGCCGAGCATCGCCCGCGCCGCGGCGATCGCCCCGGACGTGCGCAGCGGCACCCTCGACGATCTGCAGCACGTGGTGATCCTGATGCAGGAGAACCGCGCCTTCGACCATTACTTCGGCAGCCTGGCCGGCGTGCGCGGCTTCGGCGACCGCTTCCCGATCCCCGCACCGACGCTGCCCGGCATCGCCCCGCGCACGGTGTGGCTGCAGCCCAGCGCCGACGGCAGCCGCCCGTTGGCACCGTTCCCGCTGCGCACCGCGCAGAACTTCGCCACCATGCGCGTGCAAGGCACCCCGCATACCTGGCCGAACGCACAGCAAGCCTGGGACCACGGCCGCATGGGCCAATGGCCGGCGGCCAAGCGCGACCACGCACTGGCGTACTACGAACGCGACGACCTGCCGTTCCAGTTCGCCCTGGCCGAAGCCTTCACCGTGTGCGACGCCTACCACTGCGCGATCCAGGCCGGCACCAATCCCAACCGCGTGTTCCTGTGGACCGGGCAGAACGATCCGCACGCCCGCGCCGGCGGCCCGGTCATCGCCAACTCGCACGACAACTTCCCGGAACTGGGCGGCGCCCCGGACGACTACCGCTGGCCCAGCTACGTCGAGGCGCTGCAGCAGGCCGGCGTGTCCTGGCAGATCTACCAGGACATGGCCGACAACTTCACCGACAACCCGCTGGCCGGCTTCGCGCCGTTCCGCGCGGCCTGGCGCGGTGCGCCCGGGCACGATCCGCAATTGCGCGCACGCGGCGTTTCCAGCCGCAGCCTGACCCAGTTGCGCGAGGACGTGCTGGCCGCGCGGCTGCCGTCGGTGAGCTTCATCATCGCCGACGCCGCCGGCAGCGAGCATCCCGATCCGTCCAGCCCGGCGCAGGGCGCGGCCTACACCGCGCGCGTGCTCGACGCGCTGACCGCCGACCCCAAGGTGTGGGCGCGCACCGCGCTGCTGCTGATGTTCGACGAGAACGACGGCTTCTTCGACCACGTGCCGCCGCCGGCTCCGCCCTCGCCCGACCCGTCCGCGGCCGGCGGCTGGGCCGGCGCGTCCAGCGTCGCCACCGACGGCGAATACCACCTGCACCCGGCACCGGGCGACGCCAAGGCCGATCCGCCGGAGCTGCGCGGACGCCCCTACGGCCTCGGACCACGCGTGCCGCTGTACGTGATCTCGCCATGGAGTCGCGGTGGCTGGGTCGATTCGCAGGTCTACGACCACACCTCGGTGCTGCGCCTGCTGGAGCGCCGCTTCGGCGTCGCCGCCGCCGGCCTGACCCCGTGGCGCCGCGCGGTCTGCGGCGACCTGCTCGACGCCTTCGATTTCCGCCAGACCGATACGCGCCCTTTCGTCGCCGACCTGCCGGACGTGCGCGAGGCGGCGGCACGCGCCGCGGCGCTGCGCGAGCATGCGCTGCCGCCGCTGCCGACGCAGTTGCAGGCACCACGACAGGCATTCGGCGTGCGCCGCGCACGCGCGCTACCGTATCGGCCTACGGTGCAGTTGCAGTACGTGCTCGAGCGCGGCGAAGTGCAGTTGCGCATGACCAACACCGGCGCCGCGGCGGTGCTGCACGTCTACGACCGCTACCTGCTGGAGTCGATCCCGCGCCGCTACACGGTGGGCGCCGGTGCAAGCCTGGACGGCACCTGGACCACCTACGACGGCGACTACGACCTGTGGCTGCTCGGCCCCAACGGCTTCCATCGCCACTATCGCGGCGATCTGAGCGCTCCGCTGCTGCAGGCCGACATCGTCCAGGACCCGGACGACGCGCAGACGCTGTGCCTGGTGCTGCGCAATCCCGGCCCCGACCCGCTCAGCGTGTCCCTGGAACCGGCCGCCTATGCGCAGGCACAGCCGCGCCAGCAGGTGACGCTGGCGCCTGGTGCCGAGCAGCGCATGCGCTGGAGCGCCAAGCCGAGCGGCGGCTGGTACGACCTGTGGCTGATCCAGGACCACGCCCGCCGGCGCCTGGCCGGCCGCGTGGAAACCGGCAAGCCCGGCATCAGCGATCCGGCGATGGGCGGGCCGGCGCGGCTGTATCAGGAGCCCGCCGGAGGCGGGCGGGATTGGGGAGTCGGGATTGGGGATTCGTGACAACGTCCGGGATTTGGGATTTGGGATTCGTAAAAGCGCAATCCGCGCGCTGACACGCTTTTGCCAATCCCGAATCCCCAATCCCGGCTGTTACCAATCCCCAATCCCAACTCCCTAATCCCGGCTCTCAAGCATCCCGATCGTCCGCAGCCAGGTCTCCACCAGTTGCGGCCACTGCGCGATCGGGAGGTTCTTTGCACGCAGACCGAAAGCGTGGCCACCCTTGGCGTAGATATGCATTTCCGTCGGCACGTCGGCGTGGTTGAGGGCGACGAAGTACGCCAGCACCTGCGAGATGCCGTCCACGTAGTCGTCCTGCGCCTGCAGCAGGAAGGTCGGCGGGGTGTCGGCGACGACGCGGATGTCCGGACGCAAGGCCAGATCGGTGAAATCGCGGGTGTCGGCGTCCTCGTCCTCGTGCACCCACAGATGGCCCGGGTACACGGCGATGGCGAAGTCCGGGCGGCAGCTGACGCGATCGGCGGCATCCACCAGCGGATAGGTGCGCTGGGCGAAGTGCGTGCTCGCCGCAGCCACCAGGTGGCCGCCAGCGGAAAAGCCCATCACCCCGATCTTGTGCGGGTCCACGCCCCAGGTCGCGGCCTGCTGGCGCACCAGGCCCAGCGTGCGCTGCGCGTCCTGCAGCGCGGTCTGCACCTTCGGGTAGTAGCGACGGTCATCGACCCAGGTCGGCCCCGAGTTCGGCACGCGGTACTTCAACAGCACGCAGGTGATGCCGCGCGAGGTCAGCCAGTCGCAGATGTCCGTGCCCTCCAGGTCCATCGCCAGCATTTGATAACCGCCGCCGGGAAACACCACCACCGCGGCGCCGGTGTTGTGGCCCTGCGCCGGATAGACCGTCATGGTCGGCCGACTGACGTTGTCGATCCTGGCCCCGGGACCGGCCGATTCCGGCTTCGGATGCGGCAAGGCGTTCGGCACCGCGCCGGGCCAGATCGGCACCTGCGCGTGGCCGGGCGAGGGTTCCCAGACCCGCGCCTGCGCGGTGTGGGCGAACAGCCCGAGGGCGATGGCGAACGAACAGCATACGAATCCACGCATGGGACGCTCCGAACAGGAAGGGACTGGAAGGGACCGCACGATCAGGTGGCACGGCCGCGGCGGCTGTGGCCGTTGGGTACAACGCAGGCGATCGCGCGCGACATAGACAGAATGGCGACGCCGATGATCGCGAGCGACGTCGGGTAGGAACGGCTGTTGTCGCCTTTTGTGGAATCAGCCACGACGGACCTTCCCGGTAAAGCCCGTCGCGATTGAAGTCGGCCCTACGGAGAACGGCTAGCCGGCGCGCGGCGCCTGCGCCGGCAGCGTGGCCACCACCGCCTGCGCCACCGCCTTCAGCGCCGCATCGCGCGCGGCGCTGTCGACCGTGGCGCCATTGAGATAGGCGGTCAGCAGCAGCGGCGTGGGCCGTCCTGGCGCCCACACGATGGCGATGTCGTTGCGGGTGTCGGTGCCGTTGCTGCCGGTCTTGTCGCCGATCTGCCAGCCCGCCGGCAGGCCGGCGCGCAGGCAATCCTTGCCGGTGCGGTTGTCGCGCATCCAGCCGATCAGGCGCTGCCGCGAGACGGGTTGCAGCGCCTCCCCGAGCAACAGGGTGCGCATCGTCGCCGCCATCGCCGCCGGCGTGGTGGTGTCGCGCGGATCGCCGGCGACAAAATCGTTCATGCCCGGCTCGTTGCGATCCAGTTGGGTCTGCGTATCGCCCAGCGCACGCAGGAAGCGGGTCACGCCGGGCGGGTCGCCGACCAGCGGCAGCAGCAGGTTGGCCGCGGCGTTGTCGCTGTAGATCATCGCCGCACGGCACAGCTCGGCCACGCTGAGCGTGCCGCCCACATGGCGCTCGGACACCGGCGAATTCCCCAGCAGATCCGCCTTGCGCACCGGCAGGCGCCGCTCCAGGGTCAACTCGCCACGATCGACCCGCTGCAGCACCGCCCCTGCCAATAGAAATTTGAAGGTACTGCACAGCGGGAAGCGCTCGTCCTGGCGCTGTCCGCCGAGCACCGCGCCGCTGCCGTCGAGCAGGCTCACGCCGAGCCGGCCACCGCTGCGCCGCTCGATCTCGGCCAGTCGCTGCTGTAGCGTTGGCGCCTTGTTTTGCGGCGTTTTTGCCTGCACTGCAGCCACCGCCAGCAGGCTCGCGCCCATGCCCACGCCCTGCAGGAACCGTCGTCTCGTCAGCATCGTCCATCTCCGTCGGGAGCCAGGATGATGGCCGCATTGACCTGCCCCCACCAGCGAGGTTATTCAATCGCACCCATGAGCCGAATTGATGCCTGGCGATGATCCGTCCGCACCTGCCGTTGAACGCCCTGCGTGCCTTCGAAGCCGCGGCGCGGCACCAGAACCTGACCCGCGCCGCCGCCGAGCTGTGCGTGACCCAGGCCGCACTGAGCCACCAGATCAAGCAACTGGAGGCGCGCCTGGGCGTGGTGCTGTTCCAGCGCCTGCCGCGCGGCGTGGCCCTGACCGACGAGGGCCTGCGCCTGCACCCGGTGCTGACCGAGGCCTTCGACCGCATCGCCTCCACCCTGCAGCGCTTCGCCGGCGGCCGCTATCGCGAGACGCTGAGCGTGGGCGTGGTCGGCACCTTCGCGGTGGGCTGGCTGCTGCCGCGGCTGGACGCCTTCCACGCCGCGCACCCGGGCATCGAACTGCGCGTGTACACCCACAACAACCGGGTCGACCTGGCCGGTGAAGGCCTGGACCTGGCGATCCGCTTCGGCGATGGCGACTGGCAGGGCCAGTACGCCACGCCGGTCCTGGATGCGCCGTTCGCACCGGTGTGCGCACCGGCACTGGCGCCGCTGCTGCGCACGCCCGCCGACCTGGCAAGGACCAACCTGCTGCGCTCCTACCGGCTGGACGAATGGCCGCGCTGGCTGCAGGCCGCCGGCGCGCCCGAGGTGCAGGCCGGCGGCCCGATCTGCGATGCCTCGCTGACTCTGGCCAGCATCGCCGCGACCGGCCACGGCGTGGCCCTGCTGCCGCTGCGGCTGTTCGCCCAGGACCTGGATGCCGGGCGCCTGGCATGCCCGTTTCCGACCCGCATCGACCTGGGCCGCTATTGGCTGACCCGATTGCGCTCGCGGGCGGAAAGCGACGCGGGGCGGCGGCTGCGCGAATGGTTGCTGGCCGAGCAGGCCGCACATGCCGACTGAGCGACAGGGCCAGTGCTGCACATCGCCTTCCACACCACCTGCGCACATCCGGCACGTGCCTTGCTACGCCTACCAGCGGGCTTTGACAGCCATGTGAAGATTTTGTGCACTGCCGCTTGGCGGCCGTGCAAGCTCGAAATATGATCCCGGTCGCAGTCGCAGTGTGCGCCGGGGAAGGCGCCTATCGTCCAGGGGGAAACATGTTGATGAACCGTGGTGTCCTGACCGCCCGTCCGGGCCTGGTCTCGCGTGACGTCGTGCTGGCCGCCGTACTGGCCTGTCTGTGTGTGCTGCATCTGGCCTATTTCCTGCGCGGCGGCGCCAGCGAATGGCATTGGGCGCTCAGCGCCGCGGGCCTGGCGCTGATGGCGCTCAAGGCCGGCCTGCGACCGACGCCGACCGCCCGCCCCTCGCTGAAGAGCCTGCGCTCGCGCACGCCGCTGGACTGGGCGGCGATCGCCGGCGGCCTGCTGGTCGTGGCCAGCGCCGCTGCCTGAGCACCGCGGGCCGGCGCAACGCGCCGGCCGAACCGACCGTCCTCTTCTACCCGGCACGCCCATCGCGACCGATGGCGCCGGGCACTTTGTGTCACTGCCGCCAGAGCGTCCTCACCGGCCACGTGCAAGCGCCCGGCCCTGGGCGCTTGCGCCTGCCTTGCTGGTGTGGCTTTCCGTTGGCTGGGACAGTGAGGCGTCGGGGCTGAAGCCCCTCCCACAGGGGGTATGCCCACTCGCGCTCCGGCGAGCCTGGACCAAGCGCGGACATCCACATCGCATGCATGTCCAGCGCACGCCGCAACCTGAGCGCCTGCTACACGGTGGACTTGCCAGTTCCGGTTCCCACCCGCGCCGCCAGCCGCCGGAACGCGTCGCGCTGTGCGGCGTCGGCAAACCATGCCGTCGGCACCACGTCGAACATGCCGTCGTTGTGGTACAGCAGCAACACCCGCGGACTCTCGCGATACCGGACGTAATCGCGCCAGCGGCGGTGTACCTCGCCGTTCGGCCAGGTGATGCGGATGCCCACCTGGTCCCATGCATAGGTGAAGCGATGCCGCAGCGACTCCTGCTGCGTGTAGAGGAACAGCAGCTTGCTCGGCACGACCCAGCCGTACCACAAGGCCAGCCAGATCGGAGCACCGCAACTGAAGAAGACCAGCGCCTCGCCCAGCACGCTCGCCCAGCCACCGCGCGCATCAGACAACAACAGCAATACGCCGAGCAGGAACGCACCGCCCATCAGCATCAGTGCGCGGCGCAGCTTGTATCGATGATGCAGGCGTTGCGCAGCGCGGAAATCGTCCAGGCGGATGGTGCCGCTGATCATCGTCGTCGCTCCATGAAGGCATGACCGCGCCGGCCGGGCCTGCGGGATGGGCCATCGGCCGCGTTGCGCGCGGCCGGCCTGTGCGACGCCGTCAGGCGCCGTCGATCAACTCCATCCACGCCTGCTCGGCCTGCGCCAACTCGCGCGCGGTCGCTTCGCGGTCGCGGCCCAGCACCGCCATCTTCTCCGCATCGGCATAGCTGCGCGGGTCGGCGAGCTGGCGATCGAGCTCGGCCAGGGTGGCTTCCAGCTCGCCCACGCGCTTCTCCGCGGCGGCCAGCTTGTGCGGGTTCGGCGGCTTCTTCGCCGGCAGCGGCTTGACCGGCGGCGGCGGGGTCGGCGCGGCCTCGGCCAGCTTCTGCTTGGTGCCCTGCGCGGCCGGCCGGGTGCGTAGCCACGCGGCGTAGGCGTCGAGGTCGCCGTCGAACGGCTCCACCACGCCGTCGGCCACGCGCCAGAAGGTGTCGCAGACCAGGCCGATCAGGTGGCGGTCGTGCGAGACCATGACGATGGCGCCGTCGAAATCGGCCAGCGCCTCGGCCAGCGCCTCGCGCATTTCCAGGTCGAGATGGTTGGTGGGTTCGTCCAGCAGCAGCACGTTCGGCTGCTGCCAGGCGATCAGCGCCAGCGCCAGGCGCGCGCGCTCGCCGCCGGAGAAGCCGTCCACCGGCTCGAACGCACGGTCACCCGGGAAATTCCACTTGCCGAGGAAGTCGCGGAACGCCTGGTTCGGCGCATCCGGGGCCAGGTCGCGGAAGTGCTCCATCGGCGACTGGCCTTCATGCAGCGATTCCACCGTGTGCTGGGCGAAGTAGCCGATGCGCAGGTCCGGATGGGCGGCGCGTTCCCCTGCAAGCGGCGCCAGCTCGCCCACCAGGGTCTTCACCAGCGTGGTCTTACCGGCACCGTTCGGGCCGAGCAGGCCGATGCGTTGGCCGGCTTCCAGGCCGAAGCCCACGTTGTGCAGAATGACCGCGTCGCTGCCGTAGCCGGCCTCGACATGGTTCAGGCGGATCAGCGAGAACGGCAGTTTGGCCGGCGGCGCGAATTCGATGCGGAACTCGCGCTCGGCGCGCACCGCTTCGGTACCGGCCAGCTTGGCCAGACGCTTCATCCGGCTCTGCGCCTGCGCGGCCTTGCTGGCCTGGGCCTTGAAGCGGTCGATGAAGCTCTGCAGGTGGGCGCGCTCGGCCTGTTCCTTCTCGTGCGCGATTTGCTGCTGGCGCAGTTGTTCCGCGCGCTGACGTTCGAAATCGGTATAGCCGCCCGGATAGAGCTTGGCGCCGCCACCGTGCAGGTGCAGGGTGTGGGTGGCGACGTTGTCGAGGAACTCGCGGTCGTGCGAGATCAGCAGAAGCGTGCCCGGATACTTCAGCAGCCACTGCTCCAGCCAGTACACCGCGTCCAGGTCGAGGTGATTGGTCGGTTCGTCGAGCAGCAGCAGGTCGCTGGGCATCATCAGCGCGCGCGCCAGGTTCAGGCGCACGCGCCAGCCGCCGGAGAACGAGGACACCGCGCGGTGATGGGTCTCGGCCGGGAAGCCGAGGCCGTGCAGCAGCTTGCCGGCACGCGCATCGGCGTCGTAGGCGCCCATCTCGGCCATCTTGGTGTGCGCGGCGGCGACCGCCTCCCAGTCCTCGCGCGCGGTCGCCTCGGCCTCTTCGCTCAGCACCGCGGCCACCGCGGTGTCGCCACCGAGCACGAAGCTCAGTGCCGGGTCCGGCAGCGAGGGGGTTTCCTGGGCGACGCTGGCGATGCGCACCTTGCCGGGCAGGTCGACGTCGCCCTTGTCGGCCTCCAGTTCGCCCTTCACCGCCGCGAACAGGCTGGACTTGCCGGCCCCGTTGCGGCCGACCACGCCCACCCGGTAGCCGGCATGCAGGGTGAGGTCGACATTGGACAGCAACAGCCGCTCGCCGCGGCGCAAGGCGAAATTACGTAGGGAAATCAAGGCAGGGCACTCGGCTAGCGAGGCGGAAGTGTAGCCGCTTCGCCGACGCCGGCCCACCCGGGCGGCGACGCGGCGGCGTCCGGGGCGGCACCCGGGGCACCGAAAAAATCCGACCCAGGTCCGTTTTTGTATACGCGCCGGCGTGAAAAACGGATTTCAATCCGATGGCAATCGCTGCACCGCAGCATTGCACCGCCCACACCGGAAATCGCCAGACCCACGCCAATCCTCCCAGCCACTGGAGTCTCCGCCCGATGACGCAACGCCGCCTCCCCCTCGTCAGTGCCGTCCTGCTCGCGCTCGCCTCCGCCAACAGCCTTGCCCAGTCCCAGCAGGCACCGACCACGCTGGACAACATCATCGTCACCGGCACCCGCATCTCCGACCGCACGGTGGCCGAATCGCAGTCGCCGATCGACATCATCGCGCCCGAGGCGCTGCAGGCCACCGGCGCCAGCGACCTCGCCAGCGCCCTCGGCAAGTTGTTGCCGTCGCTGAACTTCCCGCGCCCGGCGATCAACGACGGCAACGACGCGCTGCGCCCGGCGACCCTGCGCGGCCTGTCGCCGGATGCGGTGCTGGTGCTGCTGGACGGCAAGCGCTACCACACCACCTCGCTGGTCAACTACAACCCCTCGGTCGGGCGTGGCTCGGCGCCGGCCGACCTCAACTCGATCCCGATGTCGGCGATCGCGCGCATCGAGGTGCTGCGCGACGGCGCCTCCGCGCAATACGGCTCCGACGCCATCGCCGGCGTCATCAACATCGTCCTCAAACACGGTGCCAAGGCCGGCAGCAACAGCGTCGCGGTCAACGGCGGCATCATGGACAAGGGCGACGGCGCGCAGAACGGTATCGACGGCTCCTACGGCCTGGCCTTCGGCGGCGCGCCGGGCGGCGAGGCGCCGGGCTGGGTGCGAGTGTCGTGGAACTACCAGAACGCGATGAACACCAATCGCGCCGAGAACACCGACAAGGCCACCACCCTCGCCGGCGCCGCCAACACCAGCGGCGTGCCCTACGAGCGCTACGGCGACCCGGCGGTCAAGACCTACCAGGGCTTGGTCAATTTCGGCTACGCGCTCACCCCGCACGTCGACCTGTACGGCTACGCCAACTTCAGCCGCCGCGAGGTGCTGTCCAACGGCTACTACCGCGCCTGGGACAACAGCGACCGCAACGTGCAGGCGGTCTATCCCAACGGCTACCTGCCGCAGATCTACAACCCCTCCAACGACCGCGCCGCGGTGCTCGGCGTCAAGGGCAGCACCGACAACGGCTGGACCTGGGACGTCTCGGCCGACTACGGCAAGAACGACGTCACCTTCGACCTGCGCAACACCATCAACACCAACCTGTACTGGAGCACCGGCGCCTCGCCGACGCGCTTCAACGCCGGCGGCTTCCGCAACGAGCAGAACGCGCTCAACGCCGACTTCAGCAAGTCCCTGGACTGGGGCCTGGCCTATCCGGTCAATCTCGCCTTCGGCGCCGAATACCGCCAGGACAAGTACGCCGTGGTGGCCGGCTCGCCCACCTCGATCTACTTCGATCCGAACGCAATCAACCCCGAGACCGGCGCGCCCTACCCCGGCGGCTCGCAAGTGTTCCCCGGCCTGTCGCCGACCGTGGCCGGGCAATTCCAGCGCCACAGCAAGGCGGTGTACGCCGACCTGGAAGCGGACCTGACCGAGCGCCTGTCCGGCGGCGTGGCCGCGCGCTACGAGGACTACAGCGATGCGGGCACCACCCGCTCGGGCAAGCTGTCGGCGCGCTACCAGCTCAACGACGCCTTCGCCATCCGCGGCACCATCTCCAACGGATTCCGCGCGCCCTCGCTGGCGCAACAGAACTACGCCTCGGTGGTGACCCTGCCGGTGGACGGCGTCCTCAGCCAGATCGGCACCTACCGCACCTCCGACCCGGTGGCCATCGCCCTCGGCGCCAAGCCGCTGTCGCCGGAGAAATCCACCAACTACAGCATCGGTGCGGTCTGGCAACCGGGCGGCGGCTTCAACGCCACCCTGGACCTGTACCAGATCCGCATCTGGGACCAGATCCTGTATTCGGACCAGATCTCGCTGGCCGAGCCGATCGGCCAGGTCAGCGCCGCACAGTTCTTCGTCAACGGCGCCACCACCCGCACCCGCGGCGTGGACTGGGTGAACAACTACCTGCTCGACCTCGACCGCGCCGGCACGCTCAACCTCAGTTTCAGCGCCAACTACAACAAGATCGAGATCCTGGAGATCTCCGATCCGAACTTCGGCCGCGCCAGCCAGGGCCTGCTGACCGATGCCACGCCGCGCACCAAGTACGTGCTCAGCGGCGACTGGAGCCTGGCCGGCTGGACCCTGCACGGCGACGCCACCCGCTACGGCGCCATCACCCGCCGCGGCGACGAGGCCGACGGCAGCCAGGACCAGGGCTTCGCCGCACGCTGGCTGCTGAACCTGTCCACCAGCTATGCCTGGCACGACCTGACCTTCACCGTCGGCGCCGACAACGTCACCAACCAGTACCCGACCCGGACCGCGCTCAACAACATCTACGACGACCGGCCCAACGGCCTGCAGTACTCGCCGCTGTCGCCGTTCGGCTTCAACGGGCGCTACTGGTACGGACGGGTGAGCTACCGCTTCTGAGCGAACCTGGCGGGCGTCGCCGCGACAAGCGGCGACGCCCTGCCACGCGTGACTTCGCGCGGCCAACAGGCCGATGCCGCAGCTGTCCCGATGGGGCGCGGACGCTGCTCGGCCTGCATAGCCGCCTCGCCATTGCGACTGCCGTCCGCTCTCGGCGGCGGCACGCGGCGTTCTGCCGACCCTTAGAACGTAATGGAATAAGAACATGCGCTTGCATCCTGCGACGCAGCACGCATGTTAAAAAATAATTAGACATCCCTGAGGACGCGGCCCGCCGGCCTTGCCGGCCGCCGCGGCCCCGCCTGCCGTTTCGGCACCTGTTGGAGTTTTCATGAACCGTCCGTTGTCGCTGCTGGCGAGCGCCGTGCTCGCCGCCCTCGCCGTCCCCTCCTTCGCCCAGACCGCGCCCGACGCGCCGAGCACGCCGAGCACGCCGAGCACGCCCAGCACGCCCAGCACGCTGGACACGGTGATCGTCACCGGCACCCGCGTCAGCGACCGCACCGTCGCCGAGTCGCAATCGCCGATCGACATCATCACCCCCGAAGCGCTGCAGGCCACCGGCACCTCGGAATTGGCGACCGCGCTGTCGCGCGCGCTGCCCTCGCTTAACTTCCCGCGCCCGGCCTTGACCGACGGCACCAGCGGCATCCGCCCGGCGCAGCTGCGCGGGCTCTCGCCCGACCAGGTGCTGGTGCTGGTCAACGGCAAGCGCCGCCACACCTCGGCGATGATCAACGTCAACGGCACCATCGGCCGCGGTTCCTCGGCGGTGGATCTCAACGCGATCCCGATCGCCGCGATCGAGCGGGTGGAAGTGCTGCGCGACGGCGCTTCGGCGCAGTATGGCTCCGACGCCATCGCCGGCGTGGTCAACATCGTGCTCAAGGGCGCCGGCGAAGGCGGCAGCCTGGCCGTGGAGCACGGCCAGTACTCGGCCGGCGACGGCGCCAAGTCGCAACTCTCCGGCGACGCCGGGGTCGGCTTCGGCGATGGCCGCGGCAGCCTGCACGTGGCCGGGCAGATCAGCCAGCAGGACGCCACCAACCGCGCCGGCCCCTACCAGGGCACCGCGCCGAACACCGGCAACTACCCCGGCATCGGCCAGACCACCTTCGTCTACGGCGACCCCAAGGTCGACGCCACCGCGGTCTCGGCCAACGGCGAGTTCCGCTTCAGCGACAACCTCACCGGCTATGCCACCGCGATCGCCAGCAACCGCGACATCACCTCGTTCGCGTTCTACCGCTCGCCCAACCACAACGGCCAGACCGCGCTGCTGGCGCAGGTCTATCCCGACGGCTACGTGCCGCAGATCGAGCAGTACTCCAAGGACCGCTCGCTGGTCGCCGGCCTGAAGGGCAGCACCGCCGGCGGCTTCACCTGGGACGTCAGCTACAACTACGGCTACAACAAGGTCGACTTCCACACCGCCAACAGCATCAACTACAGCCTCGGCGTCGACAGCCCGAGTCGCTTCTACGACGGCGCGCTGGAGTACACCCAGAACGCAGTCAATGCCGACTTCACCCAGCCGCTGGAGTGGGGCCTGGCCTATCCGGTGACGCTGTCCTTCGGCGCCGAATACCGCCAGGAGAAGTGGAACCAGTCGCCGGGCGAGCCGGCCTCGTACACCGGCACCACCGGCGGCGCGCAGGGTTTCGCCGGCTTCGCGCCGCTCAACGCCGTGCATTCGGACCGCCACAACTACGCGGTGTATGCGGGACTGGAAGCCGACCTCACCGACAAGTTCTCCGCCGGCCTCACCGGCCGCTACGAGGACTACTCGGATTTCGGCAGCAAGACCTCCGGCAAGCTGTCGGCGCGCTACGCGTTCACCGACAAGGTGGCGCTGCGCGGCACTGTCGCCAGCGGCTTCCGCGCGCCGTCGCTGGCGCAGCAGCAGTACCAGGCGGTGACCAGCAGCTACATCAACGGCAGCTTCTTCGAATCCGGCACCTTCCCGGTGAACAGCGCCGTGGCCCAGGCGCTGGGCGCCGCGCCGCTGAAGGCCGAGACCTCGCTGTCCTACAGCCTGGGCCTGGTGCTGCAGCCGGTCGAGCGCCTGTACCTGACCGTGGACGCATACCAGATCGAGATCGACGACCGCATCCTGCTGTCGTCCAACCTCAACGACGCGGCGGTGCTGGGGCAGCTGCGCGGGCTCGGCTACAGCAACGTCACCAGCGTGCGTTACTTCAGCAACGCCGCCGACACCCGCACCCGCGGCGTCGACGTGGTCGGCACCTACAGCATCCCGTTGGCGGCCAGCACACTGGACCTCACCGCCAGCTACGGCTACAGCAAGACCGACATCACCCATGCGGTGACCCAGCCGCAGGCGCTGGCCGCCATCGGCTCGACCCAGACCACCCTGGGCCGCGACGAGATCGGCCGCCTGGAAGACAGCTACCCGAAGGACAAGCTGATCCTCAGCGGTACCTGGAAGCTGCCGAAGTGGGACCTGAGCCTGGCCGCCACCCGCTACGGCGAGTTCACCGTGCGCAATTCGGCCACCGCCACCCGCGACCAGACCTACGGCGCGGACTGGGTGGTCGACGCCTCGGCCAGCTTCAAGCCGAGCACGAACTGGACGCTGACGCTGGGCGCGGACAACGTGTTCGACCAGTACCCGGACAAGACCGACAACCTGATCAACTCCACCTACGGCATGCTGCCGTACAGCAACTACTCGCCGTACGGCTTCAACGGCGCCTACGTGTACGGGCGGATCAATTACCGCTGGTGATCGCATGAGTGGGCGTCGATCGCGCCTACGTTGAGCGGCATGACGACGGCCCGGGTTTCCGGGCCGTTGTTGTGTTCGGGATTCGGGATTGGGGATTGTTCGCAGCGTGCCGTGCTGTGGCGGCCCGTGGCTTCTCGTAGGAGCGGCTTCAGCCGCGACGCTTACCGATAGCACGTCGCGGCTGAAGCCGCTCCTACGGGGTACCAGGCGCATGCTCGCGACATGCGGTGCCCGTACAACCACGCGCGCGCGACACCGTGCTCTGCCCTGTGCCGCGCAGGCCGCCTCCTGCACATCGCACTGCGAAAAACGCCGCAGCGCCCGCGCGCAGGCACGGCCGCGTGCACCACGTCCGCGCGCAGCGCCGGCATTTTGTCTACGAGCCGAAAAATCCGGGGATTCGCGCTGCCGCAACGCCTGCAGCGGTGGTTGCAATTGCAACCTCAGCGCCGCCCTTAACGGAATATTGACTCCACTGACATCAACCGGTAATCCCTAGGGAGCGTCGCCGCATCCGCCAGGGGACAGGGGAGTGCGCATGCAGCGGCGCCCTTCCCCACTTCTGGAGCCGCCTCCCCCATGACGCGCACGCTCACTCCGCTCGCCCACGCCGTCGCCCTGTGCCTGGCGACGTCCGCCGTTTCCGTCCACGCACAGAACGCCGGCAACGCGCAAACGCTGGACACGGTCATCGTCACCGGCACCCGCGTGGCCGACCGCACCGTGGCCGAATCGGCCTCGCCGATCGACATCATCTCGCCGGAGACATTGCAGTCCACCGGAACCACCGAACTGGCCACCGCGCTGTCGCGCGCAGTGCCCTCGCTGAACTTCCCGCGCCCGGCGATCACCGACGGCTCCGATGCCGTGCGCCCGGCGCAGTTGCGCGGGCTCTCGCCGGACCAGGTGCTGGTGCTGGTCAACGGCAAGCGCTACCACACCACTGCCCTGGTCAACCTCAACGGCGCGCAGGGCCGCGGCTCCTCGCCGGCCGATCTCAACACCATCCCCATCGCCGCGGTCGAGCGCATCGAAGTGCTGCGCGACGGCGCCTCGGCGCAATACGGTTCCGACGCCATCGCCGGCGTCATCAACATCGTGCTCAAGGGCAGCGGCACGGGCGGCAGCCTGGCCGGGCGCTACGGCAAGTACAGCGCCGGCGACGGCGAGCAGTACCAGCTCTCCGGCGATGCCGGCCTCACCTTCGCCGAGACCGGCAGCGTGCATTTCGCCGCGCAGGCCGGACACCAGGACCAGACCGACCGCGCCACGCCGTACCAGGGCCAGGTGCAGCAGCGCTACGGCGACCCGGACGTGGACCAGGGCGCGTTCTCCTACAACGGCCAGTACAGCCCGGCCGACTACATCACCTTCTATTCCTACGCGATGCTCAGCCGCCGCGAAGTGCTGTCCAACGGCTACTTCCGCTGGTCCGGCGACAACCGCAACCGCCCGGAGATCTACCCCGACGGCTTCCTGCCGCAGATCTACAACGTCAGCAAGGA
Source organism: Xanthomonas sp. 3498 (assembly GCF_014199795.1). NCBI lineage: Bacteria > Pseudomonadati > Pseudomonadota > Gammaproteobacteria > Lysobacterales > Lysobacteraceae > Xanthomonas > Xanthomonas sp. 3498. The sequence continues at coordinate 380,452 of NZ_JACHOH010000001.1, forward strand.
CGTGTCCTGGGTCGGCGGGGTCAAGTCCAGTACCGCCGGCGGCCTGGCCATCGACCTCAGCTACAACTACGGCCGCAACGACCTGAGTTTCGACGTGCGCCACAGCCTCAACAACAGCCTGGGCCTGGCCAGTCCCACCGAGTTCTATGCCGGCGCGCTGCAGGTCACGCAGAATGTGCTCAACGCCGACTTCAGCAAATCGCTGGAGGTCGGCCTGGCCTATCCGGTGACCCTGGCCTTCGGCGCCGAATGGCGCGGCGAGAAGTTCAACGAATCGCCAGGCGAGCCGGCGTCCTACGTCAACGGCGGCATCCCCTCGGCCAACGGTACCCTGCTGCCGGGTGCGCAGGTGTTCGCCGGCTTCAAGCCCAGCGATTCCGGCCACTACGACCGCAACAGCTATTCGGCCTACCTCGACCTGGAAGGCGACATCACCGACAAGTTCTCCGCCGGCCTGGCCGGGCGCTACGAGAACTACAGCGACTTCGGCGACACCGCCACCGGCAAGCTGTCGCTGCGCTACGCCTTCAGTCCCAAGGTCGCGCTGCGCGCGACCGCGTCCACCGGCTTCCGTGCACCCTCGCTGCAGCAGCAGTATTTCCAGTCGGTCGCCACCAACTTCATCAACGTCGCCCAGCCCGACGGCAGCATCGCCGCCACGCCGTTCGAGATCGGCACCTTCCGCACCGACAACCCGGCGGCGATCGCGCTCGGCGCCGAACCGCTGAAGGCCGAGAAATCCAAGAACTACGGCCTGGGCCTGGTGTTGCAGCCGGTGGACGCGCTGTACATCACCCTCGATGCCTACCGCATCGACATCGACGACCGCATCGTGCTCTCGGAGAACCTCACCTCCACGGCCGTGCGCAACTACCTGCAGGGCAACGGCTACGCCGGCATCGGCGGCGGCCGCTATTTCACCAACGCCATCGACACCAAGACCCAGGGCGTGGACGCGATCGGCACCTACAAGCTCGCGCTGCCCGCCAGCAGCCTCGACCTCACCGCCGGCTACAACTACAACAAGACCGACATCGAGAAGATCGCCGGCAACCCGGCGGTGCTGGAAGCGATCGACCCGACCGCGGTGCGCATCGGCCGCGCCGAGATCGGCCGCATCACCCGCGGTTCGCCGCGCGACAAGTTCTTCCTGAGCAGCGTGTGGTCGCCGGGCGCCTGGGCCTTCACCGCCACCGCGACGCGCTGGGGCGAGTTCACCGACTTCGGCACCACGCCCGCCGCCGACCAGACCTACGCGGCCAAATGGACCCTGGATCTGTCGGCCGCCTACACGCTGGGCCGCTGGCGCGTGACCGTCGGCGGCGACAACGTGCTCAACGAATATCCCGACCGCTCTCGCGCCGGCGCCGGCACCCGCACCTATCTGCCGTACAGCACGTCCTCGCCATTCGGCTTCAACGGCGCGTTCGCCTACGCCAACGTCAACTACAGTTGGTAAGCGCATGCGGCGGCAGTGTTCCGGCACCGCCGCCGTCTTCGCCACCGGCGACGTCGCGACCGCACCGGCGGGATGCCGGTGTGCGATGGCAGGCGAGGCCACTGCCATGCCGTGGGAATTGGGATGCGCAGCAATGCCGTGGCGAGGAAGATTCGGCAGGCCACATGTACGCCGGCATGGCAGACGCGGTTCGGCAGCGCGCGGCGCACCTTGGCCATCGCCATGCCCATTGCGTTTTAAACCGCCGCCTCGACCGATCACGGCAGCACGACGTAAATGCGTCAAGCATTCGTCGCACGATAGAAATACATCAGGTTATTGAGTAACAGTCACTTCGCCACATTCAATCAGCGCGATGCCCGGCACGGGAACGCCGTGCCGCGTTCGAGAAACTCCCTGTGGCGGCGATTGTTTTCCCAGCGCTATAGAACGCAGGCGATAGACGGCGGCATTCGATCCGGCGCACCGCCAACAAAGATCGCCTATGCGCACATGCGCGACAAGGCGACAGGCCGCACCCGGCGGCTATGCCGCGCAGGCGTGACCGCCCTGAGTGGCATGGAAACTGCAGTGAGCACAGCGCCCGACGCCCCCGGCGATGCCGGACTGGTCCCACGCGATGGTGCGTGACCTTGGGGCCATACCTGAGCAGTCGATGCGGCGCACTTTTTCGGGACTCATTCCCGAATATATAAAAGTGATACGCATCACAAGTATGAATCGATTGATTATTTGTCAACAGTGGCCTGTTGCGATTCGCGTAATGTGGAATCGCCTGAACGGCAGGCAAAAAAACCCCAACAGGGGAAGGATCGTGTCATGTGGAAAACTTCGAAAATAGCGGTGCTATCAGGCATCGTGGCGTGTTCGGCGCTTGCGTCGAGCGCCTATGCACAAAGCTGTTGTCCGAGCGGCGGCAACGGTAGTCCGATCGCCATCCGCGGCCTGGGTGAAAGCGCGCCGGCGGCGACCAATCTGTCCACCAATGCGTCGGCGCGCATCTATCAGTTCGAGCGTAACGGCGTGACCTACCTGCAGATCAACGACAGCACCGGCCAGGTGCGTGGTGCGGTCGGCCGGGTCGGCGACACCGCATGGGTGACGCCGATGGGCAAGGACGTGGATCGCGTGAGCACCGTCGATACCTTCGACAGCAGCCGCGGCACCGTGGTCTACGACGCGCGCTACTTCACCGTGCAGCTGGCCAGCAGCGCCAACGGCGACGTCTGGACGGTGACCGTCAAGAAGTAACGGTCCTTTCCAGCGGTTCGGAGATCAGGAAACTGATCTTTCGCTCATGACGGCGCCGGCAGGTGCCGTCATGAGCCTTCAACCGGCTGGCCAGCTCCCAGTCCATCTCGTCGGCGTTGTGGTGCTTGCGGCCGGCACCCGGCATCGCCGCATCGGCTTCCAGGGTCACCACTACGCCACGCTTGCCACGCGCCGACCAGACCCGTGCCGTGATCGTATGCCGGCCCGCGTCGGGCAGGATTTCCATGGCATTGAGCACGCAGCGATACGCCGCCAACTGTAGCCCGATCGACAGCCGCCGCGAATCCCCGTGCAGGCGTGCCTCGACCTCGGTATCGCAGGCGTTGGCGAAGGCGACCGAATTCAGCGCGCCGTACAGGCCATGGGTTTCGATATCCAGCGGATACAGGGCGGCAACATAATCGTCCAGCAGTTGCGCCTGGATCACCCCGGTGCGATTCATTTCCATCGCCGCGGCATAATGGCCGTGCTGCTTCAGTGTGGTGGCGATGTCGCGGCGCAGCTTGTTGATGTGTACGTGGATGTCGGTGTACTCGATCACCCGGTTGCGGAGGGTACGCTCGGCCGACATGTAGCTTGCCTGGGCGACCTGCAGCGCTTCCTGTTCGGCGAAGCCCAGGCGTCGGGCCTGCTCCATCACCCCGGCGATACGGGTGCCAAGCACGAACAGCGTAGTGGCGGCGAACGACACCAGCATCTGCACATAGAACATTTCAAGGTCGAACGCACCGGCTTGATGCGACTTCGCCAGCGCCATCGCCACCGCGATGTCGGCCATGACGATGCCGACGGCCGCACCGCGCCACTCGTGGCCAAGGGTCAGCCAGAAGCCCGGTACGATCATCATCACCAGCAGGAACTGCCGCGCGACCCCGTCCGGTACGTTCATCGCCGCCGCGAACAGGGCCCCCACCATCAGCGCAGCGCGCAGGCTGTCGTGCATCAGGCCGCGCGACATCAGCGCCGTGCCTTCGCGACGCACCCACAGTAGCGCCGGCAACACGAACACCAGGATGCCGAGATAATTACCGACCCAGAACTTCAGCGCGTTCTCGACGTTGATGTCGGTCACCGGCCCATCCAGCAACCAGTTCAGCACCTTGTTGATCAGCACGCCCCACAGCGCCATGCCGAGCACCACCGGCAGCAACCGCTGCTGCCAGACCATCACATCGGGCACGCGGCGTCGGAACCACAGCGGCACTAGCGCCGACAACGGCATCAGCAGCAGCGGACTCAGATATGCCCAGGTCGCACTCTGGCCCTCGTCAATCAGCGGCACACGCAACGCCAGTAGCGCTGCGGCATCACCGAGCAACAGATAAGGCCAAAGCCGCAGCGGCATGAACAGCAACACGGCCGCACGCAGGCCGGCCGGCAAGAACCATTGGTCCAAAGACAACCGCCACGCCACCAGATAGCCGGCGCAGTACACGGCGCTCAGGAGGAGTCCCTTCGCGAAAGTAGTCAATCTAGCCATGCCACCCTGTCCTGCAGGACGCCCGATGGGGCGCAACAAGTGGCGCAAACATACACCAGGGAATGGGCCGAAACAGTAGACAGTTAACGTCCATCATGCGGTGTAATGCCTTTCCTGACAGGGAGTTGCGTGCGCCCCCCGATCGCTGCGACCTCCATCCCATTCAGGGTGTCGGGGAGCAGGCCTGCAGGGGCATGGTGCGGGACCGCCACGGGCCAACTGCGCACCGACGGACGCCTGGCCGCCCCTCCTTCCCTGCCTGATCCGGACCGCCCCGGCCCGTCACGGGGACGGGCCAGACCCTCCAGCCAGCCTCAACTGATCCGTTCAGGCCAGGACAGGTTGAGCCTGGCCGGGCACCGGACGCTGGCCGCTCGCTGTCAGTCGAACCACCCGCCCCGCGCGCAACGCCCCAGACGCGCGCGCATCAGGCGCGGGCAGCCACTGCCGCCGCTCCACCCCGCCACACCGATTTGCCGACAAAAGCCCCGATCGGCGACACTCGGGGCCTACTTGTTCTGCGATCCTGAATGCATCACGACACCAGTCTCATCGACATCATCGCGGTCGGGCTCGCGCTCGCCTTCATCCTCGGCACGCTCGCCCACCGTCTCAAACTCTCGCCGCTGGTCGGTTACCTGGTGGCGGGCATCTGCGTGGGCCCGTTCACGCCCGGCTTCGTCGCCGACCAGGCCCTGGCCAACCAGTTGTCGGAACTGGGGGTGATGCTGCTGATGTTCGGGGTGGGGCTGCACTTCTCGCTCGAAGACCTGATGGAAGTGAAGTGGATCGCGATCCCTGGCGCGCTGGCGCAGATCGCGGTCGCCACCCTGCTCGGCTGGGGGCTGGCCTGGAGCATGGGATGGCCGACCCTGCACGGCCTGGTATTCGGCCTGGCGCTGTCGGTGGCCAGTACGGTGGTGCTGCTGCGGGCGATGGAGGAGCGGCGCCTGCTGGAAACGCTGCGCGGGCGCATCGCGGTCGGCTGGCTGATCGTGGAGGACCTGGTGATGGTGCTGGCGCTGGTGCTGCTGCCGGCGCTGGCCGACGCGCTCGGCGGCAAGGGCGCCGACACCGGCGCGATCCTCGGCGCGCTCGGCATCACCCTGCTGAAGATGGCCGCGTTCGTGGCGGTGATGCTGGTGGTCGGCCGCCGCGCCATCCCGTGGGCGCTGGAGAAGGTGGCCGCGACCGGTTCGCGCGAGCTGTTCACCCTGTCGGTGCTGGCGATCGCGCTGGGCGTGGCGTTCGGCTCGGCCACCCTGTTCGGCGTGTCGTTCGCGCTGGGCGCGTTCTTCGCCGGCATGCTGCTGAAGGAGTCGGAGCTCAGCCACAAGGCCGCCAGCGACTCGCTGCCGCTGCGCGACGCCTTCGCGGTGCTGTTCTTCGTCTCGGTGGGCATGCTGTTCGATCCGCACATCCTGCTCGAGCATCCGTGGCAGGTGCTGGCCACGTTCCTGACCATCACCGTCGGCAAGTCATTGGCCGCGTTCGTGATCGTGCGTGCGTTCGGCCATCCCACCGGCATCGCCCTGACCATCTCCACCAGCCTGGCGCAGATCGGCGAGTTCTCCTTCATCCTCGCCGGCCTGGGCGTGAGCCTGGCGATCCTGCCTGAGACCGGCCGCGACCTGATCCTGGCCGGCGCACTGCTGTCGATCATCGCCAACCCGCTGCTGTTCACCTGGCTGGACCGCTGGCAGGCACGGCAGGCGGTGGAGGCGCCGGTGACCGTGGAGCCGGAGTTGCCGCCGGGCCCGTCGCTGGACCTGGTCGACCACGCCATCGTGATCGGCTACGGCCGGGTCGGCAGCGCGCTGGCGGCGGTGCTGCGCGAGCGCGGCGTGCCGGTGCTGGTGATCGACGACAACCGCGACCACGTCGAGCGCGCCCATGCCGACGGCATTCCCGGCATCCGCGGCAGCGCTGCTGCCGACCGGGTGCTGGCCGAGGCGCATCCGGACAGGGCCAAGATCGCGATCCTGGCAATCCCGCAACCGCTGGAGGCCGGCGAAGCGCTGGCCAAGCTGCGTGCGCTGAACCCGGCGCTGACCCTGCTGGCGCGCGCGCACAGCGATGCCGAGGTCAAGCATCTGCTCGACCACGGCGCCGACGGCACGGTGATGGCCGAGCGCGAGCTGGCCTATTCGCTGGCGGAGATGGTGATGGCGACGCCGCCGTACCGGGGGATGCGGGCCGCCGCGCGCTAAGCGCACGGCGGCAGGGATTGGGGAGTGGGGAGTGGGGATTCGCAAAAGCGGCTCCTCTTCGGACGGTGAGCCGCAGAGCGAAAAGCGCGGTAGCGCACAGAAACCGTCTACCGCGGCTGTAATGGCCCGCAGCGAATCTTCTTGATAAGCATTCTCGTTTGCGGCAGGATTGCGCTCCCTTCCCCAGTTCCGCTCGCCCTCCCCCATGGCCTGCAAGATCGGGTTGCTCAACTCCGTGCCCAGTGCCCTGCTGTGCGAGATGTTCGGGCATGTCGGCTACGACTTCGCGGTGCTCGACCTGGAACACGTGCTGCGCTCGCCGGCCGAGCTGGAACACGCCATCCGCGCCTGTGAGCTGGGCGGCTGCGAACCCTGGGTGCGCGTGCCCGAGGTCGATGCCAAGCTGATCGGCCGGGTGCTCGACGCCGGCGCCCGCGGGGTAGTCCTGGCCGGGCTGGACAGCGCCGAGCAGGCCGAGCGCGCGGTCGCCGCCGCGCACTTCCCGCCGCATGGCCGCCGCGGCATCACCGGCGGCCGCGTCACCGGCTTCGGCAGCGTGGGCCTGGCCGACTACATCGCCCGCAGCCGCGAGCGCCTGCGGGTGATCCCGATGATCGAGAGTGCCGCCGGCGTGCGCGCGCTGCCGCAGATCCTGCAGGTGCCCGGCGTGTCGCTGGTGATGGAAGGCGCGCTGGATCTTGCGCTGGACCTGGGGGTGGGCCCCCAGCCCACCCATCCGCAGGTGTGGGAACAGCTGCTGGCGATCGACGCGGCCTGCCGCACCGCCGGCGTTCCGTTCTGCCCCAATCCCCGCGACGCCGCGCAACGCGCGCACTGGCTGGCGCAGGCGGACCTGCAGTGGCTGTTCGCCGGCGAAGACCGCGCGCTGCTGCAGGCCGCGTTGCGCCAACGCGCAGCCGACCTGCGCAGTCCCTGACCGTTTTCGTGCCATTGGAGTCGTCGTCTTGATCGCTTCGCTTTCCCCTTCGCTGCTGGCCGTCGCCCTCGTCGCCGCCATGCTCGCCCCCTCCAGCTCGCGCGCCGAGGACACCCCGCCCGACGCCGACGCACAGGCGCGGATCCGCCAGCTCGACGCGGTGCAGGTGCAGGGCAGCCTGCTCGGCCGCTCCACTGTCGAAGACGTGCAGCACTACGCCGGCAGCCGCCAGGTGATCGACAACGCGCAACTGCGCAACGGCGCCAACCGCTCCCTGGACGACGCACTGCAGAAGGTGCCGGGGATCAAGGTGTTCGACGAGACCGGCACCGGCGCGCTGCCGCAGATCATGCTGCGCGGCCTGTACGAGAGCCGCAGCGGCCGCGTGCAGGTGCTGGAGGACGGCATTCCGCTGGCGCTGGCGCCATACGGGCAAACCAGCCTGTCGCTGTTCCCGGTCGGCCTGAACCAGGTCGACCGCATCGACATCGTGCGCGGCGGCGCGGCGGTGCAGTACGGCCCCAACAACGTCGGCGGCGTGATCAACCTGATCAGCCCGGACATTCCCACCACCTGGACCACCACGCTGGGGCAGAAGGTCGCCGCCGGCGGCGCCGGGCATTACCTGGGCGACACCGCGATCAGCACCGGCGGCTATGCCAGCGATACCTTCGGCCTGCAACTGGACGCCAACTGGACCAAGGGCGACTACTGGCGCGAGCACAGCGCCACCGACATCAAGAACCTGCGCCTGCGCGCGGAATGGTGGCTGGCGCCGGACAAGCTGCTCAAGGCCAGCGTGCAGCGCTACGTCGCCGACATGGACATGGCCGGCGCCTTGTCCACCGCCGACTACCTGCGCGATCCGCGCCAGTCGACGCGGCCGCTGGACGAATTCACCGGCCGCACCACCCGCGCCTCGCTGGTCTACCAGCAGGACTTCGGCGACGTGGGGCCGCTCCAGGACCTGCGCCTGGACTGGAGCAATTTCAGCGCGCGCAGCAGCCGCAACTTCATCGTCGGCATGCGTTCTTCGGCCAGCGAGACCTGGCGCCCCGACCTGCCGCCGCAACTGCGGCAGAGCGCGCCGCGCGATTTCCGCGTCTACGGCAGCGAGCCGCGACTGAGTTGGAAAATGGGCTCAGGCGCGGTGACCCAGCAATGGACGCTCGGCGCGCGCGCGATCAACGAGGACATCGACTTCCTGGTCGGCAACACCCGCCTCAGCGACGGCCTGTACACCCTGGTGCGCGACTGGCGCTTCAAGGACCGCGGCGCCGCCGCTTACGTCAGCGACGCGATCGCCTTCGCCGACGGCCGCATCACCGTCACCCCCGGCCTGCGCTACGAGCAGGTCGATTCGCGCTACTACAACCTTGCCAGCGGCGCGCGCACGCGCAACAAGACCGACGACGTGCTGCCCGGCCTGACCCTGGGCGTCCAGGCCAGCCCGCAGTGGTACCTGTACGCCGACGGCCAGCGCTCGCTGCGCGCGCCGCAGGTCACCCAGATCATCTTCGGCGACAACCTCGACGCCGAACTGGCCTGGAACTACGAGGCCGGCGCGCGCTACCAGCCCAATGAGCGCACGCGCGTGCAGTTCGGCGGCTACCTGATCGACTTCGACCAGCAGATCCAGCTCGACAACACCACCCGCACCTACCGCAACCTCGGCAAGACCCGCCACCAGGGCGGCGAAGTGGAACTGCAGTGGAGCCCCGCGCAACTGCGCGCGCTGACCCTCAACGCCGGTTACGCCTACCTGGACGCACGGCAGAAATCGGGCGTGTACGACGGCCTGCGCGTGCCCTACACCTCGCGCAACCAGCTCACCCTCGGTGCGTCGTACCAGCCCGAATCCGGTCATACCACCGTCGCCGTTTCCAGCTATTACTTCAGCCGCGCCTTCAGCGATGCGGCCAACACCGTGCAGGAGAACGCGATCGGCTCGGTCGGCGAACTGCCCTCCTACTGGGTGTGGAACGCGCAGCTGAGCCAGGTGCTCAGCGAAGGCGCCAGCGGCAAGCTCAGCGCGTCGCTGGCGGTCAACAACCTGTTCGATCGCAAGTACTGGTACCGCGGCATCGACACCAGCCCCTGGGGCCGGCAGCCGGCGCCGGGCCGCAGCGTCACCGTCGGCCTCGAGTACACGTTCTGATCCACGCCGGCGTCGGACGACGACGCCGGCCGCCGCACCACCGCGCGCCACCACGGCGCGCCGCCGCCCGCGGGAGACGCGGGCCAGTGCAACGGACGCAGCCGCGTCCTTTCCCACCCAGCGCGCGCCCGATGCGATGCGCCAGGCAACCACGCGACCCTGCCGCAGCCGCGGCGCATGCCTCCCGTGTCCGCCTCCGCGCGGCCGCGCCGGCGGCGTGCGTGCGCCTGCGCCCGACGAGACCCGCACATGACCTCGCACGACGCTCCTCTGCTGATCCTCAGCCACGTCTGCCACCCGGCGGTGACCGATGGCTTCCTCCCCGCCGCGCAGCGCCTGGGCGTGCCGGTGCTGCTGCTGACCGACCATCGCCACGCGCACCTCGACCACTTCCGTCGCCATCCGCCGGCCGCACCGGTGCAGGTGCTGGAGTGCGACGTGTTCAATCCGCTGGGCGTGCTCGACCTGCTCGGCAGCCTGCCGCAGCCGCCGCGCGCGGTGTTCAGCAACAGCGACCACCTGCAGACCAGCGCCGCCGTGGTCGCCGCCGCACTCGGCGTGCCCGGCAAGGATTGGCAGGTCTGCTACGCGGCCAAGAACAAGGCGGCGATGCGCCAGCGGTTGTGCGCGCTCGGCCTGCCGGCGCCGTGGTTCTGCAGCCTGGCGCCGGGCGCGATGCCGCCGGCGCAGGCGCCCTGGCCGCTGATCGCCAAGCCGCGCGAAGGCGTGGCCAGCCTGGACGTGCGCCACTGCGCCGACGCGGCGACGCTGCAGGCTTACCTCGATGATTTCTGGCAGCGCCACCCGCAGCGCAGCGTGCTGCTGGAGAGCGTGCTGGAGGGCCCGTTGTTCACCCTGGAAACCCTGGGCGACGGACGCACCCTGCAGCCGATCGGCGGCTTCGACGTGCGACTGTCGGCGCCGCCACACTTCGTCGAGTGCGAGGCGCGCTGGCGTAGCGCCATCGACACCCCGGTGCTGCAGCAGGCGCTGGCGCAACTGCAGGCGTTCGGCATCGGCTTCGGCGTGTGCCACAGCGAGTTCATCCTCACCGCCGACGGCCCGGTGCTGGTGGAGATCAACTACCGCAGCATCGGCGACGGCCGCGAGTTCCTGCTCGATCGCCTGTTCGGCGGACACTGGTTCGACAGCGTGCTCGGCCTGCACCTGGGCCGGCCGCTGCCCACACTGCAGGCGCGCCGCGCACAGGCGCTGGTGCGCTACTACGTGGCCGAGCACGACGGCACGCTGGCGGTGGCCAGCGCCGACCACGGCAGCAGCGACGCGCATTGGGAAGCGCGCTACCGGCGCCTGCGGCAACCCGGCGACGCGATCCGCCTGAGCCATTCCAACAAGGATTACCTGGGCGTGCTGGACGTGCTCGCCGACACCGAGTCGGACCTGCAGCAGGCGCTGGCCAGCACCGAGGCGTCGCTGCACTGGCGCATCGACACCAGCACCGGAGTGGCGGCATGAGTCAGGACGCCGACCGCCGCTACATCGACCTGCGCGTGATCGACGCCTGCCTGCGCGAAGACCTGCGCGGCATCGTCAGCCGCGGCGCCGCCGCCACGCCGCCGCCGGCGGTGCTCGCCGCCTGGACGCAGGCGCCGCTGCCCGCGGACGCCACCTGGTGGCGCATCGCGCACCTGCCCGACGGCGAACTGTGGCTGCCGCTGCGCCGCGCCGGTTACCTGCAGACCGTAAGCGCCTGCAGCGACGGCTGGGTCCTGCACACCGCGCAGCACAGCGCCTACGAATCCGGCGCGGCGCAGTGGTTGGCGCGGCTGGGCGACGGGCTCGACGCGGAGACCCAGGCGCTGCACCGCGCCTATGTCGAGGAAGCCGACTGCGCGGTGCGCCAGCGCGCGCTGGCGCGGCAGGCCTACGCGCAGCAACGGCCGCTGCTGGCCACGGCGCTGGATGCCGCCGACGCGCACGAACGCGCCTACCGCTGCGAACAGCTGGCCAGCCACCGCGACCACCCGTTCTATCCCAGCGCGCGCGCCAAGCTCGGCCTGGACGACGCCGACCTGCCGCGCTACGCACCGGAGTTCGGCCCCAGCTTCGCGCTGCGCTGGCTGGCGCTGCCGGCCGCGCAGGTCACCCAGACCACGCCGCCGCCGGCGTTCTGGCCGCGCCCGGGCATGCTCGGCCTGGACCCGGCGCTGGACGCCGACCACGTCGCCTGGCCCGTGCACCCACTGATCTTCGCGCGGCTGGGCGAGGACGGCTTCGCCCTGCCGGGCGGCGCGATCGCCGCGCCGCAGCCGTGGCTGCAGGTGCGCCCGTCGCTGTCGCTGCGCACGGTGATCCCGCTGGCGTTTCCCGATCATCATCTGAAGCTGCCGGTACCGATGCGCACCCTCGGCGCGCTCAACCTGCGCCTGATCAAACCGTCCACGCTGTACGACGGGCACTGGTTCGAACGCGTGCTATGCGACCTGGCCGCGCACGATCCGGCGCTGGGCGAACGCTACCTGCACGTGGACGAGGCGCATGCCGGCCACGTCGGCGAGACACGGCATCTCTCCTATCTGCTGCGCCGCTATCCGGCACTCCCGGAGGCGACCCTGGTGCCGGTGGCCGGCCTGTGCGCGACGCTGCCGGACGGGCGGCCGCTGGCCGTGCACCTGGCCGAGCGCTTCCATGGCGGCGACCTCACCGCCTGGTGGGATAGCTACCTGGCGCTGATGTGCCAGGTGCACCTGCGGCTGTGGCTGCGCTACGGCATCGCGCTGGAGGCCAACCAGCAGAACAGCGTGCTGATCTACGCCGCCGGCCGCGCGCCGCGACTGCTGCTCAAGGACAACGACGCGGCGCGGGTGATGCTGTCGCGGCTGCACGCGCAACGGCCGGCGCTTGCAGCGTTGGGCGCGCCGCGCGACGCGCGCATCCTGGTGCAGGACGACGACGCGCTGGCGCGGATGTTCTGCACCATCATCCTGCAACTGGATCTGCAGGCGGTGCTGGAAGGGCTGACGGAATGGCAGCCGGGGCTGCGCGCGCCGCTGTACGCACTGCTGCGCGCGCGCCTGCACGGCACCCTGCGCGCGCTGCGCGAGGACGGCATCGACACCGCGCCGGCGCAGGCGCTGCTGGACGCCCCCACGCTGCCGGTGAAGTACCTGCTCAGCGCCGGCAGCCTGCTCGGCAAGCAGATCACCGGCGCGGCGGACATCAACAAGTTCTACGGCGACAGCGCGCCCAACCTGCTGCGCGAGGATGCGCTGGCGGCGCGCGCGGTCGCGGCCGGGGCGGCGCGATGAAGCGCCTCCTCGGCCCGGTGCTGGCCGCGCATTATCTGGCCGCCTTCACCGCGCTGGGCATGCCGCTGTTCCTGCCGCAGGTGCTGCAGCAGCTCGCGCCGGGCGCGGCGATCGGCTGGAGCGGCGTGTTGTACGTGCTGCCGACCCTGTGCACCGCGCTCACCGCCAGCGCCTGGGGCCGGCTGGCCGACCGCTACGGGCGCAAGCGCTCGCTGCTGCGCGCGCAACTCGGTCTGGCGCTGGGCTTCCTCATGGCCGGCTTCGCGCCGAACCTGGGCTGGCTGGTCGCCGGCCTGGTCGTGCAGGGCGCCTGCGGCGGCTCGCTGGCCGCGACCAACGCCTATCTCAGCAGCCAGGCGCAGAGTGGCTCGCTGGCGCGGGCGCTGGACTGGACCCAGTTCTCGGCGCGGCTGGCGATGGTCACCGCCCCGGCGCTGCTCGGCCTGGCCATCGCGCTGGGGCCGGCGCAATCGCTGTACCGCTATCTGGCGCTGCTGCCGCTGCTCGCCTTCGCGCTGAGCTGGCGGTTGCCGGCCGATCCGCCACGCGCGCCGGCGACAGCCGCATCCACAACCGCCATGCCGCAGGCGGATGCGGCGCAGCGCCGCCAGCGCTGGGCGCTGTGGGCCACGCAGTTCCTGTTCTGCTTCGCGATGGTGGTGACCTTTCCCTATTTCCTGCCGTACGCGCAGGCGCACGGCATCGGCAGCACTGCGGTCGCCGGCCTGCTGTACAGCCTGCCGCACCTGGTCTACCTGGTGCTGATGCCGTGCTGGCGCGGTCGCGACCACCGCGTGTCGCCGCTGCCGGCGGGGCTGACGCTGTTCGCACTGGCCTGCCTGCTGCAGATGGCGCCGCCGGCGCCCGGCTGGCTGATCGCGGCGCGGCTGCTGTTCGGCCTGGGCATGTGGATGGCGTTGCGCGGCCTCAACCGCACCCTGGCCGAGGTTGCGGGCGGGCGCGGCGCGGGCCAGCTGTTCGGCCGCTTCGATGCCGCCGGCAAGTACGCCGGCGTCGCCGGCGGTGCCCTCGCCGGTGCCCTGGTGCAAGGCCATGGCCTGGCCGTTCCGTTCCTCGCCGCCGCCGCGGCTGCCCTGCTGGCACTGCTGCCGGCCCTGATGCTCACGTCCGTTCGGAGAACCGTCCATGTCCCCGTTGCCGATGCATGACCCGTGGTACGACAGCCTGGCGCAAGCGCAGGCGATCACCTGCTGGCTCAACTGCTACCTGCGCGAAGTCGCGCTCGATCGCGGCCTGGCCGACTTCGACTACCGCGGCCGGGACCGGCCCGGTGTGGCCGCTGCGGGCGAACGCTGGCTACGCCTGCAGCTGCCCTCGGGCGCGACGCTGTGCGTGCGCCTGGCCCATGCCGACCGCCTGGGCCGCTGCCGCTTCGCTTCGGCGCCCTACCTGAAGGCCGACGGCCGTCCGTGGCACTGTCTGGACGCAGAGGCGCTGGTGCGCCTGCTGCTGCAGGAACTCAGCGAAGGCGAGCAGGCGCCCAACCTGGAACTGCTGGCGCAGAGCGCCAACAGCGTCGCCATCACCGCGCAGCTGCTGCGCCAGGCCGACGCCGCGCCGCCCACCGGTGAGGCGCTGATCGATGCCGAGCAGTCGATGCTGTGGGGCCACGCCTTCCATCCCACGCCCAAGAGCCGCGAGGGCGTGCCGCTGGACCAGGTGCTGGCGTGCGCGCCGGAAGCGCGCAGCGCGTTCCCGCTGTTCTGGTTCCGCATCGACCCGCGCCTGTACCGCGCGCAGGGCGATGACGTGCGCGCCGCGCTGGCGCAGGCCGGCGGTGGCGCCGACCTGTATCCCTGCCATCCGTGGGAAGCCGAGCGCGTCCTGGCGCATCCGCTGCTGCGCCAGGCGCAGGCGCGCGGCTGGATCGAACCGCTGGGCGAACGCGGCCTGGCGCTGCGCCCGACCTCGTCGGTGCGCACGCTGTACCACGCCGACCTGGATTACTTCCTCAAGCTGTCGGTGCACGTGCGCCTGACCAACTGCGTGCGCAAGAACGCCTGGTACGAATTGGAGAGCGCGGTGGCGCTGACCCGTCTGCTGGCGCCGGACTGGCAGGCGCTGGCGGAGCGCGTGCCCGGCTTCCACGTGCTGCTGGAGCCGGCCGCCACCGACCTGGATTTCTCCGCACTGGACGCCGATGCGCAGGCCTGCCGCGAGTTGGGCGAGAGCTTCGGCGTGCTGTACCGGCAGGCGATCCCGGCAGCGCAGCGCGCGCGCTATCGCCCGCAGGTGGCCGGTGCGCTGTTCACCAACGATGCGCGCGGCCAGCCGGCTTGCGCCGCTGCGCTGAAGACCCTGGCGCAGCGCACCGGCAGCAGCGCGGACGCGGCCACCGCGATCTGGTTCCGTGCCTACGCACAGCTGCTGCTGGACGGGGTGTGGAGCGCCTGGTTCGGCTACGGCATCGTGCTGGAGCCGCATCTGCAGAACACCGTGATCGGCTGCGAAGACGGCCTGCCGACGCAGGTGTGGATCCGCGACCTGGAAGGCACCAAGCTGCTGCCGTCGCGCTGGCCGGCCGCGCGCCTGCCCGGCATGTCCGAGACCGCGCGGCAATCGCTGTACTACAGCGCCGAACGCGGCTGGAACCGCATCGCCTACTGCGCGCTGGTCAACAACCTGGCCGAAGCGATCTTCCACCTCGCCGACGGCCACGACCGCCGCGAGCACCAGCTGTGGCAGATCGTCGGGGACATCGCCCGCCGCTGGCAGCAGCGCCACGGCGCACAGCCGGCGCTGCAGGCCCTGCTCGACGGCGCGCCGCTGCCGGCCAAGAACAACCTTCGCCTGCGCCTGCTGCAGCGCGCCGACCGCCATGCCGACTACAGTTTCCTGCCCAACCCGATCGGCAGCGCCGCGCTGCGGCAGGCAGCGGCATGAGCCTGCGCATCGATCCTGCCCCGCTGCACGCGGCGCTGGCGCGGCTGCGCGCGCAGGCAGACGGCCCGGTCTGCGCCTACGTCTACGACCTGGCGGCGCTGCAGGCGCACGCGGCGATGCTGCGCGCGCACCTGCCGGCCGAGTGCGACCTGTTCTATGCGGCCAAGGCCAACGCCGAGCCCCCCGTGCTGCGCACGCTGGCACCGTGGGTGGACGGCTTCGAGGCGGCCTCCGGTGGCGAGCTGCAGTGGCTGCACACGCATCAGCCGGGGCGCCGGCTGCTGTTCGGCGGCCCCGGCAAGCTCGACGCCGAACTGCAGCTGGCCGCCAGCCTGCCCGACTGCAGCGTGCACGTGGAAAGCCTGGGCGAGCTGCAGCGGCTTGCCCGCATCGCCGCGTCGGGTCCCCGCCCGCTGTCGGTATTCCTGCGCCTGAACATCGTGGTACCGGGCATGCAGGACACGCGCCTGGTGATGGGCGGGCGGCCCTCGCCGTTCGGCCTGGACGTGGACGACCTGGACGCGGCCATGCAGTTGCTGCGCGGCGCGACCGGGCTGCGCCTGGACGGCTTCCACTTCCACCTGCTGTCGCATCAGCGCGACGCGCAGTTGCAACTGCACCTGATCGCGCACTACCTGCAGACCGTACAGGGCTGGCGCCAGGCCTACGCCCTGGGACCGCTGACGGTGAACGCCGGCGGCGGCTTCGGTGTGGACTATGCCGACCCGGCGGCCTCGTTCGACTGGGCCGCGTTCTGCGCCGGGTTGCCGGCGCTGCTGCGCACGCATGGCGAAGGCCTGCGCCTGCGCCTGGAGCCGGGCCGCTACGTCAGCGCCGCCTGCGGCTGGTACCTGATGGAGGTGCTGGACATCAAGCGCAGCCATGGCGCGCACTTCGCCATCGGCCGCGGCGGCACCCATCATTTCCGCACGCCTGCCGCGCAGGGCCACGATCATCCGTTCCTGGTGCTGCGCGGCACGCAGCCGCCGCTGCTGCGCGATGCGCGGGTGACCCTGGTGGGGCAGCTGTGCACGCCCAAGGACGTGCTGGCCCGCGACCAGCCGGTGGCCGCGCTGGCGCCGGGCGACTGCCTGGCATTCCCGCTGGCCGGCGCCTACGCCTGGAACATCTCGCACCAGCAATTCCTGATGCATCCGCCGCCGCAGATGCTGTTCCTCGACGGCCCGGCGCAGGCCCCCGATGCCATGCCGCAGCGCCGCATTGCCGATCCGGCCGCCGCCGCGTCATGATCCGGTCACCCGTGCCGGCGCACCCTGCCGGCACACCCAACCGGAGCTGCCGCCATGACCCGTTGCGCCCGTCTCGCCGCTACCTGTTTGCTGCTGAGCTTCACCGCCGCCCCGCTGCTGGCCACCGCCGCGACCAAGCCGCAGACCGCGCAACAGACCTTGATGGCCAAGTGCTCGGCCCAGAACAAGGGCAAGAAAGGCGATGAGTACAAAAGCGCGCAGAAGGCCTGCCTCAGCGGCGGCACCGCCCCGGCGGCGGGCAACGCCTCCCAGCAACGCATGAAAGACTGCAACGCCCAGGCGGCCACGCAGAAACTGCAGGGCGATGCCCGCAAGACCTTCATGAGCGGCTGCCTCAAGAAGCAGTGAGCCCACTGGCCCCTCTCCCATCGGGAGAGGGGTTGGGGTGAGGGTACGGCGCGCAGCGCCAGCACAGGCAGCATTGGCATCTCCGCCAACCGCCGCGGATGCGGCCAACGCCGATGCAGGTATCGGCCGTCTTCCGGCCGCGGCCGGGTCTGATCGGAATCGCCCTGCCGCGTCCAAGACCAGAAGCTTCCCGACTCTGTGACATGCGGGCTGCCCGGATAAGCGCAAATGCCTGGTGGGGGAGAAACTTCAGTCCCGGCGGCTCTTGCACGGGACGCCTGCCCATCGGCAGCGGCGGGCCGCGCTGGCGAGAGAACGCATTCCCCATCAAGCTCCGGCGATCGCGGCCGATAACCGGTCGCCAGGGGCGACGAGCAAGCCGGGAATGGAAAGCAAACGACACGGCACTGCAGCGGGGTCCCGTCGATGAGTTGGGCGACCGAGGCGCTCGGGCTGCCGTCCGATGCCGATGCGCGCGCGATCAAGCGCGCTTATGCCAAACGCCTGAAAACCACCCGGCCCGACGACGACCCGGCCGCGTTCCAGCAGTTGTATGAAACCTATCAGGCAGCATTGGCCTGGGCGCAGACGGAAGCGGAAAGCGAAACGACGACGTTGCCGCCTTGCGCCGGCACGAGGGTCGAAGACGCAAACGCGGACGTCGACACGGCGCCGCGCCTGGCCTCCACCCCACGCGTCGAAGAGGCGCAGGTGCGACCACGGTCCCGCCCGCGAGCCGAAGCCGTGCGCGACCCCGCGCTGGAGGCCGAACTGGCGCAATGGCAGGACGATGCCTATGTGCAGGAGCGGGCCACGCGCATCCTTGCGGCGGCGCAGACCCTGCCCGCGGCGAAGTTCGGCCCCTGGTTGCGCGCGCTGCCGGAGCTGTGGTCCTTTGAGCTGCGTCCGCGCATCGGCCAGGCGATCCTCAGCCGCGTCGCGGACGATGACACGATCATGTCAGATGCGCTCTTCGACGCGTTGATCACCTGCTTTTCCGATGAGCAGGACAGCGAATTCCGCCATGCGCTGTGGACCAGCCGCGTGCTGGCGGTCGCCCTGGGGCAGTCGCCGGACTTTTTGGACCACTGGCTGTCGCAGCGGGTCACCACGCTTTCCGACGATGAGCATGGGGCGATCGGTGCGCTCGTGCTACGCACGCTGCGCGAACAGCGGGCCTCGCCGCAACTGGGGACCATCAAGGCGCTGTCGAAGGCCTTGCGATGGAGCCAGTTCGACTACGACCAGCATGATCGCTTATGGCTGCACGACGCCTGCAAAGCGGCGCGGATACAAGAACGCATGCAGCGACGGCTGGCCGCGCTGCTCCCTGGCAGTGACTCGGCGGCGCTGGCCGAAGAGTTGGAAGCGGCTCATTGGCAGAAGATGACGCCGCGCCAGGCCGCAGCGTTGAGAGCATGTGTGGTGGGGTCGCCATCGCGCTGGCGCTGCTTCCTGTCCGCCTTGCTGCCGGTGCGGCCGATGCGAATGTACCGCTTCTGCGGCATCGTCGAGCAATGGTTCCCCGACGGCTTGCCAGCATCACTGCAGCCGCGCCACGTGCGTTTTTGGAAACAGCTCGGCGACCCGCAGCGTCCGCATGGCTGGCAATTGGCCATCAACCTGACCCGCGGGTTGGCGGTCGCCGCCCTGGTTGCCATCTGCGCAATCTTGATGCTGCCGTTTGCCGGCACAGCTAGCATTTCACTGACGTTCCCTGTGCTCGCGACCGGACTGGCGATCTGGAGTGCGCTGGTGCTGGCGCAGATGGCCGCCCGCTGGCAGGCACGCACCACGCTAACGGGCACAGGCAAGCGTCTAGCGCACTGCTGGGCGCTGCCGGCAGCCAGTGCCTTCGTTTTGACCGTGATGCGCAGTGGCACCTATGGGGCTGCCATTAGCGCAGCGCTTGCGTATGCCGCTGTGTTTCGTGTGACCGGACGCATGGAGGCCGATTCACGAACAGCGAGCATGCCCATGCTCACCTTTGTCGCACTTGGCACGCCTGCCCTAATTGCAGCGCAAGCGGGCGCCTGGCCCGGCACCCTGTTCGCCCTGCTGCTCTGGGCGATTTCGTTCATCCAGGACACGCAGCGTCAGGCGCTGCAAAGGCAGCGATAGCACTTTTTGCAACGGACGGAACACAAGGATTCGCACATGATTGTAGGTATCGACCTCGGCACCACCCACTCGTTGATCGGCGTGCACGATGCCGAAGGGGGGCGCCTGTTCGCCAATCCGCACGGCAGCCTGCTGACCCCGTCGGTGGTCAGCATTGACGACGATGGCACCCTGCTGGTCGGCCAGCCCGCCCGCGAGCGCCTGGTGAGCCATCCGCACCACAGCGTGGCCGCATTCAAGCGCTGGATGGGAAGCCCGCGCGAGACCAAGTTGGGGCAACGCAGTTTTCGCCCGGAAGAGCTGTCGGCGCTGATCTTGCGCTCGCTGATCGCCGATGCCGAAGCCGCGCTGGGCAGCAAGATCGAGGAAGCGGTCATCAGTGTCCCGGCATATTTCTCAGATGCGCAACGCAAGGCCACCCGGGTGGCCGGCGAGTTGGCCGGCATCCGCGTCGAACGGCTGATCAACGAGCCGACCGCGGCCGCGCTGGCCTATGGGCTGCAGGAACGCGGCGGCGAAGGCCGCGTGCTGGTGCTCGATCTCGGTGGCGGCACCTTCGACGTTTCCCTGCTGGAGATGTTCGACGGCGTGGTCGAAGTCCATGCCAGCGCGGGCGACAACTTCCTCGGCGGCGAGGACTTCCTGCAAGTGCTGGTCGACGGCTTCTGTAGCGAGCATCGGCTCGATCCCGCCAAGCTCGCGCCGGGGGACAGCGCCCAACTGCGGCGCCGCATCGAACAACTCAAGCGCGACCTGAGCACACAGCCACAGGGCGCGGTGAGCCTGAACATCGCCGGACAGGCCTACAGCTGGGAGCTCGACGAGTCCCGTTTCGCCCAGCTGGCCGAACCCTTGCTGCAGCGCATGCGCTTGCCGATCGAGCGTGCGCTGCGGGATGCCAAGCTGCGGCCCTCGGAGCTGGACGATATCGTGCTGGTCGGCGGTGCGGTGCGCATGCCGATGATCAGCCGGCTAGCCACGCGCATGCTCGGCCGGCTGCCGCTGCGTCATGTCAACCCCGACCATGCGATCGCCCTGGGCGCGGTGGTGGCGGCGGGCCTGAAAAGCCGCGACGAGAGCCTGCGCGAGGTGGTGCTGACCGACGTCTGCCCCTACACGCTGGGCACGCAGGTGGCGCGCCAGGGCGGCGATGGGCAACTGCGCAGCGGCTACTTCCACCCCATCATTCCGCGCAACAGCGTGGTCCCGGTGAGCCGCGAGGACCGCTTCCACCCCATCCACGAGCAGCAAACCCAGTTGGTCATCGATGTGTACCAGGGCGAGAACCCCATGGTCGAGCGCAACATCAAGCTGGGCGAGTTGCGCATCGCCCTGGATCCCAAGCGCCCGCGCAGCGAGCAGAGCGTGCTGACCCGCTTCACCTACGACGTGGACGGCTTGCTGCAGGTCGAGGTGATCGAGGAAGCCACCGGCAAACGCCACGAACTGATCCTCGAGCAGAATCCCGGCCTGCTCGACCGCGACGAGATCGCCAGGCGCTTGCAGGCGCTGGCCGAACTCAAGGTCCATCCGCGCGACCAGCAGCAGAACCTGGCATTGCTGGCGCGCGTTGAGCGTGTGTACGAGGAGTACATCGACGCACGCCAGATGGTGCAACGCTGGCTCGATCAGTTCCGCGAAGTGCTGGAAAGCCAGGACCTGACGCGCATCGAACGCCATCGCGAAGAACTCGCCCAGGCCCTGGACGAGCTGGAAGCGCGCGCATGAGCTGGGCATTGTCGGCGCTGGGACTGGCCGAGGACGCGGACGAGCGCGCCATCAAGCGCGCCTATGCGGCACGCCTGAAGGTGACCCGCCCGGACGATGACCCAGCCGGCTTCCAGCAACTGCACGAGACCTATCAGGCGGCGCTCGGATGGGCGCGGCAATTCGCCGCCGATCGCGCGGCCGACCGTTCCATCGACGCGCTGCACGCCGATGACGACGCACTGCAGATGCAGGCGGCGGACGCAGCCGCAGCGGCTTCCCTTCCGCAGGAAGCCGCATCCGTCGCCGTCGCCGATTCCGACGCCGCCCGATCGCCACCGCCGCACGTCTCCGACACGCACGCGGCAACGCGCACGGTCGCTGCCGACGATGCACTACTGGAGCTGCAGGTGGCGGAAGCGCCCGCACCGCGCTCCCTTCCGCAGCAAGCCGCATCCGCCACTGCCGCCGATCCTGGCGCCGCCCCTTCACCACCGCCGCAGGCCTCCGACGCGCGCGCGGCGCCGCGCACGGTCGCCGCCGAGTGGCTCGCGCCAACCCCGGCGGACCTGCCGCCCCTCGACATCGCGCAGATGCAGTTGCGCATCCTGCATCAGGCGCAGCGGCTGGAACCGGAACCGCTGCGCGCCTGGCTGTTCGCGCAACCGGAGCTGTGGTCGCTGGAAAGCAAATCGCAGATCGGCGCGGACCTGCAACAGCATCTGCTCGACCACGATGAGGAAGCGCTCAGCACCTACCACTATGCGGTGCTGGCCGAATTCTTCGACTGGGAGGGCGCGCTGGATGCGCCCGATCCCTACCTGGTGCAGCATGCCTGCGCACGGATGCACCGGCGCTGGCTGTTGCAACCGGCCGGGCATGCGGAGCTGAGTGACGCGCTGCGGCGCCGCGGCGACAGCGCGGCGTCGGTTCCGCATGTGCGCAAACTGCTGGCGCTGCTGGGGTCTGCGCCGTCGGACGGCGCGGTGCTGGCGGCCATGCTGCGGCCAGGCCGCCCCACCAGTGCGCGGCTGCTGCTCGACCTGATCGGCTACGTGCCCGATGGCCGCAAGCCGCCGCGGCCGCTGGATCGCAGTCGCGCCGCCGCCTGGTATCTGGCCGGCGAACGCAACAGGTTCACGCCGATCGCCGCCATGCTCGGCGTGGCGCGCAGCCTGATCGCCGCCGCGGTCGTCCTGTTGCTGTTCCTGCTGTTGGCGATGATCGACCGCAACCCGGCACCCGGAATGTCGCCGGTACTGAAGGCCGGCTTCTATGCCGCCGCCCTCATCGTCGGCGGCTGGATCGCCTGGGACGCCTTCAGCTCGCTGCTGCGTTGGCAATCGCGGCACGAAGCCGACCCATGCGTCCGCCGCCCGCTGTTGCAGCGCTTCTTCATCCCGGTAGCCGCCGCGATGGCCACCGCCTGGATCATGGCCGGCAAGCCCCATGTCGCCGCAGCCATCGCGCTGCCATTGCTGGTGATCGCCATTGTGCGATGGGCGCGACGCGCCGGCTTCCGGCTTCAACTACAGTGGAACTGGGGTTGGGCGTGGCTCGGGTTCATTGGTCTCAAGTTCGGCCTCTTGGGCATCGGCGTCTTGATCGTCTATCCGCAAGCCACCCTCGGCGCCACCGCGATTGCGTGGCTGAGCGATCTGATTTCGCAACGAAACGCGCGCAGGAAGGCGCTGCGCTGAGCGAATCGAGCGCCCCTCAGCCGGCCATCAAGCCAATCACGCCCGCGGCGCCGACACCGGCACCGCGGGCGCCTCGGCATGCAGCGGCAGCCCCGCATGGTCCACCGGGATCGGCGCGTAGTCCTCGCCGAACGCCACCTCGCCCGGCGTCCATCCGGAGCGGCGCCGCACCGCGCCCCAGAAGCGCTTGAGTCCTTCCCACTGCAACGCGACCAGGCCCAGCTCGTTGTCTCGGTCCACCATCGGATCGCCCACTCCGGTCGGCCGCACCGGCTCGCCGTACAGCGCGGTGCCGAACAGCACGTCCCAGAACGCGAACACCTGGCCGAAGTTGCAGTTGTGCAGGCCGGGCCGCTCCGGGTCCACGCGCATGTGGTGCAGGCGATGGAACGGCGGATCGACCAGGAGTTTGTTGAACACCGGGCCGAAACCGAAGCGCACGTTGGCGTGCGACAGGTTCTGCACCAGTTCGCCGAGCAGCATCAACCAGGCGAACTCGTCGGCCTCGATGCCGAAGGCGATGCCCACGGCGGCCAGCACGAACGACTGCAGCATGCCGTCCAGGTAGTTGCTGCGGTCATTGGCCCAGCAGCTGAGCTGGCGTTGGCTGTGGTGCATGCTGTGCATCGCCCACCACCACGGCATCCAGTGCTGCACCCGGTGCATCCAGTAGTAGGTGAAGTCGTAGGCCAGGTAGTACAGCGCGAACAGCACCAGCGGATGCTGGTCCAGCCATGGCCAGGCATGGCGCAGGCCCGTCTCCGGCGCCGCCGCGGCATTGGGGTCGGCGCCGCCCAGTGCGTTGACCACCGGCGTCAGGATCAGGAACGAGAACAGCGGGAACACCCCGATCAGCATCAGCCAGGTGTAGTGGAAGTCGATGCGCGCCAGGCGCCGGTGTTCCCAGCGCTCGGCCGGCCACAGGCTCTCCAGCGGCCGGAACAGCACGCCGATGATGGACAGCTGCAGGGCCGCCACCAGCAGCGAGGCGGCGATGTCGTGCGGATCGTCGCTGAGCCCGGTCAGGTGCAGCGCCGCCAACAGCGGCGCGACGGCGTGGCTGGCGACCAGGTCGACCAGCGTGGACCAGGCGTGAGCAATGGACGAGACCATGGCGATGACAGGCATGCGAAGACTGCGATGGTGGCGCGACGGCCGGCGCGACAGCATGCTGCCGCTGGCTTTCGCCAAGCTGTCCGTGCCGGCGGAGGCCGATCGCGACCGCCGCGCTACTGCGCCGCAGCGGCGCCCGGGCGCCGGCTCGGCAGAAACGCCGCGACGATGCCCAGCAGCGGCAGGAACGACATCACCTGGTACACGAAGACGATGCCGCGGTGGTCGGCGAGCAGGCCCAGCACCGCCGCGCCCAGCCCGCCCATGCCGAAGGCGAAGCCGAAGAACAGCCCGGAGATGGTGCCGATACGTCCGGGCATCATCTCCTGCGCGTACACCAGGATCGCCGAGAACGCCGAGGACAGCACGAAG
The DNA here is from genome assembly GCF_014199795.1 of Xanthomonas sp. 3498. Lineage (NCBI taxonomy): Bacteria > Pseudomonadati > Pseudomonadota > Gammaproteobacteria > Lysobacterales > Lysobacteraceae > Xanthomonas > Xanthomonas sp. 3498. Next base: position 404,773 of record NZ_JACHOH010000001.1, read on the forward strand.
CCGATCAGCACGGTCAATGCGGTGGCCGCATGCAGGCCCACGTGCGGCAGCGCCAGCGCGAACGGCGCCACGCCCAGGATCGACACCCAGATCACCGGCTTGCGGCCGATGCGGTCGCCGACCGGGCCGCCGATCAGCGTGCCCAGCGCCGAGGCCAGCAGGAACGCGAACAGGTGCAGCTGCGCGCTCTGCACCGAGAGGCCGAAGCGCTGGATCAGGTAGAACGTGTAGTAGCTGCTCAGCCCGGCGATGTAGAAGTACTTGGAGAAGATCAGCAGCAGCAGGATGCCGACGATCCGCACCACCGTGGCGCGCGGCAGCGCCGGCACCGCCGCGACCGGCCGCGGCGCCGCACGCGCGGCCTGCAGGTGCAGCGCGTACCAGCGCCCGACGTAGGACAGCAGGGCGATGCCGAGCAGCGCCGCGCCGCCGAACCAGGCCACGCTGTGGCGGCCGTTGGGCACGATCACCGCCGCGGCGATCAGCGGCCCCAGCGCAGTGCCGGTGTTGCCGCCGACCTGGAACACCGATTGGGCCAGGCCATGGCGGCCGCCCGAAGCCAGCCGCGCGATGCGCGAGGATTCGGGATGGAAGATCGCCGAGCCGATCCCGACCAGGGCCGCCGCCAGCAGCACCATGCCGAAGCTCGGCGCATAGGCCAGCAGCAACAATCCGCACAGCGTGGAACCCATGCCCATCGGCAGCGAGTACGGCGCCGGCCGGCGGTCGGTGCGCAGCCCGATCAGCGGCTGGAACAGCGAGGCGGTGATCTGGTACGTGAGGGTGATCAGGCCGACCTGGGCGAAGCTGAGCTGGAACTGGCCCTTGAGCACCGGATACAGCGCCAGGATCAGCGACTGCATCATGTCGTTGATCAGGTGCGAGGAGGTGATCGCGGCCAGGACGCCGGAGGCGAGCTTGCGCGGGGCGGCGGTGCCAGTAGCGGAGGAAACGACGGGCGCAGCAGGACGCAGAGTGGACATGGCGGGACGGGCATTGCCGGGAGTGCGTGCATGGTAGGCTTCCCTGCCCCGACCTTCTTGCGCGACATGCCCAGCAACCATCGCAAAAAGGGCGCACTGGTACCGCGCTCCACCCGCAATGCGGACGACGCGCCGGCCGACGTGGTGTGCAAGGCCGTCGACTACGCACCCGACAGCGCGATCGCCCCGCACCGGCATGCGCGCCATCAATTGATCTACGCGGCGTCCGGACTGATGGTGGTGCGTTCGGGCCAGGGCCACTGGGTGGTGCCGAGCACGCGGGCCCTGTGGATCCCCGCCGGCACCGAGCACAGCGTGCGCTGGATCGGCAGCTTGCACATGCGCAGCCTGTACATCCGTCCCACCGCCATCGCCGGCATGCCCGACACGCCGGCGGTGATGGCGGTGGAGCCGCTGCTGGAAGCGCTGATCCGCAGCGCCGCGGAGATCCCCTGGGACCATGCCGCCGACTCGCGCGACGGGCGGCTGATGCGGCTGATCCTGGACGAACTGCATGCGCTGCCGGCGCTGCCGCTGTACCTGCCGCAGCCGCGCGATCCGCGCCTGCTGCGCATCGCCGCCGCGCTCGACGCCGACCCGGCCGATGCCACCACCCTGCACGCCTGGGCCGCGGAACTGGGCGTGGACGTCAAGACCATCCAGCGCCTGTGCCAGCGCGAACTGCAGATGCGCTTCGGCCAGTGGCGGCAGCAGCTGCGCCTGCTGCGCGGGCTGGAGCGGCTGGCCGCCGGCGACCGCATCATCGACGTGGCGGTGGAACTGGGCTACGACAGTCCCAGCGCGTTCACCGCCATGTTCAAGCGTCAGTTCGGTCAGCCGCCGAGCCAGTTCTTTCGCTAGCGACGCAGGCATCGCGGCGGCGGCGCATCGACAGGGCGACGGCTAGCACCCGGCCAACACGACCGCGCTGTTCGCGCAGCCAGGCGCCTGCGTCGAGACCATGAGCACCGCTGGCGGCCATGCCGCTGGCGATCAGGCGTCAGCTTTGGATTCGGAGACGGCGGACGCGCGACGCTCGCTGATGCGCTCGACCATCTGCATGTGCTGCGTGCCCCACTCGCACAGCCCTACCAGCGCCGCCGCCAGGGACTGCCCGAACGGCGTCAGCGAGTACTCGACCCTGGGCGGGATCTCCTGGAAATCGATGCGCGCAACGATCAGGTCGCGTTCCAGCTCCTTGAGCTGCTGGATCAGCACCTTGTCGGTCACCCCGCCGATGGCACGCCGCAACTCGCCGTAGCGGTGAACGTTCATCGCCAGGTTGTAGAGAATCAGCGGCTTCCACTTGCCGCTGAGCACGGACAGCGCGGCCTCGAGACCGCAACGAAATGTGGGGTTGGCCATGATCGCTCGCTCCGAAGGCACTTACCAAATTGTGCATACTATTCAAAATAATAGCCCAGATCTACAGTGGCGCCTCCCCATTCTCTGGAGCGCAGCATGAGCAGGCTCAACGGCAAGATTGCAGTGATCACCGGCGGCAACAGCGGCATCGGTCTGGCAAGCGCGATTCGCTTCGCGGCCGAAGGCGCACAGGTCGTCATCGTCGGGCGTCGGCAGGAGGAACTGGACAAGGCGCTGCGCCTGATCGGCGCCGACGCCATCGCCATTCAGGGCGACATTTCGAAGCTGGACGATCTGGACCGCGTCTTCGCCCAGATCCAGGCCGAAAAGGGCCGCATCGATGTGCTGTTCGCCAATGCCGGGCTGGGCGACTTCCTGCCGCTGGGCGCGATCACCGAGGAATCGTTCGACCGCACCTTCGGCATCAACGTCAAGGGCACCCTGTTCACCGTGCAAAAGGCCTTGCCGCTGATGCGTGCCGGCGGTTCGGTGATCCTCACCGGCTCGACCGCCGGCAGCACCGGCACGCCGGCCTTCAGCGTGTACAGCGCCAGCAAGGCCGCGCTACGCAATTTCGCCAGGACCTGGGCGCTGGACCTGAAGGGCACCGGCATCCGTGTCAACGTGCTGTCGCCGGGACCGATCACGACGCCGGGCCTGGACACCGCCCTGTCCGGCACCGGCCAGCAGGACGCGATCCTTGCCGACATGACCGCGCAATTGCCGCTGGGTCGCATCGGCCGTGCAGAGGAAGTGGCGGCCACGGCCCTGTTCCTGGCCTCGGACGAGAGCAGCTTCATGACCGGCAGCGAAGTGTTCGTGGACGGCGGCCTCGCCCAGGTCTAGCGCCAGGCGGCGCCGGAGCAGGCCTGGATCGGCGCAGCCCGGCCTGTCGGTCGAAGCGCGCGCCGATCAGGACTGCAGCGGCGCCGAGGGCATCAGCGGCGCCTGGAGTTGCACGTTTTCCCGGGCGCCGGCCTGGAGATACTCGCGCGCGCAAAGCGCCATGTCCCACAGCAGCATCGCCGTGTGCCAGTGCGCCTGGGCCTGCACGTCCTGGCGGTCGCCGGCCAGCGCCGCATGGTGGCGCGCCGCGCGCGTGGCCTGGTGCGCGACGCCCGACAGGTCGCCGCGCGCGAGCCGGCGCAGCACCGCACGCACGCGGGGCCCCGGCGTGCGATCGGTCCGCGCCAGATCAAGCGCGTCGCTGCCCACGCCCAGCGCGCCGAGCAAGGCAGCCAGGTCGCGCTGCAGCGCCGTCTCCGGCAACGCGGCGGCCAGGCCCAGGCGCGCGCGCATGCGGTCGGCCATCAGGCCGAACCATGCCCGTCGTTTCATGCGCCCTGGATGACGCGCGATCGCCGCGAGATCGGCATCGACCGAACGTCGCAGTCTGCGCACGTACCGCTCGGCCCCACTGGGCAGCAGCACGGTGAACATCAGCACGCCGATGCCGATCCCCAGCAAGAGCGTCAACGCGCCGTTGAACAGTTGCACCACCCCGGTATTGGTGCCATTGAGCGGCCCCACCAGATCGAGGAAGAAGATCGAGCCACTGGCGCCCAGCGCGGCGGTCGACGGCCGCCGCATCGCCACACCGGCCAGGATCAGGAAAGGCGCCAGCACCACCGCCAGTCCGGCGAAATCCTCCACCCACGGCAGCAGCCAGACGATGCACACGAAGGCCGCCAGCGCCGCCAGCCCGGCGCCCTTGAGGAAGCCGAGACTGCCGAACACCGGATCGGGTCGGGTCGCATACAGCGCGCACACCACGCCGACGATGGTCACCATGCCCGAACCCGCACTCCAGCCGCTGTAGACCCATAACAACGATGCCGCTCCCACTGCCAGGAAGGGGCGCCATCCGTTGTACACCGCCTCGTGCAGGTCCCGATGGCGGCGCGTGGCGAAACGGCGGCGCGACGGCTGGCCCTGTTCGAACGCCGCCTGTTCGCGCTGGCTGGCCTGCATGTCGCGCACGATGTTGCGCGCGTGTTCCAGCGCGAAGGCGCGGTCGAAGGCCTCGCGCCGATGCGCGCACAGCCGGCGCAGGCGGCGATGGCGCCGGTCGAGCAACCCCAGCGCGGCGGCCAGTTCTTCCTGGCCGGGCAACCGGCCCTCGGCACGCTGGACCAAGACGTCGTGCACGCCGCGCAACGCACGCGAAGGCGCGCGTCCATCCAGGCCGATCCGGCACGATTGCGCCGCCAACAGTTGCGCCAGCATCAGGTAACTGATGTGGCGCAGGCGCCCGCCCAGCCGCGCGATCTCGCGCGAGCGCGCGGCGGCATAGTCGACCGCATCGTTGAGCGCCAACGCGCTGGCGAAGAAGTCGTGGATCTGCGTGCCTGTCGCCTCGCCGCGCAGCAGGCGCGCGGCCAGCGCACTGCCCTGGCGCAGGTACGCCTCCAGCCGCGACTCCAGTGCCGGGCGCGGCGACGCTGGCGAGAAGACCGACGCCATCGCCCCTTCGACCACGATGCCGAGCAGGATCTCGGTGGCGCGCGCCACGGCGATGTCGAACACCTGCTGCGGATGGGGGGTGGAGGACATGCCCACGATCATCGCCGTGTAGCCGGCCAGCACCACGCCATAGCTGCGGAAGGGCGATACCAGGTTGGCCATGCCGGTGCACGCGCCCAGCCACAGCGCCAGCGCGATCATGAACAAGGGGGGCGCCTGGCCGAACAGGCCCATCAAGACCACCGCCACGCTGGCACCCGCCAGCGTGCCGACGATGCGGTTGCGCGCCTTGACCACGCTCATGCCGCGGTCGGCCTGGGCCACGATGAAGACCGTCATCGCCGCCCACTTGGGGTCTTCCATCGAACACAGCAGCGCGATGGCCAGCGCCAGCAGCGCGGCGGCCGTGGTCCGCAGCGCGAACCACAACGCGGGCGAAGGACGGAGACGGACCATCGACACCGGGTCGAAGCAGGGCAGGCGCATGGCCGTCATCGTAGAAGCAGACGACCTGCAGGATAATGGCGCCAGAGATGGATAGACTCTTGCCAGAAACGGGAGAAACCAGGCGCGCCGCCAGCGTGGACTTCGACAGCGTGCGGCTGTTCCTGCGCGTGGTCGAACAAGGCAGCCTGACCGCCGCCGCGCGCCAGGCGCGCGTGCCGCTGACCAGCGTCAGCCGTCGCATCAAGGCGCTGGAACAGGCATTGGGCGTGCAACTCCTCCACCGCACCACCCGTCGGCTGGCGGTGTCCGAGGCCGGGCGCGCCTTCTATGCCCGCTGCGTGGAGGCCGAGCAGACCCTGCAGGATGCCGTGCAGGCCGCGCGCGACCTGCGCGCTCAGGCGCGCGGCACCCTGCGCGTGCTTGCCCCCTATGCGCTGGGCCTGCTGGTGCTGGAACCGCAACTGGCGCGCTTCCGCCAGCGCCACCCAGGCGTGCAACTGGCGCTGACCTACGACGATCAGCCGCTGGACCTGCTCAGCCATGGCCTGGACGTTGCCGTCCATGTCGGGCCACCGGCCCACGCCAGCTACGTGGCGCGGCCGTTGGGCGCCTCGCGCGGGATCCTGGTGAGCAGCCCCGAGTATCTGGCCCGCGCCGGCACGCCCACCCACCCCAGGGAGCTGCTCGGCCACGCCGTGCTCGCGGTGGGCGCGGATGCGCCGCTGGTCCTCTGGGCATTGCGGCACAGCGCTGGCGAATCGATCGAGCTGACCCTGCGGCCGGTGCTGATTTCAAACGAATCGACCACGGTGATCCGCCAGGTCGTCCAAGGGGCCGGCATTGCCCTGCTCTCCCAGCCGCTGGTGCAGTCGCGGCTGGACCAAGGCCAGCTGGTGCGACTGCTTCCCGGCTGGCAACGCTGGCCGGATCTGGAGATCACCGCGCTGTATCCGCGTCGCGCCACCCAGGAACGCAAGGTCCGCGCCTTCGTCGACTTCCTGCTGGAGATCTTCGCCGATTGGCGCGTGTCCGACTGACATCACCGGAAGCAGTTTCGCAGACGCCGCCATCGCGGTGATGCGGCCTCGCACTCAGGCCTGCGCCAGCGCCTGCTGCAGGTCGGCGCGCAGGTCGTCGATGTGCTCGATGCCCACCGACAGGCGCACCGTGTCCTCGCTGACGCCGCTGCGCTGCAGTTCCTCGGGCGAGAGCTGGCGATGCGTGGTGGACGCCGGATGCGTGGCCAGCGACTTGGCGTCGCCGATGTTGACCAGGCGGGTGAACAACTGCAGCGCGTCGAGGAAGCGCGCGCCGGCGGCACGGCCGCCGCGCAGGCCGAAGGTGAGCACGCCGGAGCCGTGCCCACGCAGGTACTTCTGCGCCAGCGCGTGTTCGGGATGGTCGGGCAGGCCGACATAGTTGACCCACTCCACCTTGGCTTCGCCCTGCAACTGCCGCGCCAGCGCCAGCGTGTTCTGGTTGATCCGGTCCATGCGCAGCGGCAGCGTCTCGATGCCCTGCAGGATCTGGAAGGCATTGAACGGCGACAGCGCCGCGCCGGTGTTGCGCAGCGGCACCACCCGCGCGCGGCCGATGTAGGCGGCCTCGCCCAGCGCCTCGGTGTAGACCACGCCGTGGTAGCTCACGTCCGGCTCGTTGAGGCGGCGGAAGCGCTGCGCATGCGCCGCCCACGGGAAGCGCCCGGAATCGACGATCGCCCCACCCAGGCTGGTGCCGTGACCGCCCAGATACTTGGTCAGCGAATGCACCACGATGTCGGCACCGAAGTCGAACGGCCGCAGCAGGTACGGGGTGGGCACTGTGTTGTCGACGATCAGCGGCACGCCGTGCGCGTGGGCGATGGCGGCGACCGCTTCCAGATCGGTGACATTCCCGCGCGGGTTGCCGATCGACTCGACGAAGATCGCCTTGGTACGGTCGTCGATCAGCCCGGCGAACGCGTCGGGATCGCGGTAGTCGGCGAAGCGGGTCTGGATTCCGGACAGCGGCAGCGTATGCGCGAACAGGTTGTAGGTGCCGCCGTACAGCGCGCTGGAGGAGACGATGTTGTCGCCGGCCTCGGCGATGGTCTGGATGGCGTAGGTCACCGCCGCCTGCCCGGAGGCCACCGCCAGCGCACCGATACCGCCTTCCAGCGCGGCGATGCGCTGCTCCAGCACGTCGGTGGTGGGGTTCATGATGCGGCTGTAGATGTTGCCCTGCACCTTCAGGTCGAACAGGTCGGCGCCGTGCTGGGTGTCGTCGAAGGCATAGGCCACGGTCTGGTAGATCGGCACCGCCACCGCGCGGGTGGTCGGATCGGGACGGTAGCCGCCGTGCACGGCGATGGTTTCCAGCTTCCAGTTCGGGTCGGACATGGGCAGGTCTCGGCAACGGGAGCGCAGACGATAGCGCCGCGCGCGGCAGCGAATGCAAACCTGCGGTTATGAGGCCATGCCGTGGGGTTGTCAGCGCTCACGGGCTGTGCGGTTGGTCAGCCGCAACGCGACGGTGCCGGCGCGGCCTATGATGGACCACTTTTCCTGCGGGACGTTTGCGATGAAAGACGCCATCCGCTGCCTGCTCTGGCTGGGTTTCCTGGCGTTGCCCGCGACTGCAGCGGCCGCGCCGCCGGCCTACGCGATGGAACCCTGGAGCCAGCCCGGCATCTGCCAGGCGCAGCACCAGCGCCGGCTTGACGCTGCGGCGCACGCCGACAACGTCTCCACGCAGGTCTTGATGCACCGCTTTCTCGACGTGCTCGACGCGGTGGTTGGCGGCGACACGACGGCGCTGAAGCTGGCCCATCTGTGCGATCGGCTCAATGTCGATCTGGTTGCCGGCGTGCTGCCGCCATCGCGCCCCGAGCCGTGGAATCCCGAACCACCGCCGCCAGTCGGCTACGTCTTCACCGCGTATGCCGAGGCCGCCGGCACGGCGTTTCGGCAACGGATCGAAGCCACGTATACGCCGGAGCAGGCGTTGCTCTCGCTCTCCACCAGTTCGCCAGAGGACGCGCCCGTGGCCTCGGGGAGCGAGCTCGGCTTCCGCTATCGCGACATGCGCGATGCCTGCCCATTGCGCCTGGGACAACTGGCGGACAGGCTCGCAGCCGCCGGATTCTCCAAGGAGTACTACGCGCTGGAGCCGCCCGCGCCGGACGCTGCCGACTCCGATTTCGGGGTCAGCGCCAGTTTCCGCCGCGACGCCCTTGCCGTCGGCGCCATGCTGCAGGGGCCGTTCGTCGACCAGCGCGCCCACCCGGAGGCGGCCTGCGTCGCGGAGATCACGCTGTCCCTCGCGAAATAGGCGCACACGCCGGCACCTGACGAGACACGAACGCCAGCGCCGGATACGGCCGAGACGGTCTTGCGCGGCGGCAAGGGCGGATCGCCCCGGGCCGGGCCCATCCGGCTCGCTGTCAGCGTCGCCAACGCCACGCGGGTCCAGAGACTCGACGTTGCGGCGCCGAACCCCACGCCGGCGGGTGCGGGAAGATGCGTCGCTGCCGTGGCCGAGCGGGTTCAATCGTTGCCGAGCGCACCCTGCGCGAGCAACCAGGCCCGCAATGCCGCGGCGCCGACGTAGCGCTCGGCGCGCAGGCCCAAGGCGCGCGCGGCCTCGATATTGGCAGCGGTGTCATCGACGAACAGCACCTGGTCCGCGGCCATCCCGAGCTGCGCCAGCGCATGCAGGAAGATCGCCGGCTCCGGTTTGATGGCGCCGACCTCGCTCGAATTCACCACTGCATCGAATGCATCGGCGATGCCGAGTGCGTCCAGATCGCGCGGCAGCCGCGAGGTGGCGTTGCTCAGCAACACCACCGGCATGCGCTGCCGCACGTCCCGCAGCAGCGCCAGCACGGGCTGATTGAGGCGGGCCGCCGTCGGCGCGGACCATGCGGCGACCAGCGCGGGGGCGTCCGCCTCGGGCACCAGCGCAGCGATGCGCCCGGCCACCTCGGCGAGCCATTGCGCGTCGCTTGTGGTCCCGCGGATCGCCGGCTCCAGCAGCGCAGGCGCGAACGCCACCGCGCGCAGGCTGCCTGGCAGCACGCCGTGCGCGCGCTCCAATGCTGCGTCGTCGTCGGGCCACAGCCGCAGCACGCCGTCCATGTCCACCAGCAGCGCGCGCGCCGCAGACGCGGCGGAACGCGCCTGCGGCGCCTGCCCGACGGGGCCCATCAGGCCTTCTCGAACACCAGGCGGCCGCCCTCGGCCTCGACCTTGATGGTGTCGCCGCTGAGGAACTGGCCGGACAGGATCTGCTGCGCCAGCGGATTCTCCAGTTGCGCCTGGATCGCGCGCTTCAGCGGGCGCGCGCCGTACACCGGATCGAAGCCGACATTGCCGAGCAACTCCAGCGCACGCTCGCCCAGTTCGATCTTCAGCCCGCGCTCGGCCAGGCGCTTCTCCAGGCCATGCAACTGGATGCGCGCGATCGACTTGATCTGCGCCTTGTCCAGCGGATGGAACACCACGATGTCGTCCAGGCGGTTGATGAACTCCGGGCGGAAATGCGCCTGCACCACGCCCATCACCGCTGCCTTCATCTGCGTGTAGGCCTCGGCGCTGCCGTCGCCGCTCAGCTCCTGGATCTGGTGCGAGCCCAGGTTGGAGGTCATCACGATGACGGTGTTGCGGAAGTCCACGGTGCGGCCCTGGCCGTCGGTGAGGCGGCCGTCGTCGAGCACCTGCAACAGGATATTGAACACGTCGCTGTGCGCCTTCTCGACCTCGTCGAGCAGGATCAACGAATACGGCCGGCGCCGCACCGCCTCGGTGAGGTAACCGCCTTCCTCATAGCCGACGTAGCCCGGAGGCGCACCGATCAGCCGCGCCACCGAGTGCTTCTCCATGAACTCGCTCATGTCGATACGGATCATCGCGTCGCTGCTGTCGAACAGGAACTCGGCCAGCGCCTTGCACAGCTCGGTCTTGCCGACGCCGGTGGGACCCAGGAACAGGAACGAGCCGCTGGGCCGGTTCGGATCGGACAGGCCGGCACGCGAGCGGCGCACCGCATCGGACACCACCTTGATCGCCTCTTCCTGGCCGACCACGCGCTGATGCAGTTCGTCCTCCATGCGCAGCAGCTTGTCGCGCTCGCCCTCGAGCATCTTGTTGACCGGGATACTGGTCCAGCGCGACACCACCTCGGCGATCTCCTCGGCGGTGACGCGGTCCTGCACCAACTTGAAGTCGTGCTGCTCGGCCTCGTTGGCCGCGGCCAGCTGCTTCTCCAGGTTCGGCAGCAGGCCGTACTGGATCTCGCTCATCTTGGCGTAGTCCTGGCGCCGCTGCGCCGCCTCCAGTTCCACGCGTGCCTGCTCGATCTGCTCCTTGATCCTGGTCGCGCCCTGCAGCGCGGCCTTCTCCGACTTCCACACCTCGTCCAGGTCGGAGAACTCGCGCTCGAGCTTGTCGATGTCGCTTTCCAGGTCGGCCAGGCGCTGCCGCGAGGCGTCGTCCTTCTCCTTCTTCAGCATCTCGCGCTGGATCTTGAGCTGGATCAGGCGCCGCTCCAGGCGGTCCAGTTCCTCCGGCTTGGAGTCGATCTCCATGCGGATGCGGCTGGCGGCCTCGTCCATCAGGTCGATGGCCTTGTCCGGCAGTTGGCGGTCGGTGATATAGCGATTGGACAGCGTGGCCGCGGCGACGATCGCCGGGTCGGTGATCTCCACGCCGTGGTGCACCGCGTAGCGCTCCTTGAGCCCGCGCAGGATGGCGATGGTGTCCTCCACCGACGGCTCGCCGACGAACACCTTCTGGAAGCGCCGTTCCAGCGCCGCGTCCTTCTCGATGTACTTGCGGTACTCGTCCAGGGTGGTGGCGCCGATGCAGTGCAGCTCGCCGCGCGCCAGCGCCGGCTTGAGCATGTTGCCCGCGTCCATGGCGCCATCGGCCTTGCCGGCGCCGACCATGGTGTGCAGCTCGTCGATGAACAGAATGATCTGGCCTTCGTTCTTGGACAGGTCGTTGAGCACGCCCTTGAGCCGTTCCTCGAACTCGCCGCGGAACTTGGCGCCGGCGATCAGCGCGCCCATGTCCAGCGACAGCACGCGCTTGCCGCGCAGGCCTTCCGGCACCTCGCCGTTGACGATGCGCTGCGCCAGGCCCTCGACGATCGCAGTCTTGCCGACGCCGGGCTCGCCGATCAGCACCGGATTGTTCTTGGTGCGCCGCTGCAGCACCTGGATGGTGCGGCGGATTTCCTCGTCGCGGCCGATCACCGGATCGAGCTTGCCGCTCTCGGCGCGCGCGGTGAGGTCGATGGTGTACTTCTCCAGCGCCTGGCGCTGTTCCTCGGCGTTCTCCGACTGCACGGTCTCGCCGCCGCGCAGCTTGTCGATGGCGGCCTCGAGCTTCTTCTTGTCGGCGCCGGCGGCGCGCAGCGCCAGGCCCAGCGCACCGCTGTCGTCGGCGGCGGCCAGCACGAACCACTCGCTGGCGATGAACTGGTCGTTGTGCTGCTGCGCCAGCTTGTCGGTCTGGTTGAGCAGGCGGCTGAGGTCGTTGCCCATCGACAGGTTGCCGGGCTGGCCGCTGACCTTGGGCAATTTCTCCAGCGCCTCGCCGAGCCGCTCGCGCAGCACCGGCACGTTGACGCCGGCCTGCGCCAGCAACGGCCGGGTACTGCCGCCGGCCTGGTCGAGCAGCGCGACGAACACGTGCACCGGCTCGATGATGGTGTGATCGCGGCCCACGGCCAGCGACTGCGCGTCGGCCAGGGCCTGCTGGAAGCGCGAGGTGAGCTTGTCCATCCGCATCGGGAAGTCCTCTGTCATGAAGGGCCGGCCGTGCCGGCATGCCAGCAAAATGCGGCTATCCGCCCCTGTTTCAAGGCCGGCGGCGATCGCCGTAGACGGCGGACGGCCATCGCCGCGGTCCAGGACCGCCGCGGCCGCCGCCTCCCGGCGGTCACACGCCGCTACCGGAACGGCGGCTACCCTCGGCGCTCCCGTCCCCACGCGCAGGAGCCGCCATGCACTATGAGCTTTACTACTGGACCGGCATCCAGGGCCGCGGCGAGTTCGTGCGGCTGGCGTTGGAGGATGCCGGCGCCGGCTATCGCGACGTGGCCCGCGAGCAGGGCGACGCGGCGATGCAGCCCTTCCTCGACGGCGCTCATGCCGGTGCGCGCCCGTTCGCGCCGCCGTTCCTCAAGGCCGGCCGACTGGTGATCGCGCAGGTCGCCAACATCCTGCACTCCCTCGGCCCGTCGCTGGGCCTGGTGCCGGACAGCGAATCGCGACGACTGCAGGCACTGCAACTGCAATTGACCATCGCCGACCTGGTCACCGAAATCCACGACAGCCACCACCCCATCGCCAGCGGGCTCTACTACGAAGACCAGCAAGCCGAAGCGCGGCGCCGCGCCGAGGACCTGCGCACGCAGCGGCTGCCGAAGTTCCTGGGCTATTTCGAGCAGGTGCTGGACCAGGGCGGCGGGCGCCATCCGCTGCGCGAGCATTCCTACGTGGATCTGTCGTTGTTCCAACTGATGAGCGGGCTGGACTACGCGTTCCCGCAGGCGATGAAACGGCTGTCGCCGAAGTTGCCGCGGCTGCGCGCGTTGCAGCAGCGCGTGTGCGAGCGTCCGGGCATCGCCGCCTACCTGGCCTCGCCACGGCGCCTGCCGTTCAACGAGAACGGCATCTTCCGGCATTACCCGGAGTTGGATGGTTGAGCGGGGCTGTACGTCCGGCATCGGCCTGCCACGTCCGGTTGAAAAACAGCCGTCATGCCGTGGTGATCTCCCACTTGGCAATGACAGGGATGGTGTAGCGCGTCGGGACTGAAGTCCCTCCCACAAGGGCGCTTCAGGGGTGGCCATATGCGCTTCCCCCAGGAGCGGCTCGACGTGACCTTGAGCCATCAGCCGCGATGGGCATCCCTGGTAATGCCCATCGCGGCTGAAGCCGCTCCTACAAAAAACAAAAAACCCGCAGAAGCGGCCGCACTGCGCGGCAAGCGCCTCCCTGGCTCGCCCTGTCGCTCAAGTCCGCGTCAGCGCCTCGCGCACCGCACGCAATTGCGCCTTGACCGCGGCGGCCTGGGTCGGGCCCATGCGCAGCAGCGCCTTCTGCCCGATCGACAGCGACTCCAGCGCCGGATCGACGAAGCCGTACTTGCCGCGCACCGGATCGACCGCCACCGCCAGCGGACCCTTGGGCGTCGGGGTCTGCAGCAGATGGTCGATCACCTGCACCAGGCGATCGTTGAAGTAGCCCTGCGGATAGCCCAGTTCCACGTAGGCCTGCTGGAACAGCGGATAGAAGCGCCGGTAGGCCGCCACCGCCGTCGCCGGATCGGCGCGGGTGAACGCCTCCACGTAGGGCGCATAGCGCTGTGCGTTGGCGTCGGCAATGACGCTGACGCCGCTGGCATCGGTACTCACCTGCAGCTCGCCCGGCACCGGCTTGAGCGCCAGCGCGCGCGCGGTGACGCGGCGCTGGGTCAGGTTGTCGACCATGGTCACCAGGCGTTGGATCAGGTGGTCGCGCAGCAGCAGCGCCAGCGGCCCATCGCCGCCGGCCAGCGCGCTCAGTGCCGCCCAGGCGGCATCGTCGCTGGCGGCCAGGGCCGGAATCGCCGCATCGGCGGCTTCCGCGGCATCGATGGGGTGCTGGATCGGCGGTGGCGTTGCGGCCGCGGCCGGCGCGTCGGGTGCTGCAGGCGGGGCGGCGGCGGGCGCTGGCGCGACCGCGGCAGGTGCCGGCGCGGCGGTGGGCCACAGCGCCGCGATGTTGTCGCGGAACAACCACGCCGCGGCGGCGGCCACCAGCACGGCGACCAGGATCCACGGCCAGAACGAATGACGCGGCTGCATGGGATGCACATCTCCATTGGACAGTGAAGGTGTGACCGCGGCGGTGCGCCCCGGTTCCAGCGCGGGACGGCCAGCGTTCAGCCTGGGCGCACATCAATCGAAGAACGCTTTCACTGTTGTCGCGGTGCGGCGCGCCATAGGGGGTGATGACCGGCAGACCTCAAGCATTCGGTCTGCGACGCATCCTCGCGCCGCAGGGTGCTAGCTGCGCGGCGGCGGGGCACTATCCGGGAGGCCGCAGCGACGCGCGCACCCGCAACGAGGCGACCACGGCCGGCTCGCGATCGAACGGCGGCCGCACGACCACCGCACGCGAGGCGGAAAGCGTGCCGCAGCGGCGCTCACTCCACCAGCACCGCACGCGGCTTCTGCAGCGACAGCAGGCCGAGCAGCGCGGCCAGCACCAGGTAGCCGCCGACGAACTGCCAGGCGATCAGCTTCGGCACGCCGCTCAGCGTCCACGGCAGGTACAGGCCGCCGCGCGGGTCCACCGAATGGATCAGCCCGAACAGGGTCAGTCCCGCCGCCACCAGCAGGAACACCGCGGCGCGGCGCAGGCGGCCGTCGACCATCGCCGCCACCGTGGCGATCCACAGCATCGCGGTGATGATGAAGCCGTTGCCCAGGGTCAGGATCACCGCCAGCTCGGGCAGCCCGTGGCCATCCAGGGTGGTGGTGAGTTTGGCCAGCTGCTCCGGGGCGATCCAGCCCGGCGCCTTGATCGCCAGCAGGTACGCCACCGACGGCAGGAAACCCAGCACCATCGCCCCGGCATGGCGCTTGGGCGTGGCCTGGAAGGCCTGGGTGGTGATGTCGATGGCGACGTAGACGATGATCGGCGCGAGCACCGCCATCGGCAGCCACTGCACCAGGCCGGCGACCAGCCCGAACATGCCGCCCAGGCCGATGAACAGGCCGGTCAGCAAGGTGTAGCCGCTGCGCGCGCCCATGTGCTTGTAGGCCGGCTGGCCGATGTACGGCGTGGTCTGGGCGACGCCGCCGCAGACGCCGGCGATCAGGGTCGCGCCGGCTTCGACCAGCAGGATGTCGCGGGTGCGGTAGTCGTCGCCGGCGGCGCGCGCGCTTTCGCTGACGTTGATGCCGCCGACCACCATCAGCAGACCAAACGGCAGCAGCAGCGGCAGCAGCGGCACCGTGTCGGCCAGGCCGGCGACGAAGCCCAGGCTCGGCCACGGCAGCACCAGCTGCGGCGCGATCCACTGCGGCGCCTGGTGGCCGGGAATGCCGAAACCGGCCGCATTGGCCCAGTAATACAGGCCGGTGCCCAGCGCCAGCGCCAGCGGCACGCCGGGCAGGCGCCACGGCAGCCGCCCCTTGGCGATCAGCACGTACAGCAGCAGGCCCAGCACCACCAGCCCGACCAGCGGCGTGCGCAGCGTCTCCAGCAGCGGCAGGAAGCCCATCAGCACGATCGCGATGCCGGCGATGGAGCCGAGCAGCGCGGCGCGCGGCAGCGCGCGGGTCACCGCATCGCCGAAGAACGACAGCACCGTCTTCAGCGCGCCCATCACCACCAGCGCGGCCATGCCCAGGTGCCAGGTGGCCAGCGCCGCGGCCTGCGGATCCAGGCCCTGCTGTTTGTAGCGCACGAAGGCCGGGCCGAGCACCAGCAGGGCCATGCCGATGCTGGTCGGTGCGTCTAGGCCCAGCGGCATCGCGGTCACGTCGCTGCGCCCGCTGCGCGCGGCCAGCCGCCGCGCCATCCACGTGTACAGCAGATTGCCGACCAGCACGCCGAAGGCGGTGCCGGGAATCATCCGGGTGTAGATGACCTCGGCGGGGAACTGGAACAGGCCGACCAGGGCCAGGGTGATGAAACCGAGGATCGACAGGTTGTCGACCACCAGGCCGAAGAAGCCGTTGAGGTCGCCGGCGACGAACCAACGCGGACGCGGCGAGACAGGAGCGGGAGTGGACATGCGGGCAGTGGCGGCGTGGGGGTCGAGGGATGGTAAGGGGAAGCGGTGCCGCAAGAACGCTGCACGCGCAGGATGCCGTTTTCCGGCGACGACGCGCCGCTACGGCGACAGCGGCAGATGCAGGAACTGGTTGAACGCGCTCGGCACGTAGTCGCCGAACGCCGGCCCGTTGCGGAAGCCGCGCCGCCGGTACAACGCCAGCGCCGCCTCGAACGCCGCGCCGCTGCCGGTTTCCAGGCTCAGCCGCTGCAGACCCTCGGCGCGGGCGACCGCGATCATATGCTCGAGCAGCGCCGCGGCCGCACCCTGCCGCAGGAAGGCCGGATGCGTGCGCATCGACTTCAGCTCGCCGCCGCCATCGCCGAGCACGCGCAGCGCACCGACCGCAGCCAGCGCGTCGTCGCGCCACACGCTCCACACGCGCACCTGCGGCTGCCGCAGACCCGACAGATCCAGCGCATACACACTGCCCGGCGGCGACTGCGCATGCATCTGCTGCAGGTGGTACTCCAGCAACCCACGCACCGCCGGATCGTCGAGATCACCGGGCCGAATCACGAACGGCCCCACCATCACCGCAGCACCCCGCCCTTGCGAATCCCCACTCCCCACTCCCCAATCCCCGCCGTTAAAACGACACGTCCACCGGCGACCGCGCCCACAACACCGACTGGTGGCCGGTGGCCTGCTTCCACGCCAGCCGGATCGCCTCGATGTCGGCGCGGCGCTGCGGCGTGTCCTCGTGCAGGATCACCAGCACCTTGGTGTTGAGCCGGTTCGGCTCCTTGGCGCCGCGGAACAGCCACTGGCCGTAGGCGTCGAACACGGTCAGGCCATCGGGAAAGCGCGGCGTGACCTCCTTGTCCAGGAACGCGCGCCAGCGCGCCTCGCTGATCGGCTCGGCCTGCGGGCGGTCGGCCGGGCCGCTCTCCTCGCCCACGCCGAAGTACAGCTCGCTGCGCACCCAACCACTGGCCTGCCCCGGCCGCGCCGCATCGCCCTGCAGCGTCGCGCTGACCTTGCTCGGCGCGGTGGGCGCGATGCTGGCGCAGGCGCTCAGGGCCAGGAGGACGGCGATCAACGGGGCACGCAGCAGCATCGGCAGGGTCTCGGTCGGAACGGGAAGGGAGCAGGCGATCGTAGGCCAGGCGCGGTGCGGGGCCGGATAACTGCCGGGCATGAACTCATGCCCGAAGCACCGAGCACGCGGCTCGCACATCGCCTTAACGTCGGGCTAATATATCGCTTCATCCGGATGGATGCAGCAACCTTTGCCGACCCCAGTCGCCGCCACGGCCGGCGCGGCCGGTCTTGATGGTCATCGTTTCAGGAGAGAACCCCCATGTCGTCCCCGTTCGTCAGGCCGCTGAGCCTGGCCATCGCCCTGGCCCTGGCGGCCCCCGCGTTCGCCCAGGAGGCCGCCCCGGCCACCGCGACCAACCTGGACACGGTCATCGTCACCGGCACCCGCGCCAGCGGCCGCACCGTGCTCGAATCCACCGCCCCGGTGGACGTGCTCAGCGCCGAGGACATCCGCAAGGCCGGCGTGGTCAACGGCGAACTCGGCAGCGCGCTGCAGGCGCTGCTGCCCTCCTTCAACTTTCCGCGCCAGTCCAACTCCGGCGGCGCCGACCACGTGCGCGCCGCGCAGCTGCGTGGACTCTCGCCCGACCAGGTGCTGGTGCTGGTCAACGGCAAGCGCCGCCACACCTCCGCCCTGGTCAACACCGACAGCAAGATCGGCAAGGGCACCACGCCGGTGGACTTCAACGCGATCCCGATCAGCGCGATCAAGCGCATCGAAGTGCTGCGCGACGGTGCCGGCGCGCAGTACGGCTCCGACGCGGTGGCCGGGGTGATCAACGTGATCCTCGACGACGACCCGGACAGCGGCGCGCTGGAGGCCAGCTACGGCGCCAACCACACCGACGTCAAGCCGATCCACCGCACCCTCACCGACGGCCAGACCGGCTATGCCAGCGGCAAGGTCGGCACGCGCCTGGGCGAGGACGGCGGCTTCTTCAAGGTCGGCCTGGAGCTGAAGAACCACGAGTCCACCAACCGCGCCGGCTTCGACCAGATCCCGCCGTTCGAGGAGCAGACCCCGGCCAACCTGGCGCTGGCCGGCAAGCGCAACTATGAACTCGGCGACGGCGCCAGCAAGGACCTCAACGCCTGGATCAACGGCAAGCTGCCGTTCGGCCAGGGCGGCGAGGTCTATGCCTTCGGCACCTACAACCAGCGCGACACGCAGGGCGCCAACTACTTCCGCTACCCCGACGGCGCCGCCAACTGGACGCAGGTGTATCCGCAGGGCTACCGCCCGGTGTCGCTGGGCGAGAACCGCGACCTGCAGGCCGTGGTCGGCGCGCGCGGGCAATGGGGCGAATGGGCCTACGACGCCAGCCTCGACTACGGCCGCAACGACTTCACCTACCGGCTCAAGCACTCGCTCAACGCCTCGCTGGGCCCGGGCAGCCCGACCCGCTTCAAGACCGGCGACTACGCCTTCGAACAAGGCGTGGCCAATCTCGACCTGAGCCGCAGCTTCGACGCCGCCGGCGCCACCCACACCGTGGGCACCGGCGTGGAGCTGCGCCGCGAGCACTACCGCACCCGTCCGGGCGACCCAGCCAGCTACGCCGCCGGTCCCTACACCGACCGGCCCACCGGCGCCCAGGCCGGCGGCGGCCTGACCCCGCAGGACGCGGCCGACCTGTCGCGCAACGTCGCCAGCGTCTACGCCAGCGTGTCCAGCCAGTTCGGCGACAAGCTCTCCACCGACCTGGCCGCGCGCTACGAGCACTACCAGGACTTCGGCGGCGAACTGACCGGCAAGCTGGCCGCGCGCTACGAGTTCGTCCCGGCGTTCGCCCTGCGCGGCGCGATCTCCAACAACTTCCGCGCACCGTCCTTGAGCCAGATCGGCTACGAGGCCAGTTCCACCGGCTACAACGCCAACGGGCAGTTGCTGCAGGGCCGCCTGCTCTCGGTCGACAACCCGATCGCGCAGGCGCTGGGCGCCCGCACGCTGCAGCCGGAAAAGTCGCGCAACTACAGCCTGGGCTTCACCAGCCGCGTCGGCAGCCACTTCGACCTGTCGCTGGACCTGTTCCAGATCGACATCGACAAGCGCATCGCGCTGTCGGAAAGCATCGACGGCGACGCCCTGACCGACTTCGTCGCGCAGCGCTTCGGCATCACCGGCCTGCAGAGCGCCAGCTTCTTCGTCAACGCCGCCGACACCCGCACCCGCGGCGCGGAACTGGTCAGCAACTGGCGGCAGGCGCTGGGCCAGGGCCAACTGCAGTTGACCGGCACCTGGAGCTACGCCAAGACCGAGCTGGAGAACGTGGTGGCCACGCCGGCACAGTTGCTGGCGCTGAATCCGGACTACGTGCTGTTCGGCGTGGAAGAGCGCAACACCCTGACCGAGGCGACCCCGCGCACCCGCGCGCAGCTGGCGGCGAACTGGAGCGATGCACGCTGGTCGTTGCAGACCCGTGTCACCCGCTACGGCAGCGCCACCCGCGTGTTCGACTTCGGCGACGGCTTCGCCCCGGAGCAGACCTACCGCGCCAAGTGGCAACTCGACGCCGAGGTCGAATACCACCTCACCCCGCAGTGGAGCGTGGCGGTGGGCGGCCAGAATCTCACCGACGCCTACGCCGACCGCTCCAAACCGGACATCGCCTACTTCGGCAACCTGCCCTACGACGTGCTGTCGCCGATCGGCAGCAACGGCGCTTACTACTATGGGCGGGTGCGGTACACCTTCTGACTGAGGTGCCGGGATTGGGGAGTCGGGATTGGGGAGTCGCAAAAACAGCCGGGATTCGGGAGTGGGGATTGGGGATTCGTAAAAACAGCCGGGATTCGGGAGTGGGGATTGGGGATTCGTAAAAGCGGCGCGTCGGCACTCGTGGAGCGCTAACCAAGCACGAATCTCCACTCCCAATCCCGGCATCTGCAGACAGCCGCAGCCGCTGGGCGCCCGCTGTTGCGAATCCCCAATCCCCACTCCCGAATCCCCGCCCCCAATCCACCTGACGCTAACGCCCGTTACCCCATCATGGGGCGATGGCAGACGCGCTCCCCCTCCGACCGCCGCCGCCGCGTCTGGACGATGCCTGCGCATTGTTCCTGGACGTGGACGGCACCCTCATCGCCTTTGCCGAACGCCCCGACCAGGTGCAGTTGCTGCCCGAGGTCCGCGAGGCGATCGGCCGCCTGCACCAGCGCCTCGGCGGCGCGGTGGCGCTGGTCAGCGGACGTCCGCTGACCCAGCTCGACGCCTTGTTCGCACCGCTGCGGCTGCCCGCCGCCGGCCTGCACGGCCACGAGTTGCGCAGCGACGCCGACGCGCAAGCGGCGATGCCCGCCGATACCTCGGCGTTTCTCCATGCGCTGCATGCGCGCGCCGCACACCTGCGCCAGGCGCATCCGGGCGTGCTGGTCGAAGACAAGGGCGCCAGCATGGCGCTGCATTGGCGTGCGGCACCGAGCGCGGCCGACGCGGTGCTGGCGTTCGCGCACGAACAGATCGCCGACCTGCCCGGCTACCGCCTGCAGCCCGGCGACCACGTGGTCGAGTTCGTGCCCGAGGGCAGCGACAAGGGCGTGGCGCTGACCACGCTACTGCAGCAGCCGCCGTTCCGCGGGCGCCGCCCGGTGTTCGTCGGCGACGATCTCACCGACGAATTCGGCTTCGCCGCGGCCAACCAGGCCGGCGGCTGGAGCGTGCTGGTCGGCACCCGCGCCGACAGCGTCGCCACCTATGCGCTGCCCGATCCACGCGGCGTACACGCCTGGCTGCGCGATAACGCTGGATGAGGGCGCCACCGCGCCCGCCCGCCTGCGCCCCGTGGCCGCTTCCCCCACTGCTTCCGCACAAGGACCCGTCCGCTCCATGAGTTCCCCCAATCTCGACCTCGGCGTCATCGGCAACGGCAGCTTCGGCGCCCTGATCGACAAACGGGCCAGCGTGGTGTGGAGCTGCCTGCCGGCCTTCGACGGCGATCCGGCGTTCTGCGCCCTGCTCTCCCCGCGTGCGCATCCCGGCGGCGACTTCAGCATCGAGCTGGAAGATTTCGTCGACAGCGACCAACACTACCTGGCCAACACCGCGATCCTGCGCACGGTGCTGCGCGACGCCCATGGCGGCGCGGTGGAGGTGATCGACTTCGCGCCGCGCTGGCGCAACCACGGCCGCTTCTACCGCCCGGTCAGCATCATCCGCCAGGTGCGGCCGCTGGCCGGCAACCCGCGCATCCGCGTGCTGGCCAGGCCGCTGGCCGACTGGGGCGCGCGCCAGCCGGAGCGCACCTGGGGCAGCAATCACGTGCGCTGGCTGCTGCCGGACTTCACCCTGCGCCTGACCACCGACGTGCCGGTGCGCTTCATCCGCGACGAGCTGCCGTTCGTGCTCAACCACCCGGTCAACCTGATGCTGGGCGTGGACGAATCGCTGACCCGCTCGCTGACCGGCTACATCCAGGAAGCGCAGGAACGCACCGAGGAATACTGGCGCGAGTGGGTGCGTTACCTGTCGGTGCCGCTGGACTGGCAGGACGCGGTGATCCGCAGCGCGATCACCCTGAAGCTGTGCCAGTACGAGGACAGCGGCGCGATCATCGCGGCGATGACCACCTCCATCCCGGAAGCGCCGGACACCCCGCGCAACTGGGACTACCGCTACTGCTGGCTGCGCGATGCCGCCTTCGTGGTGCGCGCGCTGAACCGGCTCGGCGCCACCCGCACCATGGAGCAGTTCCTCGGCTACATCTTCAACATCGCCACTACCGACGGCAGCCTGCAGCCGCTGTACGGCATCGGCTTCGAAGCGGCGCTGGAAGAACACGAGGTCGAGTCGCTGGCCGGCTACCGCGGCATGGGCCCGGTGCGGCGCGGCAACCTGGCCTGGATCCAGAAGCAGCACGACGTGTACGGCAGCGTGGTGCTGGCCTCCACCCAGCTGTTCTTCGACCTGCGCCTGAAGGATCCCGGCGATACCCACACCTTCCTGCGCCTGGAACCGCTGGGCGAGCGCGCGTTCGAACTGCACGACGTGCCCGACGCCGGCCTGTGGGAATTCCGCGGCCGCGCCGAGGTGCACACCTACACCAGCGCGATGTGCTGGGCCGCCTGCGACCGCCTGGCCAAGATCGCCGCACGGCTGGGCCTGGACGAGCGCGTGGCGCACTGGCGCGACCGCGCCGACCGCATCCACGCGCGCGTGCTGGCCGAGGCCTGGAACGCGGAGCTGGGGCACTTCACCGACACCTTCAACGGCCACCGGCTGGACGCCTCGCTGCTGTTGCTGGCGGACATCGGCTTCATCGCCCCGGACGATCCGCGCTTCATCGCCACCGTCGAGGCGATCGGCCGCGACCTCAAGCATGGCGATGCGCTGTACCGCTACGTGGCGCCGGACGATTTCGGCGAACCGGAGACCAGCTTCACCATCTGCACGTTCTGGTACATCGACGCCCTGGCCGCGATCGGCCGCAAGGAGGAAGCGCGCGAGCTGTTCGAGCGCATCCTCGCCCGGCGCAATCACCTGGGCCTGCTGTCGGAGGATCTGGCCTTCGACAACGGCGAAGCCTGGGGCAATTTCCCGCAGACCTATTCGCATGTCGGCCTGATCATCGCCGCCATGCGCTTGTCACGCAGTTGGCAGGAGGCATCATGAGCAGATTGGTGGTGGTATCCAACCGTGTGGCCTTGCCCGGCGAGAACCGTGCCGGCGGCTTGGCGGTGGGCTTGCTGGCGGCGCTGAAGGAGCGCGGCGGCGTGTGGTTCGGCTGGAGCGGCAAGACCGTGCGCGGCGACAGCGGCGCCATGCACGAGCAGACCCAGGGCGACATCCGCTTCGTCACCATGGACCTGAATCGCGCCGACCTGGACGCGTACTACAACGGCTTCGCCAACCGCACGCTGTGGCCGCTGCTGCACTTCCGCCTGGACCTGGTCGACTACGACCGCGCCACGCGCGAAGGCTACCGCCGGGTCAACGCCATGTTCGCCGACAAGCTCGCGCCGATGCTGCGCGAGGACGACACGGTGTGGATCCACGACTATCACCTGATTCCGCTGGCCTCGCTGCTGCGCGAACGCGGCATCGGCTGCCGCATCGGGTTCTTCCTGCACGTGCCGTTCCCTTCGGCCGACCTGATCCAGGCGCTGCCGGACCACGCACGGCTGTTCTCCGGCTTCTACGCCTACGACCTGATCGGCTTCCAGACCCGCCGCGACGTCGACCGTTTCCAGGCCTACGTGCGCCTGTTCGGCGGCGGCAAGGTGATCAAGGACGGCGTGCTGGAAGCCCCGGGCGGCCGCCGCTTCCGCGCCGCGATGTTCCCGATCGGCATCGACACCAACCTGATCGCGCAGCAGGCGCGCGCGGCAGTGAGCAAGCCGGCGGTACGCGATTTGCGCAACAGTCTGCGCGATCGCCAGCTGGCGATCGGCGTGGACCGGCTGGACTACTCCAAGGGCCTGCCGGAACGTTTCCTCGGCTTCGAACGCTACCTGGAACGGCATGCCGACCAGCGCGGCAGCCTCACCTACCTGCAGATCGCCCCGGTCTCGCGCGGCGACGTCACCGAATACAAGCAGCTGCGCAACCAGCTCGAACAGATCGCCGGGCACATCAACGGCGGGCATGCCGAGCCGGACTGGACCCCGCTGCGCTACGTCAACCGCAACTTCACCCACGCCACCCTGACCGGCTTCTACCGCGCCGCGCAGGTCGGCCTGGTGACGCCGCTGCGCGACGGCATGAACCTGGTGGCCAAGGAGTACGTGGCCGCACAGGATCCGGAGAATCCCGGCGTGCTGGTGCTGTCGCTGCTGGCCGGCGCCGCCGACGAACTGAAGGAAGCGCTGCTGGTCAATCCGCACGACCTGGACGGCGTCGCCGACGCCATCGCCACCGGCGCCTCGTTGCCCAAGGCCAAGCGCATCGAACGTTGGCAGGCGATGATGGACCACCTGCGCAAGCACGACATCAATGCCTGGCGCCAGCGCTATCTGCAGGCGCTGGAAAGCCTGCGTTAGCGGCGGCGCGCTTTCGCACGCCGCGCGGCCGGCCCCTGCGCGCCGCGCGCTCCCCTCAAGATATCGCCATGCGGCGTCCACCACGGCGCCGCATGACGCAGTGTTCCGCGTGCCATCACGGCCCGACGACCTGCGCAGCCTAAAATAGGCCCCACGCGCCGCGCCGGTTCCATGCTTTCCGAGAACGCAGCGGCGCGGTCGCTGCCTTGCGATGCGCGCCGTCCTCGCGGCCCCGCCCTCGCCTCTCCCCCCACGATCCGCCTGCACCGCTGCCATTCGCGCCACGCGCCAGGGATCCTCGTCGGATGTTTCGCTCATGACTGCTTCTTCCTCCCCACACGGACCCGGTCGCTGGCTGTTCGCCGGCTACGCCGTCCTCATCGCCGTGATCGGCGTCGCGCTCGCCGTCATGGGCGGGCAACTCGTCGCCGTCGGCGGCTCCTGGTACTACCTGCTCGCCGGCGTGGCACTCGCCGTGTCCGGCTTGCTGCTCGCGCTCGGCCGCCGCGTCGGCCTGTGGCTGTTCGGCGTGACCCTGGCCGCGACCATCGCCTGGGCCCTGGCCGAGGTCGGCCTGGACGGCTGGGCGCTGATCCCGCGCCTGGCGATGATCTCGGTGCTCGGCCTGCTGCTGTTGCCGTTCTGGAAGGTCGCACGCTGGCGTCTGGCGCCCGTCTCCGGCATCGGCTATCTGCTGGTCGCCGGCGTGCTGCCGGTGCTGGGCGCGGCCCTGGTGTTCGCGCCGCTGCTGTTCCCGCGCACGGTGGAACTGGCCGATCCCAGCCTCGCCGCGCAGCGCCCGCAGGCCGCCTTCAGCCGCGCCACGGTGAACAGCCCCGATGGCAACGTCGCCGGCAACCACGATGCGGGCAACTGGACCGCCTATGCCGGGTCCAACCTGTCCAACCACTACAGCCCCGGCGCACAGATCACTCCGGACAACGTCAAGGATCTGAAGGTCGCCTGGGAATTCCACACCGGCGACCTCAAGCCGGCCGGCTCCAAGCTCGGCTATGCGTTCCAGAACACCCCGCTGAAGGTCGGCGACCTGGTCTACATCTGCACGCCCACGCAGAAGGTGATCGCGGTCGAGGCCACCACCGGCAAGGAGCGCTGGCGCTTCGATCCGCAGACCAATCCGAAGGCCATGGCCGGCGTCGCCGCCACCACCTGCCGCGGCGTGTCCTACTTCGAGGCGCCCACGCCGGTCGCCGAATGCGCCAAGCGCATCTTCTGGCCGATGGTGGATGGCCGCCTGGGCGCGCTCGACGCACTCACCGGCAAGCTGTGCGATAGCTTCGGCACGCACGGCTACGTCGATCTGAACAAGGACACCGGCAACACCAAGCCCGGCTTCGTCGGCCCCACCTCGCCGCCGGTGGTGATGCGCGGCGTGGTGATCCAGCCCACCGGGCAGATCCGCGACGGCCAGGAACGCGACGCGCCGTCCGGCGTGGTGCGCGCCTTCGACGCGATCAGCGGGCAGCTGCGCTGGGCCTGGGACCTCGGCAATCCGGCAATCGACGCGGCGCCACCGGCCGGCCAGACCTACACCCGCTCGACCCCGAACGTGTGGTCGCTGATGGCCGCCGACGACCAGTTGGGCCTGGTCTATCTGCCCACCGGCAACGCCTCCGGCGATTTCTTCGGCAAGCAGCGCACGCCGCAGGAAGAGGAGTACACCGCCTCGCTGGTCGCGCTGGATGCGGCCACCGGCAAGGAGCGCTGGCATTTCCGCACCATCAACCACGACCTGTGGGACTACGACATCGGCCCGCAGCCGAACCTGGTGGATTTCCCGGTCCCCGGCGGCGGCACCCGCCCGGCGGTGATCCAGGCCACCAAGTCCGGCCAGGTGTTCGTGCTCGACCGCGAAACCGGCGCGCCGATCATGCCCGTGCAGCAGCTCCCGGTGCCGCAGGGCACCGACCACGGCGACTGGACCGCCAAGACCCAGCCGGTGTCGCCGGGCATGCCCAACACCGTCGGCGCGCCGAGCAAGGACTACGAGACCCTCGTCGAATCCGACGCCTGGGGCATCACCCCGTTTGACCAACTGGTATGCCGCATCCAGTTCAAGCGGCTGCGCTACGAGGGCATGTTCACCCCGCCCAGCCTGGGCGGCTCGCTGGCCTTCACCGGCAACCACGGCGGCATCAACTGGGGCGGCGTGTCGGTGGACCTGCAGCGCGGCATCATGGTGATGAACAGCAATCGCCTGCCCTACACCGAACACGTGTATCCGCGCCAGGAAATGCAGGCGCTGGGCGTGGTGTCGGTGTTCAACGGCAAGAGCAAGACGCCCGGCTACATGGCCCAGGAAGGCCTGCCGTACGGCGCACGCAAGGAGCCGTGGATGTCGCCGCTGAACACCCCGTGCGTGGCGCCGCCGTGGGGCTATATCTCCGGCGTGGACCTGCGCACCCAGCAGGTGATCTGGCGGCGTCCGCTGGGCACCGGCTACGACCAGGGCCCGATGGGCATTCCGTCGAAGATGAAGTTCGAACTGGGCACGCCCAACAACAGCGGCTCGCTGGCCACCGCCGGCGGCGTGACCTTCATCGGCGCGGCGCTGGACGACTTCCTGCGCGGCTACGACACCCAGACCGGCAAGCTGCTGTGGGAAGTGCGCGTGCCGGCCGGTCCGCAGGCCGCGCCGCTGAGCTACACCGTCGGTGGCAAGCAGTACATCGTCGCCGCGATCGGCGGCCACGACCGCATGGACACCAAGGCCGGCGACAGCGTGATCGCCTGGACCTTGCCCGACGCGGCGACGCCGGCGAAGTAAGCGGCCCGCGCCGTACCACCCCGCCACCGGCCGCGCAGATGCGGCCGGTGGCGATGACGGCCTGCCCGGCCATGGCTGGGCCGGCGCGCCCGCCTGGCCGACCGCACGTCCGCCCGCGGCGCCCATCCTGCTGCAACGCAGCACACCATGACACCTTGCCCAGCGGGCGACGGGTGTCCAGGCCATGTGAAGTTTCCGACGAACGGCAGGCGCCTGCGATCAAGCACGCCTGGCGATGCGCCGATACTGGGTGTACCCCCGCGAGATCGCGTCGCCCCCGCGGCGTTGCCCGTTGTTTCCCAACCGGTGCACACCATGCCCTCGCCATCTGCCGCTCTCCGCCCGACCTCCCCTTCCTGGCTGCGCCAGCATTCGGCGCTGCTCGCCCTCGCCCATGTCCTGGTGCTGCTGGCGCTGGCCGGCTATGCCGTACATGTGGGTCGCACGGCCGGGCCCACCGGATCGGCGCTACCGCGCTTGCTTCCGGCACTGCTGGGGGCCGCAGCCGTGGCGGCGACGCTGGCCTGGGCCGGCAGGCGCAGCGCGCCGCGCTCGCTGGAGCGGGCCACGCAGGCGCTGCAGGCGCTCGGCGAAGGCCGCTTCGAGCAGCGCGTGGACCTGACCGGCGACGCCGCCGAGGTGGCGCTGTTGCGCGCGGTGCAGCACGCGCAGCAGGCGCTGGCCGCGCGCCAGGCGCAGACCGAAGCGGAACTGCAGCATGGCCGCTTCGTCATCCAGGCGCTGGACGATCTCGACACCATGGTACGCATCGCCGACGACGATGGCCGCGTGCATTTCGCCAACCGCAAGCTGCTGCAGATGCTGCGCACCATCGAGCCGGACGTGCAGCGCTTCCGCCCGGAATTTCGTGCCGAACAGTTCGTCGGCGGCAGCATCGGCGACATCTACCCGGACAGCCAGGCGGCGATCGACCGCATGCGCGCGCTGACCGGCTCCAAGCGCGTGCGTGCGCCGTTCTTCGGCCGCCAGATCGATTTCGTGTACAGCCCGATCAACGGCGCCGACGGCCGCCGCCTGGGCACCATCGCGCAATGGGAGGAAGTGACCGCACAGGTCGCCGCCGAACAGGCGCTGGCCACGGTGATCGAGGCCGCCGCGCGTGGCGATTTCAGTCAGCGCATCGACACCGCGGCGATGGACGGGGTGCTCAAGTCGCTGGCCGAAGGCGTCAACCGCATCGCCGACGCGGTGGAGCGCAACCTGGCGGAACTGGCCGGGGCGCTGACGGCGCTGGCCGAGGGCGACCTTACCCACCGCGTCGACGGCCAGGCGCAGGGCGTGTTCGCACGGTTGCGCGATGACACCAACCGCACCGTCGCCAAGCTCACCGAGATCATCGTCGGCATCCAGGACGCGGCCGAGACCATACGCCGCGCCGCCTCCGAGATCGCCGCGGGCAACACCGACCTGTCCGATCGCACCGAACAGCAGGCGGCGAGCCTGGAAGAGACCGCCAGTTCGATGGAGGAACTGACCTCGGCGGTGAAGCAGAACGCCGACAACGCGCAGCAGGCCAACGGCCTGGTGCAGAACACCGGCGAGGTCGCCCGTTCCGGCGGCCAGGTGATGGACGAGGTGGTGGCGACGATGCGCGCGATCAGCGCCTCCTCGCAGCGCATCGGCGAGATCATCGGCGTGATCGACGGCATCGCCTTCCAGACCAACATCCTGGCGCTCAACGCCGCGGTGGAGGCGGCGCGCGCCGGCGAACAGGGCCGCGGCTTCGCCGTGGTCGCCGCGGAAGTGCGCTCGCTGGCGCAACGCTCGGCCGACGCGGCCAAGGAGATCAAGGACCTGATCGAGGCATCGACGCGCACCGTCGGCGAAGGCGCGGCGCTGGTCAACCGCGCCGGCGCCACCATGCACGAGATCGTCGGCTCGGTGCAGCGCGTGACCGGCCTGATCGGCGAGATCAGCGCCGCCAGCGGCGAGCAGTCCAGCGGCATCGAACAGGTCAACCGCACCGTGGCGCAGCTGGACGAAGTGACCCAGCGCAATGCCGCCCTGGTCGAGGAAGCCACCGCCGCCGCGCGCAGCATGGAGGAACAGGCTGGCGGCCTGGCCGCCGCGGTCGGCGTGTTCCGCCTCGACAGCGGCCGCGCCGGCGGTACCGACGGCAAGGTGGTGCCGTTCGCGCGCGGCAGCGGCTGAGTCGGGCGGCGCGCCGCGCTCAGTCCAGAAACCGCGACCGCTGCGCCGGCTCCGGCAGGAAACACTGCGCGGTGGTGCCGAACCAGCGATGCCGGTTGCGCGCCAGCACCCGATAGCCGATGTCGCGCCAGCGCCGCGGCAGCAGACGCAGCACCGAGACGCTGCGCCACACCCCACCGAGCCCGGCGATCACCGCGATCGCCGCGTCCGAATCGGTCAATGCGCCATGCCGGGTCAGCAGCAGAAACGACAGCGGATCGGCCGGATCCAGCCCGTGTTCGCGCAACAAGGCGCTGCCGCGCGGCGACTGCATCGCCGCAAAGCGGTAGCGGCCGCGGCGGTCATGGCGCAACAGGAACCGCACCCAGCGGCTGCACAGCGCACACACCCCGTCGAACACGACGATGGCCGCGTCCTCCGGCGCCGTGGGCGTCGCGACCGGCGGCGGCTCAGGCCGGCGCAAGCCAGCCCTCGTAGCGGATGAACGGCCCGATCCACGGCAGGGTCACCGCGATCACGAACGCATAGCGGCCGTCGCGCTGGTCTTCGCGGCAGTGCACGCCGGCCAGCCAGCGCCGTGGCAGCGGCAGCACGCCGAAGGCCCAGGCCCGCGCCGCGCGCCATTCGATGCCGGCGCCGTCGATCCGCAAGGCGAATTCGAAGACCACCGCACCCAGGCGCTCGCGCAGTCGGCCACGGTGCAGCCACAGCCGCGAGGGCATGGCATGCGTGCCGAAGCGGCGCTCCCAGCGCTCGCCGTGCGCATCGGCGCGGAACACCACCTCCACCGGCGTCGCCGGCCCGGTGCGCGGCAGCCGTACCAGCCACGCGCACAGCGGCAGCAACGGATGCCGGCCGCGCTGCACCACGGCCTGACCGACATAGCGCGACTGCGACGACGGGGTGTGCAGCGCGCGCAGCACCGGCGGCAACTGCGCGAACGCCGGCCCCAGCAGCTGCGCGAACAGCGGCGGGGTCAGGGCGCGATCCACGCCAGGGTCGCCATGCGCCCGCTGCGGCGGTCGCGCCGATAGGAGTAGAAGCGCTGCGCATCGGCGATGGTGCACAGGCCGCCGCCGTGGATCTGCTCCGGCGCCATGCCGGCCGCGACCAGGCGCTGCCGCGCCAGCGCGTACAGGTCCACCCGCCAGTGTCCGGGCCGGGTGTCCACGAACGCCGCGGCGGCAGCCGGATCGTGGCGCAGGAACGCCTCGCGCACCTCGCTGCCGATCTCGTAATGCTGCGGTCCGGCCGCCGGGCCCAGCCAGGCCTGCAGGTGTGCCGCCGGCGTGCGCAGCGCGGCCACGGTGGCCTCCAGCACGCCGCCGGCCAGCCCCTGCCAGCCGGCGTGCGCGGCACCGACCTCGCTGCCATCGCGCGCAGCGAACACCACCGGCAGGCAGTCGGCGGTCAGGATCGCCAGCACCACGCCCGCTTCGGCGGTGACTGCGGCATCGGCGGTCGGCTCGGCGTCGATGCCGGTACCATGCGGCGGCCCGTCGAAGCGCAGCACCTGCACGCCGTGCACCTGGCGCAGCCAATGCGGCGGCGTCGGCAGCGTCAGCCGATCCGCCAGCTCGTCGCGGTTGCGCTGCACCGTGGCCGGGTCGTCGCCGTCGGCGGCGCTGCGGTTGCCAAGATTGAAATGGTCGAACGGCGGCCGCGAGACGCCGGCGCCGTGGCGCAGCGTGGTCAGGGCGCGTACGCGCGGCGGGGCCGGCCAGTCGGCGTGCAGGGCGAAGTCGGTCATCGGCGGCACGCTCGGCCGGCAGCGGCTGCCGCGTCGCCGCGGACCGGCCGTCCATGCGCCAGGGCCGGACCGCAGGCCAGCAGGGCACGGGAGACGGGCGACCTGGCCATGCTCAGCGCCGCGTCCGCTCGGCGGCCGCCTGCACATCCGCACGCAAGGAGGCCATCAACTGCTGCAGGTCGGCCGGCACCGCCGCGGTGGCGCGCACCGGCTCGCCGCTCGACGGATGCTTGAACTCCAGGGTCTCGGCATGCAGTGCTTGGCGCTTGAAGCCGCGCAGCTCGCCGATCAGCTCCTCGCTGGCGCCCTTGGGCAGCTTCAACGGGCCGCCGTACAGCGGGTCGCCGACGATGGGGTGCTTCAGGTGCGCCATGTGCACGCGGATCTGGTGGGTGCGGCCGGTCTCCAGGCGGCATTCCAGGGCCGTGTGGGCACGGAAGCGCTCGCGCAGCCGGTAGTGGGTGACCGCGTCGCGGCCGTCCTCGCGCACCGCCATGCGCAGGCGGTCGCGCGGATGGCGGTCGATCGGCGCGTTGGCGGTGCCGCCGGAGACCAGCGCCCCGACCACCACCGCCAGGTATTGCCGGTGCACATCGCGCGCGGACAGCTGCGCCACCAGCGAGGTGTGCGCCTGCAGGGTCCGCGCCACCACCATGGCGCCGCTGGTGTCCTTGTCCAGGCGGTGCACGATGCCGGCGCGCGGCAGCGCCGACAGCCCCGGATCGCGGTACAGCAAGGCGTTGACCAGGGTGCCGCTGGGGTTGCCGGCGCCCGGATGCACCACCAGCCCGGCCGGCTTGTTCAGCACGATGACCTGGTCGTCCTCGTACAGCACCTCCAGCGGGATGTCCTCGGGCAGGGCGTGGGTCTGGGTGTCCAGCACCGCGTGCAGACTGGCGATCTCGCCGCCGCGCAGCGCATCGCGCGGCCGCGCCGGGGCGCCGTCCAGCAGGGCGTCGCCGGATTTGATCCACTCGGCCAGGCGCGACCGCGAGTACTCGGGGAACAGTTCGGCCAGCACCGCGTCGAAGCGGCGGCCGGCGGCATGATCGGGGACGCGCGCCTGGCGCGGGCCGTCGCTGACGGCGTCCTCGGGGAGATCCGGGGGGGTATGGGGCATGGCAGGGGCACGGCTTGGGTCGGAAAAAGGGGGTCGCGGCGGCCATAGTCAGTCGCAGGACAGGCCACTAGGCTATCATCGCCCCTTCGTATTCCTGCCCTGCCGCGCCCGAACCCATGATCCGACGCTCCGTCCCGCTGTCCGCGCACGTCCGTTTCATCGCCCTGCTGCTGGTCACGCTGGTCGTGGCGACGGGTTGCCACCGTCAGAAGAAGAACCCCGAAGAGGGGATGCCGGTGGAGCAGCTCTACCAGAAGGCGCATGCGCAGATGGAGAGCGGCAACTGGGCCGGCGCCGAGAGCAGCTTCAAGCGGCTGATCGCGCAGTACCCGTACGGCAACTACACCGAGCAGGCGATGATCGAGAGCGCCTACGCCCAGTACAAGGCCGGCAAGCACGACGACGCGGTGTCCACCATCGACCGCTTCATCCGCACCTACCCGACCCAGCGCAACATCGCCTACATGTACTACCTGCGCGGGTTGTCCAACTCCAACCGCGACACGGTGTTCCTGCGCCGGGTGTGGTCGCTGGATGCCAGCCGCCGCGACCTGTCCACCCCGCAGCAGGCCTATGCCGACTTCAACACCGTCGCCGAGCGCTACCCGAACAGCCGCTACGCCGCCGATGCGCGCGAGCGCATGATCGCCCTGCGCAACGTGTTCGCCCAGCACGAGCTGGACAACGCGCTGTACTACCTGCGCCGCGACGCCTGGGTGTCGGCCGCCTCGCGCGCCACCTACCTGCTGGAGACCTACCCGCAGAGCGCGTACCAGTACGACGCGGTGGCGGTGCTGGCCGATGCCTACACCCACCTGGGCAACAAGACCCTGGCCGCCGACGCGCGCCGCGTGCTCGAGCTCAACGACCCGCAGCATCCGTGGCTGACCGGCAACTGGCCGAAGTACCCGTGGATGATCCGTAAGCTCAACCCGTTCGCCGGCGAGAAGTCCGCCGCCACCGGACAGTCCAACTCGCAGATGCAGCGCTGATCCACCGCGCCGGCAACACGCACACCGACAGGGGCCGCAAGGCCCCTGTCGCGTTTGAGGGCTGCCGATTGGACCTCTGCCGACTGGTCGGCGCGTGTGTTCGGCCGCCGCGGAAGACTGTGGCGACGCGCCAGGGCGCACAGAGGCCGGTGCCTACGCAGCAGGGCTGCCCTGGCCACAGGGCGCACAGCCGTGTGCGCGCGCTTCCAGACCAGGCACTGCGGAGTGCGACCCGCACCGCAGTCCCGGGAATTGGTGCCGACGCCGCCGGCCGCGCTTGCTAGGCTGCCTCCACGCCTCCTCCGTGCCGATCCGCTGGGACCCATGCCCATGCCCATCCTGCGCCCGCTGCTGTGGTTGTTCGCCGCCGTTCTCGCCTCCGCCGCCCTTCCGGCCGCCGCGGCACCGGCCATCGTGTACGGGGTCAACGGCCACGACGGCCGCCAGGCCTACCCGCTCAGCCAGAGCGAGGCGGTGTTCCGCCTGCTCGACCAACGCAACCTGCGCAGCTACCGGTTCGACGTGGACCCGCGCAACTTCACCGTGCTCGACCAGTTGGTGCAGCTCTCGCGCAAGTACAACATCGCGCTGCGGCCGATGGTGTATCCGATGTCGCGCGAGATCGGCTACGCGCTGGCGCGCCGCTACGCCAACGACATCAAGGTCTGGGAGATCGGCAACGAGCAGGATCTGGACCGTGCCGCCGCCCCGGCGCGGATCGCGGCGATGACCACGATGTACCGCGGCATGAAGCAGGCATCCGACGAACTCGGCGCCGGCCTGCAGTTCACCATCAACATCACCGCCTGCAACAGCGACGATCACTCGGCCAACGCGCGCTGCCCCGGCGACCGCAACGGCTCGCTGTGGTTCCTGGACCAGGCCAAGGCGGCCGGTTTCGACTTCGACCGCATCAGCTTCCACTACTACGCCTTCCACGGGGAACGCGGCTACTGGATGGACCTGTATCTCGGACAACTGCGCGCCGCCGCGCAGAAGTACGGCACCAAGGTGTACGTCAACGAACTCAACTGCGCCGAGGTGTACACCGGCAACACCGATGGCGGCCATCCCGGCGACGGCGCCTGCTACGACAGCGTGGCGGACCTCCTGCAGACACTGCGCAGCGATTACGCCGACGTGGTCGCCGAGATCAATCTCTACGAATTGCTCGACCAGCCGGACCAGCAGGGCGCGGAAGCCCATTTCGGCCTGATGTACGACCTGAGCCGGCCGAAACCGATTCTGGACCTGCTGACCGACGCCGCCCGCTGACGTCTTCGCGCGGCGTGGTCGCCGCCTGCGGCTATGCTGCGGCGATGTTCGAACTGCATCGGGTCACCCGCCGCTACGGCGACACGCTGGCACTGGACCGGGTCGATCTGCGCATCGCCCCGGGCCGCACCACCGCGTTGATCGGCCCCAGCGGCGCCGGCAAGTCCAGCGTGCTGCGCCTGCTGCTGGGGCTGGAATGGCCGGACGCCGGCGAAGTGCGCTTCCAGGGCGAACCGCTGCGCCGCGCCACCTTGCTGGCGCAGCGCCGGCGCATCGGCTACGTGATCCAGGAAGGCGGCCTGTTCCCGCACCTGAGCGCGCGCGACAACGCCGCCTTGCTGGCGCGCACGCTGGGCTGGGCACGGCCGCGCATCGCGGCGCGCCTGCACGAGCTGGCCGAATTGTGCCGCCTGCCGGAAGCGCTGCTGGCGCGTTACCCGGCCGAGCTGTCCGGCGGCCAGCGCCAGCGCGTTGGGCTGATCCGCGCGCTATTGCTGGACCCGCCGGTGCTGCTGCTGGACGAACCGCTGGGCGCGCTCGACCCGATCGTGCGCCACGAGCTGCAGACGCAGATGCGCGAACTGTTCGCGCTGCTCGGCAAGACCGTGGTGCTGGTGACCCACGACGTCGCCGAGGCCGCCTACCTGGGCGATACCCTGGTGCTGATGCGCGGCGGCCGCGTGTTGCAGGAAGGCAGCGCACGCACCTTGCTGGAGACGCCGGCCGATCCCTTCGTCGGCCAGTTCCTGCAGGCGCAGCGCACCCTGGAGGATGCGCGGTGACGTCGCCGGGCGCGCGCTGGCGCGAGATCGCGCTGGTCGCCTTGGGCGGCCTGGCCAACCTGCTGGGCGCGCCGGCCGCGGCCGCCGATACCAAGGTGGTGGTCGGCTCGAAGAACTTCACCGAAGCGGTGGTGCTGGGCGAGATCGCCGCCGGCGCCGGGCGCCAGGCCGGGGTCGAGGTCGAGCACCGGCGCCAACTCGGCGGCACCCGCATCCTCTGGCGTGCGCTGGAGCAGGGCTCGATCGACGCCTACGCCGAGTACACCGGCACCCTGGCCGCCGAGCTGCTGCAGATGCCGGGCGCCGACGACGCCGCGCTGCGCAAGGCGCTGGCGCAGCGCGGCCTGGCGATGAGCGCGCCGCTGGGCTTCGACAACACCTATGCGTTCGGCATGCGCCGGCAACGCGCGCAGGCGCTGGGCATCGCACGCCTGTCCGACCTCGCCGCGCATCCGACGCTCAAATTCGGGCTGAGCAGCGAATTCGTCTCGCGTGCCGACGGCTGGCCCGGCGTGCGCGACGCCTACCGCCTGCCGCAGACCCCCACCGGCCTGGACCACGACCTCGCCTACCGCGCGCTCGACAGCGGCGCGATCGACCTCACCGACCTGTACAGCACCGATGCCGAGATTCCGGCGCACGGCCTGCTGGTGCTGCAGGACGACAAGCATTACTTCCCGCGCTACGCCGCAGTGTTCCTGTATCGCGCCGACCTGGCGCAGCGCGCGCCGCGCTTCGTGCAGGCGCTGCAGGGACTGGGCGGACGCATCGACGCGGCGACCATGCAGCGCCTCAACGCCGAGGCCAAGCTCGACAAGCGCGCCGAAAGCGCCATCGCCGCGCACTGGTTGGGCATCGCCGCGCCGGCCCAGGACGGACGCCTGCAGCGGCTGCTGCAACGCACCCGCGAGCACCTGGCGCTGGTCGGGCTGTCGCTGGGCCTGGCCCTGCTGGTGGCGCTGCCGCTGGGTATTCTGGCGGCACACCGGCCACGGCTCGGCCAGGCGGTGCTGGCCCTGACCGGCGTGCTGCAGACGCTGCCGTCGCTGGCGGTGTTCGTGTTCATGATCCCGCTGTTCGGCATCGGCGCCAAACCGGCGATCGCCGCGCTGTTCCTGTACAGCCTGCTGCCGATCGTGCGCAACACCCATGCCGGCATCACCGGTATCGCCCGCGAACTGCGCGAGACCGCCGCCGCGCTCGGCCTGCCGCCGGGCACCCGGCTGTGGCGGATCGAACTGCCGCTGGCGCTGCGCACCATCCTCGCCGGCATCAAGACCGCGGCGGTGATCAACGTCGGTACCGCGACCCTGGGCGCGCTGATCGGCGCCGGTGGCTACGGCCAGCCGATCCTCACCGGCATCCGCCTGGACGATCTCGGCCTGATCCTGGAAGGCGCGGTGCCGGCCGCGCTGCTGGCGCTGCTGGTACAGGGCCTGTTCGAGCTGCTGGAGCGGGTGCTGATCCCGCGCGGGTTACGCCTGGCGGCGCGGCGGTAAACCAGGCGCCTCGCCGCGGGCATGAGGTACGGCCGGCCATCGGCGCCCGCACGAAACGCATCACAACCGCATGCGGTCGCGGCTGAAGCCGCTCCTACGGCGTGCATGCCGCTTTCTCGTAGGAGCGGCTTCAGCCGCGACCAACGAAGCCATGCACCCAACAGGATCGACGATGCAGACCGGTAATCGACTGCCTTCCCCATCGAAACTGAAGATAGACAACGAACGCACGCACGTGCGTTCAAGCACGCGCCGCAGCCACCATCTCCTGAGCCAGGCCACGCATCGCCTCCGGCGTCAGCTGCAGGTACGGCGCGATGCGCAGGGCACCATGGCGATGCGTGCAGATGACGTGCGCCTGCTGCAACCAGGGCAGCAGCGCCGGCATCGCCGACGCCGGTGGACGCAGCGCATACAGGTGCGGCGCGTGCCCGGGCACAGTCCAGTCGCCCGCGCCCAGCGCCTGCAATTCCGCGTCGAAGGCCCCGCCAAGGTCGCCGAGCCGCTGCGCGATGCGCGCCGGCTGCCACTGCTGCACCTGCTGCAGCGCGGCACTGGCCATCGCCAGACGCAGCGGATCGGCGACACCGCCGGCATCGAAGCGACGCGCGCCGCTGTGGTACGGCGGCGGCGCTTCGGCCGGAAACTGCCAGTCGCCGCCCGGATCGCGCGCCTGCCAGTGCTGCTCGAACGGAACGCCATGCGCGCGCCAGTGCGGCGAGGCCCACAGCCACGCCAGCCCCATCGGTCCGAGCAGCCATTTGTGCCCGACCGAGACCACGAAATCCGGCCGCCAGGCATCCAGCCGCACCGGCAG
Source organism: Xanthomonas sp. 3498 (assembly GCF_014199795.1). Taxonomy (NCBI): domain Bacteria; kingdom Pseudomonadati; phylum Pseudomonadota; class Gammaproteobacteria; order Lysobacterales; family Lysobacteraceae; genus Xanthomonas; species Xanthomonas sp. 3498. The sequence continues at coordinate 442,056 of NZ_JACHOH010000001.1, forward strand.
CACGCCCAGGCTCTGGCTCAGGTCCAGCACCAGCATCGCGCCGGCCGCATGCACACGCGGCGCGATCCGGTCCAGATCCAGCAAGCTGCCGTCGCGCCAGTAGGCGTTGGGCAGGGTCGCCACGCGGACGCGCGGCTGGGCGTCCAGCGTCGCCAGCACCGCCGCGGTCCAGTCCTGCCCAGGTGCACGCCGCACCACCGCCAGGGATGCGCCGCTCTCGGCGCAGCGTTGCTGCCACGCCAGCAAATTCGATGGGAACTGGCCATCGAGCAGCAGTACCGCATCGCCGGGCGCCAGCGGCACCTGTCGCGCCGCAATGGCCAGGCCGTACGCGGCCGACGGCACCATCGCCACGCCCTCGCTGTCGCCCGAGAACACCGTGGCCGCGGCCAGCGTGCGCAGGTCTTCGATCTGCGCGCGCCAGGCATCGAAGGACAGCGTCCACGGCGCAATCGAATCGGCCAGCGCCGCCTGCCCTGCGGCCAGCGCCCGGTGCAGCCGCGGGCCCTTGCTGGCGGTGTCCAGGTAGCGCACGCCGGCCGGCAGCGCGAACGCATCCGCCGCGGCATCGAGGTCGACCAGCTCTTCCGCAGAAGCCGGACTGGCAGCATGGCGCGAGGCGGTCGTAGACATGTGTCTAGGGTAACGCCGTGGTCCGCAACGCGTGACGGTCCGTTCACGCCGTAGCGCTAAGACTGCATCGATGCAAGCGATCTCTCCGGCGTCACCGCCCTCGCCCATCGCATCCGTCGCGACACTGGCGGACCGCCTGCGTCGCGTGCGTGCGCGCAGCCGTCAGCTCGCCGCGCCGTTGAGCGAAGAAGACGCGATGGTGCAGAGCATGGACGACGCCAGCCCGGCCAAATGGCATCTGGCGCACACCACCTGGTTCTTCGAGCGTTTCGTGCTCGGCGCCGATCCGGCGTACCGCGCGCACGATCCGCAGTGGGACTATCTGTTCAACAGCTACTATCAGAGCATCGGCCCGGCGCATGCGCGGCCGCATCGCGGCCTGCTGTCGCGGCCGTCGCTGGCGCAGGTGCTGGACTATCGCAGCGAGATCGATACCCGCGTGCTGGCGCAGTTGCAGGCCGGCACCCTGGCGCCGCAGACCCTGCAGATCCTGGAACTGGGCCTGCAGCACGAACAGCAACACCAGGAACTGCTGCTCACCGACATCAAGCACGCGTTCTGGCGCAATCCGCTGGGTCCGGCGTATCGCGCGGACCTGGCGACACAGCACGCGCCGGTGTCGCCGCTGCGCTGGCTGCAGCGCGACGAACAGATCAGCGAGATCGGGGCTGCCGCCTGGCCGGCGCAGACGACCTTCGCCTACGACAACGAATCGCCGCGGCATCGCGTGCTGGTGCCGGCACACGCGCTGGCCAGCCGCCCGGTGAGCAATGGCGAATACGCCGAGTTCATCGCCGATGGCGGCTATCGCACGGTCGGACTGTGGCTCAGCGACGGCTGGGCGCAGCGTTGCGCCGAGGACTGGCAGCGCCCGCTGTACTGGCATGCCGATGGCGTGCGCGAATTCACCCTCGGCGGCTGGCGCGAACGCGATCCGCATGCGCCGGTGTGCCATCTCAGCCTGTTCGAGGCCGACGCCTTCGCGCGCTGGGCCGGCGCGCGCCTGCCGACCGAGGCGGAGTGGGAACAGGCCGCTACCGGCGTCGCCATCGCCGGCAACTTCGTCGAGAGCGATGCGCTGCACCCTCAGCCGGCGGCGCCGGCCGATACCGGCCTGCAGCAGTTGTTCGGCGATGTCTGGGAATGGACCGGCAGCGCCTACCTACCCTACCCCGGCTTCCGTCCATGGTCGGGCACGCTGGGCGAATACAACGGCAAGTTCATGAACGCGCAGTGGGTGTTGCGCGGCGGCAGTTGCGCCACGCCGCACGATCACATCCGCGCCAGCTACCGCAACTTCTTCCCCTCCGATGCGCGGTGGCAGTTCGCCGGCGTGCGCCTGGCCAAGGATTCCGCATGAATGCCGCAACCGCCCGTGCCCTGACCGAAGCCGCCCTGACCGACCTGCATCCGCAGGCGGACGACATCGCCGCCGACGCGATCGCCGGCCTGTCGTGCAGCCCCAAGCAGCTGCCGTCCAAGTATTTCTACGACGCCGAGGGTTCGCGCCTGTTCGAGGCGATCACCCGCCAGCCCGAGTACTACCTGACCCGCACCGAGCTGGATCTGCTGGAAGCGCGGATGCCGTCGATCGCGCAGGCGGTGGGCACCGGCGCGCATGTGGTGGAGCTGGGCAGCGGCAGCGGCCGCAAGACCCAGTTGCTGCTGGACGGCCTGCGCATGCCGGTGGCCTACACGCCCATCGAAATTTCCCGCGACATGCTGATGTCCAGCACCACGCGGCTGGCCGAGCGCTTCCCGCACATCCAGATGCTGCCGGTGTGCGCCGACTTCACCGCGCCGGTGGCGCTGCCGGCGCCGCAGCGCGGGGCGCGCCGTACCCTGGTGTTCTTCCCCGGCTCGACCCTGGGCAACTTCACCCGCGAGGACGGCATCGCCCTGCTGCGCTCGATGCGCCAGACCATGGGCGCGGACGGCTGTGCGCTGATCGGCATCGACCTGGTCAAAGACACCACATTGCTGGAGGCGGCCTACAACGATGCCGCCGGCGTCACCGCCGCGTTCACCCTGAACTTGCTGCGCCGCCTCAACCGCGAGATCGGCAGCGACTTCGACCTGGCGCAGTTCCGCCATCATGCGGTGTATTCGGAAGCGCGCGAACGCATCGAGACCTTCCTGGTCAGCCAGTGCGCACAGCAGGTGACCGTGGCCGGGCAGCGCTTCGATTTCGCCGAGGGCGAAGCGATGCAGGTCGAGTACAGCCACAAGTACACCGACCAGAGCTTCGCGGCGATGGCCGCCGAGGCCGGCCTGCGCGTCAGCCACGGCTGGAATGCGCAGGACGATGCGTTTGGGTTGCGACTGCTGCAGGTGGTGTGAGGGTGGGGATTGGGGAGTCGGGATTGGGGATTCGCAAAAGCGAGCGCGGCGCGCGCGGCGGCGGCTTCCTGTCAACGACTTCCCTCATAGGAGCGGCTTCAGCCGCGACGCTTCCCAATCGACTGCGTCGCGGCTGAAGCCGCTCCTACACTATCTGCCAGGTCGAAAACCGCCTCAGGCCTGATACCCATTGCTGATCGGATAGCGCCGCTCGCGTCCGAACGCGCGGCGCGACACCTTCGGCCCCGGCGCGGCCTGGTGCCGCTTCCACTCGCTGATGCGCACCAGCCGCACCACCCGGTCGACCACCTCGGCGGCGTAGCCGGCGGCGACGATCTCGTCGCGCGATTCCTCCTGGTCGACGTAGCGATACAGGATGCCGTCGAGCACGTCGTACGGCGGCAGCGAATCCTGGTCGGTCTGGTTGGCGCGCAGCTCCGCGGAGGGCGGCCGCGTGATCACCGCCGGCGGGATCACCGGCGTGCCGCCGACCGTGTTGCGCCATTTCGCCAGGCCGAACACCTCGGTCTTGTACAGGTCCTTCAGCGGCGCGTAGCCGCCGCACATGTCGCCATAGATGGTGGCGTAGCCCACCGCGTACTCGCTCTTGTTGCCGGTGGTCAGCAGCAGGCCGCCGAACTTGTTGGCCAGCGCCATCAGGATCACGCCACGGCTGCGCGACTGCAGGTTCTCTTCGGTGACGTCGGGCTCGGTGCCGGCGAACAGCGGGCCGAGCGCGCTCAGCAGGCCCTCGAACGCCGGCTCGATCGCCACCGTCTCCAGCTTCACGCCGAGGACACGGCATTGATCGGCAGCCAGGTCGTTGGACAGGTCGGCGGTGTAGCGCGACGGCAAGCGCACCGCGGTGACGTTGTCCACGCCCAGCGCGTCCACCGCCATCGCCAGCACCAGCGCCGAATCGATGCCGCCGGACAGGCCAAGCCACACCTTGGAAAAGCGATTCTTGGCGCAATAGTCCTGCAACCCGCGCACCACCGCGCGCCAGGCCAGCGCATCCATGCTCTCGTCGCCGTCGTCGGTCCAGCGCAGCGGCGCGAAACGGCGTGCGGCGGTGTCGTATTCCACCACCAGCCACTGGTCGGTGAACGCGGCCGCGGCCGGATGCACGGTGCCGTCGCCGTCGGCCACGACCGAGGCGCCGTCGAACACCAGCGCATCCTGGCCGCCGACCACGTTGAGATAGGCCAGTGCCGCACCACTCTCGCGGCTGCGCTCGGCCAGCAAGGCATCGCGCTGCGCGTGCTTGCCGCGCTCGTAGGGCGAGGCATTGGGCACCAGCACCAGTTCCGCGCCCGCCCGCACGGTCGCCGCCAGCGGCTCCGGGAACCACAGGTCCTCGCAGATCACCAAACCAACCGACGTGCCGTTGACCTCGAACACGCAGTTCTCGCCGTCCGGATCCACGTCGAAATAACGGCGCTCGTCGAACACCGCGTAGTTGGGCAGTTCGCGCTTGCGATAGGTGCGTTCGATGCGGCCGCCGCGCAGCACGCTGGCGGCGTTGTAGACCACGCTGCCGGCGCTCTGCGGCCAGCCGAGCACCGCGACGATGCCGCGAACCTGCGCGGCGATGCGCTGCACCGCGCGCTCGCAATCGGCCAGGAAGCCCGGCCGCAGCAGCAGGTCTTCCGGCGGGTAGCCGCTGACCGCCAGCTCCGGGAACAGCACCACGTCGGCGCCGTACTCGTCGCGCGCCTCCTCGATCAACGCGATGATCCGGTCGGTGTTCTGGGCGACGGCGCCGACCGGGAAATCGAACTGGGCCATGGCGAGGCGAAGAGAAGAAGACATGGACAACCTTGCAGAAGCGGGAGGGGAAAAGCGCGGCGGTCGCGCCGCGGCCGCTCACAGCATGCTGCCAGCAGCAGCGTCACCGAGATGCGCGCGGCAGCAATGCGCAGTGTAGCGCCGCACCGGGGCCGGCGATTAGCCTGCCCACCTCATGCTGGGCCGGTCACCGGGCGGGTGCACTGTTGGAAGGACCCCGGTCCCGACTGGCTCCGAAGCCAGCCGCTGACAGACGCCGCGTCGCGACTGAAGCCGCTTCCAGAAGGAGCAACATGTCGTGTGCTGACGGGTGCACTGTGGGACTTCAGTCCCGACTGCATCGATCCCTGAGCGCCGGCCAGCCACGACCATGTGCTTCAGCGGGCGCCAGCGCCAGCGCGCGCGCGGCGCCGCCGGCGCCAACGCCGCACCAGCAACACCAATCCCGCACACAGCCCGAGCGCGGCGAGGCCCAGCACCGCCATACGCACGCCGACGCCGTGCTGGAACACCACTTCCTTGCCGTCGCCGTCGAGCGTATAGGCGACCACGTAGTCGCCCATCGTGCCCATGCCTTCGCGCCCGCCGGCGGCGATCACCACGTACTGCTTGCCGCCCACCGCATAGACCGACGGCGTGGCCTGGCCGCCGGCCGGCAGCTTGGCCTCCCACAGGGTCTTGCCGGTGGCGCTGTCGAGCGCGCGCAGGCGCGAATCGGCGGCCGCGGCGATGAAGGTCAGACCGCTGGCGGTGGTCACCGCGCCGCCGAGCAGCGGCGTGCCCACGTCCAGTGGCAGCCACGGCAGCCTTTCTTCCAGCGTGCCGAGCGGGCGTTCCCAGGCGATCTTGCGCGTACGCAGGTCCACCGCCACCAGCCGTCCCCACGGCGGCTTGACGCAGGGAACGCCGCGTGACGAGCCCAACATGCCGCGGCGCATGTAGTACGGCGTGCCTTCCATGTCGTTGAACTGCTGGTCCGGATGGCGCGCGCGCTCGGCCTCGCTGAACTGCTCGCGCGGGATCAGCGCCACCTGCATCGGCAGGTCCGACACCGGCATGATCGCCAGCTGTCGCTGCGGATCCACCGCGATGCCGCCCCAGTTCACGCCGCCGGCCCAGCCGGGCAGCGCGATCGTGCCGCGCACGCTGGGCGGGGTGAACAGGCCTTCCGAACGCAGCCCGGCGATCAGCGCGGCGCATTCGCGGCGCGCGCCCGGCGTCGCCCCCCAGGCATCGGCGGCGGTCAGCGGCGCATGCCGTGCCAGGCGCAGACCCGGTTCGGGCATCGGCTGGGTCGGCGAGGCACGTTCGCCCGGAACGTCGGAGGCCGGCACCGGCACCTCGCTGATCGGGAACAGCGGCGTGCCGTCGCGGCGGTCGAAGGCGAACAGGAAGCCGGTCTTGGTCGCCTGCAGCACCGCCGCGCGCGGTCCCTGCGCGGTCTGCACCGTGGTCAGCACCGGCTGCGAGGCCTGGTCGTAGTCCCACAGGTCGTGATGCAGCAACTGCTGCGCCCATACCCGGCGGCCGCTGTGCAAATCCAACGCCACCAGCGAATCGGCATCGCGGTTGTCGCCGAGACGCTCGCCACCGTAGTAGTCGGGACTGGCCGAGCCGGTCGGCACGTAGACCAGACCCAGCGCAGGGTCCACCGACAGCGGCGCCCACGCGTTGCCGCCGCCGACCGTGGCCGCCTGCTCCGGCTGCCAGCCGGCCGCGGTGGCCTTGGCCGGATCGCGCGGCACCGGATCCCAGCGCCACAGCTCACGGCCGCTGCGCGCGTCGTAGCCGCGCACCACGCCCTGCTCCAGCGCATGCCCGCGGTTGTCGCCGATCGAGCTGCCGACCACCAGCACGTCGCCGGCCACCACCGGCGGCGAGGTCACCGCATAGTTGGACCAGGCATCGCTGGCCGTATCGTGCACATCCACCCCGGCATGCAGGTCGATCGTGCCGTCCTTGCCGAACCCGGCGCAGGGCTTGCCGTCGGCGGCGTCCAGCGCGATCAGTCGCGCATCCAGGGTGCCGTACACGATGCGCTCGCGGCACGCACCTGCAGTGGCCTGGGTGTCGCGCCAGAAACTCACCCCGCGCGAGGCCGGGTCGCTGTAGTGCTTGTCGCGCGCGACCTTGGCGTCGAACGACCACAGTTCGCGGCCGCTGGTCGCATCCAGGGCGAAGGCGATGCCGGTGCCGGTGGTGAGGTACATGCGCCCGCCCAGCACCAGCGGATTGGCTTCGAAGCGCCGCCGTTCCGGATCGGGCAGGCCCGCACCGAGTTCGCCGGTGCGGAACGACCAGGCGATGCGCAGCCGGCCGATGTTGTCCGGGGTGATCTGGGTCAGCGGCGAGTACTGCCCGCCGCCGGGCGCGCCGGCATAACTGGCCCAGTCGCCCGGCGCCGCCGCGCAGATGCCACCGATGCCCATCGCCATGCCCGCCCCGCATACCGCTGCCCGCCATCGCCTGATCACGCATCCACCCCTGTTGCTGCCGAAGAAAGTGGGCCAGTGTCGGCACTGCGCCGCGCCCTGTCAGCAACAAGTGACGGCACCGCCACGTCAGGGGACCAATGGCGGGGCGGCAGGGACGAGTGGCGAGCGCTGGGATGGCGCAACTGCTTGATTGCGCAGGGACGGGCCTGCGGGCATCGCATGCCCATCCCATCCGTCCCGTCCCACCGGGGGAGCTGCCACAGTGCCGCGCAGCGGATCCTCGAAACGAAAAAGGCCTCGCTCGCGCGAGGCCCTTCCGGACAGCGGCGGCGACAACGACGCACCCGAAGGCGGATCGCTGCCGCGGCGCTGACGGCTTACTTCATCAGCGAAGCGATCGCCGCACCCAGGTCGCCCGGCGAACGCACGGTCTTGACCCCGGCCGCTTCCATCGCCGCGAACTTGCCCTCGGCCGTGCCCTTGCCGCCCGAGGCGATCGCACCGGCGTGGCCCATGCGCTTGCCGGCCGGCGCCGACGCACCGGCGATGAAGCCGACCACCGGCTTCTTGACATGCTTGGCGATGTACTCGGCACCGGCTTCCTCGGCGTCGCCGCCGATTTCGCCGACCATGATGATGCCTTCGGTCTGCGGATCCTCGTTGAACAGCTTGAGGCAGTCGACGAAGTTCAGGCCGTTGATCGGGTCGCCGCCGATGCCGATGCAGGTGGACTGGCCCAGGCCGACTTCCGTGGTCTGCTTGACCGCTTCATAGGTCAGCGTGCCCGAACGCGAGACGATGCCGATCTTGCCCGGCTTGTGGATGTGGCCCGGCATGATGCCGATCTTGCACTCGCCCGGGGTGATCACGCCGGGGCAGTTCGGCCCGATCAGCACGGTCTCCGGGAAGGAGCGGGTCAGCACGTTCTTGACGCGCAGCATGTCCAGCACCGGGATGCCTTCGGTGATGCAGACGATGACCTTGATGCCGGCGGAGGCCGCTTCCAGGATCGCGTCGGCCGCGAACGGCGGCGGCACGTAGATCACCGAGGCGTCGGCGCCGGTGCTCTGCACGGCATCGGCCACGGTGTTGAACACCGGCAGGTCGATGTGGGTGGTGCCGCCCTTGCCCGGCGTGACACCGCCGACGACCTGGGTGCCGTACTCGATCATCTGGGTGGCGTGGAAGGTGCCCTGCTGGCCGGTGAAGCCCTGCACGATCACCTTGGTGTTCTTGTTAATCAAAACAGACATTGGAGTTCCTTGGTGTCGTGGATCAGGCGGCGTTCTTGACAGCTTCAACGACCTTCTTGGCGCCGTCGTTGATGTTGTCGGCCGGGATGATGGCCATGCCGCTGTCGCGCAGCAGCTGCTTGCCCTCTTCCACGTTGGTGCCTTCCAGGCGCACCACGACCGGAACCTTGACGCCCACTTCCTTGACCGCCGCGATGATGCCCTCGGCGATCATGTCGCAGCGGACGATGCCGCCGAAGATGTTGACGAAGATGCCTTCGACCTTGTCCGAGGACAGGATCAGCTTGAACGCCTCGATCACGCGCTGCTTGTTGGCACCGCCGCCCACGTCCAGGAAGTTCGCCGGCTCGCCGCCGTTGAGCTTGATCACGTCCATGGTGGCCATGGCCAGACCGGCGCCGTTGACCATGCAGCCGATGTTGCCGTCCATGGTGACGTAGTTGATGTCCAGCTCCGAAGCGGTCACTTCGGTCTCGTCTTCCTGGGACTTGTCGCGCATGGCGACCAGTTCCTTGTGGCGGAAGTTGGCGTTGTCGTCGCTGTTGAACTTGCCGTCCAGCGCGTAGAGGTTGCCGTCGTCCAGGATGGCCAGCGGATTGATCTCCACCAGCGCCAGATCCTTCTCGTTGAAGATGCGGTACAGGTTGACCATGATGTTGGCGAACTGGCCGGCCTGCTTGGCGGTCAGGCCCATCTTGAAGCCGATGTCGCGGCCGTGGTAACCCTGCACGCCCTCGACGAAGTCGACGTTGAGCGTGTGGATCTTGTCCGGGGTCTCGGCGGCGACCTGTTCGATCTCCATGCCGCCCTCGGAGGAGGCGATGTAGCTGATGGTGCGGGTGCCGCGGTCGACCAGCACCGACAGGTACAGCTCCTTGACGATCTCGCCGGCGGTGGTCACCAGCACCAGGTTGATCGGCAGCTCGACGCCGGCGGTCTGGTAGGTGGCCATCTTGGTGCCGAGCAGCTTCTCGGCAACGGCCTTCACATCGTCGGTGGTCTTGCAGAACTTGACGCCGCCGGCCTTGCCGCGGCCACCTGCGTGGATCTGCGCCTTGACCATCCAAGGGCCAGCGCCAAGCGACTTGGCGGCTTCAACCGCTTCTTCCGCAGTAGCCGCGACCTTGCCGGCCGGGACCGGGATGCCGTATTCGGCAAGCAGTTGTTTTGCCTGATATTCGTGGAAATTCATGCGTCACCGTGGGAAAAGGAACGGCCGTCCCGCAGCGATCCGGGCCCTGAGTGGCGGCCGGGAGCGGTACGGACGGGACGCCTATTGTCGCCGACCCAGGGCGGCGGCGCAAAAGCACCGGCGGTCTGGCCCGGCTGCGGCCTCCGGGAAGGTCCGCGGTGGCGTCGCCGGGTGGGTGGCGCCGGGCCGCGCGCGCCCTGCCGCGCTCATCCCACCGCCTTCCCCTGCCTGTCCAGACAGGCCGCCGGACCGCCGACGGCGGCCATCGCGGTTGCGCCGTCGTGACCGCGGTAACCGGCCCCAGGCTGGCCGCCGCCGGCCCGAGCGGCCATCCGCGTGGACGGCGCCACCCCTATACTCGCGCCGTCCGCTGTCCGCCCGGAGTCCGGCTTGCCCACCAGCGCCTCGCTCATCGATCGCATCGAGTCCATTCCGCGCCGCGAGCTGTACTTCTTCGCGTTGTACCGGGTGCTGGTGGCCGGGCTGATCGCCGCCCTGGTGTTCAGCCCGCTCAGCGTGCTGGTCGGCGAGCCGCGCTACCCGCAACTGGCCAGCACCCTGGCCACCGCCTACCTGGCAGTGGCGCTGGCGCTGCTGATGTGGGGGCGCAACGAGGCTCACCTGGCACCGATCGTCGGCTTCAGCGCCGTCGCCGACATCGTCGCCGCGACACTCGCCGCACATGCCCTGCCCGCGGCCAGCGCCGGCATCGCGATGATGCTGCTGTTCAACGTCGCCGCCGCGGCGATGCTGCTGCGCCTGCGCGGCGGCCTCGCCATTGCCCTGATCGCCTCGGCGGCGACGCTGGCCGAGTACGTGTGGAGCGTGCTGGATGGCGCCGACAACATCCGCAGCCTGGCCGAACTGGCGATGTTCGCCACCAGTTATCTGGCGGTGGCCTACATCTGCAACGGCCTGGGCCAGCGCGCGCGCACCAGCCAGCGCCTGGCCGAACGCCGCGGCGCCGAGGTCGCCAATCTCTACGAAATCAACGAACTGATCATCCGCCGCATGCGCACCGGCGTGCTGGTGGTGGACGCGCAGAACCGGGTGACCCTGGCCAACGAGGCCGCGTCGGCGCTGCTCGGCGACACCGACGGCAACAGCGGCAGCGGCCGGCTCGACCTGCTCAGCGCCGCGCCGGAACTGGCCCGGCGCCTGCAGCGCTGGCGCAACGGCTGGAACCAGGACGAAAGCCCGCTGCAGCTGTCGCCGGACCAGCCGGAGGTACAGCCGCGCTTCGCCCGGTTGCTGGCCGAGGGCGACCTGACCCTGGTGTTTCTCGACGACGCCACGGTGGTCTCGCGACGCGCCGAGTCGCTCACCCTGTCGGCGCTGGGCCGCTTCTCGGCCAGCCTGGCGCACGAAATCCGCAACCCGCTGGCCGCGATCAACTACGCCTCGCAGTTGCTGGAGGAATCGCCGGCGATCGGCGATGCCGACCGCCGCCTGCTGCAGATCATCCACCAGCAGTGCCAGCGCACCAACGGCATTGTCGAGAGCGTGCTCGGCCTGGCCCGGCGCGAGCGCTCCAATCCGGAGAACCTGGACCTGGGCGCGTTCGTGCGGCGCTTCGTCCTGGAGTACCGGCAGACCCTGTCGATCGAGACCGACAGCCTCGAGGCGATCCTCGCCCCGCAGCCGGTGCACGCGCTGGTCGACCCCAAGCACCTGCACCAGATCCTCAGCGCGCTGGTGCACAACGCGCTCAAGTACGGGCGGGTGATGGAGGAGCCGGCACGGGTGCGCCTGCGCGTGGCGATGCAGGAGCGCAACGCCGTCGTCGACGTGATGGACCGTGGCCCCGGCATCCCCGAGGCGGTGGCGGCGCAGTTGTTCCGGCCGTTCTTCACCACCTCCGAGCACGGCACCGGACTGGGCCTGTACATCGCCCGCGAACTGTGCCGGGCCAACCAGGCGCGACTGGAATACGTGTCGGTGCCTGCCGGCGGCGCCTGCTTCCGGGTCGCCCTGCCCGGGCCGCACACCATGCTCAGCGGCGACAGGTGAGAATCGCTCCGCCAGCGCGCGGCCGGCGCCGGTAAATTGGCACATGCCCCGGTTCCTACGCTATCTTCTTTGCACATGAACGAAACCCGAAGCGCCCTGGTCGTCGACGACGAGCGCGACATCCGCGAGTTGCTGGTCCTGACCCTGGGCCGGATGGGGCTGCGCATCAGCACCGCCGCCAACCTCGCCGAAGCGCGCGAACTGCTGGCGAGCAATCCCTACGACCTGTGCATCACCGACATGCGCCTGCCCGACGGCAACGGCATCGAACTGGTCAGCGAAATCGCCAAGCACTACCCGCGCACGCCGGTGGCAATGATCACCGCCTTCGGCAGCATGGACCTGGCGGTGGAAGCACTGAAGGCCGGCGCCTTCGACTTCGTCAGCAAGCCGGTGGACATCCACGTGCTGCGTGGCCTGGTCAAGCATGCGCTGGAACTCAACAACGAAAGCCGCGCCGCGCCGCCGCAGCCGGCCCCGGAACAGGCCAGCCGCCTGCTCGGCGCGTCGGCGGCGATGGACGCGCTGCGCAGCACCATCGCCAAGGTCGCGCGCAACCAGGCGCCGGTCTACATCCTCGGCGAATCCGGCGTGGGCAAGGAACTGGTCGCACGCACCATCCACGAACAGGGCGCCCGCGCGGCCGGCCCCTTCGTGCCGGTGAACTGCGGCGCGATCCCGGCCGAACTGATGGAAAGCGAATTCTTCGGCCACAAGAAGGGCAGCTTCACCGGCGCCCACGCCGACCAGGCCGGCCTGTTCCAGGCCGCGCACGGCGGCACCCTGTTCCTCGACGAGGTCGCCGAACTGCCGCTGCCGATGCAGGTCAAGTTGCTGCGCGCGATCCAGGAGAAATCGGTGCGTCCGGTCGGCGCCGCCACCGAAGTGCCGGTCGACGTGCGCATCCTCTCGGCCACGCACAAGGACCTGGCCGACCTGGTCGCCGAGGGCCGCTTCCGCCACGACCTGTACTACCGCATCAACGTCATCGAACTGCGCGTGCCGCCGCTGCGCGAGCGCGGCGGCGACCTGCCGCAACTGGCCGCGGCGATCCTGGCGCGGCTGGCCAAGAGCCACGGCCGCCCCACCCCGCTGCTGTCGCCCTCCGCGCTGGATGCCCTGAGCAGCTACGCCTTCCCCGGCAACGTGCGCGAACTGGAGAACATCCTCGAACGCGCCCTGGCGATGGCCGAGGACGACCAGATCAGCGCCGCCGACCTGCGCCTGCCGCAGCCCGGCAACCATGCCCGCAGCGCCGCCGAGGCTGCACCGGCGCTGCCGCGCGGCGTGGTCGACATCGACCCGACCTCCTCCGCGCTGCCGTCCTACATCGAACAGCTCGAACGCGCCGCCATCCAGAAGGCGCTGGAAGAGAACCGCTGGAACAAGACCCGCACCGCCGCGCAGCTGGGCATCACCTTTCGCGCCTTGCGCTACAAGCTGAAGAAGCTGGGGATGGAGTAGAAGGGCCGGGAATGGGGAGTCGGGATTGGGGATTCGCAAGAGCGAAGAGCGAATTCCGAGCCGTCGGATCACCCGGTGAAGTAGCTAGGCGATAGACGGCGGCGTAGGCCGCTGCGCGCTGTTGCCAATCCCCAATCCCGACTCCCCGCGCCCATCAGTCCTTCGTCACCCGATTGATCTCGGCCAGGCTGGTGACGCCGTTGCGGGCCTTGAGCAGGGCCGACTGGCGCAGGTCCTTGACCCCGATCTTCTGCGCGGCACTGGCGATGTCCATGGCGTTGCCGCCCTGCAGCACGATCGCGGCGATCTCGTCGTTCATCGGCATCACCTGATAGATGCCGGTGCGGCCCTTGTAGCCCTCGGTGCACTCGTCGCAGCCGACCGCCTCGTACAGCTGGACGCCGGCGGCGATCTCCGCCTCGGTGAAGCCTTCGGCCAATAGCGCCTTTTCCGGCAACTGGACCGGGCGCTTGCAGTTGTTGCACAGGCGCCGCGCCAGGCGCTGGGCGATGACCAGGGTCACCGAACTGGTGATGTTGTAGGGCGCGATGCCCATGTTCATCAGGCGCGCGATGGTCTGCGGCGCGTCGTTGGTGTGCAGGGTGGACAGCACCATGTGACCGGTCTGCGCGGCCTTGATCGCGATCTCGGCGGTCTCCAGGTCACGGATTTCGCCGACCATGATGATGTCCGGATCCTGGCGCAGGAACGAGCGCAGCGCCGCGGCAAAGGTCATGCCGCGCTTGTTGTTCTGCTGCACCTGGTTGACCCCGGGCAGTCGGATTTCGACCGGATCCTCGGCGGTGGAGATGTTGCGGGTGTCGTCGTTGAGGATGCCCAGCGCGGTGTACAGCGACACCGTCTTGCCCGAGCCGGTAGGGCCGGTGACCAGGACCATGCCGTACGGTTTGTGGATCGCATCCAGGAACAGCTTCTGCTGCTCCGGCTCGTAACCGAGCTTGTCGATGCCCAGCTTGGCCGCGCTGCCGTCGAGGATACGCAGCACGATCTTCTCGCCGAACAGCGTCGGCAGCGTGCTGACGCGGAAGTCGATCTGCTTGTTCTTGGACAGGTTGAGCTTGATGCGGCCGTCCTGCGGGACCCGCTTCTCGGCGATGTCCAGCTGCGCCATCACCTTCAGGCGCGCGGCGATGCGCTGGTTGAGCTTGACCGGCGCCTTGGCCACGCTCTTGAGCAGACCGTCGATGCGCAGGCGCACCCGGTAGTCGTCCTCGTAGGGCTCGAAGTGGATGTCGGACGCACCACGGCGGATCGCATCGACCAGCACCTTGTTCACGAACTTGACGACCGGGGTGTCCTCGCCCTTGGCGTCGATGCCGGTATCGCCACCGCTGCCCACGTCCTCGTCGCCGCCGCCGACATCGAGGTTGTCCATGCCCTCGTCGTCGCCCAAGGCGCTGCCGAGCGAGTCGTTGCTGGCCTGCCACTGCTCCAGGGTCCGGCGGATCTGGTCCTCGTCGACCAGGATCGGCTCCACCGTCAGGTTGGTGTGGAACTTGATATCGTCCAGCGCCCGGGTCTGGGTCGGGTTGCTGATGCCGACGAACAGGCGGCTGCCGCGCTTGAACAACGGCAGCACCTGATACTTCTGCAGCAGTTCCTCGCTGACCAGCTTCATCGCGTTCTGGCTGGCGTCGAAAACCGAGACATCCATCAACGGCATGCCGAACTCCACCGCATTGGCGGCGGCCAGCTGCGCGGCGGTGACCAGCTTCTTCTCGGAGAACCACTGCGGCAGCGGGACCTTGGCCTCGGCCGCCTGGGCCATCGCGGTCCGCGCCGCGGCTTCCTCCAGCGCACCGTCTTGCACGAGGCGGCGGGCGATGCCGGTGATGCCGACAAGGTTGCTCGTCATTGCGTTCATGAATACCTGCTCGGAAGCTTCAACTTGAATGTATAGACAGGCTGTTCAAACTCGGTCCGCACAACTTGTGGCGATCGGGCTCAAAGCCTGGACCGACATCTACCTAGTCAGGACTATAGCGTTGTACGTATCCAGTGGAACACAAAAAAGAAAAGGCCCGTGAGGGCCTTTTCTACTTGAAACCAAAAGCACTTCTTAGGTGCAATTGCTCGGCTTGTGCTTCGCGAGCACCGAACCACCGGTGATCGTGCAGGTCCAGACGCCGGTGTTGGCGCGGGTCAGCGTCAACGTCGCGCCAGCAACGATATCGTTGCCCTTGATGGTGTTGCAGGTAAGAGTGGTCGCGGTGGCACCGAAGGTCGTGCAGCGCGGCGAGGTGGTCTGCAGGCCGACGTCCGCGGCGGTAGCCGGAACGAAGGTGCTATCTTCCTGCAGCTTGGATTCCAGCATTGTCTTGGCCGGGCTCACTTCAGCAAGCGCGGCAGCCAGCTGCGACTTAGCGACATAGTCACGGTACATCGGCAGCGCGATGGCGGCCAGGATGGCGATGATCGCGATCACGATCATCAGTTCGATCAGGGTAAAGCCCTGCTGCTTCTTCATAACAAACCCCTAGAGATGGAATGTAAGTGGTGGGCACTCGCCCGCGGATCCTACTCCCCGAGCGCCGCGGCTGAGCGCCACGTGCGGGTAAGCGAAGCAGACTGCGTGCCAACTTCTCGCGCATGTCCAATCTCCTACCGAAGTGCATCATGCCTCAGCCACAGGGCCAAGGTGCAGGCAAATCAGGAATTTGCGACAGAATGGGCCATCCGCCCATGCAGGGCAGAAAGTGACGTCCTGCGTCACGCCATGGAACGCGATCTGGCTGGATGACGGTCGCTACGGATGCCAGACGTCCAGGAAACCGATACCATGCTGGGTATGTCCGCCCGGGGATGGCCGGACGGGGGAGACAACCTGATGTCCGCAACGCGCAGCGCAGTCAAGAAAGAGCCGGTCGCACGCAGCACCAGTCAGCAGGTGCCCTTTGTCTGGGAAGGCACCGACAAGCGCGGCGTCAAGATGAAGGGCGAGCAGATCGCCAAAAGCGCCAACTTGCTGCGCGCCGAACTCCGCCGGCAGGGCATCACGCCTTCGGTAGTCAAGCCCAAGCCCAAGCCGCTGTTCGGGGCGAGCGGCAGCAAGATCGGCACAAAGGACATCGCCTTCTTCAGCCGCCAAATGGCGACGATGATGAAATCCGGCGTCCCCATCGTGGGTTCGCTGGAAATCATTGCCAGCGGGCATAAGAACCCGCGCATGAAGAAGATGGTGGACCAGATCCGCACCGACATCGAGGGTGGCTCGTCGCTGTATGAAGCGATCAGCAAGCATCCGGTGCAGTTCGACGAGCTCTACCGCAATCTGGTCAAGGCCGGCGAAGGTGCCGGCGTGCTCGAGACGGTGTTGGAGACGGTCGCGACCTATAAAGAGAACATCGAGGCGTTGAAGGGCAAGATCAAGAAGGCCTTGTTCTACCCGGCCATGGTGATGGCGGTCGCCTTGATCGTCAGCTCGATCCTGCTTGTCTTCGTGGTTCCGCAGTTCGAAGACGTGTTCAAGGGTTTTGGCGCGGAACTGCCGGCCTTCACCCAGATGATCGTGGCCGCCTCGCGCTTCATGGTGGCTTACTGGTGGTTGGTGCTCTTCATCCTGGTCGGCACCATCGGCGGCTTCATGTTTGCCTACAAGCGGTCGCCGGCCATGCAACATGGCATGGACCGCTTGATTCTGAAGGTACCGATCATCGGCCAAATCATGCACAACAGCTCCGTGGCCCGCTTCTCCCGGACACTGGCGGTTACCTTTCGCGCAGGCGTACCGTTGGTGGAGGCGCTGGATATCGTCGCCGGCGCCACCGGCAACAGCGTGTACGAAAAAGCCGTGCTGCGCATGCGCGACGATGTGGCGGTCGGTTATCCGGTCAATATGGCGATGAAACAGACCAATCTGTTCCCGCACATGGTGATCCAGATGACCGCGATCGGCGAGGAGGCAGGCGCGCTGGACGCGATGTTGTTCAAGGTGGCCGAGTATTTCGAGCAGGAAGTTAACAACGCGGTCGATGCACTGAGCAGCCTGCTGGAACCGTTGATCATGGTGTTCATCGGCACCATCGTCGGTGGCATGGTCATCGGCATGTACCTGCCGATCTTCAAGCTGGCCTCCGTCGTTGGATAAGCATTAATGGCATTTCTCGATCAACACCCCGGCCTGGGCTTCCCGGCCGCGGCCGGCCTCGGCCTGCTGGTGGGCAGCTTCCTCAACGTCGTGATCCTGCGCATGCCCAAGCGCATGGAATGGCAGTGGAAGCGCGATTCGCGCGAGATCCTCGAGCTGCCGGACATCTACGATCCGCCGCCGCCCGGTATCGTGGTGGAGCCGTCACACTGCCCGCACTGCAAGCACAAGCTGGCCTGGTTCGAGAACATCCCGCTGTTCAGCTGGCTGGCGCTGCGCGGCAAGTGCCGCTACTGCCATGCGCCGATCTCGCCACAGTATCCGCTGGTGGAACTGCTCACCAGCCTGCTGGTGGTCGCCAGCGTGTGGCGCTTCGGCTTCGGCTGGCAGGGCTTCGGCGCGATCGTGTTCAGCTGTTTCCTGGTGGCGCTGTCCGGCATCGACCTGCGCACCCGCCTGCTGCCGGACCAGTTGACCTTGCCGCTGATGTGGCTCGGCCTGATCGGCAGCATGGACAACCTGTACATGCCGGCCAAACCCGCCCTGCTCGGCGCCGCGGTCGGCTATTTCTCGCTGTGGTCGGTGTGGTGGCTGTTCAAGCAGATCACCGGCAAGGAAGGCATGGGCCATGGCGATTTCAAGCTGCTGGCCGCGATCGGCGCCTGGTGCGGTTTGAAGGGCATCCTGCCGACCATCCTGATCTCCTCGCTGGTCGGTGCGATCCTGGGTTCGCTGTGGCTGGCCGCCAAGGGCCGCGACCGCGCCACGCCGATCCCGTTCGGCCCCTATCTGGCCATCGCCGGCTGGATCACCTTCTTCTGGGGCACGGAGATCGTGGAGACCTACATGCGCTGGTCTGGACTGCGCTGACGGAGTCCCCGGCTTGACTGATTTCGTCGTCGGCCTGACCGGAGGTGTGGCCTCCGGCAAGAGCGAACTGAGTCGCCGCTTCGAGGCCAAGGGCATCGTCGTCGCCGATGCCGACCTCGCCGCACGCGCGGTCGTTGCGCCCGGCCATCCGGCCCTGGCGCAGATCGTGGCACGCTTCGGACCGCAGATCCTGCAGGACGATGGACAGCTCGACCGCGCCGCCTTGCGCCAGCGCATCTTCGAGGACGCGACGGCACGCCGCGACCTCGAAGCGATCACCCACCCCGCCATCCGCCAGTTGCTGCAGGAACGCTGCCGTGAGGCCGCAGGACCCTATGCGATCGCGGCCATTCCGCTGTTGACAGAGGTCGGCGCACGCGCCGCCTATCCGTGGCTCGACCGGATCCTGGTAGTCGACGCCCCGGAAGCGCTGCAACACGCTCGCCTGATGCAACGCGACGGCATCACCGCCGATCTGGCGCAGCGCATGCTGGCGGCGCAGGCCACCCGCGCCGCGCGCCTGGCCATTGCCGACGATGTGGTGGTCAACGACGGAGCCGCAGCAGAACTCCAGGAAGCCGTGGAAACGCTGGATCGGCAGTACCGCGCGCTGGCGGCGGCCAAACGTCTCCTTTAGGAGCGCGCTCAAGCGCGATCCGTTGCGAAGACGTCGTGGCTGAAGCCGCTCCCACAAAAGCCGGGGCAGGAGATCGGGGATGTTAGCGAATGCAGTGCGGTTGCGACTGCACTGCGGGAGGGACTTCAGTCCCGACGGGACGGGCTTGCCCGGAAAGCTTGGTCGCGGCTGAAGCCGATCCTACAAGGAAGTCTAGTCGTACCGTCCCGCCAGCACCTCAAGCCGGCTTGAACCACAGCGTCGCCACCACGCCCTTGGTGGCACCCGGACGCACATTGACCTGCCAACCATAGAGATCGCAGAGCCGGCTGACGATCGACAGGCCAATGCCGCCGCCCTGCGAATGGCCGGCATGCGTGCCGCGATAGCCGCGCTGGAACAGCTTGGCCGCGTCCTCTTCGCTCAGGCCGGGACCGGAATCGATCACCTGCACCGCGTCGCTCAGCACCCGCACCACCACCTGCCCTTCCTGGGTGTACTTGACCGCATTGCCGATCAGGTTGCCCAGCGCCACCGACAGCGCCGCTTCCGGTGCATCGATGGTGAGGTTGCGCTCGCCTTCCAGCAGCAACTGCAGCGGCTTGCCGCCCAGTTGCGCGCGATGCGACTCGATCAACTGCTCGGCCACCTTGGCGACATTGCTGTGGCCCTGCCCGCGCTCGTTGCGCGACAGTAACAGCAGCGAGCCGATCAGGTCGCTGCACTGCTGTTCGGCGCGCTGGATGCGTTGCAGGCGCTGCAGCACCTTCTCGTCGAGATTGGGCCGGGTCAGCAGCAGCTCGGTGGCGCCGCGGATCACCGCCAGCGGGGTGCGCAGTTCATGGCTGACGTCGGCATTGAACTCGCGGTCGCGCTGCACCACTTCGGTCAGGCGCGCCGAGTAGTCGTCCAGCGCCTCGGCCAGCTGACCGACCTCGTCGTCGGGAAAATGCGGTGCCAGCGGTTTCGGATCGCTGCTGCCGCGATAGGCGCGCAGGCGCGCCGCCAGGTCCGACACCGGCCGCATCACCCGCGATGCCGACCACCAGCCGATCACCAGGGACAACGCGCTGAACACCAGCACCGACAAGATCAACGTGCGATTGAGCTGCACCTCGCCCTGCATGGTCTGGGTCATGTCGTAGGCGAGGAAGAACCAGACGTTCGGGGTCTTGCGCACCGCCACCTTGTAGGAGAACGGCTTGCCGGTTTCGTCGCGACCGGACACGTTGTGGATGCCGTCGGAAAAGTTGTACCACTCCGGCTGCTCGCGCCGCAGCGCCTCGAAACGGTCGCTCTTGACCACCCGGCCGACCATCTGCTGCACCGGCAGATCCGGATTCTTCGACGGATCGGAAAAGAACCGGTGCGAGTACTCGTCGATGTTGCGGTTCAGCACCACCTCGACCAGCTGGTTCTCCACGCGCGCGCGCGCCCAGTTGGTGGCGAACGCGAACAGCGCGGTCAGGCCGAAGCCCAACAGCACGAACGAGAGGATGATGCGGCTGCGGAGGCGGCGGCGGTAACGCCCGCGCCGCCGCACGACCCGCGGCAACACCGGTGCTTCAGGCATCGGGTGCGGCGATGCGGTAGCCGATGCCGTGACGGGTCTGGATCATCGGCACGTCGAACGGCTTGTCCACCACCGCGCGCAGGCCATGGATATGCACGCGCAGGGAGTCGGAATCGGGCAGTTCCTCGCCCCACACACGGGTTTCCAGCTCCTGTCGGGTCACCACCGCCGGCGCGGCTTCCATCAGCGCCTGCAGGATCTTCAGCGCGGTGGGATTGAGCTGCAGCAGCTTGCCCTGGCGACGCACCTCCAGCGTATCCAGGTTGTATTCCAGGTCGCCGGTCTCCAGCACCCGGGTGTGCACGCCCTTGCCGCGACGCGACAGCGCGTTGAGCCGCACTTCCACTTCCTGCAGCGCGAACGGCTTGATCAGATAGTCGTCGGCACCGGAATCGAAGCCGGCGAGCTTGTTGTCCAGCGAATCGCGCGCGGTGAGCATCAGCACCGGGGTCTGCTTGCGCGCCTCGTTGCGCAGCTTGCGACAGACCTCGATGCCGTCCATGCCCGGCAGGTTGAGGTCGAGCACGATCGCGTCGAATTCATGCACTACCGCCAGGTGCAGGCCGGTGACGCCATCGGCGGCGAAATCGACGGTATGGCCGCGGTCCTCGAGGTAATCGCCCAGATTGGCGGCGATGTCGCTGTTGTCTTCGATCACTAGAATTCGCACCAACATGTACCCCGTCAGTCGTACTACTTGCCAGTGGAGGGCGCCACGTCAGTGCCGCGCCTCCTCGTTGTCCACGACGGCAACCGCCATGGTCCTGCAATGCATCCTGGTGAATGTTCAGCGACGCCTCGCTTGCGACCCACCTGGCAGGTCGCTGCATCAGACAGCGCCTCACCCTGATTAGTTCTTGCAGCAGCACGGCGGTCACGACCTGCACCGATCGCGAATATCACGACCTGCGTCGAATGCTTGCGCCAAACCGTGATCGTCCGCTTTCGGGGACGTTCGTACCGCTCCGAGTGCTGCGAGATTGTACTGAGTTGCCGCGCGAACACTTTCTTCACGTTCATGGGCGCCTCACCTTGGCACATCGCCTCGCATTCCCGGCGTCACCCCCAACAGCATTGCACTACATCGCGAATGTAGCTTTCGCCGAAACATTGCCGCAAGCACGCGCACGCATCAGCCCCATTCCAGCATCCCCAACAAAAAGACCCAGGCAGCGGGGCTGCCTGGGCCGAAAGGTTTTCTATCCCGATTACCGTTCCTGCTGAGGAGGGCAGAGCTGCGGTCCGATGAAGCTTACGCAGGGCCGAATTAAACCAGCGTTAAGCCAGAACGCGCGGTCGAAAAAGCAGCTAAACCACTGATTTCTTTCGCTTCAGGCAGGCCTCGAGGTGCTCGATGACCTTGCCGGCGATATCCAGCCCACAGACCGTCTCGATGCCTTCCAGGCCTGGCGTGGAGTTGACCTCCAGCACCAGCGGCCCGCGCCGCGAGCGGATCAGGTCGACGCCGGCCACGCCCAGGCCCAGCGCCTTGGCCGAGCGCACCGCCACCTCCTGCTCGCCGCGGCTGGCCACGGTCCGTTCGGCGGTACCGCCGAGATGCAGGTTGGAGCGGAAGTCGCCCTCCGGCGCGGTGCGGCGCATCGCCGCCACCACCTGGTTGCCGACCACGAAGCAGCGCAGGTCGGCGCCCTCGGCCTCGCCGATGAACTCCTGCACCAGGAAATTGGCATACAGCCCGCGCAGTGCCTCGACCACGCCACGCGAGGCGCTGGCCTTCTCGGTCAGGATCACCCCGGTGCCCTGGGTGCCCTCGTTCAACTTCACCACGTGCGGCGGCGGGCCGAGCATGGACAGCAGATCGCCGGTGTCGTCCGGGTTGTCGCCGAACACGGTCATCGGCATGTCGATGCCCTTGGCCGCCAGCAATTGGTGCGCGCGCAGCTTGTCGCGGGCGCGCAGGATCGCATCGGACGGGTTTGGCGTACAGACGCCCATCATCTCCAACTGCCGCAGCACCGCGGTGCCGTAGCGGGTCACCGAATTGCCGATCCGCGGGATCACCGCGTCGTAGCCGGTGATCGGCTTGCCCTTGTAATGCATGGTGAAAGCGCCGGCGGCGATGCGCATATAGCAGCGCAGCGGATCCAGTACCCGCACCGTGTGCCCGCGTTCGCGGCCGGCCTCGACCAGGCGCCGGGTCGAGTACAGCTTGGTATTGCGGGACAGGATGGCGAGCTTCATCGAAGGCAGCGGCGGTGGCAGGCCCGGCATCATACGTCGCGCCGCTGGCGCTGCGATGCCCCGCGTCGCCGCAGGTGCCGACTGCGCCGCAAGGCCAGGATGCGCGGTGATCACCGTCACCCGCGGTCCGCGCGCTGTCCCACAGCCGACACCGGACCGCCCCGAAACGTTCACAAAACCGTTGCATCGTGGCGGGCGGGCCGCGTACCGGCCCGGTGCCGGCTGCCCGCGCCCAGCGCGGCAGGTCCGGAGCCTCTCTCCCTCATGATTGGTGACTTTCGATGACCCCCACTTCCAGATCCTTGCGCCCGCACGCGCTGGTGCTCGCCGTCGCGTCCGCCCTGCCGGCCTTCGCCGCGCTGGCCGAGACCGCGCCGGCCGCCGCCACCGCAACCGCCGATGCGGCGGCCAGCGCGAGCGGCAACGATGCCACGATGCTCGACGCGATCACCGTCGTGTCCAGCGGCACCACCCGCCAGGTGCAGCGCATCACCCGTGAGGACATCGGAATCGCCGCCCCCGGCACCAGTGCCCTGAAGGTGCTGGACAAGCTGCCGGGCGTGCAGTTCCAGTCGGCCGATCCGTTCGGCGCCTACGAATGGTCCACCGCGATCAGCCTGCATGGCTTCGACCAGAGCCGGCTCGGCTTCACCCTGGACGGTGTGCCGCTGGGCAACATGAGCTACGGCGTCACCGACGGCCTGCAGGTGACCCGCGCGATCATTTCCGAGAACGTGGCCTCGGTGGAACTGGCGCAGGGTGCCGGCGGGCTGGGCACGCCGTCGAGCAGCAACCTCGGCGGCACCGTGCGTTACTACTCCGCCGATCCGGATGCCGACGCCGGCATCCGCTTCAGCCAGACCCTCGGCTCCGACAGCACCCGCCGCACCTACCTGCGCGGCGACACCGGCGACATCCACGGCTTCTCGCTGTACACCTCGCTGGTGCACGGCGAAATGGACAAGTGGAAGGGCTACGGCAACAACGAGTACAACCAGGCCAATGCCAAGGCGCTGTACCAGTGGGGCGACGGCAACCGGGTCAGCCTGTACCTGGACAGTTCGCACCGCAAGGAATACGACATCATGGACCTGTCGTTGACCTCGCAGCGGGTCCTCGGCTGGGATTGGGACTACCTGATGCCGGACTGGAACAGCGCGGTGCAGATCGCCAACGCGCTCAACGGCAAGGGCAGCTACCCGGCCAGCCTCAACGGCCTGCCCGCCGACTACGGCAAGGCCGACGTGTCCTACTACTCCGGCGCCGGCCTGCGCCGCGACAACCTGGCCGCGCTCAGCGGCGTGTTCAACCTCGGCGGCAGCGCCACGCTGAACCTGACCGGCTACTATCACGACAACAACGGCGAAGGCCAGTGGACCACGCCGTACGCCGCGTCTTCGGCCAGCGTGCCGCTGTCGATGCGCACCACCGACTACCGCCTCAACCGCCACGGCGTCACCGGCTCGCTGAACTTCACCGTGGCCGGCAACGAGATCGAGATCGGCGGCTGGTACCAGAACGCCAAGACCGTGCAGGAACGCAACTACTTCCTGCTGGACGGCCCGTTCACCGATCTGTACTACTTCAACAAGAACGGCACCCTGTTCGCGCGCGGCTTCGCCCAGCACTACGACACCGACACCACCATGGTCTACGCGCAGGACACGCTGCGCCTGCTCGACGAGCGCCTGACCCTGAACTTCGGCGCCAAGAAGCTGATCGTCGACACCACCGCGCAGTCGCAGGTGCCGTCCGCGTCCAATGCCGCCGGCGAGATCAAGGCCGATTCGGACCTGCTGCCGCAGGTCGGCGTGAACTACAAGATCGACGATCACCAGGAGGTCTACGCCTCCTACAACAAGAACATGGCCGGCTTCGGCTTCACCCCGTTCCAGGAATCGCAGGCCTCGTTCAACGCGATCAAGGGCTCGCTGGAGCCGGAGACCGCGCAGACCTACGAATTGGGCTATCGCGTGCGCGGCGGCGGCGTGGAAGCGTCGCTGGCGCTGTACCACACCACCTTCGACGACCGTCTGCTGGTGACCTCGCCGTGCAGCGCGATCCAGACCTGCCCGGCCTCGCTCAACAACGTCGGTTCGGTACGCAGCCAGGGTGCCGACCTGGCGGTGATCTGGCGCCCGATCGAACAGCTGCGCTGGCTGAACTCGCTGTCCTACGACGATTCGACCTACCAGGACGACTACACCGATTCCAGCTACAAGAACAATCCCCAAAATCCCGGCGTGGTGCCGACCTCCGGCAAGCGCGTGGTCGGCATCCCCGAGTGGATGTTCTCCAGCAGCCTGGCCTACGAGAACGCCGGCTGGCACGCCTCGCTGGACGGCAAGTACACCGGCCGCCGCTACATCAGCTACCTCAACGACTCGTCGGTGCCCAGCTACTGGCGCTTCGACCTCAGCGCCGGCTACGACTTCGGCCAGGTCGGCATGTTCCAGAACCTGGGGCTGAGCGCGAACGTCACCAACCTGTTCGACAAGCGTTACTTCGCCACCGTCGGCACCAACGGCTACGTGGTCTCCGACCCCAACGGCTACAACCAGACGCTGATGGCCGGCGCGCCGCGCCAGTTCTTCGTCACCTTCAGCGGCAAGTTCTGAGCCGACGCGACGCCGCCAGGGAAGGCACCTACGCCGCCGCTGCGCTTGCAGCGGCGGCGTTCGCGTTCTGGGGCAGGCAAACGTGTGGAGTGCTGTAGATGACCCGGCAGTACGAGCGGCGTTTCCGGATTGCATGCGGTCGGAGCGGTCGCGGCTGAAGCCGCTTCTACGACAGCCGCATGGCCTGTAGGAGCGGCTTCAGCCGCGACCGTGTACAGCCAGAAATCGTGTCCCGCTGGTAAGACGCGGCCGCTACGCGTCGACCGTGTGGCCGATCGCCGGATCGCTCATGCTCGGGCGGCCGGTTTCGATGTGTCCGGCTAGGCGCCGCCGCCATTGCGGCAGGGTCGCACTGTCGATGGTCAGGTCGTACCAATGGTGCTGCGCCTGCAACGGCAGACGTAGGACGGTGCGGTCGCCGGCGGCCAGGGTGAGCGTCTGCTCGCCGCCATCGCCGCGGTACCCGTCGCGGACGCGCAGGGCGCAGGGCTGCGTGCCGGCGTTGCCCAGCGTCAGCAGCAGGCATTGCGCGGCGGCATCGTAGTCGGCCTCGGCCAGCAGTCCGGCATCGCCGATCCCGTCGCCATGGAACTCGCGCAGGAACCCGTTGGGCCCGTGCACGCGCAGCGCATAGCCGGCGTCGGCGGCAGCGCCGCGCCACGGGCGCGCATCCTGCAGTTCGCTGCCGGCGGCCAGTGTGTAGAACCAGGGCCCGGCCACACCCTCGTCGGCATAGGCATTGAGCGCCACGCCGGCAGCCCCACGGTTGCGCATGCGCAACACGCGCGCATCCGCCTGCACCTGCAACCGCACGTCGAAGTCGTAGGGCAGCGCGCGCGCCGGGCGCTGACCGGGTTCCTGCACCGGCAGCGCCTGCTGTGCAGGGCGCTGTGGCGGCGGCAGGGTCGCGGTGGCATCGATGCGGGCGATGTAGTCGCGGGTGTCCGGCAAGGCCACCGGCGCCGCGTCATGGCCGAAGAAGTCCAGCGTGGAGGTCAGATCGCCGGCAACCGCGCGGCGCCAGGGATTGATGTTCGGCTCCATCACGCCGAAACGCTGCTCCAGGAAGCGCAGCACCGAGGTGTGGTCGAACACCTGCGAGTTCACCCAGCCGCCGCGACTCCACGGCGACACCACCAGCATCGGCACCCGCGGCCCCAGCCCGACCGGCACGCCGTGATAGTCCTCGCCATGCAGGTCCACATTGCTGGCGCCCAGCTCCGGCCGGATCGCCGGCAGCGCCGGCGGCACGTGGTCGAAGAAGCCGTCGTTCTCGTCGTAGTTGATCAGGAACACGGTCTTCGACCAGACCTCGGGCGAAGCGGCCAGCACCTCCAGCAGGCGCGCGCTCAAGGATTCGCCATAGGCCGGGGTGGCCTCGGGATGCTCGCTGAGCAGGTACGGGGCGACGATCCACGACACCTGCGGCAGCGTGCCGGCGCGCACGTCGCGCGCGAACGCGGCCACCAGGTGTTCGCCGCGCGAGGCCTTGGCGTTGTCGGCGGTGGAGCCGGGCACGATGGCGCGGCCGCGTCGATACAACGGCGACGCGCGGTCCAGCTTGCGGAAGTTGGCGAAGTACGGATGGCTGTTGTCGCCGTAGTTGTCGAACTCCTGATACACCTGCCAGCTGATGCCGGCCTGCTGCAGGCGCTCGGAGTAGGTGCTCCAGATGTAGCCGGAGAAGCGCGGATTGTCGCGCGCCATGTCCGCGGTCCAGTTGCCGTCGTCGCGGTTATTTACCGCCTGCTCGCCGTCATTGCCGACGCTCAGCCCGCTGGTGCCGGTGAACATGTACATGCGGTTGGGATTGGTCGGGCCGAACAGCGAGGCGTGGTAGCCGTCGCAGAGGGTGAAGGCATCGGCCAACGCGTAATAGAACGGCAGGTCCTCGCGCTGGAAGTGGCCCATGCTCATCGCGCTCTTCTGCGCGATCCAGGCGTCGTGGTGCTTCCAGGTCTCGTGCGAGCCCTTCCAGTCGTGATTGAGATCCTTCATCCACTGCGCGCTGCTGGTCTGGCTGTTGAGCCGGAACGGCAGCACATAACGATCGCTGCCCTTGCGCTCGGGCTGGTACCAGACCGGCTTGCCGCTGGGCAGCCGCAACGGCCGCGGATCGCCATAGCCGCGCACCCCGCGCAGGCAGCCGAAGTAGTGATCGAAGGAGCGGTTCTCCTGCATCAGGATCACCACATGCTGCACGTCCTGCAGCGTGCCGGTGACCCGCGCAGGCGGCACCGCCAGCGCGCTGCGGATGACGCCTGGCAACAGCGGCATGGCCGCGCCGGCTCCCAGGGCCAGGGACGCGCGGGCGAGAAAACGACGACGACTGTGTTCGACCACGGCAAGCAGGACCGGCAACGAGCAGATGCTCAGGCGTCGGCCAGCCTAGCGGCGGCGGATGAAGCGGGTTTGACAGCCGCGTCGATCCGGCCTGCGCTTGCCCCCCAGCTCCACGGATCTGGCGACGCCGCAAGCCGCTCCCGTGCACCGTCCCCAGGCGACATCGCCGCACCGCGAATGTCATCGTTCGATGCAAGAATGCCGTCGGCCTGCGCGCAGCCGCGGCAGACCGGGGGAGCGAACGCGGATGCAGGTGCTGGGTCCGATCTATCTGGGTGCGCATTTCGGCAAATGCCTCATGTGGCATGCCAGCGTCGTGCTGTTCACGTTTTTCCTGACCGAAACCTGCCACCTGCCGCCAGCCACTGCCGGCGCGTTGCTGGCTTCCACGCTCGCCCTGAACGGAATGTTGGACCTGCTGCTGGGCCGCTGGCAGCGCACACGCATCGCGTCGGCAACGGATGCCGCGCGTTTCCAGGCGATCGGCGCCGCGATCGCCGCCCTGTTCTTCTTGCTGTTCTGCGCGTCCTCGCTGGTAGCCGAGTGGGCACGGCCGGCCTGGGCATTGGCGACCCTGATCGGCTTTCGCTGCGTCTATCCGCTGGTGGACGTCGCCCAGAACGCCTTGATCGTGCTGGGGTCGGCGACGCTGCACGAGCGCCAGCACGTCACCGTGCGACGGACGTTCTTCTCTGCGTTGGCGCACCTGGCGGTATGCCTGTGCGTTGCACCGCTGCTGCTGCGCTTGTCGGCGCGCAGCGGCATCGAATTCGCCGGCGCCGGCGCGGCGATCGCGCTGATCACGGTGAGCTGCGCAGTGCCGCTGGCATGGTGCAGGAACACGATTGGCGAACCGCCAGCCGGCATGCATGCGGGTTGGCGCGCCGCACCGCCATTGCGGCTTTCGTCGGTCATCTTACTGACCTTGCTCGTCGGCTTCCTGGTGTCCGGCTTTCGCAAGCTGGAGCCGTATGTCTCCGCCTATGCGCACGCGCCGGGGAAAGAATCGAACCTGTCGCTGGCGGTCGCGCTGGGCGTGCTGTTGGTGCAGCCGCTGTGGCGGTGCATGTTGGGCCAATGCAGCCACCGCGGGATCTTCCTGGTCTCGAGCGCGGCGCTGCTCGGCGCCGGCACGCTGCTGCACCAGGTCGGCGAGCGCGGGGCCTACGCCACCTACGCCGCCGGGCTCCTGTCGGGGATCGGCTTCAGCGGCATCGGCACGGCCTTGTGGCTGTGCGTGGCGGCCACGGCCAGCCAACGCACCGCCACCCGCGACTACGGCATGCTCACGTGCGCGTCGAAGATCGCCCAGGCGGCAGGTACCTTCGCCATCGCCCTGATGCTGCAGCAGTCCGATTACCGCACCGCGCTCGCCGTTGCAGGCTCGCCTGCGTCGCTGCTGGTGCAGGCGATTCCACTGGCGGTCGGACTATTGAGCGCGGTGGCGGCGCTGATGCCCCGGCTAAGCGGACAAAAGATCGCCGAACAGCAACGCGGCCGCGCCGACCGGCGCGGTCGTCTCCGGCGGCAGCTGGGCAACGCATAGGCGCGGCGCGGGCAGCGGGCGCAGGCGGCGTGGCGCGACGGTCTGCTCGTGCCAGTGCACCGCGGCGATGACGCGCTCGGCCAATGCCGCCGGCAGCAGCCCCCCGAGCACGATCGCATCCACATCCAGCGTGTAGCGCAACGCCGAGAACAGGAACTGGAAACTGCGGGTATGCGCCTGCAGCCACGCATCCACACCCTGCCACTGCGGATCGAACGCCTCCAGCATGTCCTTCAGCGATGCGAAGGCATGGCCATCATGCAGGTTCACCGCGTGCAGCAGTCCTGCCAGATGCGGCACCGGCAGGTCGGCCGCGTTGAGCGTGCCTGCCAGTTCGCCGGCATTGCCGAAGCGGCCACGCATGAGCCGGCCGTCGATGACGATGCCGCCGCCGAAACCCATCGCGAAATTGAGGTAGCAGAAGCTGGCGTGCGTCGCCCCGGTGCCGAGCAGGTATTCGCCCATGGCCGCGGCGTTGGCGACATTCTCGATCTTGACCGGCACGCCGAAGCGTTGCGCGATCTCCGGACCGAAGTCGACCAGCGCCCAGTCCTCCAGCTCCGGGCTGGGGTTGACCGTGCCGTCATCGACGAAGTAACCAGCGATGGCCACGCCAACGCCGATCAGCCGCGGCGCCATTGCGGCGCGCCCGCCCAACGCCTCAACGGCGAGGGCGTGGCAGCGCGCCAAGACGTCTGCGCGTCTCAATCCCAGCGTGGCGACGTCGGCGCGCGCACGGATCCGGCCTGACAGATCCACCAGCACCGCCTCGGCGCGATCCGCCATCACCGACAGTCCCAGGCTGAACGCGGCATCGGGCTGCAGATGGATCATGGCGCTGGGCTGGCCACGGCCTTCGGCGATCGTCTCGCCGACCCGGATCAATCCCGCCTTCTCCAGCTCGTCGGTGCTACGGAACACCGCCGTCCCCGAGAGTCCGGTATCGCGGATCAGCGCGGCGCGTGAGACCGCACCGTGTCGCCGGACCAGACCCAGCACCAGCCTCGCCCGGGGCGTGAGCGTCTTCTTGATCATCCTGCCGCGCCTCGCCATGCCTCGTTCCGGAGCGGCGGCATGCTCCGCTACCAGGCTGGCCTTGTCAAATTAATTTCATACTGATCGTAATATATTTAACCACCATCCATCTTTGATCCCGGTCATGCCTCAACGCCACGCCGCGTTTCACCTTCGCCTCAGCCGCCTCGCCTCCGCCCTGCTCCCCGCGCTCGCCGCGGCGAGCCAGGGCCATGCCGCGCCGCTCCCACCTGTCGCCACCACGGCAGACGCCGCTACCGCTCAAGCGGGTACGCCCGCGACCGTCGATCTGGACCAGATTCAGGTCACCGGCTTTCGCGCTGCCGCCACCGCCGCGGTCGACGCCAAACGCGAGAGCCAGGTGGTGCTGGACGCCGTGAGCGACGACGACATCGGCAGCCTCCCCGACCTGAGCATCGTCGAATCGGCGCGGCGCATCGTCGGCCTGTCCACCGTCGCCGGCATGGACCCGACCCGCAACCGCGACCTGTACGAACGGGTGACCATTCGTGGCCTGGACCCGAAGTACAACCTCATCACCATCGATGGCGTGCCGATGGCGAGCAGCGAGATCGACGTGCGCGGCGCGCGCCTGGACCAGTTGCCCTCGCCGATGGTCTCGCGCATCGAGGCGATCAAAACCCTGACCCCGCAGTACGACCCGCACGGCCTCGGCGGCCAGGTGAACCTGGTCACCCGCAGCGCCTTCGACAAACCCGACGGCTTCGTCGTGGTCAATGCGGGGCTGGGCCGCAGCTCCAGCGCCGGCGCGTTCGTGCAGGACGATCGTCCGCTGCAGAAGGCCAACGCCACCGCGTCGAAGGTGTTCGGCGAACGCGGCCAGTGGGGCGTGGTGGTCTCGCTGGACTGGCAGAAACTCTGGTCGACCTCGCACAGCCAGTTGCCGGGCGACAGCGCCGGTGCCGGCTGGGTGTACTACACCCCCTCGGGGACGGCGACGCCGTTCGCCAACCTGTCGCGCGACGGCGTGCTGTACCCGGTGCGCCCGCAGGGCTACTGGTTCGACGATGCGCGCAGCCGCAAGGGCATCAATGCCAAGCTGGAGTACCTGTTCGCCAATGGCGGGGAGATCTCGCTGTTCGGCGGCCATTACCAGGCCGTCGATGCGGAACTGCGCGCAGAGCAACTGGCCATCCCCAGCACCCCGCCGCGCTACGTGGATGCGCAGCACGGCAGCTACGGGGCCGCGCAGTTCCAGCAAGGCATCGTCTGGCAGCCGCAGACCCGCGACACCGACATCGTCACCCTCAAGGGCGCCTTCCGCCCCACCGACGACGTGAGCTGGGACGCCACCGCGTCGTGGTCGCGCGCCACCAGCGCACTGCAGCGGGACATGTACAAGTGGGCGTCGGACGTGCGCCCCGGTTCCACCACGACGCTGAACGCCACCGACTACCGGTTCGACTACGCCCTCGACGGCGGCAAGGTGCTGGCCACCTTCCCCGACCCGCGCCGCGCCACCGACCCGTCGTCCTACGATCTGCTGTACCTGCGCAACATCACCCGGGATTCGGCATCGACCGTCCGCTACGTCGCCGCCAACGTGGCGCTCAACGCCGACCCCGAAGACCAGGGCTTCGGCGCGCGCGCCGGCGCCTCGTACACCGACAGCAAGGTCGGCAACGACCAGTCCTACCAGGAATGGTTCGCCAGGAACGCCGCGGCGCAGACGGCGATCGGCGGCCTTCCCGGCTACACCTATCCCACCACCTGGCCCAGCGACTTCATCGGTGGCGTGCCGTTCTACGTCGTCGACCCGGCCAAGGGCACGGCGCTGATCGCCAACCACCCCGAGTGGCTGGCCCAATCCAATCGGGTCGCCGACAACTACACCAGCGACTTCGACGACAAGGAAGCGGTGACCGGCGTGTATGCCGAAGGCGTGTTCCGCTCGGAGCGCTTCTACGCCCTCGCCGGCGTGCGCTACGACGACACCAAGGTGGACGTCACCACCTGGCAGGTCCCCAACCCGGCGGCGCCTTCCGCGTATGCGCCAGCGCTGCGCAAGGGCGGCTATGCGTACCTGCTGCCTTCGGCACTGGCGACCTGGAAGATCGACGACGACGCGCGCCTGACTGCCGCCGTCAGCAAGACCATCGGTCGTCCCGACTACGCCCAATACGCGGCCACCACCTCGTTCGCCGTCACCAGCAGTGGCGGCCTGGCGATCAGCCGCGGCAATCCCGCGCTCGAGCCGCGCCAGTCCGTCAACCTTGATCTCTCCTACGAGTGGTTCATGGACGATGGCGGACTGTTCTCGGCGGCGGTGTTCCAGAAGCGGATCCGCAACGAGATCTTCACCGCGGTGCGCAGCCTGGGCACGACGGCCTACAACGGCGTGGTGTACGACGATGTCAGCGAGAGCACTCCGCTGAATTCCGGTCGCGGCAAGGTGCGCGGTCTCGAACTGAACTACGTCTCCGGCGAACTCGCCTTTCTGCCGGACGCCCTGCGCGGACTGGGCGCGAGCAGCAACCTGACCCTGCTCGATGGCAGCTTCGACATTCCCGCCAGTTCGGCGGCCATCGCCGCCGGCGCTCCCGCCAGCCGACGCAGCAGCGGACTGGTGCAGCAACCGGACTACATCGCCAATGCCACGTTGTTCTACCGGCGCGGCGGCTTCGAGGCACGCGCCTCCTGGAACCGCATCGGCGAGGCCTTGCAGTTGGTGAGCAGCGACACGCCGGAGCGCGACCTCTACGCCCAGCCGCGCAGCCAGCTCGACCTGCAGCTCAGCTACGCGATCAACCCAGCCTGGGACGTGATGCTGCAGGCGCAGAACATCACCCGCGCGCCCTTTGTCGTGCGCCAGGGACCGGGGCAGGCGCTGGTCAACAACTACTTCCCGGTCGGCTCGACGCTCTGGCTGAGCTTCAGCTGGCATCCCAATGGAGGCAGCAAGTGATGCGACCGATGCAGTTGCAGGGCCATCGCCGCGACAGTCGGCCGCAACACCTCTGGCGTCGCACGCTCATCGCCGCAGTGTGCGCCGGACTGGCGCTGGGGTCCGCGCACGCAGCGACAGCGGATGATGTCGCCGTCGTACTGAAGCTGGTCAAGGCCGACGGGCATGCATCTGCGAAGATCGCCTTCGACGCAACGTCATGCCGTCCCTGCACGCCGATCGATAGCGATGGCTACAACGCGGACAACGCCAGGGAAACAGTGATCGCCCTCCGGGTTCCGCGGATGCGCACGCTGGAACTGAGGTTTTCCGGCGCCCCCGACGCGATCGAACGTGTGCGGGTGGAGGACGGCGACTTGCCGTTCCATTACGCGCAAGGCCGCTGGGTGGTGCAACTGGCACCTCTGGACCGCGACGCGATCACCGCGGCCGAATACTCGATGCACATCGTCGAGCCGGGCATGGTGCTGCGACTCGAACATGCCGACCCCGCACGCCGTGCCGGTGCCTACCGCAGCGGCGCCTTCCCTGTTCGCCAGCGCCGCGCCGCGGGCACTCTGGAGTTCGCGCAACGTGAGGTGGTGCGGCGCCTGGGGTTGGGCGAGCAAGCCGTGCGAGAAGGCCTCGGCACGATCCAGATCATGGGCTTCGACACCAACGATCCGCACGGGCATCGGGACGACCCGCCGCATATCCACATGCACCTGCGCTGGCCACAGGACACCGGCACCCAGATCGGCCATTTCTACCTGGACGACCACGGCCTGCTGGTGAACAACCGCATGGGCATCAAGGGCATCGAGCGCCCGCCGCGCGATTACGGCAAAGGCGAGACCGCCACCACCATCGCACCGGACGGACGGCCGCTGTATGCGCACACCATCACCGCGGAGGGCTGGTTGCAACTGGGTCGCCCGGGCCAGGCGCCGTGCCTGATCCAACCGCTCGGCGATGGTGGCTTCGACACCGGTGCGCGCATCGCCTGCCCGGGTCTGGCCGCGATCCCGCTCACCGTGCGCGACGATCTGACCACCGGCACGGTCACCGTGCATACCGGCGACATCGAGGAGATCTACCGCTACGACACCGACACCGGCGCACTGACCTCGCCGCAGGACGTCCCGCTTCCGGCGCCGTCGGTGGACACCACGCGACGCGCAACGGCGCGCTGAGTCGGAGGTGCGCACAGGCGTGCGCGCGCCGGACGCCGCGCATGCCCTGAAACGGATCCGGACGCGAACGACGCCGTTCGACCAACGGACGGCATTGCCGTTGATGAAGGAGCGTCGAATTTCCTGGAAAAGGAACGGCTCTGCCGCATCGGGATCGCCACGTGCTGCACGTCCTGCAGGGCGTGGGGATCCGAGTGTCGGCGGCACCGCCATCGCACTGCGGATGACGCACGGCAACACTGGCAGTGCCGTGCCAGCCGCAAGGCCCAACGATGCATGGGTGAGGAAGCGGCACGGCGGTATTCGACTGCGATGGAAAGATCGGCAACGAGCAAGCGCTCAGGCATCGGCCAACCCCAATTTGGTCGATGACGTGGGAGTTGCCGGAGATCTGCGGCAACCGCGTCGCGGAATGTCGTGACACGCATGCAACCAGGCCACATGCATCGGCGAAACCGCGCCATCTCATCGCTCAGCGTTGGTTAGACAAGACAATGAGAGAAAGGCGGCATGACCACCCTGATCCTCGCCCGCCACGGGCACGTCGACTGGATCGCGCCCGAGCGGTTCCGCGGGCGTGCGGAACTGTCGCTATCGAAGCTCGGCGAACTGCAGGCCGCGGCCTTGGCAACGCGTGTGGCACAAAGCTGGACACCGGACGCGATCTACACCAGCCCACTGTCGCGGTGCATCCGAACCGGCGATGCGATCGCGCAGGCAACCGGTGTGCCGGCCAAGAGCCTGGACGACCTGTCCGACATCGACTACGGCCAATGGCAAGGGCTGACGCACGAAGAGGTGGCTGCGCGCTGGCCCGATCTCGCACGGGCCTGGTTTGCGACGCCCGATCTCGCCGTGATTCCAGGAGGCGAAACGCTGGCGGACGTGCTGGTTCGCGCAATGAAGGTGCTGCACACGATCCTGCACGATCACAGCGGCCAGACCGTCGTCATGGTTGGCCACGACAGCATCAATCGGGTCATCCTCCTGCAATGCCTCGGGCTGCCGCTGGCCCGCTACTGGCGCATCAAGCAGGAGCCGTGCTGCGTGAATGAAATCGCGATCGAAGCAGACGACTTCACCCTGCATCGCCTCAACGAGACCCATCACACGCTCGGGCTTCGTGTTTAGCGTTGTCGAGTGCAGCGCGCGCGACGCTGTCGAAAGAAGCAGGGGCAGAACTGCAGGCAATGCGCAAAGGCCGGTACAGTCGGCGACAGCCGCCAAGCTCAGTCGCGGTTTGGGCACAAGCCGGGCACGACGAACGAGATTTATGTGCGTAAGCGCAAGGGCGCGAAGACCACCCCTCAGCGCTGATTGCGGAACTGTCCGGATTGCGGAGCGCGCAAATCAGCGAAGACGCGTGCAGGACATGGAGCGGGCGATGGGAATCGAACCCACGTCAGTAGCTTGGGAAGCTACAGCTCTACCATTGAGCTACGCCCGCGTTGCCGGTGCAGTCTATGCGCTGGGCCGGGGGTTGCGCAAGAAATCGGCGCGATGCGGGCTGCAGTGCGCGGACGAAAGCGACACGGCCCGGCAGGTGCCGTGGAAATGCAGAAGGGCTTCAGTCCCGACGGCTCGGACTCCGAGGCGTCGGGGCTGAAGCCCCTCCCACAACAGGCACTGCTGCCTTTGTACATCCCTCGCCCTACCCCGCCCGGCACGCAGCCGGGCAAGGCGGGCAAACCCGGGCGGTGCTTAGAAGCTGCCGCCGAAGTTCACGAACAGCGAGGTGTCGTGCGCGCGCGACTGGCCCGTGGTGGTGGCGATGCCGACGTTGCTCTCGAAGCCCCACAGCTTGGTCCGCGCGCCCAGCACCACCGACGCGTAGTTGCGGTCGAAGTCGATGCCCGGCACCGCGTACTCGCCCAGGTCGGACATGGTCTGCAGCCACGCGGTGGCTTCCTGGTTCTTCTTGAACTCGTGGTCGTAGGTGGCCTGCAGGTACGGCTTCACCGTGCCGGCGTCGATGCTGGCCTTCCAGCCGATGCGGCCGACCATCGACTCGACGTCGCGGTCGCTGTAGCCCAGCGCGCTGGAGTTCGGGTTGCTCTCGGTGTAGCCGTCGAGCTTGACCTTCTGCCAGATCGCCGCGGCCACCGGGCCGTGCTTGAAGCTGCCTTCGCCGAACTCGTAGCCGCCCTGCAGCGCCGCGGTCAGGTTGCTGCCGTCCGGCGAGCCCTTGTGCTCGATGGTGGCCGGGCCGAGGTTGACCTTGCGGGTGACGTCGTAGCTCAGCCAGGTGTAGCTGACCTGGGCATTCACCCAGGCATGCTCGCCGTACCAGCCGGCGAAGCCGCCGAGGGTGCTGTCGTCCTGGGTGTAGTCGCCGCCGCGGTTGCCGAAGTCGGCATCGGTGCGACCGAAGCCGCCGAAGCCGCCGAACACCCACTCGCCGCGCGACCAGTCCACGCCGAACAGGCCGGCCGGGGCCATGCCGTCGTACAGGTCGCCGTGCTGGTAGCGCTGCATGTCGCCGCGCAGGTTGCCCCACCAGCGCACGCCGTCCGATTCCGGGCGGCCATCGACGTGCCAGGCGACCTGATCGGCGCGCGAGCGGCCGACCATCTGCGCCGAGTGCGTCAGGATCTGCTGGGTGCGCGGGCCTTCCAGGATCGACAGCGCGTACTGCGCCAGCAGTTCGTGGGTGCGGCCGGTCGGGTGCACGCCGTCGGCAAACACATAGGTGTCGGCGGCATCGGCGCTGACGTAGCTGGTCGGGTTGCAGGTCAGCGACTGCGCGGTGACCTGCGGCTGGCAGGCGGTGCCGGTGACGTTGGTGAAGCCGTAGGTGCCCGGGTTGGCCACCACTTCCTGCAGCAGGTGGAAGGTATCGACCGGGATCACCCGCAGCCCGGCGCTCTTCAGGCCGGAGAACAGCGCGTTGTTGTAGGCGGTGGCCAGCGCGGTGCCCTGCGCCATCGCCACGGCGCCGCCGGCGCGGAAGCGCGGGGTGATGCCGACGTCGGGCAGGTTGTTGACCATGACATAGCGCGCGCCGGCGTTCTGCAGGCTGGCGACGATGCCCACTTCGGCGGCCACCGCATTGCCGATGGTGGTCTGCACCGGCGCGCCGCCGGCGATGGCGAACAGGTCGTTGGCGCCGCCCCACACCGAGTACAGCGCATTCGGGTCGGCCTTGCCGCCATTGGCGGCCAGGTAGTTGCTGGCCTGGGTGGCCAGCGACGGCGCCACGCCGAGGGCGCTCGGGTTGGCCACGCCGACGCGGGCGTTGCCGGCGGCATAGTCGTCGCCGATCTGGCCGTTGCCGTTGGCGGCGGCGTTGGTGCCGTAGTACTCGGCCACGTACTGCGCCCAGACGAAGTCCGGATTGGTGGTGAACTGGCCGGTCACCGCACGTACCGAGGCCGGCAGCAGCGGCCGGTAGTAGCCGGCGTCGGTCAGGCTGTCGCCGAAGAACACGGTGCGACTGTAGGTGGACTGCGCGAACGCAGGCGCGGCGGCGAGCACGATCGCGGCGGCGAGCAGCGAACGGAGCGGACGGATGGACGAAGTCATGGAAGCCCTCCCGGGCAGAAATGGAACACGAGAAATGCAACGAAACGGGGGAGCGGCCGCGCCATACGTTGCCGCATGGCCGACATGATTTCACCTCTGCCGGACACGCTCACGTTGCACTGCCGCAAGATCGCGACTCGCGCGCCCAGGGCGCGCATTGCACAATGATGGCATGAACATCGAATTGAACGGCAGACAATGCACGCTGGCGCCGGCCACCACCGTGGCCGCGCTGCTGCAGGCCGAAGGACTGGGGCAGCGGCGGGTGGCGGTCGAGGTCAACGGCGAGATCGTGCCGCGCGGCGCGCACGCCGCGCACGAACTGCACGCCGGCGACCGGGTCGAGATCGTGCACGCGCTGGGCGGCGGCTGAATCGCGCCGCCGCGCGTCCCGGTGCGGACTCGGCAGGGCCGGTGCGATGGGCGATAATCCGCCGATGAACGCTCCCGCCCCCCACGATGCGCTGGTGATCGCCGGCAAACCCTACCGTTCGCGCCTGCTCACCGGCACCGGCAAGTTCGCCGATCTCGAACAGACCCGCCTGGCCACCGAGGCCGCCGCCGCGCAGATCGTCACCGTGGCGATCCGCCGCAGCAACATCGGCCAGAACCCGGGCGAGCCCAACCTGCTCGACGTGCTGCCGCCTGAGCAGTACACCATCCTGCCCAACACCGCCGGCTGCTACACCGCCGAGGATGCGGTGCGCACCTGCCGGCTGGCGCGCGAACTGCTCGACGGCCACAACCTGACCAAGCTGGAAGTGCTGGGCGACCAGCGCACCCTGTTCCCGGACGTGGTGCAGACCCTCAAGGCCGCCGAAATCCTGGTCGCCGACGGCTTCGAGGTGATGGTCTATACCAGCGACGACCCGATCCTGGCCAAGCGCCTGGAAGAGATCGGCTGCGTGGCGGTGATGCCGCTGGCCGCGCCGATCGGCTCCGGGCTGGGCATCCAGAACCGCTACAACCTGCTGGAGATCATCGACAACGCCAAGGTGCCGATCATCGTCGATGCCGGCGTCGGCACCGCCTCGGACGCGGCGATCGCGATGGAACTGGGCTGCGACGGCGTGCTGATGAACACCGCCATCGCCGGCGCGCGCAATCCGGTGCTGATGGCCAGCGCCATGCGCAAGGCGGTGGAAGCCGGCCGCGAGGCGTTCCTGGCCGGGCGCATCCCGCGCAAGCGCTACGCCAGCGCCTCCTCGCCGGTCGACGGACTGATCGGGTGAGGCCGCAGGCATGACCGATCCGTTCTCCAGCGCCGGCGCCAAGACCCCGCCGAAACCCTTCACCGTCGAGGAAGGGCACCGCCAGGTGCGCAGCTTCGTGCTGCGCCAGGGCCGCTTCACCCCGGCCCAGCAGCGCGCGTTCGATGCGCTGTGGCCGCGCTTCGGCCTGGACTACAGCGGCCAGCCGCGCGATCTGGACGCCACCTTCGGCCGCAACGCGCCCAAGGTGCTGGAGATCGGCTTCGGCAACGGGGCGGCCCTGCGCCATGCCGCGCAGCACGATCCGAGCCGCGACTACATCGGCATCGAGGTGCACGCGCCCGGCGTGGGCCGCCTGCTCAACGCGCTGGCCGAGGACGGTGCCGACCACGTGCGCCTGTACCACCACGATGCGGTGGAGGTGCTGCAGCATGAGATCGCCGACGGCAGCCTGGACGAGGTGCGCATCTACTTCCCCGATCCCTGGCACAAGAAGCGCCACAACAAGCGGCGCCTGCTGCAGCCGGCGTTCGCCGCGCTGCTGGTGCGCAAGCTGCGCGACGGCGGCCGCCTGCACTGCGCCACCGACTGGGCCGACTACGCCGAGCAGATGTGGGACGTGCTCGACGCCACCCCCGGCCTGGTCAACCGCGCCGGCCCGCGCGGCCACGTACCGCGCCCGGACTGGCGCCCGCAGACCCACTTCGAGACCCGCGGCCAGAATCTGGGCCATGGGGTGTGGGATTTGCTGTACGACAAGCCGGGATTGGGGAGTCGGGATTAGGGATGAGGAGCGAATCCGCCACCTTCCGGACACAATGCCTCTGCGGCACGCCATTAGCGCGGCCGGTCCCGATTCGCGCTGTCAGCTAATCCCGAATCCCCAATCCCCAATCCCGGCCCCCAATGGACACCGCGCTGACGCTGACCACCGATATGAAGCTCGTGCTCGGGCTGGTCGGCTTCACCATGGCGATGTTCGTGTTCGAGCGGATCCGCGCCGACGTGGTGGCGCTGGTGGTGCTGGTGGTGCTCGGGGTGACCGGCTTGATCGCGCCGGAGGAACTGTTCAGCGGCTTCTCCGGTAATGCGGTGATGAGCATCATCGCCACCACCATCCTCGGCGCCGGGCTGGAGCGCACCGGCGCGCTGAACCGGCTGGCGTCGTGGCTGCTGCGTCGCGCGCGCGGGGTCGAGGAACGGCTGATGCTGCTGACCACCGCCATCGCCGGGCTCAATTCCTCGTTCATGCAGAACCCCTCGGTGATGGCGCTGTACCTGCCGGTGGCCTCGCGCCTGGTCGGACGCACCGGCCTGACCCTGCAGCGGCTGCTGCTGCCGATCGCCGCGGCCATCGTGATGGGCGGCGCGCTGACCATGGTCGGCAACTCGCCGCTGATCCTGCTCAACGACCTGCTGCAGTCGGCCAACAACAACCTGCCCTCGGGCATGGCCACCATCGAGCCGCTGCGCATGTTCGCGCCGCTGCCGATCGGCATGGCGCTGCTGCTGGCCTCGCTGATCTACTTCCGCGTGCGCGGCGACAAGGCATTGGCCGAAGAAGAGCGGCTGATCAACGACGGCGTCACCCCGGCGCGCACCGAGAGCTATTTCGCCCGCACCTACGGCATCGAGGGCGATGTGTTCGAACTGATCGTCAGCGCCGACAGCCCGCTGGTCGGCATGACCCTGGGCGAGGCCGAGACCGTGCACAACGCACCGCTGTTGCTGGCCCTGAAGACCGGCAACGACACCCGCCTGGCGCCGCCGGCGGACATGCGCATCTGGGTCGGCAGCGTGCTCGGGGTGATGGGCGCGCGCCAGCAGGTGGCCGATTTCGCGCAGAACCAGTTCCTGCGCCTGTCCTCGCGCCTGCGCAACCTCGGCGACCTGTTCAACCCCAGCCGCGCCGGCATCTCCGAGGCGGTGATCCCGCCGACCTCGCGCTTCATCGGCAAGAGCGCGGCCGAACTGCGCCTGCGCAAGCAGGCCGGGATCAGCCTGCTGGCGATCAACCGCGACAAGCAGGTGATCCGCGAGGACGTGCGCAAGGTGCCGCTGCGCGCCGGCGACATGCTGGTGTTCCACAGCATCTGGCAGGACCTGGCACAGGCCTCGGAAAGCCGCGACTTCGTGGTGGTCACCGACTACCCCAAGGGCGAGCACCGTCCGCACAAGTTCAAGATCGCGATGACGATCTTCGCCCTGACCATCCTGATCGCGCTCACCTCCAAGCTGCCGGTGGCGCTGACCCTGATGACCGGCGTGGCCGGCATGCTGCTGACCGGCGTGCTGCGCATGGACGAGGCTTACGCCTCGATCAACTGGAAGACCGTGTTCCTGATGGCCGGGCTGATCCCGCTGGGCTGGGCGATGGACAGCAGCGGCGCGGCGGCCTGGGTCGCCGGCCACACCATCGCGCGCTTGCCCGAGGGCATTCCGGTGTGGGCGCTGGAGATCGCCCTGGGCCTGCTGACCACCGCGTTCTCGCTGGTGATCAGCCATGTGGGCGCGACCATTGTGATGGTGCCGATCGCGGTCAACCTGGCGCTGGCGGCCGGCGGCAACCCCACCGCGTTCGCCCTGATCGTGGCGCTGTCGGCGTCCAACAATCTGATGACCGCGTCCAATCCGGTGATCTCGATGATCACCGGCCCGGCCAACTACCAGCCGCGCGAACTGTGGCGCGTCGGCGGCCCGCTGTCGCTGGTCTATACCCTGGTGGTGGTGCTGATGGTCAACCTGATGTCGATGGGCTGGTGGCACGCGCTGTAGCATGCCGCACCGCAAGCGCGCTTGCTGCGCGCTAGACCAGCACCACCTGCCCTGCCCGCACGTCCACCGGCACCGCATGCAGGCTCTGGCCGCGGCACGGGCCGGACACGCACAGGCCGTCCTGCAGCTCGAACGCGGCGCCATGCGCGGCGCACACCACATGACCCTCGCGGCTCTTCAGGAACTGTCCCGGGGCCCAGTCCAGGCGGCGCCCGGCGTGTGGGCACACGTTCAACCACGCACGCACGCTGTCGCCCTCGCGGTACAGCAGCAGCGACTCGGACTCGCCGCCGAGCAGCGCCTCGGCCTCGGCCAGTTGGCCGGGGACGAGGTCGTGCAGCGACGCCAGCACGGCGGAAGACTCGGTCATGACGGACGAACGGGCAGCGATGGGGCCGCAATTCTGGCACGGACCTGCCTTGCCCGCCCCTGCGCGATGCTTCACTCCGCGAGGACATGCAAGCGGTTGAACGCAAAGTGTTAATTTTTCGCTTAACGAAGTTTTCACTCCGTCACATAAAACAGCGTCGATACTGCACCCCTTCGGTTCAAACTGAAACAGAGTTCTGCCATGCGTGCTTCCGTCTTCAATTTCGACCAATTCCGGCATGTCTTCGCGCCGCGCAAGCCGCGCCATCCGCTGGTCAAGCTGGCAGTGGGCCTGCTCGGCCTGGCGATCCTGGCCGGGCTGGTGTTCGTCAGCGTGTTCGTGGGCGCGGCGATGATCCTGGGCGGCATCGCCATGAAGCTGCTGAGCCAGCGCGGCAAGCGCCCGGCCACCGCACGCCGCCATGTCGTCGATGGCGAGTACCGGGTGGTGCGCAAGCCGGCCTTGCCGCTGTAAGGCGGGGATTGGGGAGTCGGGATTGGGGATTCGCGAAAGCGGCATCCGCATCCCTGTTGGAATTGGGTTGAACCCGACGCGTTAAACTGCGGCATCCCCTCTCGTTGGATGCACGCCCATGAAAGACCTGTTCGCCGCTGCCGAGGCTCCGCGCGTTCCCGTGCGCGGCCAGGGCCTGTTCCCGGTGCATCGCATCTACTGCGTGGGCCGCAACTTTGCCGACCACGCGCGCGAGATGGGCGCCAGTGCGCCCGCCTCGAAGGCCGAGCGCGGCCAGCCGACCTTCTTCATGAAACCGGCCGATGCGCTGGTGATCGGCGACGAGGCCATTCCCTACCCGTCCGCGACCCAGGACCTGCACCACGAGGTGGAACTGGTGGTGGCGCTGGGCCAGGACGCGCCCGCGGGCGTGCTGCCGGTGGAAGGCACCGAGGCACTGATCCTGGCCTATGGCGTGGGCCTGGACCTGACCCGTCGCGACCTGCAGGCCGCGGCCAAGGCCAAGGGCCTGCCGTGGGACATCGCCAAGGGCTTCGATGCCTCGGCGCCGATCAGCGAGCTGGTCCCGGCTGGCGAGGTCGGTGCGCTGGAGGCGTTGAACCTGTCGCTGGAAGTCAACGGCGAGGTGCGCCAGCAGTCGCTGCTGGAGCAGATGATCTGGAACGTGCCGGAGATCCTGCACGAACTGTCCAAGCTGTTCGCGCTGCGCGCCGGCGACCTGGTGTTCATGGGCACGCCGGCCGGCGTGGCCGCGCTGCGCCCGGGCGACCGCTTCAGCGCGCGCCTGGAGAACGTGGCCGAGCGTCACGGTCGCATCGTCGGCTGAGCGGGCGCGCCTGTCGCGCGGCATGCGCACGGCTGTGATCCGACCACCACAGCGACTGCGCTAGGCTAGCGCCGCGGCGACAGGCCCGCACTGACAAGAAGAGGAGTTCCGATGAGCATGATCCGCGAATTCAAGGAATTCGCCATGCGCGGCAACGTGCTGGACCTGGCGGTCGGCGTGGTGCTCGGCGCCGCGTTCGGCAAGATCGTCACCGCGCTGGTGGAGAAGATCATCATGCCGCCGATCGGAATGCTCGCGGGCGGCGTGGACTTCTCGCGCTGGGCATGGACGCTGAAGGCGGCCACGGTGGACGCGGCGGGCAAGCCGGTACCGGCCGTGGTGATCGGCATCGGCGATTTCCTCAACACCATCATCCAGTTCGTGATCGTGGCCTTCGCCATCTTCATGCTGGTCAAGGCGATCAACCGCATCGCACGCAAGGAACCGCCGGCGCCCAAGGCCCCGACCGAGGAAGTGCTGCTGCTGCGCGAGATCCGCGATTCGCTCAAGCACGACGCGCGCCCCGAATAAGCGTCGCGCGGCCTGCACCCTGCAGGCCGCGCGGTGCATCGTGGTGAGGCACTGCTAAGCTGGCCGTTCCTGTGTTCGCGGAATCCGTCATGCGCCGTCTCGCCCTCGTCATCGCCGCCGTCCTCGGCCTGTCCTCCACTGCCGCCATGGCCGCCGACGCCACGCGTATTCCGGAGGCGGCGCTGCGCGACGCGGCGACCTTGCGCGAGCGGGCACTCGCCGACGACACCGGCTGGAAGGTCGTGGAATCGCTGACCACCGAAATCGGCCCGCGCATGGCTGGCAGCGAGGCCGATGCGCGTGCGGTGGCCTGGGCCACCGCCAAGTTCAAGGCGCTGGGCTTCGACAAGGTCTGGACCGAGCCGGTGACATTCCCGAAATGGGAGCGGCGCAGCGAACACGCGCAGGTGCTCGGCGCGCACGCGCAACCGCTGACTGTCACCGCGCTGGGCGGCAGCCCCGGCGGCACGGTCGAGGCCGAGGTGGTGCGTTTCGCCGACCTGGCCGCGTTGCAGGCGGCGCCGGCCGACGCGCTGCGCGGCAAGATCGCCTTCGTCGATTACCAGATGCTGCGCACCCGCGACGGCAAGGACTACGGCAACGGCGGCGCGGTGCGCAGCAAGGGGCCGTCGGAAGCGATCCGCAAGGGCGCCATCGGCTTCGTGATGCGCTCGGCCGGCACCGATTCGCACCGCGTGCCGCATACCGGCATCACCCGCTTCGACGAGGGACTGACGCCGGTGCCGGCGGCAGCGCTCTCTGTGCCCGACGCCAACCAGCTTGCGCGCCTGCTCGCGCGCGGCCCGGTGCGCCTGCGCCTGGCGCTGGACTGCGGCTGGGATGGCACCGCCACCTCCTACAACGTGATCGGGCAGATCACCGGGCGCACGCTGCCCGACGAGGTCGTGCTGATCGGCGGGCACCTGGATTCGTGGG
Source organism: Xanthomonas sp. 3498 (assembly GCF_014199795.1). NCBI lineage: Bacteria > Pseudomonadati > Pseudomonadota > Gammaproteobacteria > Lysobacterales > Lysobacteraceae > Xanthomonas > Xanthomonas sp. 3498. The sequence continues at coordinate 486,825 of NZ_JACHOH010000001.1, forward strand.
ACCTGGGCACCGGCGCGATCGACGATGGTGCCGGCGTCGCCATCAGCATGGCCGCCGGGCATCTGATCGGCCAGCTCAAGCAGGCGCCCAAGCGCAGCATCCGCGTGATCGCCTTCGCCAACGAGGAGCAGGGCCTGTACGGCGGCAAGGCCTACGCGCAGGCGCATGCGCAGGACGTGGCGCGGCACCAGATCGCCGCCGAGAGCGACTTCGGCGCCGGTCGCATCTACGCCTTCAATACCGGCTCGGGCGACGCCGCCGGCTCGCGTGAGGCGACCCGGCAGATCGCCGAGGCGCTGGCGCCGCTCGGCATCGCCTATGCGCCGGAGGCCGGTGGCCCCGGCCCGGATGTCGGCCCGCTCGCGGCCAAGGGCGGCGCCTGGGCCTGGCTGGCGCAGGACGGCAGCGATTACTTCGATTTGCATCACACCGCCGACGACACCCTGGACAAGATCGACCCGAAGGCGCTGGCGCAGAACGTCGCTGCATACGCGGTGTTCGCGTATCTGGCGGCGCAGGCCGACGGTGGTTTCGGCAGCCAGGCCAAGACAGTGGAACCGCCCAGGGAGTAAAGTGCGTTGGCCCTGTGCAGGATGCGCGCGAGGGCGTTCCCTTCGCAGCAGCGCCAGGACCTTTGATGGGCATACGGCAACGTCGCGCGGGCTCAGCGGTGACGTTGCTGGATGTAGCCCGCCATGCGGGCGTGTCGCCGATGACTGCTTCGCGCGTGATCAACCGCCACCCGCGCGTGAGCGCGACCATGCGCGAGCGCGTCGAAGCGTCGATCCAGGCGCTGGGCTACCGCCCCAACCTCGCCGGCCGTTCGCTGCGCACCGCAGGACTGGCACGCATCGGCGTGCTGTACAGCAATCCCAGTGCGGCCTACCTCAACCAGTTCATGCTCGGCGTGCTCGAGCAAAGCAGCCTGGAAGGCTGCCAGGTGCTGGTGGAAAAGAGCGACGACAGCGACAGCCAACGCGCCGCCACCGAACGCCTGCTCGCTGCCGGTGCCGATGGCCTGATCCTGCCGCCGCCGCTGTGCGATGCGCGGCACACCATCGCCGAACTCGACGCGCGCGGCATCCCGCTGGTGGCTGTGGCCACCGGCGCACCGATGCCCGGGGTCAGCTCGGTGCGCATCGACGACTACCAGGCCGCGTGCGCGCTCACCCAGCACCTGCTCGACCTGGGCCACCGCGACATCGGCTTCGTCAGCGGCGATCCCGGCCACACGCCCAGCGCGCTGCGCAGCCGCGCGTTCTTCGACACCATGGCCCGGGCCGGGCTGACGGTGGCACCCGAGCGCGTGGCCGAAGGCATGTTCACCTACCGCTCCGGCCTGCTCGCGGCCACCGCGCTGCTGCAGGTCACCCCGCGCCCCAGCGCGATCCTGTGCAGCAACGACGACATGGCGGCGGCGGCGCTGGCGATCGCGCACGGGCTGCGCCTGCGCGTACCCGAGGATCTGTCGATCGCCGGGTTCGACGACACGCCGGTGGCGACCACGATCTGGCCGGAGCTGACCACCATCCACCAGCCGGTCGCGGCGATGGGCGGGGCGGCGGTGGCGCTGCTGCTCGGCGAGATCCGCCAGCGCCGCGACGGCCTGGCCAGCCGCGGCACCCACCAGATACTCGACTACACCCTGGTCACGCGCGGCTCCACCGCGTCGCCCGCACCGCGCTGATCGTCGTCACGGCGCGACAGGCAATGCCTCACGCGCGCGCGTGCCGGACCACGTCGACCTGGGCCACGCCGAGCAGGCCGGTCAACGGCACCGCGGCGCGCCGCTGCTGCGGGTCCGCGACCAAGTCCTGACCGCGCAGCAGATCCAGCAGCCGCTCCGCCAGTGGCATGACCATGTGTCGTCCCCAGCAGCGCTCGGCCGCGTGCCCGAACGGCAGATAGCCCGGCAGCGCATCCGGGTCCAGGCCATCCCAGCGTTCGGGGCGGAACGCGTCCGGCTCCTCCCACAATGCCGGATCGCGATGACTGAGCAAGGGCAGCACCAGCACGTCGTCGGCAGCGCCGATGCGCGGGTCCAGCGCGCCGTATTCCGGCGAGGCATTGCGCAGGATGTTCCAGGACGGCGGCAGCAGGCGCAGGGTTTCGTAGAGGATGTTGCGGTTGGACGCGTTGGCGTCGAACGGCGACCCCAGCCACAGCGCGTTGGCGACCAGGGTGGAAATGGTGAAGCACACCGGCGCGGCGGTGCGCCGGTACAGGCCCATGGCGTCGCGGCGCTCGCGGTAGCTGCCGGCCGCGGACAACAGGGTCGCCAGGGTCGAGGCATCGTCGCCTGGGGCCAGCGGTGCGAGCGCGCCGGCGGCGATCGCCGCCCAGGTCAGCCGCGGGGTCAGTTCCAGCGTGCGGTCCATCAGCAGGCGCAGCCGCCATGGATCGCCGCCGAGCAGCAGATCGCGCAGATAGACGTGGCCGACGTGCGGCCACGGGCCGGACAGGTCGAGCGTCGCGGGCACCGGACGCTTCAGCGCCTCGCGCACGTCGCGGCCGATCGCTTGCATCAACTTTGCCGCTTCGCTGCGCGCGATCGAACGGCCGTGCAGCGGCTTGAAGGTCGGCCGTTCGTGTTCGGTGGCCGGCCGCGCCGCGAGCAGGCGGTCGCTCAGCGCGGCGCCGGCGACGCCGATGGTGTCCGCGTCCAGGCGGAACGCGTCCTGCCCCAGATGCGTGCGCAGCAATGCCTGCAGACGCGGCGCGAACACGGTGGCGCGCGCATCGCGGTCGACCATGATGGCGGACATCCCGACTCTCCCGAAGCATCGGCGCCCGGCGAAGCGCATCCGCCGGACACCGGCCGCACGGCTCGCCGTGCGGCAAGACACGCAGCGCTCAGTACCAGATGTACCAGGCGTACGACTTCAGCGGCTTCTTCGACGACAGCAGGTGCTTGATGGAGAACAGCAGTTTCATGAGCGACATCTCCGCAGGAGTGACGATGACCCTTTCGGGGGAACTGCACGGTCGTGCTGATGCGCATCGCACGAGGCGCGGCCTCATGGATGCGCCTGCGCGACGCTACGCCGCCGACGCGCGCCCCGCAAACCCGAAACCGGCCGCCGCGCACACTATCGCGTAGCCAAATGCAGCGCGCGCTCAGGGCGTGACGCCGTGCTCAGCGCGTCACGTGGTCGTGCGGATGCCGGCTGCGCCAGGTCCCCAGCAACACCGCCGTGGCAGCGGCGACGTTGAGGCTTTCCACCGCGCCGCTGCCCGGGATGGACAGACGCAGGTCGCAGGCCTGCGCGAAGTCGCGGTCCATGCCGTCGCTCTCGGCGCCCATCACGTAGACCAGGCGTTGCGGCAAGGCGGTGGCGAACAGATCGTCGCCGCCAGCCACCAGCGTCGCCGCCAGGGCGAAGCCCGCGCCACGCAACTGCGCCTGGGCCTGCGCCGTGGGCGGCAGCCGTACCAGCGGCACCGCCTCGGCACCGCCCTCGGCCACGCGCGCGGCGGCACCGGACAGCGCCAGTGCGGCCTGCTCCGGCAACAGGATCGCGCCCACGCCGAAATGCGCCGCCGAGCGCAGGATCGCGCCGAAGTTGTGCGGATTGCCGACGCCATCCAGCCACAGCGCCATCGCCGGCCCCGGCGCCAATGTCTGCAGCCAGTCGGCCAAGGCCAGCGGCGCGACACGCAGCACGTCGGCGACCACGCCTTCGTGGTGGCTGCTGGCGGCGAGCTTGTGCAGATCGGCCTCGTCCACCACGCGGTAGCCGACGCGGTTGGCCACGCACCACTTCAACAGCGGCTGCAGCGCCGGGATCCGTGCCTCGCTCAGGTACAGCTTGCGGATCGCTTCCGGCCGCCGCGCGTACACCGCACGCACGGCGTTGAGGCCGTAGAGGCGCAGTTCGTTGCGGGGCGCTGCGGCTGCCGTACCCTCACCCCCGGCCCCTCTCCCGGGGGGAGAGGGGGGATGCCCCCCGCGCGGGCGGTTGCCCCAGGGCGAGGTCATCGGCGCAGGCCCGTGGCGCAGGCGCGCCAGGCCAGGGCGGCGCAGCGGGAACGAAGGGCATGACGCATGGGAATCTCCTGGAAAAACGCGGGGGCGCTCGCCACGACGGCGCGCTGCGGGGATTTTCGCTCATCCGCGCGCCGTCGGCTGCCCCGACGTGCCAATCGCGGTGCCGGCACTTGTCTACGCTACGCCACGCAAAGCGCTACCCGTATTCCGGCAGGCACCGTGAAGCAGTTCGCCCTCGCCCGGCATCATGCGGGATTCGCGGCGACACATGCGCAAATCCGACAAGCGCGGCATGCGTATCGGGTCCATGGTCGCGGCTCCTTCCGCGACCACGCAGGCCTCCTCGACCACAGATTCCCGCGCCACTCGCTTCGCAGACGGGATGCCTGCGATCACCTGCGCCTGCAATGCGCGCAGCTCCGCGGCCTCCCGAGAACGCACTCCGCATTCTCACGACAAGGCGACTCCCATGCACTCCGACATCCGTCCGTTTTCCTCGTCCGCGCGCCGCCTGGGTGGCGCACTGCTGCTGTTGCTGCCCCTGCTCGGCCTGAGCGCCAGCGCACTGGCACAGACCGCCGCGCCCGACGCCCGGCTTGCGCGGGTCGGCGCCCTCCCCGCCACGCACAAGCCCGCCGACGTGCCCGACGACTACGTGCAGACGCCCTTCGGTTACTTCGCACCGGCCTGCGTGCGCCAGGTCCAGCGCAGCGAGCGCGTGCTCGCCGACGGCCGCCTGCAGCATGCCGATGGCGTGCGCGAACAAGCCCAGGCCTGCGCCCAGGACAACTTCATGCCCAATGGCATCCGCGTCCATCCCGACGGACGCGGCCTGGATGGCCAACAACTGCGCGGCAACGCCGCGCTGCGGGCGTCGAGCGCACGCGGCGCCGTGCCGCCGCCGATCACCCACGACTGGGTGCAATCGGCCATCGAGGTGACCGGCAACAAGATGGGCCGCATCGTCGCGCGCTGGACCGTGCCGCAGAACCCGACCAACGTGGCGCAGCAGACGGTGTACTTCTTCCCGGGGCTGCAGAGCGACGATCCGACGATCCTGCAACCGGTACTGGGCTACCGCGGCTACAACAACAGCTGGGACCTGAGCAGTTGGAACTGCTGCCAGGACGGCATGGTGTGGCACAGCGACTTCATTGCGGCCAAGGCCGGCGACCAGATCGTCGGCGACACCTACGCGACCTGCAACAACGGCCTGCCCTGCTCGAACTGGAACGTGGACACGCGCAACGTCACCACCGGCCAGAGCGTGCGGCTCAGCACCACCTACAACATCAATTCGGCCAGGCACCTGGTGGTGGGCGGCGCGCTGGAGGTCTATGCAGTAGACAGCTGCGACCAGTATCCGCCGGACGGCAGCATCACCTTCGACGCGATCGGCGTGTACGACTACCGCATGCAGCAGGTGACGTCGCCGGCCTGGGCGTCGTACAGCGACAGTTCGGGCCTGGACGTGCAATGCAACTACGCGGTGGATACCACCGCGACCTCCGCAACCATTTCCTACTGAGGCCCAGAGCGGGCAACAAAACGGCTGCGAAGCCACCAGGCGCGCGCGGACGGCACTCGGAATCCTTGTGTACCACTTGCACACTGCGGTTCCTCCGCGCCATCGGCACCCACCAGGCGGCTGCTCGCGACGTTTTGTCAGCCAGGCTTGGGCCTGCCGCGCGTCGCTCACCGCGGGCGACGCGCCACTCAGGCTGCCGGCCAGGTCCGCGCGAACAGCCGCAGGTCGCGCGGCTGTCCATCGCGCAACGACGCTTCGCGGCGCGTGCCGATCTCGGCGAAGCCGTTCTTCTGCAGCACCCGCGCCGAACCGTGATTGTCCGGCAGCGTCAACGCCTCGATGCGCTGCAGGCGCAGCGCCGGCACCGCCCAGTCCAGGTAGGCGGCGACGATGCGGGTCATCCGGCCATGGCCCCAGTGCGCGCGGCCGAGCCAGTAACCAAGCTCGGCCTGGTCCGGCGCCGGCTGCGCCGCTGGGTGCAGGCCGATGCCGCCACAGGCCTCGCCGCCGATCTCGATCGCCAGCACCGGCGCTTTCAGGTCGATCACCTGCCCGCCCAGGAAGGCCTCGCCGTCGGCGCGCGTGTACGGATGCGGGAAGCGCCGGCTCACCCAGCGTGCCACCTGCGCATCGTCGGCATGCCGGACCAGTGCGTCCAGGTCGCTGGGGCGCCAGCGCCGCAGCACGATGCCGTCCAGGTGCAGTTGCAGATCGCGCCAGGGGGCGGCAGCGGCGGTCTCGGACATCGGCGGCTCCTGCGGCAAGGGGCCCCGCAGCATAGCCGCCGGCCGCGGTCGCCGCGGCGTCGCAATCGTCTACGACTGAGGGTTTTACCCGACAGACCAGCGAAAGCCAGGCCCGGTAGACTCCCGCGCCGCACATCGCCCTTCCGTCACCGAGCCGTTCCCCGATGCCTTCCGACACCGCCGCCACGGCCCGCATTCCGATTTTCATGTACCACAACGTGGCCGAGGCGCCGCGCCACCTGCAGGTGTACCGCAGCCTGTACGTGAGCCCCGGCCGTTTCGCCCGGCAGATGCGCCTGCTGCAGCGGCTGGGCTACCGCGGCGTGTCCATGTCCGACGCCATGCCCTACCTGCGCGGCGAACGCGAGGGGAAGATCGCGGTGGTCACCCTGGACGACGGCTACCTGGACAACCTGCAGGCGGCGTTGCCGGTGCTGCAGCGGCTGGGCTTCACCGCCACGGTGTACATGGTCAGCGGCTGCATCGGCCGCCACAACGTGTGGGATGCGCAGAAGCTCGGCATCGAGAAGCCGCTGATGAACCTCGCCGAGCTGCGCCAGTGGCGCGCCGGCGGCATGGAAATCGGCGCGCACACCCGCTCGCACCCGCACCTGACCGGCTGCAGCGATGCGGCCCTGCGCGAGGAGATCGGCGGCTGCAAGCGCGAGCTGGAGGACCTGCTCGGCGAGGCGGTGCCGCAGTTCTGCTACCCCTACGGCGATGTCGACGACCGCGTCGCCGACGTGGTGCGGGAGGCCGGCTACACCGCCGCCACCAGCACCCGCCGCGGCCGCGCGCTGGCCGGCTCGGACCCGATGCGTTACCCGCGCATCCAGGTCGCGCGGCATCACCTGCTGCCGCAGTTCGCGCTGCGCGCGTTCACCGCCTACGAGGACCGCCGCGGATGAAATTCCTGTTCGTCGGCACCAATCCCGAAAACACCGGCGCGGCCACGCATTTCGTGGCGCTGGCGCAGGCGCTGGCCGGCGTCGGCCACCAAGTGGAGGTCATCGCCTGCGAGGGCGGCCTGATCGCCGACGAGTTGCGCCGCAGCGGCATCACCGTGCACGTCGGGCACTTCCGCAACGTGCTCGACCCCGACGGCTACGGACCGCTGCTGCGGGTGGCGCGGCGCAGCCGACCGGACTGGCTGGTCGGCAACTTCGGCAAGGAGTACTGGCCGCTGCTGCTGGCCGGGCGCGCGCTGGGCATCCCCGTCGCGCTGTTCCGCCACCGCACGCCGGCGATGAGCGCGCTGTCCGGCTACGCGATCCCGCGCCTGGCGGCGCGCTTCTTCGCGGTGTCGCACTACGCGCGGCAGGCCTACCTGGAATGCGGCGTGCCCGAGGCGCTGGTGCAGGTGCTGTACAACCCGGTGACCATGGAACGGCTGCGCCCGGATCCGGAACGCGGCCGCGCCATCCGCGCCGCGCAGCGGTTGCCCGAGGACGCGATCGTGCTCGGCTACAGCGGGCGCATGCACGCCGGCAAGGGCATCTTCCCGTTGCTGGAGGCCGCTTCGGCGGCGATGGCGCAGGAGCCGCGGCTGCACTGCCTGTGGCTGGGCGACGGCCCGGACGCGGCGCAGCTGCAGGCGCAGGCCGCGGCGCAGCCGCACGGCGAGCGCCACCGCTTCGTCGGCTGGGTCAACGACACCACGCCGTACTACAACGCGATGTCGATGCTGGCGTTCCCGTCGCTGGCGCCGGAAACCTTCGGCCGGGTCTCGGTGGAGGCGCAAGCCAGTGGCGTGCCGGTACTGGCCAGCCACGTCGGCGGTACCGCAGAGACGCTGGACCCCGGGGTCAGCGGCGAACTGCTCACGCCCGGCGACGTGGACGGCTGGCGCGATGCGATCCTGCGCCTGTGCGACAGCGAACGCCGCCAGCGCATGGGCCAGGCCGGGCGCGACTTCGTGCAGCGCCATTTCGGCGGCGCGGTGATCGCCGCGCAGTTCGTGCACCTGCTGCAGCAACCGCGCTGCGCGCCGCGACCGCTGGCGCCGTCGCACACCGATCCGGCCTGAGCGAACCGGCCTGCGCGCCGCCGCCCAGGCGGGGCCGCCGACCGGCGGCGTCTGCGCTTCCAGTGGCTGCAGCCGCTGCTGCAGCGTATCCGGCGAGCGGGTGTACGGCGCCAGCAGCGCGCGCGTGGCGCGGCCTGCGCCGCGCCCGTTCGGCGTGCTTAGCGCGGCGCGCCGGCGATGTGCTGCCGCTCGCGCAGCGCACTGCACAGGCGAATGGTTTCGGCGGTCTGCGCCAGGCCGCGGTCGGCGCCGCTGAGCGCCTTCAGGCGCGGCGTGAAGAACGCCTCCAGTCGATCCGCTTCGGCGGCGTCGCAGCCACCGGCGGCGGCCAGCGCCGGCAGGCGGCCGCCGTCGAAGGAACCGGAGCGCGTCACGATGCGATCGAAGTTGGCCGTGTACCAGGGCCACATCGAGGCATGCGTCGCCGGCTCGGCATGCCCGCCCATCAACAGGCTGGCCATCTCGCCGACCTTGATCGCATCGGTCAGGGCGAAATCGCGCACCTTCTGCAACTGCTGCGGATCGCGCACGGCACCGAGCGCGGCGATCATCGCGTTGCGCTGGGCCGGCTCGCCATGACCACGCAAGGCCGCGATCAACGCGTCCACCGCCGGCGCACCGCGCTCCTGCACCGCCACGGTCAGTGCTGCGACGAGCAGATCCGGGTTGGCGGCGGCGAACTCCAACGTGCTCCCCTTGCCGGCCAGCACCGCATCGCCCTGGGCCAGCAGCGCCTGCCGCACCGCCGGCACGCCCATGGTCACGCCGAGCAACTCGGCCAGGTTGGAGCGCAGCGCCACATCCTCGTCGCTATCGCCGGCGCGGCGCTGATAGCCAAGCGCCTGCAGGCGTGCACCGAACGCGGCTTCGGTCGCCAAGCGCAGCGCATCCCGTTGCGCCTCGTCGCGCGCCAGCACCCGCCAGATCCACGCGATGCGATCGTTCATCGCGGTGGCCACCGCCGTGGCCTTGGCCGGCGCCAGTTGCCGCATCGCCGCGATCACGTCGGCGGTGTCGGCGTCGCCGGTGCGGAAGGCGCTGTCGATGGCATCGGCGTAGGCCAGCTTCTCGGCGTCGTCGATCGCATCGAGATGACGGCCGAGCGCGGCCAGTTGCGGCTTGGGCAGGGCGAAGCGGTAGTAGCCGGTGCCGCCGGCGTTCGGCATCACCCAACTGTCGGCATCGGCGCCGGCGAGCGCGAGGCGGCCGTCGCTGGCCGACAGCATCTGGCAGGCGCGGCGCACGCCCTGGCGCGTGCCGTACTTGACGCACACCGGCACGCCCCAGGTCTGCGCGGCGCTGCCGCGCGAGCCCAGCGGCAGGAAGCGCTGCTGGTGCAGTTGCAGCACCGCACCGCCCGACGCCGGCTGCAGCCGCGCCTGCAGGTAGGGCACGCCCGGCTGATCGAGGAAGCTGCGGAACGCGGCCTTGAAATCCTCGCCCTTGCCGGCGGCGGCGGCGATGGCGTCGACCAGATCGTCGGCAGTGGCGTTGCCGAAACGGTGCGCGCGGATGTAGCTGCGCATGCCGCTGCGGAAGGTGTCCTCGCCGACGAATTGCTCGAACATGCCCAGTACCGCGGCGCCCTTGCGGTAGGTGATGCTGTCGAAAGCGGTCTCGATGTCGCCGTTACCGGTGATCGGCTGGCGGATCTTGCGCGCGCTGACCAGGCTGTCGTTGTTCATCGCGTCCTGCGCGGCACTGATGCGGTCCAGGTCGGCGCGGTACTGCGGACGCAGGCGCATGGTGATCTTCTGCTGCATCCAGGTGGCGAAGGCCTCGTTGAGCCACAGGTCGTTCCACCAGGCCATGGTCACCGTGTCGCCGGTCCACTGGTGCGCCAGTTCGTGCGCGGTGACGTTGAACGAGCCCTCGACGTTGTGCCGCGGCGAATCGTCGTCCAACAGCAGCAGCCAGTCGCGGAAGGTGACGAAGCCGGGGTTCTCCATCGCGCCGGCGGAGAAGTCCGGCGCGGCCACCAGGTCCAGCTTGTCGAACGGATAGCCGAAGTCGTAGTAGTCCTCCAGCGCGGCGATGATGTCCGGCGTCTGCTGCAACGCGCGCTGGATGCGCGGCCCCTGCCCGTGCGCGGCCACGCCGCGCAGCGGAATCGACTGCGGGCGCTGCGGCGTGGCCGGCAGCGCCGGTCCGTCGACCACGTCCCACGGCCCGACCGCGTAGGCCACCAGATAGGTCGGCAGCGGCACGGTCTCGGCGAAGCGCACCGTCTTCCAGCCCTTGCCGGACGGCTCGGTGGACTCGGCGCGGGTATTGGCCAGCGCCTGCTCGCCGTCGGGCACGGTCAGGCGCAGCGCGAACGGGGTCTTCAGCGCCGGCTCGTCGAAGCCGGGAAAGGCATAGCGCGCGCTGATCGGTTCCATCTGCGTCAAGGCGTAGGCATGCCCCTGCGCCTTGACCTGATACAGACCCTGCAACTGCTGGTTGAACGGCGCGCTGTAGACGATGGTGAGGGTCAGCTCCTGCGGCTGCAGGGTGCGCCCGAAGGCGATGCGGGCCACACCGGCCTGCGCGTCGGCCTGCGCGTAACGCACCGGGAACGCGGCGCCGTCGGCGGTGCGCAGCGTGGCCTTGCGCACCCGCAGCTCCTTGCCGTGCAGCCACAGGTGGTCGGAAGCGCGCTCCAGGCGCACGCGCAAGGTGGCGGTGCCGTCGAAGTCGGTGCGCTCCGGATCGATCTTCAGGTCCAGCGCATAGTGCTCGGGCACCGCCCAATCCGGCAGGCGCCCGCTCGGCACCGCATCGGGCGCCTGCGCGCAGGCCGCGCCGCAGCACAGCGCGAGGACGGAGAACAGCACGCGACGGGACAGAGCTGGCATGGATGGGTCTTCGCCGATGAGGAGGGCGACGACTTAAGCATGCGCGGCCGCGGCTGTCACGTGATGACGGTCAGTGGGACAACACTAGCGCTCGCGCGGGGGAGCAGTTCGTCGTAGGAATCAACTGCCATGCAGCCGCGACGAACGATTCCTGCTGTGCACCCACCCTTGAAAGGCGTCGGGACTGAAGTCCCTCCCACAGTGAACTCGGCCAACGTATCGCAAGTCCCGGCAGGAGTCGTTCCGCACGCGCGAAAGGCGCCTGCGGCTGCTGAGGAGAGCAGCGGTGTTGCGTGCCCACCACGATCAACAGGCGACGTGGGCCACCAAGTGCAGCGCATTCGCTTTGCTATCGCTGTTGCTTCGGCTTTGACTTGCCGGTTCCCTTCCGCAAGGCAGGGCGCGCTTGACCAGCCTTCGGCTGTGGTAAAGCGCTCCTTTTGGTTACCTTTTTCTTTGCGCGAGAAAAGAAGCGCTTCTCAGCAGCCGAAGGCTGATCAAAGTAACTCGCCCGCAAGGGCGAAAGCCGTTGCTATTGCTCATTTTGTTGCGGCGGCAGTTGGATTGTAGGAGCGGCTTCAGCCGCGACCGGACTTTACCGGGAAAGCCTGGTCGCGGCTGAAGCCGCTCCTACAAAGGCGCTACAGGGGCACGGCGACATGATCGACACCGGCACGCCAGCGGCAAAACCTCGCTCCCCGCCTCAGTCCTGCAGCCCCAACGCCGCCAGCACCTGCGCGGCCAGCGCTTCGGCATTGTCGCCATCGGCATGCAGGTGCAGTTCCGGCCGCTCCGGCGCTTCGTATGGCGAATCGATGCCGGTGAAGTTGGGGATCAGGCCGGCGCGCGCCTTGGCGTACAGGCCCTTGATGTCGCGCGCCTCGGCCACCGGCAGCGGCACGTCGACGAACACCTCGAGGAATTCGCCCTCGCCGAAGCGCTCGCGCGCCAGTTGCCGCTCGGCGCGGAACGGCGAGATGAAGCTGACCAGCACGATCAGGCCGGCGTCGGTCATCAACCTGGCCACTTCGGCAACGCGGCGGATATTCTCGACCCGGTCCTCGTCGGTGAAGCCCAGGTCGCGATTCAGGCCGTGGCGGACGTTGTCGCCGTCGAGGATGAAGGTGTGGTAGCCCAGTGCGTGCAGGCGCTTGTCGACCAGGTTGGCGATGGTCGACTTGCCGGCGCCGGACAGGCCGGTGAACCACAGCACCTTCGGCGTCTGTCCCTTGATCCGCGCGCGCGCGGCCTTGTCCACGTCCAGGTGCTGCCAGTGCACGTTGCCGGCGCGGCGCAGCGCAAAATCCAGGGTGCCGGCGGCGACGGTGGCATTGCTGTGGCGGTCGATCAGGATGAAGCCGCCGAGTGTGCGGTCCTGCGCGTACGGGGCGAAGGCGATCGGCTGGTCCAGCGCCAGGTTGCAGTAGCCGACCTCGTTGAGTTCCAGGCGCTTGGCCGCCAGCCGCTCCTGCGTGTTGACGTCGATGCGGTGCTTGATCTCGGTGACGCTGGCGGCCACGGTGCGCGCGCCGATCTTCAGCCAGTACGGGCGGCCGGGCAGCAGCGCGGCATCGTCCATCCACAGCACGTGCGCGGCGAACTGGTCGGCCACCTCCGGCGGATCGCCGGCGGCGGCGATCACGTCGCCGCGGCTGACGTCGATCTCCTCGGTCAGGGTCAGCGTCACCGCCTGCCCGGCCACCGCGCGCGGCACCGCTTCGGCGCCGATCAGCACCTGCGCCACCTGCGCGCGCCGCGCCGACGGCAGCACCACCACCGCATCGCCGGGCTGCACCGTACCGGCCGCCACGGTGCCGGCGAAGCCGCGGAACTGCGCGTGCGGGCGGTTGACCCACTGCACCGGCAGGCGCAGGCCGCTGTCGCCGCCGCGCGCATCCAGCTGCACGCCTTCCAGATGCTCGAGCAGCGCCGGACCGGCGTACCAGGGCATGCGCGGCGAGCGCTGCGACAAGTTGTCGCCCTCCAACGCGGACAGCGGAATGCACTGCACGTCGGCGATGCCCAGTTGCGCGGCGAGCGCACCGTACTCGCTGGCGATGGTCTCGAACGTCGCCTGGGCGAAGTCGACCAGGTCCATCTTGTTGACCGCCAACACCACGTGGCGGATGCCCAGCAGGGCGACGATGTAGCTGTGCCGGCGGGTCTGGGTGAGCACGCCCTTGGCCGCGTCGACCAGCACCACCGCCACGTCGGCGGTGGACGCACCGGTGGCCATGTTGCGGGTGTACTGCGCATGCCCGGGGCAGTCGGCGACGATGAACTTGCGCCGGTCGGTGTCGAAATAGCGGTAGGCCACATCGATGGTGATGCCCTGCTCGCGCTCGGCGGCCAGGCCATCCAGCAACAGCGCATAGTCGATGGCCCCACCGCGGGTGCCGTGGCGCTTGCTGTCGGCACCGAGCGCAGCCAACTGGTCGTCGAACAGCCGCTTGCTGTCGTACAGCAAGCGCCCGATCAGCGTGCTCTTGCCGTCGTCGACGCTGCCGCAGGTGATGAAGCGCAGCAGTGGCTTGTGTTCGTGTTGTTGCAAGTAGGCGGCGACTGCGTCGCCGCCTACGGGATTGGAGATTCGGGATTGGGGATTCGTAACAGCGTTCCCTCCCGACACCGCATCCGTCGCCGAACTGCGCTCTTGCGAATCCCCAATCCCGAATCCCGACTCCCGGCCCATCAGAAATATCCCTCCACCTTCTTCTGCTCCATCGACGCGCCTGGATCCTGGTCGATGATCCGGCCCTGGCGTTCGGAGGTGGTGGCCTGCAGCATCTCGGCGATGATCTTCTCCAGGGTGTCGGCCTGCGACTCGATCGCGCCGGTCAGCGGGTAGCAGCCGAGGGTGCGGAAGCGCACGCGGCGCAGTTGCGGGGTTTCGCCGGGACGCAGCGGCAGGCGCGCGTCGTCGACCATGATCAGTGCGCCGTCGCGCTCCACCACCGGGCGTTCGGCGGCGAAGTACAGCGGCACCACCGGGATCGCTTCGCGATAGATGTACAGCCAGATGTCCAGCTCGGTCCAGTTGGACAGCGGGAACACGCGCACGCTCTCGCCGGGGTGGATCCGCGGGTTGTACAGATTCCACAGCTCCGGACGCTGCTGCTTGGGATCCCAGCGGTGGTGCGCGTTGCGGAACGAGAACACGCGCTCCTTGGCCCGCGCCTTCTCCTCGTCGCGGCGCGCGCCGCCGATGGCGGCGTCGAACTTCCACAGGTCCAGCGCCTGCTTCAGCGCCTGGGTCTTCATCACGTCGGTATGCACGCTGGCGCCGTGGCTGAACGGGCCGACGCCCTGGGCGACGCCGTCGGGATTGATGTGCACGCGCAGCTCCACGCCGGTCTCGGCGGCGCGGCGGTCGCGGAAGGCGATCATCTCGCGGAACTTCCAACGTGTGTCCACGTGCAGCAGCGGGATCGGCGGCGGCGCCGGCGCGAACGCCTTGAGCAGCAGGTGCAGCAGCACCGAGCTGTCCTTGCCCACCGAATACAGCAGCACCGGGTTGCGGAATTCGGCGGCGACCTCGCGCAGGATGTGGATGCTCTCGGCCTCGAGGCGGTCGAGATGGGACAGGGGTGACGAACTCATCGAGACGGCGGCGGCAGGCAGTGGAGACCGGACCGAAGCGTAGCAGCGGTCGTGGCAGTCGGGTCGGCAGTGTGCGTCCGCTGGCCACTCGGCAGAAATAAGCCCCGGGCATGAGCCGATAACCCCTGTTCCTTTCTGCACCGCGCAACGAATCCCTAACATCGGTCATCCCTTCCTCATACATCGGACCGGCCATGACCGCCGCCTCGCCCGCGTTGCCGCCCAGCCCCTTGCCCGAGGAGCGCAAGGCACTGCTGGCGCGGACCGTGGAGGGCCTGGACGCGGCCGGCCTGTGGTGGCTGTCCGGCTACGCCGCTGGCCTGGCCCAGGCGCAGGGGCCGACGACGCCAGCGCTGGCCGTGGTCGCCGGCGCCGCCGCGGCCCCCTCGCCCGCGCCCCAGTTGAGCATCGTCTACGGCAGCCAGACCGGCAACGCGCGCCGCGCCGCCGAACAGGTGGCCGCCGAGGCCGAGGCCGCCGGGTTGGCAGTACGCCTGCTGCGCGCCGACGCCTATCCCACCCGCGAGTTGGGCAACGAGCGTCTGCTGTACGTGGTCATCAGCACCCAGGGCGAGGGCGACCCGCCGGACGATGCGATCGGCTTCGTCGAGTTCCTGCAGGGCCGGCGCGCGCCG
This sequence comes from Xanthomonas sp. 3498, assembly GCF_014199795.1. Taxonomy (NCBI): domain Bacteria; kingdom Pseudomonadati; phylum Pseudomonadota; class Gammaproteobacteria; order Lysobacterales; family Lysobacteraceae; genus Xanthomonas; species Xanthomonas sp. 3498. The sequence continues at coordinate 502,185 of NZ_JACHOH010000001.1, forward strand.
AAGCTGCCGCAGTTGCAGTACGCCGTGCTCGGCCTGGGCGATTCCAGCTACGCCGATTTCTGCGGCATCGCCCGGCGCCTGGACGCGCGCCTGGCCGAACTCGGCGCGCAGCGGCTGCTGCCGCTGGGCGAGGCCGACCTGGAGATCGAGACGGTGGCGGCGCCGTGGCGCGCGCAGGCGCTGGCGCAGGCACGTGACGTGCTGGGCCGCACGCCCGCGGCGCCATCGGCCACGGTGACGCCGCTGCGCGGCGCCGCCGCCGCGACGTGGAGCCGCACCCAGCCGTTCGCCGCCGAGGTGCTGGCGAACCAGCCGATCAGCGGCCGCGATTTCAAGGGGCCGCGCTACGCCGCGCACGGCCAGGCCGACAAGGACGTGCGCCACCTGGAGTTGTCGCTGGCCGGCAGCGGCCTGCACTACGAACCCGGCGATGCCTTGGGCGTGCGCCATCGCAATCCGCCCGCGCTGGTCGAGGCGGTGTTGACCGCGACCCGACTGGACGGTGACGTCGAATTCACTGCCGATGGGCAGACACTGTCCCTGCACGAGTGGCTCAGCGGCCACCGCGAACTGACCCGGGCCTCGCGCCCGTTGCTCGCCGCGGTGGCCGAACGCGCCGGCGCGACCGCGCTGACCGAGCTGCTCGACCCCACCCAGACCGCCGGCCTGGCGGCGCTGCTCGCCGATCACCAAGTGATCGACGTGCTGCGTCGCTGGCCGGCGGATTGGGACCACGCCGCGCTGCTGCAGGCGCTGCGGCCGATGGTCCCGCGGCTGTACTCGATCGCCTCCAGCCAAAAGCGGGTCGGCGACGAAGCCCACCTCACCGTCGACGTCCTCGCCTATGACGCCCACGGCCACGCCCATGGCGGCGCCGCCAGCGGCTATCTGGCCGCCTTGGCCGAAGGCGACAGCGCGCCGGTCTACATCGAACCCAACGAACGCTTCCGGGTGCCGGCCGACGGCAGCCGCGACATCCTGATGATCGGCCCCGGCACCGGCGTGGCGCCGTTCCGCGGCTTCGTGCAGGAGCGCGCCGAAAGCGGCGCCAGCGGCCGCAACTGGTTGTTCTTCGGCGCCCGCCACTTCAACCGCGATTTCCTCTACCAGGCCGAATGGCAGCAGGCACTGCGCAGCGGCGAACTGCACCGGCTGGACCTGGCGTTCTCGCGCGACGTGCAGCCGCTGCGCGGCACCGCCGCGCCAGCCAAGGTATACGTGCAGCAGCGCCTGCGCGAACACGGCCGCGCCGTCTACGACTGGCTGCAGAACGGCGCGCACCTGTACGTGTGCGGCGCCATCGCCATGGGCAAGGACGTGCACGCCACCCTGCTGGAGCTCGTCGCCGAACACGGCGCCCACAGCCCCGAGGACGCCGCGGCCTACCTCAGCCAATTGCAGCGGGAGGGGCGGTATGCGCGCGATGTCTATTGAGGCCGGGATTTGGGAGTCGGGATTGGGGATTCGTCGAAGCGGCGATCCGCGCGCCTGTTGCTGTCGAAGGCTTTGATCCGTCAGCACACGTCTGCTCGCTCCACCAATCCCGAATCCCCATTCCCCAATCCCGGCCCTTCAATGTCCCATTCCGTCGAAGACATCAAGCACAAAAGCCAGCGGCTGCGCGGGTCGCTGCTGCAGAGCCTGGCCGATCCGGTCACCGGGGCGCTGCGCGAGGACGATCAGACCCTGATCAAGTACCACGGCAGCTACCAGCAGGACGACCGCGATCTGCGCGAGGAGCGGCGCCGGCAGAAGCTGGAGCCGGCCTACCAGTTCATGATCCGCACGCGCACCCCGGGCGGGGTGGTGGATCCGGCGCAGTGGCTCAAGCTCGACGCCATCGCCACCACCTACGGCAACCACTCGCTGCGTGTCACCACGCGCCAGGCATTCCAGTTCCACGGGGTGATCAAGCGCGAACTGAAGGCGACCATGCAGGCGATCAACGCCGCGCTGATCGATACCCTGGCCGCCTGCGGCGACGTCAACCGCAACGTGCAGGTCGCCGCCAATCCGCTGGCCTCGCAGGCGCATGCCACGCTCTATGCCGATGCCGCGCGCGTGTCCGAACACCTGCTGCCCAACACCCGCGCCTACTACGAGATCTGGCTGGACGAGGAGCAGGTCGCCGGCAGCGGCCAGGAGGACGAGCCGATCTACGGCAACGCCTACCTGCCGCGCAAGTTCAAGATCGGCTTCGCACTGCCGCCGGTCAACGACGTCGACGTGTTCGCCAACGACCTGGGGTTCATCGGCGTGCTCGACGCCGACGGCACGCTGGCTGGCTACAACGTCAGTCTTGGCGGCGGCATGGGCGCCAGCCACGGCGACGCGGAGACCTACCCGCGCGTGGCCAACGTAGTCGGCTTCATCGACCGCGCGCAGTTGCTCGACGTCGCCACCGCCGTGGTCACCACCCAGCGCGACCTGGGCAACCGCACGGTGCGCAAGCGCGCACGCTTCAAATACACCATCGACGACCACGGCCTGGACACGGTGGTGGCGGAGATCGAGCGCCGCGCCGGCGTGCGCCTGCAGCCCGTGCGCGCCTTCGCCTTCGAGCACAATGGCGACCGCGACGGCTGGCACGCTGGCGAGGACGGCCGCTGGCACCTGACCCTGTCGCTGCCGGCCGGGCGTATCGCCGACCACGCCGACGGCGCGCAGCACCTCAGTGGCCTGCGCGCGATCGCCGCGCACCTGCGCGACGCCGGCGACGGTGCGCACTTCCGCATGACCGCCAACCAGAACCTGGTGATCGCCGGCATTCCCGCCGCGCAACGCGCCGCGATCGACGCGCTGGTGCGCGCGCACGCGCTGGACGCCGGCAACCGCGCGCCCACCGCGCTGGCGCGCGCGGCGATGGCCTGCGTGGCCCTGCCGACCTGCGGCCTGGCGATGGCCGAGGCCGAGCGCTACCTGCCGGCCTTCGCCGCGCAGCTGCAGCCACTGCTGGCCCGCCACGGTCTGGAAGACGCGCCGATCCTGCTGCGCCTCTCCGGTTGCCCGAACGGCTGTTCGCGGCCGTACCTGGCCGAGATCGCCCTGGTCGGCAAGGCGCCGGGGCGCTACAACCTGATGCTCGGCGGCGACCACCGCGGCCAGCGCCTCAACACCCTGTACCGCGAGAACATCGCCGAGCCGGAGATCCTCGCCGCGCTGGAACCGCTGTTCGCACGCTATGCCAGCGAACGCGGCGCGGACGAGCGCTTCGGCGACTTCCTGCACCGCACCGGCGTGGTCGAACTGCCCGCCTACCCCACCCACCGTCACCTGATTCCGTCGGAACTGCACGCATGAGCGCTCTGCCCGCTGCCTCCCACAACGCCTCCGCCAACGCACCGGCGCCAGCCCTGGATCTCGATGCCGCCAATGCGCTGCTGGCGACGCTGTCCGCGCCGGAACGGGTGGCCTGGGCGCTGCAGCACGGCCCGGCCGAGCCCGCGTTGTCGTCCAGCTTCGGCGCGCAATCGGCGGCCACCTTGCACCTGCTGACCCGGCAGCGTCCGGACATCCCGGTGATCCTGATCGACACCGGCTACCTGTTCGCCGAAACCTATCGCTTCGCCGACGCGCTCACCGAGCGGCTCAAGCTCAATCTCAAGATCTACCGCCCGCTGGTCAGCCGTGCCTGGATGGAAGCGCGCCACGGCCGCCTGTGGGAACAGGGCATGGTCGGCATCGAGCAATACAACAACCTGCGCAAGGTCGAGCCGATGCGCCGCGCCCTGGACGAACTGAAGGTCGGCACCTGGTTCACCGGCCTGCGCCGCAGCCAGTCCGACAGCCGCGCGCAGACCCCGTTCGTGCAGAAGCGCGGCGACCGCTACAAGATCAACCCGATCGCCGACTGGAGCGACCGCGACCTGTGGCAATACATGCAGCAGCACGACCTGCCCTATCACCCGCTGTGGGAGCAGGGCTACGTCTCCATCGGCGACTTCCACACCACCCGCCGCTGGGAACCGGGCATGCGCGAGGAAGACACCCGCTTCTTCGGGCTCAAGCGCGAGTGCGGGATCCACGAGGATCTGTGACGCGCTCCAGCACGCGCCCGGCCTGTTGTAGGAACTCTAGGAGCGGCTTCAGCCGCGACCGGGCGTTCCGATGCCCCCCGGTCGCGGCTGAAGCCGCTCCTACAAGGGCGGCCCCGTGTCCGCTGTGCAAGTCCTGACGCCAGTGCTGACCACTGATCCCTCCTTGTGGGAGGGACTTCAGTCCCGACTGCAGCCAAGTCGGATGCGCCGATGGCTTCGCCTATCGCCGCAGAATCACAGTGGGCTGCTACCCCGATGTCCTAAGCCGCCACCGCGGGCTCGCGCCGCAGCACCAGCACCCAGTCCAGCGCCAGCATCAGCAGCAAGGACAGGCCGACCAGCGGGAACAGCATCCCGCCCAGCGCCAGCAGCGCGACCACGCCGCGCAAGGTGCGCCGATTCGCCGGTAGCGGCGGCACCCCGAGCCCGCCCCGCGGGCGCCGCTTCCACCACATCACCGCGGCGCTCACACACAGCAGCACGATGCCCAGGCAGGCGCCGATCAGGATGAGCTGGTTGAGCACGCCGTACTCCTGACCCAGGTGCACGTTGATGCCCCACTCCAGCGTCTTGGCCAGCGGGCCGTAGTCGGCATAGCGCATGTCCAGCAGCACCTGGCCGCTGTACTGGTCCAGATGGATCACCCGTTGCTGGGCCAGGTCCGGCGGATACACCGAGGCGGTATAGACCCCGCGCACGCCGCGCGGCAGTGCCACGCTGTAGCCCGGCGCGATGCCGCGCGCCTGGAACAGCGCCACCGCTGCATCCAGGCCGATCGCGCCCGCCGCCGGCGCGGCGTCCGGCATGTCGGCCATGCCGCCGTGTTCACCGTGACCATCGTGCGCGCCGTGCGCCGCATGCGGATCCGCGGCAGGTGGCGACGATTGCGGCAGGCGCGCCTGCCGCAACGACCACGCTGGCACCTCGCTGTCGCTCAGCCGCTGCGTCGACATCGGCACATCCACCCGCAGCCCGGACGGATAGCCATAGTGGTGGCCATTGGCCAGGCGGTTGACCTGCGCGCCCCAGAACCACGACCACGGCATCCCGGTCAGCGCCAGGAACAGCAGCAGCGCACCGACCACGCTGCCGGTGAGCGCATGCAGATCGCGCCAGAACACGCGCTGCGCCGGCCGCCCGCGCACCGTGGTCACGCCGCCACGGCGCCCGCGCGGCCACCACAGGTACACGCCGGTCAGCACCAGCAGGATCGCCCAGCCGGCCGCCACCTCGATCAGTGCATTGGCGAACCAGCCGACATAGTCGAGGCTGTGCAGGCGGCGGATCGTCCAGGCCACGGTGCCGTGCTCGGGCAACTGACCCAGCACCCGCGCCCGGTACGGATCCACGTACACGACCGCGTGGCGACCATCGGCGGTGGCGATGGTCACTTCGGCCGAGGCATCGCGCCGCAGCGGCGTGGTGTAGCGCAGCGCCTGGCCCGGTTGCGCGGCCAGGGCCGCATCCAGCAGCCGCTGCGGTGCCAACGACTGCGCGTGCTCCGGCACCGGCACGGTCTTCAGCGCGCGGTGGAAGTAGCCGTCGATCGGCTGCTGGTAGACGAAGGCCGCACCGGTCAGCGCCAGCCAGACCAGCAGCGGCAGCACCAGCAGGCCGGCATAGAAATGCCAGCGCCACACCGCGCGGTAGAAGCGCGCCGGCGCCGCCTCGGTGGTGATGGCTTTCGTGGTCATCACCAACCCCAGCTCAGCGTGGCGTACAGCGCGCGGCCGTCGCCGGGCGAGTAGCCGGAGGACCCGCTGTCGTACCAGGCGTAGACGTAGTGCCGATCGGTCAGGTTCTTTAGTTGCAGCGACAGTTCGCGCTGTGCGCGCCAGCGCCAGGTCGCACCGAGATTGGCCAGCGCGTAGCCGCCGTAGCGGCCCAAGGTGTTGCTGCGTTCCACGTAGTAGTCGCCCTGCGCATTGCCCCAGGCCGACAGCGTCAGCCGCGGCGTGGCCTGCCAGTCGATGCCCGCCGTCGCAAGATAGTGCGGCACGTTCTCGATCTCCTTGCCGCGTGTGTCAGGCGCACTCGGGTCCGGCGTGACGATCAGCGCGCGTTGCCGCGAGTACGCCAGCCACAGCGTCCAGCGTTCGTCCGGACGCAGGTTCAGTTGCGCGTCCCAGCCGCGGCGCAGGGTCTTGCCGACGTTGCCGACCTCGCCGGTGCCGACACTGCCGTTCACGCCGAGGATGGTCGCCACTTCGTCGGAAGCGCGCTGCTCCCAGTAAGCCACGCGCGCGTCCCAGCGCTGCTGGGCGCCGGCGAACTTGAGGCCGGTCTCCCAGCCATCGTTGAACGAGGGCGCCAGGTTGCCTGCCTGGGTGCGATAGGCGCCGTTGCCGCTGCCGATCTGGAAGGTGCGGCCGATGTTGGCGTACAGGCTGGCCTGCGCGGTGAGCGCATACACCGCGCTGAACTTGGGTTGGCGGATCGTGCCGTAGGCGTAGGTGGGATAGCGCGCGCCGCTGGCGACGTCGCGGAACTGCCCGCCGACGCGATCCACCCGGTAGCCGGGCACCAGCTGCAGGCGCGCGGTCGGGCGCAGCACCGCCTGTACGTAGGCGCCTTCGGTGTGCAGATCGAAGTCCCAGTCGCGCAGCGGCGCGGTGCGCACGCGCGCCACCGTGCGGTAGCGCTGCGAGATGTTGTCCTGCCACTGCGCATCCACCCCGCCCTCCAGCGCGAAGGCGTCGACGCGGGCCAGCGCCGGGCGCCAGCTGAGCCTGGCCAGCACGCCGCGCTGGCGCTCGTCGGTGTCGCGCTCCTGCTGCGCGCCGGCGGCGGTGAAGCGCACCCAGCGCTGGTTGTCGTAGCGGTTCCAGTACGCCTTGGCGCTGCCCTGCACGCTGTCGGCCAGGCGCGCGTCCAGGTGCAGCGACAGCTGCGTGGTGTGGCGTTGGCTGCGGTCGTCGCGCGCATAGTCGGGGGAACTGCGCGGGGCGCGCTGCGCGGTGGCGTAGTCGAGATAGCCCGCCTCCAACGCCGTGTTGCGGTAGTCGCGCGCGCTGAGCCCTGCACGCCAGCGCCCGTCCGGATCGGTATAGAACCATTTGCCGGAGAACGCGTGCTTGCGCGCGTCGGCGTGGTCGCGGTAGCCGTCGCTGTCGCGCCAGGCGGCGAAATAGTTCTGGCTCCAGGCACCACGCTCGATGCCCTGCGCCGCCTGTACCTCGCGGGTGCCGAAGCTGCCGACGGTGACGCTGGCGCGGCCGTCGTTGCCGCCGCTGCGGGTCAGCACGTCGACGCTGCCGGCGATCGCGTCCAGGCCGTAGCGCGGGTCGTTGGTGCCGCGCACGATCTCGATCGCGGCGATGTCCAGCGGGAACACCGCATCCAGGTACGGCATGGCGCCGGCATTGTCGTTGCTGGGCACGCCGTCGATCAGCAACTTGACCGCATTGACCCGGCCTTCGCCGTTGAAGCCGCGGAAGGAAAAACGCCCGGCGTCGGTGCCCATCTTGAATTGGGTCACCTGCACGCCGGGCGCGCGCATCAGCAGTTCCCAGCTGTAGTCCACGTGCTGGTCCTGCAGCAGGTCGCCGCCGAGGATGTCGACGGAACTGAACACGCTGCGCGCGTTGGAACCGGCGGCCAGCGGTGAGGTGGCCTGGACCTTGCCCAGGGTGAGCACGGAATCGCCGGCGGCGCCGGGTGGCGCATCGGCGGCATGGGCGGCATGGGCGGGGGCGGCCGCCGCGAAACAGACGCAGCAGCACGCCACCACCGGCGGCATGGCAGAAAAGCGGAACATGGCGAAACTCCATCGGCACGAGGACATGCCGCAGCAGCGCCGCGGCACGGAAACGGCAACCCGTGGATCAGGAGAACAGCGGTGGCCCGCGCACCGGGTGTGCGCGGCGTGCGGTGGCCGTGACGACGCGGCGGCGCAGCGCCGCCACCGGCGCCGGCGGACAGCGCCAGGGCAGCAGCGCCAGCAACAGCGCCACCCACGGCAGCAGCCGCGCGGCGAGCAGGCAGTAATCGCAGGCCGGCGCATGCGCCAGCCCGGCATCGTCGTGGTGGCCGCCATGCGCTGCAGACATGGCACCTGCCAGCGCCGCCAGGCGCAGGCCGCCACTGGTGCACAGCGCCTGGTCCTGCAGCGCCGCCGCCTCGGCCTGCGCCTGCCGCCACTGGCTGATCGGCGGCGCCAGCAGCAGCAGGCCGAGCGCCAGTGCGGCAAGCGCGGCCCAGAGCGGTGGCGGCTGGCGGAGACGGAACATCGGCGCATTCTAGAGGGTGTGCCGGCCATTGGACCGCCTGCGACGCGGTGTGCGGCGAAGTGACGCACACCCCGCGTCGCGGAAGTGCAGGACGGACCGCGTCATCGGTCGGCAGGCCACGGCCGTCAACAACGGCCCCTGCCTCCGTCATGGCCTCAGGCGGCGTCCTGCCGCCGGCCAGGCGCCCGGCAAGGTGGTCCATCGGTTACCCGGCCAGACCCGCTGTCGCTGCAGATCGACGACCGGCCGGTCCCATCCGGCCACGACCACGACGAGCGCCGCGCACGCGCGGTGTCCGACGAGCGTGGCCCTTGCATGGCGCCGCGAATGCGGCACCATCGGCCGCGGCCGCGCAGCGCAGTCCCTTCCGGCCGCCCTTGTCCTGTCCATCCAGCGAGCCGCCCCATGCCGACGATCACCATCTACCACAACCCTGCCTGCGGCACTTCGCGCAACGTGCTCGGGCTGATCCGCAACAGCGGCGTCGAACCGACCGTGATCGAGTACCTGAAGACGCCGCCGGACCGCGCCACCGTGCAGGCGCTGGCGGCCGCCAGCGGCCAGCCGCTGCGCGCACTGATCCGCGAGAAGGCCACACCGTACGCGGAGTTGGGACTGGACGATCCGGCGCTGGACGAGGACGCGCTGCTGGACGCCATCCAGCAACACCCGATCCTGCTCAACCGGCCGATCGTGGTCACCCCGCTGGGCACGCGCCTGTGCCGGCCGTCGGAGACGGTGCTGGAGATCCTGCCGTCGCCGCAGCGCGGCGCCTTCGCCAAGGAGGACGGCACGTTGCTGGTCGACGCGCAGGGCCGCTGGGTGGGCTGAAGCGAGGGGTCGCCGACGCTCCATCGAATTCGCTAAGCAAGGGTGCAGCTCACGCGAGCGCCGCGTGAACGCCGTGTCGGCAAAAACCGTGACAGGTACCATAAACTGCGCGCCTTCCTGCCCGAGTCGCGCTGCATGTCCACCGTCGAAACCGCCGCCGACCCGGTCTACTGCGCGGCCAAGCCCCGCAACGAAGCGCTGCGCCTGGACGCACTGCACAGCTACGCGATCCTGGACACGCCGCGCGAGCCGGCGTTCGACGACATCACCCGGCTGGCCGGGCTGATCTGCCAGGCGCCGATCGCGGTGGTCAACCTGATCGACAGCGAGCGCCAGTGGTTCAAGAGCGAGATCGGGCTGGGCACGCGCGAAACGCCGTTGGCGACCTCGCTGTGCGCGCACGCCCTGCTCGAGGACGACCTGCTGCTGGTGCCGGATACCCGCGAGGACCCACGCTTCGCCTGCAATCCGCTGGTCACCGGCGACATGCGCCTGCACTTCTACGCCGGCGCGCTGCTGAAGACCTCAGACGGCCTGGCCCTGGGCACGGTGTGCGTGCTGGACCGGCGCCCGCGCCAGCTCAGCTACGAGCAGATCGAAGCGCTGCGTGCGCTGGCGCGCCAGGCGATGGGGCAACTGGAACTGCGCAAGGCACTGCACATGGCGCAGGAATCCAACCACTACCGCAGCCGCCTGATGGCCATTGCCGGCCACGATCTGAAGGCGCCGCTGCGCACCGCGTCCTACGCGCTGAGCAAGCTGCAGCGCCAGCAGGACGCCGCGCAGGATGGTTCGTTGGAGACCGCGCGCGCCGCCTTGAACCAGGTCGCCAGCGGACTCGACCAGCTTGCCACCAACGCCGCCGCCGGCGAACTGCGCCTGCCGGCGCTGCAGGACCTGGCCCTGGCCGACGTGCTGGCACCGATCCTGGCCACCTGGCAGCCGCAGGCGGCGGCCAAGGGCGTGCGGTTGCGCAGCGTGCCGACGTCCCTGCGCGTGCGCAGCAGTGCGCCCTTGCTGTCCACGTTGCTCGGCAACCTGCTGGGCAACGCGGTCAAATACACCGCGCAGGGCAAGGTGCTGATCGGCTGCCGGCGCCGTGGCGACCAGGTGGCGGTGGAGATCATCGACCGCGGCATCGGCATGGACGGAGACGGCCTGCGCACGCTGTTCCAGGCCTTCCGCCAGGCCGACCCGCGCAGCGACGGCCTCGGCCTCGGCCTGTGGATCGTGCGCCGCGCCGCCGAGACCCTGGGCTGCACCGTCGAAGTGCGCAGCCAGCCCGGCCAAGGCACCCGCTTCACCGTGCTGCTGCCGGCGGCCGCGCCCGTCGCCTGAGCCGTGCCGGGCGCAGGAGCTGCCGCTGGCGCCCGCCCCCTCATCCGCCCCTTCGGGGCACCTTCTCCCGGTGGGAGAAGGGTCCGGCTCGACCCGCATGCAGTCGGGACTGAAGTCCCTCTCACAATGGCCACGCCCGCTCAGCGTGAGGGGCCTGGGCGCAGCCGCCGCGGAAATCCCGCCTTTGCGAATCCCGAATCCCGAATCCCGATTCCCGGCTTCACCGCGATTCCCCAATCCCGAATCCCCATTCCCGGCTTCACCATCACTCCTTCAACACCATATCGATGCACAACACCGCCGCCATGATCAGGATCCGCCGCGGATCCTCGGCCGGTACGCTGTCGGCGATCGCCAGCATGTAGTTGTCGGCGCTGGTGAACAGTTCCTTGCCCAGCCCGGCCCACTTCTTGGACACCTGCGCCAGTTCGCGCTCGCCCTGCACGAAGCGGAAATCCCAGCTGGTCCACTTGCCGCGCAGCGTGCACACCGGCGCGCCCTGGGCATCGAGCACATCGAACTTGCCGCCGATGGAAAAGAATTTCTGGCTGAAGGAACCGACCAGCCGGTCGTGCTCGTCCAGTACCTCGACCTTGGACAGGAACAGCGAGAACCCGCGCTTGACCGTCAGCACCTTCTGCCCGTCCGGGCTGCGCACTTCCACCTGGAACGGGGTCATGCGCTTGTAGTCGCTGAAACGAAAGATCTTGGTGAACACGCCCAGGTTCGGCTCGCGGCATTCCAGCAGCTTGCGGTTGCTGTGCGGGTCGAACACGTCGTAGTTGTTGGCGGCCTTGAACATGCCGACCTGTTCCTTGACGAAGAACAGGTTGTGATGAAGAACGGGATGCATCGGGCGTCCTTGCGTTGGGAAGTCGACGCGCCCTGGGCGGCGGCCGCACGGCGGCGGCGCAGTGCCGGCCGCCGCCGGCACGTCCAGGGTCGCGGTCTGCCGGGTGGCAGAGCGGGCCGCATGATAGGCGGCGGCTCCGGCAGCGGCAACGCGCGCGGCGGGCAGCCGCGCCAGTGCGTGGTCTGCATTCCAGCATTCCAGCGACAGGCCGCGATGCCGTTGCCCCTACTTCTTTTGCTCGGAAGCCTGTCCGAAGCCGTCGACGCATCGAGCACGGGGCGCCGCTGTTGCCATTCCCCATTCCCGATTCCCGACTTCATCGCGCCTTGGCTGGCGATGGCCTAATCAGCCGCACCAAGCGGCCATGTCGATGCATCGATGCGGGTCTTCGTTCCAGCATCCCGCACAGGCCGCGGTGTCGTTGCCCGCATGTCTTTTGCCCGGACGTCTGCCCGAAGCCAATCGACGCATCGCGAACGCGGCGCCGCTGTTGCCATTCCCCAATCCCGATTCCCCATTCCCGGCTTCAACTGGTGATGGTCTGGGTCAGCGCTTCCCAGCTCGGCGGCGCCGGCCAGTCCGGCTGCTGGTTGCCCTCCATCACCCGGCGCAGATCGCGGGTGTCGATCTGTGGCGCCAGCACGTGCACCAGTTCCAGCGCGTAGTCGCGCAATACGCGGTCGCGCGGCAGCACCGCCCAGGCGATGCACTCGGGAATCTCCGGCGGTGCCGGCCACGCGCGCAGGTCGGTGTCGTTGGCGCTCACCGCCATCTCCGCCAGCAGTCCCACGCCCAGCCCGGTGCGCACATAGGTCTTGATCAGGTCGGCATCGAGCGCGGTCAACGCGATCCGCGGCTCCAGCCCGAGCCGGCCGAAGGCGCGCTGCAGCGAGGAGCCGGCGCGGGTCGAGGATTCGTAGCTGATCAGCGGCTGCGCCGCCAGCGCGGCCATGTCCGGCACCCGCTTCGGTACGTCCAGCGCATGCCCGCGCGGCACCAGCACCAGCCGCCGCCAGCGGTACAGCGGCACCGCGATGCCGGCCGCCGGCGCGGTGCCGGCGGTGCTGACGATGGCGATGTCGGCATCGCCCTGGCTGAGCAGGTCCAGCGCCGCGCTCTCGGCGGCCTGCTGCAGGTGCACGCTGACCTGCGGATAGGCCTGCTTGATCTGCGCCACCGCCGGCGGCAGCACGAAGCGTGCCTGGGTGTGGGTGGTGGTGAGGGTCAGCTGGCCCTGGCTCTCGCGGCGCTGGTTGGCCGCATAGGTGCGGATGTTGTTGGCCTCGGCCAGCACCGCGCGGGCGCGCTCGATCACCTCGCGCCCGGCCGGCGTCACCGTCTCCAGGCTGCGGCCCTTGCGCACGAACAGCAGGAAGCCCAGTTCGTCCTCCAGTTGCTTGAGCTGCTTGGACAGCCCCGGCTGGGTGGCATGCACGCGCGCCGCCGCCAGGGTGATGTTCAGATCGGCATCGGCAATGGCGACGAGGTAGCGGAGTTGGGTCAGCGTCATCGGGACGAGGGCGAGGCGCCGCCTGGCGGAGACGCTCGACTGTAGTGGAATTCGGCCTTTCACCTTATAACCGAAAGCTATCTGCGATGGGCATGAAGTCATTTCCTGGGGCTATGAGCCGGCGCTACGGTCGTCGCTCCCGTCTGCCCCGCGTTGCGAGCCGTCCCTGTGAGCCCAGCCCCGATTGCCCTGTATCCGGACCTGCGCGACCGGGCCGTGCTGGTGATCGGCGGCGGCGCGGCCGCCGAGCGCCAGGTGCAGGCGCTGCTCGCCGCCGGTGCCGCGCCGCAGGTGGCGGCACCGGCCCTGACCCCGACGCTGCACGCGCTGGCCGCGCAGGGGCGGCTGGCGTGGCGGCGCGGCGCCTTCGACAGCGCCTGGCTGGACACCGTCTGGTACCTGATCGCCGCCAGCGAGGACGCCGCGGCCAACCGCCAGGCGCTGCAGGCCGCTACCGCCAAGCGGGTGCTGGCGCAGGCGTTGCCGGCCGAGGCGCTGGCGACGCCGGCGGATGCCGCCGCCGAGTCGACGCTGCCGCCGCTGCGCCCAGGCAGCGTGACCCTGGTCGGCGCCGGCCCCGGCGATCCCGGCCTGCTCACCGGTCACGCGCTGCACGCCTTGCGCCAGGCCGACGTGGTCCTGCACGACCGTCTGGTCAGCGCCGCGATCCTGCAGCTTGTGCCGGTGGGCACCGAACGCATCGCCGTAGGCAAGTCGGCCGACGGCCACAGCGTCGCCCAGGAGCAGATCCACGCGCTGCTGCTGGAACACGCGCGGCGCGGCCGCCGGGTGGTGCGGCTGAAGGGCGGCGATCCGTTCGTGTTCGGCCGCGGCGGCGAGGAACTGGAGTACCTGCGCGCCCACGGCGTGGACTACGCCGTGGTGCCCGGCATCACCGCCGCACTGGCCTGCGCCGCTTACGCCGGCATCCCGCTGACCCATCGCGACCACGCGCAGTCGCTGCGCCTGGTCACCGCGCACTGCAAGGCCTCGCTGGACACCCTGGACTGGGCCGCGCTGGCGCAGGAGCGACAGACCCTGGCGGTGTACATGGGCGTGGCCGGCCTGGACACGGTGCGCACGCGCCTGCTCGCCGCCGGCCGCGCCGCCAGCACGCCGTTCGCGCTGGTGGAGAACGGCTCGCGCACCGAGCAGCGGGTGGTGCTCGGGACCCTCGCCGACCTGCCCGACACCGCCCGTGCGCATGCGGTGCGCGCGCCGGCGCTGCTGATCCTCGGCGAGGTTGCCGCGCTGGCCGACACACTGCACTGGTTCGGCGCCGCGCCGTTGCGCGCGCCCTCACCTTCCCCGAAGCCGGCCGTGCCTACCCTGGCCCACGCCGCCTGACCCGCACTTTCCGGAGACCCCACGCATGGCCATCTACGACAACATCCTCGACACCATCGGCCACACCCCGATCGTCAAGCTGCAACGCCTGGCGCCGGCGCACGTGGACCTCTACGTCAAGGTCGAAGCCTTCAATCCCGGCGGTTCGGTCAAGGACCGCCTGGCCCTGGCGATCGTGCTCGACGCCGAGGCGCGCGGCCTGCTCAAGCCCGGCGACACCATCGTCGAAGCGACCTCCGGCAACACCGGCGTGGCCCTGGCAATGGTCGCCGCCGCGCGCGGCTACAAGTTCGTGGCGACGATGGTGGAAACCTTCTCGATCGAGCGCCGCAAGCTGATGCGCGCCTACGGCGCCAAGGTCATCCTGACCCCGGCCGCCGAGCGTGGCAGCGGCATGGTGCGCAAGGCCGAGGAACTGGCCAAGCAGCACGGCTGGTTCCTGGCCCGGCAGTTCGCCAACCCGGCCAATCCGGCCTACCACCGCAGCACCACCGCCGCGGAGATCCTGCGCGACTTCGCCGGCCGCCGGCTCGACCATTTCGTCAGCGGCTGGGGCACCGGCGGCACGCTCACCGGCGTCGGCGAAGTGCTGCGCCTGGCCCGCCCGGAAGTACGCATCACCGCCACCGAGCCGGCCGGTGCGGCCCTGCTGCAGGGCCAGGAGTGGAAGCCGCACAAGATCCAGGGCTGGACCCCGGACTTCGTGCCCGAGGTGCTCAACCGCGAGGTCTACGACGACGTGCTGAGCGTGGACGACGCCGACGCCATCGCGGTGTCGCGCCGCCTCGCCGCCGAGGAAGGCATCTTCACCGGCATCTCGGGCGGCGGCACCGTCGCCACCGCACTGCGGGTGGCCGAGACCGCCACGCCAGGCGCGGTGATCCTGGCGATGCTGCCGGATACCGGCGAGCGCTATTTCTCCACGCCGCTGTTCGCCGACATCAACGAAGGCAGCGACGACGACTGGCTGGCCGGCCTGCCGTAAGCGCACCGTGGCGCCTGCGCGCTCGCCGCGCCACATCGGCGCGGCATCGCTATTGCGCGTGCGGATCGAAGTACGCCGTCCATGACCCCGCGGCGGCGCGCAAGCTCGCCGCCTGCCGGAACGCGGCCCTGGCCTCGGCCTCCTGGCCCGCGTTGAGCAAGGCCACGCCGAGGTTGAAGTAGCTGTTGCGATCGTCGGACCGCAGGCGCACGGCGCGGCGCAGGACGGTCAGCGCCCGCCGGTAGTGCCCGCGATCGCAAAGCACCGCGCCCAGGCAGGTGAGTGCGCCGGGATCGGCCGGCGCCGCCCTGGCCGCGGCGCGCAACAACGCCTCGGCCTCGGCCAGCCGCGCATCGGCATGCTGCGGCTCCTGGAACGCCGCCATGGCCAAGGCCTTCGCTTGGGCGAGGCGGTCATCGGGCGAGGGCGCGCTCATGCCGGAAGAGCCCAGACCGACGCCCCGCCTGCGCCGCATGCGAGCGGCATGGACACAGGTACGCTGCGCACCACGACGCCGCGCCTTGCACCGGACTGCACATCCGCGTGCGCCATGCCTCAGCCCGGCAGCGGCGCGCCCAGCGCCGGCGGCTGCGGCGCGGTCAGGCGCTCTACCAACAACTCTTCGATGGCCGCCACGTCGACCTCGCGCACCACCTGCTGCGCCTGCTCGCCCAGGCCCGGCTGGTAGCCCGGCGCCCACGACAGGATGTCGCCGTAGCCGGCGCCGAACTCGGTGTTGGTGTCCACGTACAGGGTCTCGCTGACGGTGGCCAGTTCCGGGCGCAGCCACAGCGCGGTGGCCAGTTCGTCCCACATCGGGAAGCCCGGCTCGCGCCGGCGCAACGCATGCCCGATCGGCGTGTCGGCGGCGCTCATCCGCGCCAGCAGCTGCGGGGTCAGTTCGGTGGCGGTGGACGGATCCACCGGCACCATCACCATGCGCCGCCACGGCGAACGCATCACGATGCTAGCCGCCTCCGGATCCCAGCGGATGTTGAACTCGCGCCGCGGCGAATTGACGAACTCGCGCGCAAACTGCGCCGCCGACACGCTGTCGCGGCGCTGCCGCGGGTTGAGGCTGCCGCCCATGTAGACCAGTTCCTTGGCCAGCGAGGCGAAGTCCGGGTCCAGCCGCTGCGCCAACGCCAGGTTGGTCAACGGCCCGGTGGCGACGATGCTGACCTCGCCGGGGAACTCGCGCACCTTGCGGATCATGAACAAGGCGGCCGGCTCGCTGGCCGCCTGCACCACGGTGGGATTGCCCAGCGGCAGGTCCGGGACCACGTCGTGCGCGTGGTAGCGCGGCGCGCTCTGCACCGTGTCGTGCTCGACCCATTGCTTGGTCCAGGCGCCCTTCCACAGCAGCTTGCCGTACAGCGCTTCCCAGCGCTCGGTGGCCAATTCGCTGTTGAGCAGCGGGAACACCGGGCCGGGCAACACCGGCACCTCGCCGCGCCCGGCGATTTCCAGCAGCCGGCGCGTATGCGCCAGCGCCTCGTCGCGCCAGATGTTGCCGCTGACCACCGAGATGCCGAGCACCTCGACCTCGGGCGATTGCAGCAACAGCAGCTGCGCCGGGGTGAAGCCGTCGATGTCGTCCTCGAGGATGACCCGGCGGCGTGGGGCGATGGCGGATGAGGACGCGAGAGTGTTGGCGGTGCTGGTGGAGGCGATCGGCATGAGGCGTGAAAGCGGATGGCGGAACGGAAACGGGACACGATCGGCGCGCAAGGACAGCGGTCGAGGTGGACGGATCCGGCACGTCGAAACTCAAGCGCGTGCGACGTGCCGCGTGGGCGCTAGGGTAATCGGTTTACGTGCACTGCCACGCGCGCGATACGCCGCCGGGCGCTGTCGGGCCGCGCTCGCGGCATCCGTGACGCGCTCGCGCGCGAACGCCGTGGGCAGCCGCGTAAACTTGCGCGGCCGCAACCAGACCAGGGAAGGACTTCATGCACGAACGAACCGACCGCACCGATCCACCGCCCGTACGCGCGCAGGCGCGCGTGCCGCTGCTGGTGCGCACGACCTCGCCGGCGCATTTCCTGCTGGCGCTGCTGCTCGGCGCCAGCCTGCAGCACGCGCTGCCCTTGCCGCTGCCGCAGGGCGCCGCCCTGGCCTGGCTGCAGTTGGGCGGCGGCGTGGTCGCGCTCGCCGGCCTGCTGCTGGCGTGCTGGTGCTTCGTGCTGTTCGCGCGCGGCCGCACCACCCTGCTGCCCGAGCGCGCGCCTTCGCAATTGGTCTGCCACGGACCGTACCGGCATACCCGCAATCCGATGTACGTCAGCCTGACCCTGAGCTACCTCGGCCTGAGCGTGCAGATCGGCTGGCCGTGGTCGGCGCTGTTGCTGCCGTTGCCGCTGCTGGCCTTGCAGTGGGTGGTGATCCCCTACGAAGAAGCACGCCTGCGCGAGCGCTTCGGCAGCGCCTACGACCGCTACTGCGCGCAGGTGGCGCGCTGGCTGTAGCCGTCGCCACGGGGGTTGGCCTCAACGCAGCAGCCACCAGGACGCTGCCGCGACCAGCAGCAGCGCCAGCAGCACCCAACGCCAGGCCCCGCCGCGGTCGCCGGCCACCACGGTCGAAGCAGCGCCCAGCGTCGGCGCCGACCGCAGATGCCGCTGCACCATCTCCAGGACCTCGCGCAGCGACATGTCCGGATAGTGCTCGAACACCAGCTTGGCGGCCTTGCGCCGCTCGCCGCGGCGCAGCGCCAGTTCCGCCGCCGGCGGCAGCCGCCGTTCCTCGGCCACGGCCGGCGCGTGCGCCTCGGCCGTGGTGTCCGGCCTCGCCGCCGCGCCGGAGGCATGGCGGTGGAGCAGGTCCGTTACCGAGCGCGCCGCGCCGTCCAGCAGCCAGGCGTCGACCTGCTCCTTGGCGCTGCGCAGATCCATGCCGCTGTGCGTCCGCAGCAGCTTGATCGCCTTGATGATCTGGCCCTGCGCAATGGCCTCGGCGACCTGCGGTGGCGGCGGATTCGGGTTCATGTCGCAGGTGCTGAGATGGGAGCGCGCCAGTCTTGCCGCTGGCCGGTTAAGCGGCTGTGGCAATGCGCGACGGCAGTGGCGACACCCTCACGTGTCCATCATTCGGCTCCCCTAAAGATCGGCGTATGAACATCGAAATCTGGCAAGGCGACATCACCCAACTCGACGTGGACGCGATCGTCAACGCCGCCAACGAGTCCCTGCTCGGCGGCGGCGGCGTGGACGGCGCCATCCACCGTGCCGCCGGCCCAGACCTGCTGGAAGAATGCCGGCGCCTGCCGGAACTCAAGCCGGGCGTGCGTTGCCCGGTGGGCGAGGTTCGCGCCACTGCGGGCCACCGGCTCAAGGCGCGGCACGTGCTGCACACGGTGGGCCCGGTGTGGCGCGACGGCGCCCACAACGAACCGGCCCTGCTCGCCAACTGCTACTGGCGCGCCCTGCGCCTGGCCGAACAGATGGGTCTGCACTCGGTCGCCTTCCCGGCGATCAGCTGTGGCGTCTACGGCTATCCACTGCACCAGGCCGCACGCATCGCGGTCGCCGAGACCGACGCCTGGCAGCGCGCGCATGCGGTGCCCAAGCGGATCATCCTGGTGGCCTACAACGACGCCACCACCAAAGCGTACCGACAGGCGCTGCGCGACATGCAGTGCGCCACCGCGGCCTGAGCGGCCGATTGCTGGCGGGCCCAGCCGAGCATCTTCATCCCAAGCGCCCGCATCAAGCGCCTGACCATGCGATGCCTGCGCTCCACCCGATCGCAGGCATCGTCGATCGTCTGCAATGGCGGCGGCACCGCGCACTGCGGCATTCCCCCGATACCGTGTCGTGGGACGCCGTAAAGAGTGACTGCGCGCCAAAGCGCTGGGGGTGAACTTCCTCGAGTACGACCGGCGCCGACTCGACACGCAGATGTACCGGCTGCAGCGCCGCGTGGAAGAGATCAGCGGACGCCCGTTGCCGGTGAAGACCCTGCGCAACAGCGGCTATCGCTTCCACGCGCCGGCCGCGTTGGCGCCCTGAGCGCAGTGCGGCGTTTTTTCTACGCACGCCCTATCGCTGGCGTCAGCGCTGCGAAAGCACCTCTGCGCGCATCATCCGCACGACACTGGGCCTCAAAACGAAAAACGCCGGCGATGCCGGCGTTCTTCGTAGGCGGTGTCAGGGAGGGCTCAGCCCTGCCACTTGCCCAGCGCGGCCAGGCCGTTTTCCTTGGCGCGCTCGTACACCACCTGCTGCGCCTTGGCGAAATTGCCCTTCATGTCCTGCGCCCACAGCTTCAGCGCGGCCTGCTGCATGGCGCGGCCATAGGAGAAGCTCAGCGGCCACGGCAGGTTGCCGAGCTGGTTCATCGCGTTGAGGTGCGCGGTGGACTGCTCGTCGGTCTGGCCGCCGGACAGGAACACGATGCCCGGCAGGATCGCCGGCACGGTGCTCTTGAGGCACATCACGGTGGACTCGGCCACTTCCTCGACGCTGGCCTGCTCATCGCAGTCCTTGCCGGCGATGACCATCGACGCCTTGAGGATGGTGCCTTCCAGGACCACGTTCTGCTCGTACAGCGCGCCGAACAGCGAACGCAGCGTGGCTTCGGTGACTTCGTAGCAGGTCTCGATGTCGTGGTCGCCGTCCATCAGCACCTCCGGCTCCACCATCGGCACCAGGCCCTGCTCCTGGCACAGCGCGGCGTAGCGGGCCAGCGCATGCGCGTTGGTCTCGATGCACACGCCGGACGGAATGTCCTCGCCGATGGTGATGACCGCGCGCCACTTGGCGAAGCGCGCACCGAGCTTGTAGTACTCCTCCAGGCGTGCGCGCAGGCCGTCCAGGCCTTCGGTGATCAGCTCGCCCGGCATGCCGGCCAGTGGATGCGTGCCCTTGTCGACCTTGATGCCGGGGATGATGCCGTGCTCGGCCATGTACTTGGCGAACGGCACGCCGTCCTTGGTCTTCTGGCGGATGGTCTCGTCGTACAGGATCGCGCCGGAGATGTGGTCGCCCAGCTTCGGCGTGGTCAGCAGCAGCTCGCGGTAGGCACGGCGGTTCTCTTCGACATTCTCGATGCCCACGCCGGCGAAGCGCTTGGCGATCGTGCTGGTGGATTCGTCGATCGCGATGATGCCCTTGCCCGGGGCGACCATTGCCTGTGCGGTTTCGGCAAGCTGTTCGATGCTCATACGGTTCCTGATGGCTGCAACGGGGGAACCCCCAGTATACCGGGCCGGCCTGCATGCATTCCGTTACCGCCAGCGCTGCAAGCGGTTACAGGCGTAGACCGCATTCGGTCGGCTTCAGCCAAGCGCGTCCGTCATCGCCTCGCACTGCGCCTCTTCGTCGACCTGCGCCGTCTGCAGCGGCGCAGCGCCCGCGGCTGGTGCCGGTGCCGGCGGATGCACGGCCTGCACCGCCGGCAGTGCGATGTCCAGCGCATCGAGCACGGGCCGCCAGTCGTCGGCGCTGCGCGCGCGGCGGTGCGCCAGCAACGCGGCATGGCGGCGGAGCCCGGGCAGTTGCCAGCGCAACTCGCAGCAGATGCGATCGACCTCCTCGGCCGCCTCCGGCGCGGCGATCAGCCACGGCAACTGCTCGACCATCTTGCCGGCACCGGAATCGTGGATGGCCATGATGTAGCCGACGATCAGCAGCAGCAGGTGTTGCAGGGCCGCGCGCTCGTCTTCGCGCAGGTCGCCGCCGCGCTGCAGCCGCAATACCTCGTCGCGAGCCTGTTCCAGGCCGTCGAGCGAGGCCGCCACCACCTCCCGAAGGTGCTGCGGGTCGTGCGTCGGCGCCGGCTCCAGCGCGCAATCGCGCAACCGCTCGGTCAACAGATCGACCACGTCGCGCGGGAACTGCCCGGGCACCATGCGCAGCGCGATGCGCATCCGCGCCAGCGCGTGCGCATGGCCGTGCTCGCGTTCGAGCAAGGCATCCAGCGCTTCGGCGCAGGAGATCAACCGGCCCAGCGGCGACAGCACTGGCGCGCCGACCGGATAGCCGGAGCCGTCGATGCGCTCGTGATGCTCGCGCGCGGCAGCGGCCTGCTGCGCCGAATACACGCCGGATTCGCCCAGCAACGCGGCGCTGATCACCGGATGCACGCAATGCATGCGCCACTGCGCGAAATCCTGCTGCGCTTCCGGCAGCTCCAGCACCGCCGGATCCACGTACATCTCGCCGAGATCGTGCAGCAGGCCGACCTCCGCCGCCTCGCGCATCGCCGCGTCCGAGCGCGACAGCAGCGCCGCCAGCCAGGCCACCAGCATCGCCGCCCGCACCGCGTGCGAGAACGCGGCCGGTCGGGTCTGGCCGAGCGTGGTCAGCAAGGTGCCGGGCGCGCCCAGCGTGCGGGCACGGGCCAGCGCGGTCATGACCGATTGCACGTCGTCGCCCAGCAGCACGCGCAGGTGCGGGTGTTCGTCCAGCTCGCGCTGCGCGGCCAGTTGCACTTCGCTCGGGCGCAGCTCCTCGCAGAACGCCAGCGAGGATTCCAGCGGGCGCAGCAGGCGCCGCGCGATCAGGCGTTCGCGCAGGCCGGCATTGATGCGCTGGCCCTTGGCGACCAGCAGGATGCCGCGGCGGTCGCGGATGTCCTCGGTGACCACAAGCTCGCGCGTGGCCGAGGCCTGGATCAGGTGTTCAAGACAATGCGTGCCGGGGCGCTCGGGCAGTTCCAGCCCGAGTTCGGCGTGCGCGCTCGTGGACGTCATAGGGAATCGCGATCAGGGAACGATGGATGCCGCGCCGTTCCATGCGCGATCGAGCAGGTGTTGCCGACGGTGCGGCGGCCTTGGCCGCCGCACCGCGTGTCCTTCAGAGTTCGCCGAGGCCGCTGGCGCGGCCGTCCGGGCCGACTTCGAGCAGGCGCAGGGTGTTGGTGGCGCCGTGGGTTTCCATGTGCTCGCCGCTGGTGAACACCACGCGGTCGCCCGGCGCCAGCAGGCCGGCCTCGACCAGCACGCGGATCGCGCCGCGCGCGGCCTCGCGCGGGGTCAGGCCGCGGCTGTCGAAGTTGATCGGGAACACGTCGCGCATCATCGCCATGTGCCGGCGCGCGCCGTCGTGGCGGGTCACCGCGAAGATCGGCGCCTTGGCGCGGAAGCGCGACAGGTAACGCGGGGTGCCACCGGATTCGGTCATCGCCACGATCGCGCGCACGCCCACGTGCTGGGACAGGAACATCGTGGCCATGGCGATGGCCTGGTCGGCGCGCTCGAGGTTGCGCGGGGCCATGCCGAAGTCGGTTTCGGTTTCGAACTGGCGCTCGGCGCCCAGGCAGATGCGCGCCATCGCCTCGACCGCACGGATCGGATAGGCGCCGGCGGCGCTCTCGGCCGACAGCATCACCGCGTCGGTGCCGTCGATCACCGAGTTGGCCACGTCCAGCACTTCGGCGCGGGTCGGGATCGGGCTCTCCACCATCGACTGCAGCATCTGCGTGGCGGTGATCACCACTTTGTTCTGCGCCAGCGATTCCTTGATGATCTTCTTCTGCAGGCCCGGCAGTTCGGCGTCGCCGATTTCCACGCCCAGGTCGCCACGCGCGACCATCACCACGTCCGAGGCCTCGACGATCTCGCTGAGGTTCTCGATCGCCTCGGTACGCTCGATCTTGGATACCAGCGCCGCGTCGCAGCCGTGCGCGCGGGCGATGCGCCGCGCCTCGTTCATGTCCTCGGCGTTGCGGCAGAACGAGACCGCGATGAAGTCCACGCCGATCTTGGCGACGATGCCGATCAGTTCCTTGTCGCGCTCGGTCAGCGCGCCCAGCGACAGACCGCCGCCCTGCTTGTTCAAGCCCTTGCGATCGGACAGCACGCCATCGTTGAGCACGCTGGTGACGATGCGCTCGCCATTAACCTCGACCACCTGCAGCTGCACCAGGCCGTCGTCCAGCAGCAGCACGTCGCCGGCGGCCACGTCCTGCGGCAGGCCCAGGTAGCTGACCCCGACCTGGGTCGCATCGCCGGGCGCGGCGTTGGGGTCGGCGATTAGGTCGAAGCGGTCGCCGAGCTTGAGCGAGACCTTGCCCTGGGCGAAGCGCTCGATGCGGATCTTCGGACCCGGCAGGTCGGCGAGGATGCCGATCTCGGCGCCGACGCGGGCCGCGGCGGCACGCACTTCGGCGGCGCGCTTGGCCTGGCCGGACGGATCGCCATGGCTGAAGTTCAGCCGCACCACATTGACGCCGGCGCGGAACAGATCCTCGAGCACGCCGGGCGGGTCGGTGGCCGGACCGAGGGTGGCGAGAATCTTGGTGCGGCGCTGGCGTTCGATCATGACGGCATCCTTGGAAAAGCGCTCAAAGCTAGCACACGCGCCCATCACACGGCATGGCATTTCGGCATAGACGCACGCGCGGCCCGGCATAGCGACCGGACAATGCGGGACAGTATGTGGTCACGCCACGCCCGCAGACGCCGGCCTGCGGACGTTGCAGCGGCGATCGCAGCGTGCGCCATGCCGTGCATGGCGCCCCTCGCATGCGCCGGACACGCCGACGCATGCAGGGGCCTCAGGCCGCGACCAGCGCCGGCAACTGCGCCGGCGTCTGCGCCAGGACATCGGCGCCGGCCTGGCGCAGTTCCTCGGCATCGCCGAAGCCCCACAGCACGCCGATGCTGCGCATGCCGTGGTGGCGCGCGCCGTCGATGTCCATGCGCCGGTCGCCGATCATGCGGCACTGCGCCGGCACGACAGAGAGCCGCCGCAGCGCCTCGGCGATCAGCTCGGGCTTGGCCCGGCGCGCACCGTCGTCGCTGGCGCCGATCACGTCCTCGAAGCGGGCGCCGAACGGCAGATGCTCGACGATGCGGCGCGCGAAGCGCTCGTTCTTCGAGGTCACCACCGCCAGGCGGTGGCCGGCCGCGGCGATCGCCTCCACCGCTGCGCCGATGTCCGGAAACACCGTGTGCTCGCGCCAGCCGTGGCTGTCGTAGCGGCTGCGGTACAGCGTCAGCGCCCGCTCCACCAATGCCGCGTCGTCGGGGAAGTGCTGCTGGAAGCTGTCGCGCAGCGGTGGGCCGATCCAGGCGCGCAACTGCGCCGGCGTCGGCAGCGGCTGCCCCAGTTCGGCAAAGGCATGGCGCAGGCTGCCGACGATGCCGGCCTCCGAGTCGACCAGGGTGCCGTCCAGGTCGAAGAACAGAACGTCGGCGGCGCTCACGCGCCGCGCGCCTGCAGTGCGGCCACCGCCGGCAGGGTCTTGCCTTCCAGGAACTCCAGGAACGCGCCGCCGCCGGTGGAGATGTAGCTGACCTGCTCGGCGATGCCGTACTTGTCGACCGCGGCCAGGGTGTCGCCGCCGCCGGCGATGGAGAACGCCGGCGACGCGGCAATCGCCCGCGCCAGGGTCTCGGTGCCCTTGCCGAAAGCGTCGAATTCGAACACGCCGACCGGGCCGTTCCAGACCACGGTACCGGCCTTGGCGATCAGGTCGGCGTAGTGCGCAGCGGTCTGCGGGCCGATGTCCAGGATCAGGTCGTCGTCGGCGACGTCGGTGACGGCCTTCACCGTGGCCTCGGCATCAGGCATGAACTGTTTGGCCACCACCACGTCGCTCGGCAGCGGGATCGCCGCGCCGCGCGCGTTGGCGTCGGCCACGATCTTGCGCGCGGTCTCGAGCAGGTCCGGCTCGCACAGCGACTTGCCCACCGCATGCCCGGCCGCGGCGATGAAGGTGTTGGCGATGCCGCCACCGACGATCAGCTGGTCGACCTTGTCCACCAGATTGGACAGCAGCTCCAGCTTGGTCGAGACCTTGCTGCCGGCGACGATCGCCAGCAGCGGCTTGGCCGGCTGTTCCAGCGCCTTGGCCAGCGCATCCAGCTCGGCCATCAGCAGCGGGCCGCCCGCAGCCACTGGCGCGAACTTGATCACGCCATGGGTGGACGCCTGCGCGCGGTGCGCAGTGCCGAACGCGTCCATCACGAACACGTCGCACAACGCCGCGTACTTCTTCGCCAGGGCCTCGTCGTCCTTGCCCTCGCCGACGTTCATGCGGCAGTTCTCCAGCAGCACGATCTGCCCCGGCTGCACGTCCACGCCATCGACCCAGTCGCGGATCAGCGGCACGTCGACGTCGAGCAGCGCGGCCAGTCGGATCGCCAC
The DNA here is from genome assembly GCF_014199795.1 of Xanthomonas sp. 3498. Taxonomy (NCBI): domain Bacteria; kingdom Pseudomonadati; phylum Pseudomonadota; class Gammaproteobacteria; order Lysobacterales; family Lysobacteraceae; genus Xanthomonas; species Xanthomonas sp. 3498. The sequence goes on from NZ_JACHOH010000001.1 coordinate 527,409, forward strand.
CGGCTCCAGCGAATCCTCCTGGGTCCACACGCCTTCCTTGGGCCGGCCGAGGTGAGAGGTCACCATCACCGCCGCGCCCTGCTCCAGTGCGTGCTTGAGCGTCGGCACCGAGGCCAGGATGCGCTGCTCGGAGGTGATCAGGCCATTGTCGATCGGCACATTCAGGTCTTGCCGGATCAGCACGCGCTTGCCGGACAGGTCGAGATCGGTCATTCGCAGGATGGACATGTGATTGCTCGCTTTCGTGGGGTTGCAAAGGGAAAACAGCGCCAGCCATGCAGTATCGGCGTCGGCTGCGGAACGCCGGGTGCACGCACGCCGGCCGAGCGCCGCGCTGCGGTCAAACCGGCATTGTCCGGCGTCGGCCGCACAGCGGCAAATCGCGGTGGTGCGGTGCCGCGCACGGTACAGCGTGCGCGCCATCGCCGGATCGGTCAGCCCGTGCCGTCGGCGGCGCCGGGTTTGCGCAGCAGGCTCAGTGCGAAGCCGACCACCAGCAGCGCACCGCCGACCAGCAGCGCCCACAGCAGCCAGGTCTTCCAGTCGCGCGGCGGCGGCGGCGCCTGCAACGCCGCAGCGCCGGCCAGCGGCTGTGCGGCGCCGAGGCTGGCGGTGGCCGGCGCCCATTGCGGCCCGCGCTGAACATGCAAGGCCTGCAACGCGGCGGCCAATGGCGCCTGTGCACGCTGGGTGCGCGCACTGCCGGCGGCCAAGGCATACGGCGGCGCGCCCTGCGCCAGGAACACCAGCGTCTCCGGCTGATAGCCCAGGCGCAGCGCCGGCCGCTGCCGGCCCGGGTCCTGCGCCGCGAACAGCCGCCAGTAGCGGTCGCGTACCGGTGCGGTCAGCGCCTGCGGCGGCGAGCGGCTGCCGCCACCGACCTGGTAGGCCAGCCACGGACCGGCGCGGTCCTGCCAGGGCGCCTCGGCGCTGTCGCGGCTCTGCACGCGCCATTCGATCGCGTTGTTGCCGGGCAAGGCGACGTCCACGCGCGTCACCGGGTAGCGGCCCGGCGACACGAAGGCGTAGCTGTGCTGCGCGGGGTCGGTGCTGACTGCGTCCAGTTGCTGCCAATGCCAGTCGGCGGCCACCGGCGCGGGCGCCAGCTCGGCCTCCACCCCGGTCAGCGGCGGCGCGCTGGCGCCTGCCAGCGGCAGCAGGCGCAGGTAGCGCACCTGCCGGCCGATCGGGATGCGCAGTTGCTGCAGCCGGTGTCCCTGGTTGCTCAGGTCGACCAGGGTCGCATCCGCCACCAGCACCTCCCAGTCGCGCAGGTCGTCGCTGCCCTCGACCCGGTAGCGCGCCTGCTGCGGCTGCGCGGCGGCGGCCCATTGCAGCGACACCGCGCGCAACGGCGCGTGCAGCGCGCTGGCGTCGACCAGCCAGCCTGCGCCGGCGTCGGCCGCGCCGCTGGCCACACGGGTCTGGATGCGGCGCACGCTGCCATCGCGGTCGCGTTCGGCGATCAGCTCCAGGTCCGGTGTGCGCCCATCGCGCGAGGCCGGCAGCGGAAACCACGGCAACGGCTGCCGGCGCGGCGTGGTCTCGGCCTGCTCGGCGGCGAACAAGGCCGCCGGCAACGGATCGCCCGCCGCGTTGAACACCTCCACGTCGCCCAGCGAGGCGCGCTGCGCGCTGCGGTAGACCGCATCGTCGAGCTGCACGCGATAGGCCCCGGCATCGGCGTCCTGCAGGGTCAGCGGCCACTGCTGGGCGTAATCGTCGCGCTGGCTGGCGGCGAAGGCGCACAGCGGCAGCCAGGCCAGCAGCAACGGACACAGCGCACGTCGGATCATGGGATGGCCTCCTCGGCCGGTTCGGCGGCGCGCGGCGGTGCCGGCGCCAGATAGCCGACCACGGTACACAACAGCCCGTAAGCGATGAACGACGCGATGCCGGCGACATTGCCGAGGTTGCCGCGGTCCACCAGCAACAGCTTGCCCAGCACGACCGCCATCAACATCGCACCGGCCAGCCACAGCCCGCGCTGGCCGCGCCGCGAGCCCAGCACCCAGCCGAGCACGCCCAGCACGCTCCAGACCACGGTCAGGCTGGTCTGCGCCACCCCATTGCCCAACACGCCGGGCCACGGCACCGCCGCCCAATAGTGCACCGCATGCAGGGTGACGCTGGTGATCCACAGGAACCCGGCGCCGGCCAGCAGATGCGTGCGCCAGGGACGCAGCAGCGCCGGCAGTTCGGGGCTGCGGGTCCAGCGCACGCCGAGCACCAGCAGCGCCAGTTGGGTCAGTTCCAGCGGGTTGAGCACCGGCACCCACGGCAGCGGCGCGCTGCTGCCAGGCCGGCCCAGGCTGTACAGCCAGGCCACCGCGAGCAGGCCGAAGTAGGTGCTCTGCAAGGCCGTGCGCCACGGCGCGAACGCCGCGCCCAGCGGCGCCGCCAACCAGGTCCAGCGCCACAGCGACAGCGCCGCGACCAGCAGCCAGGGCGCCACCAGCAGCATCCAGCGCCAGCCGGCGGCGAGACCGCTGTGCAGCGCCAGCCAGCCGCACAGCAAGGTGGCCACGATCGGCCACACCAGCCACCACACGTATTGCGCCGCGCGCGCCACGCCGCCGCCACTGTCGCGCAGGCACAGCAGGCTGCGCACGCCGAGCACGGCGTACAGCGCCCAGGCCCAGGCGCCATGCCCGGCAAACGGCTGCCCGTGCGCATCGGCCTGCCAGGCCGCCAGCGGCACCGCCAGCGCCAGGCTGCCCAGCGTGGTCGCGGCCAATGCCGGTGCCGGCCAGCGCCGCTGCGCTTCGGCGGCGAGCCAGCCGCTGACCGCGACCCAGGCCAGCAACACATCGGCACACGCATCGGTGTCGACGAACCGCAGGATCTCGGCAACGCCGATGCCGCACCACCAGGCCAGCCCCCACAGGTAGTAGCCCAGCGCCGGCAGCGCGGCACGCTCGCGGCGGTAGCACCAGGCGCTGACGAAGCCGGCCAGGGCCAGCAGCAGCGCGCTCATGAAGGTGGCATTGACGATCGCCTGGGTGTCCTGCACCACCGCGTCCAGGCCCACGGTGAAGCCGAACGCGGCCGCCAGTTGCAGGCCGGCGCCGCTGAGCTGCGGCAGCCAGCGCCGCTGACGCAGGCCCAGCCACACCAGCGCCGCGCCCTCCAGCGCGAACACGCTGGCGGTGGCCCGCGCGGACAGCGCCAACGGCACCGCCAGCGTGGCGAAGCCCACCGCCAGCACCGCATACGCCTGCCCCAGCAGCGCGAAGCGCGCGCGCCGGATCAGCGCCGCCGCCAGCAGCGCATAGATCGCCGCCAGGCCCAGCGCGCAGAAGGCCAGCGGCAGGCGCTCGCCGCGCAGCAGACCGGCCTGCAGCGAGAACGCGATCAGCGGCGTGCCGAACAGCAGGCTGCCGTCGATCAGCGTGCTGCGCGTGGCCTCCTGGCGCCGCGCGTACAGGATCGGGATCAGCAGGTAGAAGGCGAAGAACAGCAGCAGGAACGGCTCGGTGCTGGCGAACTTGTCAGGACGGTACTGCAGCACGCCCCACAGCGTGCCGATGCCGAAGGTGAAGCCGAACCCGAGCAGGTTCAGCACCCGCCACGGCCGGTACCAGGCGATCGCGAACACCGCCGCGTTGAGCAGCGCGTAGTAGGAGAACAGCGCGACGTGGTTGCCGCTGCCGGTGGACAGCCACAGCGGCGCGAGGAAGCCGGCCAGCGTGCCCAGCACCGCCAGCGTGCGCGACTCCTGCGCTACCGCCAGCACGCACATGCCCGCGACCAGCGCGATGCTCAGCGCCAGCGCCGCGCCGGCGGGGATCAGCCCGGACAGCTTGAACGCGGCAAACACGGTCAGCAGCAGCACGCCGATCGCCCCGCCCTGCAGGGCCAGCGCAAAGCTGCGCTTGCGCGTGCGCTGGTGCCAGCCGAAGGCCAGGCCGGCCAGCGACGCGGCGGCGATGCCGGCATAGCGCAGCTCGATCGGCATGCGCAGCCAGCCCTGGTCGCCGGCGTACTTCAGCAGCGCGGCGACGCCGGCCAGCAGCACCAGCATGCCGATCTTCACCGGGACGTTGCCCTCGGTGAACCAGCGTTTGATCCCGCCCAGCAGCCGCTCGATCGGATCCGGCCGATGCAGCGCAGCGATCGCGGCGCTGGCGGCGGCGCGCGCCTGCGCCTGCTCCCGCTCGGCCTGTTCGACCGCGGCGGCCAGCGTCGCGAAATCGTCGGCCTGCGGCGGCACCGGCAAGGGCGGCGGCAGCGGCGGCGGCGGCACGCCGGCATCCTCCGCGACCTGGTGCGGACGCGCGAGGTCGAGGGACGCCGCGATCGGCAGGCCCTCGGCCTCCACCTCGGGTTCGGCGGCAGCATCGGGCTTCCCGGCCGCGGCCACGGGGCCGGCCCAGGCCGTCGCAGGCGGCACCGGGGCGGCGGCCATCCGTGCGACCTGCGCCTCCAACGCGGCGAGCCGCTGGCGCAGACGCGATTGCCCCACCAGCGTCACGATCAACAGCACCGGCACCGCCAGCACCGCCAACACCACCAGCACGATCAACATCTCCATTCGACTCGCATCTCCACAGCGGTGGTGCGGCGCCACAAGGCGCCCATCCGGTGTCCGGCAGCGCCGGACCTGGCGCAGATGGTAGACGAGTTCGGTGCCGGCATCGGTCCGCGAACGCGGCCGCGACCCAGGCAGGGCAAGGCCCGACGTTCCGACGAACGGTCTTCACGCCACCCTCAAGGCGTTAGCTCGACGGCCGCTACACCCCTTACCACGTCGTGCGTCTGCTGTTCCCTCCCACCCCACCGGCAGCATGAATGAACCTACCCGCCCACCCCGCCGACGCGGGGATCGATGACCATATCCGCGCGGTCGTCGGCCTGTCCGACCAATTGCTCGGCCAGCTGCGCCGCTCGTTGCAGGGCATCGACGCGATCAACCGCACCACCCACATGATCTCGATGAACGCGCGCATCGAATCGGCGCGGATCGGCGCCGCCGGACGCGGCTTCAGCGTCATCGCGCAGGAAATGGACGGGCTGTCGCGACGCGTGGCCGAAGCCACGCAGGACCTGGACAAGGTCGCCGCGCGCACCAGCGCGGAGATGCGGCAGACGCTGGGCCGGCTGCAAGACGACGTGCGCCGCACCCGGCTCAGCGAACTGGCGCTGAGCAACATCGACCTGATCGACCGCAACCTCTACGAGCGCAGTTGCGACGTGCGCTGGTGGGCCACCGACGCCGCGGTCGTGGCGGCGGCACGCGCCGACAGCGACGCCGACGCACTGGCCTACGCATCGCGGCGCATGGGCCAGATCCTGGATTCGTACACGGTCTACTTCGACCTGATCCTCGCCGGCAGCGATGGCCGCATCCGCGCCAACGGCCGGCCGCGGCAGTTCGCCTCGGTCGGCAGCGACGTTTCCGCACAACCGTGGTTCGAGCAGGCCATGCGCACCCGCAGCGGCGAGGACTTCAGCTTTCAGGGCGTGCACCCCAGTGCGCTGGCCGATGGCGAGCGGGTGCTGGTGTACGCGTGCACGGTCCGCGAGGGGGGCCGCATCGATGGCCGCGTGCTCGGCGTGCTGGGCATCGTGTTCCGCTGGGACGCACTGGCGCAGACGATCGTGCAGCGCACGCCGCTGTCCGAATCCGAATGGGGCCGCAGCCGCGTCTGCATCGTCGACGCGCAGGGCCAGGTGCTGGCCGACTCGGCCGGACGCATGCTGCAGGAGCGGCTCGACTTCGACGGCCGCGAGGCCTTGTTCAAGCAACCGCGCGGCGCGGTGCTGATCGACCTCGATGACCGGCCGCACTGCATTGCGCATGCCGCCTCGCCCGGCTACGAAACCTACCGCACCGGCTGGCACTCGCTGATCCTGCAGGCGCTATAGTCGGTACACGACGCACCGCGTCCTGCGCAAAAAGCGGCAGCGGATCACAGGGCAGTGCGCGCTGCGTCAGGACGGTGCGCAGGTCACGCCATGCCGCATCGCGTTCGCGATCCGGCCACGAGCATCGCCGACACAGGTGTCGTCGCTGCCTGAACGCCGCTGCATGCCGTATTGACGGCGTCATTTCGCCATGCCTAAGCTCGTTGCGCCGCGCTGATGCCGGACCGACGCATCGCCTCGACGCGACCGGTGCACGCTGGATTGCAGACGCCACTCCCCAGGTAAACGGACATGACCATGAAACCCTTTCGCACCCTGCTGATCTCGACGCTGCTGGCCGCGTCCTTCGCCGCTCCCGCCCTGGCCGAAAAGGTCGACAATCCAGCGCTTTACACCCCTGATGCGGTCAAGAAGAACATCGTCATCGGCAAGACCACCAGGGAGCAGGTGCGCGCCATCTATGGCGAGCCCACCTATGTCTCCAGGACCTCCGGGAAAGAAGGCGGTTACGAGAAGTCGTGGAGCTATCGCCCCAGCGAATCCCACGGCGAGAAGGCGCGCAAGACCGCCACCGGCTTGCTGAAGCGCATGCTGCCCGGTTACTACACCGGCCCTGCGGTCAACGAGGCGCAGGAGCATGGTGTCGGCGCGCGCAACGTCAAGTCGTACGACCTGGAAGTGGAATTCGATGCCAAGGGCGTAGTCACCGATTACCAGCAGAGCGAAAGCAACGTCTCCAAGGACGCGCTGTAACGGCGGCTGAGACGGAGCCGGTGCTCATCGCGCCGTCTCCATCCGCAGCAGTCGGGCCGCCGTCGCGACGGCAAAGCCCATCACGCCACGCCCTATCACAGCAAAAAGGAGCGCCGATGCGCTCCTTTTTGTTTGCGTCCGTTCGCGGTGTCGCGGGCGTTCGACCGGCGGCGGCACGCCGCCGCGGTCGATGCCACAAGGCCGCGCCGTCCGCACTCGGCGAACGACGCCAGGCGTCTTACTTCGCCACCACCTTGACCATTTCCAGGCACTTGTTGGAGTAGCCCCACTCGTTGTCGTACCAGGACACCAGCTTGACGAAGGTGCCATCCAGGGCGATGCCGGCGTCGGCATCGAAGATCGAGGTGCGTGCGTCGCCGCGGAAATCGGTGGCCACCACCTTGTCCTCGGTGTAGCCGAGGATGCCCTTCAGCGCGCCTTCGCTCTGCGCCTTCACTTCGGCACAGATCTCGGCGTAGGTGGCCGGCTTCTCCAGTTCCACGGTCAGGTCGACCACCGACACGTCCGAGGTCGGCACGCGGAAGCTCATGCCGGTGAGCTTCTTGTTCAACTCCGGGATCACCACGCCGACCGCCTTGGCCGCGCCGGTGCTGGACGGGATGATGTTCTCCAGGATGCCGCGGCCGCCGCGCCAATCCTTGTTGCTCGGGCCGTCCACGGTCTTCTGGGTGGCGGTGGCCGCGTGCACGGTGGTCATCAGGCCACGCTTGATGCCCCACTTGTCGTTGATCACCTTGGCCAGCGGCGCCAGGCAGTTGGTGGTGCAGCTGGCGTTGGAGACGATGGCCTGGCCGGCATAGGTGCTGTCGTTGACGCCGTAGACGAACATCGGCGTGTCGTCCTTCGACGGCGCCGACAGGATCACTTTCTTGGCGCCGGCGTCCAGATGCTTCTGCGCGGTTTCCTTGGTCAGGAACAGGCCGGTGGATTCGATCACCACGTCCACGCCGACCTCGCCCCACTTCAGCGCCGCCGGATCGCGTTCCTGGGTCAGGCGGATCTTCTTGCCGTTGACCAGCAGGTGGCCGCCGTCGACCGACACCTCGCCCTCGAAGCGGCCGTGCACGGAGTCGTACTGCAGCATGTAGGCCAGATAATCCGGCTCCAGCAGGTCGTTGATGGCGACGATCTCGATGTCGCTGCCGAAATTCTGCACCGCCGAGCGCAGCACGTTGCGCCCGATGCGACCGAAACCGTTGATGCCGACCTTGATTGCCATTTCAGTAGCTCCTGCGGCCGCGCCTGGCGCGGCGGATGGAAGGGGAAATCCCATTCTAGCAGGCCAGCCGCGCCCCGCCGGACACGCCGGTTTGATCAGGATCAAGGCGCCACGGTGCGCCGCGCCGGACACTGCGCCCACACCCAACCGAGACTCCACCATGCGTACCCCCTCCCCCTTCCTGCTCACCGGCCTGGCCGCCGCCCTGACCCTGTGCGCCCTGCCGGCGCTGGCGCAGTCGCAAGGCGACTGGACCATCGGCATCGGCGCCCACCAGGTCAATCCGAAGTCCGACAACGGCGCGTTGGCCGGTGGCACCCTGCCGCTGCGCATCGACAGCAACATCCGCCCGACGGTGACCTTCGAGTATTTCGTGCAGCAGAACCTGGGCGTGGAAGTACTGGCCGCGCTGCCGTTCGAGCACGACATCAGCGTCAAGGGCGTGGGCAAGGTCGGCAGCACCAAGCATCTGCCGCCGGTGGTGTCGCTGCAGTACCACTTCAACAGTGCCGGCAAGGTCTCGCCGTTCATCGGCGCCGGCCTCAACTACACCACCTTCTTCAGCGAGAAGACCACCGGCGCGCTGGCCGGCAGCAAGCTCAAGCTGGACGACTCCTGGGGCCTGGCCGCGCACGCCGGCGTGGACATCGCGCTCACCGAAAAATCGGCGCTGCGCGTGGACATGCGCTGGATCGACATCGACAGCAAGGTGAAGGTCAACGGCAGCGACCTGGGCACCGCGCACATCGATCCGCTGGTGTACGGCCTGGCCTACGTGATGAAGTTCTGAAAAGGCTCCGGCGCCGCCGCCATGTGCGACGGCGCCGACAGGACTGGCGCCGTTCGCCGCGGTGGCGCCTCCCGGGCACCGGTCGCGCGCCAGGTCGGCAGCGGCCACGCACGCGGACACGCCGGTCGCAGCGCGTCCGCGGCGCTTCTCTGGCAGACTACGCGCCACACGGATGTGGATCGGCGCACGCCGGGCCGACACGGGGTTCGCATCCGCCCACTCGTCGTCCACCGGGGTCTCCCATGCCGCCACGCCTGTTCCGTCGCCTTGCCGTCGCCGCCATCGCCAGCATCGCCCTGCCCGCTGCGGCGCAATCGGCCGGCCATTTCACCACCAGCTACGGCCTGCACGGCATGGTGCCGGGCAGCTCCAACGGCACGCTGCGCGGCAGCGACCAGCGCTTCGACGCGGACACCGCGCCGGCCGTGTCATTCAGTTACGAGTACTTCTTCCGCGGCAACCTCGGCCTGGAGATCCAGGGCCTGGTCGGCCAGCAGAAGATCGGCGTGGACCGCGGCGGCGATATCGGCAGCGCCTGGATGCTCTCGCCCACCATCTCACTGCAGTACCACTTCAACGGCAACGGCGACATCTCCCCGTTCGTCGGCGCCGGCCTCAACTACACCGCCTTCCTCGGCAGCGACGGCAAGGGCGCGTTCTCGTCCAATGACGTGAAGTTCAAGGACAGCATCGGCCCGGCGCTGCACACGGGCGTGGACTTCGCCGTGGGCGAGCGCAGCGCGATCCGCGTGGACGCACGCTGGACCGGCATACGCAGCGACGTGGAGGTGGATGGCAGCAAGCTCGGCAAGGCCAAGCTCGATCCGGTCACCTACGGCGTCGCCTACCTGATGTATTTCTGAGCCAGCGCATCGGGCCGCATCCAAGGCGGCCCTGAGCGGCCGGCACACCTGCCGCGCCACGTTGTCGCCACGCTGAGCCGCAGCGCAACGGACCCGGCACGGGTCATGGCCGCGTCGTCGTCGCCGGCTAGAATCCGCGCATGAAAACCTCTTCCCTCGTTTGCACCGCGCTTGCCGCGGCCCTCGCCGCCGCGCCGTCCGCCGCTTTCGCCTGGGGCCCGCTGGGCCACCGCCTGGTCGCCGATCTCGCCGACACCCAACTCACCCCGGAAGCCCGCGCCCAGGTCCAGGCCCTGCTGCAGGGCGAACCCGAACCGACCCTGGCCGGCGTGGCCAACTGGGCCGACCAGCTCCGCGAACACGATCCCGACCTGGGCAAGCGCAGCGCGCGCTGGCACTACGTCAACCTGGCCGAGAACGACTGCCACTACGAACAGACCCGCGACTGCCCGGACGGCAACTGCGCGGTCGAGGCGCTGCGCCGCCAGGCCGCGATCCTCGCCGATCGCAGCCAGCCGCAGGCCGCGCGCGTGCAGGCACTGAAGTTCGTCGTGCATTTCACCGGCGACGTGCAGCAGCCGCTGCATGCCGGCTACGCTCGCGACAAGGGCGCCAACACCGTGCAGATCCAGTTCGATGGCAAGGGCACCAATCTGCACGCGCTGTGGGACAGCGGCCTGCTGCGCAGCCGTGGACTCGACGAACAGGCCTACCTGGCCGAGCTGGAAAAGCAGCCGTTGCCGGCGCCGTCCCCGGCCGGCAGCGCACTGCCGCCGCCAGCGGCCGCCTGGGCCGAGGCCTCCTGCAAGATCATGATGCGCCCGGGCTTCTATCCGCCTGGCGCCAAGCTGCCGGCCGATTACGTGACGACCTGGCGCCCGGTCGCCGAGGCGCAATTGCGCCAGGCCGGCGCCGACCTGGCGGCAACCTTGAACGCAGCGCTGGGCAAGTAAGCGCGGCGCACAGTGTAGGAGCGGCTTCAGCCGCGATGGGCTTGCCTGGGAAAGCACATCGCGGCTGAAGCCGCTCCTACAAGAGCACTTCTTACGCCACACCCGGCTGCGCCCGCGCCCAGCGCACGATCTCGGCGGTGCCGATGGCGCCGCTGTGCCGGCCGAGTTCGCGTCCCTGCCGCAGGAGAATCAGCGTCGGAATGCTGCGAATCCCGAAGCGCCCGGCCAGCGCCGGCTGCGCGTCGCTGTCGAGCTTGCCCAGGCGCAATTGCGGCTCCAGTTGCGCCGCTGCAGCGGCGAAATGCGGGGCCATGGTCCGGCACGGGCCGCACCACGGCGCCCAGACGTCCACCAGCACGGGAAGATCGCTGCGTTCGGCATGCGCGGCGAAGTTGTCCGCAGTCAGCGTCACCGGCGTGGCGTCGAACAAACCGCGATGGCAGCGCCCGCACTGCGGCGACGCCGACAGCTTCTCGCCCGGCACGCGATTGAGCGCGGCGCAGTGCGGGCAGGCGACATGCAGCGGCTCGCTCATGCCCCGGCCTCGATGCTCTTGTCACCGAGCAGCACGGTGCCCTGCGCATCCTTGACGGTGACCTGCACGTCGATGCCCTGGCGCACGCTCTGGGTGACCACGCAGAACTGCTCGAACTGGGCGAGGATCCGCTCCAGTTGCGCGTAGTCCTGGTTGGCGCCGGGCAACTGCAGTTCCACCGACGCCTGCGGAATGCGCCAGAACCCCTCCGGATTGCGCATCGGCGTGGCGGTGATGTGCGCGACCACACCGGCCGGATCGTTCTTGTACTTGCGCATCGCGAACAACAGGCTCGCCGCCAGGCAATTGGCGATGCCGGCCAGCAGGATGCGCGAGGGATTGGGGCCGCGCTCCTGGCCCAGCGGCGCGGCTTCGTCGCTCAGCCAGGGCTCCAGCGCGGTTTCGTCGAAGCGGATACGGAACGCGAAGTCCGTGTCCTGCTCCAGGGTGACGCGGATCGGATCGCCGATGGGCATGGCGGAGGCTCCACTGCGAAGAAGGGACTTGCGACTCTACGCCGGCACCGGGAACGGGATGTGGACGCATCGTCGCGCTCACGTCGCCGCTTCGCGCCGCGCCAGCGGGTAGTACAACAGCGGGATGACCAGCAGGGTCAGCGCGGTGCTGACCAGGATGCCGAACAGCAGCGCCACCGCCAGGCCGTTGAAGATCGGATCGTCGAGGATGAACAACGCGCCCAGCATCGCCGCCAGGCCGGTCAGCACGATCGGCGGCGCGCGCACCGCGCAGGCCTCGATCACCGCCTGTTCGGCGCTTCGCCCTTGCGCCAAGGCATGACGAATGAAGTCCACCAGCAGGATCGAGTTGCGCACGATGATGCCGGCCAGCGCGATCATGCCGATCATGCTGGTCGCGGTGAACTGCGCGCCGAGCAGGGCGTGGCCCGGCATCACTCCGATCACCGTCAGCGGAATCGGCGCCATGATCACCAGCGGCAGCAGATAGCTGCGGAACTGCGCCACCACCAGCAGATAGATCAGCAACAGGCCGACCGCGTAGGCGATGCCCATGTCGCGGAAGGTCTCGTAGGTGATCTGCCATTCGCCGTCCCACTTCACCGCGAAATCGCCGGTGTCGGCCGGCGGCGCGATGAAGTGCTGCTGCAGCGTCTGGCCGCCGGGCTGGGGCCGGCGCAGTTGCCCGACCAGGTCGAACATGCCGTACAGCGGGCTATCCAGGCGCCCGGCTTCGTCGCCGGTGACGTACACCACCGGCCGCAGGTCCTTGTGCGCGATGCTGTCGTCCCAGGGCAGGCGCTGCACCGCCACCAGTTCCGACAACGGCACCAGTTGCCCATCGCCGCCGCGCACGCGCAGCGCCAGCAGGCGTGCACTGGCGGCCTGCTCGGCAGCCGGCAGGCGCAGCCGCACCGGCTGTGCCACCTTGGAGGCGCCATCGTGCAGCCAGGTGACGTCCAGGCCCTGCACGGCCGTGGCCAGGGCGTCTGCGACAGCCGCCTGGCTCACGCCAAGGCGGGCGGCGCGGACCCGGTCCACCACCAGCGTTTCGCGGCTGGCCGCGCTCTCCACGCTGGTGTCGACATCGACCACGTTCGGCGTGCGCAGGAAGCGCTGCGCCAGCGCCAGGGCGATCTGGCGGCTGCGCGCATAGTCCGGCCCATACACCTCGGCCACCAACGGCGCCAGCACCGGCGGCCCCGGCGGCACCTCCACCACCTTCAGCGAGGCGCCATGCCGTCGCGCGATCGCTGCCAGCGGCGGCCGCAGCGCACGGGCGATGGCGTGGCTGTGGCGCGTGCGCTGGTGCTTGTCGACCAGGTTCACCTGCAGGTCGCCGACGTTGTTGCCGCTGCGCAGGAAGTACTGGCGCACCAGACCATTGAAGTTGACCGGCGCCGAGGTACCGGCGTAGCCCTGGTAATCGTGCACCTCCGGCGTGCGCTCGAGCACGCCGGACAGTTCCACCAACAGCGCGTCGGTCTCTTGCAGGGTGCTGCCCTCAGGCAAGTCGACCACGATCTGCAGTTCGGACTTGTCGTCGAACGGCAGCATCTTCAGCACCACCCACTGCAGCCCGACCAGGCCCACCGCGGCCAGCAGCAGGGCGGCGATGCCGGCGAACAGCCAGCCGCGCCGCCGCGCGCCGCGGACCGGATCCAGGAACGGGTGCAGCAAGCGCGCGAACAGGCGCTGCAGGCGCGGCGGCGCGTCGCCCCCCGCCTCTGCCTGCGCGGCTTGTACCGGCACATGGCGTTTCAGCAGCTTCAGCGCCAGCCACGGCGTCACCACCAGCGCGATCGCCAGCGACAACAGCATGCCGACCGAGGCATTGATCGGGATCGGCCGCATGTACGGCCCCATCAGGCCGCTGACGAAGGCCATCGGCATCAGCGCCGCGATCACGGTGAACGTGGCGAGGATGGTCGGACCGCCGACTTCGTCCACCGCCGGCGGAATCGCCTCGCGCAGGGTCTTGCCGCCGGCACGGAGATGGCGGTGGATGTTCTCGACCACCACGATGGCGTCATCGACCAGGATGCCGATCGAGAAGATCAGCGCGAACAACGACACGCGATTGAGGGTGAACCCCATCGCCCACGAGGCGAACAGCGTGAGCGCCAGGGTCAGCACCACCGCGCTGCCGACCACGATGGCCTCACGCCAGCCCAGCGCGAACAGCACCAGCAGCACCACCGAGGCGGTGGCGAACACCAGTTTGTGGATCAGCTTGCCGGCCTTGGCCGCCGCGCTGGCGCCATAGTCGCGCGTGACCTCCGCATGCACGCCCTGCGGCAGCAGCTCGCCACGCAAAGTCTGCAGGCGCGCACTCACAGCGCGGGTGAGCGCCGAGGCGTCGCTCCCCGGCTTCTTGGCGATGGCCAGGGTAACCGCCGGCGCTCGTCCCTGCGCCGGCGCGCCGCGCGCGGGCGGCGCGCCGTACCACACATACGCATCGGGCAGGTCGGCGCCGGCCTGCACCTGCGCCACGTCACGCAACTGCAGCGGCTGGCCACCGTGCATGCCGATCACCAGGTCGCGCACCGTATCGGCATCGGCCAGGAAGCGGCCGGCACTGAGCGGCACCGCGCGGCCGCCGCCGATCCGGTCGCCGAGCTGGCGCACCATGTTCGCGCCCTGCAGCGCCTGACCGAGGTCGGCCACGGTGAGGTCGTATGCGGCCAGCCGCGCCGGGTCCAGGGTCACCGTCAGCACCCGCGGCGGCGCACCGATGCTGTAGATGTCGCGCGTGCCGGGAATGCGCTTGAGTTCGGTTTCCAGCGTGCGCGCGATCGCGCCCAGGTCCGCGGCGCTGCGCTGCGGATCGTCGCTCCACAGGGTCACGCTCATCACCGGCACGTCGTCGATGCCCTTGGGCTTGATCAGCGGCGCGCTCGCGCCCATCCGCGTCGGCAGCACGTCCAGGTTGGAATACACCTGGTTGTACAGGCGCACCAGGGCGGTCTGGCGCGGCACCCCGACCTCGAACTCGACGGTCAGCACCGCCTGGCCCGGGCGGCTGACCGAGTACACGTGCTTGATGCCTTCGATCTCGTCGAGCTTCTGTTCCAGCGGCGCGCTCAGCAACTGCTCGACTTCGCGCGCATCGGCGCCGGGCAAGGCGACGAAGACATTGGCCATGGTCACGTCGATCTGCGGCTCTTCTTCGCGCGGGGTGACCGCCACCGCGACCAGGCCGAGCAGCAGGCCGAGCAGGGCCAGCAGTGGCGTCAGCGGATTGGCCTGGAAGAACGCCGCCAGGCGCCCGGACATGCCCATCTCAGCGCTCCGCCAGCGCGCGCCGCTGCGCCGCCAGCGCCTGTCCGGCGGCGACCGGGTCGCGCACCACACGCTCGCCCGCGCGCAACCCGGCCAGCACTTCCACCCGCTGTGCATCGCGCCGCCCGATCCGCAGCTGACGCAGGATCAGCCGCCCATCGGCCAGGACATAGGCGGCGCTGAGCTCGCCTCGCTGCAACAACGCCGAGCGTGGAATCCTCAACGGCACCGCCTCCGCGGCAGCGCCGACGGCCAGCGCAAAGCCGACCTTGGCCGTGGTGCCCGGCGCCGGGGCCGGCTGCAGCGCCGGCAGCGGCACCCGCACCGTCACGCTGTGGCTGCGCGGATCGGCGGTGGGGAACACCGCCACCTGCGGAACCTGCAGGCTGCGCCCATCATCCAGCCGCACCTGCGCGCGCGGCGCGGCACGGATCGCCTCCGCATCGGACTGCGGCACCTGCACCTCGATGCGCTGCGCGCCGGGCACGTACAGCGACAGCAACGCCTGCCCGGCCGCCACCGCCTCGCCCGGCTGCACCTGGCGCGCGCTGATCACCCCGGCAAACGGCGCGCGCACCAGCGTGTACTCGGCCGGCTGTTGCGCCTGGGCCAGTTGCGCGGCGGCCGCGGCGCGGGCCGCGCTGGCCGCATCGCGGGTGGCGCGGGCCTGATCCAGTTGTGCGCGCGACACGTACTGCGCGTCGGCCAGGGCGGCATAGCGGCGGTAGCTGGCCTCGGCCTCGCCGGCGCTGGCCATGGCAGCGCGCAGCTGCGCCTGTGCGCTGTCGACACCGGCGCGCTGTTCCACCGCGCTCAGTTGCAGCAGCACCTGGCCGGCGGCGACCCGATCGCCCACGTCCACCGCGACGCTGCGCACCCGACCGCCGGTCTGCGCGCTCAGCTCCGCATGTTCCACCGCGGCGACCACGCCATCCCAGGAGCGGGACCCTATCGCCACGGCTTCCACCGGCGCGGTCGCCAGCACCGGCAATGGCGGCGGCGCAACGGCAGCGGCGTCATGGCGGCAGCCGGCGAGCGCCAGCATGGCCAGCGACGCGAACACAGCGGGCAGGGCCGCGCGGACGCTCCGGCGCAACGTCGTGGCGGCAGCCGTGCCCGTGCAGCGCCGCCGTCCGGCGTTCTCCGCGTCCCAGATCGGCCAACGACGCACATGCATGATCGAACTCCAGAAGGAAAGGCGGGTTTGCGCCGTCGACGGGCGATGCCCCGCGGCGGCGGTTGCGACCGCGCAAGGCTGGCCGCGAGATAAATTAGAATTTTCTTATATTAGAGTCAACTGATATGATGTGCACACTTTCCCGCCGAGCACCCCCAATGCCCGTCTCCTCCGCTCAAGCCCTGGTCGATCGCGCACGCGCGCAAATCCACGAAACTCCCGTCCACACCGATGCCGCCGCCACGCCGCTGCCCGGCGAATGGATCATCGACGTGCGCGAACCCGGCGAGTTCGCCATGGGCCACCTGCCCAACGCCATCAACATCCCGCGCGGCATCCTCGAGTTCCGCCTCGATGCCGATCCGGCGCTGGCCCGGCGCGACCAGCCGATCCTGCTGTACTGCGCCAGCGGCGGCCGCTCCACGCTAGCGGCGCTGAGCCTGCAGCACCTGGGCTACACCGCGGTGCGCTCGCTGACCGGTGGCTTCCTCGGCTGGACCGCGGCCGGCGGCCCGGTCGATTTCTGAGCCCATGCCGCGCCGCGCCGCGCCCGCCCTGGATCCTGCCGCGATGCGTGCGCACGCCAGCGAGGCCGCACGCCTGCTGAAGGCGCTCGGCAACGAGAAGCGGCTGCTGCTGTTGTGTCTGTTGGTGGACAGCGAACAATCGGTCGGTGAACTCAACGCGCGCGTGGAGTTGAGCCAGTCGGCGCTATCGCAACATCTGGCGCTGCTGCGCGAGGATGGGCTGGTGCAGACCCGTCGCGACGGCCAGACCATCTATTATTCGCTGGTGCCCGGCCCGGTGCAGCGCATCCTCGAGGTGCTGCACGGCATCTACTGCAGCGCCGCGCCGCCCGCCGCCACCAGGAGCGATCGATGAGCCAGCGTCCGCACGTCCATCCCTTCCACCATGCCGGTTCCGGCACCTGGAGCTACGTGGTCGAGGACGGCCAGGACGCCGCGGTGATCGACCCGGTGGTCGGCTACGATCCGCAGACCGGCGCGCTGGACGACGCACCGGCGCAGGCCCTGGCCGAGTGCCTGGGCGAACGTGGACTGCACTTGCGCTGGATCCTGGAGACCCACGCCCACGCCGACCATGTCTCCGCGGCGCAGTGGTTCAAGCAGCGCTGGCCGCAGGCGACGCTGGCGATCGGCGACGGCATCCGCGAGGTGCGCGCCCGCTTCGCGCCGCAGTTCGGCTTGGACACAGAGGCGCAAACGCAGGCGCGCTGCGGCTTCGATCACCTGTTCGCCGATGGCGAGCGCTTCGCAATCGGCGAAATGCAGGCGCAGGTGATCGCGGTACCCGGCCACACCGGCGACAGCGTCGCCTACCTGATCGGCGATGCGCTGTTCCCGGGCGATTCGCTGTTCATGCCCGACAGCGGCACCGCGCGCTGCGATTTCCCCGGCGGCGACGCGGCCACGCTGTACCGCTCGATCCAGCGGTTGTACGCACTGCCGGAGGCGACACGCGTGTTCGTGTGCCACGACTACGGCGCCGGCGGCCGCGCGGTCGCCTGCCAGACCAGCATCGGCGAACAGCGCCGCGCCAACATCCACGTGCGCGACGGCATCGACGAAGCGGCCTTCGTCGCCTTGCGCCAGGCGCGCGATGCGACGCTGGCCGAGCCGCGGCTGATGCAGCCATCGGTGCGCGCCAATATCCAGGCCGGCCGCACCGACGATCTGGCACCGCCCACGCACTGAAGACGCTAGGATGCGGGCATGCAACGATCCCGCTTACTCGCCCTGCTCTGCCTGAGCCTTGTCTGCATGCAGACCCGGGCGCAGACCGCACCCGCGCCCGGCGACGCCGCAACGCACGCCGCCGGCGCCCTGCCCATCGCCCTCGACCCGACCGCGCTGGCCGCGGTTCCACGCGAGCGGATCGTCGCGCAGGCGCACGGCCAGCGCCTGGACTGCGAAGGCGTGGCGCTCGCCGCCCTGTTGCAGGCGCAACACGCGATGCCGACCGAGCCACTGCGTGGCGCGCAGTTGCAACGCCGGATCGAGGTCGTCGCACGCGACGGCTACACCGCCGTGTTCGCCCTGGCCGAGCTGGACCCGACCCTGGGGGCGCGGCGCGTGCTGCTGGTCGACCGCTGCGGTGGCGAGCCACTCGCGGCCGACGCGGGGCCACTGCGCCTGATCGTGCCGCAGGACCAACGGCCGGCGCGATGGGTGCGCCAGGTTCGCGCGATCACCGTCATCACCCCCTGATCCTCTGGAGCCGCTCATGCCCCGTTTCCTGCGCCGCTTGTGCCTGTTCGTCCTCGCCGCCGCCATCGCGCTGCCATCGGCCGCCGCGCAAACCCCGCTGACCGTGTTCGCCGCCGCCAGCCTCAAGGAATCGCTGGACGAGGCCGCCAGCGCCTACCAGCGCGCGCGCGGCACCCCGGTACAGGTGTCCTATGCCGCCAGCTCCACGCTGGCCCGGCAGGTGGAACAGGGCGCGCCGGCGGACGTGTTCGTGTCCGCCGACCAGGAATGGATGGACTACCTGCAGCAGCGCAAGCTGATCGACCCGGCGCTGCGCCGCGACCTGCTCGGCAACACCCTGGTGCTGGTGGCGCCGGCCGCCAGCACGGCGCATGTCGATCTGCGCAAGCCCGGCGCGCTGCTCGCCGCGCTCGGGGCGCAGGGCCGCCTGGCGGTCGGCCAGACCGCCAGCGTGCCCGCCGGCAAGTACGCACGCGCCGCGCTGCAGGCGCTGGGCCAGTGGGACAGCCTGCAGCCGCGCCTGGCCGAGAGCGAGAGCGTGCGCAGCGCGCTGATGCTGGTGGCACGCGGCGAGGCCCCGCTGGGCATCGTCTACGGCTCCGACGCCCAGGCCGAGCCGAAGGTGCGGGTGGTGGCGACTTTCCCCGCCGACAGCCATGCACCGATCGTGTATCCGGTGGCGCCGCTGCGCGCGAGCACGCAAGGCAAGGCCGCCGCCGATTTCGTGCGCTGGCTGGGCACGCCGCCGGCACAGGCGATCTTCCGTCGCCACGGATTCTCTCTCGCCCACTGAGGCCTGCCGTTGTTCGAGTTCACCGCGCAGGAACTGACCGCGATCGCGCTGAGCGTCAAGGTCGCGCTGGTCGCGGCGCTGGCCAGCCTGCCGTTCGCGGTGGCCTGCGGCTGGCTGCTGGCGCGGCGCCGCTTCTTCGGCAAATCGTTGCTGGACGCGCTACTGCACCTGCCGCTGGTGATGCCGCCGATCGTCACCGGCTATGCGCTGCTGCAGCTGTTCGGCCTGCAGGGTCCGATCGGCGGCTGGCTGTTCGAACATCTCGGTGTGCAGTTCGCGTTCCGCTGGACCGGCGCGGCGCTGGCCAGCGCAGTGATGGGCTTTCCGCTGATGGTGCGGGCGATCCGCCTGGCCCTGGAATCCACCGACCGCCGCCTGGAAGCGGCCGCCGCCACGCTCGGCGCCGGCCCATGGCGGGTGTTCTTCACCATCACCCTGCCGCTGGCGTGGCCGGGGGTGGTCGCCGGCGGCGTGCTCGGCTTCGCCAAGGCGCTGGGCGAGTTCGGCGCCACCATCACCTTCGTCTCCAACATTCCCGGCCAGACCCAGACCCTGGCCTCGGCGATCTACGGCCTGCTGCAGGTGCCCGGCGCCGAGGCCGGCATCTGGCGGCTGGCGGCAGTGGCGCTGGCGATCTCGCTGGGCGCCCTGCTGGCCTCCGAATGGCTGGTCCGGCGCCAGCGCGGCGCGGAAGCGGACGCATGAGCCGCGCATGCGCCCGGAGCCGGCACCGATGCTGAGCATCGACCTGCACCTGCACCGTGGCCGTTTCGCCCGCCACGTGCGCATCGAGGAGCAGGCGCGCGTGGTCGCCCTGGTCGGCCCGTCCGGCGCCGGCAAGACCAGCCTGCTCAACGCCATCGCCGGCGTGCTGACGCCGCGCAGCGGGCGCATCGCCATCGATGGCCGCGTGCTGTACGACAGCACCGCCGGCATCGACCTGCCGGCGCACCGCCGCGGCATCGGTTACGTGTTCCAGGACGCGCGGCTGTTCCCGCACATGGACGTGCGCCGCAACCTCGGCTACGGCCGCCACGGCCGCGGCCAGCCGGCACGCTTCGCACTGGACGCAGTGGTCGAGCTGCTCGGCATCGGCGCCCTGCTCGGGCGGCGCCCCGACACGCTCTCCGGCGGCGAAGCGCAGCGCGTGGCGATCGGCCGCGCATTATTGGCGCAGCCGTCGCTGCTGCTGTTCGACGAACCGCTGTCGGCGCTGGACGCCGATCGCCGCAGCGAACTCATTCCCTACCTGCAACGCGTGCGCGACGAAGTGCGCCTGCCGATGCTCTACGTCAGCCACCAGGCCGAGGAAGTGGCGCGCATCGCCGACGCGGTGCATCGGCTGGACTGACGCCGACACCGCGTTCACCGCCGCTGGCGAGACTGGGTTCTCCGCCCGCCAGCACACTTCGCATGCGCCGCTACCGCAAGCTCGACTTCCCCACGCAGGAGGTCCGCCGCTTTCTCGAGCCGGGCCCGGTGGTGCTGGTCAGTTCGGCCTGGAAGCAGCAGCGCGACATCATGACCATGGGCTGGCATATGGTGCTGGAGTTCTCGCCGTCGCTGCTTGCCTGCTGCATTTCCAGCGCCAACCACAGCTTCGACCTGATCCGGCGCAGCCGGCAATGCGTGATCAACCTGCCCACCGCCGACCTGGTCGACACCGTGGTCGGCATCGGCAATACCAGCGGCGCGGAGCTGGACAAGTTCGCGCACTTCGGCCTCAGCGCGGTACCCGCCACCCACGTGGCCGCGCCGCTGATCGCCGAGTGCTACGCCAGCTTCGAATGCCGCCTGCACGACGGCAGCCAGATCGGCAAACACGGCCTGTTCGTGTGGGAGGTGGTCAAGGCGCACGTCGCCGCCTCGCCCAAGCGGCCGCGCACCCTGCACTACCGTGGCGACGGCCGCTTCATGCTGTCCGGCCCGGAGATCTCGCGGCGGCGCCTGTTCAAGCCGGAGATGCTGTAGCCCCGCGCGGATCGCGCCGCTGTCAGTGGAGCGGAACGGAAGCGGACAATCCCTGTGCCGCCCCGCCCGAGCGAGGACCACGGGCATCCGGAAGACCGTCCTGGCCGGATGCCCCAGCCGCCGGCTCAGCGCACGCCGCTCACGCGACCGGACTGCACGCTGGCCTTGCCCTGCCGGACCTCGAAGGTGAACGCGTAGGCCAGCGTCACCGGCACTTCCTGCACCGACTGCGCGTCGTCGCAGTGCCCGTCCTGCGCCGGCCGCTGCGCCGGATCGGCATAGGTACAGATGGCCGCCGGCACGAAGCGCCACTGCGCGACCGCGTCCTGTACCGCCTGCAGCAGATCGGCCATCTCCGGCTGCGCGCCCGCGCTGCAATCCGGGCGATCGTCCAGCAGCGCGCTGCGCTCCACCGCGCCTTGTGCGGACAGGACCACGCGCACACAGACCGTGGTCGGGGACAGGCTGCGGCGCGGCGAATCGGCCGGCAGCTGCGGGGTCGGTGCCTGCAGCGGTTGCGGCATGCGGAACACCTGCTGCGGCTGCATCTGATACGACTGCACCGCGGCCGCGCCCGGCGCCGCGCCGAAGCCCGTTTCCAGCATGCGCTGATCCACCGAGTCGATCCGTTGGGTCTGCTGCGGGGCCTCCCGTGGCACCTGGCTGGCGCAGCCGGTCAAGCCGAGTGCGAGCAGCATGCCGGTTCGCCAGTGCGCCTTCATCGCACGGTCCGCACCATGCCGCACAGCGGCGCGGCACCGCCCGTGCCCGGGAATACCTTGTCGCACAGGCTCGCCACCGCATCGCCGGCACCTTCGCCCAGGCGGTACCAGCGGTAATCGGCGGCCTCGGCGACGCCCGCCGGCGCCTCCACCGGATCCATCTCCACGTCGAACGCCACCGGGATCTTCATGCGGCTGGGCACGGGGCTGCCGTGTTCGGTCGCCGGAGAGAACCGCCACTTCCAAGCGGCGGACACCGCCGCCGCATCCAATGCCGCACTGCCGCTGCCATGATCCAGCACGCGCACACCGCTGGGCGTTCCGTGCGCGTCGAGGTCGATCAGCAGCATCACCTTCCCGGAGACGCCGCCACGCACGGCGGCTTCGGGATACTTCGGCGGGGTCATGTCGATCACCTTGGCGGGCCGCGTGGTCGCCCGCGCTTTGGCAGATCCGCGCTGCGGCACGGGTGCCTGTGCGCTGTCCATCTCGCTGGCAACCAACTCGCGCGCCATCCCGCCGACCGGCGCAGCGCTAGGCAGCGCCAACACCACGGCACTCCCGCTCAACGCAGCCAGCGTCACCACCGCGATGCCGGCACGACGCCGCCAGCCGCGCACCGCCGGACGCCGCAGCAGGGCAATGCGCTGGCACAACACGCTACCCGCCTGCCAATGGCAGCCCACCGGCAAGGCCAGCGCATCCAGTTGCGTCTGCAGCATCGCCTCGGCGTAGTGGCGGCGCGTGCCGGGATGGCGTGCCAGCACCGCCGCATCGCAGGCCAGTTCCTGATCCAGGCGGAAGCGCGTGGCCGCCCAGTGCAGCAGCGGATTGAACCAGTACACGCAGCGCAGCGCGGCGAGCAACAGATTGCAGCGGGTATCGCCGCGGGCGATGTGCATGCGCTCGTGCGCCAGCACCAGCTGCGCCTGCGGCGGCGGATAGCGCGCGGCGAAATCCATCGGCACCACCACCTGCGGCCGCCACGCGCCCAGCACCAGCGGCCCGTGCGACGCATGTTCGGCGACCAGCACACCCTCCTCATCCCGCCGCAAGCGACCCAGGCTGCGCCGATAGCGGCGCTGTTGCCGCCACAGCACGGCCGCCGAGGCCAACGCACCTGCCAGCCACACCGCCAGCAACCACACCGTGGCGTGGCCGTTCGCCGGGGCGCCGCCATCCGCGGACATCTGCGCCTGTGGCGCGCCGACCAGCACCGCCGGCATGTCCAGCACCAACCCCGCCGGCAACGATGGACGCCAGCCACTCGGCAACAGCGCCACCAGCAGCGCCAGCGGCACCGCCGTCCATAGCGCGTAGGCGATGCTGGCGCCGAACGCGCGCCGCATCGGCACGCGCAGCGCCAACACAGCCGCGATGGCCACGCTGACGACCAGCGCGGTGCTACCGAGGTCCCTCACGATCCCGTCAATGCTCATCGTCCAGCTCCTGGATCAGTCGTTTGAGTTCGGCGATATCGGCGTCGCTGAGCTTGCCGCGCTCGCTGAAGTGCGCCACCAGCGGCGCGATACGGCCGCCGAACAGGCGGTCGAGCAGGCCTTCGCTCTGCTGCTGCACCCACTGCGCGCGCTGCAGCAGGGGCGTGTACAGATAGCGGCGGCCTTGTTTGTCGGCGCGGATCGCGCCCTTGTTGAGCAAGCGGTTGAGCAGGGTCTTGACCGTGGGTTCGGCCCAGCCGCCATGGCCGGACAAGGTGGCGAACACCTCCTCGGCGCTGAGCGGGTGGCGCTCCCACAGCACCTCCATGACCACGGCTTCCGCATCGCTGATCGACATCCGTTTACACCCGTAAATTTTCATCGATTACACGAGTAAACAAATCCGCTGTCAAGCGCTTTTTCCAATCCCGGTGCCGCCGCCGCGCCAGGTACCGCACCGCCAACACCAGGCGACGAGTGCCGCAGCGCGCGGACACTACGGCGACAGCGAACACGCCGACGCGCGGCCTGCGCCCGGCGGCTACAAGCACTCATCGGAAGCCGTCCCGCCTGCACCCACGTACCCGCGCCATGTCCGAAAGCACTGCAATCGGCGGCGCACCCTCTAAGCTATGCCGATGACCGATCATCTCGACGACCTCGACGCCGCTGCCGACCTGATCCTGCAGCGCATCGCCGGCCCGCTGCGCGTGGGCGCACCGCTGGGCCTGGGCAAACCGCACCGCCTGCTCAACGTGCTGTACGACCGGGTCGAACACGATCCGACGCGGCCGCTGCAGATCTACACCGCGCTGTCGCTGCATCCGCCAGCGCCCGGCGGCGGGTTGCAGGGGCGTTTCGCACGGCCGTTCGTGCAACGCCATTTCGGCGACGACTTCCCGCGCCTGCGCTACGTGCAGGCGATGCAGCGCGATGCGCTGCCGGCGCACATCCAGGTCGAAGAGTTCTACATGCAGTCCGGCGCGCTGCTGCGCTCGACCCAGGCCCAGCGCAGCTACACCAGCCTCAACTACACCCATGCCGCCGACGCGGTGGCGCAGCGCGCGCCGAACCTGATCGTGCAGAAGGTGGCGCGCGAGCCCGACGGCACCCGGCTGTCGTTCTCGTGCAACAACGACATCACCCAGGACACCCTGGCCGCGGTGCAACGGCGCGGCCTGCCGCGGCCACTGCTGGTGGCCGAAGTCGATCCGCAGCTGCCGTGGATCGGCGGTTGCGCGGCAGTAGAGCCGAGCTTCTTCGACGTGGTGGTGACCCCGCCGGGGCCGTATCCGCGCCTGTTCGGGCTGCCGCGGCAGCCGGTCGCCGATGCCGATTACGCCATCGGCCTGTACGCCAGCACCCTGGTGCGCGACGGCGGCACGCTGCAGATCGGCATCGGCACCCTGGCCGATGCGCTGTGCCACGCGCTGGTGCTGCGACATACCGACAACACGCGCTATCGGCAGGTGCTGGCGGCGCTGGATCCGGGCCTGGAGCGGCATCCGGCGGTGCGCGAATGCGGTGGTCTGGATCCATTCGCGGTCGGCCTGTTCGGCTGCAGCGAGATGCTCAACGAGGGCTTCCGGCAACTGGTCCAGTGCGGAGTGATCCGGCGCAAGGTGCTCGACGACGCGCCGCTGCTGCAGCGCGTGGCCGACGGCAGCGCCGACGCGCAGGACCTGCAGCGCCTGGAGCGCGAGGGCGAATACCTGCAGGGCGCGTTCTACCTGGGCTCGCCGGAGTTCTACGCCTGGCTGCGCGACATGGATCCGCAGACGCGCGCGGCGATCGGCATGCGCCGCATCAGCGAGATCAACCAGCTCTACGGCGGCGAGACGCTGCGCCGGCTGCAACGGCGCGAGGCGCGCTTCTTCAACTCCTGCATGATGGCCACCGCGCTCGGCGCGGCGGTGTCCGATGCGCTGGACGACGGCCGCGTGGTGTCCGGCGTCGGCGGCCAGCACAACTTCGTGTCCATGGCGCACGCGCTGGACGACGCGCGCAGCGTGCTGATGTTCCGCGCCGTGCGCAGCGATGCCGGCGCAGCGCAGTCCAACGTGCGCTGGAACTACGGCCACACCACCATTCCGCGGCACCTGCGCGACCTCTACGTCAACGAATACGGCATCGCCGATCTGCGCGGCCTGACCGACGAGGATTGCATCGCCGCCATGACCGGAATCGCCGACGTGCAGGCCCAGCCCGCATTGCTGGAGACGGCGAAGGCCAACGGCAAGCTGGGTGCCGATTTTACGGCGCCTGCGCACTGGCAGCGCAACCACGCTGCGCGGGTACGCGACGCGCTGGCGCCGTTCCGCCGCGACGGCACCCTGCCCGACTACCCGCTGGGCAGCGATTTCACCGAGGTAGAGCAGCGTCTGCTGCGCGCCCTGTCCTGGCTGCAGCAACACACCGCCACCACCGGCGCCAAGCTGAAGACGGTGGCCAGCGCGGTGCTGGCGCGCCCCACGGCGGATGCCGCCTGCATGCAGCGCATGGGGCTGGATGCACCGCGCAGCATCGGCGAGCGCCTGGAAGCGACATTGCTGGCGTTCGCCCTGCAGCGCACGCGCACGCCGCAGTGACGCGCGAACGCGCCTGACGCGCCAATGCGCAGGCGCGGGTCGATCGCGGCCGACGGCGCGAGAGGGTGATCGCAGTCGCGCGCGCGACGCATCGCAGGGTTCGCCGCACATCGGCAGCGATGACACGATTCGGCAACATGCCGGCAGGACGCGCGTCAACTCCGCTCGGGATGCTGTCGGGATATCGTTACCAAACGGACCCGCGATGCCTTCCAAGCGTTCTGTCCCGATGTCGTCGAAGTCCTGTCGCGGGTCGGTTGCGCTGCGCGCCCTGTTGGGGGTTTTGGCGCTGTTGCCGTTGGCGCTGCACGCCGAGCCCAAACTCAACGACCTGCAATACATCGGCAGCCACAACAGCTACCACGCCGGTTTCGCGCCCAGCGAAGCGGCGCTGTGGAAGCGGCTGGACCCGGCGACGTTCGCATTGCTGGATTACCGGCATCCGCCGTTGACGCAGCAACTGGACGACGGCGTGCGCCAGATCGAACTGGACATCTACGCCGACGCCAAGGGCGGACGCTACGCGCACCCGGCGATGATCGACCAGCTCGCCAAGGCCGGCCTGCCGCCGGCGCCGCCAATCGCTGCGCCTGGGGTGATGCAGCGACCGGGCTTCAAGGTCATGCACATCCAGGACCTCGACCAGCGCAGCACCTGCCAGCCGTTGCTGGCCTGCCTGCGCGAAGTGCGGGCGTGGTCGAAAGAGCACCCCGGGCATCTGCCGATCTTCATTCTGCTGGAAACCAAGCAATCGACGCTGCCGGCAGCGTTTCCCACGGTGCAGCCGGAGCCGTTCGACGGCAAGGCGCTGGATGCGCTGGACGCCGAGCTGCGCTCGGTGTTCGCCGCGAACGCGTACATCAGCCCTGACCTGGTGCGCGGCAACGCCGCCACGCTCAACGCCGCCGTGCTCGCGCATGGCTGGCCGACGCTGGCGGCGGCGCGCGGCAAGGTGGTGTTCCTGCTCGACCAGCGTGCCGTCGGCCCGGCCTACCTCGCCGGCCATCCGTCCTTGCGCGGCCGCGTGTGCTTCACCAACGCCGATCCCGGCACCGACGATGCCGCCTTCGTCGAGCGCAACGACGGCAGCGCCGACGAGATCGCGCAGTTGGTGAAGGCCGGCTACCTGGTGCGCACCCGTACCGATGCCGACCTCAAGGAAGCCGCGCACGCCGACACGAAACGGCGCGACGCCATGCTGGCCAGCGGCGCGCAGTTGCTCAGCACCGACTTTCCCGACCACGAGCCGGCAGCCTCTGGCTACGTGGTGCGCTTTCCCGGCGACGCCGTCGCCCGCTGCAATCCGCAACGTCCGCAGGCCGACTGCCACGGCGTCGACCTGCGCCACTGATCGCCCGCGGCCGCGCTGCGTCGCGGCCATGCCCCACACGCATGCAATGGAAGGCCTGGGCGATCCGCGCGCCGGCATCGGCGTGTCCGGACCTCGGATCGCAACCGCTGTTTCCCCCAACGAGTCGCCCCCATGTCCCCGTTCCATCGCCCCAGTCCCCTGTGCTGTGCCATCGCCCTCGCGCTTGCGCTCTCCCCCGCCGCCCACGCCAACGACGCCGATGACGTCCCTGACGCCAGCGCGCGCACCACCACCCTGGATTCGGTCAACGTGCAGGCCGCGCAGGCCACCGTGCCGGGTTCGCTGGACGAACAGCGCCTGTCCAACGGCGTCAACAGCGTGATGAGCAAGCAGCAGATCGATGCGATTCCCTCCGCCGGCATCGCCGACGTGGTCGCGCACCTGCCCGGGCTGTCGGCCTACAGCGACATGCACCTGGGCCAGGCCACCACCGGCGAGAACGCCTACGTCAGCATCCGCGGCCTGGATGCCAGCTACAACAGCTACCGCCTCAACGGCTTCGGCATGCCCGAGACCGACTCGTCCACGCGCGCGATCTCGCTGAACATGCTGGCGCCGTTCGGCATCCAGTCGGTGAAGGTCTCCAAGTCGCCGACCCCGGACCTGCCGGGCGACGCGATCGGCGGCGCGATCGACATGCGCACGCCCAGCGCGTTCGACTTCGATGGCGATTTCTACGGCAAGACCACCGCGCAAGGCCAGTTCAACGCGCTCGCCTCCGACCTCGGCGGCAAGCACACCGGCGGCACGGTGCAACAGGAACTGGCCTGGAAGTTCGGCGACGACCACGCGTTCGGCGTCTATGCCTCGGCGTACTACGGCAAGAACAACAACATGGCGCAGGCGCCTGCGCCCAACAGCGCGTACTTCCCGGCGGATCCGGCGCAGGCCAAGGCCGTCGACCTGCGCGACGTCGGCCCGCTGCTCAGCGCCCGCTACAAGTACAGCGTCTACACCAGCCAGATCGAGCGCTACGGCGGCAATCTCGCCTTCGACTGGCAAGGCGACCATAGTTCCTTCTTCGCCCGCGCCATCTACGGCAGCTACAACGTCACCGGCCAGCAGGATCAGTCCAGCGCACGCCTGGAAACCGTCAACAACCAGCCGACCGCGGTGCGCGGCGGCTACTTCAACACCCACGACATCAAGGAAACCCTGGCCACGCTGCAACTGGGTGGGCAGACCACGCTGGACCGCCTGCGCTTCGATTACGGCAGCTCGTTCGGGCGCGGCACGCGCAGCCGCCCGGACTACGTCGCGGCGAGCCTGTACGGCTTCACCCCGGGCAGTTTCGCGTTCGATCTCAGCGACCCGACCTACCCGAGCATCGGCCCGAGCTCGCCGGCCCTGAAGAACTTCTTCTACAGCCTGGATTCGGCGCTGTTCTGGAAGACCCAGGGCCACGATGCCGGCAGCCACGACAACCGCGCCAACGCGCATGCCGACATCAGCTACCGCGTGGACGGCGACATCCTCGACGAGGTCAAGACCGGCCTGTCGCTCGACCACGCCGATCGCGGTTCCTACGATCACCCGTTCTTCCACAAGGACGGCAACTTCATCTACAACGGCCCCTACTTCGGCGGCAGCAACTACGTGTTCCCCAACGCCGGCGGCCCGCCGCTGAGCGCCCTCCCCGGCCGCCTCACCTACGCGACGTTCGATGGCCACTATGCCGGCCCATTCAAGATCCTGGACCGCGACTGGGTGCGTGCGCAGGCGGTGCCGTACAAGTACGTCAACGATCCCAATGGGGCCGGCATCTATACCGCCAACGACTACAACGCCAACACCACCTCCAGCACCGAGGCGATCTACGCCGGCTACGCGATGGCCACGCTGCATGTCGGTGCGGTGACCATCCTGCCCGGCGTGCGCTACGAACTGACTCGCTACTCCGCCGACGCCTGGCAGTCGAACGGCGACGGCATCAATGGCCGCTTCGTCGGCAGCGGCCGCAGCTACGGCGAGGTGTTGCCGGGCATCAGCCTCAACTACCGTCCTGACGACCTGACCGTCTACCGCGCCTCGTTGCGACGCAGCTTCAGCCGCCCGGCGTTCGGGCTGATTTCCGGCGAGACCGTGTACACGGTCGACCCCACCCAGAAGGTCATCGGCATCTCCAAACCCAATCCCGACCTGCAGCCGAGCAAGGCCGACAACGCCGATCTGTCCGCGGAATTCTACGACCGCAACGGCGGCGTGCTCAGCGCCTCGACCTACTACAAGCGCATCAGCGGCTTCATCTACACCTCGCAGTCGGCGACCAGCAACGACAACACGCTCGGCGGCCTGGTCCCGACCGGCACCACCTTCGAGGACGGCGTGCCGGTGACCATGCCGCAGAACGGCGGCACCGCCAAGCTGTACGGCGTGGAGCTGGCCGGCAGCAAGCGCCTGCAGGACCTGCCCGGGTTCTGGGGCAATTTCGGCATCGCCGCCAACCTGACCCTGCAGCACAGCTCGGCCGACAGCAAGCGCGCCGACCAGCCCGGCAAGACCTGGCTGCCGCGTGCGCCCGAGCGCATCTACAACCTCGACCTGTTCTACGACGACAGCCACCTGCGCGCCGACCTCAGCTACAACTACACCGGCCTGCAACTGCTCGGCCTGACCAGCGACCGGCTCAACTACTACCTGCAACCGGTCAAGTCGCTGGACTTCACCGCCACCTACCACCTGCCGCACGGCATCGACGTCGGCATCGCCGCCAAGAACCTGCTCAACTCGGCCACGTTCTACGAGACCCAGGGCAAGTCCACGCGCTACATGGCCTACGACCCGGGCGCCGATGGCGCCTATGTGGAAACCGGGCGCGTGTACATGCTTACGCTGAGCTATACCTACTGACGCTCCCCCTGCCTCCGGCGCGCCGCGCCGGAGGCCTTGTGGCGTATCGGCAGCCTTGGACGCGCCGGGCTGTGCGCACGCCTGGAATAGCGGTTGGTCCCGAGGGCCGCGTGAGCGGCGCCTCGCATCCCTGGGCGCATGCGCCGCCAGCGCCACCTGCGCGCCACCAGGACCGCGCGACGCCCGCCACGCAACGGTTTCCGCCCCACAGACGCACGCGCCGGCGGGGGATGTCATTCGCGTGTAAAATTGCGGGTTTTTGACCACTCACATGGCGAAAGCCCCTCCACGGGCGCCCGTCCCGGGCCCGGCCTTCATTCGCCTGCTGGCGCGCCTGAGCGATGCGCCGATGCCCGCGTCCAGCCCCGCGCTGGCCGACAGGCTCGGCCAATGGATCGACTGGAACCGCGCGGTGGCGGTGTCGCGGGCGCTGGACGGCAAACTGCCCGAGCCTGCCGAGGACGCGCCCGAGGTGCCGGAACCGTCGGCGCTGGAGGCCGAATGCGGCCGCGTGCGCGCCGCGCTGGAAGAGAGCATCGCGCTGGATATCGCCAAGGAGACCGGCAAGCCCGTGGGCAAGCGCCAGCACGACCCCGACGCACCGATCGAGTACGCGCCGTTCCGCCAGCGCTACCTGGCGCTGCAACGGTCAATGCTCACCGCCACCGGGCGCCTGCGCGGCCTGCTGCGCGACGCCCTGGTCCCGCTCTCGCCGGACATGGCGCGGCTGGCCGAGGTCGACGCGGTCATGGAACTGACCCTCAGCCCGCGCGAGCAAAGCTTGCTGGCCACGGTGCCCAACCTGCTCGAAGCGCATTTCCAGCGCCTGCGTGCCGCTGCGGCAGCACACGCCCCCGACTCCTCCCTCACCGACGTCTCCCCGGCGCCGTCCGATACGGCCTGGCTGGACCTGTTCCGCCAGGACCTGCACAGCGTCCTGCGCGCCGAACTGGACGTCCGCTTCCATCCCATCGAAGCGCTGCTCGCCGCGCTTCGCAGCCGTTGATCCGACCCCCATGCCCAAGACCCTGTTCCATTCCGCCCTGTTCCTCGCCGGCCTCGCCGTGGTCTGCTGGATCGGCGCCGGCTATCTCGGCTCCAACCCGCTGGGCGCCGGCTTCGCCGCGTTGATCGGCCTCTGCTACCTGGCCGGCGTCGCCGAGCTGTACCGCTACCGCCAGGCCACCGCGACCCTGCACACTGCACTGCGCGACGCCGAAGCTGCGCGCAGCGATCTGGGCGGCTGGCTGCAACGGCTGCACCCGAGCCTGCGCAACGCGGTACGCCTGCGCATCGAAGGCGAGCGCACGGCCCTGCCGGTGCCGGCGCTGACCCCGTACCTGGTCGGCCTGTTGGTGCTGCTGGGCATGCTCGGCACCTTCCTGGGCATGATGGCGACGCTGCGCGGCACCGGTCTGGCGCTGGACAGCGCCACCGACCTGCACGCCATCCGCGCCTCGCTGGCGGCGCCGCTGAAGGGCCTGGGCTTCGCCTTCGGCACCTCCATCGCCGGCGTGGCCGCCTCGGCGATGCTCGGTCTGCTCGCCGCGCTGTGCCGGCGCGAGCGCCTGCAGGCAGTGCAGCAACTGGATCTGCATGCGGCCACCGCGCTGCGCACGCACTCGCTGGCCTACCAGCGCAACGAGGCCTTCAAGCTGCTGCAGACCCAGGCCACGCTGATGCCCGGCCTGATCGAGCGCATGCAGACGATGATGGCGGCGCTGGAACAGCACAGCGCGGTCAGCGGCGAACGCCTGGTCAGCAGCCAGGACGCGTTCCACAGCCGCACCGAGGCCGCCTACACGCGCCTGGCCGGGTCAGTCGAACACGCCCTGCAGGCCGGCGTGGCCGCGCACGCGCGTGCGTTCGGCGACGCGCTGGAGCCGGTGGTGCAACGCACGCTCGACGGCGTGGCGCGCGAAACCGCCGCGCTGCAGGACACCGTCGGCCAGGCGGTGCAGCGGCAACTGGACGGCCTGGCCAGCGGCTTCGCCCAGGCCGCCGAGCAGGCCACGCAGCGTTGGGACAGCGCGCTGGCCGAGCAGCAACGCGTCAACGGCGTATTGCTGCAGGAACTCGGCAGCGCGCTGCAACGCGCCGGCGACGGCCTGGAACAGCGTGCAACCACGCTCGTGGAGGCGACCGCGGCACGCCTGCAGGCCGCCAGCGACGACACCAAGCAAGCCTGGGCCGAAGCGCTGACGCAACAACGCGAGGCCAACGACAGCCTCGCCGCGCGCCATGCGCAGGCACTGGACACCGTGGCAGGCCGCCTGGATGCCACCGCCGAGGCCGCACAGCAGGCCTGGAACGCCGCGCTGGAGCAGCAGCGCGATGCCAACGCGGCACTGGTCACACGCAACGCGCAGGCGCTGGACACCGTGGCGATGCGCTTGGACGCCACCGCCGAGGCCGCACAACAAGGCTGGGGCGCGGCGCTGGCACAACAGCGCGAGGTCAACGACACCCTCGCCACGCGCAATGCGCAGGCACTGGAGACCGTGGCGAGCCGCCTGGATGCCACTGTCGAGGCCGCGCAGCACGCGTGGAGCGCGGCGCTAGTGCAGCAACGCGAGGTCAACGAGGCCCTGGCCGCGCGCAACGCGCAGGCGCTGGACACCGCCGCCGCCAGCCTGGAACAGCGCGCCGCCGCCCTCGCCGAGACGCTGCAGCAGGCCCATGCCGACCTGCAGGACGCGCTGGAAGCGCGCGACCAGGCGCGCCTGCGCGCCTGGACCGACAGCTTCGCCAGCATGGCCGCGACCCTCGGCGGGCAATGGGAGCACCACGGCGAGCGCATCGCGCAGCGCCAGCAGGAGATCTGCAGCACGCTGCAGGAAACCGCCGCGGCGATGTCGGAACAGAGCCAGGCGCAGGCGCGCGACACCATCGCCGAGATCGAACGGCTGGTGCAGGTGGCCTCGGAAGCGCCAAAGGCCGCAGCCGACGTGGTCGCGGAACTGCGCCAGAAACTCTCCGACAGCATGGTCCGCGACACCGCGATGCTGGACGAGCGCAATCGCCTGCTGGCCACGCTGCAGACCTTGCTGGAGGCGGTCAACCACGCGTCCACCGAGCAGCGCAGCGCGGTGGACGCCTTGGTCGCGACCTCGGCGGATTTGCTGGAGCGCGTCGGCAGCCGTTTCACCGACCAGATCGAAGCGCAGACCGGCAAGCTCGACGAGGCCGCCGCGCAGGTCGTTGCCGGCGCCACCGAGGTGGCCAGCCTGGGCGACGCGTTCTCCGGCGCGGTGCAGGCCTTCGGCGAATCGAACATGGCCCTGCTGGAACGCCTGCAGGGCATCGAGCAGGCGCTGGACAAGTCGCTGGCGCGCAGCGACGAACAGTTGGCCTACTACGTGGCGCAGGCGCGTGAGGTGATCGACCTAAGCATGCTGTCGCAGCAGCAGATCACCGAGGAACTGCGCCAGCTCGCTGCGCGCCAGGCGCCCGACCAGGCCGACGTGGCATGAGCGACGAGCTGGAACTCGACGCCGACACCGGCGCGCCGGTCTGGGCGGTGTTCGGCGACCTGATGTCGGTGCTGCTGGGCGCGTTCGTGCTGATCCTGATCGGGGTGATCGGCGTGCAATTGCAGTTGTCGAACAAGCTGGACGAAGAAATGCGCCAGCGCCAGCTCGAAGCGCAGCAGCGCAAGACCCTGGAACAGGCGCTGGCGGCGCCGTTGGCGGCCGGCCGGGTGACCCTGGTCGACGGCCGCATCGGCATCCGTGGCAACGTGCTGTTCGCGCTGAACTCCGACCAGTTGCAGCCGGAAGGTCGCGACTTGCTGAAGAGCCTGGCCGCGCCGCTGGCCGGCTATCTCAAGGCGCGCAACGAGATCCTGATGGTGAGCGGCTTCACCGACGACCGCCAGGTGCGCGAGAGCAACCGCCAGTTCGCCGACAACTGGGAACTGTCGGCCGAGCGCGCGCTGACCGTGACCCGTGCGCTGATCGAGGCAGGCGTCCCGGCCGATGCGATCTTCGCCGCCGCCTTCGGCGCACAGCAGCCGGTGGCGCCGAACGCCGACGAGGCCGGACGCGCCAGCAACCGCCGCGTGGAGATGGCCCCGCTGCCGCGCATGAGCAAGCGTGCCGCGACACCGCATGCACCCTGATCCGATTCCCGCCATCGACCGCCTTGCCGCCTGGCGCGCACAGCACGCCGAGCGGTTGGACCCGCTGCGCTTCCGCTTCCTCGAAGCGCTGGCGCGCCGCACCGAGGCGCAGCAGGGCAAGACGCGGGAGCTGCTGGAGCAGAAGCTATCCGCCCTGCTCGACGCCTACGCGGCGGCGCTGGATGCGTCCTCACAGAACGCCGGCGATCCTGATGCCGACGCCGCGATGCGATCGACCCAGCCGA
The DNA here is from genome assembly GCF_014199795.1 of Xanthomonas sp. 3498. Lineage (NCBI taxonomy): Bacteria > Pseudomonadati > Pseudomonadota > Gammaproteobacteria > Lysobacterales > Lysobacteraceae > Xanthomonas > Xanthomonas sp. 3498. Next base: position 561,674 of record NZ_JACHOH010000001.1, read on the forward strand.
GTCCGCTCGGCGCCCTGTTGGCGCAGTATCGTGCGGCCGCTGCGCCCACCATGTCCGGCACCGATGCCGAACCTGGCAGCGGCACCGACAACACCGCCGGCGCCACGTCGCAGGCAGTGCCGATGGCAGCGGAGGCAACGACGTCATCGCCCGCCGCGACCGCGGCCGCGCGCCTCGCTGCGCCGCAGCTGCCCGCCGTCGAAGAGGCGCGCCGGCTGTGGACCGAACTGCGCAGCCGCAGCCAGCTGCGGCAATCGCTGCAACAGGCACCCGCCGATGCCGGCCCGCTGAATTCCGGCGTGCTGGTACACCGCTCGCTGGCGTTGATGCGCACGCTCTCGCCCGGCTACCTGCAGCACTTCCTGTCCTACGTCGATGCACTGTCCTGGCTGCAGCAACTGCACGATGGCGGCGCACTGGCGAAGCAGCAGCAATCCGGCAGCGCCGTCGGCAAAGCGACGACACCGCGCAGCAAGCCGCGCAAACGCGGTTGACCACATCGCCAATGCACGTAACGCCGACAGCGTCGTGGTAGGAGCGGCTTCAGCCGCGACGGGCGTTACAGGGAACGGCGGTCGCGGCTGAAGCCGCTCCTGCCAAAGCCACTTTCCTCACACGACACATCCACACAGGCAAGAAAAAGGCCGGCATGCGCCGGCCTTTCCCGTCACCCATCGTGGAGCCCGGCTTACAGCGCCTTCGCCGCCGCCACCACGTGCTCGGCGGTGATCTGGAAGTGCTTGTACAGCACATTCGCCGGCGCCGAGGCGCCGAAGCTGTCGATGCCGACCACGGCGCCGTCCAGGCCCACGTAGGCGCGCCAGAACGCGGTGACACCGGCTTCCACCGCCACGCGCTTGCGCACCGCCGACGGCAGCACCGACTCGCGGTAAGCGGCGTCCTGGCGATCGAACACGTCGGTGCACGGCATCGACACCACGCGCGTCTTCAGGCCCGCGGCATCCAGCGCCTGCTTGGCTTCCACCGCCAGGCCGACTTCCGAGCCGGTGCCGATCAGGATCACGTCGGGCGTGCCGCCCTCGGCATCGGCCAGCACGTAGCCGCCGCGCTCGATCTGCTTGATCTGCTCGGCGCTGCGCGCCTGGAACGGCAGGTTCTGGCGGCTGAACACCAGGCAGCTCGGGCCATCCTTGCGGGTGATCGCGGCCTTCCAGCTCACCGCCGACTCCACCGTGTCGCAGGGGCGCCACACGTCGTTGTTGGGGATGTAGCGCAGCGACGCCAGGTGCTCCACCGGCTGGTGAGTCGGGCCGTCCTCGCCCAGACCGATCGAGTCGTGGGTGTAGACGTGGATCGCATGCGCCGGGATCAGCGCGCTCATGCGCACGCCATTGCGCGCGTAGTCGCTGAACACCAGGAAGGTGGCGTCGAACGGAATGAAGCCACCATGCAGCGCCAGGCCGTTGGCGATGGCGGTCATGCCGAACTCGCGCACGCCGTAGTACACGTAGTTGGCGTTCGGATCGTCGGTCGCGACCGACTTGCTGGCCTTCCACAGGGTGAGGTTGGAATGCGCCAGGTCGGCCGAACCGCCGACCAGCTCCGGCAGCAGCGGCGCGAAGGTTTCGATCGCCATCTGCGAGGCCTTGCGCGAGGCGATGGTCTGGCCTTCGGCGGCCTGCTTGGCGATGTAGGCGTCGGCCTGGGCGAGGAAGTCCTCCGGCAGCTCACCGTGCGAGCGGCGGGTCAGTTCCGCGGCTTCGGCCGGGTACTGCTTGGCGTACTTGTCGAAGGCCTGCTCCCACTCGGCCTGGCGCAGCGTGCCGGCCCCGCCGGCGCGCCAGCCGTCGTAGATTTCCTGCGGAATCTCGAACGGCGCGTACGGCCAGTTCAGCGCCTTGCGCGCGCCTTCCAGCTCTTCCTTGCCCAGCGCGGCACCATGCGAGGATTCCTTGCCGGCCTTGGTCGGCGCACCGAAGCCGATGGTGGTGCGGCAGCACAGCAGGGTCGGCTTCTCGCTCTCGGCGATGGCCGCCTCGATCGCGGCCTTGACCGCGTCGGCGTCCTGGCCATCGACATCACGGATCACGTGCCAGCCATAGGCCTCGAACCGGGCCGGGGTGTTGTCGCTGAACCAGCCGGCGGTGTTGCCGTCGATGGAGATATGGTTGTTGTCCCAGAACGCGACCAGCTTGCCCAGGCCCCAGGTGCCGGCCAGCGAGGCGGCCTCGTGGGACACGCCTTCCATCATGCAGCCGTCGCCCATGAACACCCAGGTGCGGTGGTCGACGATCTGGTGCTCGGGGCGGTTGTAGCGCTGCGCCAGCAGTTTTTCGGCCAGCGCGAAACCGACCGCATTGGCGAAGCCCTGGCCGAGCGGACCGGTGGTGGTCTCCACCCCGGGGGTCTCGCTGCGCTCCGGGTGGCCGGCAGTCTTGCTGTGCAGCTGGCGGAAACGCTTGAGCTCCTCGATCGGCAGGTCGTAGCCGGACAGGTGCAGCAGCGCGTACTGCAGCATCGAGCCGTGGCCGTTGGACAGCACGAAGCGGTCGCGGTTGAACCAGTGCGGATTGTTCGGGTTGTGGCTGAGGAAGTCGTTCCACAGCACTTCGGCGATGTCGGCCATGCCCATCGGCATGCCGGGATGGCCGGAATTGGCGGCCTCGACCGCATCGGCGGCAAGGAAACGGATCGCGTTGGCGAGTTCGCGGCGGGTAGGCGTCGTCATGAGGGATCTGTCGGAAGCGGGCGCGTGGCGTCGGGTCCGTTATTGTCCCACAGGCGGGGATTGGAGATTGGGGATTGGGGATTCGCAGCGGCACTGGCTGGACGCTTCAGATGGCGTCGGAGCGGCTTCAGCCGCGGCGGGCCATTCCCGGCAAACACCTATCGCGGCTGAAGCCGTTCTCACGCGTGGTCCGTCAGGCGGCGGCACTGCCGCCTTTACCAATCCCTAATCTCGAATTCCTAATCCCGGCCGTCCTCGCCCTTGGCCACCAACGTGGTCAGGGCCAGGTCGCCGGTCACGTTCAGCGCGGTGCGGCACATGTCCAGGAAATGATTGACGCCCAGGATCATGCCGATGCCGACCGGGTCCACGCCGACCATCGCGCAGATCAGCGCCACCACCGGCAGCGAGCCGGACGGCACGCCGGCGGTACCGATGCCGCCGAGGATGCAGACCAGCATCACCATGCACTGCTGCGCGATGCTCAGCTCCACACCGAAGAACTGCGCCAGGAAGATCACCGTCACGCCTTCGAACAGCGCGGTGCCGTTCTGATTGGCGGTGGCGCCGACGGTCAGCACGAAGCGCGAGACCTTGTGCGGCAACCCCATCTGGTCGGCCACGCGCAGCGCAGTCGGCAGGGTGGCGTTGCTGGACGCGGTGGAGAACGCCATCACCGTCGCTTCGCGGGTGGCGCGGAAGAACCACAGCGGCGAGCGCCCGGCCAGGCGCACGGCCACGCCGTAGCTCACCACCATGTGCAGGCCCAGCGCCAACACCACCACGCCCACGTAGGCGCCCAGCCGTACCAACAACTCGAAGCCGAACAGGGCCGCCAGGTTGAACATGAAGCAGGCCACCGCATACGGCGCCAGGCGGATCACCAGCCCGATCAGGGTCATCGAGATCTCGAACACGCCCTCGATGCCGCGCCGCAGCGTCGCCACCTTGGCGTCCTCGCTGAGCACCATGCCCACGCCGAACATCACCGCGAAGAACATCAGCGACAGGATCGCGCCGTTGCTGGAGGCGGCTTCGATCACGTTGTCGGGCACGATCGACAGCAGCATGTCCATGCCGTGCGGCTGGTGCTTGCTCTGGTCGACGATCTGCGCGGTACGCTCCACGTTCTGCTGCAGCAACTGCTGCGCCAGCTCGCGATCCACGCCGATGCCGGGCTTGAGCACGTTGACCAGCACCAGCCCGAGCAGCACCGCCACGCCGGACAGCACCACGGTGTAGCCCAGCGTCTTCCAGCCGATCCGGCCGAGCGCGCGGATGTCGCCCATCTCCGAAATGCCCATCACCAGCGCCGAGAACAGCAGCGGCACGATCAGCATGAAGATCAGGTTGAGGAACAGCTTGGAGAACGGCGTGGTGAGGTACTTGGTCAGCGCCTGCACCCAGGCCGCATCGCCCCCGACGCTCATGTGTACCGCCAGCCCCAGCACCAGTCCGAGGACGAAGCCGATCGCCATTTTCCAGTGCAACGGCATGCCGGTTTCGGCCTTCACGGGGGTGTCGGTCATGAGTGCGCCTTGCGAGAGAGAACCCCGAGCTTAACAAACCCCCACTGGGAGGCCGCAAGCCCGCGCGGGCCGTGCGCCAGCCGCGCCGCATCCATGCCCGCATGCGTGGCCGTGATCCGCGATCAAGACACGCTTCGCCCCCTCTCTTTCTCCATACACGCTAGCGCGACCGCGTCAGCCCTGCCAAGACAGGTCTTGCTGACGCCGGGCGCGCATCGGCCGTCCCTCGCATCCTCGACACAGGCAAAGACGCCTCGGCCACGCACATCTTGCGACCCATGACATCGAAGCAACGGCTGCTGGAGGAAATACGCCTCTGCCTTCTCTCCGGGACCAATCCGTCGCCACGCGCCAGCTTGCGGCAACTCCTTGACGCACGCACTACGCGGCGCCGTTCGCTCTCGCCGACGCGGGACGCTTCACGCGTCGCGCGGATACAGCGGCGGCAGCTCGTCCTTGTCCTGCTTGCGCGGCGTAGTGCGCCAGCGCGGTCCGGCCCAGAACGCCTGGCGCAACGCGGCGCGCGCGCCGGCCACATCGCCACCACCGCCCCAGCGTGCGTGTTGCATGCGCAGCACCGCGTCGCGCTGCGTCGGATCGTCCAGACGCTGCACCACCGTATCCAGATCGGCGACGCCAGCCTGCGCGCACAGGATCGCCGCGACCTCGTCCAGTCCGCCGCTGTCCAGGGCCTTGCGCAACTCCGGCAGCGCGGCGCGTGGATTCACGGGCGCCGATGTCGCGCCAGGCGCAGCGTTGGGCGCCGTCGCCGGCAATGCGGCGGCAACGCGCAAGCGGCGCGCGCGACGCCAGGCCCAGACCAGGGTCGCCAACCACAGCACCGCGAAACCCGCGGCCAGCCCCATCCACAGCGGCAACGAGGCCAGCCAACCCTGCAACGTGTGCGTCGGCGCCACCGCGTTGTCGGCCGGCACCACGCTCAGCGTCGGCGCCGCGGGACTGACCGGGGCCGGTGCCGGCGCAGGCACGCCTTGTCCGGGCTGCACCTGCAAGGTCAGGTCCGGCAGGCTGGCCTCGCGCGCGGCGCCGGCGCCGACGTCCCACCACGGCATGCGCAGGCCACGCACCAGCAACGGGCCCGCCGCCTGCGGCACGATCGAGTAGCGACGGCTGACGGTCACCTGCGGACCGCCGTCGACGAAGCGTTCCTGCACCTGCGGCGGCTCGGCGAACACCTGCGCACCATCGACGCTGGGCGTGGGCAGCTCGGGGAACTGCGCCTGGGTTGCGCCGCGCGCGGTCGCCTCGACCACGATGTCGGCAGCCTCGCCGGCCTTGGCGCGCTGCGGCGTGGCGGTGTAGCGCAGGCGCAGTTCGTGCAGCGGCAGCCACGGCTGCGGCGCGTTGGCCGGCTGCGCGCGCACCTGCAGGGTTTGCGCAGTGCCGCGCGCATTGAGTTCGCCGCCGCGGCCGAAGTAGTCGTCGAAGAAGCCGGTGGGACCGCGGCCACTGAAACGCGCGCCCGGCAGCAGCAGCGAACCGCTGCGTTCGGGGACCAGCAGGTAGTGCCGTTCGACCACCGTGTACATGCGTCCGTCGATCTGGCGGCGGTTCTGGATGTCGTCGCCGACGCGCTGCAGCGACGCGCCGGCCGGCGCGTCCAGGTCGAGCTCGCCCGAACTCAGCGGCACGCCGAGATACAGCCGCACCACCACGCCCACGCTCTGCTGCACGTAGGGTTGTGCGTCGTCGACGACGGTCTGCACGAACACGTCGGCGTTGCCCACCTGCGCCGGCACATCGGCATTGGTGGTGGCCGGCGCCGCGGCACTGGCCGCAGCCACCTCCAGCCGCAATGGCGCGGTGCGCTCGTTGCCGACCTGCAGCGACGGAATCTCCAACGTGCCGGTGTTGCGCGGCGTCAGCATCACGCCGAACAAGGACTTCGCCGAGACCGCGCCATTGACGATCTGCATCTGCCGGCTCTTGACCTCGTTGCTGAGCGCGAAATCGGCGCGCAGCGGCGTGTAGTCCGGCGTCGCCGCCGCCTGGTCGGTCTCGATGTTGAGGGTCACGCCCTCACCGGAGCCGACGTTGTCGCGATCCAGCCACGCGCGCGTGGCGGCGCCCGCCGGCAACGCCAGCAGCAGCGCGGCCACTACCATCAACGCCGCGAAGACGCGTGTCCCCTGGCCGAGTCGCTTGAAGTGGGTCATGGTTCTTGTTCCCGCTGCCTGCGTTCGTGTTCCAGCCTGAATTTGGCGCGCAGCAGATTGCCCGGATCGTCCGGCACCCGCCGCAACCACGCCTCTACCGCCTGGCGCTGCTCGCGCTGCTGCGGCGTCTCGTTCGCGGCGGCAGCGGCACGTTCGGCGGCCTGCTTGTCGGCGCCGCCCTGCTGCGCCATCGCCTGCTGCATCTGCTGGCGCTGCGCCGCATCGGCCTGCTGTTGCGTCTGCGCATCGCCGGGTTTCGGCGGCGCCTGTTGCGCGTCCTTGGTGCCATTGCGTCCCTGCTGGCCGTTCTGTTGCTGGCCGCCCTGTTGCTGATCCTTCTGCTGCTGGTCCTGCTGCTTGCCCGACTGCTGCTGACTGTTCTGCTGTTGACCGCTCTGTTGCTGGCCGTTCTGCGGCTGCCCATCCTTTTGCTGCTTGCCGTCCTTGCCCTGCTGGCCGGACTTCGAATTCTGCGACGACTGGCGCTTGCGTGCCGCCTCCACCGCAGCGCGGTTGGCGATCGCATCGGCCATCTGCGGATGCAGCTTCAGCGCCTTGTCATAGGCGTCGATCGCCTCGTCGTAACGGCCCTGGCGCGCCAGGGCATTGCCGAGGTTGTACCAGCCGGCATCGCTGTCGATGCCTTCGAACTGCTGTTGCGCGGCGGCGAAATCGCCCTTGCGGTAGGCCTGCACGCCCGCGTCCAGCCGTTGCTGGCGGACCTGGTCGGCACGTTCCCACCACCCGCCTGCGACAGGACCGGGCGCCGGCGTCTGAGCCTGCGGCGCCGCCGGTGCCTGCGCATGAACCGGTAGCGGCATCGCCAGCGGCGCCAACACCAGCAGCAGCACCGCGGCGCCACCACGGCGGCGGAACGCGAGCAATGCCAGCAGCATCAGCGGCGGCAGCAACCAATAGCCTTGATCGAGCCACACGCGGCCATGGCTTTCGTCGGCCGCCGTCGCCTCTTCTTCCTGCGGCCGCAGCACGCCCAGCGCGCGCAGGTCCGCATCGTCGGGCGTCAACGCGGCATAGCGTCCGGCGCCGGCCGTCGCCAACGCACGCAGCGAACCCGCATCCAGTTGCGCATGCGCCAGCCGGCCCTGGTCGTCGCGGTACGCAGCACCCTGCGCAGTGCCCAGCCCCAGCGCTGAAACGTGATAACCCTGCCCGGCCGCACGCGTCGCCGCCTGCTGCGCTTGTGCGTCGGCCTGATCGCTGAGCACCAGGATGTCGCCGCGGGAGAAGCCGGCCTGACGCAACAACTGCGCCGCCCAGTCGATCGCCAGGTCGGTGCGCTGTCCCGGCACCGGCATCACCTGCGGCGACAAGGCGTCGAGGAACAGGCCGACGTTCGCCGCATCGTCGGTCAGCGGCGCCACCGTATACGGCTCGCCGGCATATGCGAGCAAGGCCACTTCGCCGCCGGCGCGCTCGTGCAGCAGGCGCGCCAGCTTGGCCCGCGCCTGCAACAGCCGCGACGGCGGCAGATCGCGCGCGTCGATCTGCGCGGACAGGTCCAGCGCGATCACCAACGGCGTGCGCGCCTGCCACAGCGGCTGCTGTTCCTGGCGCCAGCTCGGCCCGGCCAGCGCCAGCACAGCCAGCGCATAGCCCAACGCGCCCACCAGCAGGCCGGCATTGCCCTTGGCGTCGCCACGTGCCAACAGGTGCGGCAGCAGATGCGGGTCCACCGTGCGCCGCCAGATGTCGCGGCGGCGACGCCGGCGCCACCAGCTCCAGCCCAGCAACGGCAGCAACAGCAGTGCCCACAGCCACTCAGGGCGCAGCAGGTGCAGGGCCTGGAGGAACTCCATCATGCGGGTCATTGCCGCCTCCAGGGCCAGATGAAGGACAGCAGGGCCAGCGCCAGCGCCGCAGCCAACGGCCAGGCGTAGCGCTCGATCCGCGGCCGCACCGCCGGACCGGCCGAACGCACCGGTTCGAGCCGGTCCAGCTCGGCGTAGATTGAGGCCAGTTCGGCGGTATCGCGGGCGCGGAAGAAGCGACCGCCGGTGTCCTGCGCGATCTTGCGCAGCGTGTCCTCGTCGACCTGGTCGTCGCCGCCGCTGCCGGGAATCGGCAGGCCGAACAGCGACATGCCGCCATCGCCGCCGAAGGCGATGGTGTACACGCGCACGTGTTCGGCCTTGGCCAGTTCGGCGGCCTTCAGCGGATCGAGCACGCCGGCGGTGTTGACGCCGTCGGTGAGCACGATCAACACCCGCTCGCCCTGCTGCTGCTCGCGCAGGCGCTTGACCGCCAGCGCGATCGCATCGCCCAGCGCGGTCTCGCGGCCGGCCAGGCCGACCACGCTGTCGCGCAACTGGTCGCGCACCGTGGCAAGGTCCGCGGTCAACGGCGTCAGCGCATACGCCTGCTGGCCGAACACCAGCAAGCCGATGCGGTCGCCGTCGCGGCGGTCGAGGAAGTCGGCCAGCACCGCCTTGGCCGCGGTCAGGCGATCGACGACGCGCCCGCCCAGGGTCATGTCCGGCTCGCTCATGCTGCCGGACAGATCCACCGCCAGCATCAACTGCCGCGCCTGCTGCGGCGGCGCGATGGGTTCGCCAAGTTGCAGCGGTCGCGCCGCGGCGGCACACAGGCAGAACCATGCCAGCCAGGCCAGCCAGACGCTGGCGCGCCACAACCCGCCACGCGCCGGGGCGGCGGCCACGGCCTGCAGGCGCTCGCCATAGGGCACGCGCAAGGCCGGCGCATTGCCGCGCCGCGCCGGCAGCAGCAGATTGGCCAGCAAGGGCAGCGGCATGGCCAGCCACATCCAGGGCCAGGCGAAGCCGGCCACCAGATCGCTGAGGCTCTGCCACGACGACGGCAACAGACTCATCGCCGTCCTCCGCGCCGCGCCGCCATCAACGCCAGGAACCGGCGCCGCGCCAGCGGCAGCAGCGCCTGCACCTGCGCCGGGTCCACGCTGGGCCGGTAGCCGCCATCGAGCAGCACACGGCCGGGGCCGGTGGAGAAATCCTGGCGCTTGTCGCCGCCATCCAGGAACCGCAGCCAGTCCTCGCCCTGCAAGGCCGCAGCGGCCGGATCGCGGCGTTGTGCCGCACGCCGCAACAACTCCGAGACCGCGGCCACCTGCGCCGGCGGTTCACCCGTGCGCGTTGCCGCGTCGAATTGGCGCTGCCAACGCTGCACGCGCTGGCGCCGGCGCATCCACACGAACAGCGCCGCGCCGATCGCCAGCAGCAACACCGCCGCCAGCATCCACCAGCCCGGCGCGGGCGGCCACCAGGCCGGTGCCGGCGGCAGATGCACATCGCGCAGGGGCAGTTGTTGCGGGCTCATACCGTCGCGCCCCGTTGCACCGGCAGCAACCACGACTCGCTGGGCGCGTCGCTCAGCAACACCCGCACCTGCACGCCGCGGCCCGGCAGTTCAGCGGCCAGGGTTTCCAACGGCTGCACGAACTGCGCGCGCCAGCGCTGTTGTGCGGTGCTCGCCAGCAGATCCACTTCCACGCGGCGGCCGCTCGCCCAGAACGGCAGGGCCGCGCGCGGCGGCTGCACTTCCAGCGGATCGGCGAGCAGCAGCAGCTCCACTTCGTTGTGCAGTGCCAGCGCGGCCCAGCGCGCCGCGGGCACGGCCTGCGCGCTGGCCGGGTCGGCCAGCACGGTCAGGCGCGATCCCGGCCGCAACAGCTTGGCCGCGTGATCCAGGGCCATGCCCAGGCCGGCATCCTCCTGCGGCGGCTGCGCATACCAGCGCGTCAGCGCATCCAGCACGCGCAGCACGCCGCGCGGTCCGGAGGCGGGCGGCACCGGTGCTTCGCTGCGGCTGCCGCGCAAGGCGGCCAGGCGATCGCCCTGGCGCTGCGCCGCCCACGCGGCGACCGCCCCGGCACGCGCCGCCTGCACCGACTTGAAGCGGACGCGGGTGCCGAAATACAACGACGGCGCGGTGTCGGCAACGATCAGGCTGAGCCGTTCGCGCTCGGCCTGGAACAATTTTGTGTGGGTGCGACCGCTGCGCGCGGTGAGCCGCCAGTCGATGTGGCGGACGTCGTCGCCCGCCACATACTCGCGCGATTCGGCGTACTCCATGCCGCGCCCGCGCATGGGCGACGGGGCAGCGCCGCTGAGGCCATGGCGGCCGCGGCGCGGTGGCGGGATACGCGCAACGGCGGCACGCAGGGCCACCAGCTCGGCCAGGCTGGGACGGATCCCCGCCTCGGCCGGCGCGGCGGCGTGCGGCATGCCCGGCGCGGTCGGCTGCGGTGCCATGCTCGTTACTCCGCGCGCAGGCGGGCGGCGGGCAACAGCCGTGCTTGGCCGCGTCCGGTCATGGCGGCGGCACCTTGTCCAGCAGCGCTGCGACCAGGCGATCACCGTCCCAGCCTTCGGCGGTGGCTTCGTAGCTGGGCAGCACGCGGTGGCGCAATACATCGGCGGCGACCGCGCGCACGTCGTCGGGCGTGACGAAGTCGCGTCCGGCCAGCCATGCCCGGGCGCGCGCGCAACGCTCCAGCGCGATCGAGCCGCGCGGGCTCGCGCCCCAAGCAATGCGCCGCGCCAACGCGGCGTCGTAGCCGCTGGCATCGCGCGAGGCCAGCACCAGTTCGATCAGATAGCGCTCCAGCGGCGGCGCCATGTGCAGCGCCAGCACCGCGCGTCGCGCCGCGAACACGTCGTCCAGCGGCATGCGCGGCGGCGGCGCCTCGCCCGCCTCCAGCGTCTCGCGCGCGCGTTCGCGCGCCAAGCGCAGGATCTCCGCTTCCGCTGCCGCTTCCGGATAGCCGATCCGCACGTGCATCAGGAACCGATCCAGTTGCGCCTCCGGCAGCGGGAAGGTGCCTTCCTGCTCGATCGGGTTCTGCGTCGCCATCACCAGGAACAGCTTCGGCAGCGCATAGGTGTGCCGGCCAACGGTGACCTGGCGCTCGCCCATCGCTTCGAGCAGCGCCGATTGCACCTTGGCCGGTGCACGATTGATTTCGTCGGCGAGCAGGATCGGATGGAAGATCGGCCCAGGCAGGAACTCGAAGCGGCTTTCCTGCGGACGCCACACTTCGGTGCCGGTGAGGTCGGCCGGGAGCAGGTCGGGCGTGAACTGCACGCGGGCGAAGTCGGCCTCCAGGCGTGAGGCCAGGGCGCGAATCGCCGTGGTCTTGGCCAGGCCGGGCGCGCCTTCGACCAGCAGATGGCCGTCGGCGAGCAGCGCGATCAGCAAGCGCTCCACCAGCGCCGACTGGCCGACGATGGTCTGGGACAGGCCGTCGCGCAGTGCGACGAACGCGGCGTGCAGGCGCTGCTGCTCGAGCGCGGCCAGCGGGGAATCGGGGGTCGGGGATGGAGTGTTCATTTGCGCAGTCTGACCGATCGCCGGTGAAAATGGTTCCGCGTCTGGCCGAGGCTCCAGGCCGCGAATTCAGGGTTTCCTCATCCATGGCCGCAAACGGCGACGGGAGAGGCCTGCGCCTCTCCCGTCGGAAGATCCCGCCTGTCCGCAGCGGCTCAGCCCGGCGCGCGCTTGGCTACGCGCATCACCTTCGGGGTCACGAAGATCAGCAACTCTGCCTTGCTCTTGCTGCGACCACGCTGCTTGAACAGGTTGCCCAGGAACGGGATGTCCCCCAGGAACGGCACCTTGGAGATGCTGCTGCGATCGCTGAACTCGTAGACGCCGCCGATCACCACGGTCTGCCCGTCTTCGACCAGCACCGCGGTATTGATTTCGCGGCGATTGATTTCCGGAACGGTGCCGTACAGCGGCAGGGTGACGTAGCGCTCCACCTCGTCCTTCTTGACGTTCATGTTCAAGAAGATGCGGTTGTCATCGGTGATCGTCGGCGTCACCTTCAGTTCCAGCAGCACTTCCTTGAACTGCACGTTCGGGGTCGCGGCGGTGCCGCCGGTACCGCCGGTGACCGTGACGTAGCCGATTTCCTTGCCCTGCCGGATCACCGCCTCGCGCTGGTTGGAGGTCACGATGCGCGGATTGGAGATCACCTCGCCCCGGCCTTCTTCCTGCAGCGCCGACAACTCCATGTCCAACGAAAAGTTGGCGCCCAGCAAGGTGTAGGCGATGGCGCCGGGCGTCCCGGTGGTGAAGGTCCCAGCCGGCATGTTGAAGTTCAGGCCGCCGGGGATGTTGTGCACGTTGTTGTTGATGATCGACGTGTTGTTGGCCAGATTGCCGCTGACCACACCGGTATTGCCACCGTACTGCCGGCGGCCGGCAATGCCGAAGCGCGCGCCCAGGTCGCGGGCGAAGGTATCGGTGGCGATGACGATGCGGCTCTCGATCAGCACCTGGTCGACCGGGCGGTCGATCACGTTGATCAACTCGCGCATCTGCGCGACCTTCTTCGGGATATCGCTGATCATCAGCGTGTTGGTGCGCTCGTCGGCGACGAGGCGCCCGCGTGGCGACAGGAAGCCGTTGTCGTTCTGGCTGCTGCCGCTGCCACCCGAGCCGCCACTGCCACCACCGCCACCGCCACCACCGATGCCCTTGGCCTCGGTCAGCGCTTTGAAGATCGCGGTGGCGCTGTGGTAGTTGATCTGCACATAGTCGGTGATCAGGTCCTCGCGGTTCTCGATCGCGATGCGCGCGTCTTCCTTGTCCTGCTCGAACTTGGCCAGTTCCTGCTGCGGCGCGACCCAGATCACCTTGCCGTCGCGGCGCTTGTCCAGGCCCTTGGCGCGCAGCACGATATCCAGCGCCTGGTCCCACGGCACGTTGACCAGGCGCAGGGTGACGCTGCCCTGCACAGTGTCGGAGGCGACGATGTTGAGGTTGGATTCCTCGGCGATCAGTTGCAGCACCGTGCGCACCGGCACGTCCTGGAAGTTGAAGGTCACCGGCTTGCCGCTGTAGCCGCGCTCGGCCACCTGCGCGGCGGCCTGGCTGACCGTGGTCGCGGTGACGGCGCCCACCGCCGGCGCGGCGGCGCGCGGGGTGATCTCGACCACGTACTCGTTGCCCGACTGGTAGGCCAGCGATTCGAATGCGCCATTGGTGTTCAGCACCAACTGCGCGCCGCCCGCGTAGGGCTTGGCATCGATGCGCTGTACCGGCGTGGCGAAATCGGTGACGTTGAGCGGGTGCTGCAACTCAGGCGGCAGCATGGCGTTACCGACGTCGACCACGACGCTGTTGCCCTGGGTACGCAGGTCAGGACTGGCGCCGTTGCCGTTGAAGGACAGGATCAGCCGCCCCGCACCGCCGTCGCCGCGTTTGAAGTCGATCTTCGACACCGTGAGCTTGGCCGGCGCCGCCGCGGGTGCGGCGGGCGTGACAGCAGGCGCGGCGGCCGGCGCCGCGCTGGCGACGACCGCATTCCCGAGCAGTGCCGCCAACCCCAACGCGCATAGCCGCATCGTCGCATGACGCCGGATGGGGCGCAGGCTCAGGGCTTTGGAAAAAGTCATCGTGCTATCCCCATAATCAATCATTGATCGTCCAGCGCGACGGAGGCGGGACGTTCCAACCAGCCGCCGGCGCCATCCGGCACCAGTTCAATCAAATCGATGCGATCCTCGTGCACCCCGGTCACGCGGCCATCGCTCTGCCCCATGTACACGCCCGGACGCACGCGGTAGGTCACCTTGTCCGGCGCCATCACCAGCGCGACCTGGCCCGCGCCGCTACCCAGCGTGCCGACCATGTTGAGGCTGTCCAGCGGGAACTGCTCCAGCGGTTCCTTGCGGCGGTTCGGATCCGGGCGCAGACCGCTGCTGCCATCGGGATTGGCCCAGGCATCGCTGAACGGATCGCGCAGGCCCTGCGCCGCATATTCGAAGGTCTCGAACTGCTGCATCACCGGCAACGGCTCCAGCGGCTGCGCCGGTCGCGCACGCACTTCCTTCACCCAGTTCTCCAGGTTCGGCGCATCGCCCGGCGTGCTGGTGATGGTGCGGCCGCACGCGCCAAGCACCAGCGCCAACGCGCCCGCAACGAGCATCCTGACCATCCGCTGCTGCCGGCTCATGCGCCACCGCCTTGCTTGCCCGCCTTCTTGGCGGCCTGCTCCTGCTCTTCCATTTCCTTGTCGTCCAGGTAGCGATAGGTCTTGACCGTACCGGACAGTTCCAGCTCGCCGCGCGCGGTGATGCCGTTGCTCTTGTCGCGCGGTTTCAGGTTGATGTCGTGCATGGTCAGGATCACCACCCGTGGCAGCGACGCCACGCCGCTGACGAAGGCGCCGAACTGGTGGTAGCTGCCGACCATGCGCAAGGCGATCGGCTTCTCCGCGTAGAACTCCTTCGGCGACTCCGGACCCGGCTGGAACAACTCGTTGGTCAGGCCGCTGGACAGCGCGGTCTGCGAGATGTCGATGATCAGGTCGGGCATCTCGGTCTTGCTCGGCAGCTGTCGCAGCATCTGCTGCAGCACCTGCTCCATCTGCACCAGTTGCTGCTTGAGCGGCTGCAGGTTGACCGCACGGCTCTGCTCCTTCTCGAAGGAGGCGCGCAACTCGGTTTCCTTCTGTTCCAACGCCTGCAGCTCGTCGCTCTTGCTGCTGATCAGCAGGAACCAGGACAGGATCAGGATGAACAGCGTCACCAGCACGCAGAACACGATCTTGGCCTGCTGCGGCCAGTTGCCGATGTTGTTGAAATCCAGCTCTTTGATGTTGAATTTCTTGCTCATGACGCCGGTCCCTGTTGCGCTGGCTTGGCGGCGGGTGCCGGCGGAGTGGCCGGGGCCGGGGCGGCAGCGCTGCCGGGGGCAGGTACGGCCGCAGGTGCTGCGCCTGGTGCCTGCGCAGGCATCGACGTGCCAGGCGTGCCGCCCGCGGGGGCTGCGCCAGGGGTTGCGGGCGTGGCGGCACCGCCCGGCGCCGTGCCGGCGGCCGCCGGATCGGTGCTCTCGCCCGGCACCGGCAGCTTGACCCGCAGCGTGAACACGTACGGCAGCGCCTTGGTGTCGAGGATCGGGCCCTTGGCTTCCTTCTCCTGGGCCTTGGCCTCGATCACCGTCAGCTCCGGATTGGTCATCCAGCCCGAGCCTTCGAGGTTGCGCATGTAGGTACTGACTCGCGCGTTGGACTGCGAGCGACCTTCCAGGGTCAGCATGTCGCCTTCCTGCTTCACCGAGGTCAGCACCACCCCGTCGGGGATGGTCCGCACCAGCGAGTCGAACAGATGCACCATCTGCGAGCGCTTGGCCTGCAGTTCCTCGATGACCTGCTTGCGCGCCAGCAGCCGCCGCTTCTTCTCGTCGAGGGTGTCGATTTCCTTGTTCTGCGCCTGGACCTTCTCGATCTCGGTCTGCAGATACGCGTTGCGCTCGTTCTGGCCGCTGATCTGCAGGTCGTAGTAGAACCAGATCAGCCCGGCCAGCAGCACCCCGGCGAATGCGGCCAGGCCCAGCATCGAGTAGAACTCGCGTTCGCGCTGCTTGCGCCGTTCCGCCCGCCAGGGCAGCAGATTGATCTTCGCCATCAGTCGAAGCTCCTCAGCGCCAGGCCGGTGGCGATCATCAGCGCCGGCGCATCCTGGGCCAGCGCGTGCGCCTGGACCTTCGGCCCCAGGGTCATCTGCGCCAACGGATTGGCGACCACCGTGGCGACGCCGAGTTGCTCCTCCACCATCTCCGGCAACCCGGCCAGGGCGGCGCAGCCGCCGGCCAGGACGATGTGATCGACCCGGTTGAATTCGCTGCCGGCGTAGAAGAACTGCAGCAGGCGGCTGATCTGCTGCACCGTGGCTTCCTTGAACGGTTCCAGCACCTCGACCTCGTAGCTCTCCGGCAGCCCGCCCTGGCGCTTGGCCATGCCGGCTTCCTCGTAGGTGAGCCCGTAGCGGCGCATCACTTCGTCGGTCAGCTGCTTGCCGCCGAACACCTGCTCGCGGCTGTACAGGCTACGCCCGCCGCGCAGGACGTTGAGGGTGGTCATGGTGGCGCCGATGTCGACCAGGGCGACGATGCCGTCGGCGGCCACCGGCAATTCGCTGGCCACCAGCGCGAAGGCGTTCTCGACCGCGAAGGCCTCCACGTCCATCACCTTGGCCACCAGGCCGCCGAGTTCAAGGGCCGACTGGCGCAGTTCCACGTTCTCCGAGCGCGAGGCGGCCAGCAGCACCTGCACCATCTCGGGGTTGTTGGGGATGACGCCCAGCACCTCGAAATCCAGGTTCACTTCGTCGATCGGGTACGGGATGTAGTTCACCGCCTCCAGCTCGACCTGGGCTTCCAGTTCGCTCTCGTCCAGCTCGGCCGGCATCGGGATCACCTTGGTGATCACCGCCGAACCGGCCACGGCGGCCGCGGCATGCTTGGCGCGGGTGCCGGAACGGGTCACGGCGCGGCGGATCGCCTCGCCCACCGCCTCGACCTCGACGATGTTCTTTTCGACCACGGCATTGGGCGGCAAGGGTTCGACGGCGTAATGCTCGACACGGAACCGGTTGCCGTTACGCGAAAGCTGCAGCAGCTTGACCGCAGTCGAGCTGATGTCGATGCCGATCAGCGGTTGCTGACTCTTTGGGATAAGCCCCACGGATTTTCCCCTGCCGGCGGGCACTTGGACGCCAATGTTGCGCCAGCGCATTAATAACAAATTTTTTGCAATTGGCAACCGCCCGGTTGCATGCCGCGATCCGTGTCACGGCACGACCTGCGGCAGCAAACCCGTCGCATCCCCGGAACCGGCCCCAGCCGTTCCCCGGCGTACTCTATACTCTGCGCCCAAGAAATCTGCAATCGGAATCTCTCGCGATGCCCCGTTTTCGTCGTTGGCTGCGCTGGGCGCTGGTCATGTTGGTCCTCCTTGGCCTGGTCGGCGCCGCCGTGGCAGGCGGGCTCTACTACGTCGTCTCCTCCAAGCTCCCGGACGTGCAGACCCTGCGCAAGGTCGAACTGCAGGAGCCCATGTACGTCTACTCCAGCGACGGCAAGCTGATGGCGCTGTTCGGCGAGACCCGGCGCTACCCCATCACCATGAAGGACGTGCCGGAGCGACTCAAGCAAGCCTTCCTGGCCACCGAGGACGCTCGCTTCTACGAGCACGGCGGGGTCGACTACAAGGGCATCGCCCGCGCGGTGTGGCTGCTGGCCACCACCAACGACAAGCGCGTGCCGGGCGGCTCCACCATCACCCAGCAGGTCGCCCGCCAGTTCTTCCTGAGCTCGGAATACAGCTACACCCGCAAGCTGGCGGAGATCCTGCTGGCGCGCAAGATCGAGGCCGAGCTGACCAAGGACCAGATCTTCGAGCTGTACCTCAACAAGAGTTTCTTCGGCAACCGCGCCTACGGCATCGCCGCCGCCGCCGAGTACTACTACGGCAAGAAGCTCAACGAGCTGAGCCTGGACGAGATGGCCTCGCTGGCCGGCATCCCCAAGTTCCCCTCCAGCGGCAACCCGATCAGCAACCCGGAGCGCGCCAAGCAGCGCCGCGACAACTATGTGCTCAGCCGCATGGCCGCCCTGAGCTTCATCACCCCGGCCGAGGCCGAGGCGGCCAAGGCGGTGCCGATGCACGCCGCGCCGCACGAGCGCCCGGTCGAGGTCGAGGCCCCGTACGTCGCCGAACTGGTGCGCCAGGAGATGATCGCGCGCTTCGGCGGCGACGTGCTGGACAAGGGCTACCACGTCTACACCAGCATCGATTCGACCCTGCAGACCGCCGCCAACCATGCGGTGCGCCAGGGCCTGGTCGTCTATGACCGCCGCCACGGCTGGCATGGCGTCGAGAAGCATTTCGACCTGCCCGCCAGCGCCGATGCGGCCGCACTGGCCAGCCACCTGAGCGGCGTCTACGCGCAGGGCGGGATGCTGCCGAGCATCGTCGCCAGCACCGGCAGCGACGGCAGCGCCACCGTGGTGCTCGCCAACAAGACCGAGCTGGTGCTGCCGGTGGCCGCCAGCCGCTGGACCGGGCGCAGCCCGGCCACCCTGCTCAAGCGCGGCGACCTGGTGCGCATCCAGGCCGGCGACAAGCCGGGCGAATGGGAGATCACCCAGATCCCGCGCGGCCAGGCCGCGCTTGTGTCGCTGGACGCCCACAACGGCGCGCTGCGCGCCATGGTCGGCGGCTTCAGCTATGCCGGCAACAAGTTCAACCGCGCCACCCAGGCGCGCCGCCAGCCCGGCTCCAGCTTCAAGCCGTTCCTGTACGCGGCCTCGTTCGATAAGGGCTTCAACCCGGCCTCGATCGTGCTCGACGCGCCGGTGGTGTTCCGCGACCGCCGCGGCAAGACCTGGTCGCCGCAGAACGACGGCGGCGGCTTCCGCGGCCCGATGCGCCTGCGCGAGGCGCTGGTGCAGTCGCGCAACCTGGTCTCGGTGCGCCTGCTGGACGCCATCGGCGTGGACTTCGCGCGCAAGTACATCAGCCAGTTCGGCTTCCAGGAAGCCGAACTGCCGCCGAACCTGTCGATGTCGCTGGGTACCGCCTCGCTGACTCCGCTGTCGGTGGCGCGCGGTTACACCGTGTTCGCCAACGGCGGTTCGCTGGTCAACACCTGGATCATCGACAAGGTCACCGACCGCGACGGCAATGTCCTGTTCCAGGAGCACCCGCTGACTGCCTGCCGCAGCTGCGGCAGCGTCGGCGGCAACGCGGCGCCGGTCAGCCAGGTGGTCGACGGCTTCAACTTCGGCGCGGCCACGCCGCCGGCGGCGGCCAAGCCGGCCGCGACCACCGCGCCAGCCGCGGACGAAAAGGCCCCGGCCACCGATCCCGAGGCCAAGGTGGCGCCGCGTGCCATCGACGAGCGCACCGCCTATCAATTGGTGTCGATGATGCGCGACGTGGTCCAGCGCGGCACCGGCGCCGCGGCCAAGGTGCTCGGCCGCGAGGACGTGGGCGGCAAGACCGGTTCCACCAACGACCATCGCGACGCCTGGTTCTCCGGCTTCGGCGGCCCCTACGTGACCACGGTGTGGGTCGGCCGCGACGACTACCGCTCGCTCGGCTACCGCGAGTACGGCGGCAAGGCCGCGCTGCCGATCTGGATCGACTACATGCGGGTCGCGCTGAAGGACCAGCCGATCGCCCGCAACGATCCGCCGGGCGGCATGGTCCAGGTCAGCCTCAACGGCGCCACGGAATGGGTCAAGACCGAGGACATGGACCGCATCCAGCAGTTCGACGAAAGCCTGCAGGACCAGAAGACCGACGACGCCGCGTTCGACATCTTCTGATCACTCCGCTTCCCCCGCCCCCGGCGCTCGCCGGGGGCACGTCCGCCGGGCGCGCCTCGCCCGGCGGACACTGGCTCACGCGACACCGCCGCTACACCTGAATTTCGCAAGGCTGCGGTACAGTCGGGGCAGGCTTTGAGGGGAGGCGCACCATGCACCACGCTCGGCAACATGCCCGGACCCGCACGCACGAACGCCGTCGCCGACTGGCGCACGAAGCCGCCCGGCTGATGGCTGAAGGCGGCATCCGCGATTTCCACCAGGCCAAGCTCAAGGCCGCCGAGCGGCTCGGCATCCATGACGACGCCTCGCTGCCGCGCAACAGCGAGATCGAGGACGCGCTGCGCGAGTACCAGCGGCTGTTCGCCGGTCCGGACCATGCCGGCGAACTGCGAAGGCGGCGCGAGGCGGCGCTGCGCGCGATGGACTTCCTGCATGCGTTCGCGCCACGCCTGGCCGGACCGGTGCACGACGGCACCGCCGATGCCAACAGCCCGGTGCAGCTGCACCTGCACAGCGACGACGCCGA
This sequence comes from Xanthomonas sp. 3498, assembly GCF_014199795.1. Lineage (NCBI taxonomy): Bacteria > Pseudomonadati > Pseudomonadota > Gammaproteobacteria > Lysobacterales > Lysobacteraceae > Xanthomonas > Xanthomonas sp. 3498. Next base: position 581,717 of record NZ_JACHOH010000001.1, read on the forward strand.
GGCGGTGGCGCGCTTCCTCGAAGAACACCGGATCCCGGCCGAGCTGCGCAGCCGCCGCCTGCGCCTGGACCGCGAGCGCAGCGAGGACTTCCCGGTGTGGCTGTTCGCCGCCGAGGAACTGACCTTCGACCTGACCGTACTGCCCTACGACGCGCTGCGCCAGGCGCCGCTGTCGCAGGTGGACGAGAAGCCGATGCGGCGCGCCTCGATGCCGCAACTGCGGCAACTGCTGACCGAGCAGGACATCGCCGCCTACCAGGACGGCTGAGCGCACCACCATTCCGCGTCGTGGATGCGACGGGCGCCGCACGATCGCGCGGGCGCCCGTATTCCGGCTCGCCGCGCACGCGACGAGGCACCTGCCACTTCCCTTCCCCGCTTCACCCGCCACAAACGAAAAACGCCCCGCGAGGCGGGGCGTTCCGGACAGCCTTGCGGCGATCGATCAGCGCTTGTCGGCGTTGGTGTAGTCGCGCTTGTCGTAGCCGGTGTAGATCTGGCGCGGACGGCCGATCTTCATTTCCGGGTCGACCTGCTGCTCCAGCCAGTGCGAGACCCAGCCGGCGGTACGGGCGATGGCGAACATCACGGTGAACATCTCCACCGGAATGTTCAGCGCCTTGTAGATGATGCCCGAGTAGAAGTCGACGTTCGGGTACAGCTTGCGCTGCACGAAGTAGTCGTCCTTCAACGCGGCCTCTTCCAGCTTCAGCGCAACTTCCAGCAGCGGGTCGTTGACGCCCAGCTCGCCCAGCACCTTGTGGGTCATCTCGCGGATGATCTTCGCGCGCGGGTCGAAGTTCTTGTACACGCGGTGGCCGAAGCCCATCAGGCGGAAGCTCGAGTTCTTGTCCTTGGCCTTGGCCACGGCGCTCTCGACGTTGTCGGCGGTGCCGATCTCTTCCAGCATCTTCAGCACGGCTTCGTTGGCGCCGCCGTGCGCCGGGCCCCACAGCGCGGTGATGCCCGCGGCGACCGAGGCGTACGGGTTGGCGCCGGTGGAACCGACCAGACGCACGGTCGAGGTCGAGGCGTTCTGCTCGTGGTCGGCGTGCAGGATGAACAGCAGGTCCAGGGCCTTGGCCACGACCGGGTTCATCTCCAGCTGCTCGCTCGGCACCTCGAACATCATGTGCAGGAAGCGCTCGACGTAGCCGAGGTTGTTGCGCGGATAGCGGATCGGCCAGCCGATCGAGTAGCGATAGGCAGCGGCGGCGATCGTCGGCACCTTGGCGATCAGGCGGATGGCGGCCAGGCGGCGCTGCTCCGGATCGTTGAGGTCGAGGGTGTCGTGGTAGAACGCCGACAGCGAGGCCACGGTACCGGCCATCATCGCCATCGGGTGCGCGTCGTGGCGGAAGCCGCCGAGGAAGTTCTTCAGCGACTCGTGCATCATCGTGTGATGCGTCACTTCGTGGTCGAACTTTTTGAATTCGTCGGCGGTGGGCAGCTCGCCGTTCATCAGCAGGTAGGCCACTTCGAGGAAGTTGGACTTCTCGGCCAGTTGCTCGATCGGGTAGCCGCGGTACAGCAGCACGCCGTTGTCGCCGTCGATGTAGGTGATCGCCGACTTGCAGCTGGCGGTCGCGGTGAAGCCCGAGTCGTAGGTGAAGAGACCGGTCTCCTTGGTCAACTTGGAAATGTCGACGCAATCGTTGCCCAGGGTGGGCTTGAGTACCGGAAGAACGACCGACGTGTCGCCGGCGTTCAACGTGACCTGATCAAGATCGGACACAGTGTGCGCTCCTCGATGGAAGGCGCCTGTCCGATTACGTTGCGAACAGACGCGTGAAGGAAGTCCACGGCAATCGCCACGGATCGCGCCATTATCGCACAGCAGCATTTGCGCCGTCGCTCACCGCTCATGCCGCACGATGGCGGCAGGAAAGCGACACAGCGTTGCATCCTCGCCGCACTTTCACGGAAGGATGACACCGGCGCATCACGCCGGGAGGAGATCGCAGATAGCAAAACGGCCGCGCAAGCGGCCGTTGCTTTACATCCGTTCGACGGTTCCGATCAGCGCGCGTAGCGCTTCTGGAACTTGTCGATGCGGCCGCTGGTGTCGATGACCTTGTGCTTGCCCGTATAGAACGGATGCGAAGCCGAGGAAATTTCGACCTTGATCAGCGGATACTCTTCGCCGTCCTCCCACTTGACCGTCTCTTTCGAGGACATGGTCGAACGGGTCAGGATCTTGAAATCGGAGGTGACATCGTGGAACACGACGTCGCGGTACTGGGGATGGATGTCGGCCTTCATGGGCTCGCACCGTAGGTGGCTGCTGGACAAGAGGGAAACTATAACAGCCCTCCTGCCCTGCACGCAACGTTTACGTGATGGCACGTGAGGTGACGGCTCACGAGGCCGCCGCCCTACCAATGGGTCCCGCCCGGACTCGGGCGGGACCGGCAGGCTTAGCCGGCACCGACCGCCGTGCGGGCCAGATCCAGGAACCGTGCATGGTCGTAGCGGATAAGCATGGTCGCGTTGTCCGGCAGGCCCAACTGGCGGTTCCAGTCGACCAGGGTGGCGCCGCGGGTGTGCACCCCGGACAGCTCGATCTGCATCGGGCGCGACTGCACCTCCTGCGCACCGTCGGGCTGCAGCGCCCAGGCCATCGCCAGCGCGTCGGCGGCATACCAGTGCTCGCCACGCGCGTCTTCCGACCACAGCCGGGTCTTGCGCGAGATCAGCTCGTAGAAGCGCGCCTTCGGCGCATCCACCGCCAACCACTGCTCGACCTCGCGGTGCGGCAGGCCGTGCGCCACGGTCGCCTCCCAATCGGCGACCTCGATGTGCGGGAACGCCTTGAACACGATGTGCGCCGCCTCCGGATCGAAGGCGATGTTGAATTCCGCGGCCGGGGTGATGTTGCCGTGGCAGGTGATCGCCCCGCCCATCACCAGGAAGCGGCCGACGCGCTGCGGCAGGGTCGGATCCAGCTTCAGCGCCAGCGCGATGTTGGTCAGCGGCCCCAGCGCGACCAGCAGCAGGCGCCCGGCGTACTGGTGCGACAGGCGCAGGATCGCCAGCGCGGCATGCTCGGCCTCGGCGCCGCGTGCGGCCGGCGGCAGGTCGACGTCGCCGAAGCCGTCCTGGCCGTGCACGTGCCCAGCGTCCACCGACGGATGCAGCAGCGGATCGGCGCAGCCGGCGAACACCGGCACATCCTCGCGCCCGGCCACTTCGCACAGCTTCAGCGCATTGCGCACGGTGTGGCGCAGCCCGACGTTGCCGGCGGCGATGGTCAGCCCGACCACCTCATGGCGCGGATCGGCGAACGCCATCAGCAGCGCCAGCGCATCGTCCACGCCGGGGTCGGTATCGATCAACAGGGGAATCTTGTCGCTCATGCGTCGCTTCGCTCGTCCATTCGGTCGCCGAGTCTGGCACTGCTGGACAGGCATGGGAAGGAGCGGGGATTGGGGAGTCGGGATGACCAGCCATTCGGCTGTTGAAAGCGGGGATTCGCAAAAGCGGCATCGCCACGTCTTCGTTCGAAGGGGCGGCTTTAGCCGCGATCGGGTCTCCTGGTAACGCCCGGTGGCGGCCGAAGCCGCTTCCTACAACAGCAGGCGGACGGCCGCTTCTAACGAATCCCCAATCCCGAATGCCGAATCCCGGCCGTTCAGGCCCCAGCGAACCGCACCGCCCCACCGACCCAGCGCGCGACGATGCGGTCGGCCAGCACCGGCGCCTCCTCCAGCAGCCGGTCGGCCAGGGCATGCACGCGCGGCAGCAGGCCGGCGTCGCGGGCCAGGTCGGCCACGCGGAACGCGGCCAGGCCGGTCTGGCGGGTGCCGAGCAGTTCGCCCGGGCCGCGCAGTTCCAGATCCTTCTCGGCGATGACGAAGCCGTCGTTGGTCTGGCGCATGGTTTCCAGGCGCTGCCGCGCCATCGCCGACAGCGGCGCCTGGTACATCAGCACGCAGCTCGACGCCGCCGCGCCGCGCCCGACCCGGCCGCGCAACTGATGCAGCTGCGCCAGGCCCAGGCGTTCGGCGTTCTCGATGATCATCAGCGAGGCATTGGGCACGTCCACGCCGACCTCGATGACGGTGGTGGCGACCAGCAGGTCGATCTCGCCCTGCTTGAACGCGCGCATCGCCGCCTGCTTCTCCGCCGGCTTCATGCGCCCGTGCACCAGGCCCACGCGCAGCTCCGGCAATTGTGCCGACAGCGCCTCGAAAGTGGCCTGCGCGGCACTGGCCTCGAGCCGGTTGCCGGCGCCGGCCTGCGCGGACTTCTCGCTGTCCTCGGCCTCTTCGATCAGGGTGCAGACCCAGTAGGCCTGGCGGCCTTCGGCGCAAGCCACGCGGATGCGCTGCACCAGCTCGGGGCGGCGCTCGGCATTGAGCACGATGGTCTGCACCGGGGTGCGCCCCGGCGGCAGTTCGTCGATGGAGGAGACGTCCAGATCGGCATACGCGGCCATTGCCAGCGTGCGCGGGATCGGCGTGGCAGTCATCACCAGCTGGTGCGGCACGCCCGCGCCGGAGGCGCCCTTGTCGCGCAGCGCCAGGCGCTGGTGCACGCCGAAGCGGTGCTGCTCGTCGACGATGGCCAGGGCCAGGTCGTGGAAGCGCACCGCCTCCTGCATCAGCGCATGCGTGCCGACCACCACCTGCGCCTCGCCCGAAGCGATCTGCGCCAGGGTCGCGCTGCGCGCCTTGCCGGTGACCTTGCCGGCCAGCCAGGCCACGCGCACACCCAGCGGCTCCAGCCAACCGCGCAGGTTGGCCAGATGCTGCTCGGCGAGCAGTTCGGTCGGCGCCGCCAACGCCGCCTGCTTGCGCTTGTCCACCGCCAGCATCGCCGCCAGCGCGGCGACCACGGTCTTGCCGCTGCCGACGTCGCCCTGCACCAGCCGCAGCATCGGCGCCGGCCGCTCCAGGTCGGCGCGGATCTGCGCGAACACACGCTGCTGTGCACCGGTCAGTCGGAACGGCAGCGACTGCTGCAGGCGCTTGGCCAGCAGCCCGCGGCCGCGCAGCGACGGTGCCGGCTGGCATTGCATGGCGATGCGCTGGCGACGCAGGCTCAGGTGATGCGCGAGCAGTTCCTCCAGCGCCAGGCGCTGCTGCGCCGGATGCAGACCAGCGGCGAGCGCAGCCAGATCGGCCTGCGGCGGCGGCCGGTGCGCGACCAGCAGCGCGCTGCGCAGCGACGGCAGGCCGAGTTCGGCCAGCAGCGAGGCCGGCAGCAATTCCAGCGCGGCTTCTTCCGGCAACCGGTCCAGCGCCTGGCCGATCAACCGGCGCACGGTCGCCGGGCCGACGCCCTCCACCGCCGGGTACACCGGATCCAGGCGATCGCCCAGCGCCGCGTCGTCGTCCTCGCCGAGGATCTGATAGCTGGGATGCACGAATTCCAGCCCATGTTGGCCCGGCTTGGGCGTGCCGAAGGCGCGCAAGCGCGCGCCCACCGCGAACTGCGCCGCCTGCGCGGCACGGAACTGGAAGAAACGCAGCACCAGGGTGCCGCGCGAATCGTCGGCCACCGCCACGCGCAGCATCGGCCGGTAGCGGAAGCCGCGGTCCACCGCCTGCACCCGCCCTTCGATTTGCGCGGGCACACCCGGCTGCAGCGCCGCCACGGTGGTCAGGCGGGTGCGATCCTCATAGCGCAGCGGCAGGTGCAGCCACAGGTCCTGCAGCGTGGACAGGCCGCGCGCGGCGAATTTCTCCGCCAGCTTGGGACCGACGCCGGGCAGCGTGGTCAGCGGCACCTCGCCTGCCGCCGACAAGGCCGGCGCCGGAACCTGCACGCGCGGCACGGCTGGGAATCAGTCCAGCACCATCACCGCATCCACTTCGAAGCCCGCACCCTTGGGCAGCGCCGAGACTTCGATGGTGGAGCGCGCGGGGAACGGCGCCTGGAAGTAGTCCTGCATCACCGCGTTGACCTGCGCGAACTGCGCCAGATCGGTGAGGTACAGTCCCAGGCGCACGATGCGGTCCAGCGAGCCGCCGGCCGCCTCGGCCACCGCCTGCAGGTTGTCGAAGGCGCGGCGCGCCTGCGCGGCGATGTCGCCGGCGACGATCTCGCCGGTGGCCGGATCCAGCGGGATCTGCCCGGAGAAGTACACGGTGTTGCCGGCACGCACAGCCTGCGAATACGGGCCGATCGCGGCCGGTGCACGGTCGGTATGGATGATCTGGCGGGACATGGCGACTCCGTTGGAAGAATGTCCGCCTAGTTTAGCTGGCGCGCGCGGTTGGGGATTGGGGATTGGGGATTGGGGAATCGGGAACAGCGTGCCCGCCGGGGATGCCGGCCATGCGCTTCGCCCGCTTTTCGTAGGAGCGGCTTCAGCCGCGACGCTTTATCGACAAGGCGTCGCGGCTGAAGCCGCTCCTACGACGCCAGGACCAGGCCCGCTTCGAATCCCCAATCCCGACTCCCCAATCCCGGCACCACCTACTGCCGCCGCACGCTCTGCACCGCATGCAGACGCCGCAGCCGGCGCATCACCTCGGCCAGGTGGTTGCGGTCGCGCACTTGGATGTTGAAGCGCAGCACCGCGGCGTTGAAGTCGCGGTCCAGGTAGTCGACGCGCTCGATGTTGGACTGGCTCTGCGCGATCGCCGCGGCCAGCTGCGCCAGCACGCCGGTGCGGTTCTCGACCTCCACCACCAGCGCGGTGTCGTAGTCGCCGATGACGCTGCTGTCCCAGCCGATCGGCACCCAGCGCTCGGGCGACTTGCGCAGTTCGGCCAGGTTCGGGCAGTCCAGCCGATGCACCACGATGCCCTTGCCGGCGGTGTGGTAGCCCATGATCTCGTCGCCGGGAATCGGCTGGCAGCAGTTGGCGAAGCTGACCACACCGCGCTCGGTGCCGTTGATCAGGATCTTTTCCTGCGAATGCTTAGAGTGGCCGCCGCCACGCAGTTCGGCATAGGCCATCAGCGCCTGCGCGGCCTGGTTCGGCATCCAGTTGCCCAGCGCCACGTCGGCCAGCAACGCTTCCAGACGCGGGTAGCGGTGCTCGCTGAGGAACGAATCCAGGCGTCCCTTGGGCAGCCGCTCCAGCGAGCTGTCCATCGCTTCCAGCGCGCGGTCGAGCATACGGTGGCCGAGCTGCACCGCGTCCTCGTGCTCGAGTTGCTTGAGCTGATGGCGGATCGCGGTGCGCGCCTTGCTGCTGACCACGAATTCCAGCCATTGCGGCTTGGGCGTGGCCGAGCGCGCGGTGATCACTTCCACGGTCTGCCCGCTGACCAGCTTGGTGCGCAGCGGCACCAGCTTCTTGTCCACGCGCGAGGCCACCGCGCGGTTGCCGACGTCGGTGTGCACCGCGTAGGCGAAGTCCAGCGCGGTGGAGTTGCGCGGCAGCGCCAGGATCTTGCCCTTGGGCGTGAACAGGTAGACCTCGTCCGGGAACAGGTCGACCTTGACGTTGTCCAGGAACTCCAGCGACGAGCCGGCGGCGCGTTGCGATTCGATCAGTTCCACGATCCATGCATGCGCGCGGCTCTGCGCGCTGTTGGGCGAATCGCCGCCGAACTTGTAGGTCCAGTGCGCGGCGACGCCGCGTTCGGCGATCAGGTCCATTTCCTCGGTGCGGATCTGCACTTCGATCGGCGAGCCGTAGGGCCCAAACAGCACCGTATGCAGCGACTGGTAGCCGTTGGCCTTGGGAATGGCGATGAAGTCGCGGAAGCGCGCATCCAGCGGCTTGAAGGTGGCGTGCACCGCGCCCAGCGCGTGGTAGCAGTCAGGCACGCCGCGCACCACCAGGCGGAAGCCGAACACGTCCATCACCTGGTCGAAGGATTTGTTCTCGTCGCGCATCTTGTTGTAGATGCTCCACGGCGTCTTGATCCGGCTCACCAGGCGGTGTTCCAGCCCCTCCTTGGCCAGACGCTGCGACAACTGCACCTCCACCTGCGCCATCGACTCGCGGCGCACCACCGGCTGGCTGCGGATGTGCTTTTCGATGATCGCGTGGCGCCACGGATGCAGCGCGCGGAAGCCGAGGTTCTGCAGTTCGGACTTCATCAGGCTCATGCCCAGGCGCTGAGCGATCGGCGCGTAGATCTCCAGGGTTTCGCGGGCGATGCGGCTGCGCGCCTCGGCGCTCTGCGCGCCCAGGGTGCGCATGTTGTGCAGTCGGTCGGCGAGCTTGATCATGATCACGCGCAGGTCGCGCGACATCGCCAGCAGCATCTTGCGGAAGCTCTCGGCGGCCGCTTCCTGGCGGTCGCGGAACTTGAGCTTGTCCAGCTTAGTGACGCCATCGACCAGTTCGGCCACCGCCTCGCCGAACTCGGCGGCCAGCTCGGCGCGGGTCAGCGGGGTGTCTTCGATGGTGTCGTGCAGGATCGCCGCGATCAGCGCCTCCACGTCCAGGCCCAGCTCGGCCAGCACGCCGGCCACTGCCACCGGATGGGTGATGTAGGGCTCGCCGGACTTGCGGGTCTGCCCCGCGTGCGCGGCCGCACCGACCTCCCAGGCGCGGCGCAGCAGCGGGATCTGCTCGGCGGGCAGATAGCTGGCACTGCGTTCGAGCTGCAGGACGTAATCGGGGACCGCCTCGTCGGCCGACGAAGGCGCGGCGTGGGCGACCTGGGCAGAAGGGCCTGGGTTCATGCGGAAAGACTATGCCAGCGGCGCGTGGACGGCAAACCCGCAAAACGAAACAGCCCGCGGATGCGGGCTGTTCGTGGGACGATCGCGACGCGGAGACGCGATCAGTCGTCGTTCTTGGACATGTCCTCGTCGGCGACGACTTCGGCCGCGGCCCATTCCAGCGCCTCGCGCTCGGCGCGCTCGCGCTCGGCCTTCTCGACCTCGTCGATCAGCGCGTTGTCGATCTTGCGCGCGGCGATCTCGCGCAGCGCCAGCACGGTCGGCTTGTCGGCCGATTCGCTGTTGTCGAGGGTGGCCTGCACGCCGTTGGCGAGCTGGCGGGCGCGCTTGGACGCCATCATGACCAGTTCGAAACGGTTGTTAACGACTTCCAGGCAATCTTCTACGGTGATGCGGGCCATGCGGGCTCCCGGCGGGCCGGTGGCGGCCGCGCGTTCGAATGAGGGAAAGGGCGGGGATTGTAGGGCGACAACCGCCCGAGTTCAACCCCACCCCATCCGGTTCCCTTTGGAATCAGCCAGTTGGCTATTCCTGCAGGAGGGTATCGATCAGCCCGGCATGGCGTAGCTGCTGCTGCGGCCGGCGCAGGCGGCTGGCCACGAAGATCGCGCACATCTCGTCCACCGCGGTATCGAAGTGCTCGTTGACGATCACGTAATCGAAGTCGGCGTAGTGCGACATCTCCTCGCGCGCGGCGGCCAGCCGCTGCGCGATCACCGCCTCGCTGTCCTGGCCGCGCTTGCGCATGCGCTGCTCCAGGGCCTCGCGCGAGGGCGGCAGGATGAACACGCTGACCGCGTCCGGCACCTTGGCCCGCACCTGGCGCGCGCCCTGCCAGTCGATCTCCAGCAGCACGTCGTGGCCGGCGGCCAGTTGCGGCTCCACCGACTGCCGCGCAGTGCCCTTCCAGTCGCCGTGGACCCGGGCGTACTCGAAGAAGTCGCCGGCATCGATCATCCGCTGGAACTCGTCGGCGGAGACGAAATGGTAGTGCTCGGCATGGCGTTCGCCCGGGCGCGGCGCGCGCGAAGTGAACGAGATCGACAGCGCGATCTGCGGGTCGCGCGCCAGGGTGGCGTTGACGATGCTGCTCTTGCCGGCGCCGGACGGGGCCGCCACGATGTAGAGAGTGCCGCGCATAGGATCAGGGATTCGGGAGTGAGAGTCGGGATTCGCGAACGGAGCCGCGGGCCAACACCCACGGGGTCGATATGCTACCCGGTATTGGACGTGACCGGCCCGGCGCGCCAATCCCCAATCTCGAATCCCGCCATCCCGGCTATTCGAGGTTCTGCACCTGCTCGCGGATCTGATCGATCAGCACCTTCAGTTCCACCGCGGCGTTGGAGGTGCGGCTGTCCACCGACTTCGAGCCCAGGGTGTTGGCCTCGCGGTTGAACTCCTGCAGCAGGAAATCCAGGCGCCGGCCCGCCGGTTCCGGCTGGCGCAGCACCCGGCGCAGTTCCTTGATGTGGCTGCCGAGCCGGTCCAGTTCCTCGTCCACGTCGAGCTTCTGCAGCCACAGCACCAGCTCCTGCTCGGCGCGGCCGGGATCGACCGGATGCGGCAAGTCGGCCAGGCGTGCCGCCAGCTTGGCGCGCTGGCCGTCGCGGATGGCCGGGATCAGCGTGCGCACCTCGCCGGCGATGCGTTCCACCGCGTCGACCCGCTCGACGATGGCCGCGGCCAGCTTGCCGCCCTCGCGCTCGCGCGCGGCGACGAACTCGGCCAGCACCTCGTCCAGCAGTTCCAGCGCCTGCGCCTGCAGCGCCGCCGGATCGACCGTCTGCCCCTGCAGCACCCCGGGCAACTGCAGCAGATCGACGAACTGCACCTGCATCTGCCCAAAGCGCGCACCCAGCCGCTGCGCGAGCACGCCCAACTGTTCGACCAGGGCCTCGTTCACTGCCAGCGTCTGCGCCGCATCCGGCGCGCGCAGGCGCAACATCAGGTCGAGCTTGCCGCGACTGATGCGCGCGGCCACGCGTTCGCGCAGCTGCGGCTCCAGCGCGCGCAGTTCTTCCGGCAGGCGCACGCCCACTTCCAGGAAACGGTGGTTGACCGAGCGCAGTTCGCATCCCAGCGTGCCCCAGGGAGTGATGCGCTCGGCGCCGGCGTAGGCGGTCATGCTGCGGATCATGCGGTGTTCCGGTGCGGACAGGGGGCGAATGTTAACCTAGGGCTCTCTCACGCCTCACCGACGCGGTCACATGCCGCGCACGGCCCCGCCCTTCCCGGAACCCCTGCATGTCCTTCTCCCGTCCCAGCGGCCGCACGGCCGATCAGTTGCGCCCGGTCCGCATCGAACGCGCCTTCACCCGCCACGCCGAAGGTTCGGTCCTGGTCAGCTTCGGCGACACCCGCGTGCTGTGCAACGCCAGCGTCGAGAACCGCGTGCCGGGCTTCCTGCGCGGCAAGGGCGAAGGCTGGGTGACCGCCGAATACGGCATGCTGCCGCGCGCCACCCATTCGCGCTCCGATCGCGAAGCCGCGCGCGGCAAGCAGGGCGGACGCACGCTGGAGATCCAGCGTCTGATCGGCCGCGCGCTGCGCGCCTGCGTGGATCGCAACGCGCTGGGCGAGCGCACCATCACCCTGGACTGCGACGTGCTGCAGGCCGACGGCGGCACCCGCACCGCCGCCATCACCGGCGCCTATGTGGCGCTGGTGGATGCGGTGAACTGGCTGCAGAAGCGCGGCGACCTGAAGAAACCGGTGGTGCTGGGCGCGGTCGCGGCAGTCTCGGTCGGGGTCTACCGCGGCGTGCCGGTGCTGGACCTGGACTACGCCGAAGACAGCGACTGCGATACCGACATGAACGTGGTGATGAACGACGGCGGCGGCTTCATCGAGGTGCAGGGCACCGCCGAAGGCCATGCCTTCCGCCGCGACGAACTGGACGCGCTGCTCGGCCTGGCCGAGCGCGGCATCGGCGAGCTGCTGGCGGCGCAGCGCGCAGCCCTGGCGCAATGAACCGGCGCCTGGCCCTGGTTACCCTGGTGGTGGCCGACTACGACGAGGCCATCGCCTGGTACACCGGCAAGCTGGGATTCCAGTTGCTGGAAGACGTGGACCAGGGCCACAAGCGCTGGGTCGTGGTCGGGCCTGGCGATGCGCACGGCGCGGCGCTGCTGCTGGCGCGCGCCGGCAACGACGCCCAGCGCAGCCGCATCGGCGACCAGACCGGCGGCCGCGTCGGCTTCTTCCTACACACCGACGACTTCCAGCGCGACCATGCGGCGATGCTCGCCGCCGGCGTGGAGTTCCTGGAAGCCCCGCGTCACGAACCTTACGCCACGGTCGCGGTGTTCCGCGATCTGTACGGCAACACTTGGGATCTGCTGGAGCCCACCGCATGAAACTGGTCCTGGCCAGCAGCAACGCCGGCAAGCTCGAAGAACTGCACGCCCTGCTCGACGACGTCGGGGTCGAACTGATCGCGCAATCCACCCTCGGCGTCAGCGATGCCGACGAAACCGGCCTGACCTTCGTCGAGAACGCGCTGCTCAAGGCACGCCACGCCGCCCGCGTCACCGGCCTTCCGGCGCTGGCCGACGACTCCGGCATCTGCGTGGACGCGCTGCACGGCGCGCCGGGGTTGTACTCGGCGCGCTACGCCGGCGAACACGGCAATGCGCAGGCCAACATCGACAAGCTGCTGGACGCGCTGCGCGATGTGCCCGACGCACAGCGTGGCGCGCACTTCTACTGCGTGCTGGTGCTGTTGCGGCATGCCGAGGATCCGCAACCGCTGCTGGTGGAAGGCCGCTGGCGCGGCCGCATCGCGCATGCGCGTGCCGGCAGCGGCGGGCATGGCTACGATCCGGTGTTCCTGGATCCGGAACATGGCCAGACCGCGGCCGAGATGCCGCTGGCGCTGAAGAACCGCATCAGTCATCGCGCCCTCGCCCTGCAGCAGCTCAAGCAGCGCCTGGCCGACCTGCTGGCGGCGCAGCCCGCCGGGTGAACGCGCCGCGCGCGGGCGCCGGGCCAGTCCAGGCACCACGGCGCGCGCAGACTGCCTTGCGCCGCTGCGCCAAGCCCTGAGCCATCCAGCGCCCGCACCGCCCGCATCTCCGTTTCCCAGATCCCCGCTCGCCATGCCGCACACCCACGACCATTGCCAGCACCCGCCCGGCACCGCCTGCCCGGACCCATCCGCGCACGCCGACAGCCCGGCGCTGGTGCCGCCCCCGCTGTCGCTCTACGTGCACCTGCCCTGGTGCGTGCGCAAATGCCCGTATTGCGATTTCAACTCGCATGCGGCCAAGGGCGCGCTGCCGTTCGATGCCTACGTGGATGCGCTGATCCGCGACCTGGACCAGGACCTGCCGCTGGTCTGGGGCCGGGTGGTCAACAGCGTGTTCTTCGGCGGCGGCACGCCCAGCCTGTTCCCGCCCGAGGCGATCGACCGCTTCCTGCAGGCGGCCAGCGCCCGGCTGCGCTTCGCGCCGGGCCTGGAGATCACCCTGGAGACCAACCCCGGCACTGCCGAGCACGGCCGCTTCGACCGCTACCTGGCGGCCGGGGTGAATCGCCTCAGCTTCGGCATCCAGAGCTTCGACGATGCGGCGCTGCAGCGGCTGGGCCGCATCCACGACGGGGCCGAGGCCGAGCGCGCGGTGAAGCTGGCGCAGGACGCCGGCTACGCCAATTTCAACCTGGACCTGATGTACGCGCTGCCGCAGCAGACCCTCGCCGAGGCCGAGCGCGACATCGCACGGGCGCTGGCGCTGCAGCCGACCCACATGAGCCACTACCAACTCACCCTGGAACCGAACACCGTGTTCGCCGCGCGGCCGCCGCAGGACATTCCCGAGGACGACGACGCCTGGGACATGCAGGAGCGCTGCCAGGCACTGCTGGCCGAGGCCGGCTACGCGCAGTACGAGGTCAGCGCCTACGCCCGCGCCGGCTACCGCTGCGCGCACAACCTCAACTACTGGACCTTCGGCGACTATCTCGGCATCGGCGCCGGCGCCCACGGCAAGATCAGCTCCGGCGCCGAGCAGAGCATCCTGCGCCGCTGGAAGCACAAGCACCCGCAGGCGTTCCTGGACGCGGCCGGGACGCCGGCGGCGATCGGCGGCGACGAGTGGATCGCGCCGGAGCGGCGTCCGTTCGAGTACATGCTCAACGCGCTGCGCCTCAACGACGGTTTCGCGCTGCGCGACTTCAGCGCCCGCACTGGCCTGCCGCTGCAGGCGATCGCCCCTGCCCTGGCCACCGCGCAGGCCCGCGACTGGCTGCGGGTGGACGCCGGCCACGCCGTGCCGACCGAGCTGGGGCGGCGTTTCACCAACGACGTGGTCGCCCTGTTTCTGCCCTAGGGCGTGTCATCCATCCCCGAGCATGCCGCGCCGCGATTGCGCGCGCCTGTGGCAAGGAAGAGGGAGGAAGTGGACGTCCGTCCACGCCCGAGCGATGACGCGGCCATGGGCGCGCGCAATCACGGCCCTTCGGGTTGGGCCTGGCAGGCGCACGGGCGGCGCCGCGCGGCTTGACCTGACGGCCAGTCAGGCGCTTCGCCGTGCAACGCCGCCCACGCGCCTGCCAGGCCCAACGCGGCATACTCGGGAATGGGTGACACGCCCTACGACGCGTCCTGGCGAGGCCGCCCGCCTTGGTTGCGGCGACGGATCGTGCTACATACCCCGCAGAAAAGTACAACGGCGATCACAAGATGCCCGTGTCTGCGACCCTGTCGGCCCCGCCGGCGACGCTTGCCAGCGCCGCCCTGCCGGCGCGCGTGCGCGATCTCCTGCTGGGCCTGAACGACCTGCTGTGGCAGTCCCTGGAGGGGCCGTTACAGGCGACCCTGGACGACCTGGAGCAGACCTTGTTCGAGCAGGCCGAGCGCGCCCGCAACGGCCAGGTGCAGCAGGACATCTACCAGGAGGCACAGCGCCTGCGCGCGCAGCGCGCGCGCTTCGCGCCGTTTTATCGGGCGCACCTGGAAGCCGAGCTGGCCGGCATCCGCAGCTCGGCGGCCCTGGCCGCCGCGCCGCGCACGCCCAGGGCCGGCGCCGCCGCGCAGATGCTGACCCTGGTCGCCGACGTGGATATCGACCGCGACATCGTGCTGCACGAGATCGCCCGCCGCGAGGCCACCCGCTGCAATATCCCGCTGCAGTTGCTCGGCCAGCGCTTCGGCGTGCTGGCGGCGCGGCCGGCCTTCGAGATCGAGCAGTTGCCGCCGGGCCCGCATGCGCTGTGCCGGCTGCTGCGCGATGCCGGCCAAGCGCTGGGACTGGGCCTGGACACGCAACTGGCGCTGTACCGCGCTTTCGAACGCCAGGTGCTGTCGCGCTACGGCGAAATCGTGGAACGGGCCAACGGCATGCTCACCCACGCCGGAGTGCTGCCTGGCCTGATCTACCTGCCCTACGTGGCGCGCAGCACCAGCGTGGAGCCGGGCGCGCGCCGCGTCGCGCGCATGCCCGCAGGCGCCGATCCGGCCCCTGCCGCAAGCGGACCCAGGGGTCACGGCCCTGCCCCCGGCCAGGCCATGCCCGGCATGGGCACCGCATCGGCGGCCGCTGCCGCCGAGCTGGCCGCCAGCGGCCCGGATCTGGCCACGCTGCGCCAGTTGCTGACGGCCGCGCGCGCGCATGCCGCACCCGGCGCGCCCGCGGCGATGACCGCCGGGGCCGCCACGCTTCCGCCGTTGCCGGCGAGCGCCGCCGGCACGGCTCCGGTTCCGACCGCCAGCCTGCTGGAGGCCCTGGGCGAACTGCAGGCGCAGCCGCCGGCCCACAGCACCCTTGGCGGGCTGCGTAGCCGCCGCCACCTGCGCGACGTGCAGACCGCCCTGCTGCAGGCGCTGCGCGCCACCCACGGCGCGCAGGCGACGCTGGCCGCGCAGCAGGCCGACACCTTCGACCTGCTCGGCCTGCTGTATGGCGAGATCGAACGCGAGGTGCGTCCCGACGCCCCGGCCGCGGCGCTGCTGGAACGCCTGCAGGTACCGCTGGTGCGCGCCGCGCTGCAGGATCCGGCGTTCTTCGCACGCAGCCAGCACCCGGCGCGGGAGTTGCTCAACGCCGTCGCCGAATCGGGCGCGACCTGGCTGGGCGAAGAGGACAGCGATCCGACGCTGCTGCTCAAGCTCAACCAGGCGGTGGACCGCGTGGTCGAGGAGTACGAAGGCGACTCGGTCGTCTTCGAACAGGCCCACCAGGACATCCAGGCGCAGCAACGCAACCTGGCGCACAAGGCCGAGATCGCCGAACGCCGGCACGTCGAGGCCGCGCGCGGCAAGGAACGGCTGGAGCTGGCCAAGCAGACCGCGGCCGCCACCCTGGACGCGCTGTGCACCGCCCGGCAACCGCCCGGCTTCGTACAGACCCTGCTGCAGCAGGCCTGGTCCGACGTGCTGGTGCTGACCCTGCTGCGCCAGGGCGAGGACTCGGAGACCTGGCGCGAGCGTATCGGCCTGGCCGAGCGCATCGCCGAGGTCACCTGCCGCAGCGATGGCGCCTCCGATGCTGCCCTGGCCGAGCGCGTGGGCCAGGCGCTGCTGCAGGTGGGCTACCACCAGCAGGAAGCCGAGGCCATCGCCCGCCGCCTGTCCACGCCCGGCGGCGCCGACGCCACCACCTCGCGCACCGAACTCAGCATGCGGCTGAAGGCGCACACCCGCCTCGGCGAGCAGGGCGAGGACGGCGAGCGGCCGTCGCTGCCGCCACGCACGGAGGCCGAACAGGCCGCGTATGCGCGGCTGCGTACGCTGGCGTTCGGCACCTGGTTCGAATTCGTCATCAACCAGCAGGGCGACCTGAAGCGACAGCGGCTGTCCTGGTACAGCCCGATCACCGATCGCGCGCTGTTCGTCAACCAGCGTGGACAGAAGGCCGCCGAACACACCCTCGATGGACTGGCGCGCTTGCTGGCGCAGGGCCAGGCCCGCATCGTCAGCGAAGACCGCGCCCGTCTGATCGATCGCGCCTGGCAGGCCGCGGTCCGCGCACTGCGCACCCTGGCCGGCGCCCCCGCGGCCGACGACAACATGGAGAACGCATGAGCGTCGACGCCCGCCGCTCGCCGCGCCGCCAGGTTCCGGAGATGGTGCCGGTGCTGGACCTGATGGAAGACGCCGTGGTCGGCCGCCTCGGCAATGTGTCCGAACACGGCATGCTGTTGCTGGCCTCGGCGCCGCTGCACGAGGACGCGCTGTACCAGTTGCGCTTCGCGATGCCGCACGCCGACCGCGAGGTGCAGATCGACGTCGGCGCGCACCTGTTGTGGAGCGAACCTTCGCACGCACCCGGCCAGGCCTGGGCCGGCTTCCGCTTCCTGACCATTTCCGCTGCGCATCGCGAGCTGCTGCGGCAGTGGATCAACTCGGGCCCCGGCGGCTAACGAGGTCAACCTCGTCGCAGCGGCTCTTGTCGCCTTTTGCGGGATCAGCCGCTGCTACGTCGGCCATGCGCGCCCATTGCGCGATCTGATGCAAGGAAGATCCGACGGAATCGGCAAAGACCGCCACGTCGCCAACGCAGCTTCGCATCGCCGCATGCATGCGCATGCCACGCACGCGTGTCCGCACGTCCGCACCGTTTCCGGCACACTTGGCGCCCCCGTTTCCGCATCGCCGAACGAGCCACCGCCATGCCCCAGCACGACCCAAGCGCCCTGTATGCCGACCACCTGCGCACCCTGACCCGACGCGCCGACGAGGCGCTGGCGCGCGGCGGCTTCGACCACTTGGTCGTCCCCAGCGGCAGCCTGCACTACCAGGTGTTCGACGATCGCGACTATCCGTTCGCGGTGAACCCGCAGTTCAAGGCCTGGCTGCCGCTGACCCGGGTGCCGAACAGCTGGCTGGTGTACACGCCCGGGCGCCGGCCGCAGGTGATCTTCCACCAGCCGCGCGACTACTGGCACGTGGTGCCGGACGCGCCCAGCGGCTGGTGGGTGGAGCACTGCGACATCCACCTGATCCGCACCCCGGACGAGGCGCTGGCGCTACTGCCGGATGCCGCACGCAGCGCGATCCTGGGCGAGCCGCAGAGCGCCCTGGGCGGCTACGTGCCGAACAACCCGGAAGGCGTGTTGCACTACCTGGAGTACCACCGCGCCTACAAGACGCCCTACGAACTGGCGCTGATGCGCCAGGCGCAGCAGTCGGCGGTGCGCGGCCATCGCGCGGCCGAGGCCGCGTTCCGCGACGGCCGCAGCGAGTTCGAGATCCACATGGCCTACTGTGCAGCAGTCGGGCAGGACGCGAACGAACTGCCGTACGGCAACATCGTGGCATTGAACGAGCACGGCGCCGTGCTGCACTACACCGAACTGCAGCGGCAGGCGCCGACGCCGCTGCACAGCTTCCTGATCGACGCCGGCGCCTCCGCGCACGGCTACGCCAGCGACATCACCCGCACCTACGCCGCCGATCCCGGCAGCGAGTTCCAGGCGCTGATCGACGCGGTGGACGCCGCGCAGCAGCGCATGGGGCAGAACGTGCGTGCCGGCGTCGACTATCGGCAATTGCACCTGGATGCGCACCTGGCGCTGATGGGCGTGCTCAAGGATGCCGGCGTGCTCACCGTGTCGCCGGAAGCGGCGGTCGCCACCGGCGTCAGCGCCGCGTTCTTCCCGCATGGCCTGGGCCACCCGATCGGCCTGCAGGTGCACGACGTCGCCGGCTTCGCCGCCAGCGACCGCGGCGGCCGCATCGAACGCCCCGACGGCCACCCCTACCTGCGCATGACCCGCACCCTGGAACCGGGCATGGTGGTGACGATCGAGCCGGGCCTGTACTTCATCGACATGCTGCTGGACGAGCTCAAGCAGGCCGGCCACGGCAACAGCGTCGACTGGGCGCGGGTGGAGCAGTTCAAACCCTACGGTGGCATCCGCATCGAGGACGAGGTGGTGTGCACCGAGGACGCACCCGAGAACCTGACGCGGCCGGTGTTTGCGGCGGCGGCCTGAGCCGCCGCCGCGGGATTGGGGAATCGCGATTGGGGATTTGCCAGTGCGCGCAATGCCGTGCCGCGAGGCGAGGCTGCACCCGCTCTTCTTCAGGATGATCAGCCCGCGCGCCAGCCGCCGCGGTTACCTCATCCCTAATCCCGAATCCCCAATCCCGGCTCCCCAGCCATCAAGGCCTCGATCTCCTCGGCGCTGCGCGCCAGCGCATCGGTGAGCACGCGGTGGCCGTCGTCGGTGATCAACACGTCGTCCTCGGTGCGGATGCCGATGCCGCGCCACTTCGGGTCCACGTCCTTATCGTCCGGCGACACGTACAGGCCGGGTTCGATGGTGAACACCATGCCCGGCTCGAGCAGGCGCGATTCGCCGGCCAGCCGGTAGTCGCCGACGTCGTGCACGTCCAGGCCGAGCCAGTGTCCGGTCTTGTGCCGGTAGAAACGCCGGTAGTCGCCGCTGGCCAGGTTCTGCTCCAGGCTGCCCTTGAGCAGGCCCAGCCGCAGCAGGCCCTCGGTCAGGGTCTGCACTGCGGCCAGGTGCCCGGCCTCGTAGGCCACGCCCGGGCGCGCCTGCGCCAGCGCCGCGGCATGCGCGGCGCCGACCAAATCGTGCAGCGCGCGCTGTTCGGCGCTGAAGCGGCCGTTGGCCGGGAACGTGCGGGTGATGTCGGCGGCATAGCCGCGGTACTCGGCACCGGCGTCGACCAGCACCAGCTCGCCATCGCGCAGGCGTGCGGCATTGGCGCGGTAGTGCAGCACGCAGGCGTTGTGGCCGCTGCCGACGATGCTGCCGTAGGCCGGCCAGGCGTCGCCGGCGCGGAACTCGCGCTCGATCTCGGCCTGCAGTTGGTACTCGTGCACGCCGGGCCGCGCCAGCCGCATCGCCGCGCGATGCCCGGCCACGCTCAGGTCGGCCGCCACCTGCATCAGCGCGATCTCGTCGCGCGACTTGAACAGGCGCTGCTCGTGCAGCAGGTGGCCCAGTTCCAGGAACTCGTGCGGCGGCTGCGCGCCGTGCCGCACCTGCTCGCGCACGCGCTTGACCCAGCCGATCAGCTTCAGGTCGAAATCGACGTCGCGGCCGAAGTGGTAATAGACCCGCGAGCGGCCTTCCAGCAGCCCAGGCAGGATCTCGTCGAGGTCGTCGATCGGATAGGCATCGTCCATGCCGTAGCGCTCGACTGCGCCGTCCTGGCCCGCCCGCGGGCCGTCCCAGGCTTCACGCTCGGGATCGCGTTCGCGGCAGAACAGCAGCGCCTCGCCATGACGGCGCCCGGGCACCAGCACCAGCACCGCATCCGGTTCGGGGAAGCCGCACAGGTACCAGAAGTCCGAATCCTGCCGGTAAGGGTAGTGCGTGTCGTGGCTGCGCACCCGCTCCGGCGCGCTCGGCAACACCAGGATGGCCTGCTCGCCGGCCATGTCCATCAGCTGCCGGCGCCGGCGCGCGTACTCGCCGGAGGAAATCCCGGTGAGCCGCTTCATCAGTTCAGGCGCTGCCGGTGGCGCGGGCCGAGCACGCAGTCGCTGTGCAGCAGCAGCACCGCCACGCGCACGAACTCCTCGATCTCGGCCAACGCGTCCTCGTCCTCGTCGCCGCTGTCGAAATCGTCGGCGCTGGCCTGGGCCAGCCGCGCCACGTCCTGCAGCGCTTCCTGCCCTTCCTCGGACAGCGGCGGCGCGGCCCCTGCGGCCAGGCCGAAGCCGCCGAGGAAGCCGCGGCACCAGTCGAACAGCGCGTCGGCCCGCTCGGGCAACGGCGCGCCGGCATCGGCCAGCACCAGGTCGAAGCCGAAATCGCGGTCGTTCAGTTGCGCAGTCGTGGCCTCGCGCAGGCGATCCAGTGCGTCGCCGGGGCGCGGCGCGGCGATGCTGGCGTCGGCGAGCACGGCCGCCGGCCATGCCGGCAACTCGGCGCCGCCGCCGGCCAGCCAGCCGCACAGGCCGCCGTGCAGTTCGGCCGCCGACGCAGCCAGGCCAAGCGTCCGGCTGGCATCGGCGATCTGGTCGGCAGTGGGAAGTTCAGTCATGGAGCGAAGCCTGTCGGGCGCTGGCCGCCGGCCTGTCGAGGCCCGCAGCGGAATCGGGACTGCGCAGTGTAGCAATCGCGTGTGCGCCGCCGCTTGTGGAGGCTTCCGGCACGCGCCTACACTCCACCACCCGTTCTTTGACAGAAGTCACTTTCCGCCATGCCATTGGAGCACGTTGCTGCAGGAGCTGCGGAAGGGATCGGCCTCGCCCTGGTTGGCGAAACGCTGCTGGCCGCGTGGCCGCTGGCGGCCATCGCCGCGCTGGCGGCGGGCACCCTGCTGGCGCTGTCCGCGCTGCGTTCGCGTCGGCGCCTGCGCGAGCAGTTGCAACGGCATGCGCAGCTGCAGCAGCGCGACCAGCACCTGAAGCTGGCGCTGTGGGCCTCGGGCGAGCACTTCTGGGATTACGACCTGCAACAGCGCACGCTGCGGCTGATGCGCGCAGACGAGGCCACGCCGCACGCGCAGGACATCGGCCTGGTGATCCGCGAGAACGAGCCGCTGCGCATCCATCCCGACGACATGGAACAGGCGCGGCAGGTGCTGCAGGAACACCTGCAGGGCCTGACCGCGATCTACACCGCCGAGTACCGGGTGGACCTGGCCGGCGACGGGGTCTGGCACTGGGCGCGGGTGCGCGGCCGCGTGGTCGACTACGACGCCAGCGGCGCACCGCGCCGGCTCGCCGGCACTGCACGCGACATCACCTCGCACCGCCAGGCCGACCTGGAGCGGCGCATCGCCGCCGAAGTGCTGCGCAGCATGGGCGAGGCGGTCGCCGTGCTCGACGAGGACCGCCGCTTCATCTCGGTCAACCCGGCCTTCACCCGCATCACCGGCTACAGCGAGCGCGAGGTGCTGGGCCAACCGATGGCGCTGATCGACCACGCACCGGAAACGCCGGCGGCGCCGGTGGCCGACCACGGCCGGCACTGGCGCGGCGAGGCCTGGAAGCGGCGCAAGGACGGCCAGGAGATCCTCTGCCACCTGCGCCGCAATACCGTGGTCGACGCGGACGGCCGCCAGAGCTTCCAGGTGGTGGTGCTGGAAGACATCACCGAACAGAAGCGCGCCGAGCAGGAACTGCGCTACCTGGCCAACTACGACACGCTGACCAGCCTGCCCAACCGCGCGCTGCTGTCCGAGCGCCTGGCACGGGCGATCGTGCGGGCGCGGCGCCAGGCCGGTTCGGTCGCGGTGCTGTTCCTGGACCTGGACCGCTTCAAGGACATCAACGACTCGCTCGGCCACGCGGTCGGCGACCGCGTGCTGCGCGCCGTGGCCGAACGCCTGCAGCAGGCGGTGGGGCCGCAGCACACGGTGGCGCGCCTGGCCGGCGACGAATTCACCGTGGTGGTCGAGGACATCGTCAGCCAGGGCGAGGCCGAGGCGGTGGCCGCACGCGTGCTGGCCGCGTTCGAGGCGCCGCTGCGGCTGGACGAACGCCCCGACGTCGCGGTCTCCACCTCCATCGGCATTTCGCTGTTCCCGCAGCACGCGCTGCTGCCGAGCGAACTGCTCAAGCACGCCGACACCGCCATGTACCAGGCCAAGGCTGCCGGGCGCCGCAACGCCCAGGTGTATTCGGCGCGCATGGACGAGGCCACGCGCCACCGCGCCACTCTGGCCAGCACGCTGCGCAAGATCCCGCTGGACCAGGAACTGAAGCTGGTCTACCAGCCGCGCTACTCGCTGCGCACGCAGCGGGTGGTCGGCGTGGAAGCGCTGCTGCGCTGGCACAGCGCCGATTTCGGGCCGATCTCGCCCAGCCAGTTCATCCCGCTGGCCGAGGAGACCGGGCTGATCCTGGAGATCGGCGAATGGGTGCTGCGCCAGGCCTGCAGCGCGCTGCGCGACTGGCGGCGGATGGGGCTGACCGACCTGTGCATGTCGGTGAACGTCTCGGCGATCCAGCTCGAGCGCGGCAACCTGCCGGACCTGATGGCCGAGATCCTCGCCGAGACCGGCGTGCCGGCCGCCAACATCGAACTGGAACTGACCGAGAGCGTGGTGATGTCGCAGGTCGGCAAGAACGCCGAGCTGCTGCGCGCCTGCCGCGCGCTGGGGCTGACCCTGGCGATCGACGACTTCGGCACCGGCTATTCGTCGCTGGCCTACCTGAAGCGCCTGCCGATCAACACCTTGAAGATCGACCAGGAATTCATCGGCGACCTCACCCGCGACCCGGACGACGAGGCCATCACCAGCACCATCATCGCGATGGGCCACTCGCTGGCATTGAAAGTGGTGGCCGAGGGCGTCGAAGACGCCGGGCAGCTGGCGTTCCTGCGCGCGCATGGCTGCGACGAGATCCAGGGCCACCTGGTGGCGCCGGCGCTGGAGCCGGACGCCTGCCTGCGCCTGTTGCAGCAACCGTTGCGGCTGCCTGCCTGAGCGCCGGCCATGGCACCGCCGCGCGGCGTCTTGACCGCCCCTCGGGCGCATGCCTATCGTGAGCGCCATGGACAGCCCTGACACCCTCGCCGAGCTTCGCGCCATTGCCGCGCGCGTGGAAACGCTGGTCGAGCGCTGCCAGCGCCTGTCCGACGAGAACCGCAGCCTGCGCCAGCAGCAGGAACAGCTGATCGGCGAGCGCTCGCAGTTGCTGACCAAGAACGAACAGGCGCGCTCGCGCGTGGAAGCGATGATCGCCCGATTGAAGTCCCTGGAGCAGCACACGTGAGCGAACCGGTCAGCGTCCGCATCCTCGACCGCGAATACACCGTCGGCGTCGAGGCCGAGGAGCGCGACGGCCTGCTCGCCGCCGCGCGCCTGCTCGACGCGAAGATGCGCGAGGTGCGCGGCAGCAACCGCATGGCCGCCGTGGATCGCGTCGCCGTCCTGGCGGCGCTGAACCTGGCGCACGAGTTGCAGCAACTGCGCGACGAACAGGCAAAGCGCGACCGCGAGATGGCGCGCACACTCGCCGATCTCAATCGGCGCCTGGACAGCGTCGTCGATACGACACGCTGATCCGTCATTGGCGTTGCGATCATCAACGTGAATTGCAACGCACCGAAGGACCGACGAACGGACTAGCCAAGCGCGATCACGGCGCTATACTCCACTTGCGTTCTCTGCTGTGAACGACAGCGTGTGCAAACATTCGCCTTGTCCCTTAATGACGACCACGGGGTGGCGACGGAATCGGGAGTGCAGGTCCGCCTCGTAGCGGGAAGCCCGATGATTCTCCAGCCATCCCACTTGAACCCCGGGTTCAAGGTCGTTTCGCACGCATCGTCACGGCGGAGAATGCAATTTTTCCAGGAAGCGGCGCCGCAAGGCGCCGTTTCCTTTTTGCGCGTCCGCCACGTGCGCGTCCACCCGCGTCGTCGCCGACGCAGCGCAGGCGCCACGCGTTCTCGCGCCGGCCGAAACCCGGGATACTGGTGTCCCCACCACGGAGATCCCGGATTGCCGACGCTCGCCCAGATCCTCGAAAGCTTCGACCCCGCCGCGGGATTCGACGTCCCCGCCAGTTGGCGGCAAGGCCGTACCGCCTTCGGCGGCCTGTCCGCGGCGCTGGCGCTGCAGACCGCGCTGCGCACCGCGCCGTCGACGTTGCCGCCGCTGAAGTCGGCGCATATCGGGTTCGTCGGCCCGGCCGATGGCACCCTGCGCTTCGATGCGCAGGTGCTGCGCCAGGGCAAGTCCGCCACTTCGGTGGGCGTCGATTGCCTGGCCGACGGGCAGGTCGCCTTGCGCGCGGCGCTGCTGTTCGCGCAGCCGCGCGCCAGCCGCATCGCCCACGACTTCCTGCCGGCGCGGCCGGCGGTGGTCGGCCCCGACGCGGCGACGCCGATCGCCGACAGCGCGGCGACCCCGGCCTTCGTCGCCAACTTCGACATGCGCCTGGCCGGCGGCGCGCTGCCGCTGTCCGCCGCGGCCGACCCGGAATTGCTGGTCTGGGCGCGCCATCGCGACCCCGGCGGCGTGGACCCGAGCGTGGCCCTGGTCGCGCTGGGCGACTGCCTGCCGCCCGCCGCGATGACCTGCTTCACCGAGCCGGCGCCGGTCAGCTCGATGACCTGGAGCCTGGACTTCCCACAGCCAGCCAGCGCCGGCGACTGGTTCCTGCTGCGTTCGGCCAGCCGTCATGCCGAGGACGGCTACTCGCTACAGGACATGCAGATCTGGGACACGGCCGGGCGGCTGGTGCTGTGGGGCCGGCAGACGGTGGCGCTCTACGCGTGATCGCAGCAGCGGCGGCCGCGCCCAGGACCTGTCCTCCTGGCATGCCGCGCCGCACCGCGATTGCGTATGCCTGCGGCAAGGAAGCGCGAGAATGTGGACGTCCGTCCACGCCCGCGCGATGACGCGGCCGTGGACCCGCGCGACCGCAGCTCTTCGGGTTGGGCCTGGCGGATCCAGCGCGGCGTACTCGGAGATGGAGGCCCCACCCTGGTCAGGGTGTGCGCTGGCGCCGACAATAGCGCCCTCCCTCGCTCCGCCTGCCCGATGACTGCCGACGACCGCGACTCCCTGCGCCAGGATCTGCGCGCCCGCCGCCGCGCGCTCTCGGCGCCCGTACGCCTGGCCGCCGCCGACGCGCTGGCGCAGCGCTTGCTGGACCTGCCGTTCGCGCCGCAGCACGGCCATGTCGGCGGCTATTGGGCAATGGACGGGGAGATCGCGCTGCATCGCTGGCAACTGTCGTTGCCGGACACGGTGCAGTACTGCCTGCCGATGCTCAGCGGCGACACCTTGCGTTTCGCGCCGTGGCGCCCCGGGCAGCCGCTGCGGGCCAATCGCTACGGCATTCCCGAACCCGACGTCGACCCGGCCGCGACCCTGGCGCCGGCACAGATGGCGCTGGTGGTGGCGCCGCTGGTGGGCTTCGATGCCGCCGGCGGGCGCCTGGGCATGGGGGGCGGCTGGTATGATCGCAGCTTCGCTTTCCGCCAGCGGCAGGCACCGCCGCCCTGGCTGGTCGGGGCCGCCTTCGACGCACAGCAGGTCGCGGCCTTGCCGCTCGCGGCCTGGGACGTGGCGCTGGACGCGGTCTGCACCGAATCCCTCACCCTGTCGACCGCGCACGATTCCCCCGCATGACCGCACGCACCCGCTATTGGCTGATGAAGTCCGAACCGGACGCCTTCTCGATCGACGACCTGCAGCGGGTCGGCACCGAACCCTGGAACGGCGTGCGCAACTACCAGGCGCGCAACTTCATGCGCGACGGCATGAAGGTCGGCGACGGCATCCTGTTCTATCACTCCAACTGCAAGGTGCCGGGCATCGTCGGCGTGGCGCGCGTGGCCAGCCAGGCCTATCCCGACGCCACCCAGTTCGACCCATCCTCCGACTACCACGACCCCAAGGCCACCCCGGAACAGCCGCGCTGGTACCTGGTGGACGTGGCGTTCGAGCGCAAGCTGGCGCGCACCATCGCGCTGGACGAGATCAAGCAGCACGCCGACGCGCTGGGCGAGGGCTTCCCGCTGGTCGCCCGCGGCAATCGCCTGTCGGTGTTCCCGGTCAGCGCCGCGCAGTGGAAGCTGCTGCTGTCGCTCGAGTAGACGGGATTCGGGATTGGGGATTCGGGATTCGCCCGGTCCCATCCGCCGACCCGCTTTTCACGAATCTCCAATCCCGAATCCCCACTCCCGAGCTCTCCAAATGTCAGAAGCCAAACGCCTTGCCGCCGAGAAAGCCATCGACTACGTCCAGGACGGGATGATCGTCGGCGTCGGCACCGGCTCCACCGTCGCCTATTTCATCGACGCGCTGGGCCGCATCGGCCACCGCATCAAGGGTGCGGTGTCCAGTTCCGAGCAAAGTACCGCGCGCCTGCGCCAGCACGGCATCGAGGTGCTGGAGCTGAACCACACCGGCAACCTGTCGCTGTACGTGGACGGCGCCGACGAGTGCGATCCGAACAAGTGCCTGATCAAGGGCGGCGGCGCGGCGCTGACCCGCGAGAAGATCATCGCCGAGGCCAGCGAGCGCTTCATCTGCATCGTCGACCCCAGCAAGCAGGTGCAGACCCTGGGCGCGTTCCCGCTGCCGATCGAGGTGATCCCGATGGCGCGCAGCCTGGTCGCCCGCGAGATCCTGGCGCGCACCGGCGGCCAGCCGGTGTGGCGCGACGGCGTGATCACCGACAACGGCAACGTGGTGCTGGACGTGCACCACCTGTCGATCACCGACCCGGTGGCGCTGGAGCGCGAACTGAACCAGATCCCGGGCGTGGTCTGCGTCGGCCTGTTCGCGCGCCGCCCGGCCGACGTGGTGATCGTCGGCGGCGAGCCTCCGCGCGTCCTGTAGGACGCGCGGCGGGATTGGGGATTCGGGAGTCGGGATTAGCAAAGGCAGGGATCTCGGCTTTTACGAATCCCCAATCCCGACTCCCCAATCCCCGCTCTTGACGCCACGCGCACCATGCAACAAGGTGCGCGCTGTCCTCCTCGCCCCGGCCTCGCCATGTCCCTCATTCGCGCTTACTGCGTCCTTCTCCTGCTCGCCCTCAGCGGCTGCGCCAGTGCCGGCGGCGACCATTGGGTGGAACTGGGCGGACACCGCTACGACGTGGAACTGGCGCAGAACGATGCGACCCGCGCGCGCGGGCTGATGTTCCGCGATCAGATGGAAGCCGACCACGGCATGCTGTTCATCCACGACCGCGAGGAACCGCAGGCGTACTGGATGAAGAACACCAAGATCCCGCTGGACATCCTGTACTTCGACAACCAGCGCAAGCTGGTGGCGCAGCAGCGCGACGTGCCGCCGTGCTCGGCCGGCGACGCCTGCCCGCCCTACCCCAGCAACGCGCCGGCGCGCTACGTGCTCGAACTCAACGCCGGCCAGGCCGAGCAGTTGAAGCTGCAGGACGGCACCGAACTGCGCTTCGGCCCCGGGATTCCGCAGGGCCGCTGATCGCCCGACGCGTCGGCCCGGGTCGGGAAAAGGCCCCACGACCACGGCGCTGAACCCGACACCGCTGTCGGGAACCGCCGGACTTGATCGGGCCCGGCTTTGCCGCCAGTCTTGGGCCATGGCCGCCCGATTGACATTGCCGAGCTGGAATACCCTGGCCGCTCTGGACGACGATGCCCTGCCGCTGCTGGCGACCGCCCTGCTGATCGCCCGCGACGAGTATCCGGAGCTGGATGCCGCCCATTACGACACCCTGGCGCAGAGCCACGCCGACCACCTGCGGCACGAGGTGGCGATGATCGAGCAGTGGCCGCTGAAGATGGCGGCGATCAATCGCCACCTGTTCGAAGAACTCGGCTATAGCGGCAACCACGACGAGTATTACGACCCGCGCAACAGCTACATGAACCAGGTGTTCGAGCGGCGCCTGGGCAACCCGATCTCGCTGGCGCTGGTGCAGATGGAAGTGGCGCGGCGCCTGGACATCCCGCTCGACGGCGTGTCCTTCCCCGGGCATTTCCTGGTGCGCTTGCCGGTGGACGACGGGCTGCTGGTGATGGACCCGTTCAACGGTGGTCGCCCGTTGGCGGTGGAGGAGTTGCGCGAGCGCGCGCGGCCGCACATGGGCGGTGAAAGCCCGGACGACCGGGCCCTGCTGCAGATCCTGGACCCGGCGCCGCACCGCGCGATCCTCGCCCGGGTCCTGCGCAACCTGCATGGCCTGTATGCCGAACGCGACGAGTGGGACCGCGCCGCACGCAGCGCCGACCGCGTGCTCAAGCTGATGCCGGACCAACCCGAAGCCCTGCGCGACCGCGGCATGGCCTACCTGCAGATGGACTACGTGCCCGGCGCGCGCCGCGACCTGGGCCGCTACCTGCAACTGAACCCCGAGGCCTCCGACGCGCTGCCGATCCGCGAACGCCTGGTGGAACTGAGCGCCCGCGCGCAGCGGATGCATTGACGGCAGGGAGTGGGGAGTCGGGATTGGGGATTCGCAAGAGCGGCCATCCGCAATGTGCAAGTCGTCCTGAGCATCTTCAGCCTGGAAGCCCTCAAGAGAAAGCAGCGTTGCTCAGCGACGCGTCAGGTCACGCCGCAGCCGCTCTTGCGAATCCCCAATCCCGACTCCCCATTCCCAGCGCTCAATCCATCTCCACCATCTCGAAATCGTCCTTGGTCACGCCGCAATCCGGGCAGGTCCAGGTGTCGGGCACGTCTTCCCAGCGGGTGCCAGGCGCGATGCCTTCTTCGGGCAGGCCGTCGGCCTCGTTGTAGATGAACCCGCAGACGACGCACATCCAGGTGCGATAGGTGGTGGCGGTGGCGTCGCTCATTGGATAATCGCAGGTCACAGTCGGACGGAACGGCATTGTCCCATCGCCGCCGACGCATCGGAAGGCTTGGCCATGAATGCATCCCCGACGCCGCGCGGCGTGTATCTGATCACCCCCGACGAGGCCGATGGCGCGCGCCTGCTGGCGCGGGTGACGCCGCTGCTGGAGCAGGGCGTGACCTGGCTGCAGTACCGCAACAAGCGCGCCGACGCGGCGCAGCGGCGGGAGCAGGCGGCAGCGCTGCAGGCGCTGTGCGCACAGGCCGAGGTACCGCTGATCGTCAACGACGACGTCGCGCTGGCGCAGGCGGTGGGCGCGGCCGGCGTGCACCTCGGCGAGGACGACGGCGACCTGGCCGCCGCGCGTGCCACGCTCGGGTCGCAGGCGCTGATCGGTGCGTCCTGCTACGACGACCTGACGCTGGCCCGCAATGCCGCGGCAGCCGGCGCCAGCTACGTCGCCTTCGGCGCGTTCTTCCCCACCCGCAGCAAGGTCACCACGCGCCGCGCCGCGCCCGACCTGCTGCGCGAAGCGGCGGCACTGGGCCTGCCGCGCGTGGCGATCGGCGGCCTCACTCCGGAAAACGCACGCCCGCTGGTGGCGGCCGGCGCCGACCTGCTGGCGGTGATCAGCGGCGTGTTCGATGCACCCGATCCCCGCGCGGCGCTGGCCGCGTATCGTGCCTGTTTCGACTGAAGCGCCCTTCCTTCTCCCACCGGGAGAAGGTGTGCCCCGCAGGGGCGGATGAGGGTACGGGCGCAGCCTCGCGCTCCCAAACACCGCGCGTCGCTGCGCGCCGGACCCTCACCCCAACTCCTCTCCCGATGGGACAGGGGCTAGCGCCTTCGCTTCGAGCGCCAGGGCGCTCCTGCGGATCGTACGATGCATGCTCTCTCCCGAAGACGAACATCGTTGGCACGCCAACGAACGTGCAGGCGCAACGCCGGATGGCGATCCCCGCGCCCGCGGTGGACACTCCGCCCATCGCATGCCCGATTCCCATCGGCAATCGGGTCATGCGCCCCTGGACGTTCCGATCCTAGGCAGCGGATCACGGCGCGGCGCCGGCCGCGACGGGTAGGTGGCGCATGACCGGGTAGGCGACATGGCGCATGTCGGCGGCAGCCGCGACAATAGACGGCCTCGCTCCGCGCCCGGCCGATCGGCCGGGCCAGCATCGCCAAGGATTCCCGCTCATGAACCATTCCCGCTCGCACGCCCTGTTCACCCAAGCGCAGTCGCTGATTCCCGGCGGCGTCAATTCGCCGGTGCGCGCCTTCAAGTCGGTGGGCGGCGAGCCGTTCTTCGTGCAGCGCGCCGATGGCGCGTACCTGTACGACGTCGACGGCAACCGCTACATCGACTACGTGGGCTCGTGGGGGCCGATGATCGCCGGGCACAACCATCCGGCGGTGCGCGAAGCGGTGCAGCACGCGATCGGCGATGGGCTGTCGTTCGGCGCGCCGTGCCCGGCCGAGGTGACGATGGCGCAGACCATCACCCGGCTGGTGCCGTCCTGCGAGATGGTGCGCATGGTCAACTCCGGCACTGAGGCCACGCTGTCCGCGGTGCGGCTGGCGCGCGGCGCCACCGGGCGCAACCGCATCGTCAAGTTCGAAGGCTGCTACCACGGCCACGGCGACTCGTTCCTGGTCAAGGCCGGCAGCGGCATGCTGACCCTGGGCGTGCCGACCTCGCCGGGCGTGCCGGCGGGCCTGAGCGAACTCACCGCCACCCTGGCGTACAACGATGCCGAGGGCGCCAGCGAACTGTTCGAACGGATCGGCCAGGAGATCGCTGCGGTCATCATCGAGCCCGTCGTCGGCAACGCCAATTGCATTCCGCCGCGTCCGGGCTATCTGCAGCACCTGCGCGACCTGTGCACGCAGCACGGCGCACTGCTGATCTTCGACGAGGTGATGACCGGTTTCCGCGTCGCCCTGGGCGGTGCGCAGGCGCACTACGGGGTGACGCCGGACCTGACCACCTTCGGCAAGATCATCGGTGGCGGCATGCCGGTGGGCGCCTATGGCGGGCGCGCCGAGCTGATGCGGCAGGTGGCGCCGTCCGGGCCGATCTACCAGGCCGGCACGCTCAGCGGCAATCCGGTGGCGATGGCCGCGGGGCTGGCGATGCTGGAGCTGATCCAGGCGCCGGGCTTCCACCAGCGCCTGGACGCGGCCACCGCGCAGCTGTGCGCCGGCCTGGAAGCCGCCGCGGCGGCGGCCGGCGTGGCGGTCACCACCAACCAGGTCGGGGCCATGTTCGGGCTGTTCTTCACCACCGAGAAAGTCGAGACCTATGCGCAGGCCACCGCCTGCGACACCGCCGCGTTCAACCGCTTCTTCCACGCGATGCTCGAGCGCGGCGTGTTCCTGGCGCCATCGGCCTACGAGGCCGGCTTCGTCTCCAGTGCGCACGACCAGGACGTGCTGGAGGCCACCCTGGCCGCGGCGCGCGAGGCGTTCGCGGTGGTCGCCGCCGGCTGAAATGCCGGCGCAGCGGCTATTGCACAACGACAATGCGCTACGCCGATGGCCGGCGCAGCGCCGCTGCGCTGGATCAGCCGAACACGAACTTGCCCTTCATCATCGCCCAGTGCCCCGGGAACGAGCAGAAGAAGGTGTAGTCGCCGCCCTTGCTCAGCTTGGCGGTGGAGAACTTGACCGTGTCCGACTGGCCCGCGCCGATCACCTTGGTGTGGGCGATGATCCGCGGATCGTTCTTGGGCAGGTAGTTGTCGGCCAGGCTGGAACTGGTGCCGGCATTGGCCACCGCCTGGAAATCCGGAGTCTTGGTCAGCACCCAGTTGTGGCCCATCACCGCGGCGGCGAGCTTGCCGCTGTGCTTGAGCGTCACCGCCACCTCGGTGCAATCGGCCGCGACCTTGATCTGGGTCTGGTCGAAGGACATCTGGTCGGTGCCGGTGATGGTCACCGCGCAGGTCTTGGCCCAGGCGGCAGGTGCGAACGCGAGGCCGGCAAGGACGAGCAGCAGGGACGGAAACGTGGTGTTCAAGGTGGATTCCTCGGCAAGAAAAACGACATTGCGCCGCGGCAGGTCGCGCGCGCGGCGGCGTGCCCCGACTGTCCGCCGGCCCGCGATGGATTGTCAACGACAAGCGATGGCGCGTTGCATCATCGGCACGCACCACGGCGCGCGGCGATGACCGCGAGACGCTGCTCGATCTGCGCAAATCCCGCGCCGCGCCGACCGCGCTTGCCGCCACCCACACAGGCACGCCCATGTCCGCCATGATCCGCGCGCAGCCGGCGCTGCTGCTGCTCGATTTCGATGGTGTGCTTGCGAACTACACGCGTGCCGCACGCATTGCCGCGCTGGCCGCGCACTGCCGCTGCGAGGCGGCGCAGGTGCGCGAGGTCCTGTTCGGTTCCGGGCTGGAGACCGCCTACGACGGCGGCGAACTGGACACTGCGGCCTACCTGCAGCGGCTGAGCGAAGGCCTTGGCGCTGCCGTGGACGTGGACGCCTGGATCGCCGCGCGCGTGGCGGCCAGCCGCGCCGATGCCGGCGTGGTCGCGCAGGTGCTGGCGCTGGCCGAACGCCTGGCCATCGGCGTGCTGACCAACAACGGCGCGCTGATGGCGCAGGCGATGCCACAGATCGTGCCGGCGCTGTTCCCGCTGCTGCACGGGCGCGTGCTGTGCAGCGGCAGCCTGGGCGGGCGCAAGCCGGATGCCGCGGTGTACCGACAGGCGCTGGCGCACTTCGGCGTCGCCCCGCGGCAGGCGCTGTTCATCGACGACCTGTTCGTCAACGTGCGCGGCGCCCGCGCGATCGGCATGGCCGCGGAAACCGCCAGCGGCACGCGTGCCCTGCGCCGCGCGCTGGCGCGGCACGGGCTGGGATGAACCGCGGTTTCAGCGTGCGGCGAGGTAGGCGCGCAGCGCGCTGCGCAACCGCGTCAGGCCTTCGCTCAGTTCGGCATCGGTGAGGTTCAAAGACGGCACGAAGCGCAGCACGTCCGGGCCGGCCTGCAGGGTCAGCAGACCATGCGCGGCGGCGTGGTCGAGGATCGTCCCGGCCTGACCGGCGTGCGCCGGCGCCAGCACCGCACCGAGCATCAGGCCGCGTCCGCGAACCTGCGAGAACAGCGCGAATTCGTCGTTGAGCGCCGCCAGGCCCTTGCGCAGCGCTGCCGACTGCCGCGACACGTTGGCGGCGATCGCCGTCGAAGCCAGCTTGCGCAGCGCCACCCGCGCCACCGCCGCGGCCAGCGGGTTGCCGCCGAAGGTGGTGCCGTGCGCGCCGAACTGCATGGTCTCGGCGACCTTGGGCCCGGCCAGCAGCGCGCCGATCGGGAAACCGCCACCCAGCGCCTTGGCCAGGGTCACGATGTCCGGCGTCACCTGATCCTGCCAGTGCGCGAACAGGGTGCCGGTGCGACCCATGCCGCACTGGATCTCGTCCAGCACCAGCAGCGCGCCGTGGTGATCGCACAGCGCCCGCACCTGCGCCAGGAAGCCCGGCGCCGCCGGCATCACCCCGCCCTCGCCCTGCACCGGCTCCAGCATCACCGCGGCCACGTCGCCGCCGGCCATCGCCGTTTCCAGCTGCACGATGTCGTTGAAGTCGACGTAGCGGAAACCGCCGGGCAGCGGCTCGTAGCCTTCCTGGTACTTGGGCTGCGCGGTGGCGGTCACCGCGGCCAGGGTGCGGCCATGGAAGCTGCCGCGGAAGGTGACGATCACCCGCTGCTGCGGCGGACGGCCCTGCGCGGTGGCCCACTTGCGCACCAGCTTGATCGCCGCCTCGTTGGCCTCGCTGCCAGAGTTGCACAGGAACGCCCTCTGCGCGAAGCGCGAGGCCAGCACCAGTTCTTCGACCAGGCGCAGCGGCGGCTCGCTGTAGAACACGTTGCTGGTGTGCCACAGCTTGCCGGCCTGTTCGAGCAGCGCCGCATGCAGATCCGGATCGTTGTGGCCGAGCCCGCACACGGCGATGCCGGCGGACAGATCGATGTAGTCGCGTCCCTCGCTGTCCCACACCCACGCGCCCTGGCCGCGCTCCAGCACCAGCTGGCGCGGACGGTAGATCGGCAGGGCATAGCGTTGACCGAGGGCGATCAGGTCCGCGGCGGAGGAAGCGGTCATCGGGGGAACATCCTGCGGGAGAGCAGTCGATTATAAGACCGTCGGCAGCGCACGGCCGGCGACTGCCGGCCGCCGTCTGGACCGACGGGGCAGCCGGCTGCCGTGCCACACCGCCGCCGCCCGCGCGCGTGCCGCAGCAACCCCACCACGCCGTTGCTCGACATGTGGGAGGGACTTCAGTCGCGACGCTTCAGCGCTACGGCGTCGGGGCTGAAGCCCCTCCCACAAGGGATTCTCCAGCAACCGCGTCGCATCCGATCAGGACGCCGCCTGCCGCGGCGTGCGCGTCCGCGGCTGCAATGCGGCTCGGGTAGCATGGGCGCATGCGCTTTTTCCTCGATTCCCAACTCGCCCCGGCGACCGAGCACGGCTGGCGGCGCCGTTGGTTCGACATCATCTATCGGCACGACACCCGGGCGTCGCGCAACTTCGACCTGTTGCTGGTCGCGGCGATCCTGGCCAGCGTCGCGGTGATCCTGGCCGACAGCGTGCCGGCGCTGCACGCCCGCCACGCGGACACCCTGTACGTGCTGGAGTGGGGCTTCACCGCGCTGTTCACCGCCGAGTACGCGTTGCGCCTGGCCACGGTGAAGCGGCCGCTGCGCTACGCGCTGAGCTTCTGGGGCGTGATCGACCTGTTGTCGACCTTGCCCACCTACATCTCGTTTCTGCTGCCCGGCGCGCAGACGCTGCTGGTGGTGCGCGTGCTGCGGGTACTGCGGCTGTTCCGCATCCTCAAGCTGACCCGCTATGTCGAGGAAAGCAGCCTGCTGGTCGACGCGTTGTGGCGCAGCCGGCGCAAGGTGTTCGTGTTCCTGTTCACGGTGATCACCCTGGTGGTGATCTTCGGCGCATTGATGTACGTGGTCGAAGGCCCAGCGAACGGATTCACCAGCATCCCCACCGCGATGTACTGGGCGGTGGTGACGATGGCCACGGTCGGCTTCGGCGACATCGCCCCGCTCACGCCGCTGGGCCGCGCCATCACCTCGGTGCTGATCCTGATCGGCTACAGCATCATCGCCGTGCCCACCGGGATCTACACCGCCGAACTGGCCAACAGCCTGCGCGATGTCGACCGCAGCCGCGCGCCGGATCAGCGCACCTGCGCGCACTGCGGCCTGCAAGGCCACGACCGCAACGCCGGCTATTGCCGGGGCTGCGGCCAGGCGTTGCCCGATACCGCGCCCTGAGCCATCACCAGACGCCGGTATTCGGCATCGACGCCCACGGTTCGGCCGGCGCCAGCGCTTCGCCCTTCTGCAGCAATTCGATCGAGATCAGGTCGGGGCTGCGCACGAAGGCCATGCGCCCGTCGCGCGGCGGACGGTTGATGGTCACGCCGAGCGACTGCAGGTGCGAACACAGCGCGTAGATGTCGTCGACCTCGAAGGCCAGGTGGCCGAAGTTGCGGGCGCTGCCGTAATCCTCGTCCGAGCCCCAGTTGTAGGTCAGTTCGACCTCGGCCTCAGGGTTCTCCGGGGCGCCGAAGTACACCAGGGTGAACTTGCCGGCTTCGTTCTCGATACGGCGGGTTTCGTGCAGGCCCAGGCCTTCGGTGAAGAACTTGCTGGTCTTCTCCAGGTCGTGGACGCGGATCATGGCGTGCAGATATTTCATCGTGACAGCTCCGTGGTGGGGATCAGGCGCGCACCGTGCCGCGATGGCGCGCGGAAAGGGCGCATAGGGTAGCGCCGGCGGCGTGCAGGCATGGCGACGCCGCGGCGGGACCGGTTCAGCGGAAATAGCAGGCCTTCAACGGCAGCGCCGCCGCGCCCACCGCGCTGGCATCGGCGGTGGCGGCGGCCGGCAGCAGCAGCGGCAACGGCCGCGCCTGGCCGCGCCGCGGCTGGTTGTCGATGCGCACGTGCGGAATCAGCCGCGTCGCCAGTTCGCGCGGCATGCGCCCGCCGAACACCACCGCCTGCGGATCGAAGATCGCCACGATCGCCGACACGATCAGCGACAGGCCCGGCGCGACCCGTGCGATCCAGCGCTCGATCGCCGGCCACGCCGGATCGTAGGCCGCCAGCAGCGCGCGGATGTCGGGCAGCGCGATGCCGTCCTCGGCCAGCAATTGCCGCAGCAGCTCCAGCGTGCCGCGCTCCAGCCCCTGCTGCGGCAGCATGCCGGCGAACTCGCCGGCATTGCCGTGCGCGCCGCGCAGGCAGGCGCCGTCGATCACCACGCCGCCGCCCAGGCCGTAGTTGAAGTGCAGATAGGCGAAATCGCGGTACTGGCGGCCGATGCCGAGCAGGCTCTCGCCCGCCGCCGCCACCGTGCCGTCGTTGTCCACCCACACCGGCAGCCCCAGCGCCTCGGCCAGCCAGTCGCCGATCGACAGCTCGCCCAGCGCGCGCAGCGGCTCGGGCGGGTTCATGTGCACGCCGTCCTCGACGAAGAAGCCGGTCATCGCCACGCCCGCGCCCAGGCGCGGACCGAGCCCGGCACCGGCAGAGGCCGTCAGCGCGGCATCGGCCTCGCGCAGTTGCGCCAGCAGCGCGGCCGGCTCGGTCGAACGCAGCGCATGCTCGGCGGTGGCGCGGATCTGTCCGCTGAAATCCAGCAGCACCAGCGACAGCGCGTCGGTCGCGATCGCATAGCCGACGGTGTGGCCGTAACCGGGATTGAGCGCGATGCCCGCGCCCGGTTTGCCGCGGCCTGCGTGCGCCAGCGAGGCGCCGATCGCGACCAGGCCGCGCTCGGCCAGCGCGTCGACCAGGCGCACCGCCGACTGCACGGTCAGCCCGGTGCTGCGGCTGAGATCGGCGCGGGTGGCGGTGCCGGCCAGGCGCAGGCGATCGAGCATGTGCCGCTCGTTGTCGCTGAGATCGGCATGGACGGCGTGGCGGGACTCGGGAAGACGCGGCAAGGCGACGGCGACAGGAGCGGGCATAGGCGGCGGGGGCGTGAAGACCCCGGCAGCATAGCCGCGCCGCACGCCGTCATTGCGGCGCCAACCGCGATTGGGTGGAACAGAGCGTTTTCGCGGCGCGCCGCCGCGCGCCGCGATCGTCCGATCCATGTCGTCCTTGCCCGAAGCGCGCAGCCGCATCGCGGCCGGTCAGCCGACCACGCCGGGCCTCAGTCCAGGAACAGGTCCGGCAGCAATGGCTGCGCCGGATCCAGTGCATAACCGGACAGATCGTGCACGCCGGCCTCCGCCAGCACCGCATCGTCGATCAGGAACTGGCCATGGAACCCGGCGGCCGGCCGGGTCAGCACGGCGTGCGCGGCGTCGGCCATGATCTCCGGGCGGCGGCCATTGCCGGCCTCGACGCCGGGGATCATGTTCAGCGCCTCGGTGGCGATCAGCGTGCGCGGCCACAGCGCATTCACCGCCACGCCCTGCGGACCGAACTCGCCGGCCAGGCCCAGGGTGACCAAGCTCATGCCCATCTTGGCCAGGGTGTAGCCGGTATGCGGCGCCCACCACTTGGGATCGAGCGACGGCGGCGGCGCCAGGGTCAGGATGTGCGGGTTGGCGCTGCGCAGCAGATGCGGCAGGCAGGCCTGCGCGCACAGGAAACTGCCGCGCGCGTTGACCTGCTGCATCAGGTCGAAGCGCTTCATCGGCGTGTCCAGCGCCCCGCGCAGCCAGATCGCGCTGGCGTTGTTGACCAGGATGTCGACGCCACCGAAGGCCTCCACCGTCGCCGCCACCGCCGCGCGTACCTGTTCCTCTTCGCGAATGTCGCACTTCAGCGCCAGCGCGCGCCCGCCGGCCGCCTCCACCGCCGCCGCGGCGCTGTGGATGGTGCCGGGCAGCTTGGGATTGGGCACCGCCGACTTCGCCGCGATCGCCACGTTGGCACCATCGCGCGCCGCACGCAGCGCGATCGCCAGCCCGATGCCGCGCGAGGCGCCGGTGATTAGGAGGGTTTTGCCTTGTAAGGTCACGGGATTGGGGATTCGGGAATGGGGATTCGCCGAAGCTTAGCGCCTTTGCCGTCTGCGCCAGGACAGCTTCAGACAGCAGCCATCCGCTCTTGCCAATCCCCAATCCCCAATCCCGAATCCCGGCGCTTCAGGGCTTCGGCCCCTGCCCCTCGTTGTCTTCCCACTTGAGCAGGCGCCGGGTCACGAAGCGGTACACCGGCTTGCCGCTGGCGAACCACAGTTCGCGCACCCAGGAATGGCGCTTGAGCAGGCGCCGCTCGATCGGGGTGAGCGCGTGCGCGCAGTACATGCGCTTGTGCTTGAGCAGGTGGCGCAGATCCTCGCGGGCCAGCAGGCGCATCCAGCGCGAGCGCGGCGCGCCGCGCACGGCGAGCTGGAAATCGATCAACGCCGGGCTGCCGTCTTCCAGCACCAGCCAGTTCGCTTCCTTGGCCAAATCGTTGTGCGCCACGCCGCGCCGGTGCACCTGCTGCAGCAGGCGCCGGGCGGCGCGGAAATAGGCCAGGTCGCCGCGCGGCGGGCGCTGGTACATCGCCGCGCCGTCCAGGTAGCTGCGATCCAGGAAGGTGCCGTCCCAGCCGCGCAGTTGCGGCGTCGCGGCCATGCCGTCCAAGTGCCGCAAGGCGAGCGCCTCGCGCCGCGCCAGCCACCACGCCGGCAGCCGCAGCCACCACGGCGAGGCGGTGAGATCGCGGCGCACGAAACGCGCCTCGCCCTCGCCCAGCAGCAGGATGCGGCCGAAGCTGTCGGCCTTGAGGATCTGGACGGTGCGGGGAGCGGCGGCGGGCATCCGGCCAGTGTAGAGCGTGCGCTGCCGTTTGCGCGGCGGACCGGTGCCTGCCATGCCATCGTCATGGGTCATCGACCCAGCCGGGTGAGAGAGCACGCTAAGCTTGCGAGCGATCCACGCGGCATCTCCCCCATGAGCTCCAACGACCTGTTCCTGCTGTTCACCGCACTCTTCAGCGTCATCGCCCTGGTCCTGCTGATCGTGGCGCGTCCCAAGCTGCATCCACTGCTGGCGCTGCTGCTGGTGTCACTGGCCACCGGCCTGGTCGTCGGCATGCCGATGGACGCGCTGCTGCACGCCGTCGCCACGGGGGCGGGCAAGACGCTGGGGGCGGTGGGCCTGGTGGTGGCACTGGGTGCGATGCTCGGCAAGCTGCTGGCGCAGGCGGGCGTGACCGACACGCTGGCCAACGCGATCCTGCGCCGCGCCTCGCCACGCGCGCTGCCCTGGGCCATGGCCGGTGTCGCCTTCATCGTCGGCATTCCCATGTTCTTCGAGGTCGGTCTGGTGATCCTGCTGCCGCTGATCTTCGGCGTGGCCCGCAAGCTGCAAGCGCAGCGCCAGGTCAGCGGCTCGGCCTATGCCTACGTGGGCGTCCCGGTCATCGCCGCCCTCGCCGCCATGCACGGCATGGTGCCGCCGCACCCTGGCCCGCTCACCGCCATCGCCACGCTGGGGACCAGCGTGGGCGCCACCATGCTCTACGGCTTCATCGCGGCCATTCCGGCCATCGTCCTGGCCGGACCGCTGTACGGCCGCTACATCGCGCGACATATCCAGGCCGAGCCGGACGCGGCGCTGCTGGCACAGTACGCGTCGGCCGACGCCGCGGACGGTGACGCATCCGCACAACGCACGCCGCCTGCCTTCGGCCTGGGCGTGCTGGCGGCGCTGGCGCCGGCCCTGCTGATGCTGTGCCACGCCGTGGCCGAGATGCTGTTGCGCAAGGATTCGGCAGTACTGCATGCCACGGCCTTCGTCGGCCACCCCATCGTCGCGATGCTGCTGGGCGTGCTGTTCGCGCAGGTCGCGTTGCGGCCGGGTGCGCCGGCCGCACTGCGCAAGACCTTGGGCGACAGCGTCAAGCCCGTCGCCGGCGTGCTGCTGATCATCGCCGGCGGCGGCGCCTTTCAGCAGGTGCTCACCGATGCCCATGTGGGCGATGCGATCGTGCACATGAGCCAGCAATTGGCGGTGTCGCCGCTGCTGCTGGGCTGGCTGATCTCGATGCTGCTGTCGGTGTCCACCGGCTCGGCGACGGTCGGCGTGGTGGGCGCCGCGGGATTGCTGGCGCCGCTCGGCAGCGCCGAACCCACGCTCAATCTGCCGTTGCTGGCGCTGTCCATCGGCTGCGGCTCGCTGTTCTTCAACTACGCCAACCATGCCGGCTTCTGGCTGGTGAAGGAATCCTTCGGCATGAGCATGGGCGAGGCGACCAAGACGATCTCGGTGGTGCAATCCATCGTGGCGCTGGTGGGGCTGGGGATGGTGCTGCTGCTGAACCTGCTGCCGCCGCTGGCATGAGCCGTTGCGACGGCCGTGCGGCGTCGCCCTCGCCTTGCGACGGGCTGCCGCAGCGCGGCGGACCTGGAGGATCCGAACGGTGCGGGCCGCCGCGGCGGGCGTTGCCGCGGCGTGGACAGACCGTCATCGCCTGCCCTCTATAATCGCCCGATGAATGCCTCATGGACCGATGCCACGCTGGAGTGGATCGCAGCACACCCCATCCTGGCCGGCGCGGTCATCTTCGCCATTGCGTTCTGCGATGCGGTCATCATCCTCGGCACCCTGGTGCCGGCGCTGCCGCTGCTGTTCGCGATCGGCGTGCTGATCGGCCTGGGCCAGATCTCCGGCCCGTATGCGGTGGTCAGCGCCGCGCTCGGCGCGCTGATCGGCGATGCGCTCAGTTACTGGGTCGGTTACCGCTGGGGCGACCGGTTGCGCACCTACTGGCCGTTCCGGCGCTATCCGCAGCTGCTCGACCGCGGCGAGGCGATGTTCCGCCGCAATGCCTTCAAGAGCATCCTGGTGGCGCGCTACGTCGGCGCCATCCGTCCGTTCGTGCCGGCGGTGGCGGGCATGATGAAGATGCCGCTGCGACGCTATCTGCTGCCCAGCAGCGTGGCCGCGGTGACCTGGTCGCTGCTGTTCCTGGGACCGGGCTGGCTGCTGGGCCAGGCCTACGACGCAGTGGCCGCGGTCGCCGGGCGCCTGTTCCTGGTGCTGGGCCTGCTGGCGCTGGCGCTGGGCCTGGTGTGGGCGATCGTGCTGTACGGCTACCGCTGGTCGGCCGGGCACATGGACGCGCTGCTGGCGCGGGCGCTGGACTGGTCGCGCCGGCACCCGGTGCTGGGCCGCTATTCGATCGCGGTGTTCGACCCGCAGCGGCGCGAGTCGGTGCCGCTGGCGATGCTGGCGGTGATGCTGCTGGCGCTGGGCTGGGGCTGGTTCGCGCTGCTGATGGTGGTGGTGGCGCACGGCGAGCCGCTGCGCCTGGACCTGGCGGTGCACGACCTGATGCTGGCCCTGCGCAACCCGCTGGCCGACTACCCGATGACCGCGCTGGCCTCGCTCGGCAACTGGCAGGTGCTGGTGCCGCCGACCGCGCTGGGCCTGCTCTACCTGGCCTGGCGCCGGCGCTGGATGGCCGCGGCGCACTGGCTGGCGGCGCTGGCGTTCGGCCTGGCCCTGACCAAGCTGCTCGGCGCCACCGTGCACGTGGTGCGCCCGCCGGCGGCCAGCAGCGGCTTCGGCTTCCCCTCGGTGGCGGTGACCATGGCCACCATCAGCTTCGGCTTCTTCGCGGTGCTGATCGCGCGCGAGCTGCCGGGGCGCTCGCGGGTGTGGCCGTACCTGCTGTCGGGCGCGGTGGTGACCCTGATCGGCTTCGCCCGCCTGTACCTGGGCGCGCACTGGCTCAGCGACGTGGTCGGCGGCATGCTGTTCGGCATCTTCTGGCTGCTGGTGCTGGGCATCGCCTACCGCCGCCGCTTCAACCGCGGGTTCTGGATGAAGCCGCTGGCCTGGCTGTTCTACGGCGGCTTCGCGATCGCCGCGCTGTGGTACGCGCCGCGCCAGCTGGAACGCAAGCTGGCCAAGTTCGAACCGCCGCCGCCGCAGGTGACGCAGCTGGCGGACGCGGCCTGGTGGCAGCACGACTGGCGGATGCTGCCGTCGCGGCGTAACGAGTTCGACGACGACCAGCGCTGGCCGCTGGACATCCAGGTCGCCGGGCCGCTGGCGCCGCTGCAGCGCCAGCTCGAAGCGGCCGGCTGGCGCGTGCAGCCGCAGGCCGGCTGGCAGCAGGCGCTGCAGTTGCTCGACTACAAAGCCACGCCCGCGCAGGTGCCGGTGCTGCCGGCGACGCTGGACACGCGGGTGGAATCGCTGCTGATGCTGCGCCCTGGCCCGAATCCGGACGAGCTGTACGCGCTGCGCCTGTGGCCGGCGCCGGCGCGCCTGCAGCCGGGCAACGTGCCGCTGTGGCTGGGCAGCGCGCAGAGCCTGCGCTACGAACGCCACTTCAACCTGATCGGGTTGTGGCGGCCGCTGCGCGGCGCCGATCCCGCGCTCACCGCGGTGACCGAGGCGCTGCACGCGCTGCCCACGCGCAGGGACATGCACCGCCGCAGCGAGATCCCGGTGCTGCTGGTGCGCAGCGATGGCGAGGCGCCGCCGTCGCCCTGAGCGGCAGCGGTACGCCTCAGCCTCGAACCGGTCGGCGCCGCGCCGGTGCAGCGCTGCCCTGCGGACGCCGACGCGCGACGATGGCGGCTATTTCACCTCGACCCGGATCGAACGCGAGTCGGTGGCACGATCCTCCCAATGCCGCGAGTAGATGAGATTGATCGTGCCGCTGCCGTGATCGGTGGCCTTGAAGGTGTAGGTGACATTGCTGGGGCAGCCCATGCGGCCCGTGGCGCAGGCCGTGCCGGGTGCATGCTCGATGTCGAGCAGCGCCAGCGACGCGGGCAGGCTGCGCAAGGCCCAGGCGCTGCCGGTCGACCCATTCTCGGAGAGGGTCACCGCGAACAGTTGCCCGCGCTGCAGGGCGAACGGCTTCATCGATGGCGTCAGGCAGGTCTTCGGCGGCACCTGATCGGCATTGCCGGTGACCAGGGCGATGGAGCCGCGCGGACAGTCGGGCTGGCTGGCGGTGGGATTGGAGGCCGGCTCGACGGCGATGGCCGGCAAGCTCAGACAGCCGCCGGCGGACAGCAACAACAGCAAGAAGGAACGCCTCATACGAAGTCCTCGATCATGCGTGGATAGGACGTCAGGCCGCCGTGGCGGGATGCCGTTGCCGGCAGCCGAGCGCGGCCGCCGATCGCCGCCAAGCGTCGCCTGCGCCTGCTAGCGGCGCGCTGAACGCCGAATGCGAAGAGTGCGTGGGACGCCTGGGTGTAGCCGATCGAGGGCAGCGCGTGGCAATCGTGGCTGATGGCTACGCCGATGCCGCCGCCGTGCTCTACGCGCAGACCAGGACGGCGATGCCGCCCTCGCCGCCTCGCTCAGGGAATCCAGGCCAGCAACTGATCCAGCCGCGCGTGCGGGTCGTCTTCCTGCAGCAGCGACAGGCGTTGGCGTTCGTCCAGCGGCAGCAGTTCGGCCATGCGCCAGCCGACCCAGGCGGCCTGGTCGAGTTGCCGCGGACCGGCCAGCGGGTACACCGCGGCGGCCTGGTCGAGGATGCTGTCGAGCACGGTCGCCAACAGCGCGTGCTGCGGACGCAGTTCGTCGTCGCCATCGGCCTCGCGCCATTCCACGTCGCCGACGACGAGGCCGTTGTCGCGGACCCGGCTGCGCAGCACGTGGAAGCGCCGCGCGCCGCGCAGGCTCAGCACCAGCACGCCATCGGCGCCGACGTCGAAATCGACGATGCGCGCCTCGGTGCCGA
Organism: Xanthomonas sp. 3498; assembly: GCF_014199795.1. Taxonomy (NCBI): domain Bacteria; kingdom Pseudomonadati; phylum Pseudomonadota; class Gammaproteobacteria; order Lysobacterales; family Lysobacteraceae; genus Xanthomonas; species Xanthomonas sp. 3498. The sequence goes on from NZ_JACHOH010000001.1 coordinate 625,188, forward strand.
ACGCCGCCGGCACCGCCGCGGCGCCGGTCTCGCTGCCGTCCAGGATCAGGCAGACGCCGAAGCCGCTGTCGGTACGCCCGCATTCGCGGACCAGGTCCAGATAACGGCGCTCGAACACCCGCAGCTTGATCGAAGCGCCGGGCAGCAGCACCGCGTGCAGCGGGAACAGCGGCAGCGGGGTCCGCTGCGCGCTCATGCGCCGGCTCCGCCGTGCGCGGCGAGACTCATTGCAGCGCCGCCAGGAAGCGCCGCGGTGCGCCGTCGAAACCGCCGTTGGACATGAACACCACATGGTCGCCGGCGCGCGCCTGCGCCTGCAGCGCCGCCAGCAAGGCGTCCACGTCGGCCGCCGCACAGGCGTCGCCGCGCACCGCGGCGATCACCTTGCCGGCATCCCAGGCCAGCTCCGGCCGCTGCAAGAACACCACCGCGTCGGCGGCGTCCAGCGATGGCGCCAGCGCCTGGGCATGCGCGCCCAGCCGCATCGAATTGCTGCGCGGCTCCATCGCCACCACGATGCGCGCCGCGCCGACCTTGGCGCGCAGGCCTTCGAGCGTGGTGCGGATGGCGGTGGGATGATGGGCGAAGTCGTCGTACACGGTGATGCCCTGCGCCTGGCCGAGCACCTCCAGGCGCCGCTTGACGCTGCGGAAGCGCGCCAGCGCCGGCATCACCTGCGCCGGCGCCACGCCCACCGCGTGCGCCGCGGCGAGGGCGGCCAGCGCGTTCATCACGTTGTGGCGGCCGAGCAGCGGCCACTCCACCTCGCCCAGTTCGCGGCCCTGCTGCAGCACCGCGAAGCGGCTGCCGTCGGCGGCGAGCAGGCGCGCGCTCCACTCGAAGGCCGGATCGAAGCCGAAGCGCTCGACCGGGGTCCAGCAGCCCATCGCCAGCACCTCGCGCAGATGCGCATCCTCGCCGTTGACGATCAGCCGGCCGCGGCGCGGCACGGTCCGCACCAGATGGTGGAACTGGCGCTGGATCGCGGCGACGTCGGGGAAGATGTCGGCGTGGTCGTACTCGAGGTTGTTGAGGATCGCCACCAGCGGCCGGTAGTGCACGAACTTGCTGCGCTTGTCGAAGAACGCGGTGTCGTACTCGTCGGCCTCGACCACAAACAGCGGCCGGTCCGTCAGGGCCGGCTCCTGATGTCCTTCTCCCCCCGGGAGAAGGTGGCGCGAAGCGCCGGATGAGGGTTCTGCAGCCCTAGCCCTCTGCCCCAGCCGCGCGGAGACGCCGAAGTCCTCGGCCACGCCGCCGATCAGGAAGCCCGGTTCGCGCCCGGCCGCCTGCAGCAACCAGGTCAGAATGCTGGTGGTGGTTGTCTTGCCGTGGGTGCCGGCCACCGCCAGGGTGTCGCGCCCCGGCAGCACCTGCTCGCTCAGCCACTGCGCGCCGGAGGTGTAGGCGCGCCCGGCATCGAGCACCGCCTCCACCGCGGCATTGCCGCGCGACAGCGCGTTGCCGACGATCACCTGGTCGCAGTCCGCGGCGATGTGCTCGGGCAGGTAGCCTTGCTTCAGCGCGATGCCCAGGTGTTCCAGCTGCGTGGACATCGGCGGGTAGATCGCCTGGTCGCTGCCCTCGACCGTATGGCCGAGTTCGCGCGCCAGCGCGGCGACACCGCCCATGAACGTACCGGCGATGCCGAGAATATGGATCTTGCTCATGGTCCGATTGTCGCCGATCCCCCGACGCACGCAAACCGGCGGCGCAGCCGGCCCCTGGCCGTGGGAGGCGCTGCATTGGGCGGCGCGGAGTTGGCTCGCCGCTGCGCAGTCAAGTAGGGAATCCCCCACATCGGCTGGGGAAAGTTCCCGATAGGCAAGTCGGGAGCGGACGCTGAAAATGAACGGGCCAGCCTCGACACCCTGTGGTTCTACTCCCCAAGAGACCATCCCCAAGGGAGCTCATGTCGTGGGGCCCTGAGCAAGCCCGTTCGCTGGCACCTTCTTCCGGATCCCCGCCCCGCACCGTGTGTGGCGTGGATGTTGCGCGCCGTGCCTGTCGCTTTGCTGCGCAAGGCGTGCGCCGCACGTCAGTGGATCGGGCAATGCCCTGCACCGTCTGCACGGCCGGCGCCCGCTGCGGGCGCCGGCGTGCCAGGTGGCCTCAGCGGCCGATCGCCGCCAGGATGCGGGCGAGCACGTCGTCCTGCGAGCCGACGCCGTCCACCCGCGCCAGCGTGCCGCGCTTGTCGTAGAAGCCGATCACCGGCGCGGTCGAATCGGTGTAGACCTGCAGGCGCTTGCGCACCGACTCGGGGTTGTCGTCCTCGCGGCCTTCGGCCTTGGCGCGACCGGCGATGCGCTCGACCAGCAGCTCGTTGGCCACGTCCAGTTGCACCACCGCGTCCAGTGGCTGGCCGAGCTTGGCCAACAGTTCGTCCAGCGCGCCGGCCTGGGCCAGGTTGCGCGGGTAGCCGTCGAGGATGAAACCGTTGCGCACGTCGTCGCGGCCGAGGCGCGATTCGAGCATGCCCAGCAGGATGTCGTCGGAGACCAGATCGCCGCGCGCCATCACTTCCTTGGCCTGCACGCCCAGCGGAGTGCCGGCGGCGACTTCGGCGCGCAGCAGATCGCCGGTGGAGATGTGTGGAATCTGCAGCTTGTCCTTCAGGCGGGCCGCCTGCGTGCCCTTGCCCGATCCGGGCGGTCCCAACAGCACCAATCGCATCAACCTGACTCCTCGAGGAAAGTACCGTGCGCGGCCGGCGGCGTTAGACTCGGGGGCCACGCCTGCGCTGCGCCGCAAGATCCCCAGCTTACCGCATCCAGGCAATGTCCCGGCAATGTCCCCACCCCAGGAGCGAGTCCCGACCATGGCCCAAGGCACCCTGCTGTACGCCCAGTCCGGCGGCGTCACCGCCGTCATCAACGCCAGCGCCGCCGCCGTCATCGGCGAAGCGCGGGCGCGCAAGGTCAAGGTGCTGGCCGCGCGCAACGGCATCCTCGGCGCGCTGCGCGAGGACCTGATCGACACCTCCAAGGAATCGGCGGCGGCGATCGCCGCACTGGCCCACACCCCCGGCGGCGCGTTCGGCTCGTGCCGCTACAAGCTCAAGTCGCTGGAGGCCGACCGCGCCAAGTACGAGCGCCTGCTGCAGGTGCTGCAGGCGCACGACGTGCGCTACTTCCTCTACAACGGCGGCAACGATTCGGCCGACACCGCGTGGAAGGTCTCGCAGCTGGCGCAGGCGTTCGGTTATCCGCTGCACTGCATCGGCGTGCCCAAGACCATCGACAACGACCTGGCGGTCACCGACACCTGCCCGGGCTTCGGCTCGGCCGCCAAGTACACCGCGGTGTCGGTGCGCGAGGCGGCGCTGGACGTGGCGGCGATGGCCGAGACCTCGACCAAGGTATTTGTCTACGAAGCCATGGGCCGCCATGCCGGCTGGCTGGCCGCCGCCGCCGGACTGGCCGCGCAGTCGCCGGACGACGCGCCGCAGATCATCCTGTTCCCCGAACGCGCCTACGACGAAGCCGCCTTCCTGGCGCAGGTGCGCAAGGTGGTGGACAAGGTCGGCTGGTGCGTGGTGGTGGCCAGCGAAGGCATCCAGACCGCCGACGGGCGCTTCGTCGCCGATGCCGGCGGCGGCACCGACGCCTTCGGCCACAGCCAGCTCGGCGGCGTGGCCGCGTACCTGGCCGGCAAGGTCAAGGCCGAACTCGGCTACAAGGTGCACTGGACCCTGCCCGACTACCTGCAACGTTCAGCCCGCCACATCGCCTCGCGTACCGACTGGGAGCAGGCGCAGGCGGTCGGCAAGGCCGCGGTGCAGTTCGCGCTGAAGGGCATGAACGCGGTGATGCCGGCGATCGTACGCAGCAGCGACGCGCCGTACCGCTGGAAGATCGAGGCCGCGCCGCTGGCCAAGGTCGCCAACCACGAAAAGAAGATGCCCGCCGGTTTCCTGCGCAAGGACGGCTTCGGCATCACCGAGAAGGCGCGCCGCTACCTGCAGCCGCTGATCCGCGGCGAAGCGCCGCTGCCGTACGGCAGCGATGGCCTGCCCAAGTACGTGGCGCTGAAGAACGTGGCGGTGAAGAAGAAGCTGCCGGCCTGGGAGGGGTGACCCGGCCTGCGCACGCCGGCCATTGCGGCGCAGCGGCGCAAGCCGAGGCGCGCGTGGTGCATGGAGGATGGCGCCACCGCCAGCGAACCCGTTGACGAACGCCGCGGCTTCGCTTCATCGCGTTTGCCGTCCCCGCCATGCCGTTCTGGGCGCCCGTGCCGCGCGTCCTGGCGACTGCCTGGCGCCGGTTAACGCGGATGCAGCGGGTCCATTCCCATCGTGGCGTCAGCTCTAGCGCGCGTCGCGTTCCTGGATGGCATAGCGAACCGGCACCGACGGCAGCATCAACGCAGGGGCGGCGGTGCCCGGCGCGACCAGCGCCTGGTCCACCGCGATCGCGTCGTCGCCCTCGCGCTCGACGAAGGCCTGGACCAGGCGCGTGCCGGCCGTCGGCAACAACGCCTGCGGGATCGGACTCGGCCTGCGGCCCATGCCCTCCAACCATTGCGGACGCCCGGCGACGAGCGTCGTGCGCGGGTGCACCACCTGCAGATCGACCGAACCCGCGAGCAGGCCTACCGTCAGCGGCTTGCCGTGCCGCATCAGCACCACGGATCGGCCATGGGTCTTGGGCTCGGCGATGGCATACAGGTCGGCATCGGGCCGATTCATCGGGATCGGCGACAAGCCCGCCTGGTCGATGGTCAACGGGTCGATTCCCGTGGCGCGCTTGAGCCGCTGCGCCATCATCTCGACCTTTCCGCCCTCGGCCGCGATCGGCCGTTCCGCGACATGGTGTTCGCCGGCATAGATCAGGATCTTGCCGCCGGCGGGAGCTTGCTCGAGCGCGCGCCGGACCAGATTGTCGGCCTGGTCCTGTTCCCGCTGCGCCTGCGCCTGGCCGGGATCGTCGGCATACTCCGTGCGCGTGGTTTCGTACGACACCGGGCGGTAGCCCAGCGCAAGCGACTGGCGCAGGAAATCGGCGAAGACCGGATCGTGCAGGTAATAGCCGCTCGGCTGCCGCACATAGCCGTCTTTCGAGAGCGCCGCCATCTTCTCGCGCGACACGGCATCGTCGGCATCGCGCTTCAACGCCTCCACCGCCAGCGTCGTGTAGCCGAGCGGACGCAAGGCGCGCGCGACCTCCAGCGCGAACGCGCGGCCGCGCGGATCGAGATGGTTCTCGTCGAGGATCACGATGCTGGTCCGGCGCGCGCGGCGGACGATCTCCGCAAGCGCGGAAACGCCGTGCGCGCCACGCAGGTCGGCGAGTTGTTCCTTGGGCACGTGGAAGTCCGCCGTCTTGGCCGGATTGAACGTCGGCATGCCGGTCATGCACGACATCACCTGCGCCCATTGGTCGAACACGTCCGCATCCTTGATGTCGGTCGCCGATGCGACACCAAGATGCGCCAGCAGGCCGAACGAGGCATCCAGATAGCGGCCATGCATGGCATCCTGCACGGATTGGTCGTTGGCGGCTTGAACACGCTTCGCTTCATCGGCCTCATCCGCCGCCGGCGAGGCCGCCGCGGAAGGCATCGCGGCCATACTCGCGGCTGACGCCGTCATCAGGAGCAGGCTGCCGACGATCGATTGAAACCGCATAATGGATGCTCAGGCTTCTGGCGCGTTCGTCACTATTGCGGGGAACCTCGCGGAAGGCAAGAGCGAAAACGGCGCACACGATCGGCAGGAACCGAGAAGGCAGCAGAATGCGCTTCGATTGGCACAACGGCCCGATCACCCGCGCAACGCCGGTGGACGACAGCTATCGCACGACGCAGGCCATGCGCCGCTTCCTGGCGCATGCGTGGCCAACGTCAGGTTCGATCATGTCTTCATGGCGTGGATCGAGGACGGCGCGCCCAAGAACAGGGGCGAGGTCGCCGACGAATGGCTGCGCCGGCGGCAAACAGGATCCGAACCGACTCGATCAGTCTGCATGCAACTGCATGCTGCATACGTTCGATGAAACCCAGAGACGGCCCACGGCAACATGCATCAGCGGCTGAGACACCTACGTTCGGCGACGCCGCTAACGGCGCCGATGATGGCGACCGAGCGTGCAAGCGATCAAGCCGGTCAGGGAAACTCGCCCGACCAGCCGATGTCACTGCCCCGCATCGGCAACGCGGCATCCGCAGCGGCTGATTCCGCAAGGAATGTCGCTACGCATCCGGCTCAACGGCAGGCATTGCCTTCCAGCGTCATCTGCGCAGTGAACTCCGGGACCTGCGGGACCTTGCCGGCGGCCGCCTGCTGCTTGGCCTCTTCCAGATAGATCCGCGACTGGCCCTGACCATCGCGCTCGGTGTTCAGCGCGACCGGCTTGCGCCAGACCCGCACCACTGCCTGCTGCGAAGGACAGGCCGCGCTGGGCACGCGGATCAGATCGTTGAACTTCCAGCCGGTGGCCTCGCTGGGCTTGGCCTGATCGAACTCGACCAGCTTGGCGCGCGGCTGGCAGGTGGGACTGCTGCGCACCGCGGAGAAGCGGTAGGGCTGCGCCGCATCGCCGGTGTACTGGCCCTCGAAGCGCACGCAGGCCTCGGGGATCTGGCGGATGGTGTGCACCACGCCCACCGCCTGCGGCGCACTGGCCGGGCGCTGCAGTTCCGGGGTCGGGTCGGCGGCTGCGGCGGCCAGCGGCGCCAGCGCGCACAGGGTGAGGGCCAGGATCGAGGCGCGGCCGCACGGCCGCCGGGAAATCGTCGAGTGCATCGGATGGCTCCTGGGAAGCGATGCGCCACGCTGCCACGCGCAGACTGAACCGGACGCCAAAGTGCGACGCCCTGCCTGGTCGCTGGCGGCATCACGGAGTCAGGCGCATACTCGCCGCGTTCAGGCCAGTCGACATTGCGATACGCACCAGCGGCGCGCGTTGTGGCCGCGGAGTCGTTGCATGCTTCAGCTCCTCCGGTGTGATCCCACGGTATGTCCAGCGCTTGGGCGCCATCCACATCCTTGGGAGGGGTCATGCTGGAACGATATGCAGTCACCGTGGCACTGGCGTGCGCGGCTCTGGCGGTGCTCTACGGCATCGTCTCCACGCGCTGGATCCTGGCGCAGCCCGCCGGCAACGAACGCATGCGGCAGATCGCCGATGCGATCCAGGAAGGCGCCCGCGCCTACCTCAACCGCCAATACCTGACCATCGCCATCGCCGGCGTGGTCCTGCTGGTGCTGGTCGGGATATTCCTGAGTTGGTACACCGCTGGCGGCTTTGCGATCGGCGCGGTGCTGTCGGGGGTCGCCGGCTACATCGGCATGAACCTGTCGGTGCGCGCCAACGTGCGCACCGCCGAGGCGGCGCGGCGCGGGCTGGCGCCGGCGATGGCGGTGGCGTTCCGCGGCGGCGCGATCACCGGCATGCTGGTGGTGGGGCTGGGCCTGATCGGCGTGGCCGGCTACTACGGCCTGCTGCAATGGCTTGGACACAGCGTGGGCGACAGCCTGCATGCGCTGGTCGGCCTGGCCTTCGGCAGTTCGCTGATCTCGATCTTCGCGCGCCTGGGCGGCGGCATCTTCACCAAGGGCGCCGACGTCGGCGCGGACCTGGTCGGCAAGGTCGAGGCCGGCATCCCCGAGGACGACCCGCGCAACCCGGCGGTGATCGCCGACAATGTGGGCGACAACGTCGGCGACTGCGCCGGAATGGCCGCCGACCTGTTCGAGACCTACGCGGTCACTGTGATCGCCACGATGCTGCTGGGCGGGCTGATGGCCGCCGAGGCCGGGCGCAACGCGGTGCTGTATCCGCTGGTGCTGGGCGGGGTGTCGATCGTCGCCTCGATCGTCGGCACCTTCTTCGTACGCGTGCGCCCGGGCGGCTCGATCATGGGCGCGCTGTACAAGGGCGTGGTGGTCTCGGCGGTACTGGCGGCGCTGGCGTTCTGGCCGGTGACCCAGCAACTGATGGGCGACACCGCCGCCGGCGCCGGCAAGCTCTACGGCTGCGCGCTGATCGGGCTGGTGCTGACCGGCCTGATCGTCTGGATCACCGAGTACTACACCGGCACCCAGTACAAGCCGGTGCAGCACGTGGCCTCGGCCAGCACCACCGGCCACGGCACCAACATCATCGCCGGCCTGGGCATCTCGATGAAGTCCACCGCGCTGCCGGTGATCGCGGTGTGTGCGGCGATCTGGGGCGCGTTCGCACTGTCGGGCCTGTACGGCATCGCCATCGCCGCCACCGCGATGCTGTCGATGGCCGGCATGATCGTGGCACTGGATGCGTACGGCCCGATCACCGACAACGCCGGCGGCATCGCCGAAATGGCGGAGCTGCCGCCGGAGGTACGCGCGGTCACCGACCCGCTGGACGCGGTCGGCAACACCACCAAGGCGGTGACCAAGGGCTATGCGATCGGCTCGGCGGCGCTGGCGGCGCTGGTGCTGTTCGCCGACTACACCCACAACCTGCGCGCCGCGCACCCCACCGAAACCTTCGCCTTCGACCTGTCCGACCACACGGTGATCATCGGCCTGCTGATCGGCGGCCTGATCCCCTACCTGTTCGGCGCGATGGCGATGGAAGCGGTGGGCCGCGCCGCCGGCGCGGTGGTGGAGGAAGTGCGGCGGCAGTTCCGCGAGATCCCCGGGATCATGCAGGGCACCGGCAAGCCGCAGTACGACCGCGCGGTGGACATGCTGACCCGCTCGGCGATCCGCGAAATGATCGTGCCTTCGCTGCTGCCGGTGGCGGTGCCGATCGTGGTCGGCCTGTTGCTGGGCCCGCGCGCGCTCGGCGGCCTGCTGATTGGCACCATCGTCACCGGCCTGTTCGTGGCCATTTCCATGACCACCGGCGGCGGCGCCTGGGACAACGCCAAGAAGTACATCGAGGACGGCCATTTCGGCGGCAAGGGCAGCGAGGCGCACAAGGCCGCGGTGACCGGCGACACCGTCGGCGACCCGTACAAGGACACCGCCGGCCCGGCGATCAACCCGCTGATCAAGATCATCAACATCGTCGCGCTGCTGCTGGTGCCGCTGCTGTAGCCACACGCGCAGTGGGCGCCGGCGACATACCGGCTCCCACTGCGCAGTTTCCGCCGCTACAGGCAGTCGATCAGCCCATCGTTGATGCTGCGTTCGCTGTGCGGCAGCGGCGCGAACAGCGGCCGCTCGCCCGACAGCGACGCGTACAGTGCGTGCAGCCGGGTCTGCGGCTGCAACGGCGTACGGCAGTGCCACAGCCGCGCATCGACCACGACCCGGCCGCTGTCCGGATCGACGCTGGCCTCGCTGGCGCCGAAGCTCCAGATGCACTCCCCGATCACCCCGTCGCGCTGGCGTACCGAACAGCGATAGCGCAGCGGCCGGTAGTCGCTGTAGTCGCCTTCGCAGAAGGTGTCGCCGCAGAGCTGGTCGAAGTCGTGCGCCAGCCGCCGCTCCAGGTCGGCGAACGCCTCCCAGCCCTCGCCGGGGGCGGGATAGTCCATCGCATCCACGTACGTCGGTTGCACCTGTTGCGCCTGCGCAGCGCCGCAGGCCAGGACCAGCACCGCCAGCAGCGGCAGCATTGATCGCCGGATTCCGTTCATCGCCTTGCTCCTTGGGGGACAGTGACCACAGGATCGCCGCCGCCCGATACCGGCACTATCGGAATGCGCCCCATGCGGGCAGGTATGGAGCCCGAAACCGCTGTAGGAATCCTCCGAACCGCCATGCGCTGCATTGCAACAGCCAAGCGACTAGAATGCCTGCCTCTTTAGAAGCCACTCCACTGGAGCTAGCGCATGGGTCTGGAACTGGTCACCTCCGGCAAGAACCTGCCGGAAGAAATCAACGTCGTCATCGAAATCCCCAAGGATTCGGAGCCGGTCAAGTACGAAGTGGACAAGGCCAGCGGCGCCATCTTCGTCGACCGCATCCTCTCCACCCCGATGCGCTATCCCTGCAACTACGGCTACGTGCCCAACACCCTGTGCGGCGACGGCGACCCGGCCGACGTGCTGGTGGTGCTGCCGCTGCCGCTGGTGCCCGGCTGCGTGGTGCGCTGTCGCCCGGTCGGCGTGCTGAAGATGAGCGACGAGGCCGGCAGCGACGAGAAGATCCTGGCGGTGCCGGTGGCCAAGGTGTTCGAAGGCTACGGCCACATCGAGGACATCGCCCAGGTCTCGGGCCACTGGATGGAGCGCATCGGCCACTTCTTCGAGCACTACAAGGACCTGGAAAAGGGCAAGTGGGTCAAGCTCGACGGCTGGGGCAACGCCGAGGAAGCCAAGCGCATCCTGCGCGAGTCCGTGGCCCGTTACGAAGCCGGCGCCTGAGCCGCGCCGCCGTGGCGGGGCACTGCCCCCGCCACGGCTGATCCGTTTCACGTTTTTGGCGTTGCCGGGCGCCGTCCTTCGGGGTTTGCGGTACATTGCGCCATGGCATCACCGAGCCGGGTCCGTCCGCGACCCGGCTCTTCTTGGGGGACAGTCTCTTGCGCATCCTGTTCGTCGGCGACGAAGCCAGTCTTCCGTCCGAAGTCACTGAATACATTCGCGATCTTGGCGAGGACTGGCAGGTCCAGAGCGTCGCTGACGGCAATGCCGCCATCGCTGCGGCGGCCACGGTGCGCCTGGATGCGGTGATCGCCGCGCCGACGCTGCCGGACCTGACCACGGCCACCCTGCTCGGCCAGATCCGCACCCTGAGCCCGGAAACCATCCGCATCGCGCTGATCGAAGCCGAACAGAGCAACCGCGCGCCGCCGGCGCGGATCATCGGCGTGGCGCATCGGTTCCTGCCGCTGCCGCTGTCCCCGGAAATGCTGCTGGAGGCGGTCACCAGCCTGGAGGAACTGCAGGAACTGCTGGGCAACCCGCGCCTGCGTTCCAGCATCGGCCGCATCGAGAAGCTACCCTCGCCGCCGCATCTGTACCTGAGCCTGATGCACGCCCTGGAGCAGGACGAAGGCAGCAACGCCGCCGACCTGGCCAAGCTGGTCTCGGCCGATCCGGCGATCGCGGCCAAGGTGCTGCAGTTGTGCAATTCGGCGTTCTTCTCCAATGGCCGCACCATTTCCGACCTGCGCACCGCCGTGACCCGCCTGGGCACCGCCACCCTGCGCGACCTGGTCCTGGCCAGCGAAGTGTTCTCGGTGCAGGCGCTGTCCAACGCCGAGCGCAACGCGCTGCAGCAGCGCTCGCTGCTGGCGTCCAAGCTGGCCGCGAAGATGCTGCCGACCTCCAGCGTCGAGCTGGGTTCGACCGCGGCGCTGCTGGCCGACATCGGCCTGCTGCTGCCGGGCGTGCGCGACGAGCGCGAGCCGCCCACCGACGCCGACGACACCCGGCCGGGCCACGCCGAAGCCGGTGCCTACCTGCTCGGCCTGTGGGGCCTGCCGATGCCGATCATCGAGGCGGTAGCCTTCCATCGCCAGCCGCAGCGCTCCAGCACCCGCAGCTTCTGGGTCACCGGTGCGGTGCACGTGGCGATGGCGCTGGCCAGCGGCTCGGAGATCGACGAGGAGTACCTGGCCAAGACCGGCATGCTCAACAAGCTGCCGACCTGGCGCGAGCACGCCGAGAATCTGATGGGGCTGACTTCGGCGTAAGCCCATCGTGGTGCACGCGGCCCGTTGCCGCGTGCGCAGACCCTGGCAGGCGCCGTGCGGCGGCGTCACATCGTTTCCGCCACTGCGCCGAGCGCTCTCGGATCACGGCGCCTCGGCATGGTGCCGCTGTGGCTGCCGGTGGCCGCCCTCGCCACAGGACATGCCGGTGGGCGCCCGAACGGCCACGCCTACGCCATGCCAGGTCGCGGCTGAGCCGCTCCTACGACGAGCGCCCGGCGACGGATGCCGGGGCGGCTCTTGTGCCCCTTCTTAAGATCAACCTCTGCCGCAGGGCAGCGGATGCCCGGCGCATGCCGGCACGGCCGCTCACCTTCGCCCGATGCTAACCGGGGCGCCTTGCATACAGCGATCCACAGTCCTCTCGCTGCGTCGCCGCCGCATCGGCCGCAACCAATTGGCTGGGCTGACGGTTCCAGGGCTTGCACAACCCACAGCCACGCTCCAATCGACATAAGGCACAAAAAAAGACGGGCCTTGCGGCCCGTCTTCGTTTTACGCAGTACAGCTGGATCAGAAGCGCTGGGTGTACTTCATGTACACGTAGCGACCGATGTCGAAGCCGCCGTAGTAGGCGAAGCTGCTGTCCGGGGCCGAGTACATCAGCGGACCGCGGTGATCGAACACGTTGTTCGCACCGATGGCGATCGTCGCGTCCCACGGCGCCTTCCAGTTGACCTGCAGGTCGTGGAAGGTGTTTGAGCCGGTGTGACGCAGCGGATCGGCTTCGCCGTTGGCGAAGTGGTCCGGCGCATCGCAGTAGTCCGCGGCACGCGAGATGCAGCTTTCCTTCATGCCGGAGTAGTAGCGCAGGGTGTAGTTCACACCGAAGTCGCCCATCGTCCAGTTCACGCCCAGGTTGGAACGCACGCGGAAGATGCCCGGCTCGCCAACGCGGCCGATCGTGATGTTGTCACCCGCCTGGTTCTGGCCGGCTTCGTCGTACTTGCTGACGTAGCTGGTCTGCCAGTCGATCATGATCTTGCCGAACGCCATTTCCGGCAGACGATAGCGGATGCCCAGATCGTAGCCTTCGGTCTCCATCTGGCCGAGGTTGGCCACGCCGTAGGTCATCGCCGAGATGTGGCCGTCGGCGGCACGGGTCACGCCGGCGCAGCGCTCGGCATTGCCCAGCACATAGCAGTCGCGCAGGATGCGGTCGACGCTATCGGCGATGATCATGTCCTTGATCTCGTAGCGGTACCAATCCAGCGAGATGTCCAGGCCCTGCACCCAACGCGGGCTCCACACCAGACCGGCGGTCTTGCTGGTGGAGGTTTCCGGCTTCAGGTTCGGGTTGGAGCCGCTGATGAACTCGTCCGGGGTCTGGCAAGGAAGGGTCGAACACGGCACATAGCCCTGGCCCACCTGGGTGTAGCCGACCGGCACACCGGCCGCAGAACACGCCGCATTGCCGTTGACGCTGTTCGGCGCGCCCACGCCGCACGGATCGACGTACGACTCGAAGCTGCTGTTCAGGCCGCCGTACAGATCGCTGATGGTCGGCGCGCGGAAGCCCTCGGCGTAGGTGCCGCGGACCAGCAGTTCGTCGATCGGCTTCCAGGTGAAGCCGAACTTGGAGTTCACCGTGTCGCCGAAGTTGCTGTAATCCGAATAGCGGCTGGCCAGGTTCAGGGTCAGCTGCTTGGCGAACGCCATGTCGGCCAGGATCGGCACGTTCAACTCGAGGTAGAACTCATCCAGATCGTAGTTGCCGGCGGTGGTCTTGGCGCCCAGGCCGGTGCTCTCACCCGACTGCGCGAAGGCGTCCGGCGCGAAGCGGCCTTCTTCCTTGCGGTGCTCGTAGCCGACCGCGATGCCGAGGTCGCCCGCCGGCAGCGTCGCCAGCGTGCCGCTCAGGTTGGCGGTGTAGCTGGTGGTCTTGGTCAAGCCGGTATCGGTGAAATCCGGGAACAGGAAGGTCTGGGTGTCCGCATCGGCCAGCGAGCCCGGGCCTGCCACGCCGTACGGCAGCAGCGGGTTCCACGGACGGCAGGCGCTCAGCGGCACCGGCGCGGCGGCGGTGCCGCACTGGGCGACGCCGCTGGCGTTGATGAAGGACGAGCCCAGCGCCTGGCGCGAGGCGATCAGGCTCATGTCGCCGTGACCGGTCTTGGTGCTCTCGTTGCGGTTCCATAGCGCACCGACGTCCCAGTCCCAGGTCTTGTCGGCGAACTCGAAGGAGCCGCTGATGGTCGGCGCGAAGCGCGTGGTCTTCAGCTTGCTCTCGGTGGTGCGCGGCACTTCCCACAGGCGGCGGCGGAAGTCGATGTCCTGGCCGATCGGGTTGAACGCGCTGTCGCCGGCCAGCGGCGTGCCGAACGCGGCGGACTGGTACGGATAGCCGGCGATCTGCTGATCGGTGGTGCGCTCGTTGTAGAGCACGTCGGCGTTGAAGACGATGGAATCGGTCAAATCGTAGTTCGCGTTGGCGAACACCGACTTACGCTCGATGCCGGTCTGCACCATCATCTGCTGGTTGGAGTTGGAATACTCGGCAGGGGTCAGCGGATGGTAGTCAGCCGGGTTGTTCGGGTTGCCGCCCTGGTTCAGCGTCTGCCACACCGCGACTTCCGGATCCGAGCAATCCACGGCCAGCGGGTTGCACCAGCTGCCGTTCTGGCTGATCGGGCTCCAGCCGCTCGGCGTGGAGTTCGGGCCACGGCTGCCATCGCGACTGAACCAACGGTTCTTGGCGAACACCGGATCCTGCTTGGAGTACTCGGCAGTCAGCGCCACGCCACCGCGCTCGCCCTGCGTGCCGATGGTGAAGGAGTACTGCGAGGTCTTGCCGTCACCTTCGCCGAACTGGCCGAACTCGGCCGAGACTTCCGCGCCGTCGAAGCGCTTGCGGGTGATGATGTTGACCACGCCGGCGATCGCGTCGGAACCGTAGATCGACGAGGCGCCGTCCTTCAGCACTTCGATGCGCTCGATCGCCGCCATCGGGACCTGGCTCAGATCCTGCAGGCCGGCGGTGGTCGCGCCCAGGCGCTTGCCGTTCAGCAGCACCAGGGTGCGCTCGGCACCGAGGTTGCGCAGGTCGACGTAGTAGCCACCGACGTTTTCGCCGGACGCCAGCGCGTCGGCGCGCGAGATGGCCGGGGAGCCGGCCGAGGTCAGGTTCTGCAGCACGTCGGCGACCGAGGTATAGCCCTGGCGCTCCAGCGCCTGGCGGTCCAGGGTCAGGATCGGCTGCTGGGTCTCGACGTCGGCGCTGCGGATGCGCGAACCGGTGATTTCGATCCGGTCCAGCGTGGTGGTGGACGAGGCGGCGGCTTCTTGCGCGCCGGCAATTGCCGGCGTCAACGCGATCGCGATGCTGGCGGGCAGCAAGCCCAGCCGCACTGCGGAAGTGCGAAGGTTCATCAATCTCTCCAGGGTAACGTTAGGGGCGTGTTAAGACGCCCTGGGCACGTTACGTTCCGGTGAGCGCGGCTGCTTTGCCGCTGTCGCCCGCAGACTTTGCCGATCCTGGCGGCACCGCCCTGCCATGGCGATATTGCGAGGCGGAGACACCGAAGCGCGCGCGGAATGCCCGCGCGAAGCTGCAGCAGTTGTCGAATCCGCTGGCGGCGGCCACCTCACCGATCATCATCGTGGTGTCGCGCAGCAGGTCCGCCGCGCGCTCCAGGCGCAGGCGCGCCGACAGCGCCTGCGGACTTTCCTCGTACAGACTCTGGAACGTCTTGGACAGATACCAACCGGAGAAGTTGGTCAGCTCGGCCAGTTCGCTGATCCGCACCACGCGGTCGCGATGGCCGTCCAGGTACAGCCGCGCGCGCTGCATGCGCCCGAACACCTGGCGCTTGCGCATCCGCGAGCGCCCGGGACAGCGTTGCACGCGGCGCGACAACTCGCCCTGCATGGAAGCCAGGTGCAGCAGTACCGGCCGCATCGCCAACGCATCGCCGGGCCGCGCCGCCGCCTGCCGCCACAGGCGCAGGGCGGTGCGCGTCTCGCGCAAGGACAACTCGCCGCGCCCCGCATACAAGGTCTCGTCGGCCATCCGGCCCAAAGCCTTCAGCGCCTCGCCGTCCAGGCTCAGGCCGATGCACAGCCCATCGCGGTCGGTCTGCAACAGCGGTCGCGAATCGCGTTCGAAGGCCAGCCACTGGCCGCGGCGCAGCACGAACCGCCCCTCCTTGGCCTCGATCCAGGCGCTGCCGCGCAACTGCAGCCAGACCGTGAAGGCGTTGCCCGACGCCTGCACGCTGGCTAGGCGCGCCGCGCCCAGACAGGCGGGACCCGCGGGCGCGTCGTCGGCGTCCAGCACCAGTTGTTGTCCATGATCGACCAGGAAAGATTGCCGCATCCGAGCACCTGCTTGACGTAAACCGGCGCGCAGTCTTTGCCGAATCTGGCGGCAGGTCAGGAAGGCTCGGCGATATTTGTCCGAAATCGCCACGATGCTCTTACGAACAACTTACGAAACCTATTTCTCTTTTTTGATCAACCAGTTGTGCGAGATCGTCGAGAACCATTCCGGCTGCTCGTGCATGCGGATGAAACCGATTTCACTGCCGTCCTCGACCGCCAGTGCCACATAGGCGTCGCCACTGCGCGGGTCGATGCTGAAACCGTTGATCGCGCTGAAATGATCGCGGTCCAGGCACACGCTGACGTCAGGGTCGCCGTCGATCCGCGCCATCCGGCTGGCGCATTCGCCGGTCTGGAACAGGTAATGCACCGCGCCATCGGGGCCCAGCGCCCAGCTGCGGTAGCGCCACAACGACGGCAGGCTGGCATCCACGGCCCGCACGCTGGCCAGGTCCAGGCTGGCGTCGGCGCGCCACAGGCCGCTGCGCGCGAGCCGGGTGAACAGGATCTGCCCATTGGCCGGATCGGTGCGGACCTGGGATACGTCCGGCAAGGTCGCCAAGGGCCGCCACGGCACCGCGCGCCGGTCGTACAACTGCAGGCGGGTACGCCCGTTCTCGCCCAGCAGCACCAGCAACTGCCCGGGATCGGCGGTGTACAGCGCCTGCAACGGCTCGCCGGCCGGCACCGGCAACGCTGCCACACTGCCGGACTGCGGCCGCACCTCATAGATCGCCGAACCGCCCTGCGCGTCGCGGCCGCTGACCAGCAGCGCCTGGCTGTCGGCCGACCACGCCAGCGGTTGCCGGGTCTCCGGCCGCACGCCCTCGATCAGCCGCAGCGAGGCCGGCTGGGTCACGTCGCCCCACCACAGCGCATAGCTGCCGTCGCGATCGGAGGTAAAGGCGAGCTGGCGCCCGTCGGGGGCGATGCTCGGCTGCCCATCGCGGCCGGTGGACGCGAACAGCCGCTGGCGCTCGCGCGGCGCGTCCGCCGCGCCAGCAGGGATGCGGTACACGGCGAATTGGGGACGCCGGTGCACGAACGCCAGGCTGCCGCCATCGCGGGCCAGCCGCGGCGCCTGCGCGTCGCTCAGGCCGAGGTCGCGCAGGCGCCGGGTCTGGGTGTCCAGCCGGTACAGCCGGGTCTCGCCATCGACCCGGCGCCCGAACACGATGCCCTGCCCGTCGCGCGCCCAGTCCCAGCCGCGGATCTCGGCGAATTCATGGGTCAGCGGCTCGGCGGTGCCGCCGGCGGCCGGCACCCGCCACAGCCCGCCCATCTGCGGATTGCGCACGAAGGCGATCCATTTGCCGTCCGGCGAATAGCGCGGTGCGTAATCGAAATCGCCGACGGCGACCGGATAGTCCAACGCCGTCCAGCGCCCGCTGCCCAGATCCAGCACGCGGATGCCACGCGCCGCCAGTCGCCCGCTCATGCTGCCGAACACCAGGCCACGGCCGTCCGGCGTCCAGTCGAAGCTGAGCAATTCGCTGTCGTCGCAGCGCGCGACCTCGCGCGCGGGCGCGTGCCCATCCACCTGCACCAGCATGATCCGGCACTGCCGCTCCGCACCGAGCCGGACGAACGCGATGCGCGTGCCGTCCGGCGACCAGGCCGGCAGGCGGTCGGACTCGCCTCGGGCGGGGACACCCAGCGAGCGCGGGGCGGTACTGCCGGCGGCACCGCTGGTCGGCTGCACCAACAATTGCGTGCCGTCGCTGCCGGTGGTGCGTGCGGCATAGGCCACCTGCGCGCCGTCCGGAGACAGCGCCGGCTCCAGCTTGAACCCGGACAGCGCGGTGATCAGCCGATAAGGCCGCTTGGGGCTGCCCAGCACACGCTCCTGTTCGGCGCTGTCGGCGGGCGCGGCCGGATCGCGCGCGAACCACCACCAGCAGGCCAGCGCCAGGACCAGCATGGCGGCCGCACCGGCGGCAGCGGCCAGCCACGACGGCGGACGCCGCCGCGCCGCCGTGACGCCGGCCGGGGCGACGATGGCGGTCGTCTCCGCTGCCGCGTCCGTTTCGACGGATGAGGCCGACGCCGCGCCCGCCTCGGCCTCGACATCGGGCAAGGCCTGCACCGGCGCCACCAGGCGGTAGCCGGTCTTGGCCAGGGTCTCGATGTACACCGGCGCCTCGCCGCGCACGCCGGCCGCAAAGGCCTTGCGCAACTGGGTGATGGCTTGGGTCACCACGTCGTTGGTCGGCTGCGTGTCCGGCCAGACCTGCGCCAGCAATGCCTCGCGTTCCACCACTTGGCCCGGTTGCGCCAGCAACACCCGCAGCACGCCCATCGCCTTGGGCGTGAGCCGTTGCGGCCGGCGCGCGCGCGGCGCGTGCACTTCCCGCAAGGACAGCAGTACCAGGCACTCGCCAACCTGCATCCGCTGCGGAAGCGTCGGTGTGGCGGACGATGAAAAAGACATGTTGGACAACGAAGAAAACGCCGTGACGGAAGTGTCGCAGATGCGGCGGCGACGCAACCGCGTGTGGCCCCGCAGCAGGAGCCAACGAGCAAACTCGGCAAAGCGAGGCAGCGGATGCCGCCAAGCGCTGCATGTCACCTGATTCTACTCTAGTCGTCGCCGCCGCCAACCGCGACGACGCATTCAGGCCCTCTCTCCGCCGACGAAACTCACATAATCGCTTCATGATTGCGCGTCTTCTGGCGCGCTTTTTTTTGAGAGCGCCTCACACTTTCATGTTGCGCGTCACGCTGAGCCCAATCAGCCGCGACACCACCAAGGCGATGTACATCACGCCGGCGAACTGTTCGATCATCACCAGCGCGCGCGCGAACGGCTGCACCGGCACCACGTCGCTCAGGCCCACGCCCGAGAGCACGCTGAAGCTCAGGTACAGCAATTCCATCCAGGTCCGCGGCGAGGTCGGGTCCACGGCCGCGGTGAAGCTGCCCGGCAGCCATTGCTGGCACACCGCGAACACGAACGCGAAGGCCCAGGCCAGCAACGTGAAGGTGGCGCCGGCCGCGTAGAGTTCGTCGCGGGTGACCACGTGGTCCTGCAGCATGTAGGCGATCAGGCTGGCGGCGGTATAGAAGTACAGCAGGCTTTCCAGCAGTTGCGCCCAGGCGGTCATCGCCGGATTGCCGAGCAGGGCAGCGGCGATCGACAACGCCACCGACGGCAGCGCCAGGCAACAGGCGATCCATAGCGCCGAGGGTCCGCGGTTGACCACCCACAGCGCCAGCGCCAGTACCACGATGCCGAAGGCACCGAACAGCGCACGTCCGGCCGCGGTGTCCTCCATCCAGGGATACAGCAGCACGCCCAGCAGTTGCACCGCAAGCAACAGCGCGGACGGATGGCGACGCAGCGCGAACGCATAGCGCAGCATGAGACATTCCCTGTGGCGACCCAACGCGCATCATAGACGTGCGTGCGCATGGCGCCGTCGTGATGGCCTCGCACGCCGGCAGCACCTGCGTCGCGTTCGCCTTGGCGGCAGGTGCCGCATCGCACCGCACAAGCGCGCGCGCTGCTAACTCCACGTCGGCAGTGGCGGTCGGCGCCCTGCGCGCCGACCGCCATCCGCTCACTCGGCGCGGTACACCTGCGCGCCGGCCGCCAGGAACTGCGCCGACTTTTCCTCCATGCCGGCCTGCAAGGCCGTTTCCGCATCGACCCCATGCTCGGCGGCGTAGTCGCGCACGTCCTGGGTGATCTTCATCGAACAGAAATGCGGTCCGCACATGGAACAGAAGTGCGCCAGCTTGTGCGCATCCTTGGGCAGGGTCTCGTCGTGGAACTCGCGCGCCTTCTCCGGATCCAGGCCCAGATGGAACTGGTCGTCCCAACGGAACTCGAAGCGCGCCTTGGACAGGGCGTTGTCGCGCACCTGCGCGCCGGGGTGGCCCTTGGCCAGATCCGCGGCGTGCGCAGCGATCTTGTAGGCCATGATGCCGTCGCGCACGTCGGCGCGGTTGGGCAGGCCCAGATGCTCCTTCGGCGTGACGTAGCACAGCATCGCGGTGCCGAACCAGCCGATCATCGCCGCGCCGATCGCCGAGGTGATGTGGTCGTAGCCCGGCGCGATGTCGGTGGTCAGCGGCCCCAGCGTGTAGAACGGCGCCTCCCCGCACTCGCGCAACTGCTTGTCCATGTTCTCCTTGATCAGGTGCATCGGCACGTGACCGGGACCTTCGATCATGGTCTGCACGTCGTGCTTCCAGGCGATCCTGGTCAACTCGCCCAGCGTCTCCAGTTCGCCGAACTGGGCGGCGTCGTTGGCGTCGGCGATGCAGCCCGGGCGCAGCCCGTCGCCCAACGAGAAGGCCACGTCGTAGGCCTTCATGATCTCGCAGATGTCCTCGAAGTGGGTGTAGAGGAAGTTCTCGCGATGGTGCGCCAGGCACCACTTGGCCAGAATCGAACCGCCGCGCGAGACGATGCCGGTGACGCGCTTGGCGGTCAGCGGCACGTAGCGCAGCAGCACGCCGGCATGGATGGTGAAGTAGTCCACGCCCTGTTCGGCCTGCTCGATCAGGGTGTCGCGGAAGATCTCCCAGGTCAGCTCCTCGGCGCGACCGTCCACCTTCTCCAGCGCCTGGTAGATCGGCACGGTGCCGATCGGTACCGGCGAGTTGCGCACGATCCACTCGCGGGTCTCGTGGATGTGCTTGCCGGTGGACAGGTCCATCACCGTGTCCCCGCCCCAGCGGATCGCCCACACCAGCTTCTCCACTTCCTCGGCGATGCCGGAGCTGACCGCGCTGTTGCCGATGTTGGCATTGATCTTGGTGAGGAAGTTGCGGCCGATGATCATTGGCTCGCTTTCGGGATGGTTGATGTTGCACGGCAGGATGGCGCGGCCGCGGGCAATCTCGTCGCGCACGAACTCCGGCGTGATCACGGACGGAATCGCGGCGCCGAAGGCCTCGCCGGGATGCTGCGCGCGCAGTTGCGCATCGCGCAGCTCCTGCAGCCGCTGGTTCTCGCGGATCGCCACGAACTCCATCTCCGGCGTGACGATGCCACGCCGCGCGTAATGCATCTGGGTGACGTTGGCGCCATCGCGGGCACGCCGCGGCAGGCGCCGCGCCGGAAAGCGCACCGCCTGCAGGCGTGCGTCGTCCTCGCGCGAACGGCCGAACTGCGAACTGAGCCCGGCCAGCGCCACGCTGTCGCCGCGTTCGGCGATCCAGGCGGCGCGCAGCGGCGCCAGGCCGGCACCGAGATCGATGCGTGCCTGCGGATCGGTGTACGGCCCGGAGGTGTCGTAGACGGTGATCGGCGCGTTCTCCTCGCCGCCGAACACGGTGGGCGTGCGGGTCAGCGCGATCTCGCGCATCGGCACCTGCAGGTCGGCGCGCGCGCCCTGCACGAAGATCTTGCGCGAGCCGGGGATCGGGCGGGTCACCGCCGCGGACAAGGTATCGGTCTGCTGCTGCAGCGGATTGGGTACGGCGTTCATCGGCGTTCGTCCTGGTTCAAGTGACCCGCGGCAAAGGCGGGACGGGTGCGAGCGGACTCGCATCTCGGACGAAGCGGCGGCGCGGGCCCGCCACGGACGCACAGGCGCCCGCGGCGGACTTGCGAAGCTTCCCTACGCCGGTATCAACCGGATCAGGTTCGAAGGGACTGTCTCAACCGCAGCCTGCGCCAACGGTACCCCCGCTTCTGCGGCTATTAGACCCGTTTCCGCCGCTGGCCGCCAACCGACGCGGCTGAACGCCGGCACAGCCGCCGTGCGCATGTGGCGACGCCGCCACACGCCGCGCCGCCGGCGACACACCGCGACCACGTGACCGGCCTAGCCTGGACGCACAAGAATCAGAGCTCTCTCCCTCATCGCCGTCGGCACTGTCGACGGCATTTTTTTGCCCGCGTGCCGCGCTCGCTCACTCGAGCACGTAGGCCACGCGCAAGCCGCCCCAGTGGCGTCCGCGCACCTGCACGGGCACCGACAGGTCGAACAGGATCTGCCCGGTATCGCGTCGGTACACCTGCAGCAGGTACGGTTCGGTGTGACGGCCGACATTGCGGCCGACCCGGTCGCTGAAGATACGCTTGGTGCGGTTGCCGACCAGATCGCGTGCGCGGTCGCCGCTCAGCGGCTGGCTGAAGCGCAGGTTGTGGGTCGGCACGTAGCCGTCGACGTTCGCGCAGATCGCGAACACGATCCACGGATGCGCGGCCAGCAGCGGCTCCTGCAGCGGCGGCAACAGCTCGTCGCACAACGCGTCGAAGGCGGTGCGGTACTTGGGCGGGTCGATGCCCGGGATCGGGACGTAGTCGGTGGCGAACAGCGCGTCCTCGGCAATGCGCCCGCGCGCGAGCGCGGCCTCGAACGCCAGGCCGATGCTGGTCGCGGCTGCCTTGGCCAGATCGCGCACCCGCGCATGCCGCGGCTGCCGCATCGGATCGGCGGGCAAGCGGAACAGGTTCACGCAGTCGTGCAGGGTGTCGCTGCCGGCCGCCAGGTCGGCGCTGCGTTGCACCACGCGCGCGGCGTGCTCAAGATTACTGCGGCTGAGCCCGACCACGTGCTCGACGGCGCGGTCGATGCCGCCGATCTCCCCGCTCTGGGTGGCGATGCGGCCAGCCACCGCGTCCATCGCCGCGCTGGCGCGGCCGAGCAGTTCGCCGATGCCGCCCAATACCTGTTCGGTGCGCTGCGCCGAGGCCGCGCTGTCCTGCAGGGCCGCACCGGTCTCGCCGATGATACCGCGCACGTCGCGCGCCGCGGTGGCGGCGCGTTCGGCCAGCTGCCGGATTTCGGTGGCGACCACCGCGAAGCCGCGCCCGGCCGGGCCGGCGTGTACCGCCTCGATGCTGGCGTTGATCGAGAGGATATTGGTCTGGAACGCGACCGCATCGATCACCTCGATGACCTGGTTGGCGCGCGCCGAACGTCGCGCCACCTCCTGCATCGCCTGGCCGAGCGTGCGCGCCGCCTCCACGCCCTGGCGGGCGCTGTCGTCGGCGCTGGCCGCCACCGCGATCACCGCGCGCAGGTCGCGATCCATCTCGTGCAGGCCCTGCAACAGTTGCCGGGTGGTGGCGAGCACCGTCTGCAGCGCTTCCAGCTGGGTCTGCGACTGCCGCGCCAGTTCATCGTTCTCGGCGACCACGTGCGGCACGTCGGCGGCGATCTGCAGCGACAGCGCTACCGCCTGGCGGATCGCCTCAGCCAGGTTGCCGAACCCAGCCGACAGGCGTCGCCCCGGCATCGCTTCGGTGTCCTCCACCGACAGCGGCGTATGCAATCCCAGATCCAGATCGCAGCCGGTCAGCCGCTCGCCGACCCGATCCAACAGCGCCTGCGCGGCCGTGCCCTCGTGGACCCGTTGCGCCAGCGCCTGCAGCGCTGGACTGATGGCGCCCTGCGCCTGGCCGGCACTCAGCAGCGCCACATCGCGCAGCAGCGCCGCGGTTTCCGGATGCGGCAGCGACAGCAGCCAGCCCTGGCCGCCGCGATCGCGGTCGCGCTGGTAGCGCACGCGGCGCGAGGGATCGGCACCGGGCGCCTGCCAACTGCCCTCGGCGTCGACCAGGGCGGTCAGCGGCAGACCCCAGACCGCCTCGCTGGCGGCGCCGAGCAGGCTCTGCGCCGTCACCCCCAGCAAATCCAGGGCGGCGCGGTTGGCGGCGCTGACGCGGCCATCCTGCTCCAGCCGCAACAAGGCGATCGGGGCATCGGGCAAGCCGGCAGCGGGCGCGGCATCGGCTTCCGGACTGCGTGAGAACAAGGCCATCGTCGTCTCCCTCGGTGCTGCACCCATGGTATCGGCTCCCACCCTGCACTCGCAGTTGCGGCCAACGCAACCGGAATCGCCATCCATCCCGGCGGGGTGTCTGGCAGACACGATCACGACGCGGCCGTGACGCCGCCTTCGCGAAGATGCAGACCATTGCAAGGCGCAACCCGACCCCACATCGGGCGTCTGGGGGCCGGCGTGATGCCACCTCGCGTTGAGCTGGCACCCACGCCGCGGGCCACATTCGCAGCACGCCCGGTGCCGGCCTGATGCGCCGTCCTCCCTGCCCGCTTGCCCTGGATGCGTACCGCGACAGCCGGTGCCCCCTCTGATCCACGACTGGAGACGCTCCCCCCATGGTGTTCCGCATTTCCATCGCCCTGGTGGCGCTGCTGGTCCTGATCGCCGGCGTCGCCCCCGGCCCCTTCAATGCGGTGGTGCAGACGGCGCTGACGGACGTGATCCGCAGCGCCGGCTGGCTGTACCTGCTGATCGTGTTCCTCACCCTGACCTTCCTGCTGTACCTGGCGTTCGGCCGCTTCGGCAACCTGCGCATCGGTGGCGAAGACGCCGAACCGGACTTCTCCCGCGCCAGTTGGCTGTCGATGCTGTTCGCCGCGGGCATGGGCATCGGCCTGGTGTTCTGGGGCGCGGCCGAGCCGATCTCGCACTTCCTCAAGCCGCCGGAAGGGCTGGCGCCGGAAAGCATGCAGGCGGCCCGCGCCTCGATGCGCTACGCCTTCTTCCACTGGGGCCTGCACCCGTGGGCGGTGTATGCGCTGATCGGCCTGGCGATGGCCTGGTTCCAGTACAACCGCAATGGTCGCGGCCTGATCAGCGACATCCTGCAGCCGGTCATCGGCCGCCATCATCGCGGCTGGATCGGGCAGAGCGTGAACATCGCCGCAGTGGTCGCCACTGCGGTCGGCGTGGCGACGACGCTGGGTTTCGGCACCATCCAGATCGCCGCCGGCATACAGCGCGTGTTCGGCGTGCACGCGGGACTGCCATTGCAGATGACGGTGATCTGCGTGGCCTTCGTGCTGTACATGATCTCCACCAGCACCGGCGTGGAACGCGGCATCAAGTGGCTGTCCAACATCAACCTGGCGCTGGCGGCGCTGTTGCTGGCGACGGTGCTGGTGCTCGGCCCCACCGGCTTCATCTTCGATACCTTCACCACCACGCTGGGCACCTACCTCAACCAGCTGGTGACGATGAGCCTGCGCATGTCGCCGTTCTCCGGCGACCGTTGGGTCGCCGACTGGACCATCTTCTACTGGGCATGGTGGATCGCCTGGGCGCCGTTCGTCGGCGCGTTCATCGCCCGCGTCTCGCGCGGTCGCAGCGTGCGCGAATTCGTGGTCGGCGTGGTGCTGGCGCCGACCCTGCTTGGTTTCCTGTGGTTCTCGGTATTCGGCGGCACCGCGCTGTGGTCGCAGCTGTTCGGCCACGTCGACATGCTGCAGGCACTGCACAACGGCTACGAAACGGTGCTGTTCACCCTGTTCGACAGCCTGCCCGGATCGCTGCTGCTGTCGAGCGTGGCGCTGCTGTTGCTGATGATCTTCTTCGTCAGCTCCGCCGATTCGGCGGTGCTGGTGCTGGCCAGCATGTCCACCGACGAAGCCGGCGACCCGCCGCTGTCACGCAAGCTGGTGTGGGGCGTGGCGGTGGCACTGATCGCGGCGGTGCTGTTGCTGGCCGGTGGCCTGGACGCGCTGCAGGGCGTGATCACCATCGCCGCGCTGCCGTTCGCGCTGCTGATGGTGTTGGTGATCGTGTCGCTGTACCGCGTGCTCGATGCCGAGTCCAACCGCCAACGCCGCCAGGCGCAACGCGCGCGGCACATGATCGAGGCCTGGATCGCGCGCGAACAGGCGGCGCAGGACGCCACCGGCGATGAGGCGGCGAACGCGCCGAAGCCGCGCTGATCCAGCCACCACGGGCGGCCGCAGCAGTGCGCCGCCTGCGGCGGCGGGCCAGCCGGCCTCAGTAGCCGGCGGCCTGCCCGTCCTTGCGGCTTTCCGAGGCGCCGTAGTACACGCCGCTGTCCGGGTCGCGCGCGATCGCCTGGTAACCGCCGTAGGGGCCGTCGGCGAAGATCACCCGGTGGCCCTTGCGCATCAGTTCGCGGATGGTGTCGTAGGCAAAGCCGGTTTCCAGGTTCAGCTCGCCGCCGTCGCGCATCGCCGTGGCCTGCCCGGTCGGCTCGGTGGAGCCGTCGTGCTGGATCCGCGGCGCGTCGCCGGCCTCCTGCAGGTTCATGTGGAAATCGATCAGATTCATCAGGATCTGCACATGGCCCTGCGGCTGCATCGCCCCGCCCATCACCCCGAAGCTCAGCCACGGCTTGCCGTCCTTGGTCACGAACGCGGGAATGATGGTCTGGAACGGCCGCTTGCCCGGTGCGTAGCCATTGGGGTGGTCCTTCTGCAGCACGAACATCTCGCCGCGGTCCTGCAGGATGAAGCCCAGCCCCGGCGGCGCCATGCCGCTGCCCATGCCGCGGTAGTTGGACTGGATCAGCGACACCATCATGCCGTCGGCATCGGCCACGGTCAGGTAGATGGTGTCGCCCTCCTCCAGTTGCTTCGGCGTGCCCGGCTGCACTTCCTTGAGCGCGCGGTCCATCGAGATCAGCGCGCGCCGCTGTGCGGCGTAGTCCTTGGAGATCAGCCGCGCCAGCGGCGCCGGCTGGAACGCCGGGTCGGCATAGAACCGCGCGCGGTCGGCGAAGGCCAGCTTCTTGGCCTCGGTGAACAGGTGCACGTGCTCGGCCGAGCCGAACGGAATCTTGGAAAAATCGTAGCCTTCCAGGATGTTGAGCATCTGCAGCGCGGCGATGCCCTGACTGTTGGGCGGCAGTTCCCACACGTCGTAGCCGCGGTAGTTGGTGGACACCGGCTCGACCCATTCGCCGTGGTGGCTGGCCAGGTCCTCGTAGCGCAGGAAGCCGCCGTTGGCCTTGAAGTAGGCATCGATGGTGCGCGCGATCGGCCCCTTGTAGAACGCGTCGCGGCCGCCGTCGGCGATCTGCTGCAGGGTGTTGGCCAAGTTCGGGTTCTTCCACAGCTCGCCCTTGCGGGGGGCGTGGCCGTCGATGGTGAACTGCTCCTTGAAGCCGGGGTACTGCGACAGCCGCGGCACCGAGCGGTCCCAGTAGTAGGCGATGGTCTCGGCCACCGGATGGCCGTCGCGGGCGTAGCGAATCGCCGGTGCCAGGTTCTGCGCCATGGTCCTGCGGCCGAAACGCTCGTGCAGCGCGAACCAGCCATCGACCGCACCGGGCACCGACACCGGCAGCGGGCCGGTGGCCGGGATCTCCTTGAGTCCGCGGCGCTGGAATTCGGCCAGGGTCAGCGCCTTCGGCGAGCGCCCGGAGCCGTTGTAGCCGTAGAGCTTGTGCGTCTTCGGATCCCAGACGATGGCGAACAGGTCGCCGCCGACGCCGTTGCCGGTCGGCTCCATCAGTCCCAGCGCGGCGTTGGCGGCGATCGCCGCGTCCACCGCCGAGCCGCCGTCGCGCATCGTCTCCAGCGCGATCTGCGTGGCCAGCGGCTGCGAGGTGGCGGCCATGGCGTGCGGGGCGATCACTTCCGAGCGGGTCGCGAACGGCTGGCCGGTGATGCGGTCGGCGGCCTGCGCCGGCACCGACGTCGCCAGCGCCAGCGCGAGCGCCAGGCGCGCCAGGGAAGGAAGCGAAACGGACATGCGCGACTCTCCGGGGAACAGGGGAGGCCCACCGTACCCGAGTGCGGCCAATGCCGCCGCGCACGCGTGCACATCGCGTCATCGGCAGAGGCCGGATTTCCGCGCAATTGGCGATATTCGCCGCCTGCGCCGCCTCCGTTTCATGCGTAACCATGCAGCGCTGGCGCGGCTTTCGGCATATTCGCCGGTGCAGGCCCGCAACACAGTTGACAGTCGCGCAAAGCCCATGGTTATCTCGCTGCATGTTGCAGCGCCACACCCGCCCGAAGTCGACCTGCCAGCCCGCCGCGTTGCGCGCGGACGCTGCCGCGTCGCTCCTCGTACTCGTGCTTATTACCTCGCCCACAAGTGCGGGACGAACCGGCGTGTAAGCGACAAGCAGCCAGGATTCGATCAGACCCCGCACCGGCAACGGCGCGGGGTTTTTCGTTTCAGTGACCCGCAAATGCAAGAACCCCCTCCACTCCAACACCGTTCAAGGACATCCGCCCCATGACCAGTTCCGCCCAGCCCACCACCAAGATCGCCATCGTCGGTTACGGCAGCCAGGGCCGCGCGCACGCGCTGAACCTGCGCGAGTCCGGCTTCGACGTCACCGTCGGCCTGCGTGCCGGTGGCCCGACCGAAGCCAAGGCGCAGGCCGACGGCTTCGTGGTGAAGAGTCCAGCCGAGGCGGTCAAGGACGCCGACCTGGTCGCGGTGCTGACCCCGGACATGGTGCAGAAGAAGCTGTACGAGGAGGTACTGG
Source organism: Xanthomonas sp. 3498 (assembly GCF_014199795.1). Classification (NCBI taxonomy): domain Bacteria; kingdom Pseudomonadati; phylum Pseudomonadota; class Gammaproteobacteria; order Lysobacterales; family Lysobacteraceae; genus Xanthomonas; species Xanthomonas sp. 3498. The sequence goes on from NZ_JACHOH010000001.1 coordinate 653,289, forward strand.
CGCCGAACATGAAGCAGGGCGCGTGCCTGCTGTTCGCGCACGGCCTGAACGTGCACTTCGACATGATCAAGCCGCGCGCCGACCTGGACGTGGTGCTGGTCGCGCCGAAGGGCCCGGGCGCGCTGGTGCGTCGTGAATACGAGATCGGCCGTGGCGTGCCGTGCATCTGGGCGGTGTACCAGGACAAGAGCGGCAAGGCCGAGCAGTTCGCGCTGGAGTACGCCGCCGGCCTGGGCGGCGCGCGCGCCAACCTGATCAAGACCACCTTCAAGGAAGAGACCGAGACCGACCTGTTCGGCGAGCAGGCCGTGCTGTGCGGCGGCGCCTCGTCGCTGGTGCAGGCCGGCTTCGAAGTGCTGGTGGAAGCCGGCTACCAGCCGGAAATCGCCTACTACGAAGTGCTGCACGAACTGAAGCTGATCGTCGACCTGTTCTACGAAGGCGGCATCACCCGCATGCTCGAGTTCGTCTCCGAGACCGCGCAGTACGGCGACTACGTCAGCGGCCCGCGGGTGATCGACGCGGCGACCAAGGAGCGCATGCGCGACGTGCTGACCGACATCCAGAACGGCACCTTCACCAAGAACTGGGTGGCCGAATACGAAGCCGGCCTGCCGAACTACAAGAAGTTCAAGCAGGCCGACCTGGACCACCCCATCGAAACGGTCGGCAAGCAGCTGCGCGCCAAGATGGTGTGGCTCAACGGCGACGCCGCTGCCGCGCCGGCCGCCGGCGGCACCAAGGCCGCGTAATCCGCGGCTCCCCCACCCGCTTCCACCGAAAGGTCGCCACCGTATGAACACCTCCGCTCACGGCACGCCCCGCAACGGCGCGCGCTGGCTGACGCAGGCCCTGGAAGCCGAAGGCGTGGACACGCTGTTCGGCTATCCGGGCGGCACCATCATGCCGTTCTACGACGCGCTGGTAGACAGCCAGCTCAAGCACATCCTGGTCCGCCACGAGCAGGGCGCGGCGCTGGCCGCCAACGGCTACGCCCGCGCCAGCGGACGGGTCGGAGTGTGCGTCGCCACGTCCGGCCCGGGCGCGTCCAACCTGGTCACCGGCATCGCCGATGCGATGCTCGACTCGGTGCCGATGATCTGCCTGACCGGGCAGGTCGCCACGCCGCTGTTGGGCACCGACGCGTTCCAGGAACTGGACGTGTTCGGGCTGACCCTGCCGATCGTCAAGCACAGCTTCCTGGTGCGGCACGTGGACGACCTGCCGCAGGTGCTGCGCGACGCGTTCCGCATCGCCCGCGAAGGCCGTCCGGGCCCGGTGCTGATCGACCTGCCCAAGGACGTGCAGCTGGCCGATGCCTCGCATCTGCCCGCGCACGTGCCGGCCGCGGTGCCGACCCCGCCGGCGCCGCAGGACGCGGTGCTGGCCGAGGCGCTGGCGGCGATCGCCGGCGCCGAGAAGCCGGTGATCTACGGCGGCGGCGGCATCGCCCTGGGCGATGCGGTGGACGCGTTCCGCCACTTCGTCGAGGCCACCCGCATCCCCACCGTGCTGACCCTGCGCGGCCTGGGCGCACTGCCGCATGCACATCCGCATTACCTGGGCATGCTCGGCATGCACGGCACCCGCGCCGCCAACATGGCGGTGCAGGAGTCGGACCTGCTGATCGTGGTCGGCGCCCGCTTCGACGACCGCGCCACCGGCAAGCTGGCCGAGTTCGCACCGTTCGCGCGGGTCATCCACCTGGACGCCGACGCCTGCGAGATCTCCAAGCTGCGCCAGGCCGACATCGCCGTGCCCGGCGACGTGGCGCAGGCGCTGCGCGCGCTGGCCGCGGCGACCAGCACCTGCGAGGCCTGGCACGCGCGCTGCGTCGGCCATCGCGAGAAGTTCGGCGCGCGCTACGACGCGCCCGGGCAGGACATCTACGCACCCGGCCTGCTGAAGCGGCTGAGCGAACTGGCCCCGGCCGACACGGTGATCGCCTGCGACGTCGGCCAGCACCAGATGTGGGTCGCCCAGCACTGCCGCTTCAACCACCCGCGCAACCACCTGACCAGCGGCGCGCTGGGCACCATGGGCTTCGGCCTGCCGGCGGCGATGGGCGCGCAGTTCGCCTGCCCGGACCGCACGGTGGTGCTGGTCAGCGGCGACGGCAGCTTCATGATGAACGTGCAGGAGCTGGTGACCATCGCCCGCTGCAAGCTGCCGGTGAAGATCGTGCTGCTGGACAACAGTTCGCTGGGCATGGTGAGGCAGTGGCAGGAACTGTTCTTCGCCGAGCGCTACAGCGAGATCGACCTGTCCGACAACCCGGATTTCGCCGCGCTGGCGCAGGTGTTCGGCATCCCGGCCAAGCGCATCACCGCGCGCGGCCAGGTCGAGGACGCGCTGGCGGAACTGCTGGCGCAGCCGGGCCCGGCGCTGCTGCACGTGGCCATCGACGCCCGCGCCAACGTGTGGCCGCTGGTGCCGCCGAACACCGCCAACAGCACCATGCTGGAAAGCAATCCCGCTGCCCAGCGCCAGGAGACGACACATGCGTTACCAGCTTGACCTGGTGCTGAAACCGATCGACGGCGCACTGCTGCGCGCGATCGGCATGGCCGAACGCCGCGGTTTCGCGCCGATCTCGATCAGCGGCGCGCCGGTGGCCGAGGACGCCGGCCGCTGGCACCTGCAAATGGTCGTGGACGGCAACCGTCCCGGCGAGACCCTGCGCCTGCAGATGGAAAAGGTCTACGACTGCGAATCGGTGCGCGTGACCGCGCTGGATGGCGTAGCGTGATGGCGCCGGGATTCGGGATTGGGGAGTCGGGATTGGGCGCGCCCCCCAACGTCCCGGCGTGCGCGGCAGCCCTGCCGCGCCAGCGCCGTACCGCCATGCGGAGGCATCTTCTTCCACGGAGGTCGCTTCTTCGCGTCAGCCCACCGGATTCCCGCCACGAATCCCGACTCCCCAATCCCCACTCCCGGCTCCACCATGTCTGATGCCGGCCGCCCCGCTGCCCCGCAGGAGCCGGATGTAGGCCACGTCGCCGTCAGCGTAGCCGACGTCCTGGCCGCGCAGGCGCGGCTGCGCCGCTATCTCTCGCCGACGCCGGTGCATTACGCCGAGCGCTTCGGCGTCTGGCTGAAGCTGGAAAACCTGCAGCGCACCGGCTCCTACAAGGTCCGCGGCGCGCTCAACGCGCTGCTGGCCGGGCTGGAACGCGGCGACGAGCGGGCGGTGATCTGCGCCTCCGCCGGCAACCATGCGCAGGGCGTGGCCTGGGCCGCGCACCGCCTGGGCGTGCAGGCGATCACGGTGATGCCGCACGGCGCGCCGCAGACCAAGATCGCCGGCGTCGCCCACTGGGGCGCCACCGTGCGCCAGCACGGCAACAGCTACGACGAGGCCTTCGCCTTCGCCCGAGACCTGGCCGAGCAGAACGGCTACCGCTTCCTGTCCGCCTTCGACGACCCGGACGTGATCGCCGGCCAGGGCACCGTCGGCATCGAGCTGGCCGCGCACGCCCCGGACGTGGTGATCGTGCCGATCGGCGGCGGCGGCCTGGCCTCCGGCGTGGCCCTGGCGCTGCGCTCGCAGGGCGTGCGCGTGGTCGGCGCCCAGGTCGAGGGCGTGGATTCGATGGCGCGGGCGATCCGCGGCGACGTCCGCGCCGTGGATCCGGTGCCCACCCTGGCCGACGGCGTCAAGGTTAAAATCCCCGGGTTCATCACCCGCCGGCTGTGCGCCAGCCTGCTCGACGACGTGGTGATCGTGCGCGAGGCGGAACTGCGCGAAACGCTGGTCCGCCTGGCGCTGGAGGAGCACGTCATCGCCGAGGGCGCCGGCGCGCTGGCCCTGGCGGCCGGGCGCCGCGTCGCCGGCAAGCGCAAGTGCGCGGTGGTGTCCGGCGGCAACATCGACGCCGGCGTGCTGGCGACGCTGCTGTCGGAGGTGCGCCCGCGCCCGCCGCGCAAGCCGCGCCGCCGCAGCGCCGAGCGACTTCGCAGCCAACGTCCCGCCCCACCCGCTCCTGCCCGCACCATCTCGCCCACGCATCCCCATCCGCAAGCCACCGCCGCCGTAGAGGAACCCATCTGGTGAACACTTCCGTTTCTTCCCAGACCCCCCGCATCCGCATTTTCGACACCACCCTGCGCGACGGCGAGCAATCCCCCGGCTGCAGCATGACCCCGCCGCAGAAGCTGGTGATGGCGCGCGCCCTGGCCGAGCTGGGCGTGGACATCATCGAGACCGGCTTCCCGGCCAGCTCGCAGTCCGACCGCGAGGCGATGGCATTGATCGGCCGCGAGCTGCGCACGCCGACCCTGGCGGTGCTGTCGCGTTGCCTGACCGCCGACATCGAGACCTCGGCCCGGGCGCTGGAAGCGGCGGCCAATCCGCGCCTGCACGTGTTCCTGTCGACCAGCCCGCTGCACCGCGAGCACAAGCTGCGGATGAGCCGCGAGCAGGTGCTGGAGTCCGTGCGCAAGCACGTGTCGCTGGCGCGCCAGTACGTGGACGACGTGGAGTTCTCGGCCGAGGACGCCACCCGCACCGAGGAGGATTTCCTGGCCGAGGTCGCCAGCGTGGCGATCGCTGCCGGCGCCACCACCATCAACCTGCCCGACACGGTCGGCTTCACCACCCCGGAAGAGATCCGCGGCATGTTCTCTCGGATCATCGCCAGCGTCCCCGGCGCCGACCGGGTGGTGTTCAGCGCGCACTGCCACAACGACCTGGGCCTGGCCGTGGCCAACTCGCTGGCCGCGGTGGAAGGCGGCGCACGGCAGGTGGAATGCACCATCAACGGCGTCGGCGAGCGCGCCGGCAACTGCGCGCTGGAAGAGATCGCCATGGCACTGAAGGTGCGCAACGCGTTCTACGAACTGGACACCGCGATCAACACGCCGCGCATCGTCGCCACCTCGCAGTTGCTGCAGCGCCTGGTCGGCATGCCGGTACAGCGCAACAAGGCGATCGTCGGCGGCAACGCCTTCGCCCACGAATCGGGCATCCACCAGCACGGCATGCTGCGTCACCGCGGCACCTACGAGATCATGCGCCCGGAAGACGTGGGCTGGGAGTCCTCGCAGATGGTGCTGGGCCGCCACAGCGGCCGCGCCGCGGTCGAGCAGCGCCTGCGCGCGCTGGGCTACGTGCTGGACGAGGCCGAACTGAACATCGCCTTCGACGCCTTCAAGGCGCTGTGCGAACAGCAGCGCGTGGTCAACGACGCCGACCTGCAGGCGATGATGCAGGACGCACCGGAGAGCCAGGGCTACCGGCTGTCGTCGATGACCGTCAGCGATCGCGGCCAGCGCGCCAGCGCGCAGGTCGAACTGTCCGATCCGGACGGCCAGCGGGTCAGCGAGCGCGCCGAGGGCGACGGCCCGGTGGACGCGCTGTTCGCCGCGCTGTCGGCCGCCACCGGCGTGCAACTGGTGCTGGACAGCTACCAGGTGCACAGCGTCGGCATCGGCGCCGACGCGCGCGGCGAGGCCAATCTCAGCGTGCGCCACGGCGACATCGAATACGACGGCACCGGCACCAGCCGCGACATCATCGAGGCCAGCGCGCTGGCCTGGCTGGACGTGGCCAACCGCGTGCTGCGCCAGCGCCAGGGCGCGCCGGTCGGCGCCGCCGACGCACTGGCCTGAGCCGCCACGCCGCGGTCATCGTCGTCGTGCACGCTCGCCTTCGCTCCCCTTCCCCGCCCAGCTTTCCTGCCAGGTAGTTCCGCAATGTCCGCCACTCCCCGCACCCTGTACGACAAGCTGTGGGACGCGCACGTCGTCGTCCCCGAAAGCGCCGCCGCCCCGGCGGTGCTGTACATCGACCTGCACCTGATCCACGAAGTGACCTCGCCGCAGGCGTTCACCGAGCTCAAGGCGCGCGGCCTGAAACCGCGCCGGCCGGACCGCACCAAGGCGACGATGGACCACTCCACGCCGACCCTGCCGCGCGGCGCCGACGGCAAGCTGCCGTACTACACCCCGGCCTCCGAGGCGCAGGTGGACATGCTCGCGCGCAACTGCGCCGACTACGGCATCGAACTGTTCGACATGGGCTCGGACAACCGCGGCATCGTCCACGTGATCGCGCCGGAGCAGGGCTTCACCCAGCCCGGCATGACCATCGTCTGCGGCGACAGCCACACCTCCACGCATGGCGCGTTCGGCGCGCTGGCGTTCGGCATCGGCACCAGCGAGGTCGGCCACGTGCTGGCCACGCAGTGCCTGCTGCAGCGCAAGGCCAGGACCATGGCGATCACCGTCGACGGGCCGCTGGCGCCGGGCGTCGGCGCCAAGGACGTGATCCTGCACATCATCGGCGTGATCGGGGTCAACGGCGGCACCGGTCACGTGCTGGAGTACCGCGGTTCGACCATCGAAGCGATGGACATGGAACAGCGCATGACCCTGTGCAACATGTCGATCGAGGCCGGCGCGCGCGCCGGCATGGTCGCGCCGGACCAGGTCACCTTCGACTGGGTCGCCAAGACCCCGCGCGGGCCCAAGGGGGCCGACTTCGACGCCGCCGTGCAGCGCTGGTCGCAGCTGCGCAGCGATCCCGACGCGCGCTTCGACGCCGAGGTGCGCATCGACGCGCGCGACATCCGCCCGACCCTGACCTGGGGCACCCACCCCGGCACCGCGATCGCGGTGGACGTGCCGATCCCGGCCGCGCAGGATCCGGCGGCGCAGAAGGGCCTGAACTACATGCACCTGGAAGCCGGGCACGCGCTGATCGGCACGCCGGTGGACGTGGTGTTCGTCGGTTCCTGCACCAACGGCCGGCTCAGCGACATGCGCGCCGTGGCGCAGGTGCTGCGCGGCCGCAAGGTGGCGCCGCACGTGCGCATGCTGGTGGTGCCGGGCTCGGAGATCGTCAAGCGCCAGGCCGAGGCCGAGGGCATCCATGAAGTGGTGCGCGCGGCCGGTGCGGAATGGCGCGAGTCCGGCTGCTCGATGTGCATCGCCATGAATGGCGACCTGGTGGCACCGGGGCAACTGGCGGTGAGCACCAGCAACCGCAACTTCGAGGGCCGCCAGGGCCCGGGCTCGCGCACCCTGCTCGCCTCGCCGCTGACCGCAGCCTGGGCCGCAGTGAACGGCCAGGTCAGCGATCCGCGCGCGCTGTTCGCCGGCGCGGTGGAGAGCGCGGCATGACCTCGCACATCGGCGCGTTCGCCGCCACCCTGACCTTCATCGCCGCCACCACCCGCGCCTTCGCGCACCGCCACAAGCCGCTGCTGCCGCCGCACGCGCCCCCCGCGGCACTGCCGCCGGCGGCCGACGCCGCGGCGGCGCCCGCCCCCGACTCCGTCGCTTCCCAGGAGACCCCGTGATGGCCGGCTTCGCCACCCTCACCTCGCGCAGCGTGGTGCTGCGCCAGACCAACATCGACACCGACCAGATCATCCCGGCGCGGTTCCTGTCCACCACCGAACGCGCCGGCCTCGGCCGCCACGCCTTCAACGACTGGCGCTGGCAGGCCGACGGCACGCCGAACCCGGAGTTCGCCTTCAACCAGGCGCACAACGCCGGCCGCCAGATCCTGCTGGCCGGGCGCAACTTCGGCTGCGGCTCCTCGCGCGAGCACGCGCCGTGGGCGCTGACCGACCTGGGCCTGCGCGCCATCGTCAGCAGCGAGATCGCCGACATCTTCCGCAACAACAGCCTCAAGAACGGCCTGGTGCCGATCGTGCTGGCCGAGGACGACGTGCAGACGCTGATGCAGCGGCCGGACGACGAATTGACCGTGGACGTGGCCGCGCGCGAGCTGCGCACGCCCGACGGCCGCGTCTACGCCTTCCCGCTCGATGCGTTCTCGCAGACCTGCCTGCTCGAGGGCGTGGACGAGATGGGCTATCTGTTGCTGCGTCAACCCGACATCGAACGCTACGAGGCCACCCATGCACGCTGACATCGTCGTCCTGCCCGGCGACGGCATCGGTCCGGAAGTCGCCGCCGCCGCGGTCGCGGTGCTGCGCGCCGTCGCTGCGCGCCACGGCCACGACTTCCAGTTCCACGAACACGACATCGGCGGCATCGCCATCGACCGCCACGGCGAACCGCTGCCGGCAGCCACGCTGACCGCCTGCCAGGGCGCCGACGCGGTGCTGCTGGGCGCGGTCGGCGGGCCGAAGTGGTCCGATCCCAACGCCAAGGGGCGCCCCGAGCAGGGCCTGCTGGCGATCCGCCGCGGCCTGGGCCTGTTCGCCAACCTGCGTCCGGTCAAGCCGCATCCGGCGGCGCTGGACGCATCGCCGATCAAGCCGCACCTGCTGCAGGGCGTGGACATCGTGGTGGTGCGCGAACTGACCGGCGGCATCTATTTCGGCGACAAGACCCGCAGCCCCAGCGACGCCAGCGACCTGTGCCGCTACACCGTCGCGGAGATCGAGCGGGTGCTGCGCAGCGCGTTCCGGCTGGCCCAGCAGCGCCGCAACCACGTCGTCTCGGTGGACAAGGCCAACGTGCTGGAGACCTCGCGGCTGTGGCGCGACGTCGCCGCGCGGATCGGCCGCGAGGAATTCCCGGACGTGCGCCTGGAACACCAACTGGTCGATTCGATGGCCATGCACCTGCTGGCCAAGCCGCGCGAGTACGACGTGATCGTCACCGAGAACATGTTCGGCGACATCCTCACCGACGAAGCGTCGATGCTGGCCGGCTCGCTGGGGCTGCTGCCGTCGGCCTCGCTGGGCGAAGGCCGCATCGGCCTGTACGAGCCCATCCACGGCTCGGCGCCGGACATCGCCGGCAAGGGCATCGCCAATCCCTACGCGACCATCCTCAGCGCGGCGCTGCTGCTGCGTCACTCGCTGGGCCTGGAAGCCGAAGCGGCGGCGATCGAGCAGGCCGTCAATGCCGCACTCGACGCAAAGGCGTTCACCGCCGATCTCGCCGCGCCCGGCCAGGGCATCTCCACCGAGGCCGCTACCCAGGCGGTGTTGCAGCACCTGCAAGGCTGATCCGCGGCGGAGCACCGGCGCCGACCACCTCCTGCCCGCCGCAACGATGCGGCGGGTGCGGAATGCCCCTCTGTTCGCCGCGCCTGCTTGGCGCCTGCGCCTTCACTCCACACGCAGGTCTGCGCAGTCGCATGGCCGACCGCCGCGTCTGCTCGTTGCCGCAGCGGCACAACGCGCGGACGACGTGCGGCGTCTGTGCCGCTGCAGCGACCTAGCCGATCACCCGATCGCGCCCCTCGCGCTTGGCCTGGTACAGGCGCTTGTCGGCCTGCACCAGCAGGTCGCGGCGGGTGCGCAGGGTCGGCGACAGGCAGGCGAAGCCGATGCTGGCGGTGAAGCACACCGCGCTTCCGTCGTCGTCGTGCAGCACCAGCTCGGCCAGGTGCGCGCGCAGCGCGTCCAGGCGCGCGCGTGCCTGTTCCTGATCCAGGCCCGGCAGCACCAGCAGGAACTCCTCGCCGCCGTGGCGCGCGGCAAAGGCCTGCTCGCCGAGGCTGGCGCGCAGTGCCTCGCCGACCCGGCGCAGTACCTCGTCGCCGATCTCGTGGCCGTAGGCGTCGTTGATCTTCTTGAAGTGGTCGATGTCCAGCAGCGCCACGCACAACGGCGAGCGCGTGGCCAACGCCCGCTCCAGCGCCGAGTTGAGATAGGGATCGCCGGTGCGCCGGTTGGGCAGGCCGGTGAGCGCGTCGTGTCCGGCCTGGTAGGCGAGCTTGCGCACCAGGTCCTCGCGTTCGAGGTTGGCCAGCTTCAACGCCAGATTCTTCGCCTTCAGTTCGTGGGTGCGCTCGGCGATGATGGTGTTGAGCCGGCGCTGGCGGCGCCGGTAGCGATAGCTGCGGCCGCGGTACCACCACAGGAGCAGGCCGGTCACGCACAGCGCCACCAGCATCACGAACGGCCAGCGTTCCCAGAACGGCGGCACCAGTTGCAGGCGCAGCGAGGCGCTGCCGATGCGTTCGCTGCGCGACCAGTCCAGCGGGCTGCTCATCGCCTGCACGTCCAGGCGGTAACTGCCCGAAGGCAGGTTGGTGTAGACCGCTTCCTCGCTGCTGCCGGCGTCGACCCACTGCCGATCGAATCCCTGCAGGCGGTAGCGGTAGCGCACCTTGTCCGGCGAGCGGAAGCTCAGCCCGGCATAGCCGATCGCGAGCCGGGCGACGCCGCCGGGCAGGCGATAATCGCCGCGCAGCGGCTGCGCCACACCATCCACCTGCACACGGGAGATCACCAGCGGCGGCGCACGCACATTGCGCCGGCTCGGCAGCGCCGGATCGATCAGCGCCAGCCCGGCCGAAGTGGGGATCAACAGCACCCCGTCGCGGCTGCGCCAGCCGGCCGGCGCGCTGCTGCCGTTGCCCTGGCCGCCGGGCATGCCGTCGCTGCGGTCGACCACGTCCACCGCCAGCGTGCTGCGCTGGCCGGCGTCCAGTTCCGCCAGGCGCGCGCGCGCGATGCGCAGCACGCCGCGATTACTGTTCGCCCACAGGTTGCCGTTGCCGTCGTCGAGCAGCCGGAACAGCTTGTCGCGCGGCAAGCCGACGCTGTGGTCGTAGATGCGCCATTGCCCGTCGCGCAGCCGCAGCAGGCCGCGGTCGCTGGCGACCCACAGGGTGCCGTCGGCATCTTCGAGAAAGTCGAAGGCGTTCTGCGCCGGAAAGCCATGCCCGCTCGGCCGCGCCTGCAACGTGCCGTCGGCCGCGAGCGTGGCGATGCCCTGGTTGGTGCCGATCCACAACACGCCGGTGTGATCGCGGTACAGCGTCTGTACCTGCCGCCCGGGCAGGCCGTCGGCGGTGCCGTAGGTCCGCGTGCGATCGCCCTTGCGATACAGCAGTCCTTCGTTGCCGCCGATCCACAGGCCGCCGTCGGCATCGGCCAGCAGCGCGCGCACCATGCTCCGCGGCACGCCCGCAGCCACGCCCAGGCGTTGCCGGATCGTGCCATCCGCCGCCAGCAGCAGCACGCCCTGGTCGTAGGTGCCCACCCACATGCCGCCGTCGCGGGCCGCAGCCAACGCCAGCACCGACGGATCGCGGCCCGGGCGCTCGCTCAGCCGCAGCGGGCGGATGCGGCCGCCCTGCCAGCGATCCAGGCCGGCGGCATGGCCGATCCAGATCGTGCCGTCGGCGTTCTGCTGGACCACGCGCACATAGTCGCTGCCGAGTCCGTCCTGGCGGGTCAGGCCGCCGGCGTCGCCCTTGGCGACACGGAACAGGCCGTCGGTGCTGCCGGCCCACACCAGGCCCTCGCGGTCCTCGATCAGCGCCGGGCTGACCACGCCGGAGATCGACAGCACCTCCTCGCTGGCGCCGTTGGAGTCGCGCCGCAGCAGTTGCCCGCTGGACAGGCTCATCCACAGCTGGCCGTCCTGGTCCTGCAGCGCCGCATCGACGCGCTGGCCGCGCCGCAGCCATTGCAGGCCGCCGTTGCCGCCGAGCCAGAACACGCCCTCGTCGCTGGCCACCAGCAGGCCGCCATGGCGGTCGGGGGTCAGGCGCCGGATCGACGCCGTGCGCATCGCCGCCGCGCCCCAACGCTGCGCCCGCGTGGCGTGCGCGGTCAGCCGGAACAGTCCCTGCGGGGTGCCCACCAACACCGCATCGCGGTAACGCAGCAGCGCGGCGATACGGGTCCTGCCCAGCCCCGCGGCGGCGCCGGCGTCGACCAGGCGGCCGTCGGCCTCGATCCGGAACAGGCCGTCCTCGCTACCCACCCACAGCCCGCCGTCGGCATCGCGCAGCATCGTGGTGACCCGCAGCCGCTGCGCGCGCGCATCGCCCAGATGCTCCCAGCGCCCGGCGGCGTAGCGGAACACGCCGTCGTAGGCGGTGCCGACCAGCATGCCGCCATCGGCTTCGGCGAGCAGCGCGAACACCCCCGACAGCTCCATGCCGGGAGTATTCTGACGATCGAACACGGTGAAGGCGCGGCCGTCGAAGCGCGCCACGCCCTCCCAGGTGCCGACCCAGATCATGCCGTCGCGGTCCTGCGCCAGCGCGTGCACCAGGTTGTGCGGCAGCCCCTCTTCCATGGTCCAGCGCGCGATCACCGGGCGGTCGAGCACGGTGCGCTCGGTCAGCGGCGCGGCCGGCTCGGCGGCGCGCGTGGCGGTGCTGGCGCAACACAGCGCCAGTAACAGGCACAACATCACACCCACGCGGTGACGCAGCGCATGCGCACCGTCGCGACTACCGTGACGCCGATCCCCCTGTTCCATCCCTTTCCGAATCACACCGGCTACGGCGCGCGGCACCCCCTGTGGGCAGTTGACTAATCTATCACCGCCTGTTCGCTGCCGATGTCAGGGACTTCCTGACGGCTTGGAGTCGTCCAGGCCAGGCGCGCGAGGCCACCGAGCGCACGCATCACCTGGCCCCTGCGCGACGCCGGCCGGACGCACCGTCACAATAATGAACCCATGGGTCTAGTATAAATATCGAACCGACTGGTCTAGTATTGCCGCCATGGTCAGCAAATCGCCCGCCGTCTCCGCCAAATCCTCCTCGCGTCCCGCCGGGCCCGGCCGCCCCAAGGACATGGGCAAACGCGCCGCGATCCTGGAGGCGGCACGGGAGATGTTCACCGAACTGGGCTTCGGCGGCGTCAGCATGGACGGCATCGCCGCCCGCGCCGGCGTCTCCAAGCTCACCGTCTACAGCCACTACGGCGACAAGGAAACCCTGTTCGCCGAGGCGGTGCGCGCGCAATGCCAGGCGCTGCTGCCCGACGACCTGTTCGGGCACGCGCTGAAAGGGCCGCTGCGCACGCAGCTGGTGGAGATCGGCCTGGCCTTCTTCGCCATGATCAGCAGCGAGGCGGCGATGGCCACCCACCGCATGATGCTGACCCCCGGCACCGGCGACGACCACGTCCGCGAGATGTTCTGGAACGCCGGCCCCAAGCGCACCCAGCAGGACCTGGCGACGTTGTTGCAGGCCCACGTCGCCGCCGGCGAACTGGACATCGCCGACCTGAACCTGGCCGCCTCGCAGTTCTTCTGCCTGGTCAAGGGCGAGCTGTACTCGCTGATGATGTGCGGCCTGTGCCGCGATGCCGACCAGGACCGGATCCGCGCCCATGTCGAGGCCAGCATCGACTTCTTCCTGCGCGCCTATGCGCCGCGCTAGCCCGGCCGCGGCGCCGTCCGCCTACCCCGATGACTTCCGGCACTGCGCGCCGGGGCGCCCGGCAGCGATGCTGCGGCATACGCCCGGCCTCCGTGCCGGCTAAAATGCCCGGCCCTCCGCGTTGGATGCCCGAAATGACGATCGACTACTCCCAAGCCCGCGAAAAGATGGTGGAACAGCAGGTCCGTCCCTGGGACGTGCTGGACCTGCGCGTGCTCGACGTGCTGTCGCGGCTGCCGCGCGAGACCTTCGTGCCGCCGGCCCACCGCGCCGTGGCCTACGCCGACCTGGAAATTCCGCTGGGCCACGGCCAGTACATGATGAAGCCGGTCATCGAAGGCCGCATGCTGCAGGCCCTGGACCTGCAGCCGGGCGAGGACGTGCTGGAGATCGGCACCGGCAGCGGCTTCGTCAGCGCCTGCCTGGGCGAGCTCGGCCGCGAAGTGGTCAGCCTGGAGATCGAACCGGCCCTGGCCGCCGCTGCGCGCGCCAACCTGGATGCCGCCGGCCTGGGCAGCAACGTTCGCATCGAGACCGCCGACGCCTTCGCCTGGAACAGCGAGCGCCGCTTCGACGTGGTCTGCGTCACCGCCGCGGTCACCGAGATCCCGGCCCAGTTCCTGGCCTGGCTGCGCCCCGGCGGTCGCCTGTTCGCGATCCGCGGCCGCGCGCCGGTCATGGACGCGGTGCTGGTGCATGCCGAGGCCGGCGCGCCGCGCACGGAATCGCTGTTCGAAACCGACCTGGCGTACTACCTGCGAGGCGCAGCGCCAGTCCCCCAGTTCACATTCTGATCCATCAAGGAAGCCGCAATGATCCGCCGATCCCTCGTCCTGGCGCTGGCCGCCGCGCTGTCTCCGCTGGCTGCTAACGCCACGGACCTGCTGCAAGTCTACGAAATGGCCCGCAACAGCGACCCGCAGTTGGCCACCGCGGAATCGACCCGGCTGTACGACAAGGAAGGCGAGGTGCAGGCGCGCGCCGCCCTGCTGCCGCAGATCAACGGCAGCGCGTCGCTGCAGCGCAACCATAGCGAAGTCGAGCGCGGCGGCGGCGAACTGGCCGGCACCGGCAAGAGCCGCAGCTATGCCGTGCAGGGCCAGCAGACCCTGGTCAACTTCGCGCAGTTCTCCAACCTGCGTGCGCAGAAGGCGCGCAGCCTGGCCGCCGACTACACCCTGGACTCGGCCAACGACGACCTGATCGTGCGCACCTCGGCGGCCTACTTCAACGTGCTGGTGGCGATCGAATCGCTGGTCGCCGCCGAGACCAACGAAGCCGCCGCCAAGAAGCAGTTCGACTACGCCGACAAGCGCCTGGAAGTGGGCCTGGCGCCGATCACCGACGTGCACGAAGCGCGCGCCGAGTACGACCAGGCCCGCGCCGACACGATCACCGCGCGCAACTCGCTGCAGGACCTGTACCAGGCCTTGACCGAGATCACCGGTCAGCCGGTGCGCGACCTGCGCGGCCTGCCGGAGGACTTCCGCCCGCAGCTGCCGGCCACCGGCGGCGACATCGACAGCCTGATCGCCTCGGCGCTGGACAAGAACCCGTCGCTGCGTTCCTACCAGTACCAGGTGCAGGCAGCCGAAGCCAGCGTGTCGGCGGCGCGCGCCGGGCACCTGCCGACGCTGAGCCTGTCGGCCAGCGCCGGCCGCGACGCGAACTGGGGCGACAGCGTCTCCGGCAGCGGCAGCACGCCGCGCGCCGACAGCAACACCATCGGCCTGACCTTGAACATCCCGATCTTCGCCGGCGGCGCCACCCAGTCGGGCGTGCGCCAGGCCCTGGCGCAACGCGACATCGCCCAGGACACCTACGAACTGCAGAAGCGCGCGCTCGACCGCAACACCCGCAACGCCTACCAGACGGTGGTGGCCGGGATCAGCGAGATCGAGGCGCGGCGCCTGGCGGTGGTCTCGGCGCAGGCCGCGTTCGACGCCTCGCAGGTCGGCCTGGAAGTGGGCACCCGCACCGTGCTGGACGTGGTGCAGAACCAGCGCACCCTGTACCAGGCGCAGCTGGCCTACGCACAGGCGCGCTACAACTTCCTGCAGAACCGCCTGCTGCTGAGCCAGGCGCTCGGCTCGCTGGACGTGGCCGAGGTGCAGTCGATCAACGCGCTGCTGACCCAGAGCGCCGAATCCAAGCTCAACTCGGCCAACAGCACGCAGTAAGCGCACGCACACGCGCTTGCCGCCAGAACGGCGGGCCTTCGGGTCCGCCGTTTTTGTTTTGGGTAAGGCTTCGCGGAAGCTCCCCTGTGGGAGGGACTTCAGTCCCGACGCGCTGCGCGATGGGATGAGAGGGGCGGCGAGTGCCATGCGTCGCAACTTGAAGAGCACTTCGAGTAACGACGCATGTCATTCGTAGGAGCGGCTTCAGCCGCGACGAAGCGCTACCGCTAACGCCTCGTCGCGGCTGAAGCCGCTCCTACACCTGTGCGCATTGCACTGCGATATGCGCCATGCTGCGTCGAACCATCCTATGTGGCGCAGCGAACGCCATCCTGTGCAATGGCGCAATGATCCGGACGCTCCCAGTGGGAGTGACTTCAGTCCCGACGCGCTGCGCGGTGGACTGGACGGAATGGGCCCACGCAAAGTGTCATGCGTCGCGACTGAAGTCGCTCCCACAAGGGGGCTTCTGCCCGTCTGCAGGCACTCCTCCAGGCACGCACACCTCGACGCGCCGGTGCGCTACTCCTGCACACTCACGTCGTCCGCCAACGGCGGCAGATGCGGCGCGATCAGCTGCAGGGTCCGCTGCAATGCGCCGCGGCCGTTGGCGACCAGCGCGCAGCCGGCCTCGGCCATGCGCTTGCGCGCCTCGGCGTCGGCCAGCAGGCTCTGCAGCGCCGCGCACACGGCGCCGGCGTCCTCGCAGATGGCCACCGCGCCGGCTTCGCGCATGCGCCGCGAGATCTCGGAGAAGTTGTGCAGGTGCGGACCGGTAACCGACGGCGTACCGACCGCGGCCGGCTCCAGCAGATTGTGCCCGCCGATCGGCTGCAGGCTGCCACCGACGAAGGCCACCTGGGCGCAGGCGTAGAAGCCCATCAGCTCGCCCAGCGTGTCGATCACGAATACCGCATCGTCGGCGCCCGGCCACTGCTGCTGGCGGCGCGTGGCCACGCGCCAGCCCTGGTCGCGCGCCAGCGCCTCGACCTTGGCGAAGCGCTCCGGATGCCGCGGCGCCCACAGCAGCAGCAGGTCCGGCCACTGCCGACGCAGTTGCCGGTGCATCTCGATCACCGCCGCTTCCTCGCCATCGTGGGTGCTGGCGGCGATCCACACCGGACGCGTCGCCGGCACGCGCTCGCGGAACGCCGCGACAACGTCGGGCAGGTGCGCAGGCGCGGCGATATCGAACTTCAGGTTGCCCAGCGCACGCACCTGCTCGGCGCGCGCGCCCAGCGCCACGAAGCGCTCGGCATCCTCCTGCGATTGCGCCGCCACGCAGGTGACGGTGCGCAAGGCGCGCCCGATCAACGGCCGCAGCACCCGGTAGCCGCGCAGCGAACGCGCCGACAGCCGCGCATTGAGCACGTACACCGGAATGCCACGGTCGCGGCAGCCGAACAGCATGTTCGGCCACAGCTCGGTCTCCAGGATCAGCGCCAGGCTGGGGCGAAAATGCTGCAGGAAGCGGCCGACGCTGCCGGGCACGTCGTAGGGCAGATACACATGGTCCAGGGCGTCGCCCCACAGCGCGCGCACCCGCTCCGAGCCGGTCGGGGTGATGGTGGTGATCACCCAACGGATGTCCGGGCGCTGCGCGCGCAGCGCATTGACCACCGGCGCGGCGACGTTGACCTCGCCCACCGAGACCGCATGCAGCCACACCCGCGGGCGGCCGCACGCCTGCGCATACGAGGCGTAGCGCTCGTCCCAGCGCTGGAAGTACTGGCGCACGCGGAAACCGCGCCAGACCAGGTGGTAGACGGTGACCGGCAGCAGCAGATAGAGCACGGCCGAGTACAGGCCGCGCAGCAGCCGCTCGATGAAATCGTTGCGCATCCAGACAGCATAGCCGGTTGCACGCGGGCGGCGGCAGACGATCGGCATGCGCGCCACGGAAGCACCGACGCGGTCGTGCGCGTGCCCGGCTAAACTTGGCGCATGTCTGCCGCCCCTACTCCGCCCGCATCCGCCACCCGGGCCGCACCGCCACCGCGCTCGCCCCGCCACTGGCTCACCTGGCTGCTGCTCGGCCTGGCGGTGATCGCCGCGCGTCTGCCCTGGCTGTTGCAGCGCGCCCTGGGCCGCGGCATCGGCTGGCTGGCGCTGCGCCTGGCCGGTACCCGCCGCCATGCCGCCGAGGTGAACCTGAAACTGTGCTTCCCGGAGCAGAGCGAGGCCTGGCGCGAACGCCTGCTGCGCGACAGCTTCGATGCGCTGGGCGTGGGCGTGTTCGAGTTCGCCCGCGCCTGGTGGGGCGGGATCGGCGCGATTCGCCGGCGCACCCGCATCGAGGGCCTGGAACACCTGCAGGCGCTGCAGGCGCAGGGCCGTGGCGTGCTGCTGGTGTCCGGCCACTTCATGACCCTGGAGATCTGCGGCCGGCTGCTGTGCCAGTACGTGCCGCTGGCCGGGATGTACCGACGCCACCGCAATCCGGTGTTCGAATGGGCGGTCAAGCGCGGCCGCCTGCGCTACGCCACCGCCATGTTCGCCAACGAAGACCTGCGCGGCAGCGTGCGCCATCTCAAGCGCGGCGGCTTCCTGTGGTACGCCCCGGACCAGGACATGCGCGGCAAGGACACGGTGTTCGTGCCGTTCTTCGGCATGCCCGCGGCCACCATCACCGCCACCCATCAGTTGGCGCGGCTGACCGGCTGCGCGGTGGTGCCGTATTTCCACCGTCGCGAAGGCGCCGACTACGTGCTGCGCATCGCGCCGCCGCTGGAGCAGTTCCCGTCGGAGGACATGGTCGCCGACACCGCACGGGTCAACGCCGCCATCGAAGCGATGGTGCGCGAGGCGCCGGCGCAGTATCTTTGGATCCACCGCCGCTTCAAGCGCCAGCCCGGCGGCCGCAGCGACTTCTACGAGCGCAACTGAGCGCTCAGCGCGGCGCCGCGGCGTCGGCGCGTTCGCCCGGTTCTGGATCGTTTGCCAACAGGGCGCCGGCGTACAGGCCGATCAGCAGCATGGTCAGCCCGCCCCAGAACGACGAGTAGAAGGCCAGGTGGGTGTTGAACGGGAACACGGTGATCAACAAGGCCTGCATCGCCGGACGCGCCCGCTCGCGCGCCTGCGCCGACGCGTAGCGCCAGGCGCGCCATGCCTGTGCGGCACCGGCCAGCCACAGCAGCAGCCCGATCACCCCGGTCTCGGCGAGCACCTCGAGCACGATCTGGTGGGCATGGAAGGCCGGCTCGCGCCCCCATTCCCCGGCGTGAGTCGGATCCGGGTCACAACTGGCGTAGGCCTCGCGGAAGCCGCGCACGCCGACGCCGTTGACCGGATGCTGGCGGATCATGCACCAGGCCGCGGTCCAGATCTGTGCGCGCCCGGTCAGCGCCGCGTTGAGGTCGGCCGGATGTCCGCTGAGCACGCGCGCGGTGCGCTCAAAACGGTCGTGCACCTGCGGCGACACCACGCCCAGCACCCCGGCCACCAGCAGCGCGGCCACGCCCAGCGCGAGCAGCTTGCGCGCGCCGAGCAGGCGCCAGCCCGACAGCACCAGCAGCACCGCATAGGTGACCCATGACGCGCGCGAGCCCGCCAGCACCAGCACCACGCCCACTGCGCCCGCCGCGAGCAGCCAGCCCCAGGCGCCGCCGCGGCGCGCGGCCAGCCACAGCAGGAACGGCGACACGCTGGCCAGGACCTGGCCGAACTTCAGGTTGCACGGGCCGAACACGCCGCTGAGGCGATCGGCCAGGGCGATCTCCTGCGGCGTGCACAGGCCGTGGTGGCTGATCGCCCACTTCAGTTGGTCCATCGACCAGAACAGCGGGCTGGTACCGCACAGCGCCTGCGCCAGCGCATCCACCGTCCAGATCGCGGCGATCACCGCCAGGCCGTTGAAGGTGGTGCGGCGCCCGCGCGGCGTCGCCACCGCCATCGCCACCAGCCACAGGAACGGCAGGAAACGCAGGTCCACCGCCGATTCGCGCAGGGCCAGCGGCACGTCCACCGCGCCCAGCGCCGACAGCGGCTGCGGCAGCCAGTAGGTGAGGAACAGCAGCGTGGTCAGCGCCCAGGCCGGACCGCTGAGCAGGCGCGCGCCGCCGCGGAAGCGGCTGTGCAGCAGGCGTGCCAGGGTGACCAGGGCGCCCAGTGCCAGCACCCCGGCGGCCAGGCCCGGCGCCGGCCACAGCGCGACGAACACCAGCACCCAGACCGGCGCCCAGCGTTCGCGGACCTCGGGCAGGGGGGAAGCGGACAGGGAACCGTCAGGGCCGGAGTTCGTCATAGATCGCCAGAGTGCTGCGCTGCATCGTCTGCAGCGTATAGGGAAGCGTCGCCAGCGGCGCCGGCGGCTGCGCCAGCAGCGCGCGCGCGGTCGCCAGCAGGGCCGTGGCATCGAAGGTCGCCACTGCGCCGGCAGGCTGCAGTTGCGCCAGCAGTTCGCCGACCCCGCCGTGCGCCCAGCCCAGGACCGGCCGCCCCACCGCCAGCGCCTCGACCACGGTGCGGCCGAACGCCTCGGGCTTGCGCGAGAGCTGCAGCACCAGGTCGCTGGCGGCGTAGGCCTCGGCGATGCGCGCAGTCGGCGGCGTGAACGCCACCGCGTCGGCCACGCCAAGCGTCGCCGCCTCGGCTTCCAGTTCGCGGATGTAGGCCTCGCGCCCGGCCTCGCGCGCGCCGGGCAGCCACAGCCGCGCGTCGCTGCCCTCGCCGCGCAGCGACGCCAGCAGGCGCAGCGCGTCGGCGTGGCCCTTCAGGCGGGTGCCGCGCCCCGGCAGCAACAGCAGCGGCCCGTTCCCGGCCAGCACCGGCGCCTGGCTGGCCGCCCAGGCCCGCGCCTGCGCATCGGGCCAGGGACGGCGCGGGAACTGCGCCGGATCGATACCGCGCGGCACCACCCGCAGGCGCGCCGGGTCGGTCTGCGGATAGTGCTGCAGCACGTAGTCGCGCACGGTCTCGGACACGCAGATGACCCGCTCGCCGCGGGTCATCACCGCGCTGTAGCGGCTGGGCGAATTGAGCCCGTGCACGGTGGTGACCAGACGCGGGCGCTGCGCCGCCGGCATGCCCTGCAGCGCGCGCCAGCCCAACCAGGCCGGCAGCCGCGAGCGCGCGTGCACGATGTCGGCGCGCTCGCGCGCGAACAGGCGCCGCAGCGCCGGCACGTGGCGCAGGGTCAACAAGGATTTGCGGCCGATGTCCAGGGCGATGTGCTCGGCGCCGGTGGCGGCCAGCGCCGGCAGCAGCCGGCCGCCGGCCGAAACGACCACGGCGCGATGCCCGGCGTCGACCAGGGCCTGGGCGATTTCCAGCGTGGACCGCTCGACGCCGCCGGACTCCAGCGCCGGCAGCAGCTGCACCACGGTCAGGCGGTGCATCGAACCCGGATCAGTCGACCAGCACGAAGACCGCGCCGCAATACGGGCACTTGGCTTCCAGGCCCGGCTCGTCTTCGATCGGCAGGTAGACCCGCGGATGCGAGTTCCACAGCGCCATCTCCGGCGTCGGGCAGCTCAGCGGCAGGTCGGCGCGGCGCACCTCATAGCGCGTCTGGGCATTGGCGGGCGCGGTGGCGGTATGGCTCATGGCGGTGGGGACACGGCGAAAAGGACAGGCGATTCTAGCAGCCCGTCCCGGGCCAGGCGCAGGTCCCGGAGGCGACGGCAGCGGCGCCCTTTCACGCGCCTTTCTTATTCGCTTGATGCAGGGCGAACGCAGCACTATGCTGGTATCACGCGGCGCCAACATGCCGCTTTGAGGTGTCTCGTGGATATAGGTGTGCGTTTGATGCAGGCGCGGCGAAATGCCGGTTTCACACTGCGCGAGCTTGCCGCCTTGCTGGGCGTGGCGCATAGCACCCTGGGCCATTGGGAGAACAACCGTTCGGTCCCCAATGCCCGGCATTTGCTGAAGATCGCCGAACTTACCGGCGTCGATGCCTATGTGCTGCTGACTGGCAAGCCGTCCAAGCTGAACCAGACCGACAGCGACAGCCTGCCGTTGCCGGTAGGCAAGCGCATGGCCTGAGCGCGGCGCGGCGCCGTTGGCGCCGTCCCCGTGCGCGGCTCGACCCTGCGCAGCCCGCATGCCGGCTGCGCGTGATGACGCGAATGGCACTGCGTAACTTCCTGTCGCCCGCGTATGAAACCGTTTCCAGCCCCAACCTTTCGCTGACCCTGCCGCAAGCGGCGCGCCCGTTCCGCCACCCAGGCCGCTTTTGGCGCGGCTCCCCGCACTGACCCTTGCGCGATCGCCGCCCTTCCCTGCCGGCCATCCTGTCTGCTGCGACACCACGCCTTTCAGGCACAGCGCCGAACACGACCTCGCACCTCAGGATTGCGCGCAGCGCGTGACCGCCCTTCATCCGGGACATCGGGGTGGCAGCCTTTGCCGTCTGTGCCGTCTGCACGCTCCGGCAGTGCCGCGTAGCACGCGCAGCAACACCGGCGCCGCGGTCGCGCGGGCCGGTGCGGAAGCCGCGTGGCGGCTTACTTCTCCGCTTCGAGCTGCTTGCGGATCTGCGCGTCGACCGCGGCGATCGCGGTCATGTTCATCACCCGGCGCGAAGTGGCGCTGGTGGTGAGGATGTGCACCGCCTTGGAGATGCCCATCAGGATCGGGCCGATCGCCACGCCGTCGGTGAACACGCGCACCAGGTTGTAGGCGATGTTGGCCGCTTCCAGGTTCGGCAGCACGAACAGGTTGGCGCGGCCCTTCAGCGTGCTGTTGGGCATGATCTGCTTGCGCAGCGCCTCGTCCCACGCGGTGTCGCCCTGCATCTCGCCATCGATGTTGAGCTCGGGCTTGCGCTTGAGCAGCGCCTCGCGCACCTGGCGCATCTTCAGCGCATCGCGCGAATCGTGGCTGCCGAAATTGGAATGCGACAGCAGCGCGATGTTCGGCTCGATGCCGAACAGCTTCAGGCGATAGGCGGCCTGCAGCGTGGCTTCGACGATCTGCTCCACGCTCGGATCTTCCTGCACGTGGGTGTCGACGAAGAAGAACGCGCCCTGCTGGTTGATCACGCCGGTCATCGCCGAGGTCGAGCTGACCTTCGGCTCCAGCGGAATCACGCTGCGCGCGTAGCCGAGTTTCTTGTGGAAGCGGCCGACCACGCCGGTGAGCAGCGCATCGGCTTCGCCGCGCGCGACCATCACCGCCGCGATCAACGTCGGCCGCGAACGCATCAGCTCCTTGGCCGCGGTGACGGTGACGCCACGGCGCTCGGTCAGCGCGTGGTAGTACTGCCAGTAGTCGTTGAAGCGCGGATCGTCGTGGATGTTGGTGATCTCGAAATCCACGCCGGCGGTGATGCGCAGGCCCAGGCGCTGGATGCGCGCCTCGATCACGTCGGGGCGGCCGATCAGGATCGGGAACGCCAGGCCCTCGTCGATCACGCTCTGCACCGCGCGCAGCACCACTTCCTCTTCGCCCTCGGCGTAGACCACGCGCTGCTTGTCGGCACGCGCACGGTCGTACACCGGCTTCATCATCAGGCTGGTGCGGTAGACGAACTGGCTGAGCTTGTCGCGGTAGGCGGCCATGTCGGCGATCGGCCGGGTGGCCACGCCCGAATCCATCGCCGCCTGCGCCACCGCCGAGGACAGCTCGACCAGCAGGCGCGGATCCAGCGGCCGCGGGATCAGGTAGTCGGGACCGAAGCTCGGCGTCTCGCCGCCGTAGGCCGCACCGAGGTCGGAGGCCTCGCGCCGTGCCATCGCCGCGATCGCCTTGACGCAGGCGATCTTCATCTCCTCGTTGATGCCGGTGGCGCCGACGTCGATGGCGCCACGGAACAGGTAGGGGAAGCACAGCACGTTGTTGATCTGGTTCGGATAGTCCGAACGGCCGGTGCCGATGATCGCGTCCGGACGCACCGCCTTGGCCGCCTCCGGGGTGATCTCCGGATTCGGATTGGCCAGGGCGAAGATCACCGGCTGCGGCGCCATCGTCGCCACCATCTCCGGCTTGAGGATGCCGGCGGCCGACAGGCCGAGGAAGATGTCCGCGCCCTCGACGATCTCGGCCAGGGTGCGCTTGTCGGTGTCGCGGGCGTAGCGCGCCTTGTCCGGATCCAGGTCGGTACGTCCGGTGTGGATCACGCCGTCGCGGTCCAGCGCCAGGATGTTCTCCGGCTTCAGGCCCAGCGAGACCAGCATGTTGACGCAGGAGATGCCGGCCGCGCCCATGCCGGTGGTGGCCAGCTTGACCTCTTCGATCTTCTTGCCGGTGACCACCAGCGCGTTGAGCACGGCCGCGCCGACGATGATCGCGGTGCCGTGCTGGTCGTCGTGGAACACCGGGATGTTCATGCGCTCGCGCAGCTTGCGCTCGACGATGAAGCACTCCGGCGCCTTGATGTCTTCCAGGTTGATGCCGCCGAAGGTCGGCTCGAGGCTGGCGATGATGTCGACCAGCTTGTCCGGATCGTTCTCGTTGATCTCGATGTCGAACACGTCGATGCCGGCGAACTTCTGGAACAGCACGCCCTTGCCTTCCATCACCGGCTTGGACGCCAGCGGGCCGATGTTGCCCAGGCCCAGCACCGCGGTGCCGTTGCTGATCACCGCGACCAGATTGCCGCGCGCGGTCAGTTCGCTGGCCTGTTTCGGGTCGGCGACGATGGCTTCGCAGGCGAAGGCCACGCCCGGCGAATAGGCCAGGGAGAGGTCGCGCTGGGTCAGCATCGGCTTGGTCGCGGAGACCTTGATCTTGCCCGGCGGCTGCTGGCGGTGATAGTCGAGGGCGGCCTGTTTGAAATCGTCGTTTGACATCGAGGGCTTCTTTTGTCGAAAGGCGCGGAGGCCCGGAATTCTACCCCCAGCAGCAGGAGCGGTCCTGTCTGGCGGCTGTCGCGAGCGCCTTGGGCGCAGGGAAAATGCAACGCGCCGGCTGGGCCGGCGCGTCGTGTGGTGCAAGGGATCAGCGCGTGGCGAGCGGTTCGGCCGCCACCGCCGGCAGCGGCACGGGCTCGCCATCCAGTGCCAGGCGCAGGCGATCGCGATCGAGCGCATTCTCCCAGCGCGAGACCACCACGGTGGCCACTGCATTGCCCATGAAGTTGGTCAGCGAGCGGCACTCGCTCATGAAACGGTCCACGCCCAGGATCAGCGCCATGCCGGCCACCGGCACTTCCGGCACCACCGCCAGCGTCGCCGCCAGGGTGATGAAGCCGGCGCCGGTCACGCCGGCCGCGCCCTTGGAGCTGAGCATCGCCACCAGCAGCAGCGTGATCTGGTGGCCGAGGGTCAGCTCGGTGTTGGTGGCCTGGGCGATGAACAGCGCCGCCAGGGTCATGTAGATGTTGGTGCCGTCGAGGTTGAACGAGTAACCGGTGGGCACCACCAGGCCGACCACCGACTTTTCGCAACCGGCGCGCTCCATCTTCTCCATCAGCGACGGCAACGCCGATTCCGACGAGGACGTGCCCAGCACCAGCAACAATTCCGTCTTGAGGTAGCGGATCAGCTTGAAGATCGAAAAGCCGCACAGGTACGCCACGGCGCCGAGGATCACCACCACGAACAGCAACGAGGTGACGTAAAACGAACCCACCAGCCAGGCCAGCTGCACCAGCGAGTGCAGGCCGTGTTCGCCGATGGTGTAGGCGATCGCGCCGAGCGCGCCGATCGGCGCGGCCTTCATCAGGATGTGCACCAGCTTGAACACCGGCGCGATCAGCGCTTCCAGGAAGTTCAGCACCGGCTTGCCGCGCTCGCCGACCATGGCCAGCGACACGCCGAACAGCACGGCGACGAACAGCACCTGCAGCACGTTGGTACCGACCAGCTTGCCGTTGACCACCTGGTCGCCGGTGAACGCGCCGACCAGCGAGTTGGGGATGATGTCCATCAGGAAACCGACCAGGGTCAGTTCGTGCGACTTCTGCACGTAGCTGGCGACCTTGCTCTGGTCCAGCGTCGCCAGATTGACGTTCATGCCCGCGCCGGGCTGCACCACGTGCGCGACGATCATGCCCACCACCAGCGCCAGGGTGGAGAAGAACAGGAAGTACACCATCGCCTTGCCGAACACCCTACCCACTGTCTTCAGGTGGGTCATGCCGGCGATGCCGGTGACGATGGTCAGGAAGATCACCGGCGCGATGATCATCTTCACCAACTTGATGAAGGCGTCGGCCAGCGGCTTGAGCTGGGTGGCGAACTGCGGCTCCAGATGGCCGAGCACGGCGCCGATGACGATGGCCACCAGCACCTGGACGTAGGTATGCCGGTAGAACGGCACAGGCCGCGGCGCAGGCGTAGCCGGGGAAGTTGAGATGTGCATCGAAGACGCTCCGGGACGGTCCGCCCACCCGACGCGGGTCGCGGAATGCTGCCTTTGTACGCGGCGCCGGCGCCGAAGCAGATAACCTATTGGTACTAGGCCCGGTCGGCGGCCCCGGCGAGGCGGTTACAGTGTCCCCGCAGGCTCAGGGAAGGGCTGCGCGCAGCGCTGCATCTGATGGCCGCCCAGGCGGCCCGGAGCAGTGCCGCCGCTATCGCAGCGCGGTCTTCAGGGGGAGCCGCCGCCGCAGGACTGCAACATCGCCGTAAAGAACGGCCGGGCGCGTCCGCTATTGCATGCAGGGGGCATCACGTTCGGCACCGTGTCCGCACCGCAGCGGCGTCGCCGTTCGCGTGCGGCCCGCCACCGCACTGCCCGCGCCATCGCACCACCAAGCCCGGCCGGGGACTGCCGCGCCTTCATTCCTTACCGAGACGACTCCATCATGCGCCACACTCTTCTCTTCGCCGCGCTGGGCCTGACCGCTGCCGCTCCCGCCGTCGCTGCCAACAGCTTCGACGACTGGCCGACCAAGGTCGCCTTCAACGACGGTACCGAACTGGCCGTGACCGGCAACTACGCCTACGACTGGAACAACTTCTCCAACGACGACGGCCGCCTGGAGGACGACAACGCGTTCCGGCGCAAGGAGTTCGGCGCCACGCTGAAGAAGAAGGGCGTGTACGACGCGATGGTGTACTTCGACTTCGAGTCCAAGCTGTGGCTGGACGTGTTCTTCCGCTTCGAGACCAAGGCGCTGTTCGGCGCCGACTACGGCAAAGTGCGCCTGGGCTACATCAAGGTGCCGGTGGGCCTGGAAGGCGTGACCAGCTCGCGTGCGGACAGCTTCATGGAAGTCGCGCTGCCGGTGCAGGCGATCTACCAGGGCCGCCGCACCGGCGTGGAGTGGACCTTCGAGCGTCCGCAGTACCTGCTGCAGGCCGGCGCCTACGGCGGCAAGGACCTGCAGGGCGACAACCCCGGCACCACCCAGGCGGTGCGCGGCGTGTGGACCCCGTTCAAGGCCGACGGCGACGTGCTGCACCTGGGCCTGGCGTACTCGCAGGAAAATCCGCGCGGCTACCACAACGGCCTGGACGTGAGCTTCAGCCCGCGCGCGCGCTTCCGCGCGCGTCCGGAAGCCGGCCTGACCGACGTGCGCCTGATCGATTCGGGCACGCTGGTCGACGTCGACCAGGTGCGTCGCACCGGTCTGGAGGCGATCTGGATCAAGGGTCCGTTCTCGATGCAGGGCGAGGCGCTGCGCGCCGACGTGACCCGCGACAACGGCCGCCCCGACTACACCGCCGACGGCCAGTACGTGTTCGCCAGCTACGTGCTGACCGGCGAATCGCGGCCGTACAGCGCCGGCAACGTCGGCAACATCAAGCCGGCCAACGCCTATGGCGCGGTCGAACTGCTGGCGCGCTACAGCCGCCTGGACCTGGACGACGGCACGGTGCTCGGCGGCCGTCAGCACGACTGGACCCTGGGCGCCAACTGGTACCTGACCAGCCACTTCAAGTTCCAGGTCAACTACGTGCGCGCCGATGCCGAGCGCGCCGGCGTGCGCCTGAAGCCGAACTCGCTGGATGTCCGCGCCCAGGTCCAGTTCTGAGCCGGCGCACGTCGGCCGATCCAACGCGATCGGCCGGCATGCGTCCTGCGGTACCCGCCGCAGGGGCTGATCAACAAATCGCAACATGGGTCGTCGGCGATGCCGACGGCCCTTTTGCGATCTGACCTCGCCGCCCCGCAACATGCCCGCGGCACATCCACGGCGGCACGCACTGACGCGATCGCCAGCCAAGCCTGACCAGGCCGCTCCCTCCCGTTGGCGATCCGCAACATCGACCATCGCCGCCGCATGCCGCATGCCGCATGCCGCAAACGGCATCGCACCCTCTAAGCTGATGCGGCCCTAGTCGCCGCGTTCTTCCGCATGCCTTCGCTCCTGCGCCATCGCCGCCTTGTCCTGCTAGTGATCGTCATCGTCGGCGGCATGGTGCTGGCGATGCTGTCGGCGCAGCATGTCGCCGAACAGCGCGCGCTGCGCGCCGAGAGCGTGCAACTGCGCCAGCAGTTGGAGTTGTATGCGCAGACCCTGCAGCAGCGCATCGACCGCTACCGTACCCTGCCGCAGGTGCTGGCGCTGGATCCCGAACTGCGCGACGCCCTGACCCGCCCGCTCGACCCGGCGACGCAGCGGCAGTTGAACCTGAAGCTGGAGCGCGCCAACGACGTCACCCGCTCCTCGACCCTGACCCTGATCGACGCCGAGGGCGTGGCCCTGGCCGCCAGCAACTGGCGCCTGCGCAGCAGCAACGTCGGCGCCGACTACAGCTTCCGGCCCTATGTGAAACAGGCGCTGGCGCAGGGCAAGGGCCGCTTCTACGGCATCGGCGTGACCACCGGCGTGCCCGGCTACTTCCTGTCGGAGGCGATCGTGGATGCGCGCGGGCGCCCGCTCGGCGTGATCGCGATCAAGATCGAACTGGCCGCGCTGGAGCACGAATGGCTGCGCGTGCCCGACGTGGTGCTGGTCAGCGACGGCCACGGCGTGGTGTTCCTGGCCAGCCGCGACGTGTGGCGCTACCGCCAACTGCAGCCGCTCAGCGCGCACGAACGCGACGAACTGCTGGCTACCCGCCAGTACGCACAGCAGACGTTGCTGCCGGCGCGGCGGCGGGTGCTGAAAACGCTGGACGACGGCGGCCAGGTCATGCGCATCGACGCGCCGGCGCAGCCGGCACCGCTGCTGTGGCAGAGCATGGCGCTGCCGGAGAGCGGCTGGCGTCTGCACCTGCTGCACGACGTCGGCGGCAGCCGCGCGGCCGGCCGCGCCGCCGCGCTGGCCGCGGCCGGTATCTGGCTGGCGCTGTCGTTCCTGGGCCTGCTGTTCCAGCAGCGCCAGCGCCTGGCGCGGCTGCGCCAGCGCAGCCGGCGCGAACTGGAGTCGCTGCTGCAACAGCATGCGCAGGAACTGCGCACCGCCCAGGACGGCATCGTGCAGGCCGCGCAGCAGGCCGACACCGGCCTCAGCCGCAGCCTGGAGCACCTGCCGCAGGGTGTGGTGATCATCGATGCGCAATTGCGCCTTGTCGCCTGGAATTCGCGCTATCTGGAGATCTTCCGCTTCCCCCCGGAACTGATCCGGGTCGGCCGCCCGATCGAGGACGTGTTCCGCTACAACGCGCGCCGCGGCCTGCTCGGCCCCGGCCCGGTGGAAGCGGCGATCCAGCGCCGCCTGGATCACCTGCGTAGCGGCCGCCCGCACATGCGCGAGAGCGAGAAGGACGACGGCACGGTGCTGGAAATCCGCGGCAATCCGCTACCCGACGGCGGCTTCGTCACCAGCTACGCCGACATCACCAGCTACAAGAACGCCGCGCGCGAACTGCGCTCGCTGGCCGACGCGCTGGAGCACCGCGTCGCCGAACGCACCCGCGACCTGGCCGAGGCCAAGCGCGAGGCCGAAAACGCCAACCGCTACAAGACCCGCTTCGTGGCCTCGGCGGTGCACGACCTGCTGCAGCCGCTCAACGCCGCGCGCATGTTCGTCTCGGCGCTGCGCGGCAAGCTGCACGACGCCGACGCGCGGCAGATCGCCGATCACGTCGACAACGCGCTGGCGGCGCAGGACGCGATCCTCAACAGCCTGCTGGACATTTCGCGACTGGAGGCGGGCACGCTGAAGACGCAGGTGCAGGACCTGGCGCTGGACCCGCTGCTGCAGACCCTGGCGCGCGAGTTCGGCATCGTCGCCGAAGGCCGCGGGCTACGTCTGGACTACGTGCCGACCCACGCCACGGTGCGCAGCGATGCGACCCTGCTGCGGCGCATCCTGCAGAACTTCCTGTCCAATGCGGTGCGCTACACCCCGCGCGGGCGCGTGCTGCTGGGCTGCCGACGCGATGGCGCGCAGCTGCGCATCGAGGTCCACGACCAGGGGCCGGGCATTCCCGACGCCCTGCAGCAGGAGATTTTCGAGGAGTTCCGCCGGCTTGGCGACGGCGTCGCCAACGACCGCGGCGCCGGCCTCGGCCTGGCGATCGTGGAGCGTATCGGCCGTCTGCTCGGCCATCGCATCGGCCTGCGCTCGCAGTTGGGCCGCGGCAGCGTGTTCTCGGTGACCGTGCCGCTGGGCGATGCCGCCGCCGCGCAACGCCAGGCACCGGCGGCGATGGCCAGCGACAACGGCGACGACCCGATCCTGCACGGCTGCCGGGTGTGGTGCATCGACGACGACCCGCGGGTCTGCGAGGCCAGCCGCACCCTGCTGACGCGCTGGGCCTGCCAGGTGGAACTGGCCGCCGGCCCGGAACAGGCGCTGGCCGCCGCGCAGCCGGCGCAGGCACCGGAACTGGTGCTGCTGGACGTGCGCATGGGCGACAGCGACGGCCCGACCCTGTTCGCGCAGCTGTGCGCACGCTGGCAGGCCGAGCCGCGGGTGATCCTGATCACCGCCGAACCCGATCCGGCGCTGCGCAGCCTGGCGCAGGAACGCGACTGGGGCTTCCTGGCCAAACCGGTACGGCCCCCGGCCCTGCGCGCGCTGATGACGCAGATGCTGCTGCGGCGGGGTTGAGGTTGAGCCCCTCTCACACCAGGAGAGGGGTTGGGGTGAGGGTCCGGGGCGCAGCGCCACGCAAGATCTCGTGCAAAGTTGGCGAACCAAGCTCACCACCGCCCTTGCAATGAGGGATCGCTAGCCGCCGTACCCTCATCCGCCCCTGCGGGGCACCTTCTCCCGAGGGGAGAAGGGAAGCGCGCTAGCCCCTCTCCCACCGGGAGAGGGGTTGGGGTGAGGGTCCGGGGGCGCGCAGCGCCACGCAAGATCTCGTGCAAAGTTGGCGACCAAGCTCACCACTGCCCTTGCAATGCGGCAGCGCTAGCCGCCGTACCCTCATCCGCCCCTGCGGGGCACCTTCTCCCGGCGGGAGAAGGGAACAACCGGAGCCCCTCTCCCACCGGGAGAGGGGTTGGGGTGAGGGTACGGGGCGCGCAGCGCCACGCAAGACCTCATGCGCCATTGGCAACCAACCCCTTCACTGCCCTTGCAATGCGGCAGCGCTGGGCGCCGTACCCTCATCCGCCCCTGCGGGGCACCTTCTCCCGAGGGGAGAAGGGAAGCGCGCAAGCCCCTCTCCCCTCGGGAGAGGGGTTGGGGTGAGGGTACGGGGCGCGCAGCGCCACGCAAGACCTCATGCGCAGCTGGCGAACCAAGCTCATCACTGCCCTTGCAATGAGGCAGCACTGGCCGCCGCACCCTCATCCGCCCCTGCGGGGCACCTTCTCCCGAAGGGAGAAGGAAAAGCCGATTTCACCACTCGCGCGGAGCGATCAGTTCTTCGACGTCGGCGTCGGCAAAGCCATAGGCCCTGGCGATGTGCAGGAAATCCACGCCGATGTTCGCGCTTGCAGCGGTCTCGATCTCGCTGTCGTGGGCCTCGAACTCCAGCGCCAGCTTGTTGAACTCCTCGGTGGCGGCATGGGTCAGCCGGTATAGCGCCGGCAGGTCCGCCGGTGCCTGCGCCTCGATCGCCTCGCACAACCGCAGCAGGATCTTCTGCCCCTTGCCGACCAGCGACGGGGGAAAGTAGTCGTCGTCCAGCATCTCCTGCAGGAACGGATAGTAGGCGGTCTGCTCGTTGCGGATGGTCGTGGTGGGCATGGTCCGGTGGTCTCCGCCCGCAGGGGGCGCGGGCATCGGCGCATAGCATCGCGTATCCGGGCGCCGCGGAAAACGCCCCCCGCCGGCGCCCCGGTTCAGGCTTCGCCTTCCGGCTCCAGCGCCTTCACCAGGACCGCCGCCTGGGTGCGGCTGTGGCATTCGAGCTTCTTCAGGATCGCGGTCACGTGGACCTTGACGGTGTTCTCGGCCAGGCCCAGCTCATAGGCGATCTGCTTGTTGAGCAGGCCGTCGGCCAGGCACAGCAGCACGCGGAACTGCTGCGGGGTCAGTTGCGCCAGGCGCGCGGCCAGTTGCGCGTCGGCCTCCGAACGCGCCGCGGTCAGCGGCGGGAACCAGGTGCCGCCGTCGAGCACCGCCGCCACCGCGATGCCGATGGTCTCGGCCGGCGAGGACTTGGGAATGAACCCGGCCGCGCCGAACTGCTGCGCGCGGCGGATCACCCGCGGGTGGTCGTTGGAGGAGATCACCACCACCGGCACGTCCGGGCGCTCGCCGCGCACGTGCAGCAGGGCCGAGAATCCGCGGGCACCGGGCATGGCCAGGTCCAGCAGGATCAGGTCGGCATCGGCCTGCGCGGCCAGTGCGGCGTCCAGGGTCGCGGCGCTGGCCGCCTCCACCACCAGGGCGCGCGGCAAGGCCTGGCGCAGCGCGTGCAGCACGGCGGCGCGGAACAGCGGGTGGTCGTCGGCGACCAGGATCGTCGGGGCATCCATGGGCGTGAGGCGGCTGGCAGGACGCCGCGAGGCGTCGTCGGGTGGGCGCGGACAGCGCGCAGGACATGCAGTGTACGTGCGGCGCGGTTGGATGCCGAGCGTGCGCGCGCCGGGCCGCGTCGGTGGCGCGGCGATTGGCGGGCCAGCCTCGGCGTGCCGGTTGTCGCTGGCGGCACGTGCCACGTGGCGGAGCTCGGCATGCTCCGCACGGAACAACGCGCCGCGCCTTACCTGCCGCAGCCAGCGACGAGGCACCGCCCGCCGTGCATTCAAGGCCGGCCCCACCATGGCCGATAACACGGCGTGACCGTCTCGCTCTCCAACTTGCTGGACCGCCTGCCGCTGGCCGCGTCCTGCCTCATCCTGTGCCTGGTGCTGACCCCGGCTGCGTCCGCGGCCGCGACGGTCGACGACACCGACCTGCCCAGCAGCCTGGAACACTTCGGCCTGGACGACGGCTTGTCGCAACTGTCGATCAACGCCCTGCAGAGCGACGACCAGGGCTTCCTGTGGGTGGGTACGCAGGAAGGCCTGAACCGCTTCGACGGGCATCTGTTCCGCGCCTACCGGCACGAACTCGGCAACGACAGCCGGCAAAGCCTGCTCAGCAGCAGCATCGACAGCATCGGCTTCGAGCCGCGCGGCACCCGCCTGTGGCTGGGCACCAACGATGCCGGCCTGGAAGTGATCGAGCTGGCCACCTGGCAACACCACCGCCTTGGCGCGAAGCAGGGGCTGTCGCACAACCGCATCACCCAGATCCTGATCGATCCGCAGGGCGGCGCGTGGCTAGGCACCGAACGCGGGGCGGACCGTGTCGACGCCGACCTGCAGCGGGCACGGCCGCTGGGCGCCGATGCGCCGGTGGTAGGCCTGACCTGGATGCCGGACGGCAAGCAGCCGGTGGCGCTGGACCGGCAATGCCGGCTGTGGCGGCTGGGCCGCGAGGCGCGCGAGGAACTGCCGGCGCCGCGCGGCATCGACGAATGCGTGGGCCTGCAATCCGGGCCGGAAGGGCTGTGGCTGGCCTCGGCGCGGGGCGGACTGTTCCAGCTCGATGCGCATGGCGCGGTGCTGGCGCACTGGACGCCGGCGCAACTGCTGACCGGCGGCAGCGACCTCAGCGCGCTGATCCGGCTGCACGATGGCCGCGTGCTGATCGGCACCACCAACGCCACGGTGACGCAACTGGACAGCGCGCGGCATGTGCCGCAGCAGCTGAGTTTCGACATGCCGCCGAACAGCGCCATCATCCGCTTCTACCAGGCGCCCGACGGCACCTGGTGGATCGGCACCTACACCGGCGGCCTGTACCGGGTACGGCCGCTGTCGGCGGTGATCCGCAACGACGAAGAGCGCGTCAGCGACATCCACGCCTGGCCCAGCAGCAGCGTGCGCAGCATCTGGCGCGACGGCGAGCGCATGCTGATCGGCACCGACCAGGGCCTGTTGCTGCGCGACGGCAGCCACACCGCCTGGCATGTGGTGCCGGGACTGGCCAGCCAGGCGATCCGCAGCATCGCCGCCGACCGCGACGGCTGGTGGCTGGGCACGCGCCAGGGGCTGTGGCATCTGGACCGGGGCGGCGCACTGCGGCGCCTGGGCGGGCTGGCCGACGAGCACATCAACGACCTGATGCTGGAAGGCTACACGCTGTGGGTGGCCACCCGCCGCGGCCTGACCCGCGTGGTCGGCGGACGCGTGCACGACGATCCGCGCTGGGCGCCACTGAACGGACACACCCTGACCCGGATCTACCGCGACAGCGAGGACACGCTGTGGATCGGCTGCAACGACTGCGGCCTGTGGCGCATGCGCAGCGACCGTCCCGTCGAGCCGTACCGCCCGCGTGGCAGCCCGCTCTACGCCTCGGTGTGGTCGCTGTACGAACGCGATGGCGTGCTGTGGGTGGGCACCTTCTCCGGCGGCCTTTTCCGGGTCGACCTCAAGCGCGACGTGGCACTGCGCTACAGCGACCGCGAGGGACTCAGCAGCAACGTGATCTACACCATCCTGCCGGACCCGCAGGGACGGCTGTGGCTGAGCACCAACAACGGCCTGAGCGTGCTCGATCCGCGCACCCGCATCGTGCAGAGCCTGGGCCGCCGCGACGGCCTGCAGAACCAGGAATACAACAGCGGCCGCGGCTATCGCGACGCGCGCGGCCTGCTGTACTTCGGCGGCACCCAGGGCGTCGACGTGATCGACCCCACGCGCCTGCCGCTGCGCAGCCCGCAGGCACGCGCGGTGCTCACCGACCTGCGCATCCTCAATGCCGGCGAGGACCGCAACGGCGGCGAGAACCAGGCCGAGAGCGACGTGGTCTACGCGCAGCGCATCGTCCTGGACCACCGCGACAACGTGTTCACCATCGGCATGACCGCGATCGACTTCGCCGCCCCGGGCACCGCGCGCCTGCGTTATCGCGTGGACGGGCTGCAGAAGGGCTGGGT
Organism: Xanthomonas sp. 3498; assembly: GCF_014199795.1. NCBI lineage: Bacteria > Pseudomonadati > Pseudomonadota > Gammaproteobacteria > Lysobacterales > Lysobacteraceae > Xanthomonas > Xanthomonas sp. 3498. Next base: position 687,638 of record NZ_JACHOH010000001.1, read on the forward strand.
GTACCCGCAGACCGCGCACAGCGACTTTTCGGTCAGCCACCTGCCGCCGGACCGCTACACGCTGGTGGTGGAAGCGGCCGGCCGCGACGGCCAGTTCGGCGCCGCGCGACGGCTGCAGATCGAGGTGCTGCCGCCGCCGTGGCGGCACCCGCTGGCCTACGCCGGTTACGTGGTGCTGTGCCTGGCACTGCTCGGCCTGGCGTTGCAGCGGGTGCGGCGTACGGTCAGTCGCGAGCGCGACATGGTGGAACTGCTGAACCTGACCGTGGCCGAGCGCACCCGCCAGCTCGAGCGCGCCAACCAGCAACTGCTGCAGAGCAATGCGCGGCTGCAGGCGGCCACGCGCCTGGATCCACTGACCCAGGTCGCCAACCGCCGCGAACTGCAGGACTGGCTGGCACGCGAATGCCCGGCCCTGCTGGCCGCGCTGGACGCGGGCAGCAGCGCCGATGCGCTGTACTTCTTCATGATCGACGTGGACAACTTCAAGCGCATCAACGACGACTACGGCCACCAGGCCGGCGACGCCGCGCTGGTGCACTGCGCCGACCGCCTGCGCGGGCTGTGCGGCGAGCGCGACCTGCTGGTGCGCTGGGGCGGCGAGGAGTTCCTGCTGGTCACGCGCCTGCCGCGCGAGGACGCCGCCAGCGACCTGGCCGAACGCTTGCGCGCGGCGGTGGCGACACAGGGCTTCGTCCTCGCCGAGCGCGAACTGACGCTGACCTGCTCGATCGGCTTCGCGCCCTGGCCGTTCGTCGCCGCGTGGCCGGCGCTGGGCGACTGGGAACAGAGCGTGGGCCTGGCCGACCGCTGCCTCTACGCCGCCAAGGGCGCCGGCAAGGACGCCTGGGTCGGGCTCGCACCCGGCGCAGCACCGGACCGGCCGCGCCTGCACGCGCTGCTGGCCGGCGGCGCGCCGGAGGAACTGGGCGACAGCGTGCGCGTGCTGTGTTCGCCCGGGCGCCAGCCACGCTTCGCACGCTGAGCGCAGGCGCCCTAGGGCGTGTCACCCCTCCCCGAGCATGCCGCGCCGCGGTTGCGCGTGCCTGTGGCAAGGAAGAGCGAGGAAGTGGACGTGCGTCCACGCCCGAGCGATGACGCGGCCACGGGCGCGCGCAACCGCGGCCCTTCGGGTTGGGTCTGGCAGGCGCGCTACCGGCGCCGCGCGGCTTGAACTGACGGCCAGTCAGGCGCTGCGCCACGCAACGCCGGCAGCGCGCCTGCCAGACCCAACGCGGCATGCTCGGGGAGGGGTGACACGCCCTAGCTCAGTGCGGCGGCGCCTGCTGCATGCTGCTGCGCCAGGCGTCCAGGAACTGGCGCCGCTTCAGCGCGTCCAGGTACACCAGCAGCCCCGGCCCCAGCGCGATCGGGCGAAACGCCGCGGCGGCGGCCGGCCCACCCTGCGCCGCCACGCCCGGCTGCGGCAGGATCGGCTGCAGCCGCGCCTCGCGCGACAGCACCTGCTGCCCGCGCGGGGACAGCAGGTAATCCAGGAAGCGGCGCGCCTCGGCCGCATGCGGACTGTCGCGCGGGATCACCGCGGTGCGCAGCGCGACCAGGGTGTAGTCCTCCGGCTGCACGATCGCCAGCGGCGCGCCGGCATCGATGCGCGCCTGCGCGTACGAGCCCAGCACGTTGTAGGCCAGCAGCAGCTCGCCGCGCGCGACCTTGTCCAGCAGCACGCCGGTACGCTCCTCCAGCACCACCTGGTTGTCGCCCATCGCCGCCAGCAGCGCCCCGGCCATGCTGCCAAGCTGGCTGTCCTGGGTCGCGAACAGGTAGCCCACGCCGCTGCGCTCCACGTCGTAGGTGCCGATGCGCCCGCGCAGCGGCAGGCCGGGCGCGCGCAGCAGTTCCAGCAACCGGCGGCGGGTGCGCGGCACCTGCGCGGCCGGCAACCGCGCGGTGTTGTAGACGATCGCCACCGGCTCGTAGCTGATGCCGAACACTTCGTGCCGCCACTGCGCCCACGCCGGCAGCGCCTCGGTCTGCGGCGAGCGGTGCGCCAGCGCGTGACCGTCGTTCACCAGCTTGGTCTGCAGGTCCATGCTGGCGCTGATCAGCAGATCGGCGCAGCGCGGGCCCGGTCCTGGATGCAGATAGCGCTGGTAGATGTCCCAGGCGATCGCGTCCTGGTACACCACCTCGGTGTGCGGATGCAGGCGCTGGTAGTCGCCGATCACCGCGGCGAACACCTCGATGTCGGTCGAGCCCTGGATGCACAGTTGCGCGGTGGCGGCGCCCTGCGCCGGGAAGCGGCGCACGTCGCCGGGCGCAGCCAGGGCGCTGCCGGCGAACAGCACGGTCAGCAGCAGTAGCAGACGGCGCAGCAGCGCGGGCAGGGTCATGGATGCAGCCTCGGCAGGTGCAGGCTGGCGATCAGGCCGCCGCCCACGCGATTGGACAGGTCGATGCGCCCGCCATGGGCCTCGACCACGCGCTTGACGATCGCCAGGCCCAGTCCGGCGCCGCCGGCGGCCGCGCCCTCGCCGCGCACGAAGCGCTCGAACACGCGCTCGGCCTCGGCGGCGGCGATGCCCGGGCCGTGGTCGGCCACGGTCACCACGCAATCGCGCGCGTTGCAGGTCAGCGCCACCTGCAGCGCGCCATCGCCGCCGTACTTGCAGGCGTTGTCGATCAGGTTCTTGATCGCCTCGCGCAACAGCAGCGCATCGCCGCGCACCAGTGCCGGTTCGCTGGCGATGGCCAACTGCACGCGCGGCCGCGGCGCCGCTTGCGGCAGGGCATCGTGCAACGCCTGGTGCAGCACCTCGGCCAGGTCGACGCTGGCGTAGCGTTGCAGGTTCGAACGGTGGATCACGCTGGCGTCGCTGAGCAACTGGTTGAGCAGGCGGCTCATGTGCGTGGCATTGCGCTCGATCGCCTCCAGGCTGCGGCGCATCTCGTGCGGGTCGTCCTCGTCCAGCGCCAGTTGCGCCTGCGCGCGCAGCGCCGCCAGCGGCGTGCGCATCTGGTGCGCGGCCTCGGCCATGAACGCACGCAAGGTCTCGTTGCTGCCGGCCAGGCGCGCCATGAAGCGGTTCAGCGCCGCCACCATCTGCTGCATCTCCTGCGGCGCGGTCGCGGCCACCGGCTTGAGCTCGGACGGTTCGCGCCGCGACAGCTCGCGCTCCAGCGTGCGCAGCGGCCGCAGCGCGCGCGACACGCCCAGCCACACCAGCGCCAAGGCCAGCAGCGACAACAGCGCGATCGCCACCAGCGCGTGCAGCACCACGTCCTGCGCCAGCGCCTCGCGTGCGCGGCGGGTCTGCCCCACCTGCACCCACACCTGGTCCTGCGCCGCCGCCGAGGATACGCGCCGCGACACCACCGCAAAGCGCACCGGTTCGCCGCTGTAGACCGCGTCGAACAAGCGCGGCGGTGCGCTGGCGCGCGGCAGCGACGGCGCCGCCGGCAGGTCGTCGTAGCCGGTGATGGTGCGCCCGCGCGCATCGAACACGCGGTAGAACACCCGGTCCTCCGGCGCCATCGCCAACAGGTCCAGCGCCGCATACGGCAGGTCCACCTGCCACTGGCCGCCGGCCAGCGCCACCGAATCGACGATGGACAGCGCCGAGGACACCAGCAGGTGGTCGTAGGAGCGGTTGGCGGCACGCTGGCCGTAGTCGCGCGCGACGAAGAACAGCGCCACCGCGCCGAGCAGCGACAGCGCGCCCAGGTAGCGCAGCAGGGTGCGCCGGATCGATGGCGGCGGCGGCGCGGCCTCAGCCATCGGCGTCCGCTGCCGCCGGATCCGGCGGCGTCGCGGCCGCCTCCAGCTTGTAGCCGACGCCGCGCACGGTGACGATGCGCAACGGCGCGTCGACCAGCTTCTTGCGCAAGCGCCCGACGTACAGCTCGATCGCGTTCGGCCCGGCCTCGTCGTCGAAGCCGAACAGGCCGTTGCCGATCTCGTCCTTGCCCACCACCTGGCCGAGCCGGCCGATCAGGATCTCCAGCAGGCGGTACTCGCGGTTGGGCAACTCGATCGGCGTGCCGTCCAGGCTGACGCTGTGCGCGGCGTTGTCGAAGGCGAAGCCGCCGAGCTGCACCACTTCGCTGGCCTGGCCGCGATTGCGCCGCAGCAACACCCGGCAGCGCGCCTCGAACTCGCGGAAGTCGAACGGCTTGCCCAGGTAATCGTCGGCGCCCACGTCCAGCGCCTGCACGCGATCCTCGATCCCATCGCGCGCGGTCAGCATCAGCACCGGCGTGGTATCGCCACGCTCGCGCAGGCCGGCCAGCACGCGCAACCCGTCCAGCCCCGGCAGGCCGATGTCCAGCACCACCAGATCGAAGCGCTGGTAGCGCAACACCCCGGCCGCACTCAAGCCGTCGCGCTGCCAATCCACCGCATGCCCGCTGCGGCGCATGCGCCGCACGATCGCATCGGCGAGATCGGCGTTGTCTTCTACCAGGAGCAGGCGCATGGGTCGGGGATTGGGGATTCGGGATTGGGGATTCGCAAGAGCGGCTCCGTGCGCGGATGCTAACGCGCCTGCGCCCGGGCAGACAGCGCGCAGAGCGCTTTTACCAATCCCGAATCCCCAATCCCCAATCCCGGCCCCACCGACAGGTCGATGACAGCTATGCCCGACTAGGCTGCGTCCATGCCGGTCCGCGGCGCTTGCTGGCGGGCCGATCCAATCGTTGCGACACGCACCTGGGAGGGGACGTGGAACTGAAGACTCTGACATTGGGCAGCGCCTGCGCGTTGCTGTGCCTGGCCGGATCGGCGCGCGCCGCCACCGACGACGATGGCCCGGTGACCGCCGAGTTCGGCGGCCGCCTGCACTGGGATTTCGCCCACTTCGACAACGACCATCGCGGCACGCCCAACCCCGACGACACCGAGATCCGCCGCCTGTGGCTGGACGTGTCCGGCAAGTTCTTCGGGTTCGGCTACAAGGTCGAGGGCGATTTCGCCGGGTTGCAGGACGACTTCAACGGCAAGGGCATCGAGGCCAAGGACGTGTACATCACCCGCACGTTCGGCGCCGGCATGCTGACCGTGGGCCAGTTCAAGCAGTACTTCTCCCTCGACGACCGCACCGGTTCCAACTTCGGCCAGTTCCTGGAGCGCAGCGGCGCGGGCAGCACGCTGGCGCCGCTGTACCGCAAGGCGGTGTCGTGGCAGGCCGCGGGCACCGATACCACCTGGGCGGCCAGCGTCTACAGCCTGCAGAGCATCGATGTCTCCAACGTCCGCGGCCATGCGTTCGGAGGCCGCGGCACCTGGGCGCCAGGCGCGCGCGACGGCGACGTGCTGCACTTGGGCCTGTCGCTGGCGCACGAGCACTACGACCACCCGGGCGCCGGCGGCGCACCGGCGCTGAGCATCCGCCCGCGCCCGGCCGGCCACCTGTCCGACGACAGCCGCGTCACCCTGGCACGCTTCGCCGACGGCCGCGACACCGACGTGGACAAGTGGTCGCTGGAGTACGCACAGGTGCGCGGGCCACTGTCGTGGCAGGGCGAATTCAGCGGCGGGGTGTTCGACGACGGCGCGCAGCGCGCCGACGTGATGTCCGCCTACGGCTTCGTCAGCTGGTTCGCCACCGGCGAGTCGCGCCGCTACGACCGCAAGACCGGCCGCTTCACCCGCATCAAGCAGGTCAACCACAAGTACGGCGCCTTCGAACTGGCGCTTCGCTACGACCGCATGTGGGGCGAGCAGCACCGCGACGGGCAACCGGACCTGCTCGACGCCTCCACCGCATCGTGGACGCTGGCCGGCAACTGGTACCTCAAGCCGAATCTGCGGCTGATGCTCAACCTGATCGACAGCCGCAACCGCGATCACCTGGCTGGCGTGACGCTGGACCACACGCGGGCGATCACCGGGCGCTTCCAATATGACTTCTGAGAGCCGGGATTGGGGATTGGGGATTCGGGATTCGAGATTCGCAACGGCGGCATCTTGCGATGTGACGTTTGGTCGGCCTCTTTTCTGATCCCTGATGTGGGGTCCACTTTCTTTCATGCACCACCCTGAGGAACTTCCATGCTGACCGCGCTCGGTTTCGGAATGGTCATTACCTTCATGTACCTGATCATGAGCAAGCGGCTGTCGCCGCTGGTCGCGCTGATCATCGTGCCGATCGTGTTCGCGCTAGCCGGCGGCTTCGGCACCGGCATCAACGAGATGATGCTGGAGGGGATCAAGAAGATCGCGCCCACCGGCGTCATGCTGATGTTCGCGATCCTGTACTTCGGGGTGATGATCGACGCCGGCCTGTTCGATCCGCTGGTGCGGCGCATCCTGCGCCTGGTCAAGGGCGACCCGATGAAGATCGTGGTCGGCACCGCGGTGCTGGCGCTGCTGATCTCGCTCGACGGCGACGGCTCCACCACCTACATGATCACCGTCTCGGCGATGCTGCCGCTGTATCGGCGGCTGGGCATGAACGCGCTGAACATGACCTGCGTGACCATTCTCGCCGGTGGCGTGATGAACCTGACGCCGTGGGGCGGCCCGACCGCGCGCGCCGCCACCGCCCTGCACGTGGACCCGGCCGACGTGTTCGTGCCGCTGGTGCCGGCGATGGCGCTGGCGATCGTCGGCATCCTGCTGCTGGCCTGGTACCTGGGCCTGAAAGAGCGGCGCCGGCTCGGCGTGGTGACGCTGCCGGGCGATGCCTGGATGGACGGCAGCGTGGCCGACGACGGCGAGGCCCTGCCCACCGTGGAGGACGCCGAGGACATCAAGCGGCCGCGGCTGCTGTGGGTGAACCTGGTGCTGACCCTGGCGCTGATGGCGGCGCTGGTGATCGGCGTGCTGCCGATGCCGGTGCTGTTCATGATCGGCTTTGCGCTGGCGCTGCTGATCAACTACCCGAACCTGGCCGAGCAACGCCGGCGCCTGGTCAACCATGCCGGCAACGTGCTGTCGGTGGTGTCGCTGATCTTCGCCGCCGGCGTGTTCACCGGCATTCTGTCCAACACCGGCATGGTCGAGGCGATGTCGCGCAGCTTCCTGGCGGTGATCCCCGACGCCTGGGGCCCGTACCTGGCGGTGATCACCGCGCTGGCGAGCATGCCCTTCACCTTCTTCATGTCCAACGACGCCTTCTACTTCGGCGTGCTGCCGATCCTGTCCGAAGCCGCCAGCCACTACGGCATCACCCCGGTGGAAATGGCCCGCGCCTCGCTGGCCGGGCAGCCGGTGCACCTGCTCAGCCCGCTGGTGCCGTCCACCTACCTGCTGGTCGGCCTGGCCAAGGTCGACTTCGCCGACCACCAACGCTTCACCCTGAAGTGGGCGGTGCTGATTTCGTTGGTGTTGATGGGCGGCGGGTTGTTGTTCGGCCTGTTCCCGCTGGCCAAGTGAGCGCCGCCCGGGATTGGGGATTAGGCATTCGGGATGCCTAGAAGCCACTGCCCACGCACTCATCCAATCCCCAATCCCCAATCCCCAATCCCCAATCCCGAATCCCAACTCCGAAGGAGTTCACCGTGACCCTCAGAATCGCCTACGTCACCAGCGGCATGGGCAGCATCGGCACCGCGATCTGCCAGAAGCTGGCGCGCAACGGCCATACCGTGGTCGCCGGCTGCGGGCCGGACTCGCCACGCAAGTCGGCGTGGCTGCGCGAGCAGCGCGAGCTCGGTTTCGACTTCATCGCCTCCGAGGGCAATGCCACCGACTGGGATTCCACGGTGGCCGCGTTCGCCAAGGTCAAGGCCGAGGTCGGCGAGATCGACGTGCTGGTCAACAACGCCGGCGGTAGCCGCGACATGCTGTTCCGGCAGATGGGGCGCGAGGATTGGCAGGCGGTGATCGCCAGCAACCTGCATGCGCTGTTCAACATCACCAAGCAGGTGGTGGACGGCATGACCGCGCGCGGCTGGGGCCGCATCGTCAACATCGGCGCGGTCAGCGCGCAGAAGGGCCAGATCGGGCAGATCAACTACGCCACCGCCAAGGCGGCGATGCAGGGCTTCAGCCGCGCGCTGGCGCAGGAAGTAGCCTCGCGCGGTGTCACCGTCAACACCGTCTCGCCCGGCTACATCGCCAGCGCAGCGATCAGCGGCTTCCCGCCGGACGTGCTCGATCGCCTGGCCAGCTCGGTGCCACTGCGCCGGCTCGGCAAGCCCGAGGAAGTGGCCGCGCTGTGCGCCTGGCTAGCCTCTGACGAGGCCGCCTACGTCACCGGTGCCGACTACGCGGTCAACGGCGGCCTGCACATGGCCTAGGGCGTGTCATCAATTCCCGAGTATGCCGCGTTGGGTCTGGCAGGCGCGCGGCCGGCGTTGCGTGGCGCAGCGCCTGACTGGCCGTCAAGTCAAGCCGCGCGGCGCCGGCCGCGCGCCTGCCAGGCCCAACCCGAAGGGCCGCGATTGCGCGCGCCCATGGCCGCGTCATCGCTCGGGCGTGGACGGACGTCCACGTCCTCGCTCTTCCTTGCCACAGGCGCGCGCAATCGCGGCGCGGCATGCTCGGGAATTGATGACACGCCCTAGCCATGCGCAGCGCCGCGACGCGCGCCTGGCATACACTGACGGTTCCGTTTCGTCCGTCGCGCCCGCTCCGCATGTCCGACAAACCCGAACCCGGCGCGCCCGCCGCGCGCCTGCAGATGGCCGACATCGCGCGCATGGCCGGCGTGTCCGAATCCACGGTGTCGCGCGCGCTGGCCGACAATCCGGTGGTCGCCGAACGCACCCGCGCCTACATCAAGCAGCTTGCGCGCGATGCCGGCTATCGGGTCGACCCGGTCGCGCGCAGCCTGCGCTCGCGCCGCTCCAACATCGTCTGCGTGGCGGTGCCGCTGATGCACGCGCACGAGCAGCCGCTGTCGGACCCGTTCATGATGACCATGCTGGCGCTGCTCGCCGACGCGTTGACCGCGCGCGGCTACAGCATGCTGTTGTCCAAGCTGGACCAGCACCAGGACCACTGGGTCGAGGACCTGGCGCAGAGCAGCCGCGCCGACGGCGTCATCATGCTCGGCCAGAGCCACGAGCACGCCTCGCTCGACGCCGCCGCGCGCGGCGGCCTGCCGATGCTGGTGTGGGGCAGCCGCATCGACGGCCAGGCCTATGCCAGCGTGGGCAGCGACAACCTGCGCGGCGGCGAACTGGCCACCGCGCACCTGATCGAGCACGGCCGCCGACGCATCGCCTTCCTCGGCGACGAACAGCTACCGGAAGTGACACCGCGCTTCGCCGGCTACCGGCGCATGCTCGACGCGCACGGCCTGGCGTTCGACCCGCGGCTGCATGCGCGCAGCCATTTCCTCAGCGAGGACGCCTATCGCCTGACCCGGGCGATGCTGAAGAAGACCGACCCGCCGGATGCGGTCTTCGCCGCCTCCGACGTGATCGCGCTGGGCGCGATTCGCGCCCTGATCGAAGCAGGCCACCGGGTGCCGCAGGACATCGCCCTGGTCGGCTTCGACGACATCCCCCTGGCCGCCTACAGCCAGCCGCCACTGACCACCGTGCGCCAGGATCTGGCACACGCCGCTACCCTGCTGGTGGACGGCGTGCTGAACCTGATCGGCGGCACGCCAGTGGAATCGGTGGAGTTGCCGGTGAGTCTGGTGGTGCGGGAGTCTGCGTGAGGGGCCGGGATTGGGCAGTCGGGATTGGGGATTCGTAAAAGCGGGACTTGCGCGCTGAGGGTGTCCTGGCTGAACCGGCTTTTTCCAATCCCGACTCCCGACGCGCGAATCCCGGCTCCACCGCTTTACGAATCCCGAATCCCCACTCCCGAATCCCGCCCCCTCACCAACCCCATCGCCACCGCCGCCGCCAGCATCAGCGCGCCGGCCAGGCGAATCACATTGCGCGGGTCGCCGTGCAGCAGGCTGTCGTAGTACAGCGGCAGGGTCACGATCTGGATCAGCATCGGCAGCACGATGAACAGGTTGAACAGGCCCATGTACACGCCGGTGCGTTCGGGTGGGATGCTGTTGGCCAGCATCAGGTAGGGATTGCCCATCATGCTGGCCCAGGCCAGGCCGATGCCGATCATCGGCAGCAGCAATAGCCAGCGGTCGTGGATCGACGGCAGCAGGCACATGCCGAGGCCGGCGGCGACCAGGCACACGGCGTGGGTGGCCTTGGGGCCGAACCGGCGCGCCACCGGCACCATCGCGAACGCGGCCAGGAACGCGACGAAGTTGTAGAAGCCACCGATCTGCCCGTTGACCAGGCCGGCCTCGCGGAAGCCATGCGAATCGGCCGCGGTGGTGCCGAACAGGGTGGTCGACAGCGACAGCACGATGTACTGCCAGTAGCAGAACATCGCATACCACTGGAACAGCATCACCGGCGCCATCTGCCGCATCGTCGGCGGCATCTGCCGCACCGCGTCGACGATCTCGCGCAACGTCGCCAGCGGCCCGACCGCGGCGCTGCGCAAGCGCTGCAGTTGCGCCGGCGGCAGCACCGGCTCGCGCACGCTGCGCGCGGTGAGCAGGATCGACGCGGCGGAGAAACCCGCACCGATCGCGAACGCGGCGATGGTGACGTAGGGAATGTGGTGGGCGTTGGCCGCGTCCTGGTTCATGCCCAGCCACACCAGGAGCGGCGGGGTGACGTAGGCCAGGGTCTGGCCAAGGCCGGTGAACGCGCTCTGGGTCAGGTAGCCCAGCGGCCGTTGCGGTGGCGCCAGCACGTCGCTGACCAGCGCACGGTACGGCTCCATCGCCACGTTGTTGGCCGCATCCAGCATCCATAGCAGGGCCACCGCCATCCACAGCGCCACGCTGAAGGGCATGGTCAGCAGGCACAGGCTGCAGACCAACGCGCCCACCACCATGTACGGCATGCGCCGGCCCCAGCGGGTCACGGTGCGGTCGCTGAGCACGCCGACCACCGGCTGCAGCACCAACCCGGTGATCGGGCCGGCCAGCCACAGATACGGCAGGTTGGCGTGGTCGGCGCCCAGGTAGTTGTAGATCGGGCTCATGTTGCTCTGCTGCAGCCCGAAGCTGTACTGCACGCCGAAGAAACCGGCGTTGAGCGCCAGCACGCGCGAGAGCGGAAGCAGGGGACGATCGGAACGCATGAGCATCGGCATCGGCCTGAAGGGGTCGGACACGCGGGAGGCGTGCCGCGGCGGCGGAGCGGAGTGTCGCTGCGCCTGCAATCGTTTGTAACGCTGCGTTGCACCATGCAAAATGCAACCTAATCCCGTTTGAAAGAGAGCGAACGGTACGGCGACCGGCTTTGCTGCACTGCAAGTTGCAATCGTTTGCAGGCAGCCGTATCTGTAGCCCGCCGCACCCACCGTTCGCGCCGTGTCCTGCCCGTTTGCGGCATTGGCGCGCCGCCGCCAACTGCACCCTCGCTTCGGGAGAGACAGCGATGCACCACCCTTCGATCCGCTTGCAGACCCTGGCCCTGGCCGTCGCCACGGCGCTGTCCGCCCCGGCCGCGCTCGCGCAACAGGCCACCCCCGCTGCCGACGCCCCGGCGGCGCAGAACGACGTGGTCAGCCTGGACTCGGTGTTCGTCACCGGCACCGCCACGCCCAAGAGCAAGCTCAAATCCAGCGTCTCGGTCAGCACCGTCGGCGCCGAGGCGATCGAACAGTCGGCGCCGCGCAGCACCGCGGAGATCTTCCGCAACATCCCCGGCATCCGTTCCGAGTCCAGCGGCGGCGAAGGCAACGCCAACATCGCCGTGCGCGGCCTGCCGGTCGCCTCCGGCGGCGCCAAGTTCCTGCAGTTGCAGGAAGACGGCCTGCCGGTGCTGGAGTTCGGCGACATCGCCTTCGGCAACGCCGACATCTTCCTGCGCGCCGATTACAGCCTGGAGCGCATCGAGGCGATCCGCGGTGGCTCGGCCTCCACCTTCGCCAGCAACTCGCCCGGCGGCATCATCAATTTCATCAGCAAGACCGGCGAGACCGCCGGCGGCAGCGTCGGCCTCACCCGCGGCCTGGGCGGCTACGACAACACGCGCCTGGACTTCGACTACGGCGCACCGTTCGCCGAGCACTGGCAGTTCAACGTCGGTGGCTTCTATCGCCGTGGCGACGGCATCCGCGATGCCGGCTACACCACCGACAAGGGCGGCCAACTCAAGGCCAATCTGACCCGGCTGTTCGACAACGGCTACGTGCGCGTCTACGCCAAGTACCTCAACGACCGTGCCGCCGGCTACCTGCCGGTGCCGACCCGGGTCAGCGGCCGCGACGGCGCACCGCACTTCGGCAGCATCGACGGCTTCGATCCGGGCACCGACACGCTGTACAGCCCGTACTTCCGCAGCAGCGCCACCCTCGATGGCGGCAACAAGCCCTCGCGGGTGGAACTGGGCGACGGCATGCACCCGCTGTCGCGTGCGTTCGGCGCCGAGGCGCAGTTCGACGTCGGTGGCGGCTGGACCCTGACCGACAAGTTCCGCATCGCCGACACCTCCGGCCGCTTCGTCTCGCCGTTCCCGGCGCAGGTCGCCGATGCCGGCGCGCTGGCGGCGAGCATCGGCGGCGCCGGCGCCGGCCTGCGCTACGTCGACGGGCCGAACGCCGGCCAGGCCTACACCGGCCTGGCGCTGCGCACGCACCTGTTCAACGTGCACCTCAACGACCTGGGCAACGCGGTCAACGATGTCAGCCTGGCCCGCGACTTCGGCAGCGGCGACGGCGGCAACCTCAACCTCAAGGCCGGCTGGTACACCTCGCGGCAGACCATCGACGTGGACTGGACCTGGAACTCCTACGTGCAGTCGCTGGCGCATCGCCCGCGGCTGCTGGACGTGGTCGCCGCAGACGGCAGCCTGCGCTCGCAGGACGGTCTGTACGCCTACGGCGTGCCGTACTGGGGACTGGACAATACCCGCCACTACGACGTGCGCTACGACATCAACGCACCGTATCTGGCGCTGAGCTGGGACCAGGGCCCGCTGAGCGTGGACGGCAGCCTGCGCTACGACATGGGCCGCGCCCGCGGCAACACCGCCGGCGGCGTGCTGGCCAGCAATGTCGACGTGAATGGTGACGGCGTGATCGAGGCGCCGGAGCAAAGCGTGGCCACCATCGACTACGGAAACCGCAAGCCGGTGCGCTACGACTGGAACTACCTGTCGTACTCGTTCGGCGGCAACTACATGTTCAACGACGATCTGGCGGCCTTCGCGCGCTACAGCCGCGGCGCTCGCGCCAACGCCGACCGCCTGCTGTTCGGCGTGGTCCGCGACGACGGCTCGGTGCCCTCCAACGAAGCGGTGAACGTGGTCAAACAGCTCGAAGGCGGCCTGAAGTGGCGCAGCGGCGGGCTGAGCCTGTTCGCCACCGCCTTCGCCGCGCGCACGCAGGAGCAGAACTACGAAGCCACCACCCAGCGCTTCTTCGACCGCACCTACAAGGCGCACGGCCTGGAGCTGGAAGCCGCGTACCGCGCCGGTGGTTTCAACCTCAACGGTGGCCTGACCTGGACCGATGCCACCATCGACAAGGACCAGATCACCCCGGCCAACGCCGGCAATACCCCACGGCGGCAGGCACGCTTCGTCTGGCAGCTGACGCCCAGCTACCGCGGCGAGCGCTACCAGGTCGGGGTCAACGCGATCGGCACCAGTTCGGCCTACACCCAGGACAGCAATCAGTTGAAGATGCCCGGCTACACCCAGGTCAACCTGTTCGCCGATTACCGCATCACCGATGCGCTGACCGTCTCGCTCAACGTCAACAACCTGTTCGATACCTTCGGCCTGACTGAAGCCGAGGAGGCATCCATCGCCGATGCGTCCTCCGGCGTGATCCGCGCGCGCTCGATCCCGGGCCGCACCTCCAGCCTCAGCCTGCGCTACGACTTCTGACGAGGACCGCACATCCGCGCCCCGCCCGGGGCGCGGCCAAGCCCCCCCATGACCGCACCCGCTCCTTCCGCACTGTCCGCGCTCGCCCACACCCTCTGGCAGGCGCATCTGCCTCCGGACGCCGCCGCCGTGCTGCTGCCGCGCCTGCAGCGCCACGGCGAACGCCTGCTGGCCCCATTGCACGCGCTGTACGGCACGCATCCGGCGTTCGCGCAGTGGCTGCCGCAGTGGCTGACGCAATTGGCGGCTATCGCCAATGCGCGGCCGCCGGCGCTGCGCCAGCTCGATGCCGAGCGCGCGCCCGACTGGTTCGCCACCCCGGCGATGCTCGGCTACAGCGCCTATGTGGACCGCTTCGCCGGCACCTTGAACGGCGTCGGCGAACGCGTGCCCTACCTGCAGGAACTGGGCGTGCGCTACCTGCACCTGCTGCCGTTCCTGCGCGCGCGCGCCGGCGACAACGACGGCGGCTTTGCGGTCAGCGACTACGGCCAGGTCGAGCCGCAGCTCGGCGACACCGACGACCTGGCGGCGCTGACCGCGCGGCTGCGCGCAGCGGGGATCAGCCTGTGCGCCGACTTCGTGCTCAACCACACCGCCGACGACCACCCCTGGGCGCTGGCGGCCAAGCGCGGCGATGGGCGGTTCCTGGACTATTACCACCACCTCCCGGACCGCGACGCGGTGGATGCCTACGAGCGCACCCTGGGCCAGGTGTTCCCGCACACCGCGCCGGGCAACTTCACCTGGGTGGAGGAGGCCGGCGCGTGGCTGTGGACCACGTTCTACCCCTACCAGTGGGATCTGGACTGGAGCAATCCGGCAGTGTTCGGCGAGATGGCGCTGGCGCTACTGCACCTGTCCAACCTGGGCGTGGAGGTGTTCCGCCTGGATTCCACCGCCTATCTGTGGAAGCGCCCGGGCACCGACTGCATGAACCAGCCGGAAGCGCACACGATCCTGCAGGCGCTGCGCGCGCTTACCGACATCCTGGCCCCGGCGGTGCTGCTGAAGGCCGAGGCGATCGTGCCGATGGCGCAGTTACCGCCCTACTTCGGCGACGGCGCCGCGCGCGGCCACGAATGCCACCTGGCCTACCACAGCACGCTGATGGCGGCCGGCTGGGTGGCGCTGGCCGAGCAGCGCGGCGACATCGTGCAGGCAGCGATCGCGCAGACGCCGGCGCTACCGCCGGCCTGCGGCTGGCTCAGCTACGTACGCTGCCATGACGATATCGGCTGGAACGTCCTGCAGCGCGAAGCCGCCGGCGGCGATGGCGTGGCGCCGTTCGCGCTGGCGCGCATCGCCCAGTTCTACGCTGGCCGCACGCCGGACAGCTATGCGCGCGGCGAAGCCTTCCAGAGCAGCGGCGATGGCGTGCACGGCAGCAACGGCATGAGCGCGGCGCTGACCGGTATCGCCGCGGCGCTGGCCGCCGACGACGCCGACGCGCTGGAACTGGGTGTGCGCCGCCTGCTGCTGCTGTACGCCGTGGCGCTGGCGATGCCGGGCATGCCGCTGCTGTACATGGGCGACGAATTGGCCCTGGGCAACGACGAGACCTACCGCGACGATCCGCTGCGCCGCCACGAAGGCCGCTGGCTGCATCGCCCAGCCATGGACTGGGAGCGTGCTGCTCGACGCCACGACACCGCCAGCCTGCCCGGCCAGGTCTACACCCGCCTGCGCCACCTGATCACCGCGCGCGCCGCTACTGCGACACTGGCTGCCGATCAGCCGCTGCGCGCGGTGCCGCTTGGCGATCCCGCCCTGCTCGGCCTGGCCCGCGGCGAGGACTTCGTGGCGGTCTACAACTTCAGCGCCCACCCGATCGTGGTGGATGTCGCCGCGGCGCTGGGCACTAGAGACTGGCAGACCATCGCCGACGGCGGCAGCGATCCGGCAGGGCTGGCGAACTGGAACGGCACCCTGCCCGCCTACGGCCTGCGCTGGTGGCGGCTCGGCTGAGCGGACGCGGGACGCGACGCCGGCAAGGCGCCGCTGCCGCGCAACCGCGATACGGCTGGATCGCATGGCGTCGGGGATGACGTCCCTCCCACAACCGCGCAGCCGCATCCTCGCGCGCACCGGTGGTACTGCATTGTGGGAACGGCCAACAAAGCCGTTCAGCGAAATGCAAGCAGATGACCGCGCAAGCCGCCAGTTTGGGCAATGTCAGGTGGGTGTCGAGCGACCGTTCGAACCGAATGCGTAGCGTGCCCAACCCTGCGAACCCGGCATGGAAGCCGTTGAAGGCGGTACGGTCATCGAGCCGTGGCGCCGCCCCTTGGGCGAGAACTTCGGCCAGCACCAATGGCTCGGGTTCTTGCCAGAGCGTCTGGTCGATCAGGGCGCTCTTCAGCCTTGCGCAGACAACAGTGTCGGTCCTTGCCATTCACGACGTGATGGAAGCGACGGACTGCTGGCCTGATGCCCGGCTCTCGCGCGCCTTGGCCAAGGCGCGGAAGTCCCGGGGCGGCATGTCATACGCGCGGCGGAACGCGTGGTTGAAATCCGCCGCACTCCTGAATCCCAGGCCGTAAGCGATCTCCACGACCGGCACCTTCGGGAATCGAATGAGTTCGTCCGCGGCCTCGCGCAACCGGCGATTGCGGATGTAGGTGGCCAGGCCGCCTTCATGCTCGAACAGGCGATACAGCGCGGCGCGGGACAGCCGCGATGCATCGACGATGCTCTCCAGCGAGAGTTCGGGCTCGTGCAAGTGGTGCTCGACATGCCGCCGCACCCTGCCGAACACCGCCGCGCGGACCGCGGCGCGCGCGTCGCCACTCAGGCCGCACTGTTTGGCGAAGGCCCCGACGATCAGGTGCGCGCATGTGGCCATCATCGCGCTGGCTTCAGCCCCGCTCATGGTATCGATGCTGCTGGAAAGCGCCTCCAGCTCGCCGAGAAACATGCGCGCGTGCGGCGATGCGGAGTCGATCACGCGGCCATGCAGCGATTCCGCATCGGGCAGCATCGATTCCACCAGTGCGCGCGGCAGGAACAAGGCCATGACCTGGCTTCTGTACTCCCGCTCCATGCGCATCGACTGGCCCATGTCCAGCGCCAGGATGCCCGGCCGGGATTGCAGCGCCTTGCGCCGCGGATACAGGCCGGTTGTAGTTTCGACGCAGCCGCCCACCCGTAGCACGTGAAAAATATAATCGCGCATGGTGTCGGTGGAAATTTGTGGCGCCGTGCGGGTCTGCGTGATCGGGTCGGTGCAGGCGTGGAGAAACCTCATGCCATCGACCCGGTAATGGTCGAGCGTGGCGCGAAACCCGGCAGCCACCTGTGCGTGCGACACCGCTATATCGAGAAAAGAGGAGGTTTGATCACGCCACGCCACCAGTTGTTGCGTTCGTGCGACGTCGCGTGTGCTGAAGTGCTGGCGGATCGGCGGCGCGCGAACGCTTGCCTCGACCTCGACATGGCTTGTGCTGTTGCTGGTCATCCCGGGCCCCGTCCGCGCGCGCTCAGGCTACAGGACGCGCGCCCGCTTTTATACCCGCATCGTGACAGGCGGTAACACCCTCCTACGCTGGCCCTGAGGCTTGCTGGCGCATCAACGCGCTACCGCCTGCCGTCTTGCCCACGAAAACAACGCGCTCCCCCATGTCGCCATTCCCGGGAAGGCGCGCGCTGCTTTAGAACAGCGAAGCGGGTAATCGCCCCACCAAAGCGAACCGCTGCTCCGCTGTGGCCTTGCCGTCGCAAGCGATTGCTCGTCACCCAACGCCGTCATTCCCGCAACCTCCCCTTCCCAACTGAGACAGCAGATCAAGTCGACTGTGACTTCACACGCAAAATTCCCAGCTAACCACCCCGCTCATCCGAGCCTGTCCAAGAGAGGCTTGCTCCGGGGAAATCCGCGTTGCACCACAGGGGAATCGCGTGAATCATATCTACAGGCTGGTCTGGAGTCAGGTCCGTCGCACCTGGCTGGTCGTTTCCGAACTCGCCCGCGGTCGCGGCAAGCCCGGGCGTACCTCGACATCGCACCGTACGCGCCCGGCCTGGTGGGCTGCGCTCCCCCTGAGCCTGCCGATGCTGGCCTTCGCTACCGCGCCAGCCGGCGTGACGGCGATGGATGCAGCCCATCCGGCGGCGGCCATCGTCGCCACCCATCCGACGGTCGTCGCCTCGGCGGCCTCCTCGGCCCATCCCACCGGCGGTCAGGTCACCGCCGGCAGCGGCCGTATCGACTACGGCGATCACCTCACCACCATCCAGCAGAACAGCCAGAACCTGTCGCTGAACTGGCTGAGCTTCGACATCGGCACGCAGGACACGGTCAATTTCCTGCAGCCGAACGCGCAGTCCATCGCCGTCAACCGCATCGCCGCCCCCAACGGCAGCGTGATCCTCGGCCACCTGAACGCGAACGGCCAGGTGTTCCTGATCAACCCCAACGGTGTGCTGTTTGGACAAGGCGCGCAGGTCAACGCGGGCGGCCTGGTCGCCAGCACGCTCGACGTCGGCGACAGCCAGCTGGGTCGCGGCACGTTGCATTTTGCCGGCGCAAGCGTCGGCAGCGTGACCAACCTCGGCACGCTCACCACGGCACCCGGCGGCTACGTGGCCCTGCTCGGCCACGCGGTGTCCAATCAGGGCGCCATCCACGCGCCTGCCGGCAGCGTGGCGCTGGCCGGCGGCAGCGCGGTCACCTTGAGTTTCGACGGCAGCCACCTGCTCGACATGCAGATCGACGCCAGCACCTTGAACGCGCTGGCCGAGAACAAACAACTGCTCGTCGCCGACGGCGGCCAGGTGCTGATGAGCGCCGGCGCGAAGGATTCATTGCTGGCCAGCGTGGTCAACAACAGCGGCACGATCCAGGCGCGGACGGTCGAAAACCGCGCCGGCAGGATTGTGCTGCTCGGCGGCATGGAAACAGGCACCACGCAGGTGGACGGCACGCTGGACGCCAGCGCGCCGAACGGCGGCGACGGCGGCTTTGTCGAAACCTCGGCGGCGCATGTGCAGGTGGCCGACGGCGTAAAGATCACCACCCTGGCCGCCATGGGCAACGCCGGCACCTGGCTGATCGATCCGCACGATTTCACCATCGCCTTCAGCGGTGGCGACATGAGAGGCGGCACCTTGAGCAGCCAGCTTGGTGCTGGCAACGTCACCATTCAGTCCAGCCAAGGCGCCAACTCCAGCGGCAGCGGCGATATCCAGGTCAATGATGTAGTGAACTGGGGCGCCAACACGCTCACGCTCACCGCCGCCCACGATATCGATATCAATGCCGTGATGACGGCCAGCGGCAGCGCCGGCCTCGCGCTGAACCAGAGCACCAGCAACGGCGGCGATACGGCGATTGGCGGCGGCACCGTGAATGTCAACATGGTCAATACCACGCTGGGCCAGAGCGGCCGGGTGGATTTCACCGGCGGCAGCAACACGCTAAACATCAGCGGCCAGTCGTACACCATCATCACGACGTTGGGTGCCCCCGGCAGCACCTCCAGAACGGACCTGCAAGGCATCAACGGCGCCCTTGCCTGTGCTTGCTATTTCGCGCTGGGTGCCAATATCGACGCCAGCGCCACGGCCAACTGGGGGGATTCCACCTTCGGCTCTGCCATCGGCTCAGGATTCGTTCCGATCGGCCACAGCTTCAACGCCACCGATTTCAAGATGTTCACCGGTACCTTCGACGGCCTCGGCCACACCATCAGCGGCCTCACCATCAACCGGCCCGGCTCCAGCAACGTCGGCCTGTTCGGTTACACCTACACCACAACGAAGATCCGTAACATCGGCCTGCTTGGCGTGTCGATCGCCGGGCTAAGCAGCGTAGGCGGCCTGGTCGGGTACAACTACGGCACGATCAGCCAGGCCTACGCCATCGGTGCGATCAGCGGCAATCGCGGCGGTTCCGACGTCAGCTTCGGCGGCGGTGCCAACATCGGCGGCCTGGTCGGATACAACGACAGCAGCGGCCGGATCAGCCAAGTCTATGCCAGCGGTGCAGTCAGCGGCGTGGCCACGGTCGGTGGCCTGATCGGGTACAACAACCACGCCCCGATCAACCAAGCCTATGCGACCGGTACGGTCAACAGCAGCGGCGGTGAGGTCGGCGGTCTGATCGGGATCAACGACGGCGGGCCGATCGGCCAAGCCTATGCGACCGGTACGGTCAGTGGCAGCAACGACGTCGGCGGTCTGGTCGGATACAACATCAGCGGCGCGATCAACCAGGCCTATGCGACCGGTGCGGTCAGTGGCAGCAACTATGTCGGCGGCTTGGTCGGGAACAATGTCTCCGGCACCACGATCAGCCAGGTCTATGCCACTGGTGCGGTCAGCGGCACCGGCAGCAACGTCGGCGGTCTCGTCGGGTTCAACAATGCCGGCACGATCACCAGCAGCTACTGGGACACGGAAACCACCGGTCAGTCCACCAGCAGCGGCGGTACCGGCCTGACGAGCAAGGCACTGATCGCAGCGCTGCCCGGAGGTTTCACGACCGCCAGGTGGGGCAACGTCGGCAACCAGACCACGCCATACCTGCTGGGCATGTCCGGCAATCAGGTCTTCAATACCAACGACCTGCCCACCGGCACCGTGACGCCCAGCAACCGGCCCAACCTCTACACCGTCATCCTGGATCTGAATCAGTTGCAGGCCGTGAACACCGGCCTCGCCGGCCGTTATGTACTGGGCAACGACATCGACGCCAACGCCTCGAGCGGATGGGTGGGCGTTGAGTTAGACGCCCGAGGCCGCCCCATCTTCGCCTACAACGGCTTCAAGCCGATTGGCGTCTCAGGCACACCGTTCACCGGCGTCTTAGACGGCCTTGGTCGCACCATCAACAACCTGACCATCAATTGGCCAAACACCGATTACATCGGCCTGTTCGGCGTCACCGGCAACGGCAGCGCGATCCGCAATCTCGGTCTGTTCGGCGGGTCGGTGACAGGCCAGAATGACGTCGGCGGCCTGGTCGGAGGCAACGGCGGCACGCTCACCAACGCCTATGCCACGGGGGCGGTCAGCGGCGGCAACACCGTCGGTGGCTTGGTTGGCTCCAACGGAACGAGCGGCACGATCACCAACACCTATGCCACCGGGGTGGTCAGCGGCGCCAACCACAACTATGTCGGGGGTCTGGTCGGAAGCAACCTTGGCGCGATCGCGAACGCCTACGCCACCGGGATGGTCAGCGGCGGCAACGCCGTAGGTGGCTTGGTTGGCTCCAACGAAACGGGCGGCACGATCACCAACACCTATGCCACCTGAGCGGCCAGCGGCGGTGTTTTCAACAACCATGTCGGTGGTCTGGTCGGTCTCTACCGCGGAGGCACCATCATCGGCAGTTACTGGGACACGGAAACCACAGGTCAATCCACCAGTGAAGGCGGCGGTACCGGCCTCACCACCGTGCAGATGATGGACCCGGCCAGTTTTGCGGCCTGGAACACGGAGATCAGTGCCGTCGGCGGCAGCTCCGCGACCTGGCGGATCTACGCGGGCGACACCGCGCCGCTGTTGCGCACCTTCATGACAGGCTTGGCGGTCACCGCCAAGAATCTCGGCACGGTCTACAGCGGCACCGCCTTTGCTGGCAGCAGCAGCGTGATCCTCGGCACGCTGACGCCGAGCTACTGGCGGCCGTCGAGCAGTGTGGATGCGACCCTGATGCTGGGCGACGCCAACGCTAGAACCGGCACCCCGGCGATCAATGCCGGCAGCTACGCGTTGGCTAGCGGACTGTATTCCGGCCAGATGGGTTACGACATCGCGTTCACGCCCGGCACGCTGACCATCGCCCCAGCCGCCCTCACCTATCTGGCCGATATCGCAACTACCACCTACGGCAACACGCCGACAGGGTTGACCGGCACGGTGACCGGCTTCGTCAACGGCGAGACCCTGGCCAACGCCACGACCGGTACCGTCAGTTTCGCGACCGGCGCCACAGCCACCAGCAACGTCGGCACCTACGCCATCAACGGTAGCGGCCTGACCGCGAACTACGGCAACTACACCTTCGCACAAGCCGCAGGTAACGCCAGCGCACTGACGGTGAACCCGGCCACCCTGACTTATCTGTCCGATACCGCCACCACGACGTACGGCAACACACCGAGCGGGTTGACCGGCACGGTGACCGGCTTCGTCAACGGCCAGACCCTGGCCAACGCCACCACCGGCACCGTCAGCTTCGCGACCGGCGCCACCGCCACCAGCAACGTCGGCAGCTACGCCATCAACGGTAGCGGCCTGACCGCGAACTACGGCAACTACACCTTCGCACAAGCGGCAGGCAACGCCGCCGCACTCACGGTGAACCCGGCCACCCTCACTTATCTGTCCGATACCGCCACCACGACGTACGGCAACACACCGAGCGGGCTGACCGGCACGGTGACCGGCTTCGTCAACGGCCAGACCCTGGCCAACGCCACCACCGGCACCGTCGGTTTCGCGACCGGTGCCACAGCCACCAGCAATGTCGGCAGCTACGCCATCAACGGCAGCGGCCTGACCGCGAACTACGGCAACTACACCTTCGCACAAGCGGCAGGCAACGCCGCCGCACTCACGGTGAACCCCGCCACCCTGACAATCACGGCGAATAACGCCGGCAAGACCTACGGTGACACGCTCACCTTTGCAGGCAACGAGTTCACGGCCAGCGGCCTGCAGAACGGCGAAACCATCGGCCATGTCGTGCTCACCAGCGCCGGTGCCGCGGCAAGCGCCGGCGTCACCGGTGGCCCGTACACCATCACCTCGAACGCGGCTACCGGCGGCAGCTTCAACGCGGGCAACTACGCCATCACCTACAGGAATGGCAGCCTCACGGTGGGTCGGGCCGCGCTGACCGTCACCGCCAATGACGACAGCAAGACCTACAACGGCCTCGCTTATACGGGCGGCCACGGCGTCACCTACAGCGGCTTCGTCAACGGCGAGGCCACCTCGGTACTCAGCGGCGCGCTGGGCTACGCCGGCGATGCGCAGGGCGCCACCAACGCGGGCGGCTACACGATCACGCCAGACGGCCTCACCTCCGGCAACTACGCCATCACCTACAGGAATGGCAGCCTCACAGTGGGTCGGGCCGCGCTGACCGTCACCGCCAATGACGACAGCAAGACCTACAACGGCCTCGCTTACACGGGCGGCCACGGCGTCACCTACAGCGGCTTCGTCAACGGCGAGACCACCTCGGTACTCGGCGGCGCGCTGCGCTACGCCGGCGATGCGCAGGGTGCCACCAACGCGGGCGGCTACACGATCACGCCAGACGGCCTCACCTCCGGCAACTACGCCATCACTTATAGAAATGGCGGCCTCTCGGTGGGTCGGGCCGCGCTGACCGTCACCGCCAACGACGACAGCAAGACCTACAACGGCCTCGCTTACACGGGCGGGCACGGCGTCATCTACAGCGGCTTCGTCAACGGCGAGACCACCTCGGTACTAGGCGGCGCGCTGCGCTATGCCGGCGATGCGCAGGGTGCCACCAACGCGGGCGGCTACACGATCACGCCCGATGGCCTCACCGCTGGCAACTACGCCATCGCCTACAGGAATGGCAGCCTCTCGGTGGGTCAGGCCGCACTGACGGTCAGCAGCAGCAACGTCAGCAAAACCTACGATGGCGGGCTGAGCGCGATCGGCACAGCGGTAGTGAGCGGCGGTAGGCTGTTCGGCAGCGACACCCTCACTGGCGGCAATTTCGCCTTCACCGACAAGAACGTCGGCATCGGCAAGCACGTGACCATCAACGGCGTCACCGTGAGCGACGGCAACAGCGGCGGCAACTATGCCGTCAGCTACGTCGACAACAGCAGCAGCACCATCACCGCGCTGGGCATCACCGTCGATGCCACCGGCACCAATCGCGTCTACGACGGCACCACCGCCGATGCGGTGAAACTGACCAGCACCGGCATTCTCGTCGGAGACACGGTGGGCTTCAACGGCACCGGCGCCTTCGCCGACAAGAACGTCGGCGTCGCCAAGGCGGTCGGTGTCAGCGGCATCACCGCCAGCGGTGCCGATGCCGGCAACTACAACTACAACACCACCGCGAACACGACGGCCGACATCCACCAGCGCCGCATCACTGTCGATGCCACCGGGACCAACCGCATCTACGACGGCACCACCGCCGATACGGTCACGCTGGCAAGTGCCGGCGTGCTGTCCGGCGATACAGTGAACTTCACGGGTACCGGCAGCTTCCTCGACAAGAATGTCGGTACGGCGAAGGCGGTCGGCGTGAGCGGCATCGCCGCAAGCGGCGCCGATGCGGGCAACTACCGCTACAACACCACCGCGAACACGACAGCCGATGTTGTCGCCAAGACGATCACGGTCGACGCGATCGGCATGGACAAGGTGTACGACGGCAGCACGGCCGCGACGATCGCAGCACTGGGCACGACTGACCTGGTGGCGGGCGATGCTGTCACTTTCGGCAATGCCTCGGCGGCCTTCGCCGACAAGAACGCCGGCAGCAACAAGACCGTCACCGTCAGCGGCATCACCGCCAGCGGTGCCGACGCGGGCAACTACCGCTACAACATCACCACGAACACGACGGCCGACATCCGCCAGCGCGGCATCACCGTCGATGCCACCGGCACCAACCGCGTCTACGACGGCGGCACGGCCGATGCGGTCACGCTGGCAAGTGCCGGCGTGCTGTCCGGCGATACCGTGAACTTCACCGGGACCGGCAGCTTCCTCGACAAGAATGTCGGTACGGCGAAGGCGGTCAGTGTGAGCGGCATCGCCGCCAGCGGCGCCGATGCGGACAACTACCGCTACAACAGCAGCGCGAACACGACCGCCGATATTACCGCCAAGACGATCACGGTCGACGCGATCGGCATGGACAAGGTCTACGACGGCAACACGTCCGCGACGATCGCAGCACTGGGTACAACGGGCCTAGTGGCGGGCGATACTGTCATCTTCGGCAACGCCTCGGCGGCCTTCGCCGACAGGAATGCCGGCAACAACAAGACCGTCACCGTCAGCGGCATCACCGCCAGCGGCACCGATGCGGGCAACTACCGCTACAACACCACCGCGAACACGACTGCTGACATCCGCCAGCGCGGCATCACCGTCGATGCCACCGGTAGCAACCGCGTCTACGACGGCACCACCGCCGATGCGGTCACACTGGCAAGTGCCGGCGTGTTGTCCGGCGACACCGTGAACTTCACCGGGACCGGCAGCTTCCTCGACAGGAATGTCGGTACCGGCAAAGTCGTCAGCGTCTTCGGCATCACGGCCAGCGGCAGCGATGCCAACAACTACAGCTACAACTCCAGCGCGACCACGACCGCCGATGTCACCCCCGCGACGTTGACGTACCGCGCAGATATCGCCCACTTCAAGATTGGACAGATGCCGGGTGATTTGAGCGGCGCCGTCACCGGGCTGGTCGGTGGCGATACCTTGGCCGATGCCACCGACGGCACGCTGACATGGCGAACGCCAGCCACGGCGGCCAGCCTGGCCGGGCCTTACGCCATCGACGGCAGCGGCTTGTCCGCACGCAACTATGTGTTTGAGCAGGCACCAGGCAACGCCGCCGCGCTACACGTGGTCGATGGCAGCGCGCCGCGCCTTGTCGTCAGCACCGTCGCCGGGCTGCAGCAATCCCCCGACGACACCCATGCTGTCCACGCGCCGTATGCCCCGGATGTGCACATCGTCGACGGTGGAGTTCGTCTGCCGTGAATCACGCAACCCGCACATTCCGCCCCCCGCGCAAGGATCGCCCTATGCCGTCACCGTTCGGCTTGCGCTTCGCCCCGCTCGCACTGGCCTGCTTCGCCCTGCCGCTGGCCACGTCAGCGCAGACGATCCCCAACAGCGGCCAGATCCTGCAGCAAGTGCCGCCGACGCCGCCGGACAAACCCGTCGCCGCACCCGGCGTAGCGATCGAATCGCCGCCCAGCGCCACGACTGAAGACGCCCCCCCGTTCGCGGTGACGCACCTGCAGGTGGAAGGCAACACCATCTTCGACAACGCAACCCTGCATGCGCTGGTCGCCGACGGCGAAGGGAACACGCTGACCCTGACCCAGCTCAACGCGCTGGCGCAGCGGATCACCGACTACTACCGCGCGCGCGGCTACCCACTGGCCCGCGCGCTGGTGCCGGCGCAAACCTTGAGCGGCGGCACGGTGCGCCTGCAAGTGGTCGAGGCACGCTACGACCAGATCGCACTGGCCAACCAAAGCCGCATCGGCGATGACCTGCTGCGCGCCACGCTCGCGCCGCTGCACTCCGGCGAGGTCGTCACCCAGTCCACGCTATTTACCCGCTTGCTGCTGCTAGGCGACCTGCCCGGCGTGGAACCCCACGCCACCCTGCGTCCCGGTACAGGACCGGGCACCTCGACCCTTGACGTGCGGGCCGGTGCCGAACCAACGCTGCAAGGCCAGTTGGTCGCCGACACCGCGGGCAGCCGCTACACCGGCCGCCTGCGCGTGGGAGCCTATCTCGACATCAACAATCCGATGCGCCACGGCGACCAGCTTAGCCTTGGCACGCTCACCTCAGGCCACGGCCTGCGCTACGGCCGCCTGGGTTACCAGTTCACCCTGAACGGGCATGGCACCCGGCTCGGCGCGGCGTATTCGATGCTGGCCTATGCGCTGGGTGGTCCGCTCGATAGGCTGGAGGCACACGGTACGGCCGGGGTTTCCAGTGCCTGGCTGACGCAGCCGCTGGTGCGCACGCACGACAGCCGAGTGGACGTCCGTTTGCAGTTCGACCGCAAGCAGCTACGCGACCGCATCGACAGCACCGCCCTGCGCAACGACCGCGACAGCAACCACTGGACAGCCAGCGTCGTCGGCCAGCACGGCGACGATTGGGGCGGCGGCGGGCTGACCAGCGCCAGCCTCAGCCTCGGCCACGGTCGGCTCGACTTCGCCAACGCCGCGGCAGCGGCCGCCGACGCTGCCACCGCACGCACGCAAGGCAGCTACACCCATTGGAACGCCAGCCTGGCCCGCCTGCAGCACCTCAGTGCCGCTACCCGCGTGTCTGTGAGCCTCAGCGGCCAGTACAGCACCCGCAACCTCGACTCCTCCGAGCAGTTCCTGCTGGGCGGATCGAACAGCGTGCGCGGATACGACGTCTCCAGCATCGCCGGCGCCAGCGGCTGGCTGGGCACAGTAGAGCTACGCCACGACCTGCCGTTCGACTACGGCGGCCGCTGCGAGGGCAGCCTGTTTGTCGACCATGGCAGCCTGCGCGTCAACGCCGCCCCGTGGATCGCCGGCCGCAATCAATTCGACCTCGATGGCGTCGGCATCGGCTTCAGCTGGGTCGGCACGCGCCATTGGCAGGCGCAGGTGCAACTGGCCATGCCTGTGGGCGCCACACCCACATCGCTCGGCAAGCGCAGCTCCGCACGGGCATGGTTACAGTTGGTCAGGGGGTTCTGAGCAGTGCGTAGTGGACGGAGGCAATTGAATGCCGTCTTTTGCCCTGCTGATTCCCACATCACGCATCCACGATTGAGAGGCGATCGCTCAGTGGACGGGGCCACGCGGCAGCGATGATGAGGCGGGAGATCAGCGCGGCCAAATCAAAGCAGCGATCAAACCGGCAGCAAATTTCGGACGGGTTCTCCCCCCCGAAATCACGAGCGCGTGGTTGGAGGTGCCCTGAAGCCCTTCCCACAACCACGCACCTCCATCCTCGCGTACACCAGTGATATTGCATTGCAGGAGCGGCTTCAGCCGCGACGCGCCTTACCGAGAACGCCCGTCGCGGCAAAGGTGCGTCCTGCGTGGTCGCGGCAGAAACCGACGCCATCGGTGTCCTTCAACCACGACGCCGAACAACGTTCGTCCACCGCACCATCGCCGCTTCGGGGACGGACGCTCCTTCCACATCGAGATCGCAGATCGGAGCGCCGTCAACGCAGGCGGGCACCCCTCACTTGCCGCGCAGCATTCCCAGCAAGGCCTGGGCCGCCGCTTCGGACGAGGCCGGATTCTGCCCGGTGACCAGGCGGCCGTCCTCGACCACATGCACGCCCCAGTCGGCGACCTTGCTGTACTGCCCGCCCAGGCGCTGCAGTTCGTCCTCGACCAGGAACGGCACCACATCGGTCAGGCCCACCGCGGCTTCCTCGCCGTTGGTGAAGCCGGTGACGCGGCGGCCCTTCACCAGGGGCGTGCCATCGGCCGCGGTCACCCGGCGCAGTACGCCCGGCGCATGGCAGACGAAGCCGATCGGCTTGTCGGCACACGCAAATGCTTCGATCAGGGCAATCGAATCGCGGTCTTCGGCCAGGTCCCACAGCGGGCCGTGGCCGCCCGGATAGAACAGCGCGTCGTAATCGTCCATGCGCACCGACGCTAGCGGCTGGGTGCTGGCCAATTGCTGCTGCGCCGCCGGGTCGTCCTTGAAGCGGCGGGTGGCTTCGGTCTGCGCGTCCGGCGCATCGCTCTTCGGGTCCAGCGGCGGCTGCCCGCCCTTGGGCGAGGCCAGCGTGATCTCGGCGCCGGCATCCTTGAACGTGTAGTACGGCGCGGCGAATTCTTCCAGCCAGAAGCCGGTCTTGTGGCCGGTGTCGCCGAGGCGGTCGTGCGACGTCAGCACCATCAGGATCTTCATGCGGGTCTCCTCGTGAGGTGAAGCGGCCATGCGGGGGCATGCCAGGCGCCGCAGTATCGGCAGCCGCACATTCGCGGCGGGTGAGCGCGGCGTGGCGCCGTTCAGTCCACCTGATCCATGCGGATGCGGTTGGCGAACAGCGAGAACGCCAGCATCCCGGCCAAGCCGCTCGCCCGTGCCACCCACGTCGGCAACCATCGCGGCGGCGACAGCACCCCGGACTCGAACAGCGGCGCGAACGCGGCCACGTCCTCCAACGCCATCTTGCCGGCGAACAGCCAGCGGCACAGCGGCAGACGGTCGCGCTGCAGCGCCTGGCGGAAGAAGGTATGCACCGACACCAGCCCGCGCAGGTACACGGTGTCCTTGGTGAAGGCAGCGCCGCCTGTGGTCGGCACGCCACGAAACACCCGCTGCGCCGAGGAGAAACTCTCCGCCGGCGACTGGCCGGCCGCATCGAAATAGCGGAACACCTCGATGAAGTCGGCGCCGTCGCGGGCCAGCGCGATCGCCTCGATGCGCAGGCTGATCCGCTTCATCCGCTCGATGTCGATGCTGCCGGTGATCTGCTCGGCGAAGGTCGCCAGGCCTTCCTGCGTGGCGGTGGTGCGCGGCGAGGACAGCGCCAGGCTCGGCAACTGCGCCTGTTGCCGGCCGTTGAGCGCGGTCAGCGAATGCACCAGCGCCTCGTGGTGGAACAGTTGCGCGCGGTCGTAGTCGCTGAAGTGCGCGCCGGAGCGCAGGCGGATGCGCTGCGCGCCGGCGGCGGCCTTGGCCAGCAGGTCCGGATCCAGTTCCACCGTGATCACCCGCGCGCCGAAGAATTCATCGAGGTCGCGCTGCAGCAGCAGGCGCAAGGCGGTGGCCGAGACCGGCACCTGTTCCTCGGCCGAGAACAGCTCGCGGTCCAGCTCCTGGGCGATGCGGATGAAGTGGCCGGCGGCCTCGCGGGTGGTGGGGCCGTGGCCAGGCATCGGGTCGTCCGGCACCCCGAACAGCTGCGCCGAATACGTGCCCACTGCCGGCGTGCCGAGCGCTTCCAGCAGGGCCGCGGCCAGATCCCAGCTGTGCACCGAGGACTGCAGGTAGGCGCCGAGCGGATGCGCCGGATCGGCGGCCTGGGCGATCGCCGCCAGCTCGCGGCGGGTGTCGGCGAAATCCAGCCTGGGGTATTCCACCTGCGGCAACTGCGGCTGCCCGCGCGCAACACTCTCCAGGAACGGCGCCTGCAGTGCCACCGGCCAACTGGCCAGGGCCAGCAGGCGGATGCCGCGCACCGCCTTGACCAGCCGCGCATCGAGCGCGGCGTGATGGCGGATCTCGGTGGGCAGTGCGCGCTTGGCCACGACTGGCGTCAGCGGCGCAGGGTGCGCGGTGGCGGCCGCTTGCCACCTGGTTTGCCGCCGCCCGGTTTGCCGCCGCTGGGCTTGCCGCTGCGACCGGCGGCCGCGTTCTGCGCCTGGCGCTGCGCCAGCTTGCCGGCGGCGCCAGCGACCTCGTCGCGCAGCTTCAGGTAATTGGCCAACCGCGCCTCCTCGATCTCGCCGCGCTCGATCGCCGCCTGCACCGCACAGCCCGGTTCGGCCAGGTGCGCGCAGTCGTTGAAGCGGCACTGCGCGGCCAGCGCCTCGATGTCGGCGAAACCGCCTTCGGCTAGGTCTTCTTCGCCGGTGGGCTTGAGTTCGCGCATCCCGGGCGTGTCGATCAGGCAGGCGCCGGACGGCAGCGGCAGCAGCGCGCGATGGGTGGTGGTGTGGCGGCCACGCGAGTCGGTGGCGCGCACCGCCGCAGTGCGCATCTTCTGCACGCCGAGCAAGGTGTTGGTGAGGGTGGACTTGCCGGCACCGGACGAGCCCACCAGCACCGCGGTCTGCCCTGGCCCCAGCCACGGCCGCAGCGCGTCGACGCTGTCGGCCTGGCGCGCGTTGACCGTGAGCAGCGGAATCGACTGCGCCGCCAGTTCCTCCAGCACCGCCAGCGCGTCGTCGGCGTATTCGGTGAGATCGGCCTTGGTCAGCACCACCACCGGCGCCGCACCGCCGCCGCCGACCAGCAGCAGATAGCGCTCGATCCGGCGCGGGTTGAAGTCCGCATCCAGGCCGCAGACGATGAACACCGTGTCGATGTTGGCCGCGATCACCTGCTGGTGGTAGTGCTCGCCAGCGGCGCCGCGCTTGATCGCGGTGCGCCGCGGCAGCAGCGCGACGATGCGCGTGTCCTCCAGCAATACCCAGTCGCCGACCGCGGCGCGTTCGTGGCTGGGAAAGCGCGGCCGCTGCCAGTCCGGCAGCGATTCGACCTTGAAGCCGGTGTCCACCGCGTCGGCGACCACGTAGCCGGTGCGGTGCTGCTCCACCACCCGCGCCGGCCGCGCCTGCGGATGCGCGTCGAACAACGCGCGCCAGGCCGGCTCCTCGGGCAGTCCGGGCCAGGGCCAGCCGATGGGGCGCAACGCGTCGAAGTCGATCGGGGAGGAGGTCATGCGCGGATTCTAGAGGGTGCGCCACGCTTGAGGTGAGCACATTGCGTCCGCCGGCAAACGCGCAGGGTGGCGCCTGGCGTGGCTGACCCGCCTCGCCGCGACGATACGGCGCGCGACAGGGTGACTTCCCGGGATTGGCCAGCAACAGCGCAGGACCCGCGCGAAGCGTGTATTGGCGCCACAGGGACCAGCCACGCGCCGCGCCCGTTGCAGCGCCGAGCGTGGAGGCCAGCCGCCGTAGACGACCCGCCATCACGGCGCCCCTCCGCCCCGCCGCGGTGTCACATTTCCGCTACCATGCAGGTCCCACGCCCCACCGGCCAATGCGATGCCCACCCTGCCGATCAAGCCGCTCGCGATCCGCGAACGCCTGTCCGAAGTCCGCTACGAAATCCGCGGCGAACTGGCACGGCGAGCCCGCGAGCTGGAGGCCCAGGGGCGCAAGCTGATCAAGCTCAACATCGGCAATCCCGGCGCGTTCGGCTTCCGTGCACCGGAACACCTGCAGCGCGCGATCGCCGACGACATGGGCCGCACCGATCCCTACACCCACCAGCAGGGCCTGCCGGAGGCGCGCGAGGCGATCGCCGCGGCCTACGCGCGGCGCCAGCACCCGGACGCGCATCCGGACCGCATCTTCGTCGGCAACGGCGTCAGCGAGCTGATCGACCTGTCGCTGCGTGCGCTGCTCAACCCGGGCGACGAAGTGCTGGTGCCCTCGCCGGACTACCCGCTGTGGTCGGCGGCCACCATCCTCAACGACGGCCGCCCGGTGTACTACCGCTGCGCGCCGGAGAACGGCTTCCAGCCCGACCCGGTGGAGATCGAGACGCTGGTGTCCTCGCGCACCCGCGCCATCGTGCTGATCAACCCGAACAACCCCAGCGGCGCCAGCTATTCGCGCGCGTTGCTGGAGAAGATCGTCGCCATCGCGGTCAAGCACAACCTGCTGCTGATGGTCGACGAGATCTACGACCAGGTGCTGTACGACGCTGCGGAATTCGTGTCGGTGGCGCCGCTGGCCGGCGCGCATCCGTGCATCAGCTTCGGTGGCCTGAGCAAGGTGCACCGCGCCTGCGGCTGGCGCGTGGGCTGGGCGCTGCTGTCCGGCGACGCCGAGCGCGTTAGCGATTTCCGCAACGCCATGGACCTGCTGGGCGCGCTGCGCCTGTGCGCCAACGTCCCCGGCCAGTTCGCGATCGATGCCGCGGTCAACGGCCCGGACACGATTTCGCCGCTGTGCGCACCCGGCGGGCGCCTGTACGAAACCCGCCGCGCGGTGATCGAGGCCTGCGCGGCCAGTGAACACCTGTCGCTGGTGCAGCCGGCCGGCGCGCTGTACGCGTTCCCGGCCGTGGTCGGCGCCCCAGCGCGTGGGTTCGACGATCACGCCTTCGCCCTGGAACTGATGGAACAGGAAGGCGTGCTGGTGGTGCCCGGCTCCAGCTTCAACGTGCCCTACCGGCACCATTTCCGCGTCACCCTGCTGCCGGAGGCGGCCACGATGCGCGAGGTGTTCGCGCGCATCGACCGGGTGCTGGCGCGCCGTGCCGAGGATGCCACCAAGGTGGTGCCGCTGAAGCCGCGGGCGGCTGTGGGGCGGTGAATCGGAAATGGGGAAGCGGGAATGGGCAAGGCGCGCCGGTTGGCGCGGCTGAGCACATGAGCGGCCATGTTTCGACGGTCGCCGCGCGATGAACGCATCCATTTCGGCGCCCCAGCACCACGCGCACTTGCGTTACCTGGCGCTCGGCGATTCCTACACGATCGGCGAAGGCGTTGACGCCGACGGACGCTGGCCGATGCAACTGGCCGCGGCGCTGCGCCGCGACGGCATTGCCCTGGCCGATCCGCAGATCGTCGCCACTACCGGCTGGACCACCGACGAACTGGACGCCGGCATCGATGCAGCCGCGCCGCAGGGACCGTTCGACCTGGTGACGCTGCTGATCGGCGTCAACAACCAGTACCGGGGCTATCCGCTCGACGACTACCGCGCGCAGTTCGACGCGCTGCTGCAGCGCGCGATTGCCTTCGCCGACGCGCGGCCGCAGCGGGTGCTGGCGGTGTCGATCCCGGACTGGGGCGTGACCGCCTTCGCACAGCCGCCCGCGCACGATCCGGCGCGCATCGCCGTGCAGATCGATGCCTTCAACGCTGCCGCGCAGGCCTGCTGCGCCGCACGCGCGGTGCGCTTCGTCGACATCACCGGTTGCAGCCGCGATGGCGGTGGCGCTCCGGCGATGCTGGCGGCCGACGGGCTGCATCCCTCGACGGCAATGTATGCGCGCTGGACCGCGCTGCTGTTGCCGGCGGCCCGCGATGCGTTAGCCTAACTAGCACACGACGCCCGCTGCCAAGGACCGACATTGCGCGACGCCAGCACCACCCAGCCCATGACCCGCCCGCAGGCCCTGGCCATCGCCCGTGCCTTCCTGCCCACGCATCCGCTGGGCAACCGCTACGACTACTACTACACGCGCACCAAGCTGCGCACCGATCCGCTGTACCCCGGTGTGCTCGCCGCGCTGCGCGGCACCGACGCGCCGGTGCTGGACCTGGGCTGCGGGTTGGGTCTGCTCGCGCACGCGCTGCGCGCCGACGGCCAGCGCCAGCGCTACCACGGCGTGGACATCGATGCGGCCAAGATCCGCCGCGCCGCGGCCATCGCCGCGCGCAACGGACTGCAGGACACGCAGTTCGCGGTCGTCGACCTGGGCCAGTCCTGGCCCGAGCACCACGGCAGCGTCGCGATCCTGGACGTGCTGCAGTACCTTGACCGCGACATGCAGTCCAACCTGATCCGCAGCGTGGCGCGAATGCTCACGCCCGGCGCCAAGCTGGTGATCCGCAGTGGCCTGGGCGATGCCAGCGGCCGCGGCCGCACCAGCCGCATCACCGACGTGCTCGCGCACCTGGCCGGCTGGATGCAGGAGCTGCCCAAGGCCTACCCCACCCGCGACAGCCTGCAGGCCCAGCTCGACGACGCCGGCCTGCGCGCCAGCTTCGCGCCGCTGTACGGCAATACGCCGTTCAACAACTGGTTGATCGTGGCGGAACCGCGCTGAGGCGGCCCCCGCCGCGCGCGCAAGCCGCCTCCCCACGCCTGCGCGCCTCGGCGGCGCGACGCTCCTCTCCCCCCACGGAATCCCCATGACATCCCCCACGCTTCCGCCCTATTCCGGGCTCGGCATCGCCGCGTTTGCGGTCAGCCTGATCGCTGCCGTCCTGACCCTGGCCTTGGTCGGCGTCTCCGCCGCGCTGGTGTATTACCAGCCCGCCAGCCTGGACGAAGACGCGCCGCTGGCGATGCTGGTCGGCATGGCGATGATGGTCGGCGTGATCGCCGAACTGGCCGCCGCAGCGCTCGGCATCGGCTGCCTGTTCCAACGCGACCGCAGGAAACTGTACGGTGTGCTCGGCCTGGTCTTCGCGGTCACGACCCTGGTCGGCATCACCGCGCTGATCGTTTTTGGGCTCGTCCAGGGCGGCTGAGTCCCGCGAACCGCACGCCGCGGGCGACGCGACGCGGGCCTACCGGGATGGTCGGTCGGCGCTCGGCATGGCCATCGCGCCGACTGGCGGCGCTAGCCCGGCAATGCGCTGCCGAGGCCGCGCTCGCGCATCGCCTGCAACACGCCTTCCACGATCGCCGGGTTGTGCCCGTGCGCCGCGCCTTCGTGCAGCAGCACGATGGCGCCGGGCCGCAGGTCGCGGGCGATGCGCGCGACGGTGACCGCGGGGTCGCAGCGCACGCCATCGAATCCGCGCGCGCTCCAGGCCACCCGGGTCAGGCCATGCCGGCGCAGCGGTGCGGCGACGAAGGGATTGGTCATGCCCACCACCGAGCGGTACCAGCGCGGCGCGGTGCCGGCGATCGCCGCCAGCGTCTGCTGCGCCTGGCCGATTTCCTGCGCCATGCGCCGCGGCCCCAGGGCCCAGAACCAGGCTTGCGGATGGTGCTGGCTGTGGTTGCCGATGCCGTGGCCGCGGCGCAGGATCTCGCGCACCAGCTGCGGGCGCGCGGCGGCGCGGGCGCCGACCAGGAAAAAGGTGGCCTTGGCCTGATAGCGATCGAGCAGGTCCAGGATCGCCGCGGTGTCGTCGGAGGGGCCGTCGTCGATGGTCAGCCACACCTGCGGCGCGCTGCCGGGCAGGCGGTCCAGCACCGGCGCGTACAGCCGCGCCCGCGGCAGGAACACCGGCAGCACCAGCGCTGCGTGCGACAGCAGCAGCGCCGGCAGCCCGACCCGCCAACCGTAGGCCCACCACAGCGCCGCTACCAGCACCTGCGAGGCCAGCGCCCAGGGCAGCCAGCGATACGGGTGGCGCGGGATGCGATGCAGCGTTTCCGGAACTGTCATGCCCCATGATGCCATGCGGCGTAGAATGACCGGTCCGACTCTGCGACGACTGCCTGCCATGTCCCTCGACCCCGCCCTGCGCTCCCGTATCGAAACGCTGCTCAGCTCCAACCGCGTCGTGCTGTTCATGAAAGGCCAGCCGAGCATGCCGCAGTGCGGGTTCTCCGCCAAGGCGGTGGGCGCGCTGAACGAGCTCGGCGTCGACTTCGCCCACGTCAACGTGCTGGCCGACCAGGACATCCGCGAGGGCATCAAGGTCTATGGCGACTGGCCGACCATCCCGCAGCTGTACGTGGACGGCGAGCTGGTCGGCGGCAGCGACATCATCCTGCAGATGGCCGGCAGCGGCGAACTGAGCGAACTGCTGGGCGTGGCCGCGCCGGACCGCACTCCGCCCTCGATCACCATCACCGACGCCGCCGCCGAGATGCTGCGCGGCGCGCTGGCCGACGCTCCGGGCGCGAGCCTGGCGCTGGCGATCGACGCGCAGTTCCAGCCGAACTTCCAGCTGGCGCCGACCGATCCCAACGCCATCGCCGCCGAGTCCAACGGTCTGCGCGTGCAGTTCGACCTGGGCAGTGCGCGTCGCGCCGACGGCATCACCATCGACTGGGTGGACGACCTGCGCGGTCGCGGCCTGGCGATCGACAATCCCAACGCGCCCAAGCCGGTGCAGGACCTCAGCCCGCGCGAGGCCGACGACCGCGTGCGCGCCGGTGGCCTGATCCTGGTGGATGTGCGCCCGCCGGAAGAGCGCGCGGTGGCGGCGGTCAACGTGCCGTTCCGCACCCTCGACGGCGAGCAGCGTGCGCAACTGGAAGCGCTGCCGAAGGACACCGCCCTGGCCTTCCTGTGCCACCACGGTGGCCGCAGCGCACAGGCGGCCGAGCACTTCCGTTCGCTCGGTTTCACGAAGGTGCACAACGTGGTCGGCGGCATCGACGCCTGGACCGACCAGGTCGACGGCAGCGTGCCGAAGTACTGAGTCACGTACCGCGTTGTTTGCGTCCCCTGCGGACGCGCCGAAAGGGCGATCGAACGATCGCCCTTTTTTGTGCCCGCGTGCCGCGATCGCCACAGTGCGCAAACACGCACACGCGCGCACGCGTAGGAGCGGCTTCAGCCGCGACCGAGCTTTACCGGTAAGGCCAGGTCGCGGCTGAAGCCGCTCCTACCCTGGGCACACACTCGCCTGGCGTCTTGCGCAAGTGCTGACGGCAGCACCGAAGTCCGGCGCTCCCTGTGGGAGGGACTTCAGTCCCGACTGCAGTGACACCCGACGCGCCATTGGCTTCGTCCGCATGAAGTGGCGAACGCGTAGGTCCTGCTCCCTCAACCAGCGAACCCACCCGCATCCAGGAAGTCCTGCTCCTCCGGCGTCGTCATGCGCCCCAGCGCCGCATTGCGGTGCGGGAAGCGGCCGAAGCGCTGGATCACGTCCTCGTGCACCACCGCCCACTGCAGCGACTCCGCGTCGCCGAGCGCGCTGAACAGTTCCACCGCCTGGCGTTGCCGCGCGGCGTCCTCGGCATGTGTGTAGGGAAGATAGAAGAACATCCGCAGTTCCGCTTCGGTCTCCTGGTCGAACCCGGCCGCCAGTGCCCGGTCGGCGTAGCGGCAGGCCAGGCCGTCGGTGGCGAAGGCATGCGCGCTGCCGCGGAACACGTTGCGCGGCACCTGGTCGAGCAACAGCAGCAGCGCCAGCGCGCCCTCGGCGTCGGCCAGCCAGTCGCCGCGTTCGCCGCGCGCGGCGGCGTGGTGCACCTCCAGCAGGTGTTGGCGGACGTTGGCGTCGAAGGAGTCGTTGGCGGCGAACCAGCGTTCGCGGCCGGCGCTGCGCCAGAAGTCCACGACGGTACGCGCAGGGGTGTCGGTCATCGCAATTTCCATGGGCGGCAATCGGCCTGCATAGCAGGTCCGGCGTCGCGGTCCGGTGCAGCCGGCGACGTCGATGCCGCAGCCGCACTTGGCAAGCGCGCCGGCTCGGGCTAGCGTGCGGGCACGGCCGCAACGGCCGCGTCCATCTTCCGGGGAAAATTCGATGCGTCATCTGTTGCTCGCCTGCCTGGGCGTGGCGTTGTGCGGCCCGGCCGCTGCCGCCTCGCGTTTCGTCGACGATCCCTATCCCAGCACCTACCGTGCGCTGCCCTCGGTGCCGGTGCTGATCGAACACGCCACCGTGCTCACCGGCACCGGCGAGCGCCTGGACGATGCCGACGTGCTGCTGCAGGACGGGCGCGTGCAGGCGGTCGGCCGCGCACTGACCGCGCCGGCCAACGCCACCCGCATCGACGGCCACGGCAAGTGGGTCACGCCCGGCATCATCGACGTGCATTCGCACCTGGGTGTGTATCCCAGCCCGGGCGTCAGCGCGCACAGCGACGGCAACGAGGCGACCGCGCCGGTGACCCCGAACGTGTGGGCCGAGCATTCGATCTGGCCGCAGGATCCCGGCTTCGGCACCGCGCTGGCCGGCGGCGTCACCGCGCTGCAGGTGCTGCCCGGCTCGGCCAACCTGGTCGGCGGCCGCGGCGTCACCCTCAAGAACGTGCCGGCCACCACCTACCAGGCGATGAAGTTCCCCGGCGCGCCGTGGGGCCTGAAGATGGCCTGCGGCGAGAACCCCAAGCGGGTCTACGGCGAGAAAGGCGGCCCATCCACGCGCATGGGCAACGTCGCCGGCTACCGCGCGGCCTTCATCGACGCCAGCGAATACCTGCGCAAGAACGCGCCGAAGCAGAAGAGCCCGCCCAAGCGCCACTGGTGGAGCCGCGGCGCCGGCGACAACGACAGCAGCGGCGACAGCGGCGGCAAGCGCGACCTGAAGCTGGACACGCTGGCCGGCGCCATCAACGGCGACATCCGCGTGCACATCCACTGCTACCGCGCCGACGAGATGACCACCATGCTCGACCTGGCCAAGGAGTTCGGCTTCAAGATCGCCGCCTTCCACCATGGCGTGGAG
The DNA here is from genome assembly GCF_014199795.1 of Xanthomonas sp. 3498. Taxonomy (NCBI): domain Bacteria; kingdom Pseudomonadati; phylum Pseudomonadota; class Gammaproteobacteria; order Lysobacterales; family Lysobacteraceae; genus Xanthomonas; species Xanthomonas sp. 3498. Next base: position 725,853 of record NZ_JACHOH010000001.1, read on the forward strand.
GCCTACAAGATCGCCGACCGCCTGGCCCAGGAGAACGTCTGCGGCGCGCTGTGGGCGGACTGGTGGGGCTTCAAGATGGAGGCCTTCGACGGCATCCAGGAGAACATCGCCCTGGTCGACCGCCCCGCCAACGGCTGCGCGATCGTGCACTCGGACTCGGAGGAAGGCATCCAGCGGCTCAACCAGGAAGCGGCCAAGGCGGTGGCCGCCGGCCGCCGCGCCGGCATGGACATCCCGCCCGAACGCGCGATCCGCTGGCTGACCAGCAACCCGGCCAAGGCGCTGGGCATCGACAAGCAGACCGGTTCGCTGGAGCCGGGCAAGATGGCCGACGTGGTGCTGTGGAACGGCAACCCCTTCAGCTCCTACGCCCTGGCCGACAAGGTCTACATCGACGGCGCGCAGGTCTACGACCGCGCCGACCGCCGCCTGCAACCCACCTCCGATTTCATGCTCGGCCAGGAGGCTGCCCGATGAGCCGCGCCCTACCCTCGCCCCACCGCCTGGCGCAGCGCCTGGCCCTGACCGCCTGGCTGCTGCTCGGCAGCGCGCCCGGCTTCGCCCAGGACGTGCTGATCCGCGGCGCCACCGTGCACACCGCCAGCGCCCGCGGCACCCTCGCCAATGCCGACGTGCTGGTCCAGGGCGGGGTGATCCGCGCGGTCGGCCCCGGCCTGAGCGCGCCGGCCGGCATGGCCGTGGTCGAGGCCAAGGGCCGCCCGCTGACCCCGGCGCTGTTCGGCGGCATCACCGAGATCGGCATCGAGGAGGTCTCCGGCGAGGCCTCCACCGTCGACAGCACGCTGACCCTGCCGCACGACCAGCCGATGCGTCCGGAGTTCGACGTGACCCTGGCCTACAACCCCGAGTCGGTGCTGATCCCAGTCGCACGGGTGGAAGGCATCGGCTTCACCGCGCTCGGCGCCAATACCGGCGGCGCCTTCGTCGCCGGCCAGGGCGCGGTGATGCGCCTGGACGGCGGCGCCGACCCGATCGGCCCGCGCGCGCTGTACCTGCACCTGGGAAGCGATGCGCTGGAACTGAGCGGCAAGTCGCGCGCGGCGCAGTGGATGCTGCTCGACCAGTTGGTGGCCGAAGCGCGTGGGCGCATGCCTGCCGATTCGCCGCATGCGCTGCTGACCCCGGCCGGACGCGCGGTGCTGGCGCGCTATCTCGCCGGCCAGGGCCGCATCGTGGTGACGGTGAACCGGGCAGCCGACATCCGCCAACTGCTGCGCTGGGCCCAGCGCGAGAAGGTGCGCATCGCCATCGCCGGCGGCGACGAGGCCTGGAAGCTGGCCCCGGAACTGGCAAAGGCGCAGGTACCGGTGTTCGTCAACGCACTGGACGACCTGCCGGCCAGCTTCGACCAGATCGGCGCCACCCTGGAGAACGCCGCACGCCTCAATGCCGCCGGCGTGGCGGTGAGCTTCACCCAGGGCGGCGACGGCGCGCACAACGCGCGCAAGCAGCGGCAACTGGCCGGCAACGCGGTCGCCCACGGGCTGCCGTGGGATGCCGCCCTGGCCGGCCTGACTCGTGTCCCGGCCGAGGCCTTCGGCGTGGGTGACCGCCTGGGCAGCATCGCCCCCGGCAAGCTCGCCGACCTGGTGCTGTGGGAAGGCGATCCGCTGGACGTGGCGCACTACGCCGAGCAGGTCTGGCTGGGCGGCCGCGCCATCCCGATGCGCTCGCGGCAGACCGAACTGCGCGACCGCTACATGCAGCAGAGCGGCGCGCTGCCGAAGGCCTACAGCCACTAGCGTCGCCGGCGGCGCAGGTGCGGCATTGCCCAGGCGTGCCGCACGTCGCTGGCGACGACGTGCGCGAGCGGCGATGCGCCGTACCATGCCGCGCGAAAAACGCACGCGCGACGCACCGACCGCGACAGGCCGCGACCAACCGATGCGCGGATCGATGCGTCGGTCGCGCGAGCGCCGACGCCGTGCGCTCAGTTGGCGCCGATGTTGGCCTGGATCCAGGCCCAGCCGTTGCCGCGCACCACCTCGAAGCCGGCCTCGACCACGTGCAGGTACATCGCGTTGCTGAAGCGCCCGTCCTTCGCGCGGTTGGTGTGCAGCCAGTTGAGGAACGGCTTGATGTCGATGTTGAGATTGCCGTTGCTCGGCAGGGTCGGCTGGCCGGCGGTGTTGTGCGGAATGAAGGTGTAGACGTAGTAGCCGGCGGCGCTGTTCATGCCTTCCCACAGATCGAAGGTGTAGCCGCCGGCGCTGATGACGTTGCTGGCGGTGAGCGTGCCGATCGGATACGAGTTGTGGCCGCCCCAGATCATCACTTCGGCCTGCGGGATCGCGCTGGAGGAGACCGTGCTGTCCCAGCGGAAGAACAGGTCGTAGGCGAAGTCGCCGGCCAGGTTGCTGCCGCCGGACGAGTACGCGAAGGTCGCCGGCAAGGAGCGCAAGGCCGAGACCTGCCGCGGGAAGGTGCGGTCGGAGGTGGGATTGAAGCCGTAGTGCGAGCCGCGCAGGATCGCCGGATAGCCGTACAGGCTGGCGTTGGGGAAATTGAAGGTCACGGTCATGCTCGGCGTGCTGCCGCTGTGGAAGGTGCCCTGGATGACGTTGTTGGGATCGTTGAAGTTGTTCACCCAGGCGTACTGGTTGCCGTAGACCTGGTAGGGCCCGGCCAGCGCCATCGGCGCGACGGCGAACAGGGCCGCGGCGAGCAGCGCGCGCACGGACCGCGTGCGGCCGCGCAGTGACGGTGCAACGGTGGCGGGAAGGCGCGGCGAAGCGGCGTCGGCGCAGACGGGAGTGGAAGCGTGCATGGCGGTCTCTCCTGGGCGTGCAGGGGCAGCGAAGGTGCTGCCGCGGCGGACGCTAGCAAGGCACGCGCGCCACGAGCTATGACAAGACCCGCGCGCGCCATGCGCCAGCGCAATAGCGCTACCGCGATCCAGGCCGAGGGCGTGGGGCGCTTCACAGGTATCTCGTGCCGGCGAGATTTTCGCCAGGGCATCGTCTACGCAGCGCTGTCGTCGCGACGCCCAAGCGACACCAGCATTCCGCACTGCACCATGCGCAGCGAGTCGCAGTGGGCACGACGTCGCGATAAGCTGATGGGTCATTGCGGAGAAGCACGATGACGTTGCGCTGGTACTTCGATTTCATCTCGCCGTTTTCCTATCTGCACTGGCAGCAGGTGAAAACGCTTCCGGAGTTCGACCGGATCCAGCCGGTGCCGATCGTGTTCGGCGCGGTGCTGGCGCAGCTGCAGGCGCGCGGGCCGGCCGAGGTGCCGCACAAGCGCGAGTTCACCTATCGCTTCGTGCAGTGGCAGGCGCAGCAGCAGGGCGTGCCGCTGCGCTTTCCGCCGGCGCATCCGTTCAATCCGCTGACCGCGCTGCGCCTGTGCATCGCTGCCGGTACCACGCCGCAAGCCATCGACGCGATCTTCGACTGGCTGTGGCGCGATGGCCACGCCGGCGACGACGCCACGGCGCTGGCGCCGGTCGGCCAGGCGCTGGGCATCGCCGACGTGGCCGCGGCCACCGCCGAGGCTCAGGTCAAGGCGCAACTGCGCGCCAACACCGAGCAGGCGCTGGCGGCCGGCGTATTCGGCGTGCCGACCCTGCAGATCGACGACACCCTGCTGTGGGGCAACGACGCACACGCGCTGATGCGCGCGGTGCTGGCCGACCCGCAGTTGCTGCAGCGCGGCGAGATGGCGCGCCTGGGCGCCCTGCCGGCCGCGGTGCAGCGCAGCGCCTGAGCCGTCTCCATGTTCATCGACATTTTCCCCTCCCGGAGATCCAGCGGATGCGCATCGGCATCGTCGTAGATTCCGCCTGCGATCTGCCGCAGGACTACATCGCCCGACACGACCTGGTGGTCCTGCCGATCAGCGTGCGCCTCGGTGGCACCATGCTCGCCGATCGCCGCGACGAAGCAGCGACCCTGGAGTTCCTGCATGCGCAGGTCAGCGCGCACGGCGCCGAGGCCGAAACCGTGCCGTACAGCGTGGCGCAGATCCGCGAGCTGTTCCTGGGTCGGCTGGTCATCGACTACGACCATGTGTTCTGCCTGACCATCGCCAAGACCCGCAGCCCGATCCACGACCACGCGCAGCAGGCCGGCTTCGCCATCCTCAACGACTACAAGCCGATCCGCCAGGCCGCCGGCCACGCCTCGCCGTTCGCGCTGCGGGTGATCGACACCCAGAACCTGTTCGCCGCACAGGCGGTGGTGGCGGTCGAGGCGGTGCGGTTGCATGCCGATGGCGCGGGCGTGCAGGCCATCCGCGAGCGGCTGGAGACGCTGGCCGAACACACCCATGGCTACATGATCGCGCGCGACCTGTATTACCTGCGCAGCCGCGCGCGCAGCAAGGGCGACCGCAGCGTCGGCCTGCTCAGCGCCGCGCTCGGCTCGGCCCTGGACATCAAGCCGGTGCTGCACTGCCACCGCGGCGAGACCGCGCCGGTGGCCAAGCTCAAGGGCTTCGACCACGCCGTGCAGACGCTGTTCGGCCTGGCCGCCAAACGCGTGGCGGCCGGGCTGATGACGCCCACGCTGTGCCTGAGCTATGGCGGCGAACTGGCAGAACTGCACGCCCTGCCCGGCTACGCGGCACTGCGCCAGGCCTGCGATACCCACGGCGTGGACCTGCTGGAAAGCGTGATGAGCCTGACCGGCATGGTCAACGTCGGCAAGGGCGCGCTGGTGCTTGGCTTCGCCGGCGAGGCGCTGCGCTTCGGCTGATCCGCCCATTGGCCGCGTCGACGCCGGCGCGCCGCCGGCTCTGCTAGGCTGCGCCGCTTCGCACCGCCCACAAGAGATGCCCATGGCCGTCACCTACTCGATCAGCCTGCCCGATCCCGCCCGTGCCCGCGGCAGCCAGCCGTCGCTGAGCTTCACCGCGCACGGCGCCGACGCCTTCGCCGAACAGTTGCAGGCCGCCCTGAGCGACCCGGCCTGGTTCGAGCGCTGGCGCGCGATGCAGCCGGAGCCGGACGAGGTGGATCCGGCCCTGGGCGTGACCGATCCGGCGGCACGGGTCAGCGGCCGCCAGGACGATCTGCGCATCGACCTGTCCGCCACCACCAGCATCCCCGGCGACATCCTCAAGCAGCGCCTGCGCCTGCTCGCCGGCAGCGGCTGGGAACTGCGCGACGTGCGCTGAGCCGAACGGCACGGCCGCCGCGCTGCGGTGGCCGAGGCGAGCGCCGCGCCGCTAGGGTGCGGCGACCGCGCGGCGCGGCCAGGACCAGCGCAGATTGACCGCCAGCGTCCCCAGCACGATCAGCGCCAGGCCGAGCCACTGCACCGGCACCAGCCGGTGGCCGTACAGCAGGTAGTCCAGCAGCAGCGTCACCAGCGGGTAGACGAAGGCGACCACCGCGATCGCCGCCACGTGCAGGTGCCGGTAGGCGCTGTAGAACAGCACGTACACCACGCCGCTGTGGATCACGCCCAGGCCGACCAGCCAGAACCAGTGACGGCCGGGGTGCAACGCGGCGCTGCTGGAGAAGCCGGCCAGCATCGCCGCACCGACCCAGCACTGCACCGTTACCACCGCCAGCGGCCGCTCGCGGCTGATCCGCCGCGACATCAGCAACGACGCGCCGCACAGCAGCGCGCCGAGCAGGGTCAACGCGATGCCGACCAGGTAGCCGCGGTCGGCGCTGGACCACAGCCGCAGTGGATCGGCCGAACAGGCCACGCCGACGAAGGCCAGCAGCGTCCAGCCCAGATCGGAACGGCGGCTGCGCTCGCCCTGCAACAGCGCCGCCAGGATCAGCATGACGAACGGAAACACGTGGTAGACCATGGTCGCCACGCCGATCGACGAGCGCGCCATGCCGGCGAACAGCGCCACCCAGTTGAGCACCAGCAGCACGCCGCTGAACGCAGCGTCGCGCAGCAACGCGCGCTCGCGCCACAGCCCGCGCAACTGTCCGCCGAGCAGGCCGCACACGGTCAGGAACAGCGCGCCGAACAGGCAGCGGTAGAACACCGCGGTCACCGGGTCCTGGCCGCTCTCGTGCACGAACACGCCGACCGAGCCGATCAGCACCTCGGCCAGCAGCAACTGCCAAAGCGCACGCCGTGCCGCGCCCGCAGGCGCTGCCTGCACCGCGCTCACAGCGCAATGGTCCCGTGCAGGTACTGCACGGCCGCGCCGCGCACCTGCACGTGGTCCGGCAGTACCCGGCAATCCAGTTCGCCGCCGCGCGCCGAGGCCTGCCACGCGCGCAGGTCCTGCTTGCCCAGGCGCTGCGCCCACAGCGGCGCCAGCGCGGCGTGGATCGAGCCGGTCACCGGATCCTCGACGCCGCCGTTGGCCGGCCAGAAATAGCGCGATACGAAATCGTGGTCGCGGCCGGGCGCGGTGACCGCGACATCGTGCGGCGCCAGCGCTAGCATCCGCGCCAGGTCCGGCACCACCGCACGCACCTGGGCTTCGTCCGCGTACACGGCGATGTAGGCCTGGGCATTGCGGTACGCCGCCTGCGGCGCGATCGACAGCGCCTGCACGAGGTCCTGCGGCACCGTCGCCAGCGCGGTCGGCGCCTGGTTCGGAAAGCGCAGGACGAAGCGCCCGTCGCCCTCGCGGTCCACCGCCAACTCGCCGACCGCCGCGGCGCGGAACCGCAAGGGCAGCGGCGCCAGGCCCTGGGTGGCGACGACGAAGGCGCTGGCCAGGGTGGCATGGCCACAGAACGCCACTTCGCGCAGCGGCGAGAACCAGCGGATCGCGAACGCGCCATCGGCCTCGCGTACGAAGAACGCGGTCTCCGACAGATTGTTCTCGCTGGCGATGGCCTGCATCAGCGCATCCGGCAGCCAGGCCTGCAGCGGCACCACCGCGGCCGGGTTGCCGCGGAACCGCACCGTGGTGAACGCATCGACGATGAACAGCGGCAGCTGCACGCGCGGCCTCGCGGGATCGGAAAGGAGGCGGCCAGTGTGCGCCCGGCTGGGCGACCAGCACAGAGTCAGATACGCTGCAAATCGACCGATACAGATGAGGCCCGCGCATGCGCCTGTACGAAGCCCTCGCCAGCCAGTTGCGCGACCAGATCGCGCAAGGCACGCTGCGCGCCGGCGAGCGCCTGCCGTCGATCCGGCAACTGGCCGCCGGCCACGGCATCAGCGCCGCCACCGCGGTGCAGGCCTGCCTGCAGCTGGAACGCGAAGGCCGGGTGCAGGCGCGGCCGCGCTCGGGCTATTTCGTGCGCGCGGCGGCCACGCCGGTGCCGACCGGCGCCGGCCCGTCGCGACGACGCGCCCCGGGCACAGTCGCCAATCCCGCGCTGCAAGGCGTGCTGGACATGCTCGCGCGTTCGGACCTGGTGCCGCTGCACACCGCCACGCCGGCGGCGGCGCTGCTGCCCGGCGCGCACCTGGCCAGCGCACTGGCGCGGCAACTGCGCCGCCAGCGCAGCGCAGCGCTCGACTACGCACCGCCCCAGGGGCACGCCGCGCTGCGCCGGCAGATCGCGCAGCGCTACGCGCACTGCGCCACCGCCGTGGCGGCCGACGAGGTGGTGGTGACCGCCGGCGCGATGGAGGCGATCAGCCTGGCGCTGCGCACCCTCACCGCGCCCGGCGACGTGGTGCTGGTCGAGACCCCGACCTACCACGGCATCCTGCAAGCGGTGGCGGCGCTACGCCTGAAAGTGCTGGAGGTGCCCAACCGGCCCGGCCAGGGCATCGACGCCACGCGCCTGGACGCGCTGCTGCAGCGCACGCCGGCGCGCGCCGCGTTGCTGGTGCCGAACTTCAACAATCCGCTCGGCAGCCTCACGCCCGACAGCGCCAAGCGCAGCCTGCTCGACAGTTGCGCACGCCACGGCACGGTGGTGATCGAGGACGACATCTATGGCGAACTCGACTGGTCGGGACAGCGCCCACGGCCGCTGCGCCATTTCGACACGCACGGCAACGTGATCACCTGCGGCGCCTTCTCCAAGGTGCTGGCGCCCGGCCTGCGCGTGGGCTGGCTGCTCGGCGGCGCCTGGACCGACGCGCTGGTGCGTGCCAAATACTTCTCCACCATCGGCGGCGCCAGCCTGCCGCAACTGGCCCTGGCCGACTACCTGGAGCGGCACGACCTGGAACGCCACCTGCGCAAGCTGCGCCGCACCCTGGCCGACAACGGCCAGCGCCTGCGCGAGGCAGTGCTGCGGCACTGGCCGGCCGGCACCCGCATCGGCGACCCGGCCGGCGGCCTGTCGCTGTGGCTGCAACTGGCCGACGCCGGCAGTGGCCAGGCGCTGTTCGAGGCCGCCCTGGCCGAGGGCATCGGCACCTCGCCCGGGCATCTGTTCTCCAGCCGCGGCGACTACGCCGACCACCTGCGGCTGAGCTGCGGCCAGCCGTGGAGCGAGACCCTGGAACACGCGATGCGGCGGCTGGGCGCGCTGGCTGCGCGGCTGTCGCGCTGAACTCGGCGTCCAGCGCTGCGCCGCATTCCACACGCTAGGCACGCGCTGCCAGCGCTTGCCTCCCAATCGACTGCAAGGCGTCCTGCCCCGCCTCCGAGCGAGGCGATGCATCCGAATCCATGCACGAGCGCCGGCCGGTCGCGGCGATCGCCCGCGCAGTGGGACACGACCGTGGTGACGTCATCCGACGCAACGGCGCAACGCGATCGACGGCAGTCAGGAGCGGCTTGCGCTATGGCGTCGCCGCGCCGATCGCCAATGCCACGCAGGCACCAAACAGCGTGCAGGCAAGCATCGCCACCGCGCTGAGCGGGCTGCGCCAGCGCTGCCAGGGGAGCAGCAAGATGCGACGGCAAGACATGGCGCGGCTCCGATACAGGGACGTGGCGAGGGCGAACCCTGCGCAATCTAGCCAGCGCCCGTCTCAGCAGGCGCGAACGCGGTCGCACAACCCGCGTGAAGGGCGATTCGCGCCCCCTGTTTGTTTACGAGACCGGCCACGCGGCGCCTGTCGTGGTCACCGGCCTGTCATCTGCGCGCCCGGCAAGGGGCCGGCGGCCCTGCTCGCGTGCCGTCGCGCCGGCACCGTGCAGCACGGCCAGAGGCGACGGCGCGGAAGGCCGGTGCGTCACCGGCAGCCCCGCGCGCGGCACCCTGCCCGGCGGTCCGCGTCGTGCGCGACCGCCGGCGGAGCGCGCTCAGCCCTGCAGCGCGCGTGCGTGGAAGGCGATGTGCTCGCCGATGAAGCTGCCGATGAAGTAGTAGCTGTGGTCGTAGCCGGGCTGCACGCGCAGGGTCACCGGATAACCCGCTGCCTCGGCGGCGGCCTGCAGCAGCTGCGGACGCAACTGCTTCTCGAGGAACTCGTCGCCGCCGCCCTGGTCGATCAGCAGCGGCAGGCGCTCGCTGGCGCTACCGATCAGCACGCTGGCGTCGTACGCCTGCCATTGCGCGCGGTCCTCGCCCAGGTAGGCGGTGAACGCCTTCTCGCCCCACGGCACCTGGGTCGGCGCCACGATCGGCGAGAACGCCGACACGCTGCGATAGCGGCCGGGATTCTTCAGCGCGATGACCAACGCGCCGTGGCCGCCCATCGAATGCCCGCTGATCGCGCGGCGGCCGTTGTGCGGGAACTGCGCTTCGATCAACGCCGGCAGTTCCTGCACCACGTAGTCGTACATGCGGTAGTGCGCAGCCCACGGCGCCTGCGTGGCGTTGACGTAGAAGCCGGCGCCCTTGCCCAGGTCGTAGCCCTCGGCATCGGCGACCTGCTCGCCACGCGGACTCGTGTCGGGCGCGACCAGGATCACCCCGTGCTCGGCCGCGTAGCGCTGCGCGCCGGCCTTGGTGATGAAGTTCTGCTCGGTGCAGGTGAGGCCGCTGAGCCAGTACAGCACCGGCAGCGTGGCGTGCTCGGCCTGCGGCGGCAGGTACACGGCCACCTGCATGGGGCAGCCGAGCACGGCCGAGTCGTGGCGATAGACGTCCTGCCAGCCGCCGCAGCAGGCATGGTGTTCGATGCGTTCCATGGACAGTTCCGTAGAGAGAGCGCCTGCGGCCGCGACCGGCCGCAGGCGGGGATGCCGCGACGCGCCGAACGGCGACGCGCGCGGCAGCGGGCTTCAGTGCAGCACGCCGTTCTTGCGCGCCACGTGGGTGGAGATCGCGTCCATCAGCGGCGGCGACAGGCAGTCGTACGGTTCCAGCTGCAGTTCGCGCAGGCGCTTGCGTACCCCGTCCATCGCCTCCGGAGGCGTGCCGCTCTCGATGATCGAGGACACGAACGCGGCGAAGCCCGGTGCCGACCAGCCCTGCTGCGGCGACAGTTCGGTATGCACGAAATCCAGGCCGTAGAACGGATGCTCGGTGTTCTCGATGCGTCCGTACATGTGCACGCCACAGCCGGTGCAGGCGTGACGACGGATCGTCGCGCTCTCGTCCACCACCTTCAGCTTCTCCGGATGCGCGGTGACCTTGACCTTGTCGCGTGCCACCACCGCCACCACCGAGAAGGTCGCGCCCTTCGGCTTCCAGCACTTGGTACAGCCGCAGGCATGGTTGTGCGCGGTCTGCGCACCCACGTCCACCACCACCTTGTCGCTGGCGCAGTGGCATTCCAGGGTGCCGCCCTGGAACTGCTCCGCGCCGGCACGCACGCCAGCATCCACCGACGGATGAATCGTCACAGTACTCATCTTTCCCCCTCCCGGGTTCGTTGCGTCGCTGCAATGCGCGGAAACGGCCGCGCGCCGGACTGACCTTCGGGTCAGAAGTGGATGACGGTGCGGATCGACTTGCCCTCGTGCATCAGGTGGAAGGCTTCGTTGATCTCGTCCAGCGGCAGGGTGTGGGTGATGAACGGATCGAGGTCGATCTCGCCGTGCATCGCCTGCTCCACCATGCCGGGCAGCTGGGTGCGGCCCTTGACCCCGCCGAACGCGCTACCGCGCCAGACGCGGCCGGTGACCAGCTGGAACGGACGCGTGCTGATTTCCTGGCCGGCGCCGGCCACGCCGATGATGACGCTCTCGCCCCAGCCCTTGTGGCAGCACTCCAGCGCCGAACGCATCACGTGCACGTTGCCGATGCACTCGAAACTGAAGTCCACGCCGCCGTCGGTCAGCTCGACGATGACCTCCTGGATCGGCTTGCTGTAATCCTTCGGGTTGATGCAGTCGGTGGCGCCCATGCTGCGCGCCAGTTCGAACTTGCCCGGATTGGTGTCGATGGCCAGGATGCGCCCGGCCTTGGCCTGCACCGCGCCCTGGATCACCGCCAGGCCGATGCCGCCCAGGCCGAACACCGCGACGCTGTCGCCTTCCTTCACCTTGGCCGTGTTGTGCACCGCGCCGATGCCGGTGGTGACGCCGCAGCCGAGCAGGCACACCTTCTCCAGCGGCGCTTCGGGATTGACCACGGCCAGCGAGATCTCCGGCACCACCGTGTACTCGCTGAAGGTGCTGCAGCCCATGTAGTGGTAGATCGGCTGGCCGTTGTAGGAGAAGCGCGTGGTGCCGTCGGGCATCAGGCCCTTGCCCTGGGTGGCGCGCACCGCCTGGCACAGGTTGGTCTTGCCGGACAGGCAGAACTTGCACTTGCGGCATTCGGCCGTGTACAGCGGGATCACGTGGTCGCCGACCTTGACGCTGGTCACGCCCTCGCCCACCGCTTCGACGATGCCGCCGCCCTCGTGGCCGAGCACCGCCGGGAAGATGCCTTCCGGGTCGTCGCCGGACAGCGTGAACGCGTCGGTATGGCATACGCCGGTGTGGGTGATGCGCACCAGCACCTCGCCCTGGCGCGGCGGCTCGACATCGATCTCCACGATCTGCAGCGGCTGGCCGGCTTCGAAGGCAACGGCGGCTCGGGATTTCATGCGATTTCTCCTGGCTGAGGAAATGGGTGTGGGGTATGGATCACTTGAGATAGGAGCGGACCAGCATGCCCATCTCGCGCACGCGCGCGGCGCGCTGCGCGTCGGAACTGGCGGGCTGGCCGAATTCTTCGCGAACGTGGGCTTCCATCACCTCGGACATGAGGCCGTTGACCGCACCGCGGATGGCGGCGATCTGCTGCAACACCGCCGCGCACTCGGCGCCGCCCTCGAGCGCGCGCTCCAACGCTTCGGTCTGGCCGCGCAGGCGGCGGATGCGGGCAAGGACGCGCTTCTTCTCGTGCGGGGTATGCGGCATGCGACGGGGAACCCGGGAACTATACTGGGGGATAGTATTCCCGCGGCCGGCAAAAGGGAACGCCCGGGCTGCCCCGCAGCCCGTCGGCGCGTCCCCGGCCGCCGCCGGAGACCCCGCCAGCGCAGGTGCCGGCGCATGGCAACGCATGTCGGCACAGGACACGAACCGGCCATGTTCGCGCCCCCGGCGCTGCCTATGATGGCCATGCGTTCAAGCGCGGCCCCCGGTTCCGGCGGCCACGTCCCTGTCCGCCCCAGTTCCAGGCAGCCGCGGCCACGTCTAGACTGGGCGACTCACCGTGTGGCCGCCCCTCAAGATCGTGGACATGAAATCCTTCATTCTGGTCGTCGACGACGATCCGGATCTGCGCCGACTCATCAGCGAGTTCCTGAGCGACCACGGGTATCAGGTGGACACCGCCGAGACCGTGGCGGAAATGCGCCTGCGGATGGCCGAGCGCCAGCCGGACCTGGTGATCCTGGACGTGATGATGCCCGGCGAGGACGGCCTCAGCGCCGCCCGCCAGCTCGCCAGCGAGCGCGGCGCGCCGGCGGTGATCATGCTCAGCGCGCTGGGCAGCGACACCGACCGCATCATCGGCCTGGAAGTGGGCGCCGACGACTACCTGGCCAAGCCGTGCAACCCGCGCGAGCTGCTGGCGCGGGTGCGCGCCCTGCTGCGACGCAGCCAGGCGGCGACGCTGCCACCGGAAGCGCGCGGCAACGTCTACGAATTCGCCGGCTGGCGGCTGGACGTGATCCGCCGCGACCTGCGCGACCCCACCGGCATCTTCATCAACCTTTCCGACGGCGAGTTCGCGCTGCTGCGCACCTTCGTCGAGCACCCGCAGCGCGTGCTCAGCCGCGACCAGTTGCTCGACTACGCGCGCGGCCGCGACACCGAGGTCTACGACCGCGCCATCGACAGCCAGATCAGCCGCCTGCGCCGCAAGATCAACGAACGCGTGCAGACCGAACTGATCCGCACCGTGCGCAACGAGGGCTACATGCTGCTGCCGAGCGTCGCCCGCCTGTGAGCGGGCCCACGCGCGCCCGTCGCGGCGTGCCGATCTTCGCCCGCGCCTTCCTGCTGCTGGTGGTGGCGCTGCTCACCGCGCAGCTGATCGGCATCGCCCTGGTGCTGCGCACGCCGGTCTACGAGATGCCGGTGCATCCGCCGGAGGTGATCGCCCTGCTCAGCACGCGCATGCCGGCCGGCACCCAGACCCTCAAGGTGCAGGACACGGCGCATGCGCCGCTGCCGGCGCGCGACCAGGTGCGCGACCGCAACGTCGAACGGCTGATGGCGCACTGGCTGGAAGTGGCGCCGGACCAGGTGCGCTTCTACCGCAACAGCGACGGCCGCCTGGAACGCCTGCGCCTGCGCCTGGGCGAACGCCCACCGCCGCCGCCGCACGCGGTCGCCGCCGCCGACGACGCCCCCGCGCCCGCCGCGATGGCACCGCCAGCCACCGCGCAGCAACCGTCACCGCTGGAGCCGCCGCACGCGCCGGGCGAGGCGCCGCGCAATGGCGCCTTCGGCGCGACCATGCGCGCGGTGGGCTGGCGCGAGCGCGGCTTCGCCCCGGCGGTGCCGCTGCTGGACGGCTTCACCGCAGCGCTGCGCCAACCCGATGGGCACTGGCGCAGCGTGATGTCGCCGCCGCGGCGGTTCTCCAACGAATTCAAGACCCAGGTGGTGATGCTGTTCCTGGTCGGCATGCTGGCGATGCTGCCGCTGGCCTGGTGGTTCTCGCGGGCGCTGTCGGCACCGATCCGGCGTTTCGCCGAGGCGGCCGACCAGCTCGGCCGCAATCCCGACGCGCAACCACTGCGCCGTAGCGGTCCCAGCGAGATCGTGCAGGCGGCCGATTCGTTCAACGCCATGCAGGCGCGTCTGAACCGGCTGATCAACGAGCGCACGCACATGGTCGCGGCGATCGCCCACGACCTGCGCACGCCATTGGCGCGGCTGGCGTTCCGCCTGGAGACCCTGCAGCCGCCGTTGCGCGAGAAGACCATGGCCGACATCGACGAGATGAAGGCAATGATCTCCGCAGCGCTGGACTTCATCCACAACGACAGCCGCCGCGGCACCCGCTCGCCGCTGGATTTCCGTCTGCTGGTGGAAAGCGTGGTCGACGACGCCAGCGACACCGGCGCCGACGTGGTGCTGCTGCTCGGCGAGGCCATCACCCTCGACGGCGACCCGCTGTCGCTGCGGCGCATGGTGATGAACCTGGTGGAGAACGCGCTGAAGTACGGCAAACGCGCGCGCCTGCAGTTGCGTCGCGAGGCCGGCGAGTGCCTGCTGTGGATCGACGACGACGGCCCCGGCATCGATCCCGCGCAGCGCGAGAAGCTGTTCCTGCCGTTCTTCCGCGGCGAGAACTCGCGCAACCGCGATACCGGCGGCATCGGCCTGGGCCTGTCGGTGGCGCACAGCATCGTGCTGGCGCATGGCGGCCAGATCGCCCTGGACAACCGCCCCGAGGGCGGCCTGCGGGTCAGCGTGCGGCTGCCGTGCCAGGCGGTCGGCGGCTGAGCCGGGCGCGCCGCCGTACCGCCTCATGCCGATCGGCTCAGCGCTGGTTCGGCTCGACCACCACCGCCGTGCCGTAACACAACACCTCGGTCAGGCCGGCCATCAACTCGGTGGCGTCGTAGCGCACCGCGACGATGGCATTGCCGCCCATCTGCCGTGCGTGCTGCAGCATGTCCCGGTAGGTCTCCAGGCGTGCCTGCTCGCACAGCTGGGTATAGATGGTGATATTGCCGCCGAAGATGGTCTGCAGCCCGCCCAGGAAATTGCCGACGATGGAGCGCGAGCGCACGGTGATGCCGCGCACGATGCCCAGATTGCGCACGATCCGGTAACCGGGAAGCTCCAGCGCGGTGGTCACCATCGCATCGTTCAGCGGCAAGGCCGCCGCACGCGGCGGCGAGGAATTGTACGGATCGGTCATCGATGCCCCCTGGTGGCGTGGCCCGTGGCTCCGCGGACCGCAGACCCGGTGCGCACGCACCGAGGCCGGCAGTGTTAGCACCGAAGGAAGAACCACGCAATCGCCAGGACCAGGCCGCCACTCCACAGCAGCAGCATCGCCACCACGCCGGCCAAAACGATCGCCGCGCGCCGCCACCGGCGCAGCCCGCGCGAGCGCCGTACCGCCCACACGCACAGCCAGCCGCCCAGCACCACGCCGCTGACGATCACGGCCCAGCCGAGCAGATCGATGAGCGGATCCTTGGAACCGAACTCGGTGGGGCATTGGCTCGTCGCATGCGCGGATGTCATGCATCCGAGCGACGCGGCCACAAGCGCAACTCGTTCGGGAAGACGCCATCGAACGTTCCTGCGCTCTGCGAGCGCCTGCGAACGCGTGCCGTGCGCCATCAAGGCGCGTGCTTGAGATTGGATTTGCGCAGGCCAAGCCCGTTCCAGAACGCCGGCGGATAGCTCAGATCCGGGCGGCCGACCCACCCCCGCACCAGATCGAGTTCGTAGCCATCGTCCAGCTTCCGATACTGGACGGACGCAATGGCGATCTGGTCCCAATCGCCAGTGAAGGTGAGATCGGCCAACGACGCGGGATAGGACCCGGTACGCAGCTTGTACAGCTCCACCAGCGATACCACCGTCTTGAAATGCTGGTCGCCGAACTTGGCGTCGGCCTGCTTCTGCACGCCGCAGGCGCAGACGGCAAGGGCAACGAGCAACGCCATGCCCACGTTCTTCAGTTTCATGCATCCCCCATGATGATCTCTTCGCCGCCGCTGCACTGTCCGCTCGGACCGCAACGGCGACGCGGACATTCCGCAGCGACAACGGGTGCGCAGGCTGCGCAGCTTACCTCGCCAACGGGGCCAGTCGGCTACGGCAAAAGCGGGCATCCGGCCGCGATCCAGTCCTGCGACGACGCCGCAAGCGGCACGCACTCTCCTCGGCCAGCGCACCCAGATCGCACAGGAACACCGGATGCACCGGTGCGGCCAGCGCGACCAGCACGCCCTGGCCGCCGCTGTCATCGCCGATCAGCACATGGCCCGCAGACCACGAGCGACCTCGAAGGTCGCATTGCGTTCGGCCAGATCGGCGGCGGCGTACGGCAGCAATCCATCCGTGCGCGGCTGCCCCGCCTGCGACGCAACCAGCGCGCGGATGGGCGGTGGCAAGGCGGCTAGCGCGAGCGGAATAGCCGTCGCCACCACGACGCCCTTGCGGCGCCCGCGTGGCGCTGCGCCAGGGCCGCGGCGTGGCGGGCAAGCAACAGCGGCACGGCGGTCGCCCGCCAGAACACCAGGCTGACGTACCCCGAGGACATGCCGCCATGGCTGAGGCGCGGCACGAAGACCGACTCGACGGAGGCGTCGTCCAGCGCCGTGCCGACCAGGCGCGCGAAGGTCTCGGCGAGCAGCGCCTCGCACTGCGCCGCCGTCGCCGGCAGCGGCACACCGGTCAGGGTCGAGGCCATCTCCTGCCACAGATACGGATCGCCACGTCCGCCCCATCGCATCGGCTCGTCCTGGAACAGGCCCGCCATGTCCTCGATCGCGGTCATCGTCCTGCTGGCCTGGGGGCGTGCGGCGTGACGCTCAGTACGCGAACTCGCGGAACACACGGTCGATGTCGCCCTGCCACGCGCCGTGGTACAGCGCCAGCTTGCGCTCGGCCGCGGTCTCGCCGGCGTGCAGGATCTCGACCAGCGGTTCGAGGAAGCGCGATTCGTCCTGGCCGTCGCGGTTCAACCGCGCGCGGCGGCGCAGACCGTCCAGGGCGATCTTCACCGCCTCGGCGGCAAGGTCCTGCACGGTGCCGTTGCGGAACGGCAGCTTCAGCGCCTGCTTCGGCACGCCATCGCGCAGCGCGTGGCGTTCGACCAGGCTGAAATCCTTGACCAGGTCCCAGGCCGCGTCCAATGCGGCATCGTCGTACAGCAGGCCGACCCAGAACGCCGACAGCGCACACAACCGGCCCCACGGACCGGCGTCGGCGCCGCGCATTTCCAGGTACTTCTTCAAGCGCACTTCCGGGAACGCGGTGGTCATGTGATCGGACCAGTCGCGCAGCGTCGGCAGTGCGCCCGGCAAGGCCGGCAACCTGCCCTGCATGAAATCGCGGAAGCTCTGCCCGCTGGCGTCGACGTAGGTGCCGTCGCGGTAGGAGAAGTACATCGGCACATCGAGCAGGTAGTCGACGTAGCGCTCGTAGCCGAAGCCGTCCTCGAACACGAAATCGAGCATGCCGGTGCGGTCGGCGTCGGTGTCGGTCCAGATGTGCGAGCGGTAGCTGAGGTAGCCGTTGGGCTTGCCCTCGGCGAACGGCGAGTCAGCGAACAGCGCGGTGGCGATCGGCTGCAGCGCCAGCGACACGCGGAACTTCTTGATCATGTCCGCTTCGCTGGCGTAATCCAGGTTGACCTGTACCGTGCAGGTGCGGGTCATCATGTCCAGGCCGAGCGAACCGACCTTGGGCATGTAATTCTTCATGATCTGGTAGCGGCCCTTGGGCATCCACGGCATCTCGTCGCGGCGCCACTTGGGCTGGAAACCCATGCCGAGGAAGCCCAGGCCCAGCTCGTCGGCGACCTGCTTGACCTCGTTGAGGTGGCTGCCCACTTCCACGCAGGTGTCGTGGATGGTCGGCAGCGGCGCGCCGGACAGTTCCAGTTGCCCGGCCGGCTCCAGCGTCACCGAAGCGCCGTCGCGCAGCAGAGCGATGGTATGCCCGGCTTCGCGTACCGGCTCCCAGCCGAAACGGGTCAGGCCGAGCAGCAGCGCCTCGATGCCGCGCTCGCCCTCGAAGGTCGGCGGCCGCAGGTCGTCCAGGCGGAAGCCGAACTTCTCGTGCTCGGTGCCGATGCGCCACTGCGCTTCGGGCTTCTCTCCGGAGGCGAGCACCTGGACCAATTCGGCCCGGTCGGTGATCGGCGTCTCGGCAACGTAGCTGGGGCTCGACAAGGGCAGGACTCGCACGGCGGGTGAGGCGATGTGGGGACCATGTCCCGCCATCGCAAGGCCCGCACTATAGCGTGACGGGGGCGAGGCCCGTATCGCTACCGGCGGCACTGCAGCATTCCACGGTCGCGCCGCTGGCGGCGTCGAGAGTGAGACGCAGCAAGCGCTCGCGGCGCTGGCTCGGCTAGGCTGCGGTCTCCTTCCGCTCCGCTGCAGGCAGCGCCATGCGCCAGACCCACGCCGAACGCCATCGCACCGACCGCGCCGGCTGGCTGCGCGCGGCCGTGCTCGGCGCCAACGACGGCATCCTCTCCGTCGCCGGCCTGGTGGTCGGCGTCGCCAGCAGCGGCGCGTCGGCGGCCACCGTGCTGACCACCGGCATCGCCGGCCTGGTCGCCGGTGCGATGTCGATGGCCGCCGGCGAATACGTGTCGGTGCAATCCCAGGCCGACACCGAACGCGCCGACCTGGCGCTGGAGCGTCGCGAACTGCACGAGGATCCGCAGAGCGAGCTGGACGAACTCACCGCGATCTATCGCCAGCGCGGGCTCGATCCCGTGCTGGCCCGCCAGGTCGCCGAACAGTTGACCGCACACGATGCGCTGGGCGCGCACGCGCGCGACGAACTCGGCATCACCGAGAGCCTGCGCGCGCGTCCACTGCAGGCGGCGGCCGCGTCGGCGGCGGCGTTCTGCACTGGTGCGGCGCTACCGATCGTGGCCGCATGGCTGGCGCCGGACGGCCGGCAACTGTGGGTGACCGGCGCGGCGACCCTGGTCGGCCTGTCGTTGACCGGCGCGCTGGCCGCGCGCGCCGGCGGCGCCCCGGGCCTGCGCGGCGCGCTGCGCGTGGTGTTCTGGGGCGCGGCGGCGATGCTCGCCAGCGGCGCGATCGGCCATGCGTTCGGCGTGCATGTCTGAGCGGGCGCGGCGCACGCCACGGTCGCATCGCGGCATGGCCGACACCCGATCTCCCGGAGGCTCGCTATCGGCAGGCTGGGCGCCTGACTGACGGCGCCAGGAGAGCGCTGGCCACCCCGACATTGCCGGTGCCTGCGCCTCGAAACCCCGAGGTGGCAGCGACAGGAGCGTCCAGTCCAGCGAGGCGCCATGGGTAGAACACAAGGCCACGACGCGCCTATCCTTCGAACAGAACGGGAAGCAGAGTGATGAATATCAAGACCGATACCGTCGTCGTCGACCACGCCGGATTCTCCGTTTCCTCATTGGAGGAGGCGATCAAGTTCTGGACCGAGGCCATGGGCTTCGAACTTGTTCGCACGGGCGAAATGGGCGGCGATTTCCTGCAGCAGGTGACGGGTGTCGAGGATCCGCGTTGCCGCATGGCACTGGTGGTCTCGCCCGCCGGGTTTCCCATCGAACTTCTCGAGTACTCGACAGCCAGCACGTTGGGCAAGGCACCCGAGAGCGCTGGCGCGATCGGCGCGACCCATCTGGCCGTCACCGTGGCGGATATCGACTTGGTTGTCGCCAGGATCCAGGCGCAGGGCTGGCACCTGAAAGGATCTCCCCGGCCGATCGAGGCCGGGCCACGCGCGGGAACCGTCGTTGCCTACGTCAGCGGGCCCGATGGGATCACGATCGAGGTCATGCAACCTCCCGCGTAGGCCTCATCCGGCGTGGTGCAAGCCGCCGCGGCTCTTTCGATCGCCGATGCCGAGCGCGTGTCGTGGGCGGTGAGGCGAGATGCGTTGGCGGTCCGCAGCGCGTCACCGCGTTGTCCCCGTTGCCCGGGCAGCGAGCCCGGGGCCACGGCGCACGCCTTGTCTCCCTGGCGCCGCCTCCGGTCTGCGTGACGGGTGGCGGTCCACGGCGCGGCGGCAATGCTGGCCAACGATGCGATCGGCCGGATCCTGGCATGCAGGTCCGAGCCCGCGCGCAACGCGCTGCGGTAGCATCGGCAGCCATGGCCGACACCACCTCCCCCGACGCCCTGCTGCTGGCGCGCCTGGCCAGCCTGGCCGACTGCGCGCAGGCCGAAGGCTATGCCTGCATCAGCGCGCGCCGCGAACACGGTGCGCGCTCGGTGGAGATCCCGCGGCCGCAACTGGCGATCCTGCTGCAGGGACGCAAGCAGGTGCGCACCGCGACACAGACGCTGGCCTTCGTGCCGGGCGATCTGTTCCTGGTGACGCGGCGCTGCCGCATCGATGTGGTCAACATCCCGGATCCGAACAGCGGCGTGTATCTCAGCGTGCTGGTGCCACTGTGCGAGGAAGCGCTGAGCGCCGCGCGCGTGCTGTGGAACGAACCGCTGCCCGCCGCCGGCGCGGAGCTGGCGCGCCTGCGCGCCGAGGACGTCGGCGGCACCCTGCTGCAATGGCGACAGGCGCTGCAGGACGGCCGTTACACCGAGGCGCGGCTGGCGCTGGCGGCGCTGGTGGTGGCGCTGTGCCGGCGCGGCCATGGCGGCCTGCTGCTGCCGCCGGCGCCGAGCGTGGCCGCGCAGGTGCGCGACCTGGTCGCCGCGCAG
Organism: Xanthomonas sp. 3498; assembly: GCF_014199795.1. Classification (NCBI taxonomy): domain Bacteria; kingdom Pseudomonadati; phylum Pseudomonadota; class Gammaproteobacteria; order Lysobacterales; family Lysobacteraceae; genus Xanthomonas; species Xanthomonas sp. 3498. Next base: position 746,405 of record NZ_JACHOH010000001.1, read on the forward strand.
CCGCAACGCGCCTGGCGTTCGCGCGACATCGAAGACAGCCTGGGCCTGAGCGGCGCGACCCTGCGCCGGCACCTGGCCGGCGAAGGCACCTCGTTGCGCGAACTGCTCGCCGATGCGCGCCTGGCGCATGCGATGCAGTTGCTCTACACCACGCGCTGGCCGTTGAAGACGGTCGCCGCGCACGCCGGCTACCGCTCGGTGCGCAGCTTCAGCCAACGCTTCCAGCAACGCTACGGCCTGGACCCGTCCAGCATCGGCAACTGAGCCGCGTCGGCGCTGAGCGCCGCGCGCAGCGGAATGAGCGAATCGCGCAGCCGCGCCGGCGCAGCATGCCGGTACCGCGGCGCCTGCCGCTTTGCCAGGAAATCCCCATGCCCCTGTTCCCGTTGCGCGCGCTGTGCGCGCTGGCGCTGAGCGCCAGCGCGGCGCTGACGCTGCCGTCCCCCGCCCATGCCGCCGCACCGGAGGCGACCGCTGCGCAGGTGCCCGGCGTCTATCGCCAGGCGATCGGCCGGCTGCGCGTCACCGCCCTGTTCGATGGCACCGTGGCGCTGCCGCGCACGCAATTGCACAACGTTCCACCGGAGGCGATCGCGCGCCTGCTCGACCATCGCTACGTGCCGGAGAGCGACAAGGGCCTGCAGACCGCGGTCAACGCCTATCTGGTCCAGGACGGCACGCACCTGACCCTGGTCGATACCGGCACCGCCACCTGTTTCGGCCCCGGGCTCGGCCAGGTGCTGGCCAACCTGCGCGCGGCCGGCTATGCGCCCGAGCAGGTCGACGACGTGCTGCTCACCCACGCCCATCCCGATCACCTGTGCGGCCTGCTCGACGCGCACGGCCAACCCGCCTATCCCAAGGCGACGGTGTGGCTGAGCAATGCCGACGCCGCGTACTGGCTGGACCCGGCCAGCGAGGCCGGCGCGCCGCAGGCACTGCGCTTCGCCTTCCCGCTGGCGCGTGCGGCGGTGGCGCCGTACCAGGCCACGCAGCGGCTACGCCGTTTCCGCCCCGGCGACGCGCTGCCTGGCGGCGCGGTCGCGCTGGATACCCACGGGCACACGCCCGGGCACGTGTCGTACCGCTTCGATGGCGGCGATGGGCAACAGTTGCTGGTGTGGGGCGATCTGGTGCACTACCACGCGGTGCAGTTCGCGCAGCCGCAGGCATCGTATGAGGCAGACAGCGACCGCGATGCGGCGATCGCCGCGCGCAAGCGCATGCTGGCGCAGGCCGCGGATCGCGGCTGGTGGGTGGCCGGTGCGCACCTGCCGTTCCCGGGGCTGGGCCACGTGCGCCGCGCGGACACCGGCTTCGCCTGGGTGCCTGCGGAGTTCTCGCCATTGCCGGCGACGCCTTGAGACCGGTCTTCTCCCGAAGAAAGCACGGCTGCTAGCCCCTCTCCCTCCGGGAGAGGGGTTGGGGTGAGGGTACGGCGCGAAGCGTCTCGCAGAGTTCAAGCGCACGAGGCTACGCCCGGACCCTCATCCGCCCCTGCGGGGCACCTTCCCCCGATGGGAGAAGGAAACGGCTGCTAGCCCCTCTCCCTCCGGGAGAGGGGTTGGGGTGAGGGTACGGTGCGAAGCGTCTCGCAGAGTCCAAGCGCACGAGGCTACGCCCGGACCCTCATCCGCCCCTTCGGGGCACCTTCCCCCAAAAAGGGGGCCATGGTCCCGATGGGAGAAGGGAACGGCTGCTAGCCCCTCTCCCCGCGGGAGAGGGGTTGGGGTGAGGGTACGTCGCAAAGCGTCTCGCAGAGTCCAAGCACGCGAGGCTGCGCCCGGACCCTCATCCGCCCCTTCGGGGCACCTTCCCCCAAAAAGGGGGCCATGGTCCCGATGGGAGAAGGAACGGCCGTAGCCCCTCTCCCTCCGGGAGAGGGGTTGGGGTGAGGGTACGGCGCGAAGCGTCTCGCGGCGTTCGTGCACACGAGGCCTCGCCCATACCCACACCCGCCGCCGCGCTCACTCCGCGGCGGGCGGTTCGACGTCAAGCCCCAGCCAGCCGCCGACGATGCCGCGCGCCTCGTCCACGCCCTGGCGAGTCTCGCCGGAGAAGGTCTGCACGCTGACCGTGTCGCCGAACGCGCTGGTCAGCTCCTTGCGCACCTGCTGCAGCACCTGCCCCTGCTGGCCACGGCCGAGCTTGTCGGCCTTGGTCAGCAGCGCGTGCGCGGGCAGGCCGCGCTGGGCGGCGTAGCCGAGCATCTGCCGGTCGTAGTCCTTGAGCGGGTGGCGGATGTCCATCACCACCACCAGTCCGCGCAGGGCCTCGCGGGTGCGGAAATACCTGTCGATGAACGCCTGCCAGTGCGCCTGCAGCTCCTGCGGGACCTTGGCGTAGCCGTAGCCGGGCAGGTCCACCAGGTAGCGCTCGGGCTGGACCTGGAAGAACACCAGTTGCTGGGTGCGGCCGGGCGTCTTGGAGACGCGGGCCAGGGCGTTCTGCCGGGTCAGCGCGTTCAGCGCGCTGGACTTGCCGGCGTTGGAGCGGCCGGCGAACGCCACTTCCCAGCCACCGTCGTCGGGCAACTGGCGGGCGTTGTGGGCGGAAAGGAGATAGTGGGCACGTTCGAGGATCAGCGACATCCCGCTAGGATCGCACGTCCGCGGCCCCGGGCGGGCTTCGTTGACCGCCGGGCCGCAGCATGCCGATAATCGCGCGAGTGCGGTCGCCGTCCGGCAGCCGCGGGGTCGGGTCATACGGAGCTTCAGCTAATGCGCCACGCTCGCGTTCTTGCCTTTGCCGGTCTAGCGGTTTCCGTCGCCGCCGCGGTCGCGTTCGCGCAGACCTCGGTGGTTCCCATTCCCGACCACGCCCCGGTGCGCACCACGCCGCTGGAGGGCGACATCGGCAAGGCCGCCTGGGGCGACCCCAAGGCCGGCCAGGCCAAGGCCGCGGCCTGCGCCGCCTGCCATGGCGCCGACGGCAATCCCGCCATCGCCATGTATCCGCGCATCGCCGGCCAGGTGGAGCGCTACAGCGCGCGGCAGATGGCGCTGATCGCCCACGGCGAGCGCACCAGCGGCGCGGTCGCGGCGATGGTGCCGTTCGTGCAGCCGCTGAGCGCGCAGGACATGCGCGACATCGGCGCCTACTTCGCCACGCAGAAGGCCGGTGCCGGCATCGCCGACGACGCGGTGATCGCCGACGGCCCATACGCGGGCATGAAGTTCTACGAGGTCGGCCAGCAGTTGTATCGCGGCGGCGACGCGACCCGCGGCATCCCCGCCTGCATGGCCTGCCACGGCCCCGCCGGCGCCGGCAACCCGGGGCCGGCCTACCCGCACCTGGGCGGCCAGCACGCCGATTACGTGGCGCGGCGCCTGCAGGAATACCAGGCCGGCACCACCCAGGAGCGCGACCCGACGATGTTCAAAATCATGGCGCAGGTGGCCAAGCCGCTGACCGACCAGGAGATCAAGGCGCTGGGCAGCTATCTGCAGGGCCTGCACGACCGCGCCGACGACGCGGCCGCCGCGCAGGCGGCGCCGGCCACGGCAACGCCACAACAGCCGGCGCCCGCGCAACAATCCTGACCGTGCGCCGCTGCGGCGGCGCCGGCCCGTTCCCCCTTCGCGCCGGTCCAGACGACCGGCGTTCGTTTTTGCCATTGGAGATCGCATGAACCGTTTGCCCCGCCTGCTGTTGTGCCTGCTCGCCCTGCTGCCGTTGAGCGCCTGCGCGCAACCCAAGTCCGCGACCGCGGTGGAAGGCGAGGACTACACGCTGATCGCCGATCCCAAGCCGTTCGCGCCGCTGGCCGGCAAGATCGAGGTGGTGGAAGTGTTCGGCTACACCTGCCCGCACTGCGCGCACTTCGAGCCACTGCTGGAGGAATGGGCCGGCAAGCAGGCCAAGGACGTGCGCCTGACCCTGGTGCCGGCGGCGTTCGGCGGTTACTGGGACAGCTTCGCCGCCGCCTTCTATGCCGCACAGCAACTGGGCGTGCAGAGCCGCAGCCACCGCGCCATGTTCGAGGCCATCCACGACAAGCGCAGCGTGCCGGTGCAGAACGTGGCGCCGGAGGAACTGGCCGCGTTCTACGCCGGCTTCGGGGTCAAGCCGCAGGCCTTCATCGCTGCCTACCAGAGCCCGCAGGTCGCCGCGCAGGTGAAGAACGCACGCGATTTCGCCGTGCGCGCGGACATCTCCGGCACCCCGGCGCTAATCGTCAACGGCAAGTACTTGGTCAAGGGCAAGAACTTCGAGGACATGCTGCGCATCGCCGACGCGCTGATCGCCCGCGAGCGCGCAGGCAAGTAATCGGCGCACGGCGCTTCATCCGCGCCATGGCATCATGACGGGGTGGCCGGACCGCGCTTGCGGCGCGTCCGGCATTTTTCCCCCATCCTGCTGGAGATGTCGCCGATGAAGACCCGCTTCGCCCTGACCCTGATGGCCCTGCTGCCGATCCTGGTGGCATGCAAGGCCCAGGACGGCACTGCCGACGCCGTCGCCCCTGCCTCTGGCACCGCCGCGACCCCGGCGGCCGCGCCCGCCGCCGGCAACGACGCTGCCGCTGCGCCCGCCGAGACGCCGGCCGCTCCCGCGGCCACCAGCGCCGATGCCGCCGCGCAGCCCGCCGCCGAAGGCGACAGCGCCGCCCCGGCCAAGCCGGTCGCGGCCAAGACCCCGAACGGTCCGGAGCCGGTCGCCGGCACCGACTATGTCGACATCGCGGGCGGCCAGCCGTTCCAGCCGACCAACGGCAAGATCGAGGTGGCCGAGGTGTTCGGCTACGTCTGCCCGGCCTGTGCGCGCTTCCAGCCGCTGATCGGCCCGTGGAAGGCCGGCCTGCCGTCCGACGTGCGCTTCGTCTACGTGCCGGCGATGTTCGGCGGCACCTGGGACGACTACGCCCGCGCGTTCTACGCCGCCGAGGCGCTGGGCGTGCAGGAGAAGACCCACGATGCGCTGTACAAGGCGATCCACGTCGACCAGACCCTGAAGGGCGAGCGCGGCCGCGACTCGGTGCAGGACATCGCCAACTTCTACGCCAAGTACGGCGTGGACCCGAAGCAGTTCGCCGACACCATGGGCAGCTTCGCGGTGGCCACCAAGACCAACCGCGCCAAGCAGTTCGCCACCCGCAGCGGCATCAGCGGCACGCCGTCGCTGATCATCAACGGCAAGTACCTGGTCAAGGGCAAGAGCTACGACGACATGCTGCGCATCGCCGATCACCTGATCGCGCGCGAACGCGCGGCGATGGCCAAGTAAGCCGTCCGCCCCGGGCCGCACCGCCGTGACCGCTCCCGCCACCCGCACCCTGCGCGTGCTCACCGCCAACATCCAGGCCGGTTCCAGCACGCGCCGCTACAGTGACTACGTGACCCGCAGCTGGTCGCATGCGCTGCCGGCCGGGCGCAAGCGCAGCAGCCTGGACGCGATCGCGCAGCTGGCCAGCGACCACGACATCGTCGGCCTGCAGGAGGCCGATCCCGGCAGCCTGCGCTCGGGCTTCACCAACCAGACCCACTACCTGGCCGAGCGCGCCGGCTTCAACTACTGGAGCCACCAGCCGAACCGGCGCGTGGGCGGCGTGGCCTCCAGCGCCAACGGCCTGCTCAGCCGGCTGGAGCCGGTGGAAGTGCAGGACCACGCCCTGCCCGGCCGGCTCGGCGGGCGCGGCGTGCTGCTGGCCAAGTTCGGCAACGGCGCCGAAGGCCTGGCGGTGGCGGTGGCGCACCTGTCGCTGGGCGCCAACTCGCGCGCGGCGCAGTTGGCCTTCATCGCCGAACTGCTGTCCGATCATCCCAACGTGGTGCTGATGGGCGACTTCAACTGCGTCGCCGATCGCCCGGAAATGCAGTTCCTCTACCAGCGCACCCGGCTGCAACCGCCGGGCTGTGTGGTCCCGACCTTCCCGAGCTGGCGCCCGCAGCGCGCCATCGACCACATCCTGGTCAGCGACGGCCTGCGCTGCAATGCGCAGCGTGCGGTGCCCGCCGCCTTCTCCGACCACCTGGCCGTGGCCACCGAGATCGAAGTGCCGCAGCACTTGTTGCGCTGAGGCGGCGACACCGGTTCTTGCACCACGCGTAGGAGCGGCTTTAGCCGCGACGGGCGTTCCCAGGGAACATCCGTCGCGGCTCCTACAGCATCAAGGTTGCTTCGCCCCCGCATCAGCCGCGCCCTGCGAGAGCGAACGCTCGCTCTCGCAGGGTGCCATCGCGGGCAGCGCCTAGAACTTCAGATCCGCGCGCACGTACAGGTAGCGTCCACCGGGAATGCCGTAGGTGGAGGCGTCGTAGCCGTTGAGCGAGCACGACAGGCAGATCGGCGGGTCCTTGTCGAAGACGTTGTTGACGCCGCCGCTGAGGGTCAGGCCCTTGAGCCAGTCGAAGCGATAGCCGACCTGCAGGTCGTGGTAGGTGATCGCGTCCAGCGTGTTGGTGCCGGCCACCGGATTGCTGCACACCGGGAACGCGACCGCGTCGCCGCACTGTTCGGTCAGCTCGGAGATGTGCCGCAGCGTCCACGACGCATTCCAGCGGCCGCGCGACCAGTCCAGGCTCAGGTTGCTGGTCCACTCGGGAATGGAGCTGTCCACCACTTCCACGCCCGGGCGCTGCGGCTGCACCTGGCCGGCCGCGCCGGTGGCGACGTAGCGGGTGACGAAGGTGTTCTGCCAGCCGATCTTGAAGCGGCCGGCGGCGGTCTCCGGCGAGTTCCAGAACAGGTCCACGTCCCAGCCGTCGGTCTTGATCGAGCCGAGGTTGGTGAGCCGATTGTTGAAGCCGTTGATGCCGCCGGTGGAGGCGCGGGTGATGCCGTCGCAATAGGTGGGCGAGAGCGTATCCACGCACAGGTCGAGCTGGGTCTGCGCGTTGATCGCCTGGATCGCGCCGTCGATGTCGTGGCGGTAGAAGGTCACCTCCACATCGAAGCGGTCCGACCACGGCACGTTGCTGGCGAACCACGGGCTCCAGACGAAGCCGGCGCTGAAGCTGCGCGCCTTTTCCGGTTCCAGCGCGCGATTGCCGCCGGTGGTCACCGAGATCTGCGAATTGGCCTGCTGGTAGCCGGCCGGCGCGCCGAGCGCGGCGCAGTTGCTGGCGCTGCCGCGCGGCGCGGTGCCGCCCAGGCCGATCGAGCACGGGTCGGACAGGGTCAGGTCGGCGCGCGCGGCCGAGCCGTACAGTTCGCCGATGCTGGGCGCGCGGAAGCCTTCGGCATAGCTGGCGCGCAGCACGAAGTCCGGTGCCACCTGCCAGCGCAGGCCGTACTTCGGGGTGAACTTGCCGCCGAAGGTGGAGTAGTCGGAATAGCGGCCGGCCAGGCTCAGGTCGAGTTTGTCGCCCAGCGGCGAGTCGGCGAAGATCGGCACGCTCAGTTCGAGGTAGGCCTCCTTGACGTCGTAGCTGCCCTGCGTCGGCAGCGACGGCACGCCGTTGTAGTGGCCGATCACGGTCAGCGGATCGGGGCGATAGAAGCCCTCGTACTTGCGGTACTCGATACCGGTGGCGAAGGACACCGCGCCGGCCGGCAGCCGGAACAGGTCGCTGCTGAGGTTGGCGGTGAACTGGGTCAGCTCGTTCTGGCTGCGGTCGTGCACCACCGGCTGGATCCAGCGCAGCATGTCCGGGGTGATGCTGCCGGCGCCGCCGAAGATGTTCAGCGGCACGCAGCCGGCCACCGCCGCGCACGCCGCCGGATCGCCCAGCGCCAGGTTGATGTTGTAGATGTTGTAGCTGCCGTAGTTGGTCTGCTCGGCCTTGTTCTTGCTGTAGGCGCCGTTGACGTCCCAGAACCAGGTGCGGTCGGCGCTCTCGAAGCTGCCGATGAAGCCGGTGCCGACGTACTGGGTGTCCACGCGCTGCTCGAACACGCGCGCGCCGCCTTCCACCGGGCGGCGCCCGATCATGATCAGGTTGCTGCCCGAATCCAGCGCGAAGCCGAACGGGTTGTACGGGTTGGCGGCGGAGATGACGATGTTGTCGGCCAGCGGATTGCCGGTGCCGGCATCGGGGCCGAGGAAGATCGGCTCCGGCGCGGCCTGGTTGGTCGATTCGCGGCGGTTGCCGAGCAGCTTTAGGTACCACTGCACATCGTCGTTGAAGAAGAAGCGGAACTGGCCGAACACGCCCTTGCGCTCGGACGGCGTCAGCAGCAGGTTGGACGCGGCGAAGTTGTAGCGGTCGGCGGTGGTGAAGCAGTGGTAGTCGTCGCTGCGGCTGCAGCCGCCGGCGCCGTCGTAGCGGGGCGTGCCCACGCCACTGTTCGGGGTCAGGTTCTGCTCGGCGCCGGTGTTGGGGTCGACGAAGATGAAGCGCCCGTCCGGCGTAGCCGAGCTGCCGAAGCTCAGGCCGGTGCCGGGAATCGGATACAGCGACTGCGCGCGGTCGCGCGCGTAGATCGGATCCTGCTTGGTGTAGCTGGCGCCGAGGAACAGGCTGGTGCGCTCGGTGCTGTGGCCCCAGGCCAGGTCCACGCCCTTGCTGGCGCCGTCGCCCTTGTCGTACTCGCCGTAGTTCAGCGTGACCTGGCCGCCTTCGAAATTGCGCCGGGTGATGATGTTGACCACGCCGGCGATGGCGTCGGAGCCGTACAGCGAGGAGGCGCCGTCCTCCAGCACCTCGACGCGTTCGACGATGGCCAGCGGGATGGTGTTGAGGTCGGTGGCCGCGCCCACGCCCGAGGCGGAGGACTCGTTGACCCAGCGCATGCCGTCGACCAGCACCAGCACGCGCTTGGCGCCCAGGTGGCGCAGATCCACCTGCGCCGAGCCGGCGCCGACGCCGCTGCCGTCCGGCGGGAAGCCGAAATTGCCGGAGGAATTGAACTTGGCGTTCAAGGCCGAGCCGGAGGCGGTGAGTTCCTGCAGCACATCGCCGATGGAGGTGAGGCCGGTGCGTTCGATGTCGGCGCGGCTCAGCGTCTGCACCGGCACCTGGCCCTCGACTTCGGCGCGGCGGATGCGGGTGCCGGTGACCTGCACGCTGTCCAGGGTCGTGGCATTGCCGGGAGCGGCCGGGGGCGTCTGTTGCTGGGCGCCGGCGATGGCGGGGACACCGCCGAGCAGGGCCAGGGAAACCGCGAAGACCAAAGGATGGCGGTGCAGGAAATTCATCCGTCTCTCTCTCCAGAAAGGATGTGGGTCGGCCGCTGCGACCCCCTGCACCGCGACGGCGTGGAATTCTTTGTAAACAAATCGTAAACGGCCTGCAAGCATCCGGCGGGCAAAGCGCGGGCGATCGCGACGACTGGTCGATCTGGTAGACACGGGGGTGCGAGATGTCGTCAATCGGCGACGCAATGCCGAAGCCCCTCTCCCCTCGGGAGAGGGGTTGGGGTGAGGGTACGGAGGCGCAGCGCCCGCGCCGATTTGGCGACACGAGGCTTCGCCCAGACCCTCATCCGCCCCTGCGGGGCACTTCCCCCGAACAGGGGGCCATGGTCCCGGAGGGAGAAGGGAGAAGCCGAAGCCCCTCTCCCCTCGGGAGAGGGGTTGGGGTGAGGGTCCGGCACGCGAAGCGCCCGCGCCGATCTCGCGACACGAGGCTTCGCCCAGACCCTCATCCGCCCCTGCGGGGCACCTTCCCCCGAAAAGGGGGCCATGGTCCCGGAGGGAGAAGGGAGAAGGGAGAAGGCAGAAGCCCCTCTCCCACCGGGAGAGGGGTTGGGGTGAGGGTCCGGCGCGCGAAGCGCCCACGCCGATTCGGTGCATCCAGTGCGATCGCCGGCGCGCCGGGACGACGCGGAACGACAGCGCCGCAGCCGCGATGCCGGAACGTACCACTGCGTGCGCCCTCGCCCGATGGCACGGCGATTCATCGGCGTTCGGTATAGTCCCGCGCATGATCCTGCGCACGTCTCTCCTGCTGTTCGCCGCCGCGTTGTGCGGCCCCGTTTCCGCCCTCGCCCAGTCCCTGGACGCGCAACGCCCGGCGATCCGCTCGGCGATCGACGATGCCGAGCAAGGCCGTTTCGATCCGGTCCGCGCGGCCGCGTTCAAGCAGCATCCGCTGTACGGCTGGCTGGAGTACGCCAACCTGCGCCGCAACATCGACAAGGTGTCCGATGCGCAGGCGCAGGACTTCCTCAAGCGCTATGCCGGGCAGCCGGTGGCCGAAAGCTTCCGTGCGCTGTGGCTGCCGGCGCTGGCGCGGCGCGAGGACTGGCCGGCGCTGCTGGCGAACTGGAAACCCACCGAGAACCTCGGCCTGCGCTGCGCCCAGCTCAACGCGCGCCAGGCCACCGGCCGCGCCGACGCGCAGTGGGTGGACGAAGCGCAGGCGTTGTGGCGCAACGCCGGCAAGTCGCTGCCCGACGCCTGCGATCCGGTGTTTGCGGTGCTGCAGGCGCGCGGCGGCATGACCGATGCGTTGCGCTGGGCGCGCGTGGAAGCGGCCGCGGACGCACAACAACCGGCGGTGATGCGCGCCGCCGCACGCGGCCTGCCCGCGGCCGACCTGGCCCTGGCCAACGACTACGCCGCGTTCCTGGACGCGGTGCATGCCCGCGCGCTGAGCTGGCCCAAGACCGAGCGCAGCCGCAAGGTGGCGGTGGACGGGTTGGAGAAGCTGGCCAAGGCCGATCCCGACGCGGCCGAGCGACAACTGCCGCAGTTCGCCCAGGCGCTGCAGTTCAGCGAGGCGCAGCGCAGCGCGGTGCTGTACCAGATCGCGCTGTGGACGGTGGCCTCGTACGGCCCCGATTCGGCGCGCCGGCTCAACGCCGTGCCCGAGTCCGCCTACGACGAACGCCTGCACGAGTGGCGCGCGCGCGAGGCGATGGCGCGCGGCGACTGGCCGGCGGCGCTGGCCGCGATCCGCAAGATGCCGCCGACGCAGCGCAGCGATTCGCGCTGGCAATACTTCGAGGCGCGGCTGGCGGAGAAGACCGGCAATGCCAGCGAGGCGCAGCGGCTGTACCGCGAGGCTGCCACCTCCGCCACCTTCCACGGCTTTCTGGCCGCCGACCGGCTCAAGCAACCGTACGCGCTGTGCCCGTGGGAACCGAACGACAGCGCACAGGCGCAGGCGGCGGTGGAACGCGATCCGGCGCTGATCCGCGCGCTGGAGCTGTTCAAGATCGACCGCGCCGGCTGGGCGGTGGCCGAGTGGAACGATGCGCTGAGCCGCTTCGACGACACCCAGCGGCGCCTGGCGGTGGAAGTGGCCAGCGCCAACGGCTGGTTCGACCGCGCGGTGTTCTCGCTGGGCAAGCGCCCGGAGGAACAGCGTCTGTACACGCTGCGCTTCCCGCTGCACCACGATGCCACCATTCGCCGCGAAGCCGGCAAGAACGCCATCGATCCGGCCTGGGTGGCCGCCGAGATCCGCGCCGAGAGCGTGTTCAATCCGAACGCGCGCTCGCCGGCCAATGCGATGGGCCTGATGCAGGTGGTGCCGGCCACCGGCGCCAGCGTCGCCCGCAACCTCGGCCTGGCCGGCTACGGCGGCGCCGCCAGCCTGTACGACCCGGACACCAACATCGCCATCGGCACCGCCTACCTGCGCCAATTGCTCAACACCTACGGCCTGCCTTACCTGACCATCGCCGCCTACAACGCCGGCCCCGGCCCGGCCGCACGCTGGCAGAGCCAGCGCCCGGGCCACGATGCCGACTTCTGGATCGAGACGGTCAGCTACAAGGAAACCCGCGAGTACGTGGCGCGCGTCCTGGCCTTCAGCGTGATCTACGACTGGCGCCTCAACGGCGACGCCCTGCCGCTCAGCGACCGCATGCTCGGCAAGCTGGATGCGCCGCGCAAGAAGTTTGTGTGTGAGGCGGGGAATCGGGATTAGGGAGTCGGGATTGGCAACAGCGCAGCGCATCCGCATGCAGGTAGCATCCGCCGGAATAGGCCAGGGCAGCGTCCGTTCGCACGACGCCGCCCTGACCAATCCCCAATCCCCACTCCCGAATCCCCGCCCATGAACACCTACCTCGTCGGCGGCGCCGTCCGCGACGCCCTGCTTGGGCAGCCGCCCGGCGATCGCGACTGGGTGGTGGTCGGCGCCACACCGCAGCAGATGCTCGACCTGGGCTACAAACAGGTCGGGCGCGATTTCCCGGTGTTCCTGCATCCACACAGCGGCGAGGAATACGCGCTGGCGCGCACCGAGCGCAAGTCGGGGCGTGGCTACCACGGCTTCGTGGTCGATGCCGATCCGTCGGTGACGCTGGAGGAAGACCTGCAGCGCCGCGACTTCACCATCAACGCGATCGCCCGCGACGAGGACAGTGGCGCGCTGGTCGATCCCTACGGCGGCGCGCGCGACATCGAACGCCGCGTGCTGCGCCACATCGGCCCGGCGTTCGGCGAAGACCCGCTGCGCGTACTGCGCGCGGCGCGCTTCATGGCACGACTGGCCCCGCTCGGCTTCAGCGTGGCGCCGGAAACCATGGCCTTGATGCGCGAGATGGCGGCCAGTGGCGAACTGGACACGCTGGTGCCCGAGCGCGTATGGCAGGAACTGCGCAGCAGCCTCGCCTCGGCGCAACCGTCGGCGTTCCTGCGCACCCTGTACGACGCGGGCGCGCTGCGCAGCGTGCTACCTGAGCTGGACGCGCTGTACGGCGTGCCGCAGCGCGCCGAATACCACCCCGAGATCGACACCGGCCGCCACCAGGAACTGGTCAGCGACATGGCCGCGCGACTGGCGCCGGGCGATGCGCTGATCGGCTTCGCTGCGCTGACCCACGACCTGGGCAAGGCGCTGACGCCACCGGAGGAATGGCCGCGCCACCTGATGCACGAGCAACGCGGCCTGGCGCCGCTGCGCGCGCTGTGCGAACGCCTGAAGGTGCCGCAGGAGCACCGGCAACTGGCCGAGATCGCCTGTCGCGAGCATCTGAACGTGCATCGCCTGGACGAGCTGCGCGACCGCACCGTGCACGAACTGCTGCAGCGCTGCGACGGCTTTCGCAAGCCCGAACGCATCGCGCAGCTGGCAACGGTGTGCGAGGCCGACAAACGCGGCCGCCTCGGCAGCGAGGATGCCGACTACCCGCAGGGCCGCACGTTGCAGCGCCTGCACGCAGCGGCCCTGGCGGTCAACGCCCGCGACCTGGCCGCGCAAGGCCTGAGCGGCCCGCAGATCGGCGAGGCACTGGCCAAGGCGCGGATCGCGGCGATCGCCGCGGCGCGTCGCGCATCCGCAGATTGACGCGGCCGAGCCTTGCGCCGCATGCCGTTCCGCAGGTACGGCGCGGTTTTCGCCTGATGAACGGCGGTTCGAAGCGGCTGCGGGGATGCGAAGCGCAGCGTTTGCATCGGCTGACCGAGCGCGGCTCCGCTCACCTCGACCACTGCGGCTGTTCCAGGCCGCGGGCCTCTGCCCTTGGTCAACGGCCCAGCCCTGACTGACCGGGAAACTGGATCACCACGTCGTTGAGCGGCAGCTGCGACCGGCGATCTTCGATGGGCGAGGCGTGCCATGGCTCGCCCTGCCCAAACAGCTGGGCTTCGGATTCGGTGCCGAGATAGCCGAAGCGCTCGAACGCGTAAGGCACGCCTTCGGAACCTTCGAACGCGACGGCATTGGACAGCTGAAAGTGCAGATGCGGCGCCGCGGAATTGCCGGACTGTCCCAACTGCGCAAGCACTTGTCCCCGCTGCACCCGCTCGCCCGCTTTCACCTTGAGGCTGCCCCGGCGCAGATGCGCATAGCTTGCGAACGTGCCAGGTGCGATTTCCAGCACCACGTAGTTGCCGAACAGGCCGTCACTGGTGAGCGAGGCGGGTTCCGGTTGCGCACTGAGCGGCTGGTGTTCGGCCTCGCCATCGCGCGCGCTGCGCACGACGCCGTCGGCCACGGCAAGCACGTCCGCGCCGTAGCCGATCCAGTCGGCGTAGCTGGATCTGTGGATGTCCTTCACGCCGGCTCTCAGCACGTGCCCGGCATCGTCGACACCCACCAGATCCAGGGCGTAGCGCTGCGGAATGGTCAGTTGCCCGTTCACCGCCACCAGGCTGCCCCAATGGTGCGACTGGGCGGCACCGGGGCCTTCGTGGGCCAACCAGCGGCCGCCGCGCAACGGCGCGCCGATGACCATGGGCTGCGCATCGCCGACCTGGACGGTGGCGCCGTCGAGCATGCTGCTCGCATGGGCGTCCGCGGTGAAGTGGATGCGGTGACGCAAGCGGTGCGGCACCGACACCCCCGCCGGCAGGGTCAACCAGACGAAGAACACCGCGCGCTTGCCGGGGAGGATCGCCACCGGCTCCTGCGCCGCCGGCGCAGGCTTCACCACGTGCGACAGTTGCTTCGCATCCAGTGCCAGCAGGGGCGTGGCCGCATCGTCACCGAACACGTCCAGCCCCTGCGGCGCCAGCGCGCCGGAATCGCCATAGAAATTGGTGACGTGCAGCTCATAGGCCAGATGCGTGCGTCCGTCGCTGCCGGTGAACGCAGCGGGCGCGAACGGGACGCGCGCTTCCACCGGCGCCAAGGCGTCCTCGGCACGGGCGGCGGAAATGCCGGCGATTCCTGCAAGCAGGAGCACCAGTGCAGCGCTGCGAGTCATTCGATGCACACTCCTGGCAGATGCATGGAGCGCGGCGAGGACCGTGCGTCCCTGCGCCATCGCTGCGTGGAAACCGATGGCCAAGCTTGCCGATGACCCAGGCCGGCCGCAAGGTGTCCTTCGGCATGCCTCCCCAAAGCGGGACGGCACCCGCTCCACGCCACGCAGTGCTTGCACCTGCACCATGCAGCAGCAGCTTCTGCGAGGACTCGCTCGCGCTGCCACTCCCACGAGTGCGCTTCCCGGAGCGAGCAGAGGCGCCTTGGCGCCCCGACCCGCTGGCCATCACCGCCGCCGCAGCCGACATCGCACATCCGGATGACCGGCGCATCGCCGGAAAACGCGGCAACGGCAACTTCGCTGCCGTCGATCGGCGCACCGCCGGCCCAACGACCGCTACGGCACCTGGATCGCCTCTCCGCTGGCCACGACCACCGTGGCGATCTGCGACGCGGCATCGCGGCTGTCCACATCGGCCAGCGTCCCCAACAGCGTGCTGTTTTCCCGCATCTCCAGGGCATCCCGGTAGCGCGCGCTGGCCACATCGACCAGTTGCAGGCCGAGCTCGCTGGTACGCAGCGCTGCCGCATCCAGCACACCGTCCAGCAACTGCGCGCCCTGCAGGGCGATGCGCGCCGCGCGCGCGTTGGCGGTATCGCCCAGGTCGACGAAGCCGGTGAATCCCTCCAGCGTGCCCGCCGCGTCGATCACCTCATCCATCAACTCGCCATACACGAGCGACACGCGCTGGGCCGACGCCGACAGCGCGCCGCCGGCGTTCGCGCTGCGCCGCACGCGCAGTTCGGCGCTGGCATCGCGCGCGTCGACCAGGTCCAGCAGTTCGTCGACCAGTTCGCCCTCGACGATGTCCAGCGCCTGGACCCGTGCGTTGCCGGCATCGGTCATGTCCAGGCGCAGGTCCGCCTGCGCGAGCAGGCCCTGCAGGTCGAGTGCTTCGTCGATCAGTTCGCCATGGGCGATGGTCAGGGCGTCGCCGGTGACGTTACCGCTGTCCGCGAACGCGATGGTGAGCGTACCGCCGTCGAAGGAGGCGGCATCGATCGCCTCGTCGATCAATTCGCCCTCCTCGATCCGCGCCGTCACCGCATCCAGATTGCCGGCAGCCTCGAACCGCACCGCCAAGGCCGCGTCCTGCACCGCACCGACGTCGATCGCTTCGTCGATCAGCTCCCCGTCGACGATCCGCGCATCGGCGGCGACGGCGTTGCCGCTGCGCAGCAGCGTCACCGCCACGTCCGAGGCGAGCAGATCGGACGCATCCAGCGGCTCGTCGATCAGCCCACCATCGTGGATGCGCAATGTGCCGGCGAGAATCGCGCTGCCGGCATCGGTCAGGCGCAGGTCGATCGTCGCGCTCTCCACGCGCTCGGCGTCGACCAGTTCGTCGATCAGCACCGCATCCTGGATCTCCAGCGCGCGCGCGTCGACATTGGCGGTGTTGCCCAGCGCGATCGCGATCTGCCCACCCAGCCACGGCCCGGCTTGTAGTACCTCGTCCAGCAACTGGCCGGCGAACAGACGCACCTCGTCCGCCGCCACGTTGGCCACGTCGTCGGCCTGCACGGCGACGCGGCTGTCACGCAGCGGATGCGCGACCAGCGCGCCCTGCAGGCGGCCGCCGCCGACCGTCAGTGTGCCGCGGCCACCGCGGACCCGATCGCTGCGCTCCACCGCGACCTCGAGGCAAGCCGCATCGGCGGCCACGGCCGACGCATCGCGCGGCGCGATCAACCGTTCGCTCAGGCTGCCGCCGCCCAGATGCAGATGGCTCTGCGCTGTCTGCAGACTGACGTTGGCCGAATCACGCAGGCGCAGGTCGATGCGCGCACCGGCCGCGATGGGGCCGTCGATCAGCGTGCCGATCAGCGCGGCCTGCACCGGCCCCACCGGCGCGCGCAGCGTGCCATCGGCGGCGAGCGTGTCCTCGCCCAGGGTCAGGCGCCCGTCCAGCGCCACATTGGCGCTGTCCTGCACCAGGATCGCCAGCGTGGCGTCCGCGCCGACGCTATGGACCAGCGTCGGCAACAGCGATGGCTGTGCCAGCCAATGCGCATCCTGCACGGTCTGGTTGGCCTGTCCGCAGATCGCGATGGCCAGGGCCTGCCCTGCCGGCACGTCGAGCGGCTCGGCGAACGCGTAGGGCTGCCAAGGGCCGGCATTGCGGGCGACGAAGCGCCCGACCGCGGTCGGGCCGGCGCAGACCACCGGCAACGCCGGCCGCCGGCACGCTGCCGGTGTCGTCGCGGCCCAGGCCGGCCAGACCGCGGCCCACAGCAGCAGCGCCAACCCGGCTCCGCTGCTGCCAGCACCGAACGGAGTCGGCCCGTTCCTGTGCGAGTGCCGATGCAGCAACTGGCGTGCGCCACGCGGCACGTCGGCGACAGTTCCCCTCCAGCGCAGGCGACAGGCCAAGACAACGCGCGATACCCCGCTGCACCCCTGTTCGCCGCTGCCGCGAAAACGCGGCACGATCGTACGTACGATCCGCATGACGATCCCCCCCTGTGGCGATCGCCTACGAGCCTACCCCATGCAGGCGAGAACATCGCGCCAGGGGAGCAGAAGACTTTTAATCTTTTGGCTGGCAGTACCGCCGCGCGGAGAACCCCGCAGTCGCGCCGACGCACCGCGCCTGGCGCTCAATCCTCGGCGACGAAGAATGCGAAGAAGTCGCGCTTGTGTCGGCGAAGGCGCTGACCAGCTTGCCTGAGAGAATGCGCTCGGCGCCGGCAGGGACTCGGCACAGCGCAGCGCAGCCGCCATCGCTGCGCTGCGCGATGCCGCCTACTCCATCGCGCCGGCGATCCAGGTGTGGCGGACCTGCAGCGCCTCATCCAGCAGCACCAGGTCGGCCTGGTAGCCGGGCGCGATGTGGCCGTAGCGGTGGTCCAGGCCCACGCACTGCGCGGGGTACAGCGAAGCCATGCGCGCGGCTTCTTCCAGCGGCACGCCGAGCCACTGCACGCTGTTGCGCACCGCGCTGGCCATGTCCAGCGCCGAGCCGGCCAGGGCGCCGGCGGCATTGCGCACCACGCCGTCGATGGCGGTGATGGTTTCGCCGTACAGGTCGAACGCGGGGCTGTCGGCGCCGACCATCGGCATCGCGTCGGTGACCAGGAACACGGTGCCGCGCGGCTTGGCCGCCAGCGCCACGCGCAGGCTGGCCGGATGCACGTGCACACCGTCGACGATAACGCCGCACCAGGCGTTGCGGTCTTCCAGCGCCGCGCCGACCACGCCGGGATCGCGCCCCTGCAGCGGGGTCATGGCGTTGTACAGATGGGTGAAGCCGCAGATGCCGGCATCCAGCCCGGCGCGGGTCTCTTCGTAGCTGGCGGCGGTGTGGCCGGCGAACACGCGCGCGCCTGCCGCGGCCAGGGTGTGGATGCTGGCCGGCGGCACGCGTTCCGGTGCCAGGGTGATCAGGGTGACGCCGTTGTCCAGCGAGGTGGCCAGCGCCAGTTCCTCGGCGTCGGGCACGCGGAACTTGTCGGCGTTGTGGGTGCCCTTGCGCGCCGGCGCCAGGTACGGCCCTTCCAGATGGATGCCGAGCACGCCCGGCACGCCGTCGGCGATGGCCTGGCGGGTGGCGGCGATCGCCGCGCGCATCACCTCCAGGTCGTCGCTGATCAGCGTCGGCAGGTAGCCGGTGGTGCCGTAGCGGCGATGGCCCTGGCCGATGCAGCGCAGCGCCTCGACGTCGGTGCGGTTGTTGAACAGCACGCCGCCGCCGCCGTTGACCTGCAGGTCGATGAAGCCCGGCAGCAGGCTGCCGCCGCCCAGGTCGTGCTGCACCGGCGCTGCCGCCACGCGCGGGTCGGCGTCGTCCAGCAGGGCGAGGATGCGCCCGCCCTCCAGCAGCACGCTGACGCCGTCGAGGAAACCGTCCTCGCCGAGCACGCGGGCATTGCGCAGCGCCACCGTGGTCATCAGACGGTCTCCGTCACTTTGTTCAGATGCGGCGGCAGGTCCGGGTTGTAGCCACGGCGCAGCGCCAGGGCGTTGATCGCGCGGTAGAAGCTCTGGATCGCCAGCAGCGGCGCACAGGCCGGATGCGGCGCGGCCACCAGGGGCAGATCGCCGCCGGCGCTGGCCAGCCACACCTGCGCGCCACGGCCGCGGAACTCCTCGGCCAGGCGCCGGGTGCCCTCGCCGGCCTCGTCCGGCTGGTCGAAGGCCAGCACCGGGAAGCCCGGACCCACCAGCGCCATCGGACCGTGCTTCACTTCCGCCGAGCTGTAGGCCTCGGCATGCAGGCCGCAGGTTTCCTTGAACTTCAGTGCCGCTTCCTGCGCCGCCGCCAGGCCCAGGCCGCGGTCGAGCACGAACAGGTTGTGGGCATCGACCAGGCCGTCGGTGAGCGAGCGCCAGTCGGCCTGCCAGGCCGCGCGCAGCGCCTGCGGCAACTCCTGCAGCGCGCCCAGCAGCGCCGGGTCGTTCTTCCAGTGCGCACCGAGCTGCAGGATCGCCGCCAGCGAGGCCAGGTAGCTCTTGGTCGCGGCCACGCTCTTCTCGGGGCCGGCGCCGAGCGGGATCACTGTGTCGGCCAGTTGCGCCAGCGGCGAATCCTCGACGTTGACCAGGGCCACCACGCGCGCGCCGGCATCCTTGGCGGCCTGCGCATTGCGCAGCAGGTCCGGGCTCTTGCCCGATTGCGAGATCACCAGGTACAGCGCCCCGCGCAACTGCAGCGGTGCCTCGTAGACCGAGCCCACCGAGGGCGAGGCCGAGGCGGTGACCACGCCGAGCTGGGTCTCGAACAGGTACTTGGCGTAGGTGGCGGCGTGGTCGGAACTGCCGCGCGCGCAGGTCACCACGAACGGCGGCGGATCGGCGCGCAGCGAGGCGGCCAGTGCGGCCACCGTGGCGTGGTTGCGCTCGAACTGCGCAGCGACGACCGCGGCGGCTTCCGCGGCTTCGCGGAACATCAGGGTTTCGGTTTCGGAGGGCAGCGCCATGGGCAGGGTCATGTGGGGTCGGGGGAGGAGGAACGGCGGGAATGCGGCTGGGAATGCGGCTGCATGGGCGCAGTCGAGCCGCGCACCACCAATTGCGGCACGAAGCCCTGGTTGTGCACCGGCGCCGGATGGTCTTCGTAGGCATCGCTGCGCAACTGGCTGATCAGCAAGCGCGCGGCATGGCGGGCGATGTCCTCGGTGGCCTGCTTGGCGGTGGTCAGCGGCGGCCACGACTGACGCGAGAACGGGCTGTCCTCGAAGCCGGCGATGGACAGGTCGTAGGGCACGTTCATGCCCGCCGACTTGGCCGCCGCCAGCACGCCGGCGGCGATCTCGTCGTTGGAGCCGAAGATCGCCGTCGGCGGTTCGCGCAGCGCCAGCAGGCGCCGCGCGCCGCGGAAGCCGTCGTCGAAGGTGTAGTCGCCGGGGATCACCAGGTGCTTGTCCAGGGTGATGCCGTAGTCCTTCAGCGCCGCCTCGTAGCCGGCATAGCGCTCGCCGCTGGAGCGGTGCGAGGTGCCGCCCCACAGAAAGCCGATGCGCTGGTGGCCGAGCTGGATCAGGTGTTCGGTGATCGCGTAGGCGGCGTCGCGGTCGTCGACGTAGACGCACGGGCCGTCCTGCGGATCCTCGGTGGCGGCGATGATGCGCACGGTCTTGATCCCACGCGCGGCCAGCGCCGCGACCAGGTCGGCGCGCTCGGACATCGGCGCGGTCAGCACCAGCCCGGCCAGGCGCGAGCGCTGGGTCCACTCGGCCAGTTCCTCGGCGAGCATCGGCGCGGTGGAATCGCAGGGGTGGATCTGCAGGCCGAAGCCGGTCTCGCGGCAGGCGGCGAGCACGCCGTTCTGCACGCCGATGATGTGGTACGGATTGGGGTTGTCGTACACCAGCCCGATCACGAACGGGGTGCCGCTGCGCAGGTTGCGCGCCGACGGATCCGGCTCGTAGTCCAGTTCGGCGATGGCATGCAATACGCGCGAGCGCGTGGCCTGCATCACCGACGGTTCGTTGTTGATGACCCGCGAGACGGTCTTCAGCGACACCCGCGCCCGTTCGGCGACGTCTTTGATGGTGGGTCTGCGCATTGGATAGTTTGCCGAGTTGGGGAAAAGCGCGTCAGCTCGCCGCGCCCTGGCCGACGCGGTGACCGCGCAGCGCAAAGAACAAGATGTAGAGGTAGCAGGCGATCATCAAGCCGGCGAAGACCACCTGGAAATCGAAGAACTCCTTCAAATGGGCGAACAGCTGCGGAACCGCGGCGCCGCCCACGATGCCCATGATCAACAATGCAGCGCCCTTTTCGGTGAACTTGCCCAGGCCCTTGATGGCCAGGGGGAAAATGGCCGGCCACATGATGGCATTGGCGAATCCGAGCGCTGCCACGAATGCCACCGACACGTAGCCGCTGGTCAACATGGCACACAGCGAGAAGACGATGCCCAGGCAGGCCGAGAAGGACAGGTACTTTTCCTGGGAGATGTACTTCGGGATCAGCACCAGGCCGAGCAGGTAGCCCGCCAACATGCAGGCGAGCGTGCCGATCGTGAAATATTTCGCGTAGTCGAGCGACAGACCGAGGCTCTTGCCATAGATGCCGATCGCATCGCCCGCCATCACCTCCGCACCGACGTACACGAAGATGCACAACGCGCCCAGCCACACATGCGGAAACGCAAAGATGCTGTCGCGGTTGCGCTCGTCCGATGCCGACGCGTTCGCCTTCTCGGGGCTGATCTCGGGCAAGGGCGAAAACAGGAGGGCGACAGACAGCACGGCGAGGACGCCGGCGATCGCCATGTACGGGCCGTGGATTCGGCCAGCGAACTCCTGCAGCAGGATTTCCTTCTGCGCAGGCAGCACCTGTTCGATCTGGGTCGAAAAATCCTCCATGCCGTGCAGGACCACTTTCGCCAGGCCATAGGTGGCCAGCGCTCCGGCCACCTTGTTGCAGATGCCCATCAGCGCGATACGACGCGCAGCGCCGTCGATCGGCCCGAGAATGCTGATGTACGGATTGACCGCGGTCTGCAGCAAGGCCAGGCCGCCGCCGATGATGAAGATGCCGCTCACTGCGCCCACGTAGGAACGGTCATTGGTGAACTGGCCGAAGATGGCGGCACCGATCGCCATGATCAGCAGGCTCAGGGCCAAGCCCTTCTTCATCCCGGTCAGCTTCAGGATGAACGAAGAAGGCAGCGCCAGGCAGAAGTAGGAAATGTAGAACGCGCTCGGGATGAGGAACGCGAACGCGTCGCTGACGTTGAAGGCGACCTTGGCGAACAGGATCAACGGCCCGTTGATCCAGGTAAAGAAGCCCATGATGAAGAACAACAGGCCGACGATGGCGATGGAGGCGTAGGGACTGGCGGGCCGTGCGGTGGTCATGGGCGGGCGTGCTCCGGGAGGGCGCGGGGTTCGGCGATCAGCGTCGCAGTTCGGCGACGAAGTCGTAGTAGTCGTTGTGGCAATAGGTGTCGGTCAGTTCGATCGCGCTGCCGTCGCGGGTGTAGCCGACCCGCACCACGTGCAGGATCGCCTCGCCTTCCTTCATGCCCAGATGACCGGCCAGCCGCGCCGGCAGGTTGATGGCGCGGAAGTACTGCAGCGCCCGCACCACCGGGGTGCCGCGCTCGTCCAGGTAGGTGTAGAGCGAATCGGCGATGGCGTGCGGATCGGGCACCACGTGCTGCGGCAACACCGCCTTCTCGTAGGCCATCACCCGGCCGTCGGCACTGCGCAGGCGCGTCAGCGCCGCGACCACCGTGTCCGGCGATAGGCCCAGGCGCAGGATTTCCTCGCCGTGCGCCGGGCGCGTGCGCCGCTCCAGCCAGCGCGTGCCCGGCTCCAGCCCCTTCATGCGCAGGGTCTCGCTGAAGCTGGCCAGGCCGCTGAGCTGATGCTGGATGTGCGAAGTGACGAAGGTGCCGGCGCCCTGGCGGCGCGACACCAGGCCTTGTTCGACCAGCGCATCCACGGCCTGGCGCAGGGTCACTCGCGACACCTGCAGGTACTCGCACAGTTGCCGCTCGGCCGGCAGCGCCTCGCCCGGCTTCCACTGCCCGCCCTTGATCGCCTCCACCAGCTTGCTGGCCAGTTGCAGGTACAGCGGGGTCGGCGCGTCCGGATCCACGGCCAGCGCTTGCAGGCGGGGATCGGCCTGCGGCTTGGGCTTGGTCATGGCGCGCTCTCCAGTCCGCATGAATTCGTTATGTCCAATATAGTACCAATTCGCGGTCCGTGCACGCCGGGCTACAGCCGCAGGTACAGCCGCCGTCGATCCATCCACCAGCCCATTCCCCAGCACAGCAAGGTGTAGGCCAGCGCGCAAGCCAGGCTGCCCCAGGGGCCGGGCAGCAGCCGCTGGAACACCTCCACGCCCAGCCACTGGTACAGGTCCATGCCGCTCGCACCGGCCGGGATCAGCCGCAGGCAGACCACGAACAGCTCGGAAAACAGGTAGATCGCCAGCGGATTGCGCCCGAGCACGGTGAAGAAGCCGCTGCCGGCCCGCCAATGGCGCACCTCGATGGCCCACAGCAGTGCGCCCAGCAACAGCAGGTCCAGGCCCACGGTCAGCAGCACGAACGAGCCGGTCCACAGCTTCTTGGCCAGTGGGAACCACGGCTGCCAGGCCAGGGCCAGCAACGTCAGCGCGATCCCGGCCAGCAGCAGCCAGCGCACCGTGCGCGCCTGCTTGCCGGCGTGGCGCACGTACAGCCCGGTCAGGTAGCCGGCGATGACGTTGACCGTGGCCGGCAGCGTGCCGAGCAGGCCTTCCGGATCGAATCCGCCGTCCTTGCGATACAGCTGCGCCGGGTCCAGCAGCCACAGGTCCAGGCGCGTGCCGGCGTTGCCGAGCTTGCTCAGCTCCGCGCCCGGCTGTCCCCACAGGTACAGCGCGCCCCAGTAGCCGAGCAGCAGCGCGACGCAGGCGCCCAGCAGGGCGCGCGGCGACAGCCAGCGGCACAGCAGCGCGGCCAGCGCGTAGCACAAAGCGATGCGCTGCAGCACGCCCGGCACCCGGGTCTGGTCGATCGCGGTGAAGCTCCAGTGGCCGTCGGCGCCCTGGTGCACGAACGGAAACCAGTACATCAGGAAGCCGAGCAGGAAGATCAGCGCGCTGCGCTTGCCGACCCGGCGCAGGAAGGCGCCGAGCGGCTGGCCACGATCCAGCGCGAAGCTCATCGCGTTGCCGACCGCGAACAGGAACGACGGGAACACCAGGTCGGCGGCGGTGAAACCGAACCACGGCGTGTGCCGCAACTGCACGAAGGCATCGGCGCCGGCGCCCGGCGTGTTGACCAGGATCATCAGGAAGATGGTCAGGCCGCGGAACACGTCCAGCGACAGGAAGCGCTCGCGCGACGGCGCCGTGGCGGGAAGGCTGGCGGGCACGGCGTTCATGGCGCATCCACCTGTTGCAGCAGCGCGCGCACCGCGGCGACCGGATCGGCCGGCGCCTGCCGCGCGTAGGCCGTGTCGCGCGCCACCCAGTCGCGCTCCCAGGCGCGCAGGCGCTGCTGCAGCTGCGCCTCGTCCACGTTGCCGCCGGCGACCGCCGCGTCACGCAGCATCTGCAGCGCCAACGTCCAGCGCGGCAGGTAGTAGTCGGCGTACATGCCCTGCCAGGCCTTGGACGCGTAGTCGCCGAGATTGCCCTCGCCGCCCCACACGCTGACCTGCGCCTTGGCGTCGCGCCGGTAGTAGGCCGCGTCCTGTGGGGTCTTGGCGTAGCCGGCAGCCGCGTCGAGCCAGCTCGACAGGGTCTCCTGCTGGCCGCCGACCAGACGGTCGAGTTGCGTCACCGCTTCGCGCACCCTTTCAGTCGCGGCGTCGCCGGCCGCGACGTCGCCGCGTCGGTAGGCGGCCACCGCCTGCTGCAACTGCGCGTCCACGCGGCCGGTGGCGTAGTGGCGGGCGAAGTCGACCAGGTCGTAGCGATACAACGGCGCGTTGGCGTATTCCGGCGCCAGCGCCAGCAATTGCTGCAGGGCGCGGCGCAACCGGGGCGGATCGCCGGGGGCCCCGTCGAAGTCGCCGATGTCCAGCGTCGGCCGCTTGAACAACAGGTAGGCGCCGGCTCGGCTGCGCCACCAGCGCGGCGTCCAGTAGCGGGTCGACAGCATCGAGGCCTGCAGATCGTCCCAGGCCGCGCGCAGTGCCGGCGAGGTGTGTCCGTAGCGGGCGCGGGTGTAGTCGTCGAGCCAGTCCTGCAACGGGCGCTGCTGTGCGCCCCAGGCCAGCGCGTACATGTATTCGTAGACCACCGAATTGGTGTGCAGCCCTTCCGGGAACGCGCCGAAGCCGACTAGGTGCTGCTTGTCCTTGTCGGCGAGCAGTGCGCGCAGGTCCTGCCGGTAGAACGCCAGGTCGCCGTATACCGGATTGCTGCCGCCGTAGTTGTGCACGTAGCCGTAGATCCATTGCTTGCCGTCGAACGCGTCGGAGAGCTTCCAGGTCCCCGGGTAGCGGTCGTTGCCGATGTCCAGCACCAGCAGCTTGTCGTCGGGCACCTCGCGCAGGAATGCGGCGATCGCCTGCGGCGTCCAGAAGTGGCGGTCGGCGCCGAACAGCCAGCCCTGCATCACCCACACCGCATCCGGATTGGCGCGATGGATCGAGGCGTACAGCGCGCGGCCGTATTCGGCCAGGCGCTTGTCGCGCTGCGCCGGCGGCACCTCGGGCGGTGCGGCCTTGGCGGTGTTGGCGGTGCTGTCGCCGTAACTGTCCAGGCGCGCGTCGCTGCCGTCGGCGGCGATCGGCGGCAGCATCTCGTTGAACGCATCGGCCAGATAGTAGGTGCCCTTGCCGTAGGTGCGGTCGTAGAGCTGGATGAAGCGCTGCGCGATCTGTGCGAACAGCGGATCGGCCGGATCCAGCCAATAGGTCTCGTGGAAGCCCTCCCAGGCGCGCATGCGGTAGATGCGTGCCTGCGGATGCGCCTGCGCGAACGCCTTCGGCACGTAGCCGGCGAAGGCCGGCAGCACCGGCTTCATGCCCAGTGCGCGCATGCGCTGCAGGATGCGCAACTGCAGCGCATGCTTGTCCTCGATCCACTGCTGCGGCAGCGGCGCGTCGTAGCCCTCGATGTTGCCCATGCGCTGCCACGGCGCGAACGCCGGGCCGGAGAAGTACTGCGCCAGCTCCGCATCGGCCACCCCGAACTCGCGCCACAGCGCCTGCCACACGTACTCCTGGCCTTCCATCGCCAGCGGCATGTCGATGCCGTGCAGGGCCATCCAGTCGATCTCCCGCTCCCAGCGCGCCCAGTCCCACCACGGCGTGGTGTAACCGTAGGTGCAGACGTTGAGGTAGGCGCGGTGCACGAACGGGGTGGCCGTACGCTGCCCGCGGAAGTCCGCATAGGCCGCAGGCAAGGCGATCCGGCTGCCTTCCCAACTCACCGATGCCGCGCCGATCGACTGCAGATAGCTGTAGGCGCCATGCGCCAGCGCCACTTCGGACGACCCGGACACGCGCAGCGCGCCGGCCTCGGCGGCGACCTGGTACCAGTCGTTGCCGTGGCTGCGCGGCTGCCGTTGCAGGTGCAGCTCGGCCGCGCGCGGGCCGAGCGTGCGCAGCAGCACGCCGCGCGCGGCATCGCCCTGCGCGTCCTGCACGTCCTGCGCCACCGCGGCGGACGCGACCGGCACCAGCAGCGCACAGGCCAGCAGCAACAGCACGGCATGTACGCGCACCGACAGCGCCTGGACGCGGCGCAGCCCGGCAAGGCCATGCGGGAGGATCTGGCGGAAAGCACGTTTCATTGGCTCAATACTCCACTATCGCGACATCGTCGAAGCCGAACGGCGTTCCGGCCGTCACCTGCATCACCACGGCCAGCACCCGTTCGCCGGACGCCGGCGGCAACCGAAGGGACACCGGCTGCCCCGCGGCCACGCTGGCGACCCGCTGCCGGTCCAGATACACCTGGACCGCGCCGGCCGCGCGGCCCAGCCGCAGCCGGCCACCACGCTGCTGGATCCCGGCCCAGGGCGTGAACGCGGTCCGATACAGCACATAGCCATCGCGCTCGGCACGCGTCTCCAGGTTGCCCGGCTGGCAGAAGCTCCAGCTGTTGTTGTCGTTGGGCGCGCGCGGCAGCGCCGGATGCGGCGGCGTGGCGAACGGCAGGGTGTGCCGCCAGCCGCCCACCACCATCGCCGCGGCAGCCGGCGGCAACGACAGCGGCGGCGGCGCCGCCTCCAGCGCGATGCTCGCCTGCGCCGCCCGCAGGCCCGGCGCGCTTGCCTCGATGCGCAGCCGGCGGCGATCGCTGCCGGCCTCGACGATGGCCTGCGCCAGGCCGTTGAACAACTGCACCTGCGGCACGTTGTCGGGCGCATGCCGGTTCGGGTCGCCGTTGCCGACGCCGAGCAGGCGCCCGCCCTCGATCTGCAGCGTGATCTGCGCGTCGGCGAACGGCACGTGGCGGCCTTGCGCATCCACCGCCTCCAGGGTGATCGGTTGCGCGTCGCGGCCGTCGCCGCGCATGCGCAGCCGGTCCGGGGTCAGCCGCAGCGCCACCGGCGCGTCGACCGTCTGCACCCGCTGCCGCGCGACCTCGCGCCCGTCGCGGTACGCCACCGCTTCCAGCATGCCGGGCGCGTACACGACCTGCCAGGTGTTCATCGCGATCCGGTCCACCGCCTGCCGCCCCTGCGAGCGGCCGTTGAGCCACAGCTCCACCTGCTGCGCGTTGCAGAACGCCATCACCTTGATCGGGATGCCCTCGCGGCCCGGCCAGTTCCAGTGCGGCAGCAACTGCAGCACCGGCGCATCGTCGATCCACTGCGCCTGGCGCAACCAATAAGCGCCTTTCGGGAAGCCGCACAGGTCCATGATGCCGAAGAACGAGGACACCGAGGGCCATTCGAACGGGGTCGGCTCGCCGCGATAGTCGAAGCCGGTCCAAACGAAGCTGCCGGCCAGGTAGGGCCGCTCGTCGATCAGTTTCCAAGACTGGCGATGGGTGTTGCCCCAGGGCGCGGCGACCGAATCGTCCTCGGCGATGACGTGCGCCTCCATGTCGGTGAACCAGGCGCCGCGGGTCTGGAACGCACTGGTGTCCTCGCTGGACAGCAGCGACGTGTGCGGCATCGCCGCATGCACCCGGTCGTAGTTGAACTGGCGGTAGTTGAAGCCGACCACGTCCACCGCATGGGCCGCGTTGCGCTCGGTCAGCATGCCGTCGTTCATCGCCGCGGTCACCGGACGGCTGTCGTCCAAGGTGCGCACCAGCGCCACCGCGCGACGCACCATCTCGTAGCCGGCGGCGGTGCCCTGCATCGGCTCCTCGTTGAACACCGACCACAGGAACACGCAGGCACGGTTGCGGTCGCGGCGCACCAGCCAGCGCAGTTGCGCGGCGTAGTCGGGCGCGGGATTGAACACGCGGTTCTCGGCCATCACCAGCATGCCCAGCCGGTCGCACACGTCGAGCAGTTCGGCGGCCACCGCGTGGTGCAGGCGGATCGCGTTGCAGCCCAGCGCCTTGAGCCGGCGGATGCGGAATTCCAGCAGGCTGTCCGGCACCGCCACGCCGACCCCGGCATGGTCCTGGTGCAGGCAGGCGCCCTTGATCTTGAGCGGCCGCTCGTTGAGGAAGAAGCCCTGCTGCGCATCGAAGCGCAGCGTGCGGAAGCCGATCGCGCATTCACGGCGGTCGCGCTCGCGGCCTTCGCTGCGCAGCACCGTCGCGAGCCGGTACAGGTGCGGCGCGGCCACGTCCCAGCGCTGCGGCCGCTCTACCTGCAACACCACCCGCGCCTCCGCCTGCGCCAGTGCGCCGGCCTGCAGCGCGGTACTGCCCTGCGCCACCACCGTGCCCTGCGCGTCGTATAGCGTGGTTTCCAGCAGCGCCGCATCGGCCTGTTCACCGACATTGGCAACGGTGACCGTCACCGGCAGCGTCCAGCGATCGTCGGCCCCGGCGCGTGGCACCGCATGCACGCCGTCGCCAACGATATGCAGCGCATCGCGCACCGCCAGCCAGGTATGCCGGTAGAGCCCGGCGCCTTCGTACCACCACCCGTCCATCGCCTCGGCGTCCACGCGCACCGCGATGGTGTTGAGATCCTGGCCATAGCGTGCGATCGCGCTGATGTCGATGGCGAGGCCGTCGTAGCCGCTCCAGCCGCGCGCCATCAGCAGGCCGTTGACCCATACCGTGGCGCGGCTGGCGATACCGTCCAGGCGCAGTTCCAGCGCCTTGCCGCGCTGCGTCTCGTCCAGCCGCAGGCTGCGCCGGTACCAGGCGATGCCGCGGCGGCGATAGCCCTGCGCCACGTTGGCGCTGGCCTCGATCGGCTGCTCGATGGCGAAATCGTGCGGCAGCCGCAGTTGCCGCCACTGGCTGTCGTCGAAATCGCCGGCGGCCGCGCCCCAGGCCTTGCCGGCCTTGGCGTTGTCGTAGCTGGCGTCCTGCCCGGTGATCGGCGGAACCGGGATGTCGCCTTCGTGGAAACGCCAGCCCTCGTCCAGGCAGAACAAGCCGGGATCGGCCGCCAGCATCAGCCCCGGCACGGCCGCCACCGCGACGGCGCCGCTGCCGGCGATGCCCGCGGACGCCGCCATGCCGGCCCAGCTTCCGCGCGGCAGCGCCAGCAGCAGGCCGGCGCCGGCGCTGCCGGCCAGGAACGTTCTTCGTTGCATGCGCTTGTCCTCATCGGCTCGAGCGCCCGGCGCCACCGCGGCGCCGGGCCAGGGTCGCGCTAGCCCGCAGGCGCGTGCGCCGCCGTCACAGGATGTCCCACTGCATCGACACGTAGAAGCTGCGGCCGGTGACCCCGGTCATCTGCCAGCGGCTGCTGATGTCCTTGTACGCCTCTTCCTTCTTGTTGGTCAGGTTGAGCGCGCCGAGTTGGAAGCTGAGTTTGTCGGTGGCCTGGTAGCCGAGCACCGCGTCGACCTGGGTGCGCGCCTTCATGGTGTGGCCTTCGCGGGCGAAGAAGCTGTCGCTGCTGTCCTGCTCGTACTCGCTGCGGTGGTTCAACGACAGGCGCGCGGAGAACATCGCGTTCTCCCAGTAGCCGGTGGCGTTCCAGGTCTTCTCCGACAGGTTGCGGATCTTGAAGTCGGTGTCGCGCTGCGGGATCACCCGGGTGAAGTTGGCGGTCAGGCCGAAGCCGGGGATCGGCAGCCAGGCATCGAACGATTGCGTCCAGCCCAGTTCGTAGCCCTTGATCTTGACCTTGCTCGGATCGTTGCGGGTGGCGGTGATCTCGTAGATGTTGCCGCCGCCGTCCACGCAGTCGCCGGCGCCATTGGTGGACAGCGCCGTGCCGTTGAACGTGGCCGGGCAGACGATGCTGTTGAAGGTGCCGTTCTTGACGTTCTTCCAGAAGCCGGCCAGGGTCAACCCGCCGCCTTGGCCGTAGTACCACTCCAGGCTGAGGTCGGCCTGGTCGGCGGTCAGCGCCTTCAGGTCGGTCTGGCCCAGCGACACGTCGTAGGTGGTGGTGCCGCCGGTGTTGCTGCCGGAGGAGATGGTGGTGGCGATGGCGGTGTTGCTGTCCAGGATCGGCCGCACCAGCACCTTGCCGGCGGCGAAGCGCAGCAGCAGGTCCTCGCGCATGTCCAGCACCAGGTTCAGGCTGGGCAGCCAGTTGTGGTAGTCGTACGGCGCGCGCTCGGTGCCGACCACCTCGTTGGCATCCTCGCTGTACTGCGAGGCGGTGGTCAGGTAGGTGTCGGTGGTGCGCTTGGTGTTCTCGTAGCGCACGCCGACGTTGCCGCGCAGGCGCATGCTGCCGAGGTCGGTGTCGATCTTGGCCAGCGCATACGCGGAGAAGATGTCGTTGCGGATGTGGTAGCTGGCCTGCGGCGCGAACAGCACCGGCACGGTGATGCCGGAAGCGGCCAACGCCCTGGCGTAGGCGTAGACGTCCGGCGCCACCCAGTCGCTCTGCGAGGCCAGGTTGCCGTCGAGGAAGTTGCTGACGTTGGAACTGGCCGCCGACAGCTCCGGGAACATGCCGTAGCCGGACACCGCGCCGGAGTTGATCAGGTACAGGAAGTCGCGGCGCCACACGTTGCGGTCGAAGGTCTCGCGGCGGAACTTGGTGCCGACCTTGACCGCGTCGAGGAAGCCGTTGCCGACGTAGCGCTCGGCATCGAATTGCAGCGACCATTCCTTGTTGCGCAGCGCATTGATCGCGCCGTTGGGGTACTCGTCGCGGACCAGGTTGGCCTTGTTCCAGGCGCTGGCGTCGGTGGCGTCGGCATCGGTGGTCAGCGAGATCGCGCCGGGGTTGGACATGTCGAACAGCGTCGCGGTCGGCTTGCGGCCGAGGATCGCCGCGCGCTCGTCCTCGTCGGTCTTGCCTTCGGTGTAGTTGGCCACGCCGCTGAAGGTCCATGCGTCTCCCTTCCAGCGCGCGTCCCAGGTCAGCAGTTGCGAGGTCAGGTCGTGGCGCTCGAGCTGGCGGTTGTTCTCCAGCCAGTAGTTGGACGCCGACACCTTGGTCGCGGTCAGGCCGTCGGTCTGCAGCACGCTCAGGTAATTGCGGTCGAAGGAGTAGACCAACTGGTTCATGTCGTTGTCGGTCTTGTCCTGCGAGTACAGCGCCGTCAGGTTCATCTCCAGCCGGTCGTTGGGCTTCCACTGCAGCCCGGCGGTGAGCATCTTGCGGTCGGTCTCGCGCTCGATCGAGCGGTAGCGCGGACGGCGCGGGATGTACAGCGTACCGTCGCCGGTGTCCTGGGTGTACCAGCGGTCGATCCACAGGTAGTCGGCGCGGTCCTTGAGCTTCTGGTAGCCGGCGTTGACGAACACGCCCAGTTCGCCGCCGTCGGCCAGATGGAACTGGTCGATGTAGGTCAGCACGCCCTTCGGCGTCGGCGCGCCGCCGGCGAATTCGGAATACTGCTCCTTCGCCGAAAAGATCAGCTTGCGCGCCTTGTAGTCCAGCGGCTTGGTGGTCTCGATGTTGACCGTGCCCGACAGCCCGCCGGCGTCCATGTCCGCCGAGGGCGACTTGATCACTTCGATCGCCGCGGCCACTTCCGGCTGGATGATGTCGTAGCGGAAGCCGTCGGTGAAATCGGCGCTCTTGATGGTCTGGCCGTTGATCGTGGTGGCCGAGTACTGCGGACCCAGGCCGCGGATGCTGATGGTCGAGCCGCGGCCGTTGATGGTGGAGATCTGCACGCCGGGAATGCGCTGGATCGCCTCGGCGATGTTCTCGGCCGGGAACTTGCCGATGTCCTCCGACGAGATGCCATCGGTCATGCGCGCGTCTGCGCGTTTGTTGTCCAGCGCGGTGATCAGGCTCTTCTGGTAGGAACTGGTGACGGTCACCGTATCGAGCTGGGAAATCGAATCGGACGCTGGCGCTTCCTGCGCCTGCGCACCGGTGCTGAGCAGGCCGAACGCGATGGCGCTGGCGAGGACGGACAGGGGACAACAATGCGAACGGGAGCGGGCGACATGTGGCATTGGGCTATCCTGGTTGATGGCTGATCGGCACGACGACGGCTGACATCCAGGGCGGCGATCGGCAGGCAGCACCCTCCATCGCGCCCCACGCGACGCGCAGGGCGATGCCGTCCGTGCGGACACGGAATCGATGAAGCGTTCTGTCTGTTTCCTGCGCCCTGTCTTGCGGGAGGCGCGTCCCCGTCCCTTCCCCGGAACGGGCGACTGCATGTGCTGCTGGACGGATCGAGCCCGAATTGGCAAGGACCAATTCCAGGCGCTTCGATTCTTATGGTCTTAGAAAGATTGTGTCAACGCCGTGCCGCACGAAATCGCACAATGACGCCTGGACTCGCGCGCGGATCCCAGTTAATTTCTTATTTATCAATTACATGCGCGGATAAAATATTTCCGGCGCGGCATTTTCCACGCATCGTTGTCACGATACCTATGCCGCACCAATTGTGACAACGAGACCAATTTTGTGCGGCGCCACATAACCGCACTGCATTCTCATCTGTGCACGGTCGCGAACCCGCCTGACCGCTCGCACAACCAATTGATAACTATGCATTTCTCCCCCGCCGCACCATTATTTCCGGGATCCACTTCCGATTTTTTGTGGCAACACCAGAACCAGACAAATTTTCCTGCCAAGACTTGACATCGTTGTCATAGCCTCGTAAGAATCGGCGCACACGGGGGTGTAGCCGCGCATGTGCGGCGCGAAAGCGGGGCCAGGGGAGGCATGTGATCGCAATGATCCGGATGCGCGTACCGCGTGTCGCACGCGGCACTTCGTGGCAGGAGCAGAGACGGCGGCCCGCCCTGCCCGGCTTGCGGCCGTCGGCGCATGCCGCGCCAAGCCCCCTGTCGCGATTGCTGCGGCATCTCGCTGTTGGTGCGTGGTCCGATCGACCGCCACGGGCGGCGTCGCCGTCATCCGCACCCGATTCACGCCATCCGCCCTGAACACGCCGGAGCCCTTGAGGAATGCGCGTCTGCGCGACACCGGCAGCACCCGCCGTCCTGCGCAACGCGACACGGCCTCCGCGTTCCGCATCACTCGGCACTCCAGCCCGCTTCCGCACCACAGGCAGTAAGGCAACAGGCAACTCCGGCACGCGGCCCGACGTCCGCGCAATCGCGTTGATTCATTGAATGATGAGGGAGAGACATCATGCAATATCGCCATTCCGTCTTGTCTGCGGCCATCGCCGCCAGCGTCCTCGCCTTCGCCGCGCAGGCGCAGCAGGCCGATTCCGCCGCCACCGACCTGGACGCGGTCCAGGTGGTGGGCATCCGCGCCAGCCTGGAAAAGTCGCTGGACACCAAGCGCAACAACGTCACCGTGTCCGAGGCGATCACCGCCGAGGACATCGGCAAGTTCCCCAGCACCAACGTCGCCGAAGCGTTCGCGCAGGTCCCCGGCGTCACCATCGACCGCCGCTTCGGCCAGGGCGAGCGGGTCAGCATCGACGGCACCGATCCCAGCCTCAACCTGTCGTTCCTGGACGGCCACCCGGTGGCGCAGGCGATCTGGCTGTACGGCGAGCAGCCCAACCGCGGCTTCGACTACACCCTGCTGTCGCCGCAGATCCTGGGCCGCGCGGAGATCGTCAAGTCCACCGAGGCGCGACTGACCGAGGGCAGCCTCGGCGGCACCGTGCTGATGCACAGCCGCCAGCCGCTGGACCTGAAGGCCAACGAGATCGCCGGCTCCGTGGGTTACAGCTACAGCCAGCAGGCCAGCGAGGGCAAGCCCAACGCCTCGCTGCTGTACAGCTGGAAGAATCCGCAGGAAACCTTCGGCGTCGCGGTCTCCGCGCAGCACTACGAAGAGCGCGTGGACCGCCAGGGCCTGGAGGTGTTCGGCTACGCCAAGGCCAGCACCTTCGCCAACGCCGCCGGCGTGCCCGCCGATGCCGACGTGCCCAACTCGATCAACGCCGCCTGGTTCCAGCAGGACCGCAAGCGCGACAGCGCGGTGCTGAACCTGCAGCTCAAGCCCAGCGACGCGCTGGAGTTCAACCTCAGCGGCCTGTACATCAAGGAAGACTTCGACAACTACAACCAGTCGATGTACAGCTTCCTGACCTGGAACCCGGGCACCGTGGCCGCGGTGGACGCGCTGGGCGACGTGCGCAACGGCGTGGTCAACAGCGGCCATTCCAGCGCCAACGCCAGCGCGGGCGGCGGCACGGTGATCTACGACAACAACGTGCGCCAGTCGCAGGTCACCACCAAGGGCCTGGACCTGCGCGGCGCCTACCGCGGCGAACGCTGGACCTTGCGCGGCCAGATCGGCCAGAGCAAGTCCGACAACGACCACCTGGCGCAGTATTTCATCGAGCCGTTCTACAACGGCGGCTTCCGCTGGGACCTGGACCGTGGCATCCGCTTCGACGATGCCGCGGCCGCGCGCAATCCGGCCAACTGGGGTTCGGCGGGCGGCTGGATCGGCAACAACGGCGTGTTCTCCACCCAGAGCAAGGACCGCTACGGCCAACTCGATCTGGACCTGCAGTTCGACGGCGTGTTCAACCAGTTGCTGGCCGGCGTGCGCCAGGGCAAGCACGACGAGGACTTCGCGCTCAACGTCTACGGCGGCGTCACTCCCGCCACGCTGGCCGACATCGGCACCATCGGCCTGACCGACATCCGCGGGTTCTATCCCGACCACGGCCAGCACGTGCAGGCCGGGCGCGGCAACGTGATCGACTGGATCCGCAACAGCCCGGTCGACTACGCCAATCCCGATCCGTCCAGCTACCTCAACAACACCTGGGCGCTGCAGCAGACCAACAACGCCGCCTACGTGCAGCTGAACTTCTCCAACGCCGGCCTGCGCGGCAACCTGGGCCTGCGCTACGTAAGCTCCAAGACCGAAGGCAGCGGTTTCGTCTACAGCGGCACGCCGACCCTGCAGGATCTGGACAGCAAGTGGCAGACCCGTTCGCAGACCGAGCATTTCCTGCTGCCATCGCTGAACCTGGCCTACGACACCGACAACGATTGGGTGTTCCGCTTCGGCGCCGGCAAGGTGATCGCCTGGGCGCCGTACAACCAGATGGTCAACAACACCTTCCTCAACGACACCACGCTCACCGGCAGCGGCGGCAATGCCGGGCTCTCGCCCTACGAATCGTGGAACTTCAATCTCTCGGCCGAGTACTACTTCGCGCCGCAGGCGGTGGTGGCGTGGTCGATCTTCTACAAGAAGATCGACAACTACATCGACACCTCGGCCACCATCGAGCGCCAGTACAACGCGATCCGCGACACTTCGCCGCAGACCTGGGCGCAGATGCTCGGCAGCAACGGCTGCACCGCCGACGGCTATTGCGACTACAGCATCCAGCGCCCGCGCAACGCCGGCGACGGCAAGGTCAAGGGCTTCACCCTCGCCTACCAGCAGCCGTTCGGCGAGAGCGGCTTCGGCCTGTCCGCCAACTACACCTACGCCAGCGGCGAGAACAACAGCGGCAACCCGCTGCCTTACCAGTCGCGCAACAGCGTCGCGTTCAGCCCGTACTACGAAAAGGGACCATGGAACGCGCGGATCAGCCTGAACTGGCGCGACAGCTACTTGGCCGGCGGCTACGTCGCCGGCGCCGCACCGGCCAGCGTCGACGCCTACACCGACCTGGGCGCGAGCGTGGGCTACGCGATCAATGCGCAGTGGTCGCTGCAGCTGGACGCGCAGAACCTGCTGGACGAGGAATACCTGCAGTACCTGGGCGACAAGGATCACCCGGTCGGGCGCTACCACAACGGCCGCCGCTACATGGCGACGGTGCACTTCAAGTTCTGAGCCAGCAACGCGCCTGCACCGCGGAGCCATCTCCGCGACGCAGGCGCGCGTCTACCGATAGCGCATGCGCGAACGTGCTTCAGCGCGGAAACTGCACGTGCCCGTCGGCGAAGTACACGCCCTTGTCGCCCTGGCTGGGCAGCGCGGCGAGCGTATCGGTGACCACCTGGCCGCGGATGTCGGTGAGGCGGATTTCCAGCAGTTGCGCGCCCATCTGTTCGCCGACGAAATGGTTGTACGCGGTCTTGGGCAGGCTGATCCAGTCGCCGTTCTTCTTGTATTCGAACTTCACCACCGGATAGCGGTGGTTGCGCACCTGGATCGCCGCCCAGTATTGCGAGCTGCCCTCCTTGATCCGGTACACCACGTTGCCGCTGACCGGCGCGGCCACCACCTGCCAGCGGATCGGGATGCGCCCGGCGCTGGTGTCGCCGATCGCGGCGAAGGCATTGGGCGACAGATCCAGCCCGCAGTCGGCGCCTTCCGGATACAGGTCGGTGACGTAGACGGTGACCGTGCCGCGCGGTCCCTGCACCTGCAGGTAGGCGCCGGCCAGCGCCGCCTGGATTCCGCCGTAGTTGAGCTGCGTCGGATTCAGCGCGGTGATCGTCGCGGTGGGATCGATGGGATCCAGCAGCAGGGCGCCGCCGGAATAGCCAGAGCTGGTGTAGGTGGCGGTGCCGCTGCAGACATCGTTCCAGGCCGCGCTGGCGGGTGCGGCGCTGGCGGCCAGGCACAGCGCGGCGAACAGGCCGGCGCCGCGCGCGGCACGGGGGGAGTGGCGTGCTTGCATGCGTGTTCTCCTGCACAGGCGCGCGGAGTCGCCGCGCGGCGACCGGGCAGTCTGCCCGGCGCCGGCACTCTAGGCCGCCGCGCGCCTGCCGCGCCTTGCGCGCGGCCGGGAATTCCACAACTTGGCCGACGCCGTAGACCGCGCGGCGACCTCGGTCAGCGACGGCGCAGGCTGCCGCGCTCCAGCCGCCACAGCA
Organism: Xanthomonas sp. 3498; assembly: GCF_014199795.1. Lineage (NCBI taxonomy): Bacteria > Pseudomonadati > Pseudomonadota > Gammaproteobacteria > Lysobacterales > Lysobacteraceae > Xanthomonas > Xanthomonas sp. 3498. The sequence goes on from NZ_JACHOH010000001.1 coordinate 783,092, forward strand.
GATCGCGCCACGGCGTGGCCGCGGTGGCCATGCCGGCGGCCACGCCCAGGGCATCGGCCAGCGCATCCAGCGGATCGGCCGAGCGCGTGGTGGTCCAGGCGCCCTGCGCGAACTCGATGCCCACGCCCAGCGCCAGCAGGCCCAGCGCAGCCCAGGCCCAGGCGCGTGGCCCGGCATAGACCTGCACCGCCGCGGCGGCCAGCAGCAGGTAGGCAATGAAGTGCTCGGCCTTGTCGCTGTCGGGCAGGTCCGACAATTGCGGCGGGTGCGGCATCATGCACACGTAGATCAGCACCGCGATGCCCAGCCACCACAGCCCCAGCCACAACCAGGGCCAACGGAAGGCGCGCACCGCCGCCATCACAGCCGCCAGGTCAGGTCGCCGGACAGGAACGCCGGTGCCAGCGACACGTCGCGCTCGAAGCCCATCACCTGGAAGCGCTCGCCCATCTCGCTGGGCAGGGTCAGCCGCTTCACCTGCTGGCGCAGACGCAGTTGCGCGGCTTCGTCGCCGCGCGCCTCGGCCTCGGCCAGCAGCGCGTCCAGGCCGTTACCGAGCAGGAAGCTGGCCTGGTTGCAGTAGCCGGCCAGGTCGAAGCCCGCTCCGGTGCCGGCCTCGGCCAGCGCGGTGAAGTCCACCGACGCGGTCAGGTCCTGCAGGCCCGGCCAGCGGTACGGGTCGGCGTGCGTGCGGTGCCGGTAGAACGCGCGCAAGGTGCCGTCGTCGCGCTCGGGCAGATAGAACTCGCGGCGCGGATAGCCGTAGTCCACGAACAGCATCGCGCCGCTGCGCAGGCCGCCGGCCACCGCCTGGATCCAGTACGGCAACTGCGGCAGCAGCTCGGAGCGGTAGCCGTCGGCGAACGGCACCTGCAGATAGCGCTCGATGTGCCGCACCGCCGCCGCCAGCAGCGGGTCGGCCGGCTGTTCGCCGCGGCGGAAGCGGCCCTCGCCGTCCAGGGTCACGGTCTCCTCGAACACTTCGCCGTCGCGCAGCGCGAAGCGCGGCGTCGGCAAGGCATCGATCACCTCGTTGGCGAACAGCACGCCGTTCCAGTCGTCGTCGAACGGCCGGTCCAGCCACTCCACCAGGTCGAACACCGGCGGGATCAGCGTGCGCGCCAGGCGCTCGCGCTGGCGTTCGCGCAGGTCAGCACTGGGTTCCAGGATCGCGTAGCGCTCGGGCAACGCATCCAGCGCCAGCAGGCGCTTGAGCATGACCTCGGCGAAGGCGCCGCTGCCGCCGCCCACCTCCAGCATGCGTGCCTGCGGCCCCAGTTGTTGCAGCACAGGCGCCAATGCATTGGACACGGTCGCGGCGAACAGCGGCCCCAGTTCCGGCGCGGTGACGAAATCGCCGGCTTCGCCGAACTTGCTGCTGCCGGCGCTGTAGTAGCCGAGGCCGGGCGCGTACAGCGCCAGCTCCATGAAACGCGAGAAGGGAATGGCCCCGCCGGCGGCGGCGATCTCGGCGCGCACATGCGCGGCCAGGCGCTCGCTGTGGGCCAATGCGGTGGCATCGGGCAAAGGAAGGTCGGTGGGCATGCGGTGCCGGATTGCGTGGACAATGCACAGCATAGCCGAGCATGGAACCCGTACATGACCCAGACCAAAGTCGCCCTGATCACCGGCAGCGCGCGGCGCATCGGCGCCGGCATTGCCCGGTGCCTGCATGCGGCCGGCTACGACGTCGCCTTGCATGCGCACACCTCGCAGGCCGAGCTGCACGCGCTGGCGCAGGAACTGGAAACCGTGCGCACCGGCAGCACATTGACCCTGCAGGCCGATCTGCGCGACACCGCACGCCTGCCCGAGCTGGTGACGCGATGCGTGGCGCGTTTTGGCCGGCTCGATGCGCTGGTCAACAACGCCTCCAACTTCTATCCCACGCCATTGCATGACGCCACGCCAGCGCAGTGGGACGACCTGTTCGCGGTCAACGCGCGCGCCCCGCTGTTCCTGGCGCAGGCCGCGGCCCCGCAGCTGCGCCAGCATGGCGGCGCGATCGTCAACCTCACCGACCTGCACGCCGAACAGCCGCTGCGCGCGCATCCGCTGTACAGCGCGGCCAAGGCTGCCCTGGCGATGCTGACCCGCTCGCTGGCACTGGAACTGGCACCGCAGGTGCGGGTCAACGCCATCGCCCCCGGCGCGATCCTGTGGCCCGACGCCGGCAAGGACGCCGCCGCGCAACAGGCGCTGCTGGCACGCACCCCGCTCGCGCGCACCGGCCAGGTCGAGGAAATCGCCGAGGCCGTGCGCTGGCTGCTCGACGACGCCAGCTTCGTCACCGGACAGACCTTGCGGCTGGATGGGGGGCGCGGGCTGACGTGAGGCCGGGATTGGGGATTCGGGATTTGGGATTCGCTGTGAAGCAGGGATTCGGGATGTAGGGATTCGGGATTCGCTTCAGGCAGCAGCAACGGCGAGAGCGCATCGGGTATCCGCTTTTGCGAATCCCCAATCCCGAATCCCCAATCCCCACTACTCAACCAACTCCACCACCTCGAACGCCTTGCCATGCTCCGCATGCGCCTGCCACAGCGCACCAAGGCGTTGGCCGCTGACCGGGTCGACGAAGTCCGCGGCGATGTCGGCCAGCGGCTTGAGCACGAAGGCGTGGCGCAGTTCGGGGCGGGGGATGCGCAGGTGGCCGGGACCTTCGACGATGCGATCGCCGTAGAACACCACGTCGATGTCCAGGGTGCGGTCGCTGAAGCGCGGGCCGCTGCGGTCGCGGCCGTGCGCATCCTCCAACGCGTGCAGCCAGGTATCCAGCGGCGCCAGCTCCCAATCGGTCTGCAGTGCCACTGCATTGTTGAGGAACGCCGGCCCATCGAAACCGACCGCTCCGGTGCGATAGGTCGGCGACACGACGATCGCGCCGAACTGCCGGCGCAGCGCCGCGATCGCCGCGGCCAGGTGGTGATGCGGGCGCAGGTTGCTGCCCAGGCTCAGAAGCACAGTGGTCATGCACTATTCGCGCATGCCGCGGCCGCGAGCGTCAACCGGCAAGTGCGCGTGTCACTGCCATACCGCGGCTCTGCCGACTGCGCTGCCTGACGCACCAGCCCGAAGATGCAATGTGATGCGTGCTGTGCAGTTCGCCTGCAGACGGTAGAGGCGAGACCTACCCGGCCGCACCGCAGAAAGCGTCGCCGCCGTTGACCGTGTACGGCGTCGATCGTCGACGCTGTCGCCTCGGCCGCATGGCCTGCCCTGAGCGCGGGAAGGTTGAGAAGGGCGCGTAGCCCGCCCCGCCCCCGAGCGAACACGCAGGGGCCGGCGCCAAGACAGATCGCGCCAGGCGCCGCCTGTCTTGCGCAGCCATGGCGCAGGCAGGGAAGCCCCCGGTGGCGTGCGCCCCCTGTGGAGGCGCCGATGCGCTGCCGCAGGTCGCTCCCAGGACCCGCCACGCCGCAACCAGCAAAGACGACGCCGCCCGCCCTGGCAGGCCTGCGCCCCCCGGAAACAGGCACAACGGCCACCCGTCACAGCTCCTCACAAAGGCTCTAAAGGTCCCGCCATACCTGCCGATACGTGAAGGCAATGTCAAAATTCAGCCACTTTGTAGACAAGTGACGCTTTTATTTCTTAATTGTTTCGAATTTGTTCACAAATGAAAGCATCAAGAAATTTTCCCTTTTGAATCAAAGAACTCCACCCCAAGGACCCGCAATGGCACTCGTGAAGCATTCCCAGAAGCAAGCCACCAGGCCGTCCGATGGCCCGCGTGCGACCTCCACCCGCGATGCCGAAGCACAGCGCAAGCGCGCCCGCACCCTGGCCAAGCAGCAGCAGGCCGCCGAGCGCATCGCCGCGGCGACGACGCAACTGGCCTCGGGAATCAACGAGGCCGCCGCGGCGGCCGAAGAACTGAAGCGGGCCTCCGATCAGATCGCCGCCGGCGCGGAAGAGGCGAGCAGCGGCGCGCAGGAATCATTGGCCGCCTTCAAGCTGATGGACGACGCCATCGCCCGCCAGCGCCACAACGCGGACCTGAGCCAGGCGCGGGTGGAATCCACGCAGGCGCTGGTGGCACGCGCCAACACCGACATCATCAGTCTGGTCGCCAACGTCGGCTTCGTCGCGCAACGCCAGGCCGCCTCGGTGCAGCGGGTGCAGGAACTGGAGCAGCAGGCCGCCAACATCGGCGACATCGTCAAGGCGGTGGTACGCATCGCCGACCAGACCAACCTGCTGGCGCTCAACGCCGCGATCGAGGCGGCCCGTGCCGGCAAGCATGGCAAGGGCTTTGCCGTGGTCGCCGACGAGGTGCGCACGCTGGCCGAGACCTCGGAGAAGAGCGCCAAGCAGATCCAGGACCTGGTCGGACAGATCCAGCAGGAAGTGAAGGTGGTGGCCGAGGGCATCAACACCTCCGCGACCTCCATCGAAAGCGAAGTGGCCAAGGGCCGCACGATCACCGAACAGCTCGAGCAGATCCGCAAGGACGCCATCGAGGTCGCCGCCGGCGCCACCGAGATCGCCAATGGCGCGCAGCAGTCCGCCAGTGCCACCCAGCAGGCGCTGAAGGGGTCCGAGAACATCGCCGCGGCGGCCGAGGAGCAGTCGGCGGCGGCCGAGGAATCGGCCAAGACCGTGGCCGAACAGTCGCGTGCCCTGAGCGAGTGCGAGCAGACCACGCAGGCGCTGTCGGAACTGTCCGAGGACCTGAAGAGTTCCACCGATGTGGCCAAGAGCGCCGAGGAAGTGGCCTCGGCCGCCGAAGAGCTGTCCTCGGCGGTGCAGGAGATCAACCGTTCCAGCGCGCAGATCCTGACCGCGATCGACCAGATCCGCCGCGGTGCGCAGGTGCAGGCGGCCAGCGTCGAAGAAGCGGCCACGGCGGTCGCGCAGATCGAAAGCGGCCTGACGATCGCGCAGAACCGCGCGCAGACCAGCAACGAGCGCGTGATCGCGATCAAGGCGCTGATGGCGGTCAACAAGAGCGCGGTCGATACGCTCATCGCCGGCATCGGCCAGTCGGCCGAAGCCACCCGCATCAGCATCCGCCAGATCACCGAACTGGAGCTGGTGTCGCGGCGCATCGACAAGATCGTCGACGCCATCACCACCGTCTCGATCCAGACCAACATGCTGGCGGTCAACGGTGCGATCGAAGCCGCACGTGCCGGCGAGTTCGGCAAGGGCTTCGTGGTCGTGGCCACCGACATCCGCAACCTGGCCCACGATTCGGCCGAGAACGCCGACCGCATCAAGGACCTGGTGAAGGCGGTGCAGGACCAGATCGGCGTGGTCGGCCGCGACCTCAACGAGATCGTCACCACCACCTTCAACGAAGCCGAAAAGGCCAAGGTCAGCACCGCCAACCTGATCCAGATCGAGACCGACATCACCGCCGCGGAAGCCGGCATCGCCGAGGTGCTGGCCAGCGCCAACGACATCGCCACCGCGATCTCCCAGGTGCGGACCGGCATGACCCAGATCTCGGCGGCGGCGCAGCAGGCTGAAAAAGCCGCCAGCGAGTCCGCCGCCGCCGCCCAGCAGCAGTCGCAAGGCACCGAAGAACTGGCCGCCGCCATCGAGGAGATTTCCTCGCTGGCCGACGAACTGCAAAGCGCGTGAGCGCCAGCGAGGGTCTTATGAGCAACGATCCTTCTTCGCAAGCCGCAGCGGCTGCGCGAATGGACGACGACGCGTCGGACGCCGAGGGCGCCAGCACGTCCAGCGGGCGCCTGTTCGTCACCTTCCTGGTCGGCAGCGACGTCTTCGCGGTGGACATGGCGCCGGTGCAGGAAATCATCCGCGTCCCGGACATGGTCCGCGTGCCGCTGGCGCCGCCGGCGCTGGACGGCCTGGCCAACCTGCGCGGCCGGGTGTTGCCGATCATCAGCCTGGCGCGCGTGTTCGGTCTACCCGAACGCCCGGCCGACGACAGTTCGCGTGCGGTGGTGATCGACCTGGGGCAACCGCTGGGCTTCGTGGTCGACCGCGTCGCCAGCGTGGTGGAGGTGCAGCCGGATTGCATCCAGGACATCGGCGAGATCAGCGCCACCGTCAACAGCGAGCTGCTGTCGGGCCTGCTCAAGGACGTGGGTGGGCACCAGATGGTGATGGTGCTGGATTTCGCCCGCCTGATCGCCAGCCAGTTCGGCACCATCGGCGCGCTGGTCCGGCATGCCGGCAGCGCCGGCTTCGTCGAGGACGCGCGCGACGAGGAAGACGACGCCAACAACGATCAACTGCAGTTGGTCAGCTTCGAGGTCGCCGGGCAGGAATACGCCATCGGCATCGAGCAGGTGCAGGAAATCGTGCAGGTCCCGGAACACCTGGTGCAGGTCCCGCACTCGCAGCAGCACGTGCTTGGCGTGATGACGCTGCGCCAGCGGCTGCTGCCACTGGTGTCGCTGCGCAGCCTGTTCGGCCTGCCCAGGCAGGGCGTCAACGAACGCAGCCGCATCGTGGTGATCAACAGCGGGCACCTGTCCGTCGGCGTGGTGATGGACAGCGTCAAGGAAGTCCTGCGCGTGCACCGGAGCGCGGTGGACCAGGTCCCGGCGCTGCTGGCGCGCGGCGGCGACATGGCCGAGATCAGCCAGATCTGTCGCCTGGACCAGGGACAGCGCCTGGTGTCGATCATCGAAGCGAGCAAGTTGTTCGACCACTCGAAGATAAAGGAAGCCCTGCACATGGATCTTTCCCGCCAGAACGACGCCGCCGACGAACTGCTCGACGAGGAAATCGACGACGAAGAGCAGGTGGTGGTGTTCCACCTGGACGCGGAAGAGTTCGCCGTGCCGATCGCCAGCGTGCAGGAAATCGTGCGCGTGCCGGCGGAACTGACCCGGGTCCCGCGGACGCCGGCCTTCGTCGAAGGCGTGATCAACCTGCGCGGCGCCGTGCTGCCGGTGATCGACCAGCGCCGGCGGCTGGGCCTGGCCCGCGTGGACCGTGACGACCGGCAGCGGATCATGGTGTTCCTGCTCGGCGGCGTGCGCACCGGCTTCATCGTCGATGCCGTCACCGAAGTGCTGAAGCTGCCGCGCCAGGCGATCGAACCGGCGCCGCAGCTGAGCGAGGAGCAGGCCAACCTGATCACCCGCGTCGCCAACCTGGAGAAGCAGCGCCGCCTGATCCTGCTGATCGAGCCGGAGCGGCTGCTGCCGCACAGCGACCTGCAAGCGCTGGAGCAACTGAGCGAGGCGGCGTGATCAAGCTGCTCATCGTCGACGACTCGGCGCTGATGCGGCGCAAGTTGTCCACCCTGTTCGAGCAGGCCGGCGGCTTCGAGATCCGCCTGGCGCGCAACGGCAGGGAAGCGGTCGAGGAAAACCGTGCGTTCCTGCCGGACGTGGTGACGCTGGACATCAATATGCCGGAAATGGACGGACTTACCGCCCTGTCGCTGGTGATGGCCGAGCGCCCCACGCCGGTGGTGATGCTCTCCTCGCTGACGGTGAAAAGCGCGCTGGCCACCTTCGAGGCATTCGCGCTGGGTGCGGTGGACTGCGTCGCCAAGCCGGACGGCACCATTTCGCTGCACCTGGAGCGGATCGAAGAAGAACTGCTGAGCAAGGTCAAGCAGGCCGCGCGCGCGCGGCCGCGGACAGCGCGCGCCACGCCGGCGTCCAAGCCGAAAGCGGCGATGCCGGTGCCCAAGCCGGCCGCCGCACCGCGGCGCGAAGGCGGCCTGGTGCTGATCGGGGTGTCCACCGGCGGGCCGCGCACGCTGGAAGACATCCTGCCGCTGCTGCCGGCGGACTTCCCCTGGCCGGTGCTGATCGCACAGCACATGCCGGCGGCGTTCACCGGGCTGTTCGCGCAACGCCTGGACCGCATCTGCGCACTGCAGGTACACGAAGTGGCCGAACCGATGCCGCTGGTGCCCGGCAACGTCTATATCGCCCGCGGCGGTGGCGATGTAGTGGTGAGCAAGCGCCGCGACCAGCGCGTGGCCCTGCCGCAGCCGGCGCATCCGCAGCACCTGTGGCATCCATCGGTGGAACTGCTCGCGCGCTCAGCCCTGCAGCACTACCCGGCGCGCGAACTGGTCGCGGTGATGCTCACCGGCATGGGCCACGACGGCGCCGAGGCGTTCGCCGAGATCCATCGCGGCGGCGGCCGCACGGTCGCCGAATCGGAGGAGTCGGCCGTCGTGTTCGGGATGCCGGAACGGCTGATCCAGCAAGGCGGCGCCGATCGGGTGTTGCCGGCCAACCGGATCGCCAAGCAACTCGTCGAATGGCTTCACTAACAGGATTCCCCCGATGCCGCTGATTCCTTCCCGCGCCGCCCCCCCCACCGACAGCGGAACCGACTACGCCGACCTGCTGGCGCAACTCGCTGCCGACTCGGCAGCACAGCGCCGTACTGCCGCCCGTGGATTGCAGGCGCACCCCGATGCCGCCGCAGCGCTGGTCGCGCAGTTGCAGAACGAGAGCAGCCCCAGCGTGCGCGAAGCGATCCTGCTGACGCTGGCACACCTGCGCGATTCGGTTGCGCTGCAGGGCCTGGTGGACTGCCTGCGCAGCGAAGACGCCGCGCTGCGCAACGAAGCCATCGCGGCGATGCAGCAGTTGCCGGAGGAAGTGGCGCCGCTAATGAGCCAATTGCTGACCGACCCCGATTCGGACGTGCGCATCTTCGCGGTGAACATCCTCGAATCCTTGCGCCATCCGGAGATCGAGGAGTGGCTGCTGCAGGTCATCGAGCAGGACGCGCACAGCAACGTCTGCGCCACCGCGGTCGACCTGCTCGGCGAAGTCGGCAGCGCGCGCGCGCGCGGGCCGCTGCAGCGGCTGAAGCAACGCTTTCCGGACGACCCGTTCATCCGCTTCGCGGCCGACCTCGCCCTGCAACGCCTGGAAGCCCCGTGACATGAGCATGTCGCTGAGCGACGCGGACTTCCACAAGTTCCGCGAATTCTTCTACCGCAAGACCGGCATCCGCTTCGACGACAGCAAGCGCTACTTCGTCGACAAGCGCCTGCTGGACCGTATCCGCGATACCGACAGCGGCGATTTCCGCAACTATTTCGTGACCCTGCGCTTCGAAGCCTCCGGGCAGGAGTTGCAGACGCTGACCAACCTGATGACGGTCAACGAGACCTACTTCTTCCGCGAGGAGTATCAGTTCCGCTGCCTGGTCCGGTCGCTGATGGAGGAGATCGTCGCGCGCAAGACCGATCGCAAGCCGATCCGGATCTGGTCGCTGCCGTCCTCGTCCGGCGAGGAGCCCTACTCCATCGCGCTGTACCTGCTCGAGTACTGGAACCGCATCAACGACTGGGACGTGGAAATCATCGCATCGGACATCGACACCGCGATCCTGCGCCAGGCGCAGCAGGGCCTGTTCAGCGCGCGCTCCATCCAGCATCTGCCCCCCAGCGTCCTGCAGCGGTATTTCGAGAAACAGGCCGACGGCTTCCAGCTCTGCGACGACGTGCGCGATGCGGTCCGCTTCACCCGCGTCAACCTGATGGATGCGGACGACGTGCGCGGCCACGACAGCTTCGACGTGGTGTTCTGCCGCAACCTGCTGATCTATTTCGACGACCTGTCGCGACGCCGGGCCGCGGAGACCTTCTACGAGGCGCTGGTGCCGGGCGGCTTCGTCTGCCTGGGGCATTCGGAGTCGATGAGCCGCATCTCGTCCTTGTTCCGCGTTCGCAAGTTCCCCGAAGCGATCGTCTACCAGAAGCCCTTGGAGGACCGGTGAAACGCATCCTGATCATCGACGACGCCGCGACCGTGCGGCTGTATCACCGCAGCATTCTGGAAAGCGCCGGGCACGGCGTGGAAGAAGCGATCAACGGCATCGAGGCGCTGGAGAAGGCCTTGTGCGCGCCCTACGACCTCTACCTGGTCGACGTCAACATGCCCAAGCTCGACGGCTACGGCTTCCTGCGCGAACTGCGCGACCAACCGATTCCGCAGGCGCCGGCGCTGATGATCTCCACCGAGTCCGATCCGATCGACGAGCGCAAGGCCTACGCCGCGGGCGCCAACTTCTATCTGGTCAAGCCGGCCAAGCCGGAAGAACTGCTGATCTATGCCGGCCTGCTGCTCGGGGAGATCGCCGCGTGAATCCCCTGCTCGCCCAGTTCATCGCCGAGTCGCGCGACCTGCTGCAATCGATCGGCCAACATCTGATCGAGATGGAGCTGGCGCCGGACGACGACGCCCTGATGAACGAACTGTTCCGCATGGTGCATACCCTCAAGGGCAACAGCGGCCTGTTCGAACTGCCCGGCATGACCTGGCTGCTGCACGCGGCCGAGGATCTGATGGATGCGGTGCGCCACGGGCGCGTGGCCTACTCGCGCGACCTCGCCGATACGCTGCTCGAGGCGATGGACGAGGTCGCGGCGCAACTGGACCTGCTCGAAGAAGGCGCCGAACGCATCGCCGAGTCCGCGGCCACCCGGCAGCTGGCGGCGGGGCTGCGGGCACTGATGGCCACCGACACCGCCCACGCCCGGGTGACGACGGCGCACGACGCGCCACACGTGCAGGGCGCACAGGACACCGAGCCGAGCGTCGATGCGCAGCTTCAGGCCGAACTGCAGCAGATGCCCGAAACGCTGCGCATGCAGCTGTTCCGCGAGGCCTGCGCCGGCGCGACGCTGCACTGGGTGGTGTACCAGCCCGAACCGGATTGCTTCTTCAAGGGCGAGGATCCGCTGCACCTGATGCGGCAGATCCCGGACACGCACTGGACGCGCGTGCAGCCGCTGGCGCCCTGGGCGCCGCCGACCGAACTGGACATCTATCGCTGCCAGGTGGTGTTCCATGCGCTCAGCAGCGCCAGCGCCGAGGCGTTGGACCACCTGTTCCGCTATGTCACCGAGCAAGTCGTGCGGCACCCGGTGCCGGCAGCGGCGCTGGTCGTGGCGCAGGGACAGCCTGGCGCCTGGGCCGACGATGCGGCATTCCAGCAGGACGCGCTGGCGGTGCTGGAGGGCGGCGACCTGTCCGCGTTGCGCCAGCACGTGCAGGCACGCCTGGAGCAGTGTCCGGAAACCTCGTGCAGCGCCTCGGCGTTGCGCTGGCTGGACCTGCTGCTGGACTGCGCCGTGCCCGATGTGGCGCTGTTGCGGCGGGTGCTGCAGCAAGACGATGCGGTCGCGCAGAGCGCGGCCGCCGCCATCGCCCTGTCGCCGGCGCAGCAGATCGCCTTGCGCAACCTGATCCAGGCGCAACGCCAGATCCTGGGCCAGGCCGATCCGCTGTCGCCGGGCAGTCTGCTCGGCGTCGGCGCGACGCTGTCGGCCTGCTGCGCCGCCAGCGGCCAGACCGCACTGCAGCCAGCGCTGACCGATGCCCTGGACATGAGCCTGGTCAGCCACTCGGCACAGCCGCTGCTGGAGTGGCTGGAGTGCCATGCCCGGCAGTTGCCCACAGCCGCCGCGGCGACGCAACCCGACACGCCACCCGCTGTGGACGCAACGCCCGTCGTCACCCGCGACGCGACGCCCGCGCTGCCTGCAACGACGACGCAACCCGCCGATACGATCGCCGCGCCAACGGCGCCATCATCGGGTGCCGACGCCGGCGCACGGCGCAGCGAAGAAGGCGGCCAGGGCTCGCGCATCCTGAAAGTCGACCAGGCCCGCATCGATCGGCTGATGGACCTGATCGGCGAGATCGTGGTCGCCAAGAACGGGCTGCCCTATCTGGCATCGCGTGCCGAGGAGCACTACCGCGTGCGCGAACTCGGCCGCGAGATCAAGGCGCAGTACGCGGTCATCAACCGGATCGCCGAGGAGTTGCAGGACGCGATCATGCAGGTGCGCATGCTGCCGCTGTCGTTCATCTTCCAGCGCTTTCCGCGCCTGGTGCGCGACATCTCGCGCAAGCTGGGCAAGGAGGTGGAACTGGTGATCGAGGGCGAAGACACCGAGGCCGACAAGAACATCGTCGAAGCGCTGGCCGATCCGTTGATCCACATCCTGCGCAACAGCCTCGATCATGGACTGGAAACGCCCGAGCAGCGTCGCGCCGCCGGCAAGCCGGCGGTCGGGCGCCTGTTGATCCGCGCCCAGCAGGAAGCCGACCGCGTGCTCATCGAGATCAGCGACGACGGCCGCGGCATCGACCCGCACGTCATCAAGCGCAAGGCGTATGCCAAGGGCCTGATCAGCGAAGCGGCGCTGGACAACCTCAGCGACGTGGACGCGCAACGGCTGATCTTCACACCGGGCTTTTCCACCGCCGAGACGGTGTCCGACCTGTCGGGCCGCGGCGTGGGCATGGACGCGGTGCGCTCGGCGATCGAGAAGGTCAACGGCAGCATCGGCCTGGACAGCACCCCGGGCAAGGGCACGCGCCTGCGCCTGACGCTGCCACTGTCGATGGCGGTCAGCAACGTGATGGTGATCGAGACCGCCGGACAGATCTTCGGTATCCCCATGGACCAGGTCGTGGAGACCGTGCGCGTGCCGCAGTCGTCGGTGCGCACCATCAAGCAACAGCGCACCGCCACGCTGCGCGACCGCATCGTGCCGTTGGTGGCCCTCAACGACCTGCTGGCGCTGGACGCGCCGCCACGCCCGAACGCCGATGACGCGCTGGCCACCCTGGTGGTGCGCGTGGAAGGCGAACACGTCGGCATCCTCGTCGACGAATTCCGCGCCACCACCGACATCATCCTCAAGCCGATGAGCGGCGTGCTTGCCGGACTCGGCGGCTACGCCGGCTCGGCCCTGCTCGGCGACGGCTCGGTGCTGATGGTCCTCAATCCCAAGGAGCTGCTCTGATGCCCATCGCGTATCGCAAGCGCTCCGCCACCCTGGCCGGCGTGGTCAGCGTGGAAGACGCCGAAACGCTGCTGGCGTGGCTGCAGGCCAACCGCAATGCCAAGCTCAATTGCGCCGACTGCGAACACCTGCATACCGCGGTGCTGCAGGCGTTGATGGCGACGCAGGCCGGCGTGTCCGCCTGGCCCAAGGACTGCCAATTGCGGCAATGGCTGCATTCCGCCCTCCATCCCTGATTCAAGGAACCCCCACCCAATGTCCAAATCCATCCTCCTTGTCGACGATTCAGCCACGATGCTCATGAGTCTGCGCAGCAGCCTGGAGCTCTCCGGCGGATTGACCGTGGAGACCGCCAGCGACGGCGTGCAGGCGCTCAAGCGCCTGCGCAGCGGGCCGCGCCCGGACCTGATCATCACCGATATCAACATGCCCAACATGGACGGCCTGGAACTGATCCGCCAGGCACGCCAACTGCCTGGCTTGCGCTTCACGCCGCTGCTGGTACTTAGCACGGAAAGCCAGCAGACTCGGCGTGACGAAGCCAAGACCCTGGGCGCGACCGGCTGGCTGGTCAAGCCGGTCGCCCCCACCGAGCTTCTGCAGGTGATCAAACAGGTGCTGCCCGGCGCATAGCCGAAAGGACGCTTCTCCCATGCTAGCCCCCGCTTCCTCTCCCGATCCGCTGGCGCGCTTCCGACGGCACGTGCTGTGCGGCCTCGCCGTGCTGGTGCCCTGGCAATGGCTTGGCTGCTGGCTCCTGCTCGGCCATGCCAGCGGCCGTCCGCTGCTGCAGGCCACGCTCGCCGCCGGCATCGCCGTGCTCGGCGCCGCCGTACTGGCGCTGTGGCTGTTCCGGCTGCCCTTCGCAGGCTGGCGCGAACTGAAAGCGAGCGCGTCGCAAGGCCGCGTGTTGGCGCACAACCAGCGCGTCGACGCCGAGGCCGGGGCGAAACTGGATGTGGCGATGCACGAGCGCCTGCAGGACGTGATCCAGGAAACCGAGCATTCGGCCTTGAACATCCTTCGCAAGCTGGAGTCGCTGCGCAAGCATTCCGATGAACTGCTGCAATACCTGCACAACTCGGCGCACAACAACGTGAGCCTGCAGGACGATATCGTCGCCAGCACCAAGCTGATCGAGGAAACCGGCGAATTTCTTCTGGCGCTGCCGCAAATGCTGTCCAACGAGTACGCCAATGTGCATCGGCTGGTGGACGAGATCGGCGCGCTCGGCGATCTGGTCAAACTGGTGCGCGAAATCAGTGCGCAGACCAACCTGCTCGCGCTCAACGCGTCGATCGAGGCGGCCCGGGCCGGCGAAGCCGGGCGCGGCTTCGCGGTCGTCGCCGAGGAGGTCCGCAACCTCGCCAACCGCTCGGCCAACGCGGCGCAGTTGGTGCAGAAGAACATCGAGCAGGCACAACGCCTGGCGATGGACAGCTTCGCCCTGGAAAGCCAGCTGAAGGAAAGCGTGCCGCTGCGCAACGCCTGCAAGCTGGCGAGCACCGTCGCGGAACTGCGGGCCAGCTATGTCGACCTGCGGTCGTTCCACAACACCCTGACCGCCAACGCCACAACGCACAACCAGGAGCTGGCCAACGGCATCGTCGATCTGCTGGGCGACATCCAGTACCAGGATGTGGTCCGGCAGCGGTTGGAGCGCATCCAGACGGTGCTGCAGCAGCGCAGCAGCGGCGACGTCGGCGACCCCAGCGCCCTGGTCGCGCAGTACCTCAGCCAGGACGGCCACCACGCGCGCTACGGCCAGGCCGGGGTGCAACGCATCGAGCTGTTCTGATGGATGTACAGGGCGCCCTGAGCCCGCTCCGGGCCGCCCGGTTGCCGCCAGCAACGGTAGCCAAGTCAGAGCCACCCCGCATAGAATCGGGACGTACCTGGTTTTTGGCAGCGCCATGACATATTGCGTCGGCATCGAAGTGGACGAAGGCCTGGTCTTCGCCGCTGACACGCGTACCAACGCCTCGCTGGACGACGTCCGCGTGCACCGCAAGCTGCACGTGTTCGAGTATCCGGGCCAGGCGGTGTTCGCCCTGATGTCGGCCGGCAACCTGGCGACCACGCAACTGACCCTCTCGCGCCTGCAGCGCGACGCCGACGATCCCGACGCGCCGCGCAGCCTGCGCACCTTCCGGCATCTGTTCGAGGTCGCCGAGTACGTCGGCGAAGTGCTGGCGTCCAGCCAGATCAAGCTCTCCGAGCAGTCGCAGAACAGCGGCGTCAACGTGCAGTCGACGCTGATCCTGGGCGGGCAGATCGCCGGCGAACGACCCGGGCTGTACATGATCTATCCGCTCGGCAACGCCATCGCCACCTCGCCGGAGACGCCGTATCTGCAGATCGGCGAATCCAAGTACGGCAAGCCGATCCTGGACCGCATCATCCGCTCGGAGATGCAACTGGAAGACGCCGCGCGCACTGCGCTGGTGTCGCTGGACTCGACGATCCGTTCCAACCTGTCGGTGGGCATGCCGATCGACGTGGCGCTGATCCGCCGCAACGACCTGCGCGTCACCGAGCGCATGCGCCTGGAAGCCGACACCCCGCTGTACGCCGAGATCCACGACACCTGGTCGCGCAAGCTGGAAAACGCCGTGCGCACCCTGCCGCGCTTCCCCTGGGAACCGGCGCTGGCCGCCGACCACGACGACACCGCCCGCGACACCCTGCCGCCCCTGCCCCCGCGCCGCGCCCCGGCCCGCCGCGACCCGGAAGACCAGTCGGCGCAGCAGTGAAGAGCCGGGATTGGGGAGTTGGGATTGGGGATTGGCTGTGAAGCGGGGATTCGGGATTTAGGGATTAGGGATTCGTTTCAGGCAACAGCAACGGCGAGGCCAGCGTCATCGCGGAAATCGCAGCGAGGTTCAAACAGGCGCTATCAGACCAGCGCAACCCGCTTCTGCGAACCCCCAATCCCAACTCCCGAATCCCCGCTTCACAACGAATCCCCAATCCCCAATCCCGGCTCCTCAACCGCTTTCAAGGGCATGCGCCACCGCACGGAACACGCGCTGCATTTCCAGCGGCTTGCGCAGGACGTGCACGGCGATGTCGGCGGGGAAGTGGTCGCGTTCCAGGTGGGTGCCGGTGTCCTCGAGCACGATCGCCGGGCCCTGGTAGCCCAGGTCCTGCAGCGCCAGCAGCAGGCGCACCGCCGACAGCAGGATGATGTCGCTGTCGACGATCATCAGATCCGGCAGGCCATGCTCCTCGACGTCGCGCAGCGCGGCGGCGCCGTCGGACGCCAGTTGCGGACGATAGCCCTGGCTGGACAGCGCATTGCCGAGCAGCGACAGCCGCGTGGCCTCGCCGTCGACCAGCAGCACGCGCTGGCCCTTGCCCATCGGCAACGACAACTCCGGTTCGGCCGATGGCGCCGTCGCGCGCAGCGGCATCAGCATTTCGAAGCAGGTGCCCTCGCCCGGCGTGCTGTCCACGCCGATCTGGCCGCCGTAGCTCTCGACGATGCGCTTGCAGGAGATCAGGCCCAGGCCGGTGCCGTCCGGCTTGGTGGTGAAGAACGGGCTGAATAGCCGCGCCTGAGTCTCCGCGTCCATGCCGATGCCGCTGTCGCGGACCAGGATGCGCACCTGCTCGCTGCCGTCGGCGCCGATCGCCGGCGTCGCCGACAAGCTCAGCTGGCCGCCGTCGGGCATCGCCTGGATCGCGTTGAGGCCGAGGTTGAGCAGGCACTGCTGCAGCTCGGTGTAGTTGGCCTCGATCGACAGTGTCGGATCGGCCACGTCCACCTTCAGCGTCACCCGCTCCGGCAGGCTGCTCTTGAGCAGCATCTGCACCGCCTGGAACAGCTCGGCCAGGCGCACCGGCTCGCTGGGCGTACGCGAGCCGCGCACGAACGACAGCATCGACTCGGCCATCTCATGACCGCGCCGGCCGCACTCGGCGATGACGTCGGCCAGATGCCGCAGTTGCGGATCGTCGCTGCGACCGACGATCAGTTCCGGCACGATCAGCAGCGGCTGCAGGATGTTGCGCAGGTCGTGACTGAGACCGGCGGCGAGCAGGGCCAGGCTCTCGAGCCGCTGCGCGCGCATCAGTTCGCGCTCCACCCGCTGCCGCTCGCGTTCGGTGCGGGCCTCGCGGATCGCGCGCGCCACCGCCGACGGCAGACGCGTGGGGTTGTGCTTGATGATGTAGTCGTTGGCGCCGTCGCGCAGCGCCTCGACCGCGGTCTCCTCGCCGATGGTGCCGGAGACGAAGATGAAGGGCACCGCGTTGCCGTCCTCGCGCACCACCCGCAGCGCCTCGTGCCCGGAGAAACCGGGCATGCTCAGGTCCGACAGCACGATGTCCGGGGCGAACTCGCCGAGCGCCTCGCGCAGCGCCGGCTCGCTTTCCACGCGGCGGAACACCGCCTCCAGGCCGGCCTCCAGCAGCTGATCGGACAGCAGCTCGGCATCCTCCGGCGAATCCTCCACCATGAGGATCCGGATCGGGCCAAGCCTGGGGCCGGTGGTGGGCATGCGCGCTTACTCTTTGTCCGGCGCCTGGTTGATCAGCGCCCAGAAGGTCCCCAGGGTCTTCACCGCGGTGAAGAACTGGTCCACGTCCACCGGCTTGACCACATACGCATTCACGCCCAGGTCCCAACTGCGGGCCAGGTCGCTTTCCTCGCGCGAGGACGACAGGATCACCACCGGCAAGCGCTTGAGCGACTCCTCGCTGCGCACCAGCTTGAGCACTTCCAGGCCATCCATGCGCGGCATCTTGATGTCCAGCAGCAGCACCGCCGGCAGGCCTTCCTCGCGGTCGGCGTAGGCGCCGCGGCGCAGCAGGTAGTCCATCGCCTCCACACCGTCCTCGACGTGCACGATGGGATTGGCCAGGCGCGCGTCGCGCAACGCATCCACCGCCATTTCGGCGTCGGCGGGACTGTCTTCGGCAAGCAGGATGGTGCGGATGGCGGTCATGCGATGAACTCGGTAGTGGGCGCTTCGGGCGCCGGAGGCAGGACGAAATGGAAGGTGGCGCCCTGTTCGGGGGCGGACTCGGCCCAGATATGGCCGCCATGGCGGGTCAGCACGCGACGCACGCTGGCCAGGCCGATGCCGGTACCGGAATACTCGCTGGCCTTGTGCAGGCGCTGGAACACGCCGAACAGCTTGGCCGCGTAGGTCATGTCGAAGCCGGCGCCATTATCGCGCACGCTGAAGTGATGGCTGCCGTCCGGCTGCACCTGATAGTCGACCTGGATCTGCGCGACCTCGCGCTTGGCGCTGTACTTGACCGCATTGCCGAGCAGGTTCAGCCACAGCTGCCGCATCATGTTCTCGTCGGCGACCAGGATCGGCAACGGCGCGATGGTCCACTCGATGCGGTGGCCGCTGTCGCCGTGGTCGGACTGGTAGTTGGCGTCGAGCACCGAGCGCGTCTCCGCCACCAGCGACTGCATGTCCACCGCCTGCAGGCGCAGCGCGCTGCGGCCCAGGCGCGAGTACACCAGCAGGTCGTCGATCAGCGAGGCCATGCGCCGCGCCGAAGTGCCGATCACCTCCAGGTAGTGCCGGCTCTTCTCGTCGGCGCCGTCGCCCAGGTGGCGGGCCAGCTTGTCGGCGAAGCCGGCGACGTGGCGCAACGGCGCGCGCAGGTCGTGCGAGACCGAGTAGCTGAACGCCTCCAGTTCGCGGTTGACTTCCGACACCTGCTCGACCTTGCCCTCCAGCTGCCGGTTCAGCTCCTGGATGCGCTGCTGCGCGGTTTTCTGCAGGGTGATGTCGCTGACCGTCATCAAGACCACTTCGTCCTCGCTGTCCGGCAGCGGCATGCGCCGCGCATTCAGCAGCATGGTCCTTGGTACGCCGTCGGCGCCGACTTGTTCGTGCTCGAAATCCCACAATTCGCGTCCGCGCAACAGCACGTCGGCCAATCGCTGCACGATCACCGGATCTTGCCAGACGCCGTCGCCGACGTCGGCGAGCAGCTTCGGCGGATCCGCCAGGTCCATGCCGTACAGTTCGGCGAAGGCGGTGTTGTGCATCAGCATCCGCTGCCCATTGTCCAGGAGCACGATCGGCTCGCGCACGGTCTGCAGCACCGCCGCGGCGCGGCCGTTGGCGCGCAGCATGTGGCGCTCGGCGTCCAGGCGCCGGCCGATCTGCCGTTGCAGCAGCCAGATCACCAGGCCCAGCAGCAGGAGCTGCACCACCAGCGAGGTCCAGCTCATCATCGAGGCGAGCATCCGACGCTGCTCGGCGTCGGCGGTGCGCTCGCTCAGCAGTTCGTCCTCGCGCCGCTGCAGCTCGGCGATCAAGCCGCGCACCGGATTGTCGGCGGTCATGTCCTGGATCAGCGCGCGGATCCGCTCCGGATCGCGCGCCTGGGCGATGCGCTCGGCCAGCAGGGCGCGCCGTTCCAGCGTGCTCTGCAGGCGGCCGATGCGGATCTGCTGGTCGGGATTGTCGCGGGTCAGTTCGGCCAGGTGGGCCATGGTCGGCTGCAACGACGCGCGCGCCTCCTTGAAGCGCGCGGTCAGGATCGGCGACTGCACGCCATGCGACATCGCCATCGCCGCCGACTCCATGTCGCGCATGTCCGCTTCCATCGCGTTCAGCGTGGCGGTCACCTCCTGGCTGTGGCCGACCCAGTCGGCAGCGCGCAGGGTGCTGGCATTCATTTGCCGCAGCAGCAGCGAGGGCAGGATGACGATCAGGACGACGGCCAGGGCCAGCAGCGGCAGGCGCCAGCGGTCCCAAGCATCGTGTTTGGCGATGGTCTGCATAGCGGTGCGTTAGAAGAAGGAACGGCTGCGGCCATCGCGGGCGCGCATTGTCGCCCATCTTCCCCGGCAGCAGATAAATTGTTCAGCGAGCGCGCGATACCCCGATCGCGCCAGCGGCGTGGACGCTATCCCAGCCAGTACGCACGGCGGTACCGGCGGCAGGCCGCCGCCGAAGCGCCACCCGCGCGCGCCGCTCAGGGCTGGCGCGCCAGTGTAGGGGCGGCGCCGTGGGTGCCGGCCAGCGTCCAGGCCGGCATGCCGGCGCGTACCAGCAGGAAATCGGCGTGGCCACGCAGGCGGCGGCGCTCGGACTGGCTCAGGCCCTGATCCAGTTCCTGCATCAGCGTCGTGAACGCCGGCCAGAAACCGGCATCATCATGGAAAGTCGTCAACAACATGCTCAACTGCACTTCGAGCCTGCGCACCGCGGACAGCAGCGGCGACGTCTGCGTGTCACGGCTGGACAGCGCAGCGCCCAGCGCTTCGGCAGCCGAAGCCGCATACCCCGCGGCCGGGTGGGGTTGGGTGTCCAACATTGCGCGCGATCCGTTGACGAACATGAAGGCATGATGTCTGAGCGGGTGTCAAAACGGCGCGAAATGCGATGCAGGTCGCGAATTTAGGCCACTCCGCCCAAAAAAAACGCACCCCGCAGGGTGCGCCATTGGCCGGTGTCGCGAGTGGGGCGCCTCGTCGCACCCCACCCGCGGCCGCGGATCGCAATGCTTACTTCTTGGCAGCGGCGCTGACCGTCAGGTCGGCCGCATCCACCTTCTTGACTCCCTTGATCTTCTTGGCAACCGCCACGGCCTTGTCCTTCTCCGCCTTGGTCGCGACCGTACCGGACAGCTTCACCATGCCGTTGACGGTATCGACCTTGATTTCGGTGCCCGACACGTTCTTGGTGGCCAGCAGATCGGCCTTCACCTTGGTGGTGATCCAGGTGTCGGTGACCGGCTCGTTGGAGTCGTGGTGGCTGGCGTCATGGGCAGTGGTGTCGTGCTGCATCGTGTCCTGCTGGCCCATGGTGCCGTGGTCCTTGGCGCTGGTGGCCTGGCCGGCTGCGAACGCCTGGCCCGCGCCGAACGCGAAACCGGCCACCAGGGTGGCGCCAAGCAGGGTGCGTGCATTGATCGTTTTCATCGTGTCTTCCTCCGCTGAAGGTGTGCGTGCAGTCTCCCCTAGTCCGTTGTACAGGCAACGTGACCGCCGAATCGCCGTAGCGTGAATACGCAAGCCGCCGACGCAGGGCGGGCGATACTGGCGTCCCGCCGCTTCCCGCCCGCGCCCATGTCCGACTTCAATCTCGCCCTGCTCGGCTTCGGCTACGTCGGCCGCACCTTCCATGCGCCGTTGATCGCACACACGCCCGGTCTGCGCCTGCATACCGTGGTCTCGCGCCAGGCCGAGGCAGTGAGCGCAGACTGGCCGCAGGCGCGCGTGGTCGCCGATGCAACGCAGGCCTTCGCCGATCCGCAGATCGACGCGGTGGTGATCGCCACGCCCAACCAGACCCACGCGCCGCTGGCGCTGGCCGCGCTGGCGCAGGACAAGCACGTGCTGGTGGACAAACCGTTCACCCTGGACGTGGCCGAAGCGCAGCAGGTGCTCGACCAGGCGCAACGTGTCGGCCGCATCGTCAGCGTGTTCCAGAACCGGCGCTGGGACGGCGACTTCCTCGGCGTGCGCGCCTTGTTGGAGGCCGGCACCCTGGGCGAGATCGCCGAGTTCCATTCCCATTTCGATCGCCATCGTCCGCAGGTGGGCGACCGCTGGCGCGAGCACGCCTTGCCAGGCTCGGGGCTGTGGTTCGACCTGGGGCCGCATCTGCTCGACCAGGCGCTGCAACTATTCGGACCACCGCAGGCGCTGCAGGCCGACCTGGCGCTGCAGCGCCCCGGCGCGCAGGCGGTGGACTACGTGCATGCGGTGCTGCGCTATCCGCGATTGCGGGTGGTGCTGCATGCCGGTTCGCTGGTCGCGGCCAACGGCCTGCGCTTCGCGGTCCACGGCACCGGCGGCAGCTACCTCAAGCACGGCCTGGATACGCAGGAAGCGCAGTTGCGCGCCGGCGTCGCGCCGGGCGCGCCCGACTGGGGCGCCGATCCCCTGCCCGGCCAGTTGCGCCTGGTCGGCGCCGATGGCACGCACGCGCTGCAGACCTTGCCCGCGCATCGCGGCGACTACCGCGAATGCTACGCGGCCTTTCGCGAGGCGATGGCCGGGCGCGCGCCCGCGCCGGTGGATGCGGCGCAGGCGCTGGCGGTGATGCGCCTGCTGGAGGCGGGCGTGCGCAGCGCCGCCTCCGGGTGCAGCGTGACGCTGGACTGAGGCGTCAGGCTGGACGCGTGCCGCCCGGCGCGGGCGTGTCGCCGCCCTCGTGCTTGATCGCATGGCCGCCGAACTGGTTGCGCATCGCCGCCAGCAACTTGTCGGCGAACGAATCGTCGTCGCGCGAGCGCAACCGCTCCAGCAACGACAGGGTGATCACCGGCGCCGGCACGTCCAGGTCGATCGCCTCGGCGACGGTCCAGCGGCCTTCGCCGGAGTCCTGGACGAACGGCGCGATCCCGGCCAGGGTCGGATTGGCGCCCAGCGCATCCGCGCACAGGTCCAGCAGCCACGAACGCACCACGCTGCCCTGGCGCCAGACCTCGGCCACCTGGTGCAGGTCCAGCGCGAATTCCTGCTTGCGCCCCATCAGCGCGAAGCCCTCGGCATAGGCCTGCATCATTCCGTACTCGATGCCGTTGTGGACCATCTTGGTGAAGTGGCCGGCACCGCTGGGGCCGACATGTCCCCAGCCGGCATCGGTGGCCGGCGCCAGGGTCGCGAACACGTCGTGCAGGCGCTGTACCGCGGCGGTGTCGCCACCGATCATCAGGCTGTAGCCCTCGCGCAATCCCCACACCCCGCCGCTGGTGCCGCAATCGACATAGGCGATACCGTGCGCGGCCAGTTCACCGGCGCGGCGCATCGAATCCTTGTAGTAGGAGTTGCCGCCGTCGATCACCACATCGCCCTTGTCCAGCAGCGGCAGCAACGCGGCCAGGGTGTCGTCGACGACCTTGCCGGCGGGCACCATCAGCCACACCGCACGCGGCGCCGGCAACGCCGCGATCAGCGCGGCCATGCTGTCGACCGCTTCCACCCCGCGCTGCTGCGCCGAGTTGCGCGCGGCCTCGCCCAGGTCGAAACCGACCACGCGATGCCCGCCGCGCACCAGCCGCTCGGCCATGTTGGCGCCCATCCGGCCCAAGCCTACAAGTCCCAGTTCCATGCGTCGTTCCCGGTTCGAAAAAAGGAGGATTAGGGTCTCACGAAGCGACGGCGCCGACGTGACGCGCAGCTAAGGCGCTGGTGCGGCGGCGGGCGCCGGCGCTGGCGCCTGCGCGCAATCGCGCAGTTGCAGGTCGCGCCAGCGTTGGTACAGCGTGGTGTGCAGATTGTGCAGGGTCAGCTCGACCGCGAACGGCGTGCGCGGATTGCGATCCAGCAACCGCACCACGTGATAGCCGATCGGCTTGACGCCCTTGGGATGCACGTAGACCTGGAAGCCGCGGTAGAACGGATCGTCGAGCAGGGCGTCGAGTTGCGCGAGCACCACCTGCTGCGCCGGATCCAGGCGCGCGCGCAGGGCCAGGTCGCGCGCGTACAGCAGCCGTTCGAAGCGTTCGCGACCCGGGCCGCGCAGGGTCTTCGCCAGTTCCCAGATGCGCCGGTTCTGTGCGTCGTAGTACGCGAAGCCGCCGTGTGCGCGCAGCGCCGCCGCGGCCTCGGCGCTGACCGCGGCGACCACGAAGTTCTCCGCCTGGTTGTTGATGTCGTCCAGATAGCGGCGCTCGAACACATGCACGATATAGCCCGGCGCGCCGAGGAAGGCGGCACGGCCGCGCTGCGACGTCTTGACCGCCTTGCCGTCGGCGAAGAAGGTGCCGGCATGCGCGCCGAGCAGGATGCTGTCGGTGTCGTGCAAGGTCAGGAAGGTGCCGATCGACACCTCGTCGGCACTGAACGCACGATCGAATGCGGCATCGCCGTACAGCTCGCGCTGTGTGGCCAATTGCGCGATCTGCCGGCCGACGCCGCATTCCGAGCGCACGTGGCCGCTGTAGAACGCCTCGATCGCCTGCGCATTGCCGCCTGCTGGACGATAGCCGCGGCCGAAGCTGCGGAAGCGCTCCCAGCCCTGCGCCTGCGCCCCGCGCAGGCCGAAGCCGATCCAGCCCAGTTGCAGCGCCGAGAAGCGATAGCCGGGATTGTCCTGCAGCCGTGCGACCGCGCGCGTGGTGGCCGCGCCCAGCTGCAGGAAATAACCGCACTGCGTCGCCGGCGCGTCCAGCAAGGCACGCAGCGCCTGCTGCCGTTGCGCGGCGTTCCAGGTCGCGGGCAAGGCCGCCTGCAGATCGCCGTGCGCCTGCGCCTCGGCCAGCGAACCGCGTTCGCATGGCGCGCCGGCCGCAATCTGCGGTTGCGCGGCGGCGGTGCTACCGAGGCGCCAGCCCAACCGCTCCAGCAGTGCCGCCAGGCAAGCCGCGCTGGCCTGGTCGGCCGGCGCTGGCGCGGCAGTGGCCGCGGCACTGGCGAGCAGTGTGGCCAGCATCAGGCCAACGCTGCGGCGCAGACGCGGCATGCGAGCGAAGCGGGGTAGTTGGATCATGGAGCGGGCATCGCGAGCAGGAACGTCCGTTGGCCGCGCCGCGGCGGCGCCCGCGCAGCGTGCCGCATGGCCCGTGCAGGCATCGCGAAACCACCCGCCACATCGACGGCCCCCGGTATTCACTCTTCCGCCATGCCCAGCGCCCCTACACTGCGGCTCCCTTGGCGCAAGCGACCCCCTGCATGCACGTGCTCGTTACCGGAGGCACCGGATTCATCGGCCGCGCGCTGTGCCCGGCTCTGCTCTCCGCCGGGTATCAGGTCAGCGTGCTCACCCGCGACCCCGCACGCGCGGCGCGGCTGTTGCCGGCGGTGCAGGTGCTGGACGACCTGCAGCGCGCCGCACCGGCCGACGCGGTGATCAACCTGGCTGGCGAACCGCTGGGCGAGGGCCGCTGGAGCGCCATGCGCAAGCGCCGCTTCCGCACCTCACGCATCGGTACCACCCGTGCGCTGATCGACTGGATAGGCAAGCTCGACGCCGCGCAGCGTCCGGGCTGCCTGATCTCCGGCTCGGCGATCGGCTACTACGGCGACCGCGGCGACGAGGTCCTGGATGAAGACAGCACGCCCGGCGACGACTTCTCCGCCCAGTTGTGCCGCGACTGGGAAGCCGAGGCGCTGCGCGCACAGGAACTGGGCGTGCGCACCAGCCTGGTCCGCACCGGCGTGGTGCTGGGCCGCGACGGCGGCGCGCTGGCGCGGATGCTGCTGCCGTTCCGTTTCGGCATGGGCGGGCGCATGGGCGATGGCCGCCAATGGATGAGCTGGATTCACCGCGACGATCAGGTCGGGCTGCTGATGTGGCTGCTGCAGCAAGGCGGCGAAGGCTCCTATGACGCCACGGCGCCGGCGCCGGTGACCAACGCCGCATTCGCGCAGCAGCTCGCCGCAACGCTGCATCGCCCTGCGCTACTGCCGATGCCGGCGGCGGCACTGCGCCTGACCTTCGGCGAGATGGCCGACCTGTTGCTCGGCAGCCAGCGCGTCCTGCCGGCACGCGCGCAGCGCGAGGGCTATGTGTTCCGCTATCCGCAACTGGACGTGGCACTGCGCGCCTTGCTTGCCGACTGAGGCACCGCGTCGCCACATCGCGCAACGTCGCACCGCACACCAAAACGAAAACGCCCCGGCGGAGGCCTCCGCCGGGGCGAGCTGCATCAGGTTGCCGCGTCGGCGTCAGGCGCCGATCGGCACGCTGCGGTCGCGCGACTCAATAGCGCTTGCAGACGGTCTCGACCACGCGATTGCCATTGGCCTGCTGACGCTGACCCTGGATGTAGCGGCCGGTGGCACCGCCGGCGACCGCGCCGCCGACCGTGGCCAGCTTGCGGCCATCGCCCTTGCCGATCTGGTTGCCGAGCAGACCGCCGATCGCTGCACCCGCCACGGTGCCGCCGATGCGGTCGGGGTCGGTGCTGTTCTTGCGCACCGCGACCTTCTTGCAGTGCACGCGGGTGCCGTCGCTGAAGCGGCGGCCGGCGTCCTCGGGACCGTAGTGGCGTTGCGCCTCGGCCAGCGGCGCAGCGGCCGTGGCGATGGCGAGCACGGAAAGACACAAGGCGGACTTGAGAGTGTTCATGCTGATTGCTCCTGGGTGGCGGAGCCGATGCACAAGCACCGCGCTCTCGACGGGCGCCACCTTCTCACCGGCTTCGCGAATGGTTCGTGAAGCGAAATCGGCCGCATTCAGCTTCTACAGCTGCACCTGAATCAGTCGGCGCCGCCGGGACCGCTGCTAGGCGGCGCCGTGGTGGCCGGCGGCTGCACCGCGGTGGTGGCCGCGGGTGCCGGCGGCGGCGTGGGCGCCGCGGCGGGCGTCGGAGTCGGCGTCGGAGTCGGCACGGGTGCCGGTGCGGACGGCGTCGGGGCCGGCGCCGTCACGGCCGCGGGCGGATGCGCAGGCGGCTCCGGTGCCGGCTTGCTCTTTGGCAGGTACTCGGTCATCAGCTGGAAGAAGCGCTTGTAGAAGTCGCCGTCCTGCACCGTGCTGCTGGCCACGCGCACCATCGAGTCGTCGCTGCTGCCGATCGGCAGCGACACCGAGCCGAGCACGCCGACGCCGACGCTGGCCGAGGTCGGGCTCTTCTTCAACGCATAGCGGTCCTGCAATGCACTGACGAACACCCAGGACTCGTCCTGCCCGTGCGCCACGCAGGACACGCGCAACTCGAGTTGCTCGTGCAGATCGTCGCTGGGCTGGAAGTTCTTGGTGCCCTCCACCGCATCGGCGGTGGCCTTGGACACCACGTAGCCCTGGCTGAGCAGCGCGCGGCGCGCCGATTCGCAGGCCTGCGCCGGCTGCACCGGGTAGTTGCGCGAATAGGTGTTGTCGGAATTGAAGGTCTCTTTCACCAGGCCGTCCTGCTTGCGGGCGAAGCAGCCGCTCAGGCCGATCGCGATCAGCGCGAGCGCGGGAATGGCGAGAACCTTGGAGGTAGCGGACATAGGCCGTTGACCGAAGAGAGGGAACCGCGGCAAAGGATAGCCGCAAGCGCGTCGGCACGGCCTTGACGCCGCCGCGGCCGCTCATCCCGCGGTTAGCGAGGTGCGCGGCGTGGGGTACCGCCGCGTCAGGCGGCGGCGGGCTCCAGCGCCAGGTCCACGCGCAGCAGGCCGCCGTCGCGGTCGCGGCGTTCGGCGCGCAGGTAATGATGGGCGTCGAGCAGTGCCAGGGTCGGCGGCGTGGCCAGCGGCTCGCCCCACAGGCTCAGCAGGAAGCCACGTGCGCGCAGCCAGTCGAGCAGCCGCAGCAGCCTGTCCAGGTCGCGCGGCAGCAGCAGGTCGACGTCGCCGGGCAGGCGCGCCGCCGCCGCCGGATCGGCCAGCCAGCATGGATAACTGCCGTGCACCGCGAAGGCAAACCCGTCGGCACGCAGGGCCGCCAGCAATTGCGCCGTGCCCGGCAGGTCGATGGGCTGGCGCCGGTGCTGGAAGATCAGCGCGTACTCGTGGCTGCGATCGCTGCGGGGATCGCCGGGTGCCAGCGGCTGCGCCGTCGCGCGCGGATAGCACAGCACGCGCTCGGGACAAGGCGCGAACAGGCTGCCGAGGATCCGCGCCAGGTCCCAGGCCTGCGGCAGCGTGGCCTCGCCGAGTTGCACGTTCTCCACCATCGCGATGCAGAAGCCGTCCTCGCGCAGCAGGCGGCGCACGCCATGGAACACGGCGCGCAGGCCCTGCAGATAAGCGGCGTAGTCGGCGCTGGCGTAGAGCTGGCCAGGCGCCGCCGCGGCCGGCCAGGCGCAGCCGAAATACGGCACGTTGGTCAGGCACAGATCCACCGGTGCGTCGGGCACGCACAGCGGCAAGCCGCCGTCCAGCACTTCGGCCCGTAGCCCGAGCCGTTGCAGCCGTTCGCGCGCCAGCAGCGCGCGCGCCGCGTCGATCTCCAGGCCGATGCCGTGGCGGCCTTCCACTTCGGCCGCGAGCAAGGTGCTGCCGAAGCCGCAGAACGGATCCAGCACGCGCTCGCCTGGCGCGCTGAAGTGACGCACGAACGGACGCATCTGCCCGACCCAGCCGCAGTCGCGCGCGCCCAGCGGATCGCGCTGGCGCAGGTCATCAGGCAAGCGATGCTCCGGCGGATCCGACGCCGGCGTCCACCAACTGCGGCTATCCATGCTCCGCCCGCCACAGCAGATCGCGGTCCGGCTGCCAGCCGGCGCACAGCCGGCCGTCGGCGAAGAACACCAGCTTGTAGATGTCGCCGCTGTCGTGGCGCGCCTGCATCGCACCGTAATCGGAGGTCTCGAACACCACCTCCATGCCGTCGGCGGTGGCCAGGCGCAGGTTCCAGAAGTAGTAGCCCTCGGTGATCTGCAGCGGCTGCAGGTCGCGCCACCACGGCGCGGCCATGCAGGCGCCGAGCACCTGTTCCACCGCGACCCGTGCCTGGGTCAGATAGCGCGCGGTTCCGCCGTCGCGGTAGCCGTCGCCGAGCCGGGAGAACTCGCGGAAGATCACCGTGCGCGCCCCGCAGGCGCGCGCCCAGTCCAGATAGGCCGCGACGCCGTCGGCATCGGCGATGCCGCCGTGCTGCAGGATGCACACCAGGCGCAGCGGCAGCGCGTCGGCGATGCGCTGCGCGGTGGCGACGAAGACTCCAGCATCGGCGATCGCCTCGCCGGGGCGAAAACGCATGATCGCGTCGTTGCGCGCCTGTTGCGGATGGTGCCGCGACAACTCCAGCCACGACAGGCCAAAACCCTGCAGCGCCTGCAGCAGCGTCTCGCCCTGGCCGCGGGCGAAGCCGGCGCCGTTGCTGTACAGCACCCGCTGTTCGACCAGCACGCCCTCGCGCTCGGCCGCGCCCAGGGTCTGCAGCAGTTCCACGAACCAGTCTTGGTCGTCGGTCATCTCCAGCCCCGACAGCGAATGCGACAGCGGCAGCCCGCGCAGCTGCGCCAACGCCTGGCGCAACTGTGCGAAGTAATCCGGCGGCGGCCGCAGGCTGGCCGCGGCGGTGCCGCCGGCCTGCGGCCGCAGGGTTTCCGAGCAGAAGCGGCAGCGCGCCGAACACGGCCGCACCGACGCGTAGGGAGTGAAAGTCACCGGCTGCGCGACGCGGTAGTCGCGCGCACCGATGCGCTGCTGTCGCCAGCGCGACGCATCCGCCGCGGCCGGCACCCGCCATTCCAGATGCGGGGTGCTGGCGCGCAGTGCGGCGAACAGCGGCGAACCGCCGCTCAACGGCGGCGGACTCGGCAGGGACGCATCCATGGGCGCCTCCTACAGGCGCGCGGCGTTCGCGCGCTCGCGCACCTCGGCGAAGGTCCAGTCGTGCACCAGGCGGCCGTTCTCCCACACGGTGACCATCGCATCGTCGTAGCCGGCCGGACCGGCGACCGACTCGGCCGACACCGCGTCTGGCGCCACCGGCTCGGTGCGATAGCTGCCGTACTCGCGGTGACGCAGCAGGCGCATGCGGCCGCGCTTGCTGAGCTTGCCCTTGTCGGTGACCGGGTCCTTGTAGACGTCGATCCAACGCCCGTCGACGCGGGCGGCCGAGCACTTCAATGCGAACTTCTGCGTATCGCGATCGAGCCGCTGCAGCAACGCACCGCCCATGCCGAAGGCCAGGTTGTCGGTGGCGTAGCCGGCGCTGGTGATGCGCTCCAGGATCGCGCGAATGCTGGTCGGGTTGACCCCGTCGCCCTGGATCACCCGCACGTGGTTGAGCACCTTGTAGCCCTTGCCGTTGACGGTGTGGCCGAAGGCCTCGTCGAGCAGTTCCAGGCACTGGTGCACCACCGCCACCGGATCGCCGGAGTCGGGGCGGATCACCACGGTGGCGCCGGAGGCGATCACCTCCTCGCGCAGCGTGGTGCCCCAATGCTCGCGGATCGCATGGAAGATGTCGTAGCTGTCCGACACCACCGCGACCACGCCGCCGGGCTTGCCGAACTGCTTGAGCATGTTGCGGTACGCATCGACCTCGCGCTCGCGGCCCCAGCTGGTGATGGTGCTGTGCTCGGCGGCGGGAATCGAATAGCCGGCCATCGACTCGTGGTAGTGCGCGCGCGCCAGCAACAGCCCGGACACGGTGTCGGTGCCGAGGAAGTTGACCAGGTGCGAGGCACCACCGATCGCCGCCGATTCCAGACTGGATACGCCGCGCGCGCCGAAGTCGTGCAGCTTGAACGGCAACTGCCCATCCGGATCGTCGCTGGTGCGCTCCAGGAACTGGCGCAGGGTCTGCTTGGCGTGCCAGCTCACCGTGGCCACCGTCACCGGGTACCAGATGCGCAGCAGCAGCGTCTCCAGGTACGACGGCACCCAGTAGGCCTGCGCGTCGGTGGATTCGATGGTCATCAGCGCGTTGTGGGTCGGCACCACGCTGCCCTCGGGCACGGCGCGAATGCGGATCGGCAGCTGGCCGCCGAGGCGGTCGACGATGTCGCGCCAGCCGGCCTCGTTGAACGGCTCGCCGTGCGCGGCGAACAGGTCGCGCGCCTCGTCGATGTCGGCATGGGTGACGGGGCGGCCCAGCGCCTCCTTGAGGATCGACTGCAGGCCGAAGAACACGGTCCGGTCATAGACGCCGCCGCGCGATTCCACGTAGAAGAACGTGGCGTCGGTGCCGGGCGGGTACTGCAGCCAGTGGCTGGCCTTGTAGCTATCGGTGTTGAGCAGCAGGTTGTTCAGGCATTGCATGACGGAAGCTCCTTCGCGTCTGGGAAAGCCGGCGGTCTGTCCGCCGGCCGGGAGGCCGCGTCAACCGCGGCCCAGGAAGAATTCGAGCAGGTGCAGATGGTCTTCGAACAGTTTCGGGCCCATGCCCAGCACTTCGCTGACCGGCACCCAGCGCGCCTTGTCGGCGTCGTCGCCGCCGCGCACCTCGGGCAGTTCGCCGAACACGAACTCGAAGTGGAAGGCGTGGGTGATGGTGCGCCCGCGCAGGCTGCGCTCGGGATGGTCGAACACGTGGCGGTTCTTCAGCGAGCCCTTGAGCACCGGCACCGGGATCTTCAGCCGGGTCTCCTCGCGCAGCTCGCGCAGGCAGGCGTCGAGGATGCTCTCGTGCTGGCCGACGAAGCCGCCCGGCAGCGCCCATAGGCCCTTGCCCGGGGCCGCACGGCGGCGCACCAGCAGCACGTGCCCGGAATGCACCACCACCGCGTCGGCGGTGACGAAGGTGGGCGGATACGGCGCCTCCTTCCAGGCGGCGCGGTACTGTTCGATGAACTGGTATTCGGCGAGCAACTCGGCATACGAGGGCGAGTTCTTGCGGAACGCCTCGAGCATGTCGAACACCGGCGTCGGCACGTTGCCGCGCAGCATCAGCAGCGCGCCGTGGAAATCGATGCTGCCGGCCTCGAACAGGTAACGGCGCAGCTCGGTCGCCGACAGCGTCTCGGTATGCTGCACGTCGACCAGCGGCCACTGCGGAAACTCGCGCAGGTAATAGCTGCTGGCGTCCTTGTCCATGCCGATCAGGCCGATCCGCGCCTCGGCGCTGCCGCCGTCGCTGCGTACCGCCTCGGCCACCGTCGTCTGCACCGCGGCGATCCACTGGCTTTCGTTGTACAGGTGGTCGCGCAACGGACGCAGGATCAGCCGCTCGCCGGCGCCTTCCAGCGCGGCCTGGATCATCACGCTACGCTCGGCAACGGTCCAGGGATTGCGAATGGTGCGGGGGGTCTCGGCCGAGCCGATCAGGAAGATGAGTTTCTGTCCACGCGCCAGGGCGTGGCGGGCAACGGCGGCGTGGCCGTTGTGGAAGGGCTCGAAGCGCCCGATGAACACGAGATAGTCGAATTCCATGAGCATCCCTCACGGTTGGGTGGATCGCCGCGGGTCTGTCCCTTGGCGTGAGCGGAATGCTACGCCGATGCGGCATCGCGTCAAGTGACGCACCGCGCAGATTCATCGGCCGTCCAGACAGCGCTTGCGGACGCCGCGCCGGAGCCCCGCTGCAGTGCAGCGCGCGTCGCCACGACGATCGCGCTAGCCTCGTGCGCGCCGCGGCCGCGGGGACGGCCCGGCACGTCCTGCGGGCCGCCGCTCAGGGCCACGCGACGCCCTCCTTCCCCGTTCCCACATCACCGCGAGAATCGCATGAACCGATCGAGCAAGCGCATGTCCGCCTGGCTGCTGTTGTTGCTTGCGTGCCTGTGCGCGCCGGCCATGGCGCAGAGCTTCGCCAAGGGCGCCGATGTCAGTTGGATCGACCAGCAGGAGAGCAGCGGCCGCGTGTTCCGCAACGCCTCCGGCGCCACCACCGATTTCTTCGCGCTGCTCAAGGGCACCGGGGTCAATGCGATCCGGCTGCGCGTGTGGGTCAATCCGCAGGGTGGCTGGAACGACGGCGCCGACACGCTGAACATGGCCAAGCGGGCCAAGGCGCAGGGCATGCGCATTATGATCGACTTCCACTACAGCGACAGCTGGGCCGATCCCGGCAAGCAGACCAAGCCGGCGGCCTGGAACGGCCACGACTTCGCCACGCTGGTCAAGGACGTGTACGCGCACACCAGCGGCATCCTCTCCTATCTCAAGTCCAACGGCATCGACGTGAGCTGGGTGCAGGTGGGCAACGAGATCAACAGCGGCATGCTGTGGCCGGACGGCAAGACGCCCAACTTCGGCAACCTCGCGCAACTGATCAACAGCGGCTACAACGCCAGCAAGTCGGTCTACCCCAATGCCAAGGTGATCGTGCACCTGGCCAACGGCTACGACAACGCGACCTTCCGCTGGTTCTTCGACAGCCTCAAGTCGGCCGGCGGCAAGTGGGACGTGGTCGGCATGTCGCACTATCCCTCCACCAATGCCTGGCAGAGCGCCAATACCCAAATCGCCAGCAACATGCAGGACATGGTGACGCGCTACGGGTCGGACGTGATCGTCAGCGAGGTCGGCATGGACTGGCAGCAGGCCGCCACCACCCGCGCGATGCTGGCCGATCTGCTGAGCAAGACCCGCGCGCTCGGCAACCGCGGCCTGGGCGTGTTCTATTGGGAACCCGACGCGTACCCGGGCTGGCAGGGCTACACGATGGGTGCGGTCGACAACAACGGAAAACTCACCCAGGCGTTGTCGGCGTTCAACTGATCGCCGCTCGGCGGGAGCGCTACGCGGTGGTCACCGACACCACCGCCATGCCACCATCGCGTGCTCCGCTCCTGTCGAGATCTGCCATGTCGCTGTCGCTTTCGTCCGCGCGCAAGCTCGCGCTTCCTCTGCTGCTGATGTTGGGCGTGTGCATCGCGCCGGTGCAAGCGCGCGAGCCGGCGGCGCCCGCCGCACCGGCCCCGCTCAAGGTGATGAGCTTCAACGTGCGTGTGCCGGTCGACACCGACGGCGACAAGCGCTGGGACGTGCGCCGCAGCGCGATGGCCGCGCTGATCCGCGCGCAGCACCCGGATGTATTCGGCACCCAGGAACTGGTCAAGCGCCAGGCCGACTACCTGGCCGCGCAATTGCCGGAGTACCGCTGGTTCGGCCCCAGCCGCGACGGCAAGGACGACGGCGAACGCATGGGTGTGTTCTACGACAGCCAAAAACTGAAGCTGGTGGAATCGGGACACTTCTGGTTGTCGGACACGCCGGAAGTCATGGGTAGCATCAGCTGGGGCCATCCGCTGCCGCGCATGGTCAACTGGGGGCTGTTCGAGCGCGTCGGCGATGGCCGCCGCTTCTATCTGTTCGACACCCACCTGCCCTATCGCGACGAGGACGAAGCGGCACGCGCCAAGGGCGCGGCGCTGATCGTGTCGCGCCTGAAAGGCCTGCCGGCGGACGTGCCGGTGGTGCTGACCGGCGATTTCAACACGGTGCCGGACTCGCCGACCTACCGCACCCTCACCGCCAGCCTGGCCGATGCGCGCACGCAGGTGGCGCAGCCGCAGGGCCCGGAAGCGACCTTCCACGATTTCACCGGCCACCCGGACCGGCGCATCGACTGGATCCTTTCGCGCGGGCTGCAGGCCACCCACTACGCCACGCTCGACGCGCGGCCGCAGGGTCACTGGCCGTCGGACCATTTCCCGGTGATCGCCACGTTCGCCTGGCCGCAGTGACGGGATGACGCCTGCGGCATGGACCGCAGGCGCGCGTGCAAGAGCGGCTTCAGTTGCGAAGAGGCGCTAGCGGTAACGCCTGTCGCGGCTGAAGCCGCTCCTACGAGGCAAGATGATGCCAGGCGAAGCAGGCCTTAGCGGTGTTCTGGCCTCCTCCCCAGGGGAGCATGTACGCCTACGAAGGGCCGCTCGTCGTAGGAGCGGCTTCAGCCGCGACGCGCATGACCAGGAAACAGCCATTGCGGGTGATCCGAACAGGCGACACGAACCGCTTCCGCAAGGTAACGACACGTTCCGCCGCACCACTGAGAAGCACGTCGTCAGAGCCATCCGCAACGCGCCAGCCTGCGGACTTTCACGCCGCAGGCGAAGCATGCGCACACAGCCAGTCCAGCACCTGCTGCACCGGCGGCGACGGCACCGGTGTCGGTCGCCAGACGATCGACAACTGGCGCAGCGCCCATGGCTCCTGCAGCGGCACCGCGACCAGTTGCGCGCGCACGCTGACCCGCTCCAGCGCCGCCTGCGGCAAGATCGCCACACCGGCGCCGCGCGCCAGCATGCGGCACAGCGGTTCGATGCCGTGCACCTGCGCGCGGATGCGCAGCCGCCCGCCTGCGCGCGTCGCCTGCGTGCGCAGGTGTTGCTGCAGGGCGCTGTCCTCGGCCAAGCCGAGGAACTGCGCCTGCCACACCTGCGCGAACCGCAGCTGCGGCGCCTGCGCCAGCGGATGCGTGGCCGCGGCCACCAGCACCAATCGATCCTGCCGGAACGGATGCGCCTGCAGACCCTGCAGATCGGCATGGTCGGCGATCACCGCCAGATCGGCGCGTTGCTCGCGCAGCGCATCGGCCGCGGCGACGCTGCCCTGCTCGCGCAGCGCCAGATCGATGCGCGGATGCGCCACCAGGAACTCGGCCAGCAGCTCCGGCAGCCATTCCGACAGCGCCGCGGTATTGGCCAGCAGGCGCACGCTGGCCTGGTGGCCGCCGGCGTAGTCGCCCAGTTCGCTGCGCATCGCCTCGGCCTGGCGCAGCAACTGCCGCGCGTGCCGCAACAGCGCGGTGCCGGCCGCAGTGAGGCCGACGCCGCGTGGGCCACGCTCGAACAGCGCGACGCCGAGCTGCGTCTCCAGCGCGCGGATGCGTGCACTGGCGGCGGCCAGCGACAGCGCCGCGCGATCGGCGCCGGCGGTGATGCTGCCGGCCTCGGCCACCGCCAGGAACAGCCGCAGATCGGTGAAATCCAGATGCATCGGCGCTCCCGCCTTCGTCGTTGCCGAAGTCTGCCTGAAGCATTCGCGCATTGTCCGGCCGCCGCGACGCACCGATGCTCGTCGCCATGGACACGCTCGCACCGCACCTGCTGCCGATCGCCCTGGTCTTCCTGCTCGCCGGCGGCGTCAAGGGCGTGGCCGGCATGGGCCTGCCCACGGTGGCGATGGGCCTGCTGGGGCTGTGGCTGACGCCGACCGAAGCCGCTGCGCTGCTGGCGCTGCCGTCCCTGCTGACCAACCTGCAACAGGCCTGGGGCGCGGGCACCGGCATGTTGCTGCGGCGACTGTGGCCGTTGCTGGCGTGCATCGTCGTCGGCACCTGGTTCAGCGCTGGCATCCTCGCCGGCGCCGACCCACGGCTGGCGCGCGCCGGCTTGGGCGCGTTGCTGGCGCTGTACGCCGCGCTCGGCCTGAGCCAGTGGCAGGCGCGTCTGTCGCCCTCGCAGGCGCGCTGGGCAGGGCCACCGGTGGGCCTGGCGACCGGTCTGCTGACCGGCGCCACCGGCGTGTTCGTGCTGCCGGTGCTGCCCTACCTGGTGGCGTTGGACCTGCCGCGGGACACGCTGATGCGCGCCCTGGGCAGTTGCTTCGCCGCAGCCACCCTGGCGCTGGCTGCGGCACTGGTCGCGCACGGCGCCTTCCCCGCGCAAGCGCTGGGTCCGTCATTGCTGGCGTTGCTGCCCACGGCCGTGGGCATGTGGCTGGGCGCACGGCTGCGCCAGCGCATTTCCGCCAGCGCGTTCCGCCGCGTGTTCTTCCTGACCCTGCTGGGACTGGGCTTGCACCAACTGTGGCAGGCGCTGGGCTGAAGATGTGATCCCGCCACAACTGCTCAGCCGTAGGAGCGGCTTCAGCCGCGACCGGACGCCCCCGAGAAGGTCCCGTCGCGGCTGAAGAGCATTTCCAACAACGAAGAAGGCATTTGTGGGAGCGGCTTCAGTCGCGACGGGCGTTACCGGGAATGCCCGTCGCGGCTGAAGCCGCTCCTACAATCGCGATGACATACCATACCGAGCTGCGGCAATAAGGCGTTACCAGAGGTGTCCTGAAGCCGCTCCTACGACGACACGCATCAAGCGCGCGGCAGACCAAACGCCACGCCCGCGGTTCTCACCAATCACCCAAAAACTGCAGGCCGGCCCCTCAGTCCGCCCAACCCTCCGCACGCATCGACACGGCGGACGATCGACGGGCGCACGGCGATGGCGCACGCCTGCCCTGCAAAGCCCGAACCTGCAATGAAAAACGCGCCATCGCTGGGCGATGGCGCGTTCGGTGTTCGCGACGGTGGAGCGCGAGCTCAGTCGGCCCAGCGCCCCGGGCCGGTGGACTGCGGCAGGACCTGCACCGACAGCGGATGGTCCTTCTCCAGCAGGTTGACCGCGTCGCTGAGGATCGAGGCCGATTCACGCAGCAGCGGATCCGGGCGCTTGTCGACCAGCTTCTCGCGCGCGGCATCCTTGACGATGTCGCGCTCGTTGCCGGTCAGGCCGTCGTCGCTGCTATCGTCGGCCAGCGGATCCAGCGGCAGGCCGAGCTGCTTGCGGATCTCCTGGCGCTGCTTGCGCTGCGCGTCCTGCTTCTCACGCTCGGCGCGGCGCTCGGCCTCGTTGAGCACCACGTACTTCTTCGCCGCCTCGTCGCGGAACTGGCGCACGTCCTCTTCCCACCACTGGAACTCCTTGTCGCTGGCGATGCGGCTGTTGTGCAGCGCCTCCAGCTTCGGCAGCAGCGGCGCGAAATTGCCGTACTGGGTGTGCGGCACCGCGGCGATGCGGCTCCACGGCAGCGCGTTGTCGTAGGTGCTTTCGCCGAACTCGGTGGCATCGACGCTGGCCGGGAAAGCGATATCCGGCACCACGCCCTTGTGCTGGGTGCTGCTGCCGCTGACGCGGAAGAACTGGGCGATGGTCAGCTTGACCTGGCCGAAGCGGTCGGTCTCGTTGGCCGGCCAGCGGTCCAGGTCGACGATGTTCTGCACCGTGCCCTTGCCGAAGCTGGTCTCGCCGATGATCAGGCCGCGGCCATAGTCCTGGATGGCGCCGGCGAAGATCTCCGAGGCCGAGGCCGAGCCGCGGTTGATCAGCACCGCCAGCGGGCCGTCCCAGGCCACGCCCGGGTTCTGGTCGCTGTTGACGGTAACGCGGCCGCCGGATTCACGCACCTGCACCACCGGGCCCTGCTCGATGAACAGGCCGGTCAATTCGATCGCCTCGTCCAGCGAACCGCCGCCGTTGTTGCGCAGGTCCAGCACCACGCCGTCGACCTTGTCGGTCTTGAACCCGGCCAGCAGCTTGGCCACGTCGCGCGTCGCCGAGGCATAGTCCTTGGCGTTGCGGCGGCGGCCTTCGAAGTCCTGGTAGAACGCCGGCAGCTTGATCACGCCGATGCGCCGCGCCGGCTCGCCGTCCTTGGCCGGCAATTCGATGGTCTCGCCCTTGGCGGCCTGTTCGGCCAGGCGCACCTTCTGCCGGGTCAGCAGCACCTGGCGGTGCTTGCCGTCCACGCCGGCTTCGGCCGGGATGTACTCCAGGCGCACCTGGGTGTCCTTGTCGCCGCGGATCTTGGCGACCACGTCGTCGATGCGCCAGCCGATCACGTCCTCGACCGGCCCGGTCTTGCCCTGGCCGACGCCGACGATGCGGTCGCCCGGCTTGAGCGTGCCGTCCAGCGCGGCCGGCCCGCCCGGGATCACCTCGCGGATCACCACCAGGTCGTCCTGCTTCTGCAGCTGCGCGCCGATGCCTTCCAGCGACAGCGACATCTGCTGGTTGAAGTTCTCGGCGGTGCGCGGGGTGAAATAGTCGGTGTGCGGGTCGACGGTGTTGGTGTAGGCATTCATGAAGAACTGGAACACGTCCTCGCTCTTCAGTTCCTTCACCGAGTCGTCGAGATTGGCGTAGCGCCGATCCAGGGTCTTGCGGATGTCTTCCGGCTTCTTGCCGGCCAGCTTGAGCCGCAGCCAGTCGTTCATCACCGACTTGCGCCACAGCGCATCCAGTTCCTGGTCGTCCTTGGCCCACGGCGCGTTCTTGCGGTCGTACTCGAACTTCTCGTCGCCGTCGAAGTTGAAGTCCTGCTTGAGCAGCTTGCGCGCATAGGCGATGCGCTCGTCCACGCGCTGCCGGTACACGGCGAAGATCTGGAACGCCGGTTCCAGCTGGCCCGAGGAGATGTTGGCGCCGAGGTTGTTCTGGAACCCGGCGAACTTGTCGACGTCGGCCTGGGTGAAGAACTGCTTGCTGCCGTCCAGGGTCTCCAGATATTTCTTGAAGACCTCCTTCGAGGTCGCCTCGTCGAGGGCGCGCGGCCGGTAGGCGTAGCGGCTGTCGGAAAGCAGGCCGTATACCAGCTTGGCGGTGGTGGCCTGGTCGGCGGTGGCAGCGGCCGGCAGCGCGGGCGCATCGGTACGGGCGAACAGCGCCAGCGGTGCGGTCAGCGCAAACGCCAGCAGGAAGGCGGAAGCTTTGAATTTCATCTGGGAACTCTCGGCACCAGGCCGTCAGGGGGGCAGCACATCGCGTGAGACAACACGACAGTGACGCAAGTTGCAGGCCGTGTCACCTGTTCATGAAGCAGACTAGCGGCCGACATGCGCAGAAGTGTGAACGTTGCCGGTGCGAGCCGTGTGGACGGTCGCTGTGCGGCGACGAACGTGCGTCGCCGCCGCGGCCATGCGCGATGCGCGCGGGCCATGTGCGCGAATAAGGATCAGGCGGCGACGCCGGCGCCGGCAGCCTGGCGATCGGCGTGGTAGGACGAGCGCACCATCGGGCCGGAGGCGACGTGGCTGAAGCCCAGCGCGTTGCCGTACTCCTCCAGCGCCTTGTATTCGTCCGGCGTCCAGTAGCGCATCACCGGGTGGTGGTGCGCGGTCGGCTGCAGGTACTGGCCGATGGTGACCATGTCCACGTCGTGCGCGCGCAGGTCGCGCAGGGTCGCCTGCACCTGCTCCAGGGTCTCGCCCAGGCCGAGCATGATGCCGGACTTGGTGGCGATGGCCGGATGCTGCGCCTTGAACTTCTTCAGCAGGGTCAGCGACCACTGGTAGTCGGCGCCGGGACGCACGTTGGGATACAGGTCCGGCACGGTCTCGATGTTGTGATTGAACACGTCCGGCGGATTGGTCGCCAGGATCTCCAGCGCGCGGTCCATGCGGCCCTTGCCGCGGAAGTCCGGGGTCAGGATCTCGATGCGGGTGGTCGGCGCGGCGGCGCGGATCGCGCCGATGCAGTCGGCGAAATGCTGGGCACCGCCGTCGCGCAGGTCGTCTCGGTCGACGCTGGTCACCACCACGTACTTCAGGCCCATGTCGGCCACGGTCTGCGCCAGGCTGGCCGGCTCGCCGGCGTCCGGCGGCTTGGGCCGGCCGTGGGCGACATCGCAGAACGAGCAACGCCGGGTGCAGACCTCGCCCAGGATCATGAAGGTGGCGGTGCCGTGGCCGAAGCACTCGTGGATGTTCGGGCAGCTGGCCTCTTCGCAGACGGTGACCAGACGGTTCTCGCGCAGCTTGGCCTTGAGGGTCTGCACCGCATTGCCGGAGGGAATGCGCACGCGGATCCACGAGGGTTTGCGCAGCACCGGCGCGTCGGCGAACTGCACCGGCGAGCGCGCGATCTTGTCGCCGCCCAACTGCTTGACGCCGGTCTGCAGCGGCGCGGAGGCGCTGTCGCCGGAAAGGACCTGCAAGGGAATGGAGCGTGCGCTGGGCTGGGTCATGGCGTGGTCGGCGGGCAGGCGGTCAGGCCGCGTGCGTGAGCGAGAGGTCGGGCAAGGCGTCGAGCGGCTGCAGGGTCAGCCCGAACTGGCGCGCCAGTTGGGCCAGCAGGACCGGAGTGACCGCCTGCATGCCGGAGGGACCGCCCAAGTCTAGCACCGCGGTCACCTGCAGGCCCTGGTAGCCGCAGGGATTGATCCGGTGGAACGGCTCCAGGTCCATCGCCACGTTGAACGACAGGCCGTGGAAGGTGCAGCCGCGGCGCACGCGGATGCCGAGCGCGGCGACCTTGGCGCCGCCGACGTAGACACCCGGCGCGCCCTCGCGGCGCTGGCCGAGGATGTTCCATTCGTCGAGGGTGTCGATGATCGCCTGCTCGATGCGGCACACGTAGTCGCGCACGCCGATGTGCAGCCGGCGCAGGTCCAGCAACGGGTACACCACCAACTGGCCGGGGCCGTGGTAGGTGACCTGGCCGCCGCGGTCGACCTGCAGCACCGGGATGTCGCCTGGCGCCAGCACGTGTTCCGGCTTGCCGGCCTGGCCGAGGGTGAATACCGGGTCGTGTTCGACCACCCACAACTCGTCGGGGGCCGCCTCGTCGCGCGTATCGGTGAAGCGCTGCATTGCCCGCCACACCGGCGCGTAGGGCTGGCGGCCCAGCTGGCGGACGCGGCACGGCGGCAGCGTCGTTGCCGGCGCCACTGGCGCATCCGCGGCTACAGCGTCCACTTCACTTCCGGGTGTTCCCGCAGCGCCTGGTGCGCGGCGTCGTACTGGGCGCGGTCCGCGGCACGGAAGGCGATGCGCACCGACACGTACTTGCCGTTGGACGAATGCTTCCAGCTGATGCGCTCGTCCATCACCTCCACGCCGGCGGCGGCGAGCAGGCGCGGCAGCTCGGCCTCCAGGCCAGTGTCGGCGGTGCCCATGGCGCTCAGTTCGAACACGCCGGGGAACTGGAAACCGTGATCGGGATTGTCGGAAGTGATGTCCATGCCCGCATTATCGGGCCGGCGCCGGACAAACCCAAGGCCGCGCCGAGTAGGCCGGCAGTGCTCCGGCACCCGGAGCCGCGCAGGACAGGGTACCGACCAACTGACCAAGCGTCGCCGCGGCGTGGCCTCCTGCCGGCGGCAGTGCCTCCCTGCCCCCGCACGGTGCACCACCGCCTTCACACGACAAGAGGGCAAATGGGACGGACAAACCCAAACGGACGAATTTGTCCGCTACGCCACATTTGCCTATCCTTGTCGCACGGGCTGCGTTCATGGTCCGGGGTGTTCGCCGGCATCGGCTGCCGCAGGCGCGCATCGCCGCTCACTCCCCCTCCCGACCAGAGACGCCGTCCATGCCGTCATCGCGCCCGTTTCTCCCCCTTGCCGCCGCGCTCGCCCTCGCCGCAGCGCCGGCCGCCGCCACCGAATGCCCACGCGAGACGCGGGAGGCGACCCCGCCCACGGTCAACTTCCGCCTCGACAACGATCTGTTCGGCGGTGCCGGCCAGGATCAGGGCTATACCAACGGCTTCGGCCTGATCCTGGTCTCGCCGAACCTGCGCGACTACACCGACGACCCCTGCCTGCCGCGGCTGGCGCGGGCGGTGAACCGCTCTCTGACCTGGCTGCAGCCGAACAGCGACTTCACCCAGCGCAACATGACCTTCGCGATCGGGCAGGCGCTGTTCACCCCCACCGACAAGACCCGCCGCGACCTGATCGAGGACGACCGTCCCTACGCCGGCCTGTTGCTGATGAACATCGGCTACAACGCGCGCAACGACGACCGCCTGCGCACCACGCAACTTACCCTGGGGCTGATCGGCCCTTCGGCACAGGGCAAGCAGGTGCAGGATGCGGTGCACGAGGTGCTCGGCGACGCCAAGTTCCAGGGCTGGGACAACCAGTTGCACGACGAACCGGTGTTCCGCGTGCTGCACGAACGCATGCGCCGCTGGTCCGGCGAGGGCAGCCGCGACGGCTGGGGCTGGGACGCGATCAGCCACTGGGGCGGCGCGCTGGGCACGCTGGACACCCACGCCAATGCCGGCATGGAACTGCGCCTGGGCTGGAAGCTGCCGGACGATTTCGGCAGTTCGCCGCTGCGTCCCGCCGGCGAGAACGTCGCCCCGCCCGCCAGCAGCGTCGGCAGCGGCTGGTCGGCGCATCTGTTCGTGACCAGCGACGGCCGCTGGGTACTGCGCGACATCACCCTGGACGGCAACACCTTCCGCGACAGCCACAGCGTGAAGAAGCGCCCCTTCGTCGGCGACGCCGGCGTCGGCCTGGCGGTGACGCGCGGCAAGTGGAAGTTCGCGCTCGCCCGCTACTGGCGCACCCGCGAATTCGACCTGCAGCGACAGACGCCGGTATTCGGGAGTTTCACGATCAGCTATCGGCTTTAGCCGACGGGATTGGGGAGTCGGGATTGGGGATTCGCAAGTCTTCGCGAGCGCGCAGTGCCGTACGAGAACGAGAGGCAGCACGCGTTGTCGCCACCAATGCCGAATCCCCACTCCCGAATCCCCAAGAAAAAAGCCGGCGTCAGCCGGCTTTTTTCGAGAGGAGAGGAACTTACTCCGATTCCCACCACATCCAGAAGCTGTCCCACAGACGCTTGAAGAAGCCGGCCTCGTCGACCGCCTTCAGCGCCACCAGCGGGGCCTGCGCCACCACCTTGCCGTCCAGGCTCACCTTGACCATGCCGATCTGCTGGCCCTGCTTGATCGGCGCTTCCAGGGTCTTGGGCACTTCGATCGCCGGCTTCAGCTCGTTGTAGCGGCCGCGCGGCACGCTGACCAGCAGCGGCTGCGCCACGCCCAGCAGCACCTGCTTCTCGGTGCCCTTCCACACGCGCTGCTGCGCGACCTGCTTGCCCGGCTCGTACAGGCTGTGGGTCTCGAAGAAGCGGAAGCCCCAGTTCAACAGCGCCAGGCTGTCCTCGGCGCGCTGCTTCTCGGAGCTGTCGCCCATCACCACTGCGATCAGGCGCTGGTCGCCGCGCTTGGCAGAGCTGAGCAGGCAGTAGCCGGCCTCGGAGGTGTGGCCGGTCTTGATGCCGTCCACGCTGGGGTCGCGCCACAGCAGCAGGTTGCGGTTCGGCTGGGTGATGTCGCCGACGCGGAATTCCTTGATCTTGTTGTAGGCGTAGGTTTCCGGGTAGTCGCGCACCATCGCCCGGCCCAGCAGCGCCAGATCGTAGGCGGTGGTGTAGTGGCCTTCGGCCGACAGGCCGTGGGCGTTGACGAAGTGCGAGCCGGTCATGCCGATCTTCTTCGCGTACTCGTTCATCAGCGACGCGAAGGCTTCCTCGCTGCCGGCGGTGTGTTCGGCCAACGCGATCGCCGCGTCGTTGCCGGACTGGATCGCCATGCCCTTTTCCATGTCTTCCAGGCGCGCGGTCTTGTTGACCGGGAAGCCGCTGTAGCTGCCGTCGGTACCGGCACCGCCCTCGCGCCAGGCGCGCTCGCTGAGCATGACCTGGTCGTCGCGGGTGATCTTGCCCAGCTTCAGTTCGGCCGCGATCACGTACGAGGTCATCACCTTGGTGATGCTGGCCGGGGCCACGCGTGCGTGTTCGTTCTCGCCGGCCAGCACCTGGCCGGTGGCGTAGTCCATCAGCACCCAGGACTTGGACACGGCCGGCTTCGGCGCGGGCGGGATCGCCACGGTGGCCGGAGCGGCGGCAGCAGCGGGCGGCGGCGCGGGAACCGGGCCGGGCGTCTGCGCGGAAACCAGGCCGACGGCGAACGTGGCCACGGCAGCGACGGCGAAGCGGAATTTCATCTAAAACGACTCCTGGCGGGCCCGAAGGCCGATGGAAAACGCGACATTGTAGGCCGAGCCGGCGCCCTGGCAGGCGCGGCGCGGACACGTGCGCGAACCGGCGTTAAGCCATCGGCGCGGCGCAGGCCCGCAACGGCGGGCGCGACGCCTCAATCCTTGACGATCTGCGGCCGGCCGAAACCCAGGCCGGCGATGCGGGTGGCCAGCTCCGCGGCGCGGCCATGGTCTTCGGCCGCCACCCGCAGCCGCCACAGGGTGCGGCCGCCGGAGACGATGTCGCTGATGCTGGCGCCGACGATGCCGGCCGAAGCGAGCTGCGACAGCGCGCGGTTGGCGTTCTCGCGACTGGCGAAGCTGGCCACCTGCAGCAGGATGCCGAGCGGCCCGCGCGCGCTGTCGGCCTCGGCGCGCGGCGCGGTGGTGGCGACCGGCGCAGGCGGAGTCGCCGGCGTCGCCGGCGTCGCCACGGCGACGGTCGGCGCTGCCGCGGCGGCCGCAGGCGCGGCAGT
This sequence comes from Xanthomonas sp. 3498, assembly GCF_014199795.1. NCBI lineage: Bacteria > Pseudomonadati > Pseudomonadota > Gammaproteobacteria > Lysobacterales > Lysobacteraceae > Xanthomonas > Xanthomonas sp. 3498. The sequence goes on from NZ_JACHOH010000001.1 coordinate 827,043, forward strand.
GGGCTTGGCCGTCGCGACGCCACGGGATCCGCGTGCCGGCGCACTCGCCGCGGCCACGCTGGGCGCGGGCGTGGTCGGCTTGCCGGTGGCCACGCGCACGCCGCGCGACTTCATCCAGGCATCGAAGCGATCGGCATCGCCGACCCGGCCCGGCGCGTCCTGCACGCGGTAGCGCCAGCGCTCGCCTTCCGGCAGCGCCGCGGCCGTGGCGGTCGCCGCGGCTGCGGTCGGCGCGGCAACCGCGGCCACCGGAACCGCGCGCGCCGGCACGGTCGCGGCGGCGGCCACGGTGCCGCCGGCCGATCCACTCGATTTCGCCGGCAGGGTCTTCACCAGGTCGTCCATCTGCGCGGCGCGCCGCACCGCGGCCGGATCGCGCGTGGTGGCGTCGCTGCGCGCGCTGGCCAGCAGCGTCGCGGGCTGGCGGCCGGTACGGCGACGCGCCAGCAGATCACCGTTGTCGGCCGGGGTCAGTCCGCGCACTTCCACGCGGCCGGTGCCCTTGCCGGTGATGCCGAGCTTGACCGCCGCCGCGTAGCTCAGGTCGATCAGCCGGTCGTCGTGGAACGGGCCGCGGTCGTTGATCCGCACCACCACCGATTCGCCGTTGTCCAGGTTGGTGACCAGGGCGAAGCTGGGCAGCGGCAGGGTCTTGTGCGCAGCGGTGAACGCGTACATGTCGTAGACCTCGCGGTTGGAGGTCAGCCGGCCATGGAACTTGCCGCCGTAGTAGGAGGCGGTGCCGCGCTCGACGTAGCTGTGCGGATCGTCGATGACCACGTACTCGCGGCCCAGCACCGTGTACGGCGAGTGGTTGCCGATCGCCGAACGCGGTTCGTCGGTGACCAGCGGCTCGGGGATGCAGGCGACGTTGGGCACGTAGTCCGGGGTGGTATCGCGCACGCCGGGCGCGTACAGGCCGCCGGCGGTGTAGTTGCCGCGCTTGGACGGGTCTTCCTTGGCCGGCGCGTAGGGCGAGGTCGACGGGCAGCCGGTGGCGACGTGCGCCGGCCCCTTGCCCTCGACGCGGATGCCAGGGCTAGCGCCGCCGGCGGTCTTCTTCGGAGCGCTGCTGCAGGCGGCCAGCGCCAGCACAGCGACGACGGGAGCGATCCGGAGCAGCGCGCTCGGGTTCATGCCGGGGGTAACTCCTTGCCGGCGATGGCCTGGGACAGTTGATAGACGGCCATCGCGTACATCTTGGAATTGTTGTAGCGGGTGATCGCGTAGTAGTTCTGGAAGCCCAGCCAGTACTGCTTGCCGGCGCTGCCGTCGAGCGTGATCGGGGTGGCGCCGCCGGCCGTCGCCGGCACCGGCGCGGTCGGCGTGTAGCCGCGCGCGGCCAGGTCGGCAAGGGTGTAGGTCGGGGTCCAGTCGCTGGGATTGAATTCCTCGGCGCCCGGACGCAGCGTCGCCGGCACCGCGACCACGCCGTCGCGCACCCAGCCGCCCTTCTTGACGAAGTAGTTGGCGATGGACGAGAACGCGTCGTCGTAGTCGCTGAACAGGTTGCGCTTGCCGTCGCCATCGCCATCGACCGCGAACTGGCGGTAGCTGGAGGGCATGAACTGGCCCAGGCCCATCGCGCCGGCATAGCTGCCGATCAGGGTGGTGATGTCCAGGTTCTCCTCACGGCCCAGCGCGAACAACTGGCCGAGTTCGTCGCGGAAGAACAGTTCGCGGCGCACCTCGCGCTCGAGCTTGGCCGGATCGCCGCTGCGCGGATAGCGGAACGCCAGCGTGTACAGCGCGTCCAGCACGCGGTAGGAGCCGGCGTTCTTGCCGTAGCTGGTCTCCACGCCAATGATCGCCACGATGACTTCGGCCGGCACGCCGGTGCGCGCCTGCACCCGCTGCAGTTCGTCGCGATGCGTGGCCAGGAAGGCACGGCCGCCATCGATCCGCGCCTGGCTGATGAACATCGGTCGGTATTCGCTCCACGGCTTGACCCGCTCGGCCGGGCGCGACATCGCCGCAACGATCGCATCCTTGAATTGGGCCTGTGCCAGGGTCGCCTCGATCTGTGCCGGCTCCATGCCGTACTTGGCCGCGGTATCGCGGACGAAGTTGGCGCGGGCGACCTCGAACGGCACCGGGGTCAGGTCCACCGGCGGTGCCTGCACCACTTCCGGGGCGGCCTCGGCCGGTGGTGCCGGGCGCGGCGCAGGCGGCGGCGCGCTGGCCTGCGGCGGCGACGGTGGCGCCTTGGGCTGGGTCGCGCATGCGACCAGGCCAAGCGTGAGCAGGCAAATCAGCGAGCGTCGGATCATGCCGGCAGACTACCAGATTCAAGATGAATTTCTACCAATAACGCCATGAAACAAAAGAACTTTGCCGCAGGTCAAGTGTACCTGCAGCATTCTTTCCCAGGGCGCCTTGCATCTTCAGGGCCGCCTGCTGCTGCCGGAGCGTGAAACGCCGCCTGGGATTGCCCCGCGGTCGCAGCAGGTTCTCGCTGTGATGGCGCTCCCGGAACAAGCGGACGGTCAGCGGCGGAACGGAACCGGCGCGCAGGCGACATCGGCATGGGCCACGCCCGCGCGGCGCATTCGCCGCGTCTCACGCCAGGCACTCCCGGCGGCAAACGTTTCGAGCGCGTCGGCGCGCGCGCCACGCAACGGGTTACAGCGCCGGAAACACCGGCGCATGCGCGCAGGCCGGGACCGAGCCTGCGAGCGTGGTCGCGTAGGTGGAAGCCGCGCTGCTGTCCTCGCTCAAGCGCAGGTCGGACTGATCCACGCCGATGTGCGCGTTGCTGGCATGCAGGGCGGTGACGTCGGCGGCCACGTGCGCCAGCACCAGGTCCAGCGGCGTCGCGGCGCTGTAGCCCTGTACGGTGCTGCCCTTGCCGGCGGGCGTGTCCTGCGCGCGCAGTCCGTCGACCACAATCCCGGCAAAGGTCGGCACGCTGCCGCTGCGGCTGCCACCGTGGTCGTGGCCGTACAGCGGCGTGATCACCAGCGGCCTGGCCACGCCGAACAGGCAGGTGTTGCGGTAGAGCACGTCGCGCACCGGGCCGCCCTTGGCCAGGCCGGTCTTGATGCGCAGGCCGTTGTTGTCGGTGGCGACGATGCCGTCGGCGTCATGACCGACCACGCTGTTGCCGTCCACCAGCACGTTGCCGACGCCGTACATCACCTCGCTGCCGATGGAGATGCCGTGGGTGCCGTAGAAGCGCGAGTCGCGCACGGTGATGTCGGCCGAGCGCGCGGCACTGGTCTTGATCGCGATGCCGTCGTCGCCGGCCATCACGTCGTTGTCGGCCAGGGTCGCGTTGCGCACGCTGTCCAGATCCAGGCCGTCGGTGTTGGGGCTGTTGGCCGGCGCCCTGACCCGCACGCCCCACACGGTGACGCCGTCGCCGCCGTGCACGAAGAAGTGGAAGTACGGCGCGTCGAGCAGGTTGACGTGATAGAGCTGCAGATCGGCGACGTCCTGCGCACGGATCAGGTCGGGCGCGTTCTGGGTCTGGCCGGCGGCCTTGGCGCTGCGCGCGAACTGCCACCAGCTGTCGCTGCTGCCGAGCATCGGCAAATCGCCGCGGCCATCGATGCTGCCCTGGTGACCGGCGGCGTCGCGCACGCCCATCACCCCCAGCGCGCGCGCCTGCAGGGTGATCAGCGCGCGGCAACCGCCGCTGCGGGCCGCCGCCTGGCCGCAGGCATTGCGGCCCGGGACCTGATAATCGGCGGGCTGGCGCGAGGCGAACAGGGTCACGCCACTGTCGATCGCCAGCGTGGTGTTGCTGCGAATGGTCAACGGCCCGCTGAGGAAGGCAGTGCCGCGGCCGGCGCGCAACAGCACCGCGCCATGCGCGCCGTCGGCGCAGCGGTCGAGCGCGGCCTGGATGCGCGCGGTGTCCGGCGGGCTGCGCTCCTGCGCATCGGCGAAGCGGCGTTGCTGCGCCTGCAAGGTGGCGTCCAGGGTCATGCACAGCGGCGGCAGGCGCGGTTCGACGACGCGGCGGGAATCGCCGGTCGCCGCCGCGCTGCCGAACGCAACAGCGGCGAGCAAGCCGCCGAGCAGCAGCGCCGCGCGCATGCGCAAGGTCATTGCCGGAGTGCCGCCTGCGGTGGCTGCGGCGTGGCCGAGGGCGATGCCGCGGCCGGTGCATGGTGCGGCGGCGTCCGCAGTTCGGCGATGGGCTGCGCGCCGGCGGACAACTGCTGCCAGCGGGTGTCGACGATCGTCGCCAGCCCGGCCGGGTGTTCGTCGAAATGGTGACCACCGTGCAACACCACGACCTCCGCACCGCGCGCGCGCAATTGCGGGCAGAGCGTATCTTTTTCCTTGTCGCCGTAAACGCACAGCAATTGCGCCGCGGGAATGCGCGCCAGCTCCGGCTGCACCGGCAGCGCGTCGTCGTCGTCGCCGAGATTGAGCCAACCGCGCACGCGGATCTGGAAATCGGCCTTGTGCTCCAGGCCCAGCAACGCCACCAGGCCGACCTGCTCGCGCTGCGCCGGCGGCAGCCGGTTGACCATGAACGGCAGCGTGGTGGCACCGAAGGAATAGCCGACCAGCAGGATCTTCTGCGGACGCCAGCGCTGCTGGTAGTAGGCGATGACCCGGCTCAGGTCGGCGCTGGCGCGGGCCGGCGGCTTGGCCCGCCAGAAGTAGCGCAGGCTGTCCCAGCCGACCACGGCGATGCCGCGCCGCTGCAGGGCCTCGGCCATGCCCTTGTCGATGTCGCGCCAGCCGCCGTCGCCGGACAGCACGATGGCCAGCGGCGCGCCCGGGGTCGCCGACGGCAACTCGGTCAGCGGCAGATCGTCCAGCGCGCCGCCGCGGCCGCGCGCATGCAGGTGCGCGGCGACCCGCGCGGCCAGCGCGGCATCCACGCCGCCATCGGCCGGTGCCGCCACGGTGTCGACGAAGCCCTGCGCCGCGGTGGCGGCGGCGGTGCCGGCGCAGACCTCGGTGGGTGCCGGCGCCACGCCGATGGCGCCGCCCAGGGTCGCGGAGGGCGCCGCGCCGACGATGCGCGCGGCCAGGGTCGCGGCGGTGCCGGTCCCGGCCAGGACCGGCAGGTAATAGCTGTCGCCGTGCAATTGCCGCTGCAGCCGCCGGCTCAGCCGTTCGGCGTCATGCCAGGCCTTGTCGCAGCCGTGGCCGCCATGGCGCAGATGCTTCAGATAGCGCTGGCCGTCGACCACCGCGACCAGCGCGCCGCTGGCGGCGATGCGCTGCGCAGCGGCCTGCCGCTGCGCCGGGCTGCCGCTGGCCAGCAGGATCACCACGCCCTGCGGCGCGCCCTGCGGATGCACCAGGGTCGTGCGGCCATAGCCGCGGACGTGCAGCGCCCCCGGCGGAAAGTAGTAGCGCAGCAGTGCGTAGCCGCTCAGGCCCAGCACCACGCTCGTCAACAGCAACACGCGCAGGAATTTCATCAATACGCATCCATCTCGGCCAACGCCGAGCATCGGGACAACCACGGGAACGGCGAGGGAGCGGCGGACGACGCGAACGGACGGGCCAGGGCCCGGATCGGCGGATGCGCTGCGTGGGGTGCCTCGGCGATGTGGGCTGGGATGGATGCGCGGGGTCGCACCTGCCTGCCCGGAAGTTCCTGCACGCGTGTGGGCCGGGGGGAGCGGCGCGCGTCACGTGGCATCGACGCGCATTGTGCGCATGCGCGACACGCGCCGCAATAATGCAGTCACCTGCCTGCAAGGGCGCGGTTAAGCCAGCGCGCAGCCGCCGCGGTGCCGCTCGCTCAGTAGCCGTGCACCGGACGGTGCGCCTTCACCGCCATCACCAGGCCCAGGCCGGCCAGCAGCGACACCGCCGAGGTGCCGCCGTAGCTCATCAGCGGCATCGGCACGCCGACCACCGGCAGCAGTCCGGAGATCATGCCGCCGTTGACCAGCACGTAGACGAAGAACGCCAGGCCGGTGGCACCGGCCAGCAGCCGCGAGAAGGTGTCGCGCGCCTGCGAGGCGATCCACAGGCAGCGCCCGATCACGATCAGGTACAGGGTCAGCACCGTGGCCACGCCGATCCAGCCGAACTCTTCGCTGAGCACGGAGAACGCGAAATCGGTGGTCTGCTCGGGAATGAAGTTCAGGTGCGACTGCGAGCCCAGGCCCCAGCCCTTGCCGTGCAGGCCGCCGGAGCCGATCGCGATCTTGGACTGGATGATGTTCCAGCCGGCGCCGAGCGCGTCGTTCTCCGGATTGAGGAACATCATGATGCGGTCCTTCTGATAGGGCCGCAGCAGCCACAACCAGGCCACCGGCGCGGCCGCGGCGACGCCGCCGACCGCGATGCCCACCCACCACCACGGCAGGCCGGCCAGCAGCAGCACGAAGCCGCCGCTGGCGGCGATCAGCACGCCGGTACCGAAGTCCGGCTGCAGCATGATCAAGGCGGTGGGAATGCCGATGATCACCGCGCTGACCAGCACGGTCGGGATCCGCGGCGGCAGCGGCATGCGGTGCAGATACCAGGCCACCATCATCGGCATGCTGATCTTCAACAGCTCGGCCGGCTGCAGGTAGAACACCTTCAGGTCCAGCCACTGCCGCCCATACTTGCCGGTGCCCAGCACGAACACCGCCAACAGCGGCAGCATCGACAACGCGTAGATCATCGGTGTCCAGGCGCGCAGGCGCAGCGCCGACACCCGCGACAGGCCCCACATCGCCGCCGCACCGATCGCGAAGCGCGCGCCCTGCGCCATCACCAGGTGCATGCCGCCGGCGCTCTTGAGCACCGCCAGCCCCATCGCCATCAACGCGCCCAGCGCCAGGCACATGGGCCAGTCCAGGGTGCGGGTGAAGCGGCCGCCGATCTCGACCAGCCAGCGCAGGAAATCCTTCATCGCTCGTCCGGAATTTCGTCGGGAATCGGCGGCGGCGCGGCCTGCAGCGGCACCGCCGCGGCGTCCACCTCGGCCTGGCCGATCAGCACCGGGCGCTCACCGGCGGCCAGCGCGACCGCATCGGCCGCGGCGCGCGAACCCGGATCCTCGGCGTAGTACAGGTGGCTGCCGAACGCGGTGGCGCCGCGCAGGCTGTCCAGCGGTTCCACGCCAGGCGGCAGCCGGCCGAGCAGCCAGGCGTCGAAGATCTTGCGCGCGATCGGCGCGGCGGTACTGGCGCCGTAGCCGCCGCCTTCCACCGCGATCGCCAGGGCGATGGTGGGCTTGTCGGCCGGCGCGAAGCCTTCGAACAGCGAGCGGTGGCGCAGGTGCATCGGCAGGCTGCGCGGATCGACCGCCGCCAGCCCCTTGCGGCTGACCACCTGCGCGGTACCGGTCTTGCCGGCCATCTCGTACGGCGCGCCGATGGCGATGGCATGGCCACTGCCGCCCGGACGCATGGTGTCCATCATGCCTTCGCGCACCGCCTGCAGGTTGCTGGGGTTGTCGCTGATCGGCTTGCTCGTGCCCGGCTGTACCGGCGCCCACGGTTGGTCGAAGGCCTCGCGCGTGGCCATCACCAGGTGCGGCGTGCGCAGTTGCCCATCGGCGAGGCCGGCGACGCCGCGCACCAGTTGCAGCGGCGTCACCTTCCAGTCGCCCTGGCCGATGGCGATGTTGACCGTGTCGCCTGGGTACCAGGCTTCCTTGCGGCTCTTGGCCTTGTATGCCGGCGACGGCACGATGCCGCCGGTCTCGCCGACCAGGTCGATGCCGGTCGGCACGCCGAAGCCGTAGCGGCTCATGTACTGGTCGACCTTGGAGATGCCCATGTCGATGGCCAGCTTGTAGTAGTAGGTGTTCACCGACTGCGCGATCGACTTGCGCAGGTCGGTCCAGCCGTGGCCGCCGCGGTGCGAGTCGCCCCAGCCGCGGCTGACCCCGGGCAGGTAGAACATGCCGGTGGAGAGGATCTTGTCCTCCGGGCGGCGGGTGCCGCTGTCCAGGCCGGCCAGGCCCATGAACGGCTTGATGGTGGAGCCGGGCGCCACGCCGCCCAGCACCAGGCGGTTGAACTGCGGCCGCGACGGGTCGCTGTTGAGCGCCTGGAAATCGGCGTGGGAGATGCCGTTGACGAACAGGTTGGGGTCGTAGGACGGCAGGCTGACCATCGCCAGGATCTCGCCGGTGCGCGGATCGATGGCGATCGCCGAGCCCTGGTAGTCGCCGAAGGCGGCGACCATGGCCCGCTGCAGATCGGCGTCGATGGACAGGCGCAGGTCGGCGCCGGACTGCGCCGGCACCCGGCCGACGGTGCGGATCGCACGGCCCTGCACGTTGGTCTCGACCTGTTCGTAGCCGACCTTGCCGCGCAGCTGTTCCTCGTAATAGCGCTCCAGCCCGGACTTGCCGATGTGGGTCAACGCGGCATTGCCCTCGCCCAGCGTCTCCAGGTCCTTCTCGTCGATGCGGCCGACGTAGCCGATGATGTGCGCGAACAGGTCGCCGTAGGGGTAGTGCCGGGTCAGGTAGGGTTCCAGCTCCACGCCCGGGAAGCGCCAGCGGTCCACCGCGAAGCGTGCCCGTTCCTCTTCGCTGACGCGCAGCTTCAGGGTGATCGGGCGGAAGCTGCGGCTGGCCTTGCGTGCGGCCTGGAAGCGCTCGATGTCTTCCGGCGACAGCGCGATGACCTTGCCCAGCTCGGCCAGCAGGGCGTCCATGTCGGCGACCTTGTCCGGGGTCACGTCGAGCCGGAACGCGGGCACGTTCTCGGCCAGCAGGCGGCCGTTGCGGTCGTAGATCATGCCGCGCCCGGGCACCACCGGCCGCGGCTTGATGCGGTTGGCGTCGGAGCGGGTGGCGTAGACGTCGTGGTCCAGCACCTGCAGCTTGAAGTACCAGCCGCCCAGGCCCAGCAACGCCACCAGCACGCCGAGAAAGCCCAGCGCCGCGCGGCGCCGGAACTGCTCGGCCTCGGCGTGCGGGTTCTTCTGCGCGCGGCGCGGGTGCAAGGCCATGCTACTTGCTCCGCCGGCCCAGCCGCAGCGCGTCCAGCAGCACGAACAGCGGCGGCCACAGCGCCATGCCCAGCAGCGGCGCCCACCAGTAGTTCCACGGCAGCGTCGGCTCGCCGACCGCCAGATGCACCGCCGCGGCGACGATGCGGTCGTTGACCAGCAGGCCGCCGATCGCCAGCGCCTGCTGCGACATCGGGAAAAAGCGGATGCGCGCGCGGAAGCGCTGCAGGATGAAGCTCAGGATCACCAGGCGCAGCGCCTGCTCGCCCAGCACCCCGCCGTACAGCAGATCGGCGAGCACCCCGACCGCAAAGGCGAAGCCCAGCCCGACCTTGTCCGGCGTCTCGATCACCCAGTACGCCACCACCAGCGCCAGCCAGTACGGCCGCAACGGCTGCACCGCCAGCGGCAACGGCATCAGCCCCAACAACAGCGCCACGATCACGCTGACCGGCAACACCCAGCCTTTGCTGCGCAGGCGGCTCATTGGGTGGGCTCCTTCGGAGCCGGGATTGGGGATTGGGGATTGGGGATTGGGGAAGGCCCTGGCTGCTTGGGGGTTGCGGGCGCGGCCGCAGGCCGTGCACGCGATTGGTCACTGGTGGCCCGCGAAGGCGTCGCCTGCTGAGAGGAAGACACCGGCTGCGTGGTCGCCGCCGGCATTCCATGACCATCGCCGACGCCAGTAGCGCCGCTTTTCACCAATCCCGAATCCCCAATCCCCAATCCCGTTGCCGCGGCCGAAGGCCGCAGCAACAACACATCCCGCCCGCGGTCCAGCTTCGCCGCCGGCTTCAGTTCGCCGACCAGGAAGGCGTGGGTGTCGTCCGGGCGCAGGGCGGAGATGGTGCCGACCGGGAAGCCGGCCGGGAAGCGGCCGCCCAGGCCGGAGGTGACGATCTCATCGCCCACCTCGACGCCGGCGCTGAGCGGGATGTCGCGCAGCTCCAGGCTGCCGCCGCGGCCGTAGACGATCAGGCGCACGCCGTTGCGCGCCACCGTCACCGGCACCGCGTGGTCGGGGTCGGTCAGCAGCAGCACGGTGGAGTGCAGCGGGGTCACCGCGATCACCTGGCCCATCAGGCCGCCGGCATCGATCACCGCCTGGCCGACGTGCACGCCATCGCGGCTGCCGGCATCGAGCACCAGCCGCTGTCGGGTCGGGTCCAGGTCGATGTCCAGGATCGGCGCCAGCTGCACGTCCAGGCCGCGGCGCTCGGCCACGCCCAGCAGTTCGCGCAGCTGCGCGTTGTCCAGCGCCGCGGTCTGCAGCCGGGTCAGGCGCGCCTTGGCGATCAGCAGTTCGTTGCGCAACGCGCGATTTTCCTTGACCAGCTGCGCGTGGCTGGCCGCGTTCTCCTGCACCTGGGTGCCCAGCCGCCCCGGCAGGCCGGCCAGCGCCCAGATCGGCTGCACCAGCACCGTGGCCTGGCTGCGCAGGCGGGCCAGCCAGTCGGCCTGCGCGTCGAGCACGATCAGCACCAACGCCAGCGCCAGGTAGACCAGCAGGCGCGGCGTGCTGGCGGATTCGCCGGGGCGGGCGGTGACGGGAGGACCGGCGTAAGGAGGCACGGTTAAAGCCGGGATTGGGGAATCGGGAATGGGGAATCGGGAAGCAACGGCGCGTCCCCGGCGCGATCAGGCCGGGGCGCAGGCGGTGCGGTGGAGACGGGGCCGGCAGTGCGGAGGCGGAGGGGCCATTCTATTCCCCATTCCCGATTCCCCATTCCCGGCCTCACGCTCACTCCGGCGCGAAGAACTCGTTGCCGTGCATGTCCACCAGCTCCAGCGCACGGCCGCCGCCGCGGGCCACGCAGGTCAGCGGATCGTCGGCGACCTGCACGTGCAGGCCGGTTTCCTCGGAGATCAGCCGGTCCAGGTCGCGCAGCAGCGCGCCGCCGCCGGTCAGCACGATGCCGCGCTCGGCGACGTCGGCGCACAGTTCCGGCGGGGTCTGCTCCAGGGCCAGCTTGACCGCCGAGACGATGCCCGACAGCGGCTCGTGCAGCGCTTCCAGCACTTCGTTGGAGTTGATCTTGATCATCTTCGGCACGCCCTCGGCGAGGTTGCGGCCGGAGATCTCCATCTCCTGCACCACCGCCTGCGGGTAGGCGCAGCCGATCTCCAGCTTGATCCGCTCGGCGGTGGCCTCGCCGATCAGCATGCCGTGGTTGCGGCGCACGTAGTTGGTGATCGATTCGTCGAAGCGGTCGCCGCCGATGCGCACCGACTGCGAATAGACGATGCCGTTCAGCGAAATGACCGCGACCTCGGTGGTGCCGCCGCCGATGTCGATGACCATCGAGCCGCGCGCCTCGGTGACCGGCATGCCGGCGCCGATCGCCGCGGCCATCGGTTCCTCGATCAGGTACACGTCGCGGGCGCCGGCCTCCTCGGCCGATTCCTTGATCGCGCGGCGCTCGACCTGGGTGGAGCCGGCCGGCACGCACACCAGCACGCGCGGGCTGGGCCGCAGGAAGCGCGACTTGTGCACCTTCTTGATGAAGTGCTTCAACATCGCCTCGGTGTAGGTGAAGTCGGCGATGACGCCGTCCTTCATCGGGCGGATGGTGGTGATGTGGCCGGGAGTACGGCCGAGCATCTGCTTGGCCTCGGCGCCGACCGCCGCCACCGAGCGGGTGCCGCCGATCGCCCGGTCCTGGCGTACCGCCACCACCGACGGTTCGTTCAGCACGATGCCCTGGCCACGCACGTAGATGAGGGTGTTGGCCGTGCCCAGATCGATGGACAGGTCGTTGGAGAACATGCCGCGGAGTTTCTTGAACATCGGGGGATTGGGTCCTGGGGCGCGCCGTCGCCAGAATGGCGAAAAAATGGGCAGAAAACGAAGTCCGCTAGCCTAGCAACCCGCCTGGGTACGGGCAAGGAAAATTCTCGCTAAAACCACGCGTTGCGTGGTATCGGCGAGATCGCGATGGATCGTGGTTCTGGCCCTGCCGGGCCGCAGCCGTTACCCTTTGCGCCGCGGCGACCCCGCCCTCGCCCGCCTGAATGCGGGCTCATTCCTCCGCCAAGGCCTGCCCGATGTCTGCACTGATCTGTGGTTCCCTCGCTTACGACACCATCATGGTGTTCCCGGACCAGTTCAAGAACCACATCCTGCCGGACAAGGTGCACATCCTGAACGTGTCGTTCCTGGTGCCGCGGATGCGCCGCGAATTCGGCGGCTGCGCCGGCAACATCGCCTACAACCTGCATCTGCTGGGCGGCAATCCGATCCCGATGGGCACCGTGGGCCAGGACTTCGGCCCGTACCGGGAGCATTTCCAGGCGCTGGGCATCGACCTGTCGCGGATCAAGGTGATCGACGAACTGTTCACCCCGCAGGCGTTCATCACCACCGACCACGACAACAACCAGATCACCGCCTTCCACCCCGGCGCGATGATGCGCAGCTACGAGAACCACGTGAAGGACGTGCCGGGCGTGACCCTGGGCCTGGTCGGCCCGGACGGGCGCGAGGGCATGATCCAGAACGCCGAGGAATTCAGCGCCGGCGGCGTGCCGTTCATCTTCGATCCGGGCCAGGCCATGCCGCTGTTCAACGGCCCGGAACTGCGCCAATTCATCGAGCAGGCCGACTACGTGGTGGTCAACGACTACGAGTCCAACCTGCTGCAGGAGCGCACCGGCTGGGACGAGAAGGACATCGTCTCGCGCGTGCAGGCCTACATCACCACCCAGGGCCCGAAGGGCGCACTGGTGCACACCCCCGAGAAAACCTACGACATCCCGCCGGCGCACGAGCGCCGCGTGGTCGACCCGACCGGCTGCGGCGACGCCTTCCGCGCCGGCCTGATCTTCGGCATCCAGCGCGGCTGCGACTGGCTGACCATCGGCCGGATGGGCAATCTGATGGGCGCCCTGAAGGTCGAACACCCCGGCACCCAAAACCAGCGCTTCGACTTCGACGAGTTCAACGACCAGTTCAAGCAGCAGTTCGGTTACGCCTTGTAAAGGCGGGAGTGGGGAGTCGGGATTGGGGATTCGTAAAAGCTGGCCCCTGGCGCCTTGAGTCCACGAAGAACCGCGCGATCGCGCGGTTTTTTCGTTTGGCCTAACGGGCAAAGAAGCAGCCCCAGCCAAGCCGCTCTTACCAATCCCCAATCCCGATTCCCCACTCCCGGCTTTTGCTGCACTGCGGGTTGAGCACGGACCCCGTTTGTGCGTCACTTGCGTCAGGGGCCCCCTGGGGGGACGAGAGCGCGCCCATGTCCGAGTCGACTGTCGCCAACCTCGCGCACGCCGCTGTCGCACCCGTGCAGGACGCCGACTGTGCGCCGCTCGCGCGTATGCGCCAGTTTCGCCAGATCGAGACCTTGCCACCCGCCCTGGCGCGCTCGTGGCGGCGCTGCCTCGACGACTACGGCCTGGATCCCGATACCCATCCCTCGCCGATGGTCCACGACAACGGCGAGCTGCGCGAGCGCCAGCAGCGGCTGGAGGCGCTGCTGCGCATCGCCAAGGTGGAGATGGAAAACCTCTACGAGCAGATCGCCGGCGGTAGCTATGCGGTGGTGTTCGCCGACACCGAGGCCACCGTGCTGCACAGCGTGCAGGATCCGGCGCTGCTGCGTGCGTTCCGCGAAACCGGGCTGTTCTGCGGCGCCAGTTGGGCCGAACGCTACCAGGGCACCAACGGCATCGGCACCTGCGCGGTCGAGGGCAGCGCGCTGAGCGTGCACCGTGGCGAACATTATCTGGAGCGACATCTGCCGCTCTCGTGCAGCGGCGCGCCGATCCTGGATCCGCAGGGCAACTTGCTGGCGGTGCTGGACGCGTCCACGCCCGACGCGCGCGACACCAGGCTGGTGCAGTGCCATACCGGCGCATTGGTGCGCATGTCGGCGGCGCAGATCGCCCGCGCGTACTTCCTGGAGCAGTACCGGCATGCGTGGATCCTGCGCTTCCATAGCCGCCCGGAGTTCGCCGGGTTGCTGCACGAGGCGCTGATCGCAGTCGGCGGCGACGGCCGCGTACTCGCGGTCAACGAGGCGACGCTGGAACAGCTGGGCAAGCCCGACCGCTCGCCGCTGGTCGGGCGCGATATCGCCCAGGTGATGCAACTGGATTTCGATACGCTGGAGCAGCGCGCGCGCAACGACGCCAGCACCCTGTGGTCGATCCGTTGCGCCTGCCACGGCCGCCGCTTCTTCGCCCTGGCGCAGCCGCCACGCGCGCGCAGCACTGCCGGCCGCACGCGCGCCGCGGGCGAGGATGGCCAGGCCGCGCGCGCCAACGACCATGTCGGCTCCGATCCGCGCATGCTGCACAACCTGGACAATGCGCTGAAGCTGGCCAAACACCGCGTGTCGATCCTGCTGTGCGGGGCCACCGGCACCGGCAAGGAAGAGTTCGCCAAGGCGGTGCACCGCAGCTCGCCCTGGGCCGACCGGCCGTTCGTGGCGGTGAACTGCGCGGCGATTCCGGAAGCGCTGATCGAGAGCGAACTGTTCGGCTATGCGCGCGGCGCCTTCACCGATGCCGCGCGCGAGGGACGCCACGGCAAGCTGCTGCAGGCCAGCGGCGGCACCTTGTTCCTGGACGAGATCGGCGACATGCCGCTGCCGTTGCAGACGCGCCTGCTGCGCGTGCTGGAGGACCAGAGCGTGACCCCGCTGGGCAGCGACCGCGCGATGCCGCTGGAACTGCACGTGATCAGTGCCAGCCACCGCGACCTGGCGCAGATGGTCGGCAGCGGCGGCTTCCGCGAAGACCTGTACTACCGCCTCAACGGCGTGGTGCTGCACCTGCCGCCGTTGCGCGAGCGCAGCGACAAGGCCGAACTGATCCGCACCCTGTTGCGCGAAGAGAGCGGCGAGCAGCCGGTGCGCATCAGCGAGGATGCCCTGCACAAGCTGCTCAGCTATGCCTGGCCCGGCAACCTGCGGCAGTTGCGCAACGTGCTGCGCACCGCCGCGGTGCTGTGCGCCGATGGCGTCATCCGCATTCCCAACCTGCCGCAGGAGATCGTCGACGCCGACAGCGGGCCGTGCCTGCTCGGCGACGATGCGCACGCCGCCGACGGCGTGCCTGGCCGTGTCGCCCTGGACAGCGCCGAGCGCAGCGTGCTGCAGCAACAGCTCGAGCGCCACCGCTGGAACGTCAGCCGCACCGCCGATGCGCTGGGCATCAGCCGCAACACCTTGTATCGCAAGCTGCGCAAGCATGGGTTGGCGACGGTGAGCTGAGGCGGACTTACACGTTGCGGGTCTTGCCTGCGAGTCGCGGATGAAGCCTTGCCTGTTGTGTTTTGCCAAGCAGCTGGCGCTACGATTGCCACGAGAAACGCAAGTCCCAACCTCTGAGGAGGCTGGATGATGCCTGGTTTCGATGTCGCGACTGAAGTCGCTCCTACGACAACAGCCGGCGAGTCGATTGGGCGACACAACCTGTGGGAGGCACTTCAGTCCCGACTGCTATCGGAGCCAGATAGGTTCTGGCTCCGAGGTCGCGGCTGAAGCCGCTCCTACATGGGTTTCGCGCTTGGTACCGGCGCAGCGTTTCCTGTAGGAGCGGCTTCAGCCGCGACGGTCACCGGAGCCTAGCGGCTCGCGGCCACGGCAAGGCAAATGGCACGAAGTCCATCAGCGCCGACGCCAACCACGCGACGCGCGTTAGAAGCGCCAGCGCAGGCCGACCTGATACTGCCGCGGGGCGCCAGGCGCGACGAAGCGCGAGGGGCCGTCTTCGACCGCGGCGTCCTGCGGGCGTGCCAGTGCGCCGCCCGGGAACAGGTCCTCGGCGATCGCCGCGTAGGTTTCGTAGCGGCGGTCGAAGACGTTGTTGATCCGCAGGTACAGCGACAACCCGTCGGCCAGTTCCCAGGTGCCGTGCAGGTCGAGCAAGGCATAGCCGCCGGTGGACAGGTCGTGGCGCGCGGGCGCCTCGCCGTCCTCGGGATCCTCGACCAGGCCGTCCTCGTTGCCGCTGGCCACACGCCGCGACACCGCGCGCAGGTCCGCGCCCAGCGACAATTGCGCCAACGCCTGCCAGTCCATGCCCAGCTTCAGCGTGCTGCGCGGCAGGCCGGCGATGCGCGTGCCCGGACGCAATGTCACCGTGCGCTCGCCCGACAGCAATTCGCCGGCGCTGCGGTAGCTGGCGTCCAGGTAGCTGTAGCCGGCGAACCAGCGCAGCGCGCCGTGGCTGCCGCGGTAGCTCAGGTCGGCGCCCTGGTAGCGGGTGCGGCCGACGTTGTCGAAATAGCCCTGCTGGGAATTGGGTGCGCGCAGGAACAGGATGTCGTCGCGGTTGTCGGCGCGGTACAGCGAGGCGTTCAGCGTCTGCGCCGGCGACGGATTCCAGCGCAGGCCGACCTCGTAGGTGCGCGAGACGATCTGCTCCAGGCGCGGGTCGGCCTGCAACCCGGTCGGCAGCCGGCACGGTTGCTCCGGGTCGGCACAGCCGAGTTCGATCGCAGTCGGCGCGCGGCTGTTCTGCGAGGCCGAGGCGAAGGCGGTGAAGCCGCTGCCCAGGCGCTGGGTGATGCCCAGCGAGGGATTGGCCTTGGCGAACACGAAGCGCTCGCGCGGCAGCACGCCATCGTCGCCGGTGGACAAGGTATTGGCGACGGCGACGCGGTTCCAGCGCAGCGCGGCGTTGAGATGGGTGGCATCGCCCAGTTCCCAGGTATCGGCAGCGAACAGGCCCAGGGTGCTGCTGCGGCCGTCGACGCCGGAGAAGAACGCCCGCTCCTCGCCCGGATCGGCGACCACCGACCGGTCGTCCTGCACGAACGCGTCCTGCTCGTACTGGCGGTAGCGCACGCGGTTACGGTCGTAGGTGGCGCCGATGCTCAGCGCGTGCGCGCCGGCCTGGTGGCTGAAGTTCAGCGCCACGCCCTCGGCGTGCTGGCGCATCTGCGTGGTGTTGAGCACGCCGCTGTGCAACGCGTCGGCATCGGCGCGCGAGACCGCGCAGCCCGCATCCCGCGGCGTGCCGTCGGCGGCGTAGCCGTCGGCGCAGTCGTCGACGAATGCCTCGTAGTCGTCGTTGATGTCGCCATTGACGGTGTCGCGGCGCCCCTGGCGGTAGTAGGCCAGCAGGTGCAGCGCAGTGCGTTCGTCGAAGCGATGGTCGAACTGCCCGGTCAGCAGCGTGTTGCGGTTGCGGGTCAGGTCCGGCGAGGTGTAGACCGCGGCGCGGTCGGCTTCGTACAACCCGGGTTCGGCGCCCTCGTCGGTGTAGCGATGGCTGGGCAGCAGGCCGTTGCCGACCAGGCGGCTGCGCCCGTGCAGCAGCGACACGTCCCAGTCCGTGCTGTCGCCCTGCCGGCCGAGCTTGCCGAACACGGTGCCCAGGCGGCCGGCGGAGGCGTCGCGCCAGCCGTTCTCGTCGAAGCCGGTGACCGCGACGAAGGCATGCAGGCCGTCGCGGCCGGCGTAGCCGTACGACGCATCCAGACGCTTGCGCGCGCCGCTGCCCATCGACAGGTCGGCGCGCAGGCCCGGTGCGGTCAGGCCGGACTGGGTGGTGAAGGCCAGCGCGCCGCCCAGCGTGTTGGGACCGAACAGCGGGTTGGAACCCGGCATCAGCGCCACGCTGCGGATGGCCGCCTCCGGCATCATGTCCCAACTGACGATGTCGGCGAACGGCTCGTTCATGCGCACGCCGTCCATGTACACCGACACGCCCTGCGAGGCACCCGGCAGCGCCGAGGCGCGGAAGCCGCGGAAGGTCAGATCGGTCTGGAACGGGCTGCCCTGCACCTCGTTGGTGTCCACGCCGTTCATCTCGCGCAGCAGGAAGTCGGTGAGGTTGCCGGCCTGGCTACGCGCGATGTCGTCGGCATTGGCGGTCTGCACCGTGTACGGCAACAGGTCGGCATCGATGAGCGTGCCGGGAATCGGCGTGGCGGTGACCTCGACCCGGTCCAGCGCGGTGATCTGCGCATCGTCGGCGTTGACCGTGGTTTGCGCGCGCGCGGGTGCGGCGAGCAGGCCGATGGCGGTGGCGACGGCCAGCGCGAGCAGGTTTGCCGACGGGAGGCTGCGTCCGTGGATGCGGGTCATGCCAACTCCTTGCGTGTCAGTAAAGAACGATCGATTTGATGCCACGGCCGGCGCGCATGGTCTCGAAGCCGCGATTGATGTGGTCCAGCGGCAGGGTTTCGCTGATCAGTTCGTCGATGCGGATCTCGCCGGCCAGGTAGCGCTCGGCGTACGCGGGCAATTCGCTGCGGCCCTTGACCCCGCCGAACGCGCTGCCGCGCCAGGCGCGGCCGGTGACCAGTTGCAGCGGGCGCGTGCTGATCTCCTGCGCGCTCGGCGCCACGCCGAGGATGATGCTTTCGCCCCAGCCCTTGTGGCAGCACTCCAGCGCCGCGCGCATCGCGCGCACATCGCCCACGCAGGCGAAACTGTGGTCCGCGCCGCCGTCGGTGAGGTCGACGATGACCTGCTGCACCGGTGCGCCGAAATCCTTCGGGTCCAGGCAGTCGGTGGCGCCCAGCGCGCGCGCCAGCGGGAACTTGTCGCGGTTGATGTCGACCACGATGATGCGTTCGGCGCGCGCCATCACCGCGCCCTGCACCACCGACAGGCCGATGCCGCCGAGCCCGAATACCGCCACGCTCTCGCCCGGACGCACCCGCGCGGTGTTGAGCACCGCGCCGATGCCGGTGGTGACCGTGCAGCCGAGCAGGCAGACCTTGTCCAGCGGCGCGGCCGGATGGATCCTGGCCACCGCGATCTCCGGCAGCACGGTGTATTCGGCGAAGGTGCTGGTGCCCATGTAGTGCAGTAGCGGGCGCCCGTGCAGCGAGAAGCGGCTGCTGCCGTCGGGCATCAGCCCGCGCTCCTGGCTGCTGCGGATCGCCTGGCACAGGTTGGTGCGGTTGGAACGGCAGTACTTGCACACGCCGCATTCGGGCATGTACAGCGGGATCACGTGATCGCCCGGACGCACGCTGCTGACGCCGATACCGATCTCCTCGACCACGCCGGCGCCTTCCTGGCCCAGGATCACCGGGAACGCCGCCTCGGCATCGACGCCGGACAAGGCGATCTCGTCGCTGTGGCAGATGCCGCTGGCGACCATGCGCACCAGCACCTCGCCGGCCTTGGGCGGCTGCAGATCCACCTCCTCGATGGCCAGCGGCTGGTTCGCCGCCCAGGCGACCGCGGCTCGCGTCTTCATTCCGGCTCTCCCCGCCTCCCCGTCGCGGCGCCCGCTGGCGCCGCTCGCCTCACGTCATTGCGCCACGACCACACCCCACGGCATCTCGCCCACCGCGATCTGCTTGATCTCCTTCATCGCCGCCGTGTCGATCACGCTGACGCTGTTGGAACGGCCGTTGGCCACGTACAGCTTCTTGCCGTCCGCACTCAGCGCCGGATTCCACGGGCGCTGCCCGACCGGGATCTCCGCCAACGCACGGCGCGCGGCCGGGTCGATCACGCTGACCGTGCCGGCACCGTTGGACGCGTACACGCGGCTGCCGTCACGGGCGATGGCGATGCCGGCGGTACGCTGCCCCGCCTGGATACTGGCCACGCGCTTGCGTGCGGCCAGGTCGATCACGTCGACCACGTTGGCCGCTTCCTGCGCCACATAGGCCGTCTTGCCGTCGGGCGCGAACGCCATGCCGCGCGGATGCCCGCTGGTGGCGATGACGCCGGTGGAGGTGCCGGCCTTGACGTCGATCACGTCCAGGTCGTTGGAGCCTTCGTTGCTGGTCAGCAACAGCGCGCCGTCCGGGGTATAGACGCAATGTTCCGGGGCCTGCCCGCGGGTGGCGATATGCGCGCCGATCGCGAAACTGGCCGGATCGATCAGCATCACCTGGTTCTGCCCTTCCACGCACACCGCCAGCTGGCGGCCATCCGGCGCCACGGCGACGCCTTCGGCGTTCTCGCCGATGTCGACGCTGCGCAGCACGCGGTCCTGCACGGTATCCAGTTCCAGCAGGCGATGACCCTGCGCGTCGATGACGTACAGATGCCCGGCCGGTCCCGGCACCACCTGCTGCAGGCGCTTGCCGAGCTGGCCCTGCGCCGACAGCGTGCGCACCACGCGATCGCTTCCGGTGTCGATCACCGAGATGGTGCCGCTGCGCTGGTTCGGCACGTAGGCCAGGGCCGCGGCGCTGGGCGCGGGCGCAGGCGCCGCGGCGTCGGTGCCTGCGGCCGGTGCCGACGTGCGCTGGCAGGCCGCGGCGACCAGCGACAGCGCGACGACGGCGGACAGACGCCACGCGTTCCTCATTGCGTGGCGCCTGCCGTCTTGTTGATGGAATGGATGAAGGCCAGCAGCTTCTCGGTATCGCCAGGCTTGAGCACCGGCCCGAACGGCGGCATCTGCCCGACCACCTTCTCGTGGCCGATCCGGGTCTTGCCGTGCGCGGTCATGCCGGCGGTGCCTTCGGTGATCAGCGCGCGCAAGGTGTCGTCATCGTTGCCATACACCCAGATGTCGTTGGTCAGCGGCGGGCACATGCCACCACCACCGGTGCCGCCGTGGCAGGCGGTGCAGCCCGCGGAATTGAAGATCGCCTTGCCTTCGGCGACCAGCTCCGGGGTGACCTTGACCGGCGGCCCCTTCGGAATCGGCGTCACCGCCGCAGCGGGTGCCGGTGCGGCGGCGGCGGGTGCGGGCGCGGCTGCCGCCGGTGCGGAGGCCGGTGCAGACGCGGGCGCCGGTGCAGGCGTGGCCGCCGGCGCGGGCGGCGTTTCCTGCTTGCCGCAGGCGGCCAGCAGCAGGAGCGAGGCGAACAGGGACAGGGGCAGCAGCGCGGAGACGGCGCGACGACGGATGGAAGCAGGACGCATGGGGACAACACCTTTGCGGAATGCACGATGGGAAGAGCAGGCCGCGCGAGCGGCATGTGCGGGACGACAGGAAGCGGTCATTGCGTGCGTCGGTGCTGGGCCTCCGTCAGCAGGTGGGCGAGTTCGGCATTGCCGCGCTGCTGGGCCAGCGCCGCCGGGGTCTTGCCATCGGCATCGCGCGTATCGGCGCTGGCGCCGGCGGCGAGCAGGCGCCGGGCGCTGTCCTCGCGCCCGGCCGCGGCGGCCAGCATCAACGGCGTGACGCCGGCGCGGTTCGCACGGTCGGCGTCGGCGCCGCGCTTGAGCAGCAGGTCGAGGATCTTCGGATCGTTGCGCGCCACCGCGAACATCACCGGGGTGAAGCCGGCCGGGTTGGCGCGACGCACGCTGGCGCCAGCGTCGAGCAATGCCTGCACCAGGTCGGCATCGGCGTAGGAGATCGCCAGGTCCAGCGGCGTCCAGCCATCGGTGGACACCGCATCGACCTTGGCGCCATGCGCCAGCAACTGCGCGGCGCTCTTGCCGTCGTTGGACCAGGCCGCCTTCATCAGCGGCGTCCAGCCACTGCTGTCGTGGCTTTCGACCTTGGCACCGGCCGCCAGCAGCTCGCCGACCAACAGCGGCGCCTGGTTGCGGATTGCCTGCTGCAGCGGCGGCTCGCCGAGCAGGTTGGGTTTGTCGGCGCTGGCGCCATGGCGCAGCAGCCAGGCCACGCGCACGCCGTCGCCGGCATCCAGCGCGTGCGCCAGCTCCTCGTTGGGATCGGCACCGCCGGCGATGCGCAACTGCAGTTGCGCCAGCATGTCCGACGAGGCCTGCGCGCTCGGCGTGTCGTCCTGGTCGGCGGGCGCCGCATAGGGGCCGTGCGAGCGCAGGTCGCCGGCGACGATGCAATCGGCGCAGGCCACCAGCGGCACGTGGTAGTCGCGCAGGATCGCGTCGATCTTGCCGGCGCTGCGCTGCATCGCCTCATTCAGCGCATCGCGCAGTGCCGCGTTCTTGCGCGACACCGCCCACGCCATCGAATACTCCAGCACCTCGTTGTCGATGACGTTCAACGGCACCACGCCGAGGCCGCCGCGCGCGGCGTAGTAGCCGGCCACCGGGCCCCAGGATTCGGCGGCATCGAGCTTGCCGGCGGCGACCTGCTCGGCGAGCTTGCCGGGATGCTCCTGCGGCGCGCTGGCCGAGTCATAGAACAGGTACTGCACCTCGCCCTGCACGCCATGGTCGAACAGCGCCTGCCGCGCCGGCGAACTCTGGAACACGCCGACCTTGAGTTTCTTCAACGCCGGATCGTCCAGCGAGGCCGGGCGCAGTGCCAGGCCCTTGCGGGTGACCAGCACATAGGTGGAGCGATACAGCGGGCGCGTGGGCAGGCCCATCTCGAAATCGCTGTTCATGTCCATCAGCACGTCGCAACGCCCGGCGTTGATCGTGCTGCGCGCCAGGCCGCGCTGGTAATAGCTGCGCCATTCGTACTCCAGGCGCCGGCCCATCTCCGCGGCCACCACCTGGGCGATCTTGTTCTGGAACCCCTCGCCTGCGCGATCGGACAACGGCATGTTGCCGGGATCGGCGCAAACCCGCAGCACCGGCGCATTGGCCGGCAGCGTGGCGGCGGGCGCGGCGGAGGCCGGCGCCGCAGTGGCGGCTGGGGCAGCAGGAGCGCGAGCCGTCGCGGACGACGGCTCGCGCGTGCAACCTGCGGCGACGAGTCCGAGGCTGCACAACAGCAACACGGCGCGCGCGCCCGCAGGCAGGCGCCACGAGCCGGGCGCCATGCGGCACCCGCTCGTACCCTGGACGCGGCGCCGCCGGCTCATCGCACCGTCTTGGCGGCGACTGCCGCGCTACCGCCGCCGGCAGCCGCCGTGGCGGTCGCGGTAGGCGTGACGGTCTTGCCGGCGCCGTCGATGCGGAAGGTGTGCACCATGCCGCCCAACGGGATCTTGTCGAAGCCATTGCTGAAGGCCAGGCCGGCGGCACCCAGCGCGCCGTACGGATCGCCCGGATCCAGACCGGCAGCGACCGGCAGGCCGATCCAGCCGCCGATGCCCGAGAACACCGCCACGTACTGGTGGCCGTTGGCCTTGTAGGCGATCGGGTTGCCGATGATGCCCGAGGGCAGCTTGGTCTCCCACAGCTTCTTGCCGGTGTCCTTGTCCACGGCGCGGAACCAGCCGTCGAGCGTGCCGTAGAACACCAGCCCGCCGTCGGTGACCAGGGTACCGCTCCACACCGGGAACTTCTCCTTGATCTCCCACTTGGACTTGCCTTCGACCACGTCGAACGCCTTGACGATGCCCAGCGCGCCCGGCTCGTTCGGCTTCATCATCACGTTGGCGAACACGTACGGCAGGCCCATCATGGTGTTGCCGCGCTCCTGCGGGTCCAGCTCCATGTGCCAGTTGTTGGTGCCGCAGAAGAACACCGCCGAGTTGGCCGGATCCACCGAGCACGGCTGCTGGTCCTTGCCGCCCATCGCCGACGGGAACGCTTCGACCTTGCGGCCGCGTTCCAGCGGCGAATGCGCCGCGACCTTGACCGGGCGCCCGGTCTTCATGTCGATGCGCTCGGCCCAGTTGGCCGGCACGAACTTGTTGGCGCGCAGCAGCGTGCCGTCGCGGCGATCGAGCACGTAGGCGAAGCCGTTGCGATCGAACTGCACCACCGAGGGCACCTGCTTGCCGTCGATGGTCAGGTCCACCAGGATCGGCTCGTTGATGCCGTCGTAGTCCCATTGGTCGAACGGGGTCTTCTGGTAGCCCCATACCGCTTCGCCGGTATCGATCTTGCGGGCGAACAGGGTCATCGACCACTTGTTGTCGTACTCGCCGCTGTCGCATTCCTTCTGCGTGGTCTTGCCGCAGCGGTACGACGGGCTCCACAGGCCGGGATTGCCGGTGCCGTAGTAGACCAGCTTGAGTTTCGGGTCGTAGCTGTACCAGCCCCACGCCGCACCGCCGCCGCGCTTCCAGCCTTCGTCCGGATAGGTCTTCTGGCCGAGGTCGCCGAGCTGGCCGTGCTGTGGATTGGCCTTGTTGAAGTCCGGGCCGAGGCAGATGTCCTTGTCGGTACCGGTGGCTTCGCAGGACCAGGCCTGCTTGCCGTCGGCCAGCGCATACGCGGCGACGCGGCCGCGCACGCCGAACTCGTTGCCGCTGATGCCGGCCACGACCTTGCCGTCGGCGATGATCGGGGCCATGGTGATGGTCTCGCCCTTCTCGGGATAGGCGAGCTTCTGCTTCCACACTTCCTTGCCGGTCTTGGCATCGAGCGCGATCACGTCGCCGCTGAGGCTGCCGAACACCAGCTTGCCGTCGGCATAGGAGGCGCCGCGGTTGACCGTGTCGCAGCAGGCCACCGCCACCGCGCGCTCATCCTGCTGCGGGGTGTACTTCCACAGCACCTTGCCGTTGTCTTCCTGCGACAGGTCGATCGCGAACACGTTGTTCGGATACGCGCTGACCATGTACATGGTGCTGCCGATCACAAGCGGCTGGCCTTCGTGACCGCGGGTGGCGTCGGTCTTCATCTCCCACGACATCTTCAGGTTCTTGACGTTGTCGCGATTGATCTCGGCCAAGGGGCTGTGCCGGTTCAGGCCGAAGTCGCGACCGATGCCACCCCAGTTGTCGGGGTTGGCGGCATTGGTGGCGAACTCGCTGTCGGTATCGGCGACCGCGGCCGGCGCGGCGGCCGGCGGTTGCTGTGCGGCGGCCGGTGCGGCTGGTGCCGGGGCCTCTTCCTGCTTCTTGCAACCCGCCAGCGCCAACGCAGTGGCCAGCGCGAGCAACGTACAAGCCCGGGTACGACGTGAATGACTGTGCATCGTTCTACTCCCCTCGTTGAAGAGCCGCGACAGCTGCACCTGGGTCGGCGTGTGCCACGGAACCTGAAGCGTGGGTGTCTACGAGCAACGTCCATGCCATCGCACCGCTGCGATGCAACATCCCTTGACGTACGGATCACAACGTCGGTTGTCGTCCCAGAGACGCGCGTCGTCACGGTCGCAGGCGTCCCGAGAACGTGACACTTTGTGCCATGCCGTTGCATCGTGATTGGCGCAGTATGGGCACACTCACCGGTGGCACACCCTGCGCCATCGGCGCGCTTGCCGCACAGGTGCAGGCGCACGGGGACGCGCGGAAGGCGCGTGCATTCGGCATGCATGCGCCGGTACGCGGCATGAAAGATGGGTGGGCGCGGCGGCCGTCAGCCGCCGCGTGCAGCATCAGTGCGGCTGCGGTCCGACGTGGTCCTGCCACCACGCCAGCAGCGCGGCGCAATCGGCGAAATGCAGATCGGCCAGCGCCGGCCAGGGGTTCTCCGGGTGCAGCAGCACGGTGGTGGCACCGGCGTGGCGCCCGCACTGCAAGTCGTAGGCGTGGTCGCCGACCATCGCCAGCGCCTGCGGTGCCACGCCCCAGTGTTCGGCCAGCTGCAGCAGGCCGCCCGGATGCGGCTTGGGCGGGGCCTCGTCGCGGCCGAGGATGGTCACTTCCTCGAACAGGTCGTCGACCTCGATCTCTTCCAGGGTCAGCTGCGCCAGTTCGCGGGCATTGCGGGTGAGCACCGCCAGCCGGCAATCGGCCGCATGCAGGGTGCGCAGCAGCGCCGGCGCGCCGTTGGCCGCGGTGGCCTCCTGGGCCAGTACGCGCTCGTGCTCCAGCAGCCAGGCATGCTTGCTGGCACGCTGCGCGTCCGGCAGTGCCGCCAGGTGCTGCAGGATGTCGGCCTGCGGCGGGATCTGCAGTTCGCGGCGGATCAGCGCGAAATCGTGCACGGCGCGGGTGAGGGTGCCATCCATGTCGAACACCCAGTGGCGCACCTGGCACAGCGCCTCGGCCGGCGGGGGCGTGGCGGCATGCATCGCGTTCAATCCCAGCCCGGCATCTGCGAACCGTCCAGGCCGCCGGTCTCGAACACCGCGGTGCGGGTGCCGCCGGCCTTCACCGGGAAGGTGATCTGCAGCACCGTGGTCTTGCGCGCCAGCTTCCACAGCGCCTTGTCGTCGCTGATGAACATGGCGATGGCCTCGTCGGTCTTGGGCCGCCAGGCCGCGGCCGCGTGCGGCGGCGCGTCGTCGGCCTTCAGTTCCACCTTGCAGCCGCCGGCGCAGCGGAAATCGCCGGACTGCAGCACCAGGTAAGCGCTGCGCTTCCATTCCGGGTGGTCGCGGAACACCAGTTGCACCGGCTTGGGCCCGCTGCCGTCCACGTCGACCTTGTCGCGGCTGTACAGCATCGCCGAGCGCTGCACGCCCTTGCCGGCCGGCACCTGCGAGTACTGCCAGGCGGCCTGCATGCGGCGCAGCTCGCGCGCCGCCTCGCCCTTGGCCTTGACCTCGGCGTAGCCGGGCTGGATGCGCTCGGCCGCGTCCGACCCGGGATACTGCTGCAGCAGCGCCGCGCCGTGGATCCGCGCCAGGTCCCAGTTACCCGACTTCACCGCGGCATCGTATTGCTTGGCCAGGTCGTCGGCGGCCTGCGCCTTGGCCTGCGCTTCGGCCGCGGCCTGCGCCTTGCGCTCGGCCTCGTGATCGCCGCAAGCGGCCAGGGCGACGGCGCACAGCGCGCCGAGCAGGATGCGTTTCATCGTGGGGTTCCTCGTTGGATCAGGGTGTCGATGGCCTGCGCGACCTCGGCCGGCTTCTCGACGATGGACATGTGGCCGCTGCCGTCCAGCAGCACCTGGATCGCCTGCGGCAGGCGTTGCGCGTACAGCGCCAGCGCGCTGGCGTCGATCACCGCGTCCTGCACGCAATTCAGCAGCAGCGCCGGCTGGCGGATGTGCGCGGCTTCCTCGAACGGCAGGAACGCCTCCTCGCCACGACCGATGCGCGCCAGCACCTGCTGTTCGAACGCGGCCTCGCGGCGGCGCCAGGCCACCACCGCCGGCACCGCCCAGCGCGGGATGCGCGGCTTGGCGCGTTCGAGCAGGAACACGGTGTCGATGTAGCGCTGCAACGACGCCGCATCGTGCACCGCGAACGGATTGTGCCCGTCCAGCACCGCCTGGCCGAACGCGTTGTCGGCGAAGCGCACGCCGGCGGCGTTGAACAGGCCGACCCGGTCGAACACCGCCGGATGGCGCGCCGCGGCCAGCGCGGCGATGCCGCCGCCCATCGAATGCCCGAGCAGCACGCATTCGCTGCCGGCACGACGCGCGCACTGCGCGGCGAACGCGGCCACGCGCTCGGCCTGCGCGACGAAGCCGTAGTCCTGCCCGGCGATGCGCTGGCTCTCGGCCCAGCCGGGCAGATCCGGGATCACCAGGTGATAGCGCGTGCCCAGCGCGCGCGCCAGCGGCAGCCAGTTCTCCTTGCTGCCGGTGAAGCCATGCACCAGCAGCAGGGTCGGCGCGGCGGGATCGACGGCGGCGCGCACCAGATAGGTCCAGGTGTGCCCGGCGACCTGCGCCTGGCGCCGCTGCAGTCCGCTGCCACGGCGCTGGCGCAGGCTCTCCAGGCGCACCAGCAGGAACGGATCGCGCAGCACCAGCAGCACGCCGATCACCACTGCCACCACCAGCAGGATGCCGGCGAGCAGCAACCAGGCCATCGTCAGCACCAGCACGGCGACACCGGAAGGCGAATACGGATCATGCGCTCAGACCACCACGTCGGCTTCGCCGAGATGCAGCGCCAGCCACACGGTCGGCTGCCCGGGATCGGTGAAGGTCACCCGATGCGGCGTATCGGCCGGGATGAACAGATGGTCGCCCGGCGCCAGCGCGACCTCGCGCTCGCACAGCGCCACCCGCGCACGACCGCGCAGCACCAGCACCCATTCGTCGTGCGCCTGCAGGTAGGGCGTGTCCTGCGGCGTGGTCTGCCCGTGCGAGACGATGCGCTCGACGCGGCAACCGGAGCGCCGCAGCAGTTCGGTGAAGATTTCGCCACCGCGGGCATCGGGCAATTCGGCCAGCAAGGAGCCGGACAGGGCGTGAGCGTCAGTCATCTCTGCATTGCCTCCGCAGGCGCGAGCGGGTCCGCTCGCATCGGCGATGGCAGTGTCCTGCCAGGGCGATGGCGCTTGCTGCGACGACCGGGGCGGCGGTGGCGAACGATGTCATGCACGCATGGACCGAGGACCATCGGGACTGCCGAGGATATCGCGAATGCGTGGCAGCGGGTCGTGCACGCCCGCGACGGTGCGTGTGGAAAAAGTTAAGCACGATGGGACAGGCACGCGCTTCATGCAGGCAGCGCATGCGACGGCGCGCAGGGCGACATCGTGCAACGCGCGCGACCAAGCGCCGCCGAAGCGTTCGCCTCCGCCCCACACAGCACACTCACCGCAACAGGCCGGCCGCACAAACGCACACGGCGCCGGGATCGCTCCCGGCGCCGTGTGCGCGGTCTTTCGCAGGTGGCGGCGCGCGTCAGTGTGCGGTGCTGCCGGCCTTGGCCTTGTCCAGCATCTCCTGCACCGACACCGTGGTGATCGGGTGGTAGCCCGGCTTGGCCTTGGCGAACACCTCCTCGGCGAAGGCCAACCCGTCCGGCGTCTTCACCAGTTCGGCGTAGATCGGCAGGATCAGCTTGCGGCGGCCGACGCGGGCGATGAACTCGCCGGCGGCCGGGCGCGCGTCCACGTAGCCGCTGCGGATCGCCAGCGGATACCAGCGCATGGCGATCTCGCCGTTGGCGGTGCCGGTGAAGTGGTAGGCGTCGT
This sequence comes from Xanthomonas sp. 3498, assembly GCF_014199795.1. NCBI lineage: Bacteria > Pseudomonadati > Pseudomonadota > Gammaproteobacteria > Lysobacterales > Lysobacteraceae > Xanthomonas > Xanthomonas sp. 3498. Next base: position 855,397 of record NZ_JACHOH010000001.1, read on the forward strand.
CGAGCTGCTTGAGCTGCGCCGGGGTCAGTTTCTCGCCCAGGCCGCTGAGGAAGCGCGTCCACTCCTGGGTGCTCCAGGCATCGGTGACCTGCTTGCCCGGCAGGGTGCCGCTGCCGGTCCAGGCGATGCGCGCGGTATCGACCATGGCGAAGTTGCGCGAGCGCGCCTTCTGCGCGAACGCCGGAATGCCCGGCTCGTCCAGCCACGCATGCAGTTCCTGCGCGGTCACCGCGTCGGGCTTCTTGGCCAGCAGGTGGGTCTTCAGGTACGCGACGAACTGGTCGGTGTTGGCGCTCTGGAACGCGTGGTCGTCGAACCAGCCGCGCAGGAACGGATCGAAGGTGTCGCGGCCGAAGCGCTGCTCCAGGAACTGCAGGAACCACGCGCCCTTGACGTAGGCGACCTGGCTCAACGCCTCGTCCGGATCGCGCTCGGTCAGCGCCGGCAACGCCAGCGCCTGGTCGGCCGGGCTCATGCCCTTCAATTCGGCCAGCAGGTCGGTCTGGTCGATCTCGCGCTCCATCTCCGCCGCTTCGGGGCCGTACAGCGCCTCGGTGATGCGCGCCTGCACGTAGGTGGTGAAGCCCTCGTTGAGCCAGATGTCCTTCCAGCTGGCGTTGGTCACCAGGTTGCCGGACCAGCTATGCGCCAGTTCGTGCGCGATCAGCGACACCAGCGACTTGTCGCCGACGATCACCGTCGGCGTGGCGAAGGTCAGGCGCGGATTCTCCATGCCGCCGAACGGGAACGACGGCGGCAGCACCAGCATGTCGTAGCGGCCCCAGCGGTACGGACCGTACAGCGTCTCGGCGGCCACGATCATCTTCTCGGTGTCCTCGAACTCCTTGGCCGCCTTGTCGACCATCGCCGGCTCGGCCCACACGCCCGAGCGCGCCGAGATCGGCTTGAACACCAGGTCGCCGGCGGCGATGGCCAGCAGGTAGGACGGGATCGGCTGCGGCATCTTGAAGCGGTAGTCGCCGTTGCGCACCGCCTTGGGATCGTTGTCGGCGCTCATCAGCACCATCACGTCCGGACGCGAGACCACATGCGCGCTGTAGGTGAAGCGCACGCTCGGGGTGTCCTGCAGCGGCACCCACGAACGCGCGTGGATCGCCTGCGACTGGCTGAACATGAAGGGCAGCTTCTTGCCCTCGGTCATCGACGGCTCCAGCCACTGCAGGCCCGAGGCGGTCGGTGCGGTGTGGTAGGTGATGCTGATCTTCTGCGGCTGCGTGGGCGCCTCGATGGTCAGCTTGCTGCCGTAGATCTTGTCGGCCGGCGCCAGCGCGTACTGCAGCGGCGCGCCCTGGCCCTTGCCGTCGTCGGCCTGCACCTTTTCGATGGTCAGGTCGCGGGTATCCAGCACCAGTTGCTTGGCGCTCTTGTCCTTCCAGTCCAGCGTGTAGGTGGCGGTACCACCGATCTGCTTGCTGTCGAAATCCAGCTTCAGATCCAGCGCCAGATCCTTGATCACGACCTTGGACGGCTCGGCGTAGGAGGTCTCGTCGTGGCTGCGATCGGCCGGCTTGGCCGCGGCGGGCGCCGGCTTGGCGGCAGGTGCGGCCGCATCGGGCGCGGACGCTTCACGGGAACACCCGGACGCGATCACCGCGGCCAGGGACAACAACAGGAACGGGGAACGCATGGCAGACAGCACCGGTTCGGGGAAACCCGAAGTTTACCGGAAGGCCGGGATTGGGGATTCGGGAGTGGGGATTCGCAACGGCAGTGCGGCGCACGTTGACGAATCCCGAATCCCCAATCGAAGCGGGGATTGGGGATTGGGGATTCGCAGCAGCGAACAGCCGGCGCGCTTACGAATCCCGAATCTTCAATCCCCAATCCCGGCTCCACTCAGAAGTGGATCGCCACGATACCGCCGGCAAGGTTCTTGTAGTGGCTGCGGGCGAAGCCGGCTTCTTCCATCCTTGCCTTCGCGTCCTGCGGCGAATGCTTGCGCCGGCATCGTCGTATCGCGCGTCGGGACTGAAGTCCCTCCCACAAGGACTACCCAGCGCCGCGATCGGTCAGCAACCGATCGCCCGCTCTTGCGAATCCCCAATCCCGATTCCCAAATCCCGGCTTCTCAGATCTTGTAGCCCGAATGGATCGCCACGATCCCGCCGGTGAGATTCTTGTAGTGGCTGCGGGCGAAGCCGGCCTCTTCCATCATCGCCTTCAGCGCGTCCTGCGGCGGATGCTTGCGGATGCTCTCGGCCAGGTACTGGTAGCTGTCGGCGTCCTTGGCGAACAGTTGGCCCAGGCGCGGCAGCACCTTGAACGAATGGAAGTCGTACAGCGGCTTGAACCAGTCGGCGGTGACTTCGGAGAACTCCAGCACCCGCGCCTGGCCGCCGACCTTGAGCACGCGGTACATCTCGCGCAGCGCGGCGTCCTTGTCGGTGACGTTGCGCAGGCCGAAGGCGATGGTCACCAGGTCGAAGCTCTGGTCCGGGAACGGCAGCGCCTCGGCGTTGCACTGCACGTAGTCCAGGCCCGCGACCAGGCCGCGGTTGGTGAGGCGGTCGCGGCCCACCGAGAGCATGCCGGCGTTGATGTCGCCCAGCACGATCTCGCCATCGGCGCCGACCCGGTCCTTCAGCAGCGCGGCGATGTCGCCGGTGCCGCCAGCCAGGTCGAGCACGCGGTCGCCCGGCTTGACCTGCGCGGTGGCGACGAAATAGCGCTTCCAGACCCGATGGATGCCCATGCTCATCAGGTCGTTCATCAGGTCGTAGTTGCCGGCGACCGAAGTGAAGACCTCGCCGACCAGCTTCTGCTTGTCCTTGGCGGCGACGTCGCGGAAGCCGAAATGGGTGGTGCCGGATTTGTAGGGGGATTCGCTCATGCCGGGATTATCGCACCGCCGGCCGCTCCGTGCCGGTGAAGCACCGCCCGGGATGACAGCCGCCCGCCGCCTGCGCCAGACTGCCAGCCACTCCCTTTTCCCCGGCCCTCCCATGCTGACCACGCCCGACTACCGCGCCCTGCTCGACACCGCCATCGCCGAAGCCCGCCAGGGCCTGGCCGAAGGCGGCATCCCGATCGGCGCCGCCCTGTACCACCGCGACGGCCGCCTGCTCGGCTGCGGCCACAACCGCCGCGTGCAGGAAGGCGACCCGTCGGTGCACGGCGAGACCGACGCCTTCCGCAAGGCCGGGCGCCAGCGCCGCTACCGCGACACCATCATGGTCACCACCCTGGCGCCGTGCTGGTACTGCAGCGGCCTGGTGCGGCAGTTCAACATCGGCACGGTGGTGGTCGGCGAATCGGTGACCTTCCAGGGCGGCATCGACTGGCTGCGCGAGAGCGGCGTGGAGGTCATCGACCTGCACAGCCAGGAATGCATCGACCTGCTCGGCGGCTTCATCGCCGCGCACCCGGAGGTGTGGAACGAGGACATCGGCGAGGACTGAGCGGCCCGCCGCGGGCGCCGGCGCGGCGCACCGAGCACCACGCCGCCGCCGTCAGGCCCGCAGGCGAACCAGGCGACGCCGACCGCCGCCGCCACGCCTGGCGCATCCACCCGCCCACCCACCCACGCGTGCCGGCGCAGCGCCGGCAGCCCTGCGCTGCCATGGCCTGAGCCCCCACGCCAGTCGCGCCGGGAATTGCCCTGCCACTCGAGTGTTATATTGTTTCAAAATCAACGCCGATCGCACCGCATGCCGTCTGTTGCCCTCGCTTCGCCCACTTCCCTCGCCGTTTCCGCAACGCCGGCCGCGCGGCTAGCCTCGATCGACCTGCTGCGCGGCACGGTGATGCTGCTGATGCTGCTCGACCACGTGCGCGAGACCTTCTACCTGCACCACCCGGTCGGCGACCCGATGGAGGTGGAAGGCACGGCGCCGGCGCTGTTCGTCGCGCGCACCCTTGCCCACCTGTGCGCACCGGTGTTCGTGTTCCTGACCGGCCTGTCGGCCTGGCTGTACGCCGCGCGGCAGGCCGACGGCCGCGCGGCGGCCGCCCGCTTCCTGCTCAAGCGCGGCCTGTTCCTGATCGTGCTGGAGCTGACCCTGGTCAACCTGGCCTGGAGCGGCGCCTTTCCGCCGCAGGCGCTGTACCTGCAGGTGATCTGGGCGATCGGCCTGAGCATGCTCGCCCTGGCCGCGCTGCTGTGGCTGCCGCGGCCGGCGCTGGCCCTGCTGGGCGCGGCGCTGGTCGCCGGTCACCACCTGCTGGACGATGTGCAGGTGCGGGGCGACGGCCCGCTCGCGGCCGTCTGGGCGGTGCTGCACGACCGGCGCTGGCTGGAACTGGGCGAGCTGCGCCTGCGCACCTCCTACCCGGTGCTGCCGTGGATCGGGGTGATCGCGCTCGGCTACGCCGCCGGCCCCTGGTACGGCGCCGCCACCGACCCGGCGCAACGCCAGCAGCGCTTGCTGGCCTGGGGGCTGGGCGCGCTGGCCGGGTTCCACCTGCTGCGCTGGCACAACGGCTACGGCGATGCGCCCTGGCAGGTGCAGGACGACCTCGCGCATACCGCGATGAGCTTCTTCAACGTCACCAAGTACCCGCCGTCGCTGCAGTTCCTGCTGCTGACCCTGGGCGTGGGCCTGCTGTTGCTGCGGCTGTACGAACACCCCGCCGTGGCCCGCACGCTGGCGCCACTGGCGGCGATCGGCGCGGCGCCGATGTTCTTCTACCTGCTGCACCTGTACGTGCTGAAGCTCGTCTACCTGGCCGCGCTGGCGCTGTGGGGCGCCAACCAGGGCGATCTGTTCGGCGTGGACAGCGTGGCCGCGCTGTGGGCCATCGCCGCCTTGCTGGGACTGGCCCTGTACTGGCCCACCGCCGCGTTCGCGCGGCTGAAGGCACGGCGCCGCGACCTGGCCTGGTTGCGCTACTTCTAAGCTGCGATGGTTCATCTGCGTGCAATGCAGGCGTGGTCGACTGCCGGTTCCCTCGTCCGCGCCCGGAGATCTGCGATGTCCACCCGCCTGCCGCAGTTGCTGCTGATCGGCCTGACCCTTGCCGCCTGCGCCGGATGCGCGACCGCGGCAAGCAAGCGCGACGCCTGGGTGGTGCAGCAGATCCACGACTACAACCATCCCTACGCCGCGCAGCGTGCCGAGCTGGACACCAAGATGGCGACCATGGCCACCAGCGCCTACGCCTTCTACCGCGGCACCGACCACATTTTCTATCAGGACATGACGACCCTGCCGGGTTCGCTGTGGACCTCGCCGCAGACCGGCTACACCTGGCTCGGCGGCGACACCCACCTCGGCAACTTCGATGCGGCACGCGACAGCAGCGGCAAGGCGGTGTTCCAGGTCGCCGACTTCGACGAAGGCCACCTCGGCCAGTATGTGTGGGACCTGCGCCGGCTGGCCGCGAGCATGGTCCTGGCCGGCCGCGACAACGGCCTGTCCGACAGCGACATCGGCGACGCCATCGACACCATGGTCGGCGCCTACCTGGACAAGATCGCCGATTTCCGCGGCAGCGACGCCGAAGCAAGCTTCCAGTTGAGCAAGCGCAACACCAGCGGCGCGGTCGCCAAGATCATCGACGGCGCCGACGGCAAGAGCCGCAGCAGCCTGCTGTCCAAGTACACGGTGGTCAGCGGCGGCAAGCGCCAGTTCCAGGACCTGGACAACCTGGTCGCGGTGGACGCCGGCACCGCCTCGGCGGTGGCCACGGCGATGAACGGCTACATCGGCTCGATCGCCGCGTCCAAGCGCTATGCGGCCAGCTACTACAGCATCAAGGACGTGCGCCAGAAGCTGGGCTCGGGCACCGGCAGCCTCGGCCGCCTGCGCCTGTACGTGCTGATCGAAGGCCCGAGCGCGTCGACCAGCGACGACGTGATCCTGGAATGGAAGCAGGAAGCGGCCAGCGTGGTCGCGGTGGCCGCGCCGTCGCAGATGCCGGCCTCCACCTACGACAACAACGAGGGCGCACGGGTCGCGCGCACCGCCAAGGCGCAGACCATCGACGCCGACGTGCTGGTCGGCTACGCCAGCGTCAACGGCACGCCGTTCTATGTGCACGAGAAGTCGCCATTCCAGCAGGACCTGGACCCGACCGCGCTGGACAGCGCCGGCAAGCTCGCCACCGCCGCCACCTACCTGGGCCAGGCCCTGGCCTCGGCGCACGCGCTGGCCGACCAGGACTACGACCCGAACGTGGTGCCCTACAGCATCGACAAGCAGATCGATCAGGCGGTCACCAGCAAGAGCGGCCTGAAATCGGAACTGCGCCAGTTCGCGTTCGACTACGCCGCGCAGGTACAACTGGACTGGCAGTCGTTCGTGGCCGCGTACAAGGCGGGAACGCCGCTGTATTGAGTTGGCCGGGTGCGAGGTGACACACGCGCTGCGCGGTTTTGCGGCGGGCCTACGCGGCGGAACCGCGTCTTGTAGGAGCGGCTTCAGCCGCGGAGGCGTTACCGGGAAGACCCGGTCGCGGCTGAAGCCGCTCCTACGACAGCACTACCCATTTTCGGCACGTGTAGCCATGCGTCGAAGGCAGGCCCGCAAGCACAATGGCTGCAGCACGCAGCTCTTGTAGGAGCGGCTTCAGCCGCGACGAGGCGTTACAGGGAAGGCTTGGTCGCGGCTGAAGCCGCTCCTACGACGCGCGCGATGTAGGCGCGACGTAGGGATCAGGTGCACAGCGGCAGGCGCAGGTAAGGCGCCTGCCGCTGTAGATCGCGCTGGCTTTACAGGATGTACCGGCTCAGATCCGGATCCTGCACCAGCTCGCCCAGGTGCGCATCGACATAGGACGCGTCCACGGTGACGCTCTGCCCGTCGCGGTCCGGGGCTTCGTAGCTCAGCGTGTCGAGCAGACGCTCGAGCACGGTGTGCAGGCGCCGCGCACCGATGTTCTCCTGGCGCTCGTTGACCAGGAACGCGATCTCCGCCAGGCGCGCGATGGCGTCGTCGGTGAAGCGCAGGCCCACGCCCTCGGTCAGCAACAGCGCCTCGTACTGCTTGGTCAGCGCCGCCTTCGGCTCGGTGAGGATGCGGATGAAGTCGTCCTTCGACAGCGCCGACAGCTCCACGCGGATCGGGAAACGGCCCTGCAGCTCCGGAATCAGGTCGCTGGGCTTGGCCAGGTGGAACGCGCCGGACGCGATGAACAGGATGTGGTCGGTCTTGACCGTGCCGTACTTGGTGCTGACGTTGGAGCCTTCCACCAGCGGCAGCAGATCGCGCTGCACGCCCTCGCGCGAGACATCGCCACCGGTGGCGCCGGCCTCGCTGCGCTTGGCCACCTTGTCGATCTCGTCGATGAACACGATGCCGTGCTGTTCGCAGGCCTCGATCGCCGCCGCGCGCACGTCGTCCTCGTTGACCAGCTTGCCGGCCTCTTCCTCGATCAGCAGCGGCCGCGCGGCCTTGATGGTCAGCTTGCGCGACTGCGACTTGCCGCCGCCCAGGTTGGAGAACATCTGCCGCAGTTGCTGGCCCATTTCCTCCATGCCCGGCGGGGTCATGATGTCCATGCTGACGTTGACCGCGACATCCAGCTCGATCTCGCGCTCGTCCAGCTCGCCTGCGCGCAGCATGCGTCGGAACTTGCTGCGGGTGTCGTTGTCCTGCGCCGAGGGTTCGTTGCGCGCGGCTTCCGGATCGAAGCCGATGCCGGCGCTGCGCCGCGGCAGCAGCGCATCCAGGATGCGGTCCTCGGCACGCTCCTCGGCCTGCGTGCGCACGCGGGTCTTGGCCTGCTCGCGGTACAGCTTGACCGCGGTGTCGGCCAGGTCGCGCACGATCTGCTCCACGTCCTTGCCGACGTAGCCGACCTCGGTGAAGCGGGTCGCCTCGACCTTGACGAAGGGCGCGTTGGCCAGCGTCGCCAGGCGCCGCGCGATCTCGGTCTTGCCGACGCCGGTGGGGCCGATCATCAGGATGTTCTTCGGCATCACTTCGTTGCGCAGCGCGTCGGGCAACTGCATGCGCCGCCAGCGGTTGCGCAGCGCGATCGCCACCGCGCGCTTGGCCTCGTGCTGGCCGACGATGTGGCGGTCCAGCTCCTGCACGATCTCGCGCGGGGTCATGGTGGAAGTGTCGGGATTGGGCATTGGGGATTGGGGATTCGTAAAAGCGGAGGAGGAATGATCGATGCGTGGCCGGAGACCGGGAGGGAGCCGCTCAGCGAACCCCCACTCCCGACTCCCGAATCACAGCTCTTCGACCACCACGTTGCGATTGGTGTAGATGCAGATGTCGCCGGCGATGTTCAGCGCTTCGGTGGCGATGGTGCGCGCGTCCAGCGTGGTGTGGCCGAGCAGCGCGCGCGCCGCCGACAGCGCGTAGGAACCGCCGGAGCCGATGGCGATGATGCCGTCCTCCGGTTCGATCACATCGCCGGTGCCGCTGATGATCAGCGAGGTCTCCTTGTCGGCCACCGCCAGCAGCGCCTCGAGCTTGCCGAGGCGGCGCTCGGTGCGCCAATCCTTGGCCAGCTCCACCGCGGCGCGGGTCAGCTGGCCGTGCTTCTCCAGCTTGGCCTCGAACAGCTCGAACAGGGTGAACGCATCGGCGGCGGCGCCGGCGAAGCCGGCCAGCACCTGGCCCTCGCGGCCGAGCCGGCGCACCTTGCGCGCGTTGCCCTTCATCACGGTGTGGCCCAGGGTCACCTGGCCGTCGCCGGCCACGGCGACGCGGCCATCGCGGCGCACCGACAGGATCGTGGTGGCGTGGAAAACATTGGGGTTCTGACTGGGATCCATGCGGCCTCCGGAGCGATGACTCAGGTGTGGGGGCTGGCGACGCGCGGTTCAAGCGTCGTCGATCGCGGACGGGTCATCGCCGAGCCGGGCATGCGCCGGCCGCGCCGGATCGGCGGCGATGCCCCAGGCGACGTGCCAGTCCTCGCCCTGGGTTTCGATCGGGTGCAGGGTGCGCCCGGCGCCGTTGCCGCAGGCCAGATCCTGTGCGGCGCAATAGCGGTCGCAGCCCCAGCACAGCCGTTCGGGATGGCGCGGCGCCAGCGGAAAGGGTTTGGCCATCGGGGAGCCCTCGCGACGTGGGAGGGCAGTGTCGTCCTGCGTGCGCCGGCGCGCCTTGATCCAGAACAAGCGCGGGTGCGGCAGCGGCCGTACGCCCGCGATTCCGCGATCAGGACTTGCGCTTGGCGCGCGGGTGCGCCGCGTCGTAGACCTTGGCCAGGTGCTGGAAGTCCAGGTGCGTGTAGATCTGCGTGGTGGCGATGTCGGCATGGCCGAGCAGTTCCTGCACGCCGCGCAGGTCGCCCGAGGATTCCAGGATGTGGCTGGCGAAACTGTGCCGCAGCATGTGCGGATGCACGTGCTTGAACAGGCCCTGGCGCCCGGCCAGTTGCTTGATCCGGATCTGCACTGCACGCGCGCCGATCGGCGCCCCGCCGCGGCCCGGGAACACCGACGCGGCGGCCTCGCCTTTGCTTTCCTCGCGCCACGCCAGCAGCGCGGTGCGCGCATGCGAGCCGACCGGCACCAGCCGCTGCTTGTTGCCCTTGCCCAGCACGCTGACCATGCCGGCGACGAAATCCAGATCGCGCCAGCGCAGTGCGCACAGCTCGCTCAGGCGCAGGCCGGAGGAATAGAACAGCTCCAGCAGCGCGCGGTCGCGCAGGCCCAGCGGCGCATCGGTCGGCACTTCGACCAGGCGCACCGCCTCGTCGGCGTCGAGCACCTGCGGCAGCTTGCGTGGTGCCTTCGGTGCGCGCAGTGCCGCCGCCGGGCTGGCGGCGATATGTCCGTGCTTGAGCAGCCACGCGTAGAAGCTGCGGCACGCCGACAACCGCCGCTGCAGGCTCTTGGGCGACAGTCCGCGACGGTGCTCGGCGGCGATGAAGTTGCGCAGTTGCGCGGCATCGAGCGCGGCCGGTTCGCCGAGCAAGTTGGCCGCGGCCCATGCCGACAAGGCGGCCAGGTCGCGCCGGTACGCATCCAGGGTATGCGCGGACATGCGCCGCTCGACCTGCAGGTAGGCGAGGAACCGCGACTCGGGACTCGGGACCCGGGACCCGGAAGACGCGGCCTCGTGCGCAGCGCCGACAGTCTCCTTCCCAGCCTCATGGACGGCAGTCCCGGTTGCGGCTTCTCCCCGGGTCCCGGGTCCCGGATCCCGAGTCCCGGCCCCACTCATCGCTGCAACGCCACCGCCAGCGCCTCGCCCATCATGCGCAGGAACAAGGTGCCCATGCCGGGATAGAACCGGTTCGGGTCGCGGCTGCCGACCGCGATCAGGCCCAGGCCGGGCAGCGGCAGCAGCGCGGTGGATTGCACCTCGTCCACGCGCTCGCCGTACAGCAGCGCCTGCTTTTCCGGTTGCAGGCGGCCGCAGATCGGCTCGCCGTCCTTCAGGCAATCGCGGAACGGCGCCAGCCGCGGATCGTCGGCCGCCAGCACCTGCAGCCACGGCGCCTGCTCCAGGCCGGGCAAGGGCTGCAGCAGCACGATGCTGACCAGGTCGCCCTGGAAATCCTCCTGCAGCGAGGCCGCCATCGCGCGCACGCTGTCGGCGGCGCTGCGCTGGCGCATCAGCGCCAGGGTCAACTGATGGGTGCGCACCGCCAGCCGTTCGTTGACCTGGGCATTGGCGGCCAGATCGGCCAGCCGCCGCGACAGTTCGCGGTTCTTGTCGCGCAGCACTTCCAACTGGTAGCTGGCAAGCGACGCGGTGGGGCCGTCGTCGCGTGGCACCACCAGAGTCAGCGCCAGATCGGGAAACTGTTTCAGGAAGCCAGGATGGCGCCGCAACCACGCCGCCACCTCATGTGCACCGAGCTTGTCGTGGCTGTCGCTCATCGGATCCATTCTCCATCGAAGACGAACGTCGCCGGCCCGGACATCACCACCGGTGCGGTGTCGTCCGGCCACTGCACGCGCAGTTCGCCGCCAGGCAGGCTGACGCGTACGTCGCGCTCGACCCGACCGCGCTGCATCATCACCGCCGCCGCCGCGCAGGCGCCGCTGCCGCAGGCCAGGGTCTCACCGACGCCGCGCTCGTACACGCGCAGGCGCAGGTGGCCACGGTCGATCACCTGCACGAAGCCGACGTTGACCGAATCCGGGAACGAGGCGTGCTGCTGCAGCAACGGGCCCAGGCGGTCCACCGGCGCCGCATCGACCAGGCCCACTTCCAGCACCGCGTGCGGGTTGCCCATCGACACCGCGCCGAAGCGCACGCTTCCGCCCTGCAGCGGCAACACGTACTCGTCGCGCGCGCGCGGAAAGCCGACCAGCGGCACGTCTTCCGGCGCGAACCGCGGCACGCCCATCGCCACGGCGAATTCACCGTCGGCACTGCGGGTGATGTGGTGGCTGCCGGCGGGGCTTTCGATCACGAAGTCCGCGCCGCTGGCACTGCCGTCGCGTACCAGCCAGGCGGCCACGCAGCGCGCACCGTTGCCGCATTGCCCGGCAGCGCTGCCATCGGTGTTCCAGATGCGATAGCTGGCGACCGCTGCGGCATCGCGCGGCGGTTCGATGGTCAGGATCTGGTCGCAGCCGACGCCGAAGTGGCGGTCGGCCAGGCGGACCGCCAGTGCGGCGTCCGGCGGCGGGGTGCCGTCGCGCAGGTCGAGCACCACGAAATCGTTGCCCGCGCCCTGCATCTTGCTGAAACGCAGGCGCGCGTCGTGGCGGGCCTCACTCATTCCCATTGGTGGGCATGGTGGTGTCGTTGGCCGGCGGGCGCTGCCCGTCCACCGGCTGCGCCTGCCCGGCGGGATCGGTGGTCGCCGGCGGCGTCGCGTCGGGCGCGGGCGTGGCGGGCGCGGCTTCCACCGGGACCGGCTTCTGCGGCATCACCAGCGGCCCCTTGTTGCCGCAGCCGGCCAGGGCCAGCAACGCAGCGGCGGAGAGAACGAGACGGATCGGAGAAGAGGACGATGTGCTCATGCGCCGAGTATAGCCACACCGGCATGAACCGGCTGTGCCGCGCGCGCTGCGGCGCACTCACTCGCGCGGCGGTTCGGGCCGCCACCACAGCCACAGCGCCACCGCGCTCATGCAACCGATCGCCAGCACCTGCACCCACGGCCGGTGCACGAACAGCAGCAGCACCAGCGCGCACGCGGCCATGGTCAGCGTCGCCATCCACTTGCCGCGGCGGCTGACCGCGCCATGCCGTTCCCAGTCGCGGATGCTGCGGCCGAAGCGCGGATCGCGCAGCAAGCGCCGGCGCAGCCGCGGCGAGCCGCGCGCGGCGGCGTAGGCGGCGATCAGCACGAACACCGTGGTCGGCAAGCCCGGCACGAAAATGCCGACGATGCCGGTCGCCAGGCTGGCATAGGCCAGCAGCCACCAGGCCCAGCGGAAACGGGAGTTCGGACGCATCGCGCCATCATAAGCCCGCGTCGGCGCGTACTGGCGTCGATCCGACTACTGACGCGACCGCCGGACGCGTGCAGCAACGGCTGTAGGAGCGGCTTCAGCCGCGACGGGCGTTACCGGTAACGCCGTCGCGGCTGAAGCCGCTCCTACGACCGCAGTCTTTCGTGGTCGCTGGAGCACACCGTTGGTCGCGAAGAAAGACGTCGCCGGCCGATCGGACTTAGGCGCAGCCGGGACCGGCGCCCATCCCGCACAACATCAGCGCCATCGGCCGGCCCGCAGGCCAGCCGACGCGCGCCGCACTCACTTGGCCGGTTGCTCCACGCCCAGTTGGTCCAGCATGAAGGCATAGGACTCGGCCATTTCGCGGTAGCGACGGAAGCGGCCGGACTTGCCGCCGTGGCCGGCTTCCATGTTGACGCGAAACACGATCGGCTGGCTGCCGGTGTCGTTCTCGCGCAGCTTGGCCACCCACTTGGCCGGCTCCCAGTACTGCACCTGCGAATCCCACAGGCCGGTGCCGACGTACATCGCCGGGTAGGCCTGGCGGGCGACGTTGTCGTAGGGAGAGTAGCTGAGCATGTAGTCGTAGTACGTCTTCTGCTCGGGATTGCCCCACTCGTCGTATTCGTTGGTGGTCAGCGGGATGCTCGGGTCGAGCATGGTGGTGACCACGTCCACGAACGGCACCTGCGCCACCAGCACGCGGTAGTCCTTGGGCGCCATGTTCGCCACCGCGCCCATCAGCAGGCCGCCGGCGCTGCCGCCGGCCGCGGCGACGCGGTCCGGGGCGGCGTAGCCCTGCTGCACCAGCCCGCGGGTGACGTCGATGAAGTCGGTGAAGGTGTTCTTCTTGTGCAGCAGCTTGCCCTGGTCGTACCAGTCGCGGCCCATTTCCTGGCCGCCGCGGATGTGCGCGATGGCGTAGACCACGCCGCGGTCGAGCAGGCTCACCACCGGCAGGTTGAACGCGGGGTCGGTGGACATGCCGTAGCTGCCGTAGGCGTACTGGTACAGCGCGGCGCTGCCGTCCTTCTTGAAGCCCTTCCTGTAGACCAGCGACACCGGCACCTTGACCCCGTCGCGCGCGGTCACCCAGACGCGTTCGGTCTGGTACTTGCTGGCGTCGTAGCCGATCACCGGCTGCTGCTTGAGCAGCTTGCGCTCGCCGGTGCGGGTGTTGAGTTCGTAGGTGGTGGCCGGGGTGGTCAGCGAGGTATAGCTGTAGCGCAGCCACGGCGTGTCCGCCTCGGCGTTGATCGACAGGCCCATCGAATACGCCGGCTCGTCGGCCTTGACGTACTCCTCCTTGCCGTCGGCGAAGTGCAGGCGGATCCGCTCCAGGCCGTCGGAGCGCTCAGCGATGGCGGTGAAGCCGTCGAACAGCTCGAAGCCGTCGATGAACACCTTCTCGTCGTAGGGCAGCCAGCTCTGCCACTGGTTGCGCGAGGTGGCGCCGTCGGGCGCGGTCATCAGCGCGTAGTTCTTGGCCTTCCAGTTGGTGCGGATCACCCAGCGGCCGTCGAAGTGGTCGGCGTGGTACTCGACATCGCGCTCGCGCGGCGCCAGCACGGTGAAGCGCTGCGGATCGGCGGCCGGCGCGTAGCGCTGCTCGGAGGACACGGTGCTTTCGACGCCGATGACGATGTACTTGTCGTCGCGGGTACGGCCCACGCCCATGTAGAAGCTGTCGTCCTTTTCCTCGTAGACCAGCGTGTCCTGCGCGGCCGGGGTGCCCAGCACGTGCTTCTTGACCCGCACCGTCAGCAGCGTCTCCGGGTCATTCTCGACGTAGAACAGGGTCTTGTTGTCGTCGGCCCAGACCACGTCCGGCGACACGCCGGGAATGCGGTCGGCGTAGACCTCGCCGGTGTCCAGGTTCTTGAAGCGCACCACGTACTGGCGGCGGCCCACGTCGTCCTCGGTCCAGGCGAGGAGGCGATTGTCCTGGCTGACCGCCGCGTCGCCGACGCTGAAGTAGCCCTTGCCGGCAGCCATGGTGTTGACGTCGAGCAGGATCTCCTCCGGCGCCTCCATGCTGCCCTTGCGGCGCGCCTGGATCGGGTAGTCCTTGCCGCTCTCGTAGCGGGTGTAATACCAGTAGCCGCGCTCGCGGTACGGCACGCTGCTGTCGTCCTGCTTGATGCGGCCGACGATCTCCTGGTAGAGCGTGTCTTCCAGCGGCTTGAGCGGCTTCAGCACCTGGTCCGCGTAGGCGTTCTCGGCATTGAGATAGGCCAGCATCTGCGGATTCTTGCGCGCGTCGTCGCGCAGCCAGTAGTAGGCGTCCTGGCGGACGGCGCCGAACGGCGCCTTGACCGCGTGCGGCTGCTTGGCCGGATGCGGCGGGGTCGCCGCGGCGGCGGAGGCGGAGGAAGCGAAGGAGGCGGTCATGAGCAGGACAAGGCTCGCTAGCAAGGGGCGGTGAGGCATCTAATGGGGCTCCGGCGGCGGTAACGCAACGGGACGCGTCGCCCTGGCCGGGCGGCGGCAGCGGGCGGGCGCCGCGCAGTGCCGGCCGAGTCTCCCTGCAACGCCGCGCCGTGGCAAGCATGTCGGGCAACGCGTGCGATGCGGCGTGGGATGCGGTGGGTCGGGCGACCTGCGGCGCGGCGATGGCATTGCGGCATACGACCTTTCGCGCCAAGGCGAATGGCGCCGTGCAGCGGAAGATAGCGTTCGCGGCGAGGCCACGCATGACACGCCGACCGCTGCGCGCGCCCCGCTGCACGACCGCTCCGCCCGGGTGCAGCGCACACGGTGTGTCGGCATGGCACAGCCGTTTCGCAGTCCGCTCGATATCGCTAACACGCGCGAAAGCACGCTCCTCTATCATCGGCGGCATGGCTTCCCTTCCCGGCAACACCTTCAACGCCTCGCCCGCCGCGCCTGGCTACAGCCAGCGCAGCCGCGAGATCGAACCCTTCCACGTGATGGCGCTGCTGGCCCGCGCCAACGAACTGGAACACGCCGGCCACGACGTGATCCACCTGGAGATCGGCGAGCCGGACTTCACCACCGCCGCGCCGATCGTCGCCGCTGGGCAGGCCGCGCTGGGCGCCGGCCATACCCGCTACACCGCCGCGCGCGGCCTGCCCGCCCTGCGCCAGGCGCTGGCGGATTTCTACCGGCAGCGCCACGATGTCGACCTGGACCCGGCACGCATCCTGATCACCCCCGGCGGCTCCGGCGCACTGCTGCTGGCCAGCGCGCTGCTGGTCGATCCCGGCCGCCACTGGCTGATGGCCGACCCCGGCTATCCGTGCAACCGCCACTTCCTGCGCCTGGTCGAAGGGTCGGCGCAGTTGGTGCCGGTCGGCCCGGACAGCCGCTACCAGTTGACCCCGGACCTGCTGCAGCGGCACTGGAACGCGGACAGCGTCGGCGCGCTGGTGGCGTCGCCGGCCAACCCCACCGGCACGCTGCTGTCGCGCGCCGAACTGGCGGCGCTGTCGCAGACGCTGCACGCCCGCGGCGGGCACCTGGTGGTGGACGAGATCTACCATGGCCTGAGCTACGGCATCGACGCGCCCAGCGTGCTCGAGGTCGACGACGACGCCTACGTGCTCAACAGTTTCTCCAAGTACTTCGGCATGACCGGCTGGCGCCTGGGCTGGCTGGTGGCCCCGCACGCAGCGGTGCCGTCGCTGGAGAAGCTCGCGCAGAACCTGTACATCAGCGCGTCCAGCATCGCCCAGCACGCGGCGCTGGCCTGTTTCCTGCCGGAGACGCTGCAGATCCTGGAAGCGCGCCGCGCCGAATTCGCCCAGCGCCGCGACTACCTGCTGCCGGCGCTGCGTGCGCTCGGCTTCCGCATCGAGGTCGAGCCGGAGGGCGCGTTCTACCTGTATGCCGACGTGTCCGATTTCACCGACGACGCGCAGGCCTTCTGCGCGCACTTCCTCGAGACCGAGCATGTCGCATTCACCCCGGGCGTGGATTTCGGCCGCCACCGCGCCAGCCAGCACGTGCGCATCGCCTATACCCAGAGTCTGCCGCGGCTGGAACAGGCCGTAGCGCGGATCGCGCGCGGGCTGTCGCGCTGGGCGCGCTGAGGCGGCCAGCCGCACTGGGAAGCGACTGGAGCCCCCTCATGCTCACCTATCGCGAAGCCACCGCATCCGATCTGCCCGCGATCTGCGCGCTCGGCGAGGAAGTCAATGCACTCCACCATGCGGCGTCCCCCCACATCTTCGCTGGCCCAGGCGCCGCGGACCGCGATGCGGCGCACTGGAAGCGCAGCATCGGCCAGGACGATGCCACCACCTTCGTCGCCGACGCGCAGGGCATCCTCGTCGGCTTCGTCACGGTCGGCATCGTCGTGGAATCGCACTCATTGCTGCAGCCCATGCGCTTCGGCCGCGTGGGCAGCGTGGGCATCACCCGCAGCCATCGCGGCCGGGGCATCGGCCCGGCGCTGATGCAGCGCGCGCACGACTGGGTGGCGCGACGCGGCGGTGTCGAAATGCGTCTGAACGTCTGGGCCTTCAACAGGCACGCGCTGCACGTGTATGAAGAACTGGGCTACGACGTGCGTTCGCTGACGCTGGTCAAGCCGTTGACCGACGACGTCTGAGCATCCACTGCGGCAACGCCGACAGTGCCGGCGCGTTCATTGATGCCGCGCATTGCGCGCGGCTCGATCGTTCACTGCTGAGACGCCAACCAGGCGATGGTCCGCGCCCCGACCGGAACGCGGACCACACCACTCACTTGGACAGCCGCTCCCACAGGAAGCTGTACGCCAGCGCCTGCATGTGCGCCGCCTGCGCGTTGTTGGCCGCGCCGCCATGACCGCCTTCGATGTTCTCGTAGTAGGTCACGTCCTTGCCGGCGTCGATCATCTTCGCCGCCATCTTCCGCGCATGGCCCGGGTGTACGCGGTCGTCGCGGGTGGAGGTCAGGAAGATCACCGGCGGATAGGTCTTCTTCGGATCGAACAGGTGGTACGGCGAGAAGGTCTGGATGAACTTCCAGTCGTCGGTGTCCGGGTTGCCGTACTCGGCCATCCACGACGCACCGGCCAGCAGGTGGCTGTAGCGCTTCATGTCCAGCAGCGGCACCTGCACCACCACCGCGCCGAACAGCTGCGGGTACTGCATCAGCATGTTGCCGGCCATCAGCCCGCCGTTGCTGCCGCCCTGCACGCCCAGGTGCTTGGCCGAGGTGATCTTGCGCGCGACCAGGTCCTGCGCCACCGCCGCCATGTCCTCGTAGGCCTTGTGCCGGTTCTGCTTCAGCGCCGCCTGGTGCCAGCGCGGGCCATACTCGCCGCCGCCGCGGATGTTGGCCAGCGCGTACACGCCGCCCTGGTCGAGCCAGGCGCGGCCGAGGCTGCCCGAGTAGAACGGGGTCATCGAGATCTCGAAGCCGCCGTAGGCGTACAACAGGGTCGGTGCGCTGCCGTCGGCCTTGAGCTGTTTGGGCCGGACCAGGAAGTACGGCACCTTGGTGCCGTCCTTGGACACGGCGAAGTGCTGCTCGATCGCATCCTTGGACGCGTCGAAGAAGCTCGGCATCGCCTTCAGGGTCTCGATGCTCTTCGGCCCGCGCTGCACGTCGGCCAGCATCAGCGTGGTCGGGGTCAGGAAGTCGGTGGAGGTCAGCCACACCTGGTCGTTCTCGTCGGCATCGACCGCGTCGACGCTGGTGCTGCCGAAGGCCAGGTCGCCGACCGGGAACGGCGCGCGCGCCCACTCGCCCTCGCCCGGGGTCAGCACCCACAGCCGGCTCTTGACGTCGTCGAGCACGTTCAGCACCAGCCGCGACTTGGTCCAGGCGAAGGACGCCAGCGACGCGGTCTCGGTCGGCGTGAACAGCACCTGGAAGGTGCGCTTGCCGGCCATGAAGTCGTCGAACTTGGTCGCCAGCAGCGCACCGGCCGGGTAGGTCGTGCCGCCCACCGTCCACGGATCGCGCAGCTCCAGGGTCAGCCACTGGCGGTGCACGCCCTTGTTGGCCGAGTTGGGCACGTCGATCTTGGTCAGGCGGCCATCGGCGCCGCGCAGGTACATCTCGTCGTTGTAGAAGGCCAGCGTGCGGCTGACGAAATCGCGCTCGTAGCCGGGCGTGTCGTCGTGCATCGCAGCGATGTACATGTCGTCCGGCTTGCCCTCGTAGACCAGCGTGGCGCTGCTCATCGGGGTGCCGCGCTTCCACTGCTTGACGATGCGCGGGTAGCCGGAGCTGGTCAGCGAGCCGGGGCCGAAGTCGGTGTACAGGTAGACGGTATCGGCATCGATCCAGCTCAGCCCGCCCTTGGCCTCGGGACGGAAGAAGCCGTCCTTGATCCATTGCTTGCTGCTCAGGTCGAACTCGCGGGTGACGTCGGCGTCGGCGCCGCCGCGCGACAGCGCGATCAGGCAGCGGCGGTATTCCGGGCGCAGGCAGTTGGCGCCATGCCACACCCAGTTCTCGCCCTCGGCCTTGTTCAGCGCGTCCAGGTCCAGCACCGTCTCCCACTTCGGCTCGGGCTTGCGGTACTCGTCCAGGGTGGTGCGGCGCCACAGGCCGCGTTCGTGCGCGCGGTCCTTCCACAGGTTGTAGTAGTACGGGCCGATCTTCTGCACGGCCGGGATCTTGGCGTCGGAATCCAGCACCTCGCGGATGCCGGCCTCGCGGGCCTTGAAGGCGGGGGTGTCGGCCAGGCGCGCCTCGGTCTTGGCGTTCTGCGCCTTGACCCAGTCCAGCGCCTTGGTGCCGGTGACGTCTTCGAGCCAGGCGTAGGGGTCTTGGGGCATCGCGGTTTCCTTGGCCGCGGCGGTGCCGGCGGCGAGCAGGCCGGCGATCAGGCAGGCGTGTGCGAGTGAGGACATGGTTCGGATCCGGGAAGGACAGCGCCGCACCGTAGCACGCAGCATCGCCGCCCTCCCCTGCCGAAGGTCAGGCCGGGCGCGCGCTCCGCAGCGCCGGCCGGCGCCGCCGCGCCTGCGCCCGCGGCCGGGCCCGCCATTGCCCCCACAGGCGGCGCAGCGGCGGCAACGGGAAGCGATGCAGGGCCCACCAGGCGCTCAGCGGCATGCCCAGCAGCCACAGCGGCCGCCAGCCCAGCCATTCGCTGTGGCCGCGCGCGGCCGGCCACACCAGGACCAGGGCGAGCCCGGCCAGGATCGCCTGGCGCAGCAGGCGACGCAGGCCGGGGTGCGGGAGGTGGGTGCGCGGGGACGACGGGACGATCGGCATGACGGCAGCTCCTGGAAGTCGAGGCGCGCAGGGTGCCGCCGCGACATCTCAGGGGCTGCGACGCACCATTGACATGGCGCACGCGCATACTTCATCGGCGTTCGCCCTTCGCCCCGGAATTCCCTATGCGCCTGCTTTCCCTGTTCGCTTCCGTGCTGCTGCTGGGCATGGCCGTCCCGTTGCCGACGGCCCGCGCCAAGGCGCCGGACCCGGAACAGGAGCCGGCGCAGCCGCCGATCGACCTGCAGCGCTTCATGGGCCGCTGGTACGTGATCGCGCACATCCCGTATTTCGCCGAGCGCGGCCACGTCGCCAGCAGCGACGAGTACACCCTCGAGGAAGACGGCAAGATCGCAGTGCGCTACGAGTACCGCAACGGCTTCGACGAGCCGGTCAAGGAGCTGAAGTCGCGCGCCACGGTCAAGGAAGGCACCGGCAACCGCCGCTGGACCACCTGGTTCTTCAGGATGGTGCCCACCAAATACCGCATCCTGGAAGTGGCGCCGGACTATTCCTGGGCGCTGATCGACTACCCCGGCCGCGACCTGGCCTGGGTATTCGCGCGCTCGCCGAACATGAGCCACAAGCAGTACCGCGAGCTGGTGGACAAGCTGGACCACCAGTACGGGGTCAATATCGACAAGCTCAAGCGCGTGGCGCAACACCGCGACCAGGTCGGCAAGCTCGGCTTCGAAGTGCCGAACAAACCCTGAGGCGGCTCACGACCAAGGCCGGTCGCGACGCGGCCGGCTGCCTGCGCTGCGGCAAGCCGGCGTGCCTATCCGTCATTCGGGCCGCATCAAGCAGCGGTACTGCCAGCACAAGCGCCATGAACGTCATGGCGCCACGGACGGCCTGCACCGAACCATCGATCATCCGTCGCTCAGCGAAGCGCCCGGCGCGGCCCGTATGATCGGGGCGCCCTCCCCCACAGACAGGTGCACCGCTTGGCCAGCGTCCTCTCCGACCCTCTCGACGAAGCACCGCGCGGCTGCGCGGACGCGACCCTGCTGCGCGGCCAGGTGTTCGCGCAGAACTGCCCGTCCCGCGCCGTGCTCAGCCATGTCACCAGCCGCTGGGGCGTGCTGGTGCTGGTGGCGCTGCGCAAGGGCACCCACCGCTTCGGCGACCTGCGCCGCAGCCTGGAAGGGGTCAGCGAAAAGATGCTGTCGCAGACCCTGCAGGCGCTGGAGGCGGACGGCCTGGTGCAGCGCACCGCCTACCCGGTGGTGCCACCGCACGTGGAATACGACCTGACCCCGCTCGGCGAGGAAGCGGCCGCGCACGTGCATGCCTTGGTGGACTGGATCGAGCGCAATATCGGCGTGATCCTCGGCGGCGGCGCGCCGCTGGATGCGGCATAGAGCGCCCACATCCCGGCCGCGACGGGCATTGGCGGTAACGCCCCGGTCGCGACTGAAGCCGCTCCTACAACAGACGCTGTGTCATGTGGACCAGGATGCATCCAGCCCACTGCGATGCATACCTCGGCGACGACGCATTCTGGACGCGAGGCGGATCACCCGTAGGAGCGGCTTCAGCCGCGACACGCTGGGCAAGTGACGCCCGTCGCGGCTGAAGCCGCTCCTACAGAAATCGCGTCGCCGGCAACGGCGCCTCAATCGTCGCTGTAGTTGCTCAGCGCCAGCGACAGCAGCGCCTTGGCCTGTTCGCGCAGCGAGCGCGGCTCCACGATCTCCGCATCCGAACCGTAGTGCAGCACGTCCATCAGCAGCTCGCGCGAGACGCTGTAGGGCACCTTCAGTTCGTAGCGGCCATCGGCCAGGAAGCGGCCCTGCTGCTTGGAATGCCAGTGCTCGTCGGCGACCCAGCGCGCCGCCTTGGGACTGAACACGATGGTGGCCCAGCCCTTGGGCGCGCCGGAGAAGATGCCGTAGCTGGCGGCCAGTTGCGAATCCAGCTCGGCGTCGGCCACGTCCTGCGCCGGCTGGTCGAGCAGGCGCGCATGGTTGATGCGGTCCACCGCGAAGCTGCGCACCGCGTCGCGGCCATGGTCCCAGGCGTCCAGATACCAGTTGTCGCGGTAGTGGGTGATGCGCTGCGGCGACACCGTGCGCTTGGTCGATTCATCGGTGGAGCGGGCGCGGTAGTCGAAGGACAGGCGCTTGCGCTCCAGCACCGCCGAGGCGACGGTGCGGAAGCTGGCTTCGTCGAGCTTGCGGCCGCGGTGCGGGATCACCCGCACCCGCTCCACCGGCCAGTGGGTCGCGCCGGCCTGGGCGGCGAGCAGGCTCTCGATGCGCTGCTGCAGCGGCGCCAGCACCGAGGACAGCACTCCGCCGCCGGTGCGCGCCAACAGTTGCTGCGAGGCCAGCAGCGCGTGCAGTTCCTCCGAACTCAGCCACAGCCCCGGCAACTCGAAGCGGTCGCTCTCGCCGGATTCGTAGCGGAAGCCGGCCTCGCCATCGCCCTCCACCGGCGCCATCAGCGCGTCGCGCAGGAAGGCCAGATCGCGGTAGACGGTGGCGCGGGAGCAGCCCAGTTCGTCCTGCAGCCGCGCCACCGTGACCGGATAGCGTGCGGACTTGAGCAGGCGGTGCAGTGCGTTGATGCGTTCGTAGCGGTCCATGGCCTCGATTATGTCTGAGTCGCGGGCGGAAAACGCCTGCCCGACGCGGCTGCCGGCAGGACGCCCTAACCGGCGATGAAGCCGGGGGCCGGCGCCGGCCAGGGTGTCATGTGGATCCGGTATGATGAAATCGTTTCCATTTCGTTAGCCGAAGGCTGCGTCCCCCACCCCCGGAGAAGCCATGTCCCGCCGTGCCACCCTCGTATCCGCCATCGCTTTGTTGCTGCTGAGCACGTCCCCGGCCTGGGCCGCCGACGTTGCGACCTCACCGACAGCCACAGACCCGGCCAGTTCGCCGTGGAGCGGATCGGGCGAACTGGGCTTCGCCTCCTCGCACGGCAACAGCAGCAACGAAAGCCTCAACGGCCGGCTCAAGGGCCAATACGTGGACGGCGACTGGATCCACAGCCTGGACCTGCTGGCCCTGCACGCCAGCGCCGAGTACGTCGACACCAATCCCGACGGCACCACCACGCGCAAGCGCCAGACCACCTCCAACCGCTACACCGGCAGCGCCGGCAGCGCGCTGCAGCTCGGCGAGCACCGCCAGCTGACCGCCTCGCTGCGCTACGAGCGCGACGACTTCGCCACCTACGACCGCCTGGCCACGATCGGCATCGGCTACGGCACCCGGATCATGGACGGCGACCGCCGCAGCCTCGACGTGCAGATCGGCCCCGGCGTGCGCCGCGCCCACGACGTGGTCGAGAACCGCAACGAGACCGGCCTGATCGGCCGCGGCCTGGTCGACTTCAAGTACGGCCTGACCAGCAACACCGAACTGGGCAACACCCTGCTGGTCGAATCCGGCGCGTACAACACCTTCGCGCAGAACGACCTGGGCATCTCGGTGAGCATGAACGAGCGCCTGGCGCTGAAGGCCGGCTGGCAGGCGCGCTACAACAGCGACGTCAGCGTCGACAAGAAGAAGACCGACACCCTGGCCACGATGAACCTGGTCTACAAGTTCAAGTGAGCCGGGATTGGGGAGTGGGGATTCGGGATTGGAGCACGGCGGTGCGACGAGCCGCCACGCTGCAGGGCTGACCCGTTGACCGCTTCTCGTAGGAGCGCTGCAGCCGCGCCCCGCCAGCACAGAATGGCGGTGGCGCGCAGAGACCAAATGTCTCACCTGTAGCAGCGGCTTCAGCCGCGACAGGCCTTCCCGGTAACGCCCGTCGCGGCTCAAGCCGCTCCCGCACGTGCACAACCGGCACTGTCGGGATCTGCACTGTGGGAGGGACTTCAGTCCCGACGACGGAGGGTATCAGTCGGCTTTCGGCTTGGCTTGTCGCGGCTGCATGACAGTTGACTCGTACGGCGGATGGCGCGGGGCGGTGGACACCCTCAGCCCGGCAGGTCCACATCCAGCAATTCGCGCGCGCCGGCGCCGAGCAGGGCCTCGGCCACGGCTTGGCCCAGGGCCTGCGGATCCTGCGCACTGCGCTGCAGGTCGGCGCGCACCAGGCGCCCGTCGGCGACGCCGCCGACCAAGCCCTGCAGCAGCAGGTCGTCGCCACGCCATTGCGCGAAAGCGGCCACCGGCACGTGGCAACTGCCATGCAGGGCACGGTTCATCGCCCGCTCGGCCTCCACGCAGGTACGGGTCGGCGCGTCGTCGAGCGCGGCGAACAGCGCCAGTGCGGCACTGGCGTCCTCGCGGCACTCCACCGCGATCGCGCCCTGCGCCGGCGCCGGCAGCCAGTCCGGCGCCTGCAGGCGCTGGGTGATGCGTCCGTCCAGGCCCAGCCGCTGCAGGCCGGCGCAGGCCAGCACGATGCCGTCGTAGCCACCGTTGTCGAGCTTGGCCAGGCGCGTGTTGACGTTGCCGCGCAGGTCCAGCAGCTCCAGGTCCGGGCGCCGCGCGCGCAGCTGCGCCTGCCGCCGCAGCGAGGAGGTGCCGACGCGCGCGCCGAGCGGCAGCGCGTCCAGCGAGGCGTAGAGGTTGGAGATCAGCGCATCGGCCGGATCGGCGCGCGGCAGGATCGCCGGCAGCACGAACGGCGGGTCCAGCTCCATCGGCACGTCCTTGAGCGAATGCACCGCGCAATCGGCCTCGCCGCGCAGCATCGCCAGTTCCAGCTCCTTGAGGAACAGGCCCTTGCCGCCGATCGCCGCCAGCGAGCGGTCCAGGACTTCGTCGCCGCGGGTGCTCATCGGCACCAGCACTACGTCCAGATGCGGGTGCGCGCGGCGCAGGCAGGCGGCGACATGCTCGCTCTGCCACAGGGCGAGCGGACTCTTGCGGGTAGCGATGCGCAGGATCTTCATGCGCGCATTATCGCGGAAAGCCACCGCCCGCCGCTGCTGCCGCGCGATCCGGCCGGCCTCAGCGCTGGTGGATCTCCTTGCGCAGCTGCGCCACGCAGCGCCGGCTGACCTCCAGCGGCTGCTTGCCATGGCGCAGCACCGCCTGCACCTGGCCCTCGCCGAGCCGGCGCAGTTCCACCAGCTCGTGGCGCGCGACCAGGCAGTTGCGGTGGATGCGCACGAAGCGCTCGGCGAACTCCTCCTCCAGCGCGCGCAGCGACTCCTCGATCAGGTCCTCTCCGCGGGCGTGGTGCACCACCACGTACTTTTCCTCGGCCTGCAGGTAGTGGATGTCGTCGACCGGGATCAGCCGCAGGCTGCCGCGCAGGCGTGCGCACAGGTGGGTGCGCGCCTGCGGCGCCGGCGTGGCGGCCGCGCCGTTGCCGCGTCCAGCCATGAAGGTGCGGGCGCGCTGCAGGGCCGCGGCCAGGCGCTCGGCGCGCACCGGCTTCATCAGGTAGTCGATCGCCGCCGCTTCGAACGCGGACAGCGCATGCGCATCGTAGGCGGTGCAGAACACCACGGCCGGGCGCGGCTCGAACGTGGCCAGGTGACGGGCGGCCTCCAGGCCGTCGAGGCCGGGCATCGCGATGTCCAGCAGCACCAGGTCCGGCTGGGCGGCAGCGCAGGCGTGCAGCGCATCCATGCCGTTGTCGGCTTCAGCCACCACTTCCACACCGGCATGCGCGGCCAGCAGCGTGCGCAGGCGTTCGCGGGCCAGGGGCTCGTCGTCGGCGATCAATACCTTCACCCAGGTCTCCCCCGATAGGCTGGCGTGCGCTGCGGCCGATACTAGCCCCGGTTCCGGGCGCCCGCCATCGGCAGCGCACCATGCCGCCACGCGGCCGCCGTCCTCAGTTGCCGGTGATGCAGGCATCCATCCAGTCGCCCAGGTCGGCGATTTCCTCGGCGCAGACCTGATGCGCCATCGGATAGCGCCGCCACTGCACCGGCATGCCCAGCGCCTGCAGCGTCTGTGCGGTGCGCTCGGCGTAGGTCTGCGGGATCACCGGGTCGCCCTGGCCATGGGCCATGAACAGCGGCTGCTGCAGGGCCGCCGGGGCGTGCCAGCGGGCGACGCTCTCCAGTTCCGGCAGATAGGTGGACAGGCCGATCAGGCCGGCCAGCGGCCGTTCGCGGCGCAGGCCGGCGGCCAGGGTGATCGCACCGCCCTGGGAAAAGCCGGCCAGCAACAGGCGCTCGGCCGGCACGCCGCGCGCGTCCTCGCGTGCGATCAATTCCTCGACCTGGACCACCGAGTCGGCGACGCCGGCGCTGTCGGCGCGGTTGGAGAAGTCCATGCTGACGATGTCGTACCAGGCGCGCATGCGCACGCCGTTGTTGATCGTCACCGCCCGCACCGGCGCGTGCGGAAACACGAAGCGCAGCGCCGGCCAGTGCGGCCGCACCAGCTCCGGCACCAGCGGCGCGAAGTCGTTGCCGTCGGCGCCCAGGCCGTGCAGCCACAGGACGGTCCAGCGCGGCGCCGCGCCGGTCTCGTGTTCCACTGTTTCCAGCATGTCGTTTCCCGATGGAGGAGGCCGGATAGTATGCCGGCGTCAGCCCTGGGCCTGCGCCTCGGCCTCGACACGGCGTGCGGCGGCTTCGCGGCGCAGTTCGGCGGCGCGCAGCAGCACTGCCGGCGGTTGCGACTCCTCGGGTATGGCGAGGATGCGCAGCTTGCGCAGCCACAGGCCGGCGGCGCGCGAGGAACTGATCGCCACGACCGGTACCGCCAGCGCCATGCCGATCACCACCGGCGCCATCCATGCCGCCAGCGACGGCGACACGGCATAGGCCATGCCGCCCATCAGCAGACCGAACGCGCTCAGTCCGCCGTAGCTGCGCAACAGCGCCGACCACGAAATGCGGCCGTCGTCGCGCTGCTGCGCGTCCCAGCCCGAGTCCTTGCCGGCCAGCACCTCGGAGACGCCGCGCGACTGCACGTACATCACCACCGGCGCCATCAGCGCGGCCAGCAGGGTTTCCAGCAGCATGCTGACGAAGGCGCGCAGTCCGCCGCCGCAGCCGCGACGTTCGCCGGGCTTGAGCAGCATCGCGAAGTAGCCCATCACCTTGGGCGCGAGCAGCACGAACATGGTCACCGCGAACACCCAGAACACCCGCGTGGAGTCCTGCTGGTGCCAGTAGCGCGCCGGCGAGAACGGCGAGATCACCGAGGCGACCAGGTCGAAGCCGCCGTTCTGCAGCGGAATGGCGATGCCGATCAGCATCAACATGCCCCACATCGGCGCAGTGAAGTAATGGCCGATGCCGATCAGCATGTGCATGCGGCTGACCCAGTGCAGGCCGCGCGCGCGCACCACCTTGGAGTGCTGCAGGTTGCCCTGGCACCAGCGGCGGTCGCGCACCAGCAGGTCGGTCAGCGTCGGCGGGCCTTCCTCGTAGCTGCCCTGCAGGTACGGCACCATGTGCATGGCCCAGCCGCCGCGGCGCATCAACGCGGCTTCGACGAAGTCGTGGCTGAGCACGTGGCCGCAGAACGGCTTGCGCCCGGGCAGCGACGGCAGGCCGGCCTGCGCGGCGAAGGCCTCGGTGCGGATCATCGCGTTGTGGCCCCAGTAGTTGCTTTCCGAACCGTGCCACCAGGCCACACCGAACGCGATCACCGGGCCGTAGACGCGGCCGCCGAACTGCTGCATGCGCGCGAACAGGGTATTGCCGTTGACCACTTCCGGCAGGGTCTGGATCAGGCCGACGTCGGGGTTGGCCTCCATGCCGGCGGCCAGGCGCACGATGCTGTCGCCGGTCATCAGGCTGTCGGCGTCGAGGATCAGCATCTGCGGATAGGCGCCGCCGAAACGGCGCACCCAGTCGGCGATGTTGCCGGCCTTGCGCCCGGCGTTGCTGGCGCGGCGCCGGTAGAACAGCCGGCCTTGCCCGCCGACGCGCTCCACCAGTTCGGCGTACACCTTCTCTTCTTCCGCACCGATCGCCGGACGCGTGGTGTCGCTGAGGATGAAGAAATCGAAGCGCTCGATCTGGCCGGTGGCCTCCACCGACTCGTAGATCGCCTGCAGGCCGGCCATCAGCCGGTGCGGATCCTCGTTGTAGGTGGGCATCAGCAACGCGGTGCGGTTGCGCACCTGCGGCAGCGGCGCGTCCGGATCGATGCCGAGCTTGCGGCCCTTGCCGAACACCAGGGTGAAGAAGCCGGCCAGCGCGCTGACGAAGGACAGCGCGATCCAGGCGAACAGCGGGATGAACAGCACCATCAGGCAGGCTTCGAGCACGCTGACGCCGCCGATCAGCAGCACTTTGCCGATCAGCCAACTGGCGTAGGCGGTCATCGCCGCAGTGGTGCCGAACACGTAGAACCGCCGCCAGCCGATCCCGACCGGGGTGCTGGGCAGGCGCTTGTTGCGCAGCTTGCCTTCCTGCAGCGACTGCAGCGGCATCGCCAGCGGCGCTTCGGGCGGCAGGACCGCGTGGCCGGCATCCAGCGGAGCGTCGACGTGCATGGCCGATGTGGGGGCGACCGTACTCATGCGACCTGCCGACCGCGTCCGGCGCCGCAGCGCCATCGGGAAGTGCCGCGGGCGGACGGCACGGCGGATGCCGCCGCGGCCACGCGCGCCTCGTTATGTTCGCCAGTTCGTACCACGTGCTCTCCTGTCGACGGGCAAAGACGCCGGTCAATGTAAACCCTAAATAGTAAGCTTTCGCGAAGGCGACACCGGCGCGGTGGCGGCGCTGGCCGCCGATCCGTTCAGCCACGTCTTCACTCGCGCTCACCCTGGTTTCACCGCGCGCGCCGACCATGAAGCCCTGTCCGGCAATGGAGGATCGGCGCATGCGGCACCCGGCCCGGCGACGTACTGACACCCCTGGCGATCAGCCGCGCCCATCGACGTCCAAGCAGGCACCGACCCAGCCAGGGCAACCGGCGTTGCTGATCGTGGACATGATCAGCCGCTTCGATTTCCCCGGCGGCGTGCATCTGGCCGCCGCCGCGTTGCCGGTGGCCGAGCGCATCGCCCAGGTTCGTGCACGCTTCCATCGCCGCGGCTGGCCGGTGCTGTTCGCCAACGACAACTTCGCCGACTGGCGGACCGACTTCGAAGGCCTGTGGACGCTATGCGCCGATCCGGCGCAGCGCGGCGCGCAGATCGCCGCGTGCCTGGCGCCGCGCCCGCAGGACTACTACGTGCTCAAGCCCAAGCACTCCGCCTTTCTCGGCTCGGCCCTGGCCCTGCTGCTGGCGCGGCTGCAGACCACCCACCTGCTGGTGACCGGCATCGCCACCGATGCCTGCGTGCTGGCCACTGCGATCGATGCGCGCATGCGCGACTTCCAGGTGCAGGTGCCGCCATCGTGTTGCGCGGCGCTGGATGCCGGGCGCCAGCAACGGGCGCTGCGACTGCTGCGCGAGGCCTTCGCGGTGCGTATCAGCGACCGACTGCCGGCGCGCGCAGGCGGATGACGGCGATTACTCCGCCGCCGGCACCGGGCCTGCGCCCTCGTCGTCGTCGCCGAGTGGCCGGGGTACGAACGGAAACGCCAGGGTGATGGTGGTGCCGCGGCCCAGTTCCGATTCGACGTCGACGAAGCCGCCGGCCTGGCGCACCAGACCGTAGACCTGGGCCAACCCCAGCCCGGTGCCCTTGCCCTCGGGCTTGGTGGTGAAATACGCCTCGAACAGGCGCGACTTGACCTCCTCGGACATGCCTTCGCCCTGGTCAGCGACCGCCAGGGTCACGTAGCGGCCGGGCTGGCGCATCGCCGCCGCACGCGAGGGCGGCACCTCCAGCGCGCCGCAGCGGATCGTCACCGTATCGCCAGGGCGACAGGCGTCGCGCGCGTTCAGGGCCAGGTTCATCACCGCCTGCTCGACCGCATTGCGATCGGCGTAGGTCGTCGCCACCTCGTCGCATGCAATCAAGTGCAAGCGCATTTCGCCGCCCAGCGCCTGCGCCAGCAGCGGTTGCATCTGCCTCACCAATGCGTTCAGGTCCAGCCAGACCGGCTTGACCGGGTGCGCGCGGGCGAAACCGAGCAGGCGCCGGGTCATGCCCGCGCCGTGCTGCAGGGCCTCGCCGGCAATGCCGAGCAGGCGGCGCTGGTCCGGCTGCAAGCGCTGCGGATGGTCGGCGACCATGCTCACCGAGGTCATCGCGGTATGCAGCATGTTATTGAAGTCGTGCACCACGCCGGCGAGCATTTGCCCGATCGCCTCACCCTTCTGCGCCTGGGTCATCGCGCGCTCGGCCACGCGCTGCGCGGCCAGGGCGATGTCCAGTTGCCCGCGCAGCTGCGACTGCTCGGTCTGCCAGTGGCGGCCCAGCGCCGCCGCATCGGCCGGCAGCAGCGGCTGCTCTTCCGCATCGATGGGTGCCAGATCGCCCAGCGCGCGCAGCGCCTGCTCGATCTGGTACTGCTGGGTGACGTCGCGGCTGATCACCAGCACGCTCTCGACCCGCGCCGAGGCATTGGCCAGCGGACTGACCATCACGTGCCACCAGCGCCGGCGTCCATCCAGCGACGGGCGCTCGGCCCAGAATTCGCGCTGCTCGTTGCCGAGCGCCGCGGCAAAGGCGCCCTGAGTGAGCGAGCGCATGTCCTCGGGCCACAGCTCGGCCCAGGGGTGGCCGACGATGTCGGCGGGATCTGACACCCCGAGCAGGGCCAACCCGTGGGGATTGATCGAGCGCACGATGCCGTCGCGGCCGACTTCCTTGATGCAGTCGTGTGAAAGTTCGACGATCTGCCGATAGTGGGCGTGAGTGGACAAGCTGCGTCTCGCAGTGAATGTGGACGAGAATATCGGGATTGCCGGGGCGTCACCAGCGCTTCACCGACACATCGTGAAGCTGCAGTGGATTATTTATTAAAGCGATCACTGCATTATGCGCGTCACCTCCGCCTTCACCGCCATTCTTCTGGTGGAGGACGACCAAACGATTCGAGAGCTGGCTGCGGCCATGCTGGCCGCCGACGGGTACCGGGTGCTGTCGGCGGCGACCGCGCAGGAAGCGCTGGAGGTGCTGGAGCGGCACCCGGACGTGGAGTTGATCTTCAGCGACGTGCAGATGCCCCGCTGCGACGGCCTGAGCATGGTGCGCCAGTTGCGCCGCCGTGGCATCGACACCCCGGCCCTGCTGACCTCGGGCATGCATGCGCCGGAGCCGTGGATGCTGCCAGAACACACCGGCTTCCTGCCCAAGCCGTACCGCCGCGCCGACCTGCTGGCGGCATTGGATCGCCTGCAGACCGGAACCTGAGCAAGGCGATCGCCACGGTGCGTCGCCGCAGCGCTCGAACACGACGCGGGAGCGGAGTGCGGCGTCAGGCGAAGACCAGTTTTCCGTACCGTGCCGAACGGATCGCCGCCAGGCGCTCGGCGACGAAATAGGCGCCGGCATGCGCGTCACGGAAATACACCCCGTCGAATGCATGCCGGCCGAGCACCTCTCCATCATTGCCGCTGATGCGTATCTGCGGCTCCAGGACGCCATCGGGGAGTGGGCGCAGCAGCGCGTCGAGGACGAAACCGTCCAGCTCGCGGCGCATCTGCGGTTTCGAGACTGTCATGAGCACACTGCACCATAGACCGCATGAAGCTCGCACAACGGAGGTGGCCGCCACGGTCGCACGGGAAGCGCGACATGCCTGCGGCAACGGAAGCTAAACGATTCATTGGCGCATGCAGGACGGTCCAGGCCTGCGGCGCTTGACGTTCGGCGAATCCACTATGCGCTGTACTCACGATTTCGCCGTAGACAAGCGCGCGCTTCACGCCTCTTTTATCGCGCAATCCGTACTTTGCTCCTGCATTATCGCACTGCAACAATGCCGTCCCCTTTCGGCGCTGCTGTGCCTCTTCTCTGGTTTTACGTCGCGCGTCCGCCAGGACACGTGGCGGCAGTCGCTTTCCGTGTGTTCCCCGTCCTCCCCCCTTTCCAGACGGAACCGCCATGTCGCCCCCCACACCCGCCGACCTGACCGACAGACAACGCGATACCCATCCGGTGCTGCACGCGCCGCGCCGTCGCTACCGCGATGCACGCGGACGCTTCGTGCGCAACGCCGAGGTGACCGTCAAGCTGCACCCGGCGCCGCGCCGGACCAGCCTGTTCGTCACCTCGGAGATGGCCGACTTCATCAAGGCCGGCGGTCTGGGCGACGTCGCCGCGGCCTTGCCGCGCGCGCTGCGCGGCAGCTGCGACATCCGCGTGCTGATCCCGGGTTACCCCGCCGTGCTGCGCAAGACCGGGCCGCTGGAGATCGTCGGCCGCATCGCCGCGCACGCCGGGCTGCCGGATTGCGCGCTGGGCCGGGCCGAGCGCCCCGACGGCCTGTGCATCTATGTGCTGCTGTGCCCGCAACTGTTCGAGCGGCAGGGTTCGCCCTACGTGTGCAGCGAAGGCCGCGACTGGGAAGACAACGCGCTGCGTTTCGCCACCCTGTCCCACGCCGCGGCGCAGATCGCTGGCGGCCATGCCGGGCTGGACTGGACCCCGGAGTTGCTGCACCTCAACGACTGGCCGTGCGCCCTGGCCGCCGCCTACGTGCGCTGGTCCGGCGGCCGCACGCCGTGCCTGCTGACCATCCACAACCTCGCCTACCAGGGCCTGTTCCCGTATGCGATGGCCGGTGCCCTGGGCATCCCCGCCGACGGCCTGCAGGACCTGGAGTTCTACGGGCAGATGTCGTTCCTGCGCGCGGGCATCGTCCACGCCGACCACGTCAACACGGTCAGCGTCAGCTACGCCGCGCAGATCACCGGCCCGGCGCAGGGCTGCGGCCTGGACGCGCTGCTGGCGCGGCGCGCCGCCAACGGCCGCCTCAGCGGCATCGTCAACGGCATCGACGCCAGCTGGGATCCGCGCACCGACGCGCATCTGCCGGCCCACTTCGGTGTCGGCCAGATCCAGGGCAAGCACGAGAACGCGGCGCAGGTGCGCCAGGCGTTCGGCTTGCTCGACAGCGACGGCCCGCTGTTCGCGGTGGTCTCGCGGCTGGTGCACCAGAAAGGGCTCGACCTGATCTGCGAGGTGGCGCCGCAGATCGTCGCCGCCGGCGGCCAGATCGTGATCATCGGCGGCGGCGAGCCGCAGATCGAGCAGGCGGTGGCGGCGCTGGCGCGGCGCTACCCCGGCCATGTCGGCGCGCACATCGGCTTCGAAGAGCCGCTGGCGCGGCGCATGTTCGCCGGC
Source organism: Xanthomonas sp. 3498 (assembly GCF_014199795.1). NCBI lineage: Bacteria > Pseudomonadati > Pseudomonadota > Gammaproteobacteria > Lysobacterales > Lysobacteraceae > Xanthomonas > Xanthomonas sp. 3498. The sequence goes on from NZ_JACHOH010000001.1 coordinate 887,936, forward strand.
TCCGACTTCCTGCTGATGCCCTCGCGCTTCGAACCCTGCGGGCTAAGCCAGATGTACGCGCAGCGCTTCGGCAGCCTGCCGATCGCCCATGCCACCGGCGGCCTGATTGACACGGTGGACGACGGCGTCACCGGCTTCCTGTTCGAGGAAGCCTCGGCCGACGGCCTGCGCCGCTGCCTGCAGCGGGTGTTCCGCACCTTCCGCCTGCCGGGCCTGCTGCAGGCGATGCGCCGCGCGGCGATGCTGCGGCCCAGCGGCTGGGAGCTGGCCGGGCGCAAGTACATGGCGCTGTACGAGCGCGCCACCGCCACGACGGCGGCCGGCAACGTGGCGACTGTGGCCAGCGCCACGGTGCCGACCACTGCGAGTGCCATGGCCGCCGCATGAGCGATCAGGAACACGCCGTGGACCCGGCCGCCGGCCGGGACCCGGCGGCGGACGCGGAGGACGACGGCGACGGCCTTGCGCTGCAGGCGCTGGCGCGTGGCGAGGCGATCGATGCCTTCGCCTGGCTTGGTCCGCATCCACAGGCCGACGGCACGCTTCGGGTACGCGTGCTGGCGCCCGGCGCCGAGGCGCTGGGCCTGCTCGACGCGCAGGGCAAGCTGATCGCGCGGATGCGCACCCACCCGCAGGCCGACGGCCTGTTCGAGGGCGAGCTGAAGCAGCCCATGCACTACCGCCTGCGCATCGTGTGGCCGGACGCGGTGCAGGAATGCGACGACCCGTATGCCTTCGGGCCGACACTCGATCCGGCCTGGCTGCAGGACCTGGCCGCCGGCGACGGCGCTGCCCTGCGCATTGCGCTGGGCGCGCACCATGCCCGGGTGGGCGAAGTGGAGGGCGTGCGCTTCGCGGTGTGGGCGCCGCAGGCCAGGCGCGTGGCGCTGGTCGGCGACTTCAACAGCTGGGACGCGCGCCGGCATCCGCTGCGCCTGCATGCGGAATCCGGGGTCTGGGAGTTGTTCGTGCCGGGTCTGCATGGCGGCGAGCACTACCAGTACGAACTGCAGGCCGCCGACGGCAGCATGCTGCCGCGCAAGGCCGATCCGGTGGCGCGCTGCAGCGCCCTGGCGCCGTCCACCGCCTCGGTGGTGCCCTACGCCGACAGCCATGCCTGGGGCGATGCGGCCTGGCTGGCGCAGCGCGAGGCTCAGGCCGGCAGCGCGCAACCGCTGAGCATCTACGAACTGCATGCCGGCTCCTGGCGCCACGACGGCCACGGCCAGCCGCTGCACTGGGATGCGCTGGCCGCCGAGCTGATTCCGTACGTGCGCGGACTGGGCTTCACCCACATCGAGCTGCTACCGATCGCCGAATATCCGTTCGGCGGCTCCTGGGGCTACCAGCCGCTGGGCCTGTACGCGCCCACTGCGCGCCATGGCGACGCCGACGGCTTCGCGCGCTTCGTCGATGCCTGCCACCAGGCCGGCATCGGCGTGCTGCTGGACTGGGTCGGCGCGCACTTCCCCGACGACCCGCACGGCCTGCAGCGCTTCGACGGCAGCGCCCTGTACGAACACGCCGATCCGCGCGAAGGCGTGCATCGCGAGTGGAATACGCTGGTCTACAACTACGGCCGCCCGGAAGTGGTGGCCTACCTGATCGGCAGCGCGCTGGAGTGGATCGAGCGCTTCCATGTCGATGGCCTGCGCGTGGATGCGGTGGCGGCGATGCTGTACCGCGACTACGGCCGCAACGCCGGCGAGTGGATTCCCAACGCCCACGGCGGCCGCGAGAACCTGGAGGCGATCGCCTTCCTGCGCCAGCTCAACGACGAGATCGCGCAGCGCTTCCCCGGCGTGCGCACCATCGCCGAGGAATCCACCGCGTGGCCGGGCGCCACCGCGCCCACGCAGCAGGGCGGGCTGGGCTTCAGCCACAAGTGGAACATGGGCTGGGCGCACGACACCCTGCGCTACCTGCAGCGCGATCCGCTGTACCGGCAGCACCACCACAGCGAGATGACCTTCGGCCTGGTGTACGCGTTCTCCGAGCATTTCGTGCTGCCGCTGTCGCACGACGAGGTGGCGCGCGGCAAGGGCTCGCTGCTGGCGCGCATGCCCGGCGACGCCTGGCAGCGCTTCGCCAACCTGCGCGCCTACCTGGCCTTCATGTGGGCGCATCCCGGGCGCAAGTTGCTGTTCATGGGCTGCGAGTTCGGACAGTGGCAGGACTGGGACCACGACCGGCCGCTGGACTGGGCGCAGGCGCAGCAGCCCGAACACCGCGGCGTTGCCCGGCTGGTCGCCGACCTCAATCGTCAGTTGCGCGCGTTGCCGGCGCTGTACCGCAGCGACCGCAGCAGCGAAGGCTTCGAATGGAGCATCGCCGACGACCACCACAACAGCGTGTTCGCCTTCGTCCGCCACGACCGCGACGGCGGCGCGCCGCCGCTGCTGGCGGTGAGCAATTTCACGCCGACCGTACACCACGACTACCGCGTGGGGGTGCCGCGTAGCGGACGCTGGCGCGAGATTCTCAACAGCGACAGCGGCTATTACGGCGGTTCCAACCAAGGCAACGGCGGCGTGCTGTCGACCCTGCCGCAACCGATGCACGGGCATGCGCAATCGCTGGCGCTGACCCTGCCGCCGCTGTCCACCCTTTGGCTGCAACCGGACTTTTGAACATGGCCACGACCGCTGCATCGATCGACTCCCCTGCCGCACCGCGCGCGGCGCTGCGCCCCGGCGCCTGGCCGAGCGCCAACGGCGAGGTCGCCTTCGCGCTGTGGGCGCCGGATGCCGAGCGCGTGGAGCTGGTGTTCGACGACGATCGGCGGCAGACGCTGGAGGCGATCGGCGACGGCTACTTCGCCGCCACCCTGGCGTGTGCGCCCGGCACCCGCTACCGCTACGCCATCGACGGCGGCACGCCGGTGCCGGACCCGGCCTCGCGCTGGCAGCCGGACGGCGTGCACGGCGCCAGCGCGGTACTGGCCACCGACGGCTACGCGTGGCGCCACGGCGACTGGCGCGGCCGCCCCTGGGCCGAGACCGTGTTCTACGAACTGCACGTGGGCACCTGCGGCGGCTACGCCGGGTTGCGCGCGCAGTTGCCGACGCTGGCTGCGCTCGGCGTCACCGCGATCGAACTGATGCCGCTGGCCGAATTCCCGGGCCGCCACAACTGGGGCTACGACGGCGTGCTGCCGTACGCGCCGGCCTCGGCCTACGGCCATCCCGACGAGCTCAAGGCGCTGATCGACGAAGCCCACGGTCTGGGCCTGAGCGTGTTCCTGGACGTGGTCTACAACCACTTCGGCCCGGACGGCAACTATCTGGGCCAGTACGCCTCGACCTTCTTCCGCGAGGACGCGCCGACGCCCTGGGGCGCGGCGATCGACTTCCGCCTGGCGCCGGTGCAGCGCTACTTCATCGACAACGCGCTGATGTGGCTGCACGAGTACCGCTTCGACGGCCTGCGCCTGGATGCGGTGCACGCGATCGTGCCCAACGCCTTCCTCGACACCCTGCGCGAGGCGATCATGGCCAGCGTCGCCGACGGGCGCCATGTGCACCTGGTGCTGGAGAACGAGGCCAACCAGGCCGATGTGTTGGAACGCGGCTACAGCGCGCAGTGGGACGACGACTTCCACAACAGCCTGCACGTGCTGCTGACCGACGAACACGAGGGCTACTACGCCGGCTTCGCCGATGCGCCGGCGCAGCACCTGGCGCGGGTGCTCGGCGAAGGCTTCGCCTTCCAGGGCCAGGCCGACCATCGCGGGCACGCGCGCGGCGAGCCCAGCGGCCACCTGCCGCCGCACAAGTTCGTGATCTTCGCGCAGAACCACGACCAGATCGGCAACCGCGCCAGGGGCGACCGGCTGATCACCCAGGTGAGCGAACCGGCGCTGCGCGCGGCGCTGGCGCTGACCGCGCTGACCCCGATGATCCCGCTGTTCTTCATGGGCGAGCCGTGGGGCAGCCGGACCCCGTTCCAGTTCTTCACCGATTTCGCGCCGCCGCTGGACGAGGCGGTGCGCGAGGGCCGACGCCGCGAGTTCGCGCACTTCGCCGCCTTCGCCGATCCGGAGCAGCGCGCCACCATCCCCGATCCCAACGCGCCGAGCACCTTCCAGGCCTCCATCGCCGACATCAGCGACGCCACCCACGGCGACGGCGCGCGCTGGCGCGACTGGTTCGCGGCGCTGCTGGCGCTGCGCCGCCAGCACCTGGTGCCGGCGCTGACCCAGGCCAGTGCGCTGGGTGCGCGGGTCCTCGGTTCGAAGGCGGTGGCCGCGGGCTGGCGCCTGGGCGACGGCGAATGGCACGTGGCCGCCAACTTCGGCGACGCCCCGGTGGCGCTGGATCTGCCCGGTAGCACCGTGCACGCGGAGAACGCCGGCGACGACGCCACGCAGTTGCCGCCGAACGCCTTCGTCGCGCGCTACCGATCCGGCAGCGCCGCATGAGTCCGCGCTGTCGCGACGCCATCGCGACAGCGCACCCCGCACGCTGGCCGCCTCGTTCGCTGCGCATCGCCGCGTACGCGCCGCCGGCGCGTGCGGGCGGGACCGCGGCGGATCTCCCTTCTTCCGCCCTGCTGCCCGGTTTGCCCTCCCCATGACCGACACTTCCCTGCATACCCTGGCCGACGCCGCCGGCCTGCTGGTCGACTGGATCGATGCCAGCGACACGCCGCGCACGGTCGGCGACGACACCCTGCGCCACGTGCTCGGCGCGCTGGGTCTGGACGCGCACGACGCCGCGGCCTGCCGCGACAGCCTGCACCGGCTGCAGGCCGATACCGCGCTGCCCCCCCTGCTGACCGCCGACGCCGGCGCACCGGTCGAAGTCGGCGCCGCCCCCGGCGCGGCATATCGACTCGACAATGAAGACGGGCAGGCGCTGCACGGCCACTGCGACGCGCAGGGCCGCCTCGTCGCGCCCGACGCCGCCGGCTACTGGACCCTGCAGCACGGCGACCGCAGCACCACCCTGGCGGTGGCGCCGCCACGCTGCTTCGGCGTCGCCGATGCGGTGGGCGCAGCGCAGCCGCGGCGCTGGGGCCTGTCGCTGCAGGTGTATTCGGCGCCGGGCGCCTACGATGCCGGCATCGGCGACGCCGACGGCACCGCCGCCTGGGCCACGCGCATCGCCGCGGCCGGCGGCGATGCCATCGCCTTGAGCCCGGTGCACGCGGCGCGGCCGATCGGCGCGCATTACAGCCCGTATTCGCCCAGCGACCGGCGCTTCCTGGATCCGCTGCAGGCGGCGCCGGCGCGCGTGCTCGGTGCCGCTGCCGCACAGCGCGCGCTGGATGCGGCCGGGCTGGCGCAGGCGTTCGCCGAGGCGCAGGCCCGCCCGCTGATCGACTGGCCGGCCTCCGCTGCCTTGAAGTGGCAGTGGCTGCGGCAGCTGCACGCCGACTTCGACCACGCCGATGCCGCGCTGCACGCCGACCTGGCCGCGTTCGAACGCGATGGCGGCAGCGCCCTGCACGCGCACGCCGCGTTTGCCGCGCGCGACTTCGGCGATGCCGATCCGGGCCTGCACCGGTTCGCGCAGTGGCTGGCCGCGCGCAGTTGGGCCGACGTGCAGCGACAGGCGCGCGCCGACGGCATGGACATCGGCCTGATCGCCGACCTGGCGGTAGGCTTCGACGCGCACGGCGCCGAAGCCGCGGCTTGGCCGCAGGCGGTGCTGCAGGGCCTGGAACTGGGCGCACCGCCGGACGCCTTCAACGGCGACGGCCAGGCCTGGGGCATCTGCGGCTACGCACCGACCGCGCTGCGCGCCAGCGGCTTCGCACCGTTCATCGAGTTGCTGCGCGCAGTGATGCGCGATCGCGGCGGCGTGCGTATCGACCACATCCTCGGCCTGCTGCGGCTGTGGGTGATCCCGCGCGGGGCGTCTTCGTCCACCGGCGTGTACCTGCGTTATCCGCTGCACGACCTGCTGCGCCTGCTGGCGCTGGAATCCTGGCGGCACCGCGCGATCGTGATCGGCGAGGACCTGGGCGTGGTGCCGGACGGCATCCGCGCGGAGCTGTCGCGGCGCGGGGTGATGGGCATCGACGTGCTGCTGTTCACCCGCGACCGCGATGGCGCGTTCCTGCCGCCGGCGCAGTGGCGCAGCGACGCCCTCGCCACCACCACCACCCACGATCTGCCGACCCTGCGCGGCTGGCGCCGCGGCGAGGACATCGACTGGCGCCGGCGCCTGCAGCTGAGCGACGCCACGCAGCAACACGCCGACCACCAGGCGCGCAGCGACGACGTCGCGCACATGGACGAAGCGGTCGCCGCGGCGCTGCCGCCGGACCAGGCCGCCGACCCGGAACTGGGCGCGCTGCGCTTCGTCGCCGCCACGCCCTCGCCGCTGGCGCTGCTGCCGGCCGAGGACGCGCTGGGCCTGGACCAGCAACCGAACCTGCCCGGCACCGTCGACGGCCATCCGAACTGGCGCCGGCGCCTGCCGGCACCCGACGCGGCCGCAGCCGCTGCCACCCTCACCACACGCCTGGATGCCTTCGCGCAGACCCGCCAGACCACCGCCACCGCTGCGCAAGGAGCCGACGCATGCGCATGATTCCCCTGCGGGCCACCGCCCGCCTGCAACTGCATGCCGATTTCACCCTGCTCGATGCTGCCGCGCAGGTGCCGTATTACGCCGGGCTTGGCATCAGCCATCTGTACCTGTCGCCGATCGGCACCGCCGTGCCCGGCTCCACCCACGGCTACGACGTCACCGACCCGCGCCAGGTCAATCCCGAACTCGGCGGCGAGCCGGCGCTGCTGCACCTGTCCGAGCGTGCGCGCAGCCACGGCATGGGCCTGATCCTGGACATCGTGCCCAACCACATGGCCACCCACCCGAGCAATCCGTGGTGGTGGGACGTGCTCACCCATGGCCGGCGCAGCCGCCATGCCGGCTGGTTCGACATCGACTGGCGCGCGCCCGGGCGCGAGGGCAAGCTGTGGCTGCCGGTGCTGGACCGGCCTTATGCGCAGGCGCTGAGCGAAGGCGCGCTGCAATTGCAGGTGGCCGAGGACGGCAGCGTCGTCCTGCAGCACCACGACCAGCGTTTCCCGATCCGCCTGGACGGCGCCATCGCCCAGGAACCGGCCAGCGCGCGCCCGGCCTGGGCGGCGCGGCTCAACGACGCCGCGCGGCTGGGCGACGACGCCCTGCACCGGCTGATCGAACGCCAGTGCTATCGCCTGGCCTGGTGGCGGGTCGGCAACGACATGCTCAACTACCGCCGCTTCTTCGACATCACCTCGCTGGCGGCGCTGCGCGTGGAGCAGAACGACGTGTTCGCAGCGGTCCACGAGCTGCCGCTGCGGCTGGTCGCCGAGGGCCATCTCGATGGCGTGCGGGTCGACCACGTCGATGGCCTGGCCGACCCCACCGGCTACGTGCAGCGGCTGCGCACGCAACTGGATCGCGCCGGCCGCCGCCGCGGCATCGCCCCGGGCGGCATCGCCCTGTACCTGGAAAAGATCCTGGCGCCGCACGAGCAACTGCGCACCGACTGGCCCTGCGACGGCACCACCGGCTACGACTTCATGGACCAGGTCGCCGCGGTGCTGCACGACCCGGCCGGCGCCGAACCGCTGACCGCGCTGTGGCGACGCTGGAGCGGACGCAGCGGCGACTTCGGCCAGGAGCAGCGCGCCGCGCGCGACGAAATCCTGCAGGGCTCGCTGCAGGCCGAGTTCGTGCGCACCGTGCAGGCGCTGGGCGCCGCCGCGCACCTGGATCCGCTGACCCGCGAGTTCAGCCCGCAGATGCTGGCGCGCGGGCTGATGGCCTTGCTGCGGCACTTCGAGGTGTATCGCACCTACGCCGGGCCCGACGGCCTGGACGACGACGATGCGGCGCGCCTGGCCCAGGCCGCGCAGCGCGCGCGTGCCGGCGCCGAACCGCGGGTGTGCGCGGCGATCGACGCGATCGAACGCTGGAGCCGCGACGGCCGCGGCACGGGCAAGGCACAGGTGGCGCTGCGGCGGATCGTGCGCCGGCGCCTGGAACAGCTGTCGGCGCCGCTCAACGCCAAGTCGGTGGAGGACACCTCCTTCTACCGCCACGGCGTGCTGCTCTCGCGCAACGAGGTGGGCAGCGAGCCGGACGTGTTCGCGCTGACGCCGGCCGAATTCCACGCGGCCAACGCGATGCGCGCGGAGCGCTATCCGCGCGCGCTGCTGGCCACCGCCACCCATGACCACAAGCGCGGCGAAGACGTGCGCATGCGCCTGGCCGCACTCAGCGCGCAGGCGCCGTGGTGGGACGCGCAGGTGACGCGGTTCCAGGCGCTGTCGGCCGACCTGCTACCGGCCGGCAGCGCCGCGCCGCTGCCCGGCGACCTGCTGATGCTGTGGCAGATGCTGGTGGCGGCGTGGCCGCTGGAACTGGCGGTGGACGATGCCGACGGCCTGCGCGACTACGCCGAGCGCATCGGCGCCTGGCAGCTCAAGGCCGCCCGCGAAGCCAAGCTGCGCACCCACTGGACCTGGCCGGACGAGGACTACGAGCGCACTGCGCGCGCCCTGCTCGATGCCGCACTGCTGCAGCCGGCCGGCGCCGCGCTGCGCGAGGCGCTGGCGCAGGCCGCCGCGGCGCTGGCCCCGGCCGGCGCGCTCAACAGCCTGGTGCAGACCACCCTGCGCCTGACCCTGCCCGGCGTGCCCGACCTGTATCAGGGCAGCGAGGGCTGGGACCTGTCGCTGGTGGATCCGGACAACCGCCGCCCGGTGGACTACGCGCTGCGCCAGGCCTGGCTGGGCGACGCCACCGCCCCAGGCGCGCTGCTGCAGGACTGGCACAGCGGCCACGTCAAGGCCTGGCTGACCGCACAGCTGCTGCAACTGCGGCGCGCGCATCCGGCCCTGTTCGCGCACGGCAGCTACACGCCGCTGCAGGCGCAGGGCCCGCAGGCGCAGCACGTGCTCGGCTTCGTGCGCGAACACGAGGGCGCCTCGCTGGTGGTAGCGGTACCGCGGCTGAGCGCCGCCGCGCAGGCGTTGCGGCCGGACGCGCCGCTGCGGGCGCCGCTGGACTGGCGTAACACGGTTCTGACACTGCCCCAGGCAGAGTATCGCCCGGTGCTGGCCGATGCTGCCGTCGCGACAACCTCGGCCATTCCGGTATCGGCGCTGTTCGCCGAGTTCCCGGTGGCCGTACTGGTCGCCTCCCCCTGATTCCGCAAGAAGCCATGGACGCAGAAACACGCCAACGCCGCATCCGCCAACTCGCACACGAAATCTGGGAAGCCGAAGGGCGACCCGACGGCCGCGCCGCCCGCCACTGGGCCATGGCCGAACGCCTGGTGGACGCGGAGGCGGCCGCCGAAGCCGAGGCCGAGGCGCTGCCGCCGCAGCAACCGCGACGCAGCGCCGGCAACGGCAGCACCTCTTCGTAAGGATCCTTCATGCCCGTGCGCAAGCTCACCCGCCGTTCGCGTATCCGCGAGGGCCTGCCGTACCCCCTGGGCGCCACCTGGGATGGCCTGGGGGTGAACTTCGCCCTGTACTCGGCGCACGCCACCAAGGTGGAGCTGTGCCTGTTCGACGACCGCGGCCGCGAGATCGAACGCATCGCCCTGCCCGAGTACACCGACGAGATCTGGCACGGCTACCTGCCCGACGCGCGCCCGGGCCAGCTCTACGGCTACCGCGTGTACGGCCCGTACGCGCCCGACGCCGGCCACCGCTTCAATCCCAACAAGCTGCTGCTCGATCCCTACGCCAAGCAACTGGTCGGCGAACTGAAATGGGCGCCGGCCCTGTTCGGCTACACCATCGGCCACAAGGATGCCGACCTCAGCTTCGATCGCCGCGACAGCGCCGCCTACATGCCCAAGTGCGCGGTGATCGATCCGGCCTTCACCTGGGGCAAGGACCAGCGCCCGCAGACGCCGTGGGACAGCACGGTGATCTACGAGACCCATCTGCGCGGCACCACCATGCGCCACCCCTCGGTGCCCGAAGCCTGGCGCGGCACCTTCTCCGGGCTGAAGGTCGACGAGGTGGTCGAGCACATCAAGCGCCTGGGCATGACCGCGGTGGAGCTGCTGCCGGTGCACGCCTTCGTCGACGACGAATACCTGCTCAAGCAGGGACTGCGCAACTACTGGGGCTACAACACCATCGGCTTCTTCGCCCCGCACCCGCGCTACATGGCCACGCGCACCGTGTCCGAGTTCAAGCAGATGGTGGCGCGCCTGCACAGTGCCGGGCTGGAAGTGATCCTGGACGTGGTCTACAACCACACCGCCGAAGGCAACGAGCTGGGGCCGACGCTGTCGTTCAAGGGCATCGACAACGCCAGCTACTACCGCCTGGCCGAGGACCGTCGCTTCTACATCAACGACACCGGCACCGGCAACACCTTCGACCTGACCAATGCCGGCGCACTGCGCATGGTCAACGACTCGCTGCGCTACTGGGTGGCGGAGATGCACGTGGACGGGTTCCGCTTCGACCTGGCCACCATCCTCGGCCGCGAGCACCATGGCTTCGACCCCAAGGGCGGCTTCCTCGACGCCTGCCGCCAGGACCCGCTGCTGAGCCAGGTCAAGCTGATCGCCGAGCCATGGGACGTCGGTCCCGGCGGCTACCAGGTCGGCGCATTCCCGCCGGGCTGGTCGGAGTGGAACGACAAGTTCCGCGACAACGTGCGCGCGTTCTGGCGTGGCGACGAAGGCCAGCTGGCCGAACTGGCCACGCGCCTGACCGGCTCGGCCGACCTGTTCCACCACCGCGGCCGCCGCCCCACCGCCTCGGTCAACTTCGTCACCGCCCACGACGGCTTCACCCTGCACGACCTGGTCAGCTACGCGCACAAGCACAACGAGGCCAACGGCGAGCACAACCGCGACGGCTCGGACAACAACATCTCCGCCAACTACGGCGTGGAAGGCGAGACCGACGACGAAGACATCAATGCCCTGCGCCTGCGGCAGATGCGCAACATGCTGGCCACCCTGCTGCTGTCGCAGGGCACGCCGATGCTGCTGGCCGGCGACGAGTTCGGCCGCAGCAAGGGCGGCAACAACAACACCTACTGCCAGGACAACGAACTGACCTGGCTGAACTGGGAAGCCGGCCCGCGCGCGCACCAGCTCAGCGCCTTCGTCTCGCGCCTGACCCACCTGCGCGCGCACTACCCGCTGCTGCACCGTGCGCGTTTCTTCGACGGCGTCTACGACGAGGAACTGGGCATCAAGGACGTGACCTGGCTGGCCCCGGACGGCGAGGAAATGACCGAAGCCTCCTGGCACGACCCGCACGCACGCGCGCTGATGATGCGCCTGGATGGCCGCGCCCCGTCCAGCGGCCTGCGCCAGGCCGCGTCCAACGTGACCCTGCTGATGATCGTCAACGGCGCGGTCGAGGACGTGCAATTCACCCTGCCGCTGGTGGAAGGCGAACACTGGCGCGTGCTGATCGACACCGCCGAGCGCGACCATGAGCATGGCCTGCCCGGCGGCGCGCAGTGGCACGGCATCGGTCGCTCGCTGACCCTGCTGGCGGCCGAGCGCGACAACAAGTCCACTGCCGCGCATCACCGCAATGCGGATGCGCCGGCGGCGTAATCTGATGGGAGCGCCCGGCGATCTGCCGGGCGCTGCGCGTCGCGGCTGAAGCCGCTTTTACAGAAGCTCGGCAAAAGGCGAACGTCGCGAGCTGTCGTCCGCAGGAGCGGCTTCAGCGCCGCGACCCGACATCGATGGAACCCCGGCACCGCTTCGTCGCCCCTGCGGCCCACCGCAATCGCCCGCGCGGATAGCATCGCCGACAACAGCTTGACGGCGGCTCATTGGTGCCCGCCCCGCTCCACATACGGCCGCGCCTGCAGGATCACCACCTCGTCGCCCACCACGGCCCACTCGATGTCCTGGTCGGCGCCGCCCAGGGCCTGCTTGGTCATCGCGCCAACCTTCGCCAGCCGCGCGATGAGGGCGTCGGTCAGCACCTGGCGGGTACCGGTGATCGGCACCTCGCGGACGCCGCCGGCGGCGTTGGCCACGAGCTGGGTGTCCTCGGCCGAGCGGCTCAGCACCTGCACCGCCTTGGACCAGCTCGAATACATCACCTGTTCGGCCTGGCGCTTGCCCTCGACCACACGGATGCCCAGACCGCGCTTGGCCGAGATGTAGGTGACGTGGCGGCGCGCGGCATCGAACGGGTCGCGGGTGATCATCACGCCGGAGCTGTCCGAGGGCGCGGCCAACTGCACCAGCACCGCCATGGCCACCGCGTCCTGCGGCAGGCCGGCGGCGGCGCGTGCTTCGTAGGCCTCGAAGTTGTACACCGACGCCCACACCGTCTGCACGGCCCTGGCCAAGGCGTCGGCGCGGGTGACGTTGGGCACGGTGGTGTACAGGCCGGCGCCGCTGAAGCCGGGTAGATCCTCGGAGTTGGACGAACTGCGCACGAATACGCCGGCGCCATGCAGTTGTTCGCGCCACTGCGCCTCCAGCGCGCGCACGAAGGCGGGATCGGGCACGGCGTCGGCGATCTCGCCGCGCAGCGTCGCCAGCGCGGCGCGGCGCACCTCCGCGTCGGTGGCGAAGCCGGGGCGACGCTGCAGGTCGTGCAGGCGCTGGTCGACCTGCAGGCGCTGCAGCGTCGCCTGGTAGAACGCGAACGGAATGCAGAAGCCGTTCGGCACGCGCGCGGCTGGCGGCAGCACCGCCTTCAACGTGCCGAGATTGGCCGCCTTGGTCCCGCATGCCCGGCTGTCGCTGGCGCGCAGCGCCGCCAGCGGCTTGAGCGCGGCCACGCGCAGGTCCGGACGCGGCAGCGTGCGTGCCGCGCTGCGTGGGGCGGCAGCGGGTGCGGCCGCCGGCGGCCCCGCCAGCGGTGTCACCCGGTAATCGTTGTGGGTGACATCCAGTTGCACCCAGCGGCCGTCGTACTGGCGCAACGCCGCCTGTGCATCGCGCACGTACACATTGGGAATGCCCCAGCCCTTGGCCAGCAGGTTGACGTGCGACAACAGCGTGGACGGGCGCTGCGTGACCAGGCCGGCGACCGGCGCCAACGCGATCGGTACCTCGTCCAGCACCGGGATGTCACGCGGCGACAGCGTGCGGAACTGCGCCTCCGAGCGCACGATGCGCAGCCGCCCCTCGGCGTGGCCGGTATTCAACGGCAGGAAGCGCTGCTCGCGCAGCAGCGCCTCCTGGGTGACGAACGCCAGCCCGGCGCTACGGGCCAGTTGCTCGTGCAGCGTGGAATTGGTCTTGAACCGCAGCGTGTCGAAGAACGACGCACGCAAGGCGGCATCGGTCTGCTGCAGCAGCGGTGCAGTGAGCAGGTCGCCCTCCCAGAACTCGTAGGTGTAGCCCGGCAGGTCCTGCTGCCAGCTCAGGGTGCCGAACAGGAAGCGCCGCTGCGGATCGCGGTACTGCGCCTTCAGCGCCGCCTTACCCATGCGCGGCGCCAGGCGCTGGCGCACGAACGGTTCGTGCAGCGCGAACCGCGGCGTGTTGAGGTAATAGACGCGACCGCCCTGCTGCCGGTCGATCACGAACAGCAGATGCGGCAGCTCCAGCGCGGTGCCGGCGTTGTAGACCCGCGCCAGTTGCATGAACTGCGCGCGGCTGTCGAGGCGCGGCAGGAAATCGGGTCCGGTCGCCGGCTGCGCGGCGGCGTCGCGGCCTGGGCGTTGCTCGTAGGCAGATGGCTTGCGCGCGGTCTGCGCCAGCGTGGGCGCCACGTGCCACAGCAGCGCAAAAAGGAAGCACCACGCCGACACGCGTGGCCAGGCAAGCGGCGGACGGGCTCGATCCATGATGCCGGTTCGGGAGGACGAAGAGCGCGGATCATACGCCAGCGCCTGCGCGTTGGCTGCGCGGCGAGGCGCTGCCGGCGGGGCCGGGCATTCGCTGTCGGTGCGGACCGTTGGTGGGATGGCGCGATGGCAAGAACGCGATGGCGCCCCATGCCGAACAGCTCCATCGGATCGTCCTTTCGGTATCGTTGGCGGACAGAACGCTGCGCAGCCGCGTGCGGCCCCGCCGCCTGCCTGCCCGCGACCTGACGCATCTCGCCCCAGCAAGGAGTCCGCATGCCGCTGTATCCCCTGTTCGCCGACCTGGCTGGACGCCGCGTGCTGGTCGTCGGCGGCGGCGAGGTGGCGATGCGCAAGATCGAGGCGCTGCTGCACGCCGGCGCCGACGTGCTGGTGTACGCGCACGCGCTCAACCCCACCGTAGCGCAGTGGCTGGCGCAGGGCCGCCTGCAGCGCGCCGACGGCGCCTTCGACCCGCAGTGGCTGGACGACGCCTGGCTGGTGGTAGCGGCCACCGACGACGAGGCATTCAATCGGCAGTTGGCCGAGCAGGCCGGGGCGCGGCGCAAGTGGGTCAACGTAGTCGACGACGCCGCGCTGTCGACGTTCCAGGTGCCGGCGATCATCGACCGCGATCCGCTGCTGATCGCGATCTCCTCCAGCGGCGCGGCGCCGATGCTGGCGCGGCGCCTGCGCGAGCGCTGGGAAACCGAACTGGACCATTCCTACGCCGAACTGGCGCAACTGTTCGCACGCCACCGCGCCGCGATCCGTGCACGCCTGCCGGAGTTGGCGCAGCGCCGACGCTGGTTCGAGCAAGTGCTGGAGGGGCCGGTGCAGACGCTGCTGCAGAGCGGCCAGCGCGACGCCGCCGAGCAGGCCTTTACCGACAGCCTGCAACGCAGCGACGAGGTACCGCGGCAGGGCAGCGTGTGGCTGGTCGGCACCGGCACCGGCGACCCCGGCGCGCTGACGCTGAAGGCGCTGCGTGCGCTCAACCAGGCCGACCTATTGCTATGCGGTGCACAGGTGAGCGCGGCAGTACTGGGCATGGCACGCCGCGATGCCAGCCGCCAGCCGTTGCCGGAGGATCCGGCAGCGCACCTGGCGCTGCTGGTCGAACAGGCGCAGGCCGGGCAGCGCGTGGTCAGCCTGCTGCCGGGCGATGCGTTTCGGCAGGCGCCGCATGACGCGCTGGCGGCGCAGTTGACCGCGGCCGGCATCGCCTGCGAGGTGGTGCCCGGCGTCGCGCCGGGCTAAATCCTAAGCCGGCAGCGGCGGCACCGGTTCGTCGGCTGCGCGGTCGCGCTTCGCCGTCACCAGGTGCTTGCGCATCCCCACCCACAAGGCCAGCGACAGCAGCGAGATGCCGCCCAGCAGCAGGAACGCGGCGCGGTAGCCGAACGCCTGGGCGATCCAGCCGCCCAGCGCCGGACTCAGCGCCGCGCCGACGCCCTGCATCGTCATCACCGCGCCCTGCCCGACGTTGACCCGGCCGGTGCCCTGCAGCAGGTGCGCCACCAGCGCCGGCACCGCCACGCTCTGCAGGCCGGCGCCGACGCCATCGAGGATCTGCACCGGGAACACGCCCCAGGTATGGATGACGCTGGCGGCGATCAGCCCGCGCAGCGGCAATGCCAGGAAGGTCAGCAACAGCACCCACCAGTGCCCGCGCACACGGATCAGGCGCATCGCCAGCAGCGAGACCAGCACCATGGTGGCCTGGGCGACGATGATGGTGGTGGCGGTCAGCGCGTTCGGGTCGCCCTGGTGCGCGGCCACCACTGCCATGCCGTACAGCGGCAGCATCGCCGCATTGCCCAGGTGGAACAGCGCCAGGGCAGCGGCAAGCACCAGCAACGGCTTGCAGGTCAGCAGCACCGACCAGCCACTGACGTGGGCGCCATTGTCGTCGTCGGCCTCGGCCATGCCGCGCGCGGCGCGATGATCGATGGCATCGCGCGGAATCAGCAACACCGAGACGATCGCCAGCACGCCGAAGCAGCCGGTGAGCACGAACACCGCGCCGAAGCCGAATTTCCAGCCGAGCACACCGGCCAGCGCCGCGGCCACCACGTTGCCGGCGTGGCTGCCGACCTGATTACGCGCGATCTGGTGATCGAAACCGGCCTGGCGCACCAGGCCCAGCGTGATGCCGGACAGCGCCGGCCCCAGCGCGGCGGCGGCGAGCGCGGTCATCACCTGCGCGGCGATGACGCCGGGCAGGGTCGGCGACCACCACAGCAGTGCCGAGGCCAGCAGGATCATGCTGCAGCCGACCACCACGATGCTGCGCTTGCGCTTGGTCGCATCGACCAGCGCGCCGCCTGGCGTGGTGGCGAGCATGCCGACGATGCCGCCGGCGGTCATCACCGAGCCGATCGCGCCCAGCGACCAGCCCTTGGATTGCAGGAACACGCTCAGGAACGGGCCGAGCCCGTCCTGCACGTCGGCCATGGTGAAATTGAGCGCTTCCAGCGCGCGCGTACCGCGCGGGCGCTGACGCTGATCGGCGCCGCTCATGCGCGCACCGGCGAGAGCGAAGGAAGCAAGGAAGGAGGCAGGAAGGCGTGGTGCAGCGCAGGCGGGACGGGCGGCATGACGAAGTCCTGGATGAGCGAAGGCAACACAGGCGCGGCGGTGGCCAGGGGCACACCGCCGCGACGGCTCGGTACTTAGTGGGGCTTGTGCTTGGGTTTCGGCTTCGGCTTCGGCCCGTCCTTCGGCGCAGCATCATGCGCATGCCCGTGCAACGGCTTGTGATGAGGCTTGGGCGGCTTCGGTTTCGGCGCCAATGGCTGCACCGTCGCCTCGCTCGCACCCAGCGCCTGCGCATGCAGCACCTGGCCGTGCGCGGACTCCAGCAGTTCGCCCTGCGCCGCCAGCGGCTTGCCGGCGGCCAACCAACGCGCCGATTCCGGCACCGCGTGCGGCGGGAAGCGCACGATCAGCCCATCGTCCAACAGCGCACCATGCACCTGCCCGTGCGGACCGTGCAGCAGCCGCGCGATGGTGCCGGCGTGGCGTACCGCGTCCTGCGCGGGCTTGGGCTTGGCCGGCGGCTTGGGCTTGTGGGGCCCGGCATGCGGACCTTCATCGACGATGCGCTCGGCCCCGTCCGGATCGATCGCCAGCGCCACCAGCACATCGGCGCCGCGCGGCTTGAGCCCGCGCACGCCGAGGCTGGCGCCGGGATGCAGCGCCTTCAGCAGTTGCGCCGACAGGTGCGGCGGGGTGTGCACTTCGGTGCCATTGTCGAACAGCAGGCCGTCGACGTCGGCCTTGGGGTTGAGCAGGAAGCGGGCGAGCGTGCCGCGGGTTTCCGGCAGGGAATCGGGATCGACCCAATGCATTTTGTTCTCCAGGAGAAAGGGGGAGCCGGCGGGGGCCGGCAGCGCCCGCCGCGAACGGCGGGCGCAGGGGTCAGGCGCGATGCGGCAGCGCCTGGATCAACGCGGTGCCGGCGGGGGCGGTGCAGCCGGCGCACCCGGTGCGCCCGGCGGCGGCGGGGCCGCCGGCGGCGCAGGCGGGGCCGGCGGCGCGAACACCGCCTGCAGCGAATTGCGGTCGCGGCCGACCTGGGTGGCTTCCACCGAACGGCCGACCTGGGTCAGCACGCCGAAGCCGTTGACGCTCAGGCGCGCGCCGGGCCGCAGCAGTTCGCTGTACTGCAGGGCGGCGTGCGGCGGCATGCGCACCACGGTGCCGTCGCTGAGCAGCACGCCGGCGGTGTCGCCGCGCGGGCCGTAGACCAGCCGCTCGATGCGGCCATCGGCCTGCAGCGGGGTCAGGGCCGGCGGTGCCGGGGGAGCCGGCGGCGGCGTCGCCGGGTTCGGCGGGCGGTCGACCACCTGCTTGCCGCTGCGACGCGCGGTGATGGTGCTGGCCTGCAGCAGCGGCAGGCTGCCCAGGCGATAGCCCTGCACCGACACCGCGTCGCCACGGCGCACCGCCGCCTGCAGATCGGCCGACAGGTGCGGCGGGAAGCTCACCTGGGTGCCGTCCATCAGCCACAGGCCATCGACGTCGCCGTTGGGGTTGAGCATGAAGCGCTCGACGGTGCCGTCCACGCGCACCGGCGTGGCAGCGACGGGGGCCGCGGGCGGCGGCGGCGGTGCCGGGACGCTGCCGGGCGCCGGCGGGGCGGGAGGTGCGGGCGGCGCCGGCACCTGCGCGGTGGCGGCAGCGGCGGCGGTGGCCAGCACCAGGGACAGAGCGAGTGCGCTACGACGGATCATGGATGTTCCTCCTGAGCGGCAAGGGGGCGCCGCTCGCAGGAGAGATAATGCAGAGGCCGTGCCAACTTTTAAGTCATTGATCCTGAAGGTAATCGAGTACAAACTCGGGCTCCACGGCGTCTCCATTCCATCCACACCTGTCCGCTTTGCGGACAGGTGTGGATGGAATGGGATTGGGGATTGGGGATTGGGGATTCGTGAACGCGCCGGACATCAGGCCGCGGCACGCGCTTTTACGAATCCCCAATCTCCAATCCCAAATCCCGCGGCGCGCCAGCGCGCCGCTAAAGCCCATACTCGTCGAGCTTGCGATACAGCAGCTGACGATGGATGCCGAGGCGGCGCGCGGCCTCGGCGCGGTTGCCGTGGGCCTGGGTCAGTGCCGCCTGGATCATCTGCCGTTCCAGTTGCGCGATCGCCTGCGGGAGGGTCAGTGCATCGGTGTCCAGCGCCGTGGGCATCTCGGCCGGTGGCGACGCCAGCAACTCATCCAGGTCGTGCGCCTCGATCACCGGCGCGCGCACCAGCACCTGACAGCGTTGCATGGCATTGCGCAGCTCGCGCACATTGCCCGGCCAGGGATAGGCACGCAGGCGCGCCTGCGCGTCGGCCGACAGGGTCTGCGGCGCGCTGGCACCGGCGGCGAGGAAGTGCTGGGCGAGCAGCAGGATGTCGTCGCAGCGCTCGCGCAGCGGCGGCAGTTCGATCGGCACCACGTTGAGCCGGTAGCGCAGGTCGCTGCGGAAGCGCCCGGCCTCCACCGCCTGCACCAGGTCGCGGTGGGTGGCGGCGATCACCCGCACGTCCACCTTCTGCGCGCCGCGCCCGCCCAGCGGCGACACCTCGCCTTCCTGCAGGAAGCGCAGCAGCTTGGCCTGCATCGGCAAGGGCATGTCGCCGATCTCGTCCAGGAACAGGGTGCCGCCGTCGGCGTCGCGGATCAGGCCGTTGCGGTCGCTCACCGCGCCGGAGAACGCGCCCTTGCGGTAGCCGAACAGTTCGCTCTCCATCAGCTCGGCGGGGATCGCGGCGCAATTGATCGCCACGAACGGCTGCGCGGCGCGAGCGCTGGCGCGATGCAGCGCGCGCGCCGCCAGTTCCTTGCCGGTGCCGGTTTCGCCGCTGATCAGCACCGGCAGGTCGGAGGCGGCGGCCAGGCCGATACGCTTGTGCACGGTGCGCATCGCCGCGCTGTGGCCGAGCAGTGCGTCTGCCTCCTCGGCGGGCATCGCCGGCGCGGGGTCCGGCGTGTCGTCGCCGCGGCTGCGCAGCGCGCGCTCGACCACCTCGGCGATGTCGGCGCGGCCCACCGGCTTGACCAGGTGATCGAAGGCGCCGAGCGTCATCGCCTCGATGGTGTTGCCGCTGGAGGCATGCGCAGTGAGCATCACCAGCGGCACGCGCATGGCCTGCGCGTCGTCCTGGCGCGCGCGCATCAGCGCGATGCCGTCCATGCCGGGCATACGGAAATCGACGAAGGCCAGATCGATGCCGCCCTCGCGCAGGCGTGCCAGGCCCTCGCGCGGGTCGGCCACGGCGATCGCCTCGTGGCCGAACGAGCGCAGCGTCGCCTGCAGGGTGCTGAGGAACGCCAGGTCGTCGTCGATGATCAGGATGCGCGCCATGGCAGCTCCAGGCTGAACTCGGTGATGCCGTCGCGATGCGCGTAGTGCGCCTCGCCGCCATGGGCGCGGGCGATCTCGCGCACCAGCGCCAGGCCCAGGCCGTTACCGTCGCTGCGGCCGCTGGCGAACGGCTCGAACAGATGCGCGGCCACCGGGGCCGGCACCGGGTCGCCGTGGTTGCGCACGCGCAGTTGCAGCACGTCGTCTTCGGTCTGCGCTTCCAGGGTCACCTCGGTGCCGGGCGCGGCGTGCTGCAGCGCATTGCGCAGCAGATTGAGCAACGCGCGCGCGGCCTGTTGCGGATCGAGCATCCACTGCGCCGGCGCCGCCTGCAGGCGCAGCGCGATCGGCGGCGCCTGCCCGTCCCAGTCGCCCGGCTCCAGCAGCGCGTGCAGCCACGGCTGCAGGGCCACCGGCTGCCGGTGCAGGCGAATCGGCTGGACCATGCCGAGCAGGCTTTCCACCACCCCGTCCAGGCGCTGGATCTGCGCCAGCATCAGCTGCGCCTGGGCGTCGTCGGTGCCGTCGGCGTGCGCGGCGATCTGGTTTTCCAGCGCCAGCCGCAAGGTCGCGATCGGGTTGCGGATCTCGTGCGCCACGGTCGCAGTCATGCGCCCGAGCGCAGCCAGGCGTTCGTGTCGCGACAGTTCCTCGCCGAGCCGGCGGGTCTCGGCCAGCGCCTGCGCGCTGCGCTGCGCGTAGTCGGTGACCGCGGCGCCGAGCCGGTCCAGTTCCGGCGCACCGGTGCGCGGGATCTGCGGCACCTCGGCCGGCGTCGCCAGCGCCTGCTGGATGCCCTGCAGGCGCTGGCTCCAGCGCCGCACCACCCAGCCCAGCGCCAACGCCGAGACCACCACCAGCGCCAGGATCAGGCCCAGGCCCAACGCCAGCGGCAGGCTGGCGGCGGCATCGCTGGAGGCGACCCGGGTCATGGCCCAGGCCGCGGCCGTGCGGTCCAGCGGGCAGGCCGCGATCAGCAGGCTCTCGCGCTGGCCGTCGCGGCGGTAGTCCACCGTGTGCTGCGCCTCCACCCCGCGCTGCGCGGTGGAAATGATCACGTTGCGCTCGGCCGAGGGCACGTCGGTCTTGTGCTCGGTCCCGTCGTAGGTCGGATAGGCGTAGGCGAGGAAGCCGCGCTGGCGGTCCCAGAAGCCGCCTTCCACGCCGGCGGCATCGGCCAGCACCAGCTGCGACACCACCGCCGCCAGGCCGGTGCCGTCGCTGCCGTGGGCGGCGGCGCTGGCGCCGTTGTAGCGCTGCACCATGCGCGTGCAGACCTCGCGCAGCCCGGTCTGCGCACGTTCGCTGCGCACGCCTTCGCTATGCCGGTACAGCCCGACCAGCACCACCGCCATGCCCACGCAGGCGGCGACGATGACGATCCAGATCAGCAGCAGTTGCCGCAGCAGCGAACGGGGCATGGCCTACCTTGGGCGCGACGGAAGAGGCGGAGCGAACCGCGGCGATCGTACCCGGATCGCGATGCGGCCACGACTCACAGGGGCCAACACCACGTCGCGCGCGGTGTCAGGTGGGTACGGGCGATGCGTAGGAACCGCAGCGGACACGTGGTGCATGCGGGGTTCGGGCACCGTCCGCGCCGCGTGCGGTTGGCCGCGCTCAGCGCAGGTTGGTCTTGACCAACTCCAGCACCTCGTCGCCGCGCCCACTCATCACCGCGCGCAGCAGGTACAGGCCCATGCCCTTGGCCTGTTCCAGCTTGACCGCCGGCGGAATCGCCAGTTCCTGGCTGGCCACGCGCACGTCCACCAGCGCCGGGCCGGGATGCGCGAACGCCTCGCGCAGCGCGGGCTCCAGTTGCGCCGACTCGTCCACGCGCAGGCCCAGGATGCCCATGGCGTTGCTCATCGCGGCGAAGTCCGGATTGCTCAGGTCGGTGCCGGTGTCCAGGTAGCCGGCCGACTTCATTTCCATCGCCACGAAGCCGAGCGAACCGTTGTTGTAGACCACCACCTTCACCGGCAGGCCGAGCTGGGCCAGGGTGATGAAGTCGCCCATCAGCATGGTGAAGCCGCCATCGCCGGACAGCGAGATCACCTGCCGGCGCGGGAACTGCGCCTGCGCGCCCAACGCCTGCGGCATCGCATTGGCCATCGAGCCGTGGTTGAACGAACCGAGCAGGCGGCGCTGGCCGTTCATGGTCAGGTAGCGCGCCGCCCATACCGTCGGCGTGCCGACGTCGCAGGTGAAGATCGCATCGGCATCGGCCAGCGCATCGACCATGCGGGTGACGAACTGCGGATGCAGCGGCTCGCCCGGCGCCGAGGCCACCGCCAGGTCGTCCAGGCCTTCGCGCGCCTTGCGGTAGTGCGCCAGCGACTTCTCCAGGAAGCCGCGGTCCTCGCGCCGCTGCAGTCGCGGCAGCAGCGCGGCGATGGTTTCGCGCACGTCGGCAGCGATGCCCAACTGCAACGGCGTGCGTCGCCCCAGCGCGGCCGGGTCGTTGTCCACCTGCACGATGGTGGCGTCCTTGGGATAGAACTGCCGGTACGGGAAGTCGGTGCCGAGCATCAGCAAGGTGTCGCAGTTGAGCATGGCCTGGTAGCCGGAACTGAAGCCGATCAGGCCGGTCATGCCGACGTCGAACGGGTTGTCCCACTCCACGTGCTCCTTGCCGCGCAGCGCATGCACGATCGGCGCGCCGAGCGCGTCGGCCAGCGCCACCACCTCGTCGTGCGCGCCGGCGCAGCCGCTGCCGCACAGCAAGGTGGTGGCCTTGCTCGCCTGCAGCAGATCGGCCAGCTTGGCCACGTCGGCGTCGGCCGGCAGGATGCGCGGCGCGGCCAGCGCTGGCCACGCCGTCGGCGTGCCCTTGGGCATCTCCTGCAGGGCGACGTCACCGGGGATCACCACCACCGCCACGCCGCGGCGCAGGATCGCGGTGCGCATCGCCCGCTGCAGCACCTCCGGCATCTGCGCCGGGTTGGTCACCAGTTCGACGTAGTGGCTGCACTCGCGGAAAAGCTCCTGCGGATGGGTCTCCTGGAAATAGCTCAGGCCGATTTCCGAGGACGGGATGTGCGCGGCGATGGCCAGCACCGGCTGATGACTGCGGTGGCAGTCGAACAGGCCGTTGATCAGGTGCAGGTTGCCCGGACCACAACTGCCCGCGCACACCGCCAGCTTGCCGCTGACCGCGGCTTCGGCGCCTGCGGCGAAGGCGGCCACTTCTTCGTGGCGCACGTGCATCCACTCGATGCTGTCCATCTGCCGCAGCGCATCGGTCAACCCGTTGAGACTGTCGCCGGTGACACCCCAGATGCGCTCGACGCCCGCGCTGTGCAGGGTTTCGGCGAGCAGGCGGGCCATGGTCTGCTTGGACATACGTGCTGAACTCCGGGTGGGGAGCGGCATGGTCGCACCGCGCGCGTTACCGACGCGTGGCGCAGACCGGATGCGTCTGCGCCTGCCGAACGCATGTTCAGCGCACGGTGCGGCTAGTCTTCGCCGCGTGCAGCGGCAGCATCCTGCGCCGCATGGTCCGCATCGTCCTCGTGATAGCCACCGGGCGTGGCGCCCCTGCCATGAGCGCCGCCTGCATGCTCGCCGGTGGCGCCATAGGTGCCGGCCTGGCCCAGGTTGGGCTGGGTGCGTCCGCTGCGGTCCTCGCCGTGGTCCTGTGGCGCATGTGTCTGCGGCGGAGGCATGGGCTGCGACGGCACGCCGCTGTCGGCCGAGACATCGCCCTGCTCGCCGCGATACGCCGCCTGGCGTACGTCATGCGTACCGGTGGGAGGTGAAGTGCGCTGGACCATGACGATCTCCTGCAGAAGCGTGGGAATGCGTCACGCTAGGGCGGCATGCGTTAGCCGACCCGCAAGGCATCATGAAGAGCACGCGAGCACGCGCGCCGCTGTCGACCCGCACCACCACGCCATCCGCACGCGACATGCACGCCTGCGCCACCCGCGCTGGCCGACGCTGGCGGCTCCTTCCGCACTGGAGCCTTTCGATGCCCGGTCTATTCTGGAAACTGGCGCTGGCCGGCACGGCCTTCGCCGCGATCCGTGCCTATCGCCGTCAGACGCACTCCGCCTCGCCCGAAACGGCGTCTCCCGCCCCGGCTGCGGTCGCCGACGACCTCCGCGCCACGCCGCCGCACGGCGATACCCTGCAGGCCACCGAGCGCGCGTCGACGACCGCGGCGGCGGACGATCCGGATGGCGCCGTGCCGGCCTGATCCCTGCGACGCGCAGCGGCGTGTCGCGCTCATCGCCGGCACGCCGCTTACGTCATCGGCAAGCGCATGAACGTCTGGGTCAGCCCTTGGGACGATCGTGGGTCTCGCGACCATCGCCATCGCGGGCATTGCGCGCGCGCAACGCCTCGCCGGCCTTGCGTGCCAGTTCCTCGTATTGGCGACGGATCTCTTCCAGCCGCTTCTCGTCGAGTTCTTCCAGATCCAGCAGCTCGTTGTTGGCCTTGGCGCTGACCCGGATCAGTTCGTCGAGCTTGATCTGCATCGCCGCGGTATCGGCGTTCTGGGTGTGCTGGATCAGGAACACCATCAGGAAGGTGATGATGGTGGTGCCGGTGTTGATGACCAGTTGCCAGGTGTCGTTGAAGCCGAACACCGGCCCGCTCAGGCCCCACACCAGCACGATGCCCAGCGCGATGCAGAAGGTCCAGGGCGTGCCGGCGGCATACGACGCCTTCTTGGCGACGACATTGAACAACTTGGCAGGTTTCATCGCAGGCCCTCGCGCAATGGAAGACGCCTGCACCGCCGCCAGCGTCTGCAGGCGGCTGAGGATGATCGACCGCCTCCCGTGAGCGAGGCGTGCATGTCGCGCCAGCGCCGAGCCAATGAAAAAGGCGGGGTCGCCCCCGCCTTTGTGCTGTCCCGCGCGCCGTGCTCAGCCGGCCTGTTGCGTCGCCGGCTGCAGCGCGCGCACCGGGCGCGGCCGGCTCGGGAAGGCGTGGCGCACGATCCGCCACACCACCTGACCGAACTGCCGCGGCAGCGAACCGGTGTTGTAGTGCTGGCCGTAGCGCGCGCAGATCTCGCGCACCTGCACCGCCAGCGCCGCGTAGCGGTTGGCCGGCACGTCCGGGAAGAAATGGTGCTCGATCTGGTGGCTGAGGTTGCCCGACAGCACGTTCAGCAGCTTGCCGCCGGCCAGGTTGGACGAACCGCGCAGCTGCCGCAGGTACCAGTGCCCGCGCGACTCGTTCTTGATCGAGTCTTTGGGGAAGGTCTCGGCATCGGCGGTGAAGTGGCCGCAGAAGATGATCACGAACGTCCAGATGCTGCGCAGCACGTTGGCGGTCAGGTTGCCCAGCAGCACCGGCAGGAAGAACGGGCCGGCCAGCGCCGGGAACAGGATGTAGTCCTTGAAGATCTGCCGGCCCATCTTGCGCCCGACCGGCAGGAACGTGCGCTTCAGTTCGCCGCGCTTCATCTTGCCGGCCAACCAACGGCCCAGGCGCAGGTCCTGGATCGCCACGCCCCATTCGAACAGCAGCGCGAACACCACCGCGATGAACGGCTGCGCCAGGTAGAACGGGCGCCAGCGCTGCTCGGGGAAGATGCGCAGCAGGCCATAGCCGATGTCGTCGTCCATGCCGCGCACGTTGGTGTAGGTGTGGTGCTTGAAGTTGTGCGTCTTGCGCCAGTTGTCGCCGGTGGCGACGATGTCCCACTCGTAGGTGTTGCCGTTCAAGTGCGCATCGCCCATCCAGTCGTACTGGCCGTGCATCACGTTGTGGCCCAGCTCCATGTTCTCCAGGATCTTGGACAGGGTCAGCAGCACCACGCCGGCGATCCACGCCGGCACCAGCACGCTGTGCACGAACGCGCCGAGGAACAGCAGCGCGCGACCGGCCACGCCGGTATAGCGCACAGCGGCGACGATGCGGCGGATGTAGCGCGCGTCGCGCGCGCCCAGGTCGGCCAGCGTGCGCGTGCGCAGCGCATCCAGTTCGTCGCCGAAGGCCTGCAGTTCGGCCGGAGTCAATGCACGGTTGCGGGGAGCCGCCATGGGGAAGTCCTCAGAGGTCCAGGGTCAGGTCGCTGCTCGCGCTGTTGACGCACAGCTTCAGCGAACCGGGTTCGGCGGCGTGCGCGCCGCTGAGCAGATCACGGGTGACGCCGGCCTGCTTGCCGCAGGCGCAGCTGTTGCAGATGCCCATGCGGCAGCCGTGCTTGGGCCGCAGGCCTTCGGCCTCCAGCGCGGTGAGCAGCGACTGGCCGCGCGGCAGTTGCAGCACGCGGCCGCTGCGCGCCAGGGTCACCGCCACGGTGCCTTCTTCGACATCGACCGGGGCCGGCGGCGCGCTGAACGCCTCGGCCTGGAAGCGTGCCACGCGGTGCTGCAGGCGTGCACGCGCGGACTGCACGAAGCCGCCCGGGCCGCAGGCCAGCACCTGCGCCTGTTCCAGGCTGCCCAGGGACTCCAGCGGCAGCGTGTCCACACGCGGCGCCGGCGTCTCGCCTTCGCCGGTGATGGCCAGATGCAGGCGGAAGCGCGGATGCGCCGCGGCCAGCGCCTGCAGTTCGTCGCGGAAGCAGACCTGGTCGTGGCGCCGCGCCCAGTACAGCAGGTCGACGTCGGCCGGCATGCCGGCGTCGACCAGTTGCCGCAGCAACGCGCGCATCGGGGTGATGCCGCTGCCGGCGGCCAGCAGCAGCCAGCGGCCGTGCGGCGCGGTCGGCAGCACCATCTCGCCGTAGGCCTGGCCGAGTTCGAACACCTCGCCGAGACGCGCCGCGCCGGCCAGGTACTGGCTGACCCGGCCGCCGTCGATGGTCTTGACGGTGATCGCCAGGCGCCCGCCCGGCAAGGGCGTGGGGCTGTAGCTGCGCAGCAGCCGGCGGCCGTCGATCTCCACGCCCAGCTCCACGTGCTGGCCGGCGCGCAGGCCGCGCCAGTGGCGGTTTGGCTGCAGCACCAGGGTCACCGCGTCGCTGCTGGCGGCCTCGCGCTGCACCAGGCGCGCGCGCGGGCGCTGCCACGTCCACAGCGGATGCAGGCGGGTGGACCAGAAATCGAACACGTCCGGCTTGACCCAGGCGCGCAGGGCGCGGGCGGCGGGGCGGGACTTGGCAGGACGGCGGGCAGCGTTCATGGGGTCCACTATACAGGCGAAGATACAGATGTCTATACACTTGTGCATTCAGCAATGGCGGTATCATCCCTCATTGCCTGGTCCGGTCTGCCCATGACGACGATCTCCCCTCCTCCGTCCGCGGACATGCCGACCGTCCGCAAAGGCGCGATCTCGCGCGAGGACCTTCTGGCGGCGGCCCTGAAGCTGATCGGGCCGCACCGCAGCGTGTCCACGCTGAGCCTGCGCGAGGTCACCCGCGAGGCCGGCATCGCCCCCAACAGCTTCTACCGTCAGTTCCGCGACATGGACGAGCTGGCGGTGGCGCTGATCGACCTGGCCGGCAGTTCGCTGCGCACCATCATCGGCCAGGCGCGCCAGCGCGCTGCCGGCACCCGCCGCAGCATCATCCTCAGTTCCGTGGAGACTTTCATGGAACAGTTGCGCGCCGACGACAAGCTGCTGCACGTCCTGTTACGCGAGGGCACGGTCGGCTCGGACGCGTTCAAGCACGCGGTGGACCGCGAGCTGAACTACTTCGAGGACGAACTGCGGGTGGACCTGATCCGCCTGGCCGCGCTGGAAGGCACGCCGCTGCACGAACCGGCGCTGGTGTCTAAGGCGATCACCCGGCTGGTGTTCGCGATGGGCGCCACCGCGATGGACCTGCCACCAGAAAAGGACCCGGAACTGATCCGGCAGATCACCGCGATGCTGCGCATGATCATCGTCGGCTCGCGCACGCTCGCCGCCGGCTGAGTTCGCGGCGCGGCGGCATCGGCTGCCGCAGACAGCCGCCAGCGTGGGCGCTCGCCCGCGTCGTGACATGCCGGCGACATGGCCTTGGCCCCGGCTTTACCTGCGCCTGCCCACCCTCGTTGGACACTCCCCCAACGAGACATGCCCATGGCCGTTCCCAACTATCCGTCGCCGCCGTTCAAGGCGCAGCAGCAATCCTTCCCCGGCAAGACCCAGGCCATGGATCCGAAACCGGATCATGGCGAAGACAGCTATGTCGGCCACGGACTGCTGCAGGGCAAGCGCACCCTCATCACCGGCGGCGACAGCGGCATCGGCGCGGCGGTGGCGATCGCCTATGCCCGCGAGGGCGCCGATGTCGCCATCGCCTATCTGCCCGACGAGCAGGACGACGCAGAACGTATTGCCAAGCTGGTCGAAGACGCCGGCGTGCGCGTGCTGCTGCATCCGTGCGACATCAGCGACCGCGCGCAGGCCGAAACCCTGATCAAGACCGTGGCCGACACCTTCGGCGGCCTCGACGTGCTGGTCAACAACGCCGCCTACCAGCGCTATTTCAATAGCTTCGACGAGATCACCCTCGACGAATGGGAAAAGACCTTCGCCACCAATGTGCACGCGCCCTTCCACCTGGTGCGGTTGGCGCTGCCGCACATGCCCGAGGGCGGTTCGATCATCAACACCGCCTCGGTGAACTCGAAGAAGCCCACGCCCAACATCCTGCCGTACTCGGCGACCAAGGGCGCGCTGGCCAACCTCACCATCGGCCTGGCCGGCCTGCTCGCCGAGAAGAAGATCCGGGTCAATGCGGTGTTGCCGGGCCCGATCTGGACCCCGTTCATTCCCACCGGCATGGACGAGGAATCGGTGCGGACCTTCGGCGAGCAGACACCGTTCGGCCGCCCTGGCCAGCCGGCGGAACTGGCCTCGGCCTATGTGCTGCTGGCTGCCGATACCTCGAGCTATACCTCGGGCACGCTGCTGACGATTTCGGGTGGAGCAGTGACGCTGTAGAGCCGGGATTCGGGATTCGGGATTCGGGATTCGGGAAAGCATCACGGCTGGCGGCGCTGTAGGAGCGGCTTCAGCCGCGATGGCTTTTCCCGAAAATGTCCTTCGAAGTTGCGGTTTCCCATGCGCACGCGCATCGCGACGCGCGATGCAATGCCTTTCACGGCACCGGCGGCGGGCCATTCTCAGATCCAATGCACTCTCAGGTAGGAGCGGCTTCAGCCGCGACAGGCGTTCCCGAATGTCTGTCGCGGCTGAAGCCGCTCCTACAAGCACGCCTGTGGAAACGTATTCGACACACGTGCATCGCATGCACCGCCACCTGTGCACGTTCCCTCACGCCGCATCTCGCATGGCATTCACCCTGCGCTGCAACCGCTCTAACGGCGACGGGTCTAGCGTGGTTGCACAGGGGAAAAACACACGGACGCGCGATGCGATGCACGTTGCGTCGCGCACAACATCTGGAGCGATATCCATGACCCGAAGCAACACCGAACGCTTGTTGAAGTGGCTGCAGGACGCCTATGCGATGGAGCAGGAGGCCAACACCATGCTCACTGCCACCGCCGGCCGCCTGGAGCACTACCCGCAGCTGAAGGCGCGCATCGAGCAGCACGTGAACGAAACCCGCGATCAGTCCGAGCAGGTCAAGCGCTGCATCGAGATCCTCGACGGCTCGATCCCCACGATCAAGGGCACGGTGGCCAGCGTGATGGCGTCGGTGCATGCCGCCGGCAATTCGATGATGAGCGATGAAGTGGTCAAGAGCCTGGGCGTCAGTTATGCGTTCGAGCACGTGGAGATCGCCAGCTATCGCGCGCTGGTCATCGCCGCCAAGGAAGCCGGGCAGACCGAGATCGCTGACATCTGCGCCGCCATCCTCGACCAGGAAATCGCCATGGCCGAATGGCTGATCGAACACCAGGAAGCCACCGTCCTGGCTTTCCTGAAGCGCGAACGCACCGAAGGCGAGACCGCCAAGCACTGAGCAACGGCGTACGCGACACCACGCGCACGACATTCCCCAGCATCACCCATTACCTATCGACCGGAGACTCCCCATGGCTGTCAAGACCATCGACGAATTGTTCATCCACGAGCTGTCGGACATCTACAGCGCCGAGAAACAGCTGACCAAGGCATTGCCGCGCCTGGCGCGCGCCTCCACCAATCCGGCGCTACGCGCCGCGTTCGAAGCGCATCTGGAAGAAACCCAGGGCCAGATCGAACGCATCGACCAGATCGTCGAAAAAGGCAACCTGCGCCTGAAGCGGATCAAATGCGCCGCCATGGAAGGCCTGGTGGAAGAAGGCAAGGAAGTGATCGAGTCGATCGAAGCCGGCCCGGTGCGCGACGCTGCGCTGATCGGCGGCGCGCAGAAGGTCGAGCACTATGAGATCGCCTCCTACGGCACCCTCGCCGCCATGGCCAAGCAACTGGGCATGGACGACGCGCTGACCCTGCTGCTGGAAACGCTCAACGAAGAGAAGTCCACCGACGAGAAGCTGACCCTGCTCGCCGAACAGGGCGGCAACGAAGAAGCCTCGCGCAAGCGCAAGGCGGCCTGACCGCCCTGCCGCGGCCCGCTACGGCGGCGCCGCGGCGTCCCAGACGCCTATCCCCCACGCGCGGCCGCCGGTCGCGTCATTGCGTCGTCGCGACGTTCGGGCGGCACTCCAGGAGATTTTCCATGTTCATGCACAACAAACGGCTGATGTACACGGTCCGCGTGGCGCAGCCCGACCCGGCACTGGCCTCGCTGATGCTGGAGCAGTTCGGCGGCCCACAGGGCGAGCTCGCCGCAGCCATGCGCTACTTCACCCAGGCCATC
Organism: Xanthomonas sp. 3498; assembly: GCF_014199795.1. Classification (NCBI taxonomy): domain Bacteria; kingdom Pseudomonadati; phylum Pseudomonadota; class Gammaproteobacteria; order Lysobacterales; family Lysobacteraceae; genus Xanthomonas; species Xanthomonas sp. 3498. Next base: position 918,222 of record NZ_JACHOH010000001.1, read on the forward strand.
GGCGAGGTCGATCCCGGCCGTAAGGACCTGTTGTACGACATTGCGACCGAGGAACTCAGCCACCTGGAAATCATCGGCTCGATCATCGCGATGCTCAACCAGGGCCCGAAGGCGGTGCTGTCCGAAGGCATGGCCGAGGCGGAGGACATGCGCAACCTCACCCTCAACAACAACACCAGCCAGACGCAGCAAATCCTCTACGGCGGCGGTCCGGCCTTGGTCAATTCCAGCGGCGTGCCGTGGAGCGCGGCCTACGTCGACAGCATCGGCGAACCGACGGCCGACCTGCGCTCAAACATCGCGGCCGAAGCGCGCGCCAAGATCGTCTACGAGCGTCTGATCAATGTCACCGACGATCCCGGCATCGTCGATGCGCTGACCTTCCTGATGACCCGCGAAGTGGCGCACCAGAAGTCGTTCGAAAAGGCGCTGTACTCGATCGAGCCGAACTTCCCGCCGGGCAAGCTGCCGGGCGATCCGGCCTTTACCGACCGTTACTACGACATGTCGCAAGGCGAAGGCGACATGCACGGACCTTGGAATAGCGGTAGCCAGTGGGAAGGGATCGCCGATCGCAACCGCCAGGTGGCGGTGGACGGTGGCAGTGGCGTCCCCAGCGTGGGGTTGAGCGAACTGGAACAAAGCGCGGTGCAGGCGCTGGCCGCACGTACGCTGTCGCAGCCGGACAGCGACCCGACCACCGGTGCCGACCTGGGCGCCGGACCGGGTGCCGGCTCGACCAAGGGCAGCGTAGCGCGCTAGCGCTCCACTGCAGGTACTATCGCAAGCACGCCGCGATGCGCAAGCATCGCGGCGTTCGTGTGTCCGGGCGATTGGCTGTGCGCTCGGCGCCGTCCACCGTGGCATCGCGATCAATCGCCGGTCTGCCGGTGCGGCGCGTGCACCGGCTTGGATTGCGGGGAATCCTTCTGCCGCAGCCAGATGGTCAACACCACCAACGCGAACACGGCAAGGAACTCGCTTTGCCAGTTCTGCATCGATTCGAACCAGAACTGCGCGCCACTGACGTGTTCCCAGAACGACGGCGGCGGCTGGTGCTGCATCGCCTGCTCGGCCACTTCGTGACGCCAGCTGCCCAACGCATGCAGCACGAAGCTGAGCAAGAACAGGGTGCCGAAAGCCAGGGCCAGCGAACGCTCGTACAGCGCCAACCAGAGGCCGCCGGCGCGCACCGGCCAAGGCACCGGACCGGACGCGACGTTATCGTCTTCCTGCGCCGGCGACAGCGGTCGCGATTCGGCCGATCCCCACTGGCGCAGCTTCACCGTCAGTACCACGTACATGCCCATCTGCAGGAACTCGCTCTCCCAGTTCTCGAACAGTGCGCCGATGAAATGCCCGCTGTGCAGGTACTGCCACATCGGCAGCGCCGCCAGCCCCTGCTGCCGCAGTTCCTCGTTGTAGGCCTGGTGACCACTGAGTGCCTGGCCGACCATGAACAGCAGGCTCAGCGCCAACAACACGATCGACAGGCTATTGCGTTTCCAGAACATGGAATCGGTTCTCCTCCACGCGCCGCGATGCCGACGCGCCGTCGCTGCGACCATAGGCAGCGATGGGCAAAGAGCGGATGAAGAAGGTGTCGCACACGCCTCTGCTGCCAAGCGGCGCCGTTACTCGTAGGAGCGGCTTCAGCCGCGACGGGCGTTCCCGACCATGTGGGGTCGCGGCTGAAGCCGCTCCTACGAACATGCGTCCGCATCCGCCTGCGGTGGCATCTGCGGCATCGATCCATTCAACACCGTGCACTGCATCGGCGCGCCCCTTTTCAAGAGCTTGCCAGCCTCAGCGAAATGCGGGATGTCCTCGCGCCTTCGCCCGCACACTTGAATGCAAGGTGGGAGGGACGTCAGGGCAAATGTAACGACGGACGCCCACTGCAGGAGCGGCTTCAGCCGCGATGGGCGTTACCTGAAATGCCAGTCGCGGCTGAAGCCGCTCCTACAAGAACGAGGCGGCCACGGCATGGCGGCGGAGGCCAACCACGCCGCATTGGCTCAGAACTCTTCCCACTCCGCGCTGTCCGCCGGCACGCCCTGGATCGGGCGCGGCTTGGCCGCCGGTTGTCGCACGGGGGCCACGGGCTTGGGCCTGGTGGCGGCAACGACCGCACGCACCGCCGGCCTGGCCGGCTGCGGCCTTGCCGCGGGGGCCGGTGCCGCGCTGATGGCGGCGCCGCCGGCGAGGCGGAACACCGCGACCGCGCGTGCCAGTTCCGCCGCCTGGTCTTCCATGCTCTTGGCCGCTGCGCTGGCTTCTTCCACCAGTGCCGCGTTCTGCTGGGTGCCCTCGTCCAGCTGCATCACCGTCTTGCTGACCTGGTCGATGCCGGCGCTCTGTTCGGCGCTGGCCGCGGAGATCTCGGCCATGATGTCGGTGACCCGCTTCACCGAGGCGACCACCTCGGCCATGGTGGTGCCGGCGCGGTTGACCAGGGTCGAGCCCTGCTCCACTTCCTGCACGGAGTCGGAGATCAGGGTCTTGATCTCCTTGGCTGCGGCCGCCGAGCGCTGCGCCAGCGAGCGCACTTCCGAGGCCACCACGGCGAAGCCGCGGCCCTGTTCACCGGCGCGCGCCGCTTCCACTGCCGCGTTCAAGGCCAGAATGTTGGTCTGGAAGGCGATGCCGTCGATCACGCCGATGATGTCGGCGATGCGTGCCGACGCGGCGCTGATCGAGGCCATCGTCGTCACCACTTCCTCGACCGCGCGGCCGCCATTCTCGGCCACCTCGCCGGTGCTCATCACCAGTTGGTTGGCCTGGCGCGCACTGTCGGCGTTCTGCTTGACCGTGGAGGTCAGCTCCTCCATCGAGGCGGCGGTCTCTTCCAGGCTGGCCGCCTGCTGCTCGGTGCGCACCGACAGGTCGCTGTTGCCGCTCGCGATCTCGCTGGCGGCGGTGTTGATCGAGCCGACCGCGCGCTGGATGCCCTGCACGATGCCGGTCAGTTGCTCGGCGGTGCGATTGGCCGCGTCGGCAAGCTTGCCGAACGCGCCTTCGTAGCGCACGTCCACGCGCTGCGACAGGTCGCCATCGGCGATCGCGCCCATGATCCGGCCGACGTCGGCCAGACCGCTGTCGGCCTGGCGCATCAGCCGGTTCAGCGCCTCGACCATTTCCTTGAACGCGAACTCATAGCGCGCCTCGTCGCCGCGCGCGGTGAAGTCGCCGCGGGCCGCCGCATCGGCCAGGCGCGCGATGTCGCCGTTGACCGCCGACAGGTTGGTCTTGACCACGTCCAGCGCCTCGTGCAGCGCGGCGCGCTGTCCCGGCAACCGGCGCATGTCGCGGCGCAGGTCGCCGCGGCCGTACTCGTCCATGATCGCCATCGCCTCGACGATCGCGTCGAGGTGCTCGAACAGCGCCGTGTTCATGCCGTGCGCCAGCGTGCCGTAATCGCCAGGGAAGTCCTCCGGCATGCGGTGGCTGATGTTCTCGCCCTGCTGCAGCCTCACCAGGGTCTGCATCTCGCCATTGAAGCGCTGCAACTGGGTCTGCATCTGCTGCATGCTGGCCATCAACTGCCCGGTCTCGTCGCGCGACTCCACCTTGATCGAATTGTCGAAGCGGCCGGAAGCGATCGCTTCGGCGGTCCGCGTGGCCCCGCGCAGCGGCGTGACGATGGCACCGGCGATCAGCCAGCACAGGCCGACGACCAGCACCACCAGGCCGCCGCCAATCACGGTGAGCACCTTGGTGAAGCCCATCGCCTCGGCCTGGATGTCTTCGGCATAGACGCCCATCGCCAGTACCCAGTCCCACTGCGGGTACAGCGCGGCATAGCTGATCTTCGGCAACTGCACCGACTTGCCGGGCTTGGGCGCGGTGTAGTAGCTGAAGCCGTCGCCACTGCGCACCGTGCTCACGATGTCGCGGTAGACGTATTCCCCGGCATCGCTCTTGTAGCCGCTCATGTCGGCGCCGACCGGGCGCTTGGGATGCATGATGACGTGCATCTGCGGGTCGATGACGAAGAAGTAATCGACGCCGCCATTGGTTCTCATGTCGGCGAGCGCGCCCTTGGCCGCCGCCTGTGCCTGCGCCTCGGTCATCTCGCCGCGCTTGGCCAGGTTGGCGTAGTGCTGAATGACGCTCAGGCCCATGTCGACCTGGGTCTTGACGGTCTGCTTGCGCGCATCGACCAGGTTCAGATACTGCAGGCGTGCGGCAGCGACCGCGAGCAGGATCACGCCGAGCGCGATCAACGTGCACAGCAGGACGAACTTGCGTGCCATGGGCAGATTGGCGATACGGCGGCGCAGGAATTGGATCGGATTCATGGCGTCAAGAAAGCAGAAACGGGATTTTGTATCGGCCAGCCTGCGGTCGAACTTGAACCGCGCGGCGTTCGTATAGATGAACGCGCACCACAGTTCCGGGCTGGAGACGGTTTCAGTCAGGCCAACGCGGCGTCCAGCGGCGCACTGGCAGGCAACGCGCTTGCGGCCGGCGGCTCCCACACCAGGCGATGGAAGTCGAAGCCGTGCTGCAGCCGCGGCTTGACCACGTTGAAGTACGGCGACACGTCGAAATCGCGCGGCAGTGTCAGGCTGTGATGGCGCGGATACAGGATTTCCGCGTCCTCCCCGGCATCGGCGCCCACCGGCGGCGTCTGGTCGATCTCCGGCAGGATCGGGTAGCGGATCGCGCCGAAGGCCTGCGCCAGCAGGGTCGAACAGATCGCCCGGGTCGGCTCGCCGCTGCCCAGCTCGAGGAAGCGCCGCTTCACCGACGACGGCAACGGCGGCGTACGCACCAGGTAGCGCGCCAGATCGAAGATGTTCTTCAGGTCGTAGCTATTGCCGACCCGCGAGACCATGTACTCCACCACGGTCTCGATCTCCTGCGCGCTCAACCCGACCGGGCGGCAGATGCGCGTGTGCAGGCCGGCGAACTCGCTCATCCCGACCAGGCGCACGCCGACATTGATGTCGACATCGCAGAACAGCGGCGCTTCCTCGCCGGGAAGCGCGGCCACGTGGTCGCCGATGTACAGCGCCGCGTGCGACCAGGTGGACTGGCTCAGGTACTTGATGGCGGTGGAGAAGCGGCTGTTGCCCTCGACCAGCAGCACATCGCCCTTGCGCAGCGTGGCGCGCAGCAGGTGCGGCGGGCTGGTCGGCAGCTGCGAACCGTGGCGGCGCGGCTTGGACAAAAACTTGGCCAGGTGACGGCCCAGCAAACGTGGCAAGGACAGCATGCGCGTTCCCCCGAGGGACGGCCGCTTCGGCGAAACGGCTCCGCTGACAGGGATGGCGGCCTTGCGCCGGATTTCTTGAATGGCGCGCAAGCACCAGCGCACTGCTCACGGTTGCCGCAGGACCGACAGCTCCACGAACTGCGCGCTGCTGGAACGCAGGTAGATCGCATAGCGGCCACGGCCCGGCGCCTGCACCAGGAAGCGGTCTCCCGGTACCGGCTGGAGCTTGTCGACCGCGGCCGCGCCCAGCGGCGCGATACGCAGCCGTACCTTGGCATCGTCCTGCGCTGGCGTGAGATTGGCGACGGTCAGCGCGCCATCGAAGAGCGTGCGGCTCTCGCCCGGCAGCAGCGTCATGATCGCCGATGACGCGGCCGCTTCCGGCTTGCATGCCGCGGCCTGCGCCTCGGCCAGTTGCCGCTGCAGCGGCTTGACCTCCACGTACTGCACGAAACCGTAGGTCGCGCCGATCACCACCAACACCGCCGATACCTCGGCGGCCGTGCGCTTGAACGAAAGTCCTTGCCACCATTTCTGCGCCGGCGGTGGCGGCGTCTGTCGGGTCGTTTGGGCCATGCATCACGGTATCGGCGCCGCCCCTGCGGTGTCTGCCAGCACGGCTGACAGCGTCGCGCGCGGCGGCGTTCGTCTACCGGGCGATACAGACGCGACGTCGCCTCGTTCCCAGAGACGCCCTCGAGGCCCGGGCATGGCGCGACATTGCGCCGCACCTACGCAACTCCAGCAGGCAGTGCCTCGATTTTCGCGGGTGTTTGAACCATGGCCAGACGCCGGGCAGCACACACCGCCCACGCAGCATGTTGCGCCGCAACTTGACGCACCCGGCGTCCAGGCAGACTCTGGGCATGAAATTACGAAATAATTTTCGCAATCCGAAAATCACTTGTCAAGCGACAGGATCAGGTGGGTCGAGCAAGCTGGCGATTCCCCCGGGTCCTCCAGGAACTGCAGATGATCAAGACGATTTCCCAGCGCGCGGCCAGCGCCACGCCCGACGACGGCGACGAGACCGGGGACAAGAAGCTGCGCAGTACCGTGCAGTCGCTGGCCAAGGGCTTCCGGGTGCTCGAGGCGTTCTCGTCCGAACACGAGGAACTGTCGCTGAGCCAGATCGCGGCCCTGGCCAGGCTCGATCCCGGCACCACCTTCCGCATGCTCAACACCCTGGTCGAGCTGGGCTACGTGCATCGCGTGCCGGAGAGCCGCCGCTTCCGCCTGACCCTGAAGGTGCTCGACCTCGGCTTCCACGCGATCGCCCGCCGCGATCTGCGCAGCGTGGTGCGGCCGTTGCTGCGCACGCTGGTCAGCGACGTCAACGAAGCGGCCAGCTTCGCGGTCCTGCAAGGCCCCGACGTGCTCTACATCGAACGCGTCCGCGCCGGCATCACCCGCCTGGGCGTGGACATCCGCATCGGCACCACGGTACCCAGCACCCGCACCGCGATCGGCCTGGCGATGCTGGCGCACCTGGCACCGGCGGAGGTGACGCGCGTGACCGGCGTGGACGTGCAGGTGCAGACGCCTGAAATCGAGGCGATGCAGCGCACCTTCGACTGCGTCCGCCGCGACCGCTACGTGATCCTGGAGTCGATGCTGACCGAAGGCTTGCGCGTGCTGGCGGTACCGGTGCTGGATGCGGACGACTATCCGCTCGGCGCGATCAGCGTCGCCGCGCCGTCGGTCCGCACCAGCCATGCCGAACTGCTCGACACCGCCCTCCAACCCACGCTGCTGGCCGCCAAGGACATCGCCTTCGCGATCCAGGCCAGCGGGAGTGTTGCCGTGACCGCCCCCAGCACCTGATCCACCCGGGCCGCCGCCCGGCCCTCCCTGTCCGTCTCGCTGCGTGGACGCTTCGGCGCCCGCGCCGGGGTTCCCTTGTCCTGCGAAAGGCAGCCACGATGCTCATGCCCACCACAGCCCCTGCCACCACCGCCAACGCCACCGCCCGCGCGCCGTCCATCGCCGAGGCGCAGGCGGAGATCGGCGCACGCCTCGAACGCCTGCCGATCACCCGCAACGTGTGGTGGGCGCGCAACATCGTCGGCGCCGCCACGTTCTTCGACGGCTACACGGTGATCGCCATCGCCTACGCGATGCCGGTGCTGACCAAGGAATGGCAGCTGTCGCCGGCCCAGATCGGCATGATCCTGTCGGCCGGCTACCTGGGCCAACTGCTGGGCTCGGTGTTCTTCGGCTGGCTGGCCGAGCGCATCGGCCGCCTGCACGTGCTGCTGTTCACCATCCTGCTGTTCGTGTCGATGGACGTGGCCTGCCTGTTCGCCGGCAGCGCCGCGGCGATGATCGCGTTCCGCTTCATCCAGGGCATCGGCACCGGCGGCGAGGTGCCGGTGGCCAGCGCCTATATCAACGAACTGATCGGCTCGAAGAAGCGCGGGCGCTTCTTCCTGCTGTACGAAGTGATGTTCCTGCTCGGCCTGGTCGCGGCCGGCGGCATCGGCTACTTCCTGGTGCCGGCCTATGGCTGGAAGGCGATGTTCATGGTCGGGTTGATCCCGGCGGCGATCATGATTCCGCTGCGCTTCTTCATGTTCGAATCGCCGCGTTGGCTCGCCTCCAAGGGCCGCTACGACAAGGCCGACGCCATCGTGGCCGAGCTCGAGCGCAGCGCCGAGCGCCGCCATGGCCCGTTGCCGGCGCCGGTCTTCGACCGCACTGCGCTGCCCAAGGCGCAGCGCTCGGATTGGCGCGAACTGTTCGGCAGCGTCTATCGCAAGCGCACCTTGGTGATCTGGAGCCTGTGGTTCTGCTCGTATCTGGTGGCCAACGGCATCATCACCTGGCTGCCGACGCTGTACCGCACGCACTTCGGGTTGTCGTTGCAGCAGAGCATCGCCTATGGCTTCTTCACCTCGCTGGCGGGTGTCGCCGCCGCGGTGGTGTGCGCGCTGTCGATCGACAAGGTCGGACGCAAGCGCTGGTACGGCCTGGCCTTCGTTGCCGGCGGGGTGCCGCTGCTGGCGCTGGCGGCGCTCGGCGGCACCTCGGCGCCGCAGGTGCTGGTGTTCGCGGCGCTGGGCTATGCCGCGGTGCAGACCATCACCTTCTCGCTGTACCTGTACTCGGCCGAGCTCTACCCCACTCGCATCCGCGCCATCGGCACCGGACTGGGCAGCGCCTGGCTGCGCCTGGGCTCGGCCTGCGGGCCGTTGCTGGTCGGCGCGGTGATCGCCGGACTCGGCATCCGCTACGTGTTCGCGGCCTTCGCCGCCGTGCTGCTGGCCGGTGCCGCGGTGACCTGGCGTTTCGCCCTGGAAACCAAGGGCCAATCGCTGGAACAGCTGTCTCCCTGAGCGCATCGCCCGCGCCGCAGCCGGCGCATCGCGCGTCGCTTCCGTACCACCCCCGTCGGACCCCGCGTTCGATTCCATCCCCCGTTGATCCGAAGAAGAGGAAATGAGCATGAGCCACATCGACCTGAAAGGCCTGGTTCCCGCGCCGGTCACCCCGTTCACCCGCGACGGCGCCGTCGACTATCCCGCGATCAAGCGCATCGGCGCCTGGCTCTGCGGCATCGACGGCGTCAAGGGCCTGACCGTGCTCGGCCACGCCGGCGAAGGCACCTTCCTGGAGCGCGACGAACAGGCCAAGGTGATCACCGCGTTCCGCGACGCCGTCGACGGCCGCATCCCGATCATCGCCGGCATCACCCTGGAAGGCACCCGCGTGGCGGCCGACGAGGCCAAGCGCGCGGTCGCTGCCGGCGCGTCCGCGGGACTGATCTATCCGTCGCACGGATGGCTGCGCTTCGGCTACCAGAAGGGCGCGCCGCAGGATCGCTACAAGGCCATCCATGAGGCCAGCGGACTGCCGATGATCCTGTTCCAGTACCCGGACGTGACCAAGGCCACCTACGACCTGGAGACGTTGCTGGAGATCGCCGCGCTGCCGGGCGTGGTCGCGATGAAGAACGGCGTGCGCAACATGAAGCGCTGGGACACCGAGATCCCGGTGTTCCGCAAGGAGCGTCCGAACGTGCCGGTGCTGACCTGCCACGACGAGTATCTGCTGCACACCATGTTCGACGTGGATGGCGCACTGGTGGGCTACGGCTGCATTGCCCCGGAACCGCTGCTGGAGATGATCGCCGCCGGCAAGGCCAAGGATTACGCCAAGGCGCGCGAAGTGCACGACCGCCTGCTGCCGGTGACCAAGAGCGTCTATCACCGCGGCTCGCACATGGAAGGCTCGGTGGCGCTGAAGTGGGCGCTGGTCGCGCGCGGCCTGCTCGACCACGCCACGGTGCGTTCGCCGCTGCTGCCGCTGGCCGAGGGCGCCGACAAGGAGATCGCCGCGGCGATGGCCGCCGCCGGTCTCGGCAAGGTGGCCTGACCCGCTCGGGTCGAACAGAGGGCCGCGGACAAGCGCGGCCCTCGTCGCAGCGGCAGCCGGCGTGTCTGCACCGTGCCTGCCGCCTGCGTCGCATCGCGCTTGTCGTTGTTGCTCTCGCCGGCTCGCCCACAGGCGTTTCTGTCGACGGCACGGCGCACGCACCGAGCGGTCTTCGCGTCGCTGCGTGACTGCAAGCTCCCGCCCTCTCACGCCTTACCAGGTCCGGACCCGCGCCCCACCTGCGCGGGTCAGGTGCCTCCCTTCGTCCGTGGAATCCGCTCCCATGTCGCGCACCCTGTCGCTGCTCGCGTCGGCCGCACTGACGGCCGCCCTCCCCGTATCCGCCGTCGCCGCCGACACCGGGCAGTGGCTGGACGAGCACGGCATCGCGCCGCGCTTCGTCTGGTCCAACGATTATGCGCGCAACGTCGACGGTGGCCTGTCGCGCGGCGATCGCAATGCCGGCGGCGTGGTCGCCGGTGCGGATCTGGATCTGCAACGCCTGTTCGGCATTCCCGGCGCCACGCTGCACGCCACCGGCGCCTGGTACTACGGCGACAGCCTGTCGCAGCGGCAGATCGGCAATGGCGTCAAGGTGCAGGGCTACTGGTATCCGCAGCAGCAGGCGCAACTGGCGCAGCTGACCTGGGAACAGGTGTTCGCCGACGGCCGCTGGCAACTGGTCGCCGGACGCATGAACACCACCTGGCAGTTCGCGCGCAGCCGCTACGGCTGCCGCTTCGTCGGCGCCTCGGACTGCCCGTTTCAACTGAGCCAGGCAGATGGCGGTTTCGTCGGCTTTCCCTACGTGAACTGGGGCGCGAAGCTGCGCTACAAGCCCGATGCCAGCTATGTCTCGGTGGGCGCGTTCGAACTGAATCCGCAGCGCAAGAACACCCATGGCCTGGACTGGAGCACCGCCGACAGCAACGGCGTGCTGGGCACGCTCGAGGTCGGCTACGAACCCGATCCCGCGCGCGGCCAGGGCGCGCCGCGCTACCTCGCCGGCCTCTGGTACAACTCGGCCGACTACAGCGATCTGCGCTACAACCAGGCCGGCGGCTTGCGCGGGCTGGTCGGCGGCCCGGCGCGCCTGTACGACGGCGGTCGCTGGGGCGCGTATGCGATGGGCGAACGCGCGCTGTACCGGCCGCAGGGCATGGCGAGCAAGCGCATGCTGGTCGCCTTCGGCAACATCGCCGCACCGTTCGATGCGCACCAGGTCTACGACCTGCAGGTCACCGCCGGCTTGTACTACAGCGGCCCGTTCGCATCGCGGCCGGGCGACGGACTCGGCGTCATCGCGAATTACTACCGTTTCAGCGCCGACCAGCAAGGCTACATGAACGATCTGCTGCGCAAGCGCGGCGCGGCGCCGGACATCGCGCGCAACGAGGTCATGGTCGAACTCAACTACAGTTATCGCATCGCCCAGTCGCCGCTGTTCCTGGTGCCGAACGTGCAGTACATCGTCCACCCCGACATCCTTGGCAATCCCGCCGCGCGCCGCGCGCCGGACGATGCACTGGTGATCGGTTTGCGGGTCATGCTCAACATCGGCGGCCTGGGCACGCCGAAGTGACGCCGCACGTGCGGCCCACCGACGCTGGCGCCCGCGACACCCGATCGCCGCGCGACCGAGGCACCGGCACGGCGCCTCGCATTCACCGCATCCGCATCTCCGCGTGATCCAGCCCCGCGCGCCAGGCGCAACTACGCGCTGAACGAGGGCACGAAGCTCGCGCGCAAGTTCATAAATGTACAGCTGGACATTTTTATCGTCGTCACCATGACGACGCCCAAGCCCCACCGCCCTCGTCCTCGTCCTCGCGGCCGCCCGACCAAGGACCAGCCCGATGGCCGCCAGGCCTTGCTGTCAGCCGCATCCGGCGCCTTTGCCCGGTATGGGTTCGACGGCGCCAACATCCGCAGCATCGCGGCCGCCGCGGGGGTGAGTCCGAACCTGGTGCGCGTGCATTTCGGCAGCAAGGCCGCGCTGTGGGACGCGTGCGTGGACCAGTTCGCGCAGGCCCTGCAGCCGCGGCTGGCGGCGATGGCGCAGCTGACCGCGGACGACACGCGCGCGCTGCCGGAGCGGCTGGCGGATGCGATCCTGCTCATGGCCACCTTCTACGACACCCATCCGGCGGTGCGCGACTTCGTGGCGCGGGTGGTCTCCGAACGCCCCGAGCGCGCTGCCGTGGTCACCGAGCGGTTGCTGCGCCCGGCCTATGCCGCCGGCCAGGCGTTGATCCTTGCCGGAATCCAGGCCGGCATCGTCAAGGCGACGCACCCGGCGCTGTTCTTCGTGCTGCTCAACAGCATGCTGAGCCAGCCGCCGGAGTTCCCGCAGCTGCTGGCACGGCTGGCGCCGGAAATCGGGCCCGGCGAGGCGCGGACGCGGCTGGTCGAGACCGTGCTCGCCACCCTGCTGCATGCCCCGCATCCCGGCGTCGATCCCGCACCGATCGCCCCATCGCACTCTCCCCAGGAAGGCGCCCCATGACGCAGGCCATCCCACAACCGCGTTCGCTGCCGCTGCTCGGCAATTTCCACCATCTCGATGCGGATGCACCGGTGCAGAGCCTGATGCGGCTGGCCCAGGTGCATGGCCCGATCTTTCGCCTGCACAGCGGCCCGCTGTCGCTGACCGTGCTGAGCGGACAGGACCTGGTGGACGAGGTGTGCGACGAAACCCGCTTCGCGAAGAAGCTGCACCGTCCGCTGCAGGCCTTGCGCGACCTCGGCGGCGACGGGCTGTTCACCGCCTACAACGACGAGCCCAATTGGGCCAAGGCGCACCGGCTGCTGATGCCCGCGTTCGGTCCGATCGGCGTGCGCTCAATGTTCGGGCGCATGGAGGACATCGCCGAACAGATGCTGCAACGCTGGGAACGGTTCGGCCCGGACGCGGTGATCGACGTGGCCGACAACATGACCCGGCTGACCCTCGACACGATCGCGTTGTGCGCGTTCGACTACCGCTTCAACAGCTTCTACCAGAACGAGATGCATCCCTTCGTCGCAGCGATGGTGGGTGCCCTGGCCGAAGCCGGTGTGCGTGCGCGTCGGCCGGACCTGGCCAATCGCCTGCTGGCGCCGGGCCGGCGCCGCTACGAGGCCGACCTGGCGATGATCCGCGGCGTCGCCGACACCTTGATCGCCGAGCGCAGGGCCGACCCCGCCGCGGCCTCGCGCGACGACCTGCTGAACCTGATGCTGTACGGACGCGACCAGGCGACCGGGGACGGACTGTCGGACGAGAACATCCGCTATCAGTTGGTGACCTTCCTGATCGCCGGCCACGAAACGACCAGCGGCCTGCTGTCGTTCGCGCTGTACCTGCTGCTGCGCCATCCGACGGCGCTGGCGCAGGCGCGCCAGGCGGTGGACGCCGCGCTGGGCACGCAGCCGCCGCAGGTCGAGGACCTGGCCAGGCTGCGCTACATCGAACAGATCCTGCAGGAAACCCTGCGGCTGTGGCCGACCGCACCGGCGTTCGCGGTCGCCGCGCGCGAAGCGACAACCTTGGCCGGCCGCTATGCGGTGACGCCGCAGGACACGCTGCTGGTGCTGATTCCCACCCTGCATCGGGATCCGAAGGTATGGGAGGAACCGGAAGCCTTCCGCCCGGAGCGCTTCGCGCCCGAGGCGGCCGAACGGCTCCCGCCCAATGCCTGGAAACCGTTCGGCAACGGCGTGCGCGCCTGCATCGGGCGCGGCTTCGCGATGCAGGAAGCGCAGCTGGTGCTGACGATGATCCTGCAACGTTTCGACCTGGACATGGTCGATCCGAACTACCAACTCAAGGTCGCCGAAACCCTGACCCTGAAGCCGGACGGCTTCCGCATCCGCGCGCGCCGCCGCGCCGATGTCGCGGTGCGCGCGCGCAGCGCGCTGCCGACGGCGCCGCAGAAACCGCTGGCGCCTGCTGCGACGTCGGTCCCCGCCGGCACCGCATCGGGCACGCCGCTGCTGGTGCTGTACGGCGGCAATTCCGGTTCGTGCGAAGCCTTCGCGCAGCGCATCGGCGGCGATGCGGCCGCGCAAGGGTACGCACCGGTGGTCGCGCCGCTGGACGAGCATGTCGGGCGCCTGCCGCGCGACGGCGCGGTGGTGGTGGTCACCTCTTCCTACGAAGGCCAGCCGCCAGACAACGCGCGCCGCTTCGTGGACTGGATCGACACCCTGGCGGCCGGCGATCTGGCCGGCGTGCGCTACGCCGTGTTCGGATCGGGCAACCGGCAATGGGCGCGCACCTACCAGGCGATTCCGAAACGCGTCGATGCCGCACTGGAGGCGGCGGGCGCCACGCGCTTCAGGCCGCGCGGCGAAACCGACGCCGGCGGCGATTTCTTCGGCGGCTTCGATGCCTGGTACGCCGAGCTGTGGACGGATCTGGGGCAGGCACTGGGAAAGGCGGCGCTGGAGCAGACCGCGCACGCGCTGGAAGTGGACATCGTCCCCTCCGCCCGACTCGACGCGTTGCGCCTGACCGAGCTCGACCAGGGACGCATCGTCGACAATCGCGAACTGGTCGACATGTCCGCACCGTTCGCCCGCTCCAAGCGTCACATCGAGATCGCGCTGCCCGATGGCATGCGCTATCGCACCGGCGACTATCTGGCGGTGCTGCCGCGCAACCCCGCCGCGCAGGTCGAGCGCGTGCTGCGCCGCTTCGGCCTTGCCAGCGATACGCAGGTCGTCATCGGCCAGCGTCCTGGCGCCGCCTCCAGCCTGCCCAGCGGCTATCCGGTCGCGCTGGCGCAGGTCCTCACCGACTACGTGGAACTGGCGCAACCGGCCACGCGCGCGCAGGTCGTGCAGTTGGCGGCCGCCACGCGCTGCCCGCCCGATCGCGACGCGCTGGAAACGCTGGCCGTCGAGCCGGCCTACACCGACGAGGTGCTCGCCAAGAAAACCAGCCTGCTCGATCTGCTGGAGCGCTTCCCCGCCTGTGAGCTGGCGCTGGGTGCATTCCTCGGCGCGCTGCCGGCCATGCGCGCGCGGCAATACTCCATTTCCTCCTCGCCGCTGCGCGACCCGGCACAGTGCTCGCTGACCGTGGCCGTGCTCGACGCACCGGCGTTGTCGGGCATGGGGCGACGCCGCGGCGTGGCCTCCACCTACCTGGCCGGCCTGGATGCGGGCGCGCTGGTGTCGGTTGCGGTGCGGCCGTCGCAGGCGAGCTTCCACCCGCCGGAAGATCCGGCCACGCCGATCATCCTGGTCTGTGCCGGCAGCGGCATCGCGCCGTTCCATGGCTTCCTGCAGGAGCGCGCGATCCAGAAGGCCGGCGGCCGCGCCGTCGGCGAGGCGTTGCTGTTCTTCGGCATCGACCATCCCGACGTCGACTGGCTGTACAAGGACGAATTGCGACGCTGGCAGGACATGGGCGTGGTCGATGTGCGCCTGGCCTGCTCGCAAGCGCCGCAGGACGGCATCGCCTATGTCCAGCACCGCATGTGGCAGGACCGCGAGCGCGTGTCGGCACTGTTCCAGCAAGGCGCCACCGTGTTCGTCTGCGGCGACGGCGAGCACATGGCGCCGGCGGTGCGCGACACCTTCGTACGCATCTATCGCGACAGCATGGGCGTCAGCGCCGACGCGGCCAATGCCTGGGCCGACCGGATGGAACGCGAACACGGCCGCTACGTGGCGGATATCTTCTCGTGACGGTGCGGCGGTCTGAGGGACAGCAATGGCGGCGGCCGCCCGCGGCTGTGGTCGTCCCGGGCGGTCTGGCGTGCAGCCAGGCACTGGCGGCGTTCGTCCGTGCCATGCGCGCCCACGCAGGAGCGTCCAGATGATCAGCAAGACCATCGCGTGCCTCTGGTTCGACAGCACTGTGCTGGAGACCGCCACGTTGCACCTCGAGACCTGCGGCGGCAACTGAGGCAGGCGCACACGCACGCCTGCGCCGCGGACGCGTAACCTTCCCCTTCCCCATGCATCGCCTGGATCGCGCCTCAATGGCCAACCCCTACTACCGCGGCCCCGTCAGCGACCATTTCGACGGTGTGCGCTTCTTCAACCCGGGCCAGCCCACCATCGACAACGCACTGAGCAAGGTCCTGCGCTGGAAAGCCGCCATGGGCGCCGCGCGCTGGCCCGCGCAGGTCCCGGTGACACCCGCGGTGCCGGCGCAGCGGCACGACGGCCTGCGCATCACCATGGTCGGCCACGCCACGCTGCTGATCCAGGCCGCCGGCCTCAATCTGCTCACCGACCCGGTGTGGTCGCAGCGTGCGAGCCCCTCGCAGATCGCCGGGCCCAAGCGGGTGACGGCACCAGGCATCCGCTTCGCAGACCTGCCCCCCATCGATGCGGTCCTGCTGAGCCACAACCACTACGACCACTTCGACCTGACGACCTTGCGCAAGCTGCACGACGCGCACCATCCCCTGTTCGTGATGCCGCTGGGCAACGATGTGCTGTTGCGCAAGCGCGTTCCCGATGCGCGCATCGCCACCGGCGACTGGCATGAGCGGCTGCCGATCGGCGATACCGCGACGGCGACGCTGACCCGCGCCAACCATTGGTCCAGCCGTGGCATCGCCGACCGCAGGATGGCGCTGTGGTCCGGCTTCTTCATCGAGACGGCGCGGGGATCGGTGTGGTTCGCGGGGGACACCGGCTATGGCGATGGCGCCATCTTCCGCGAGATCCGCGACCGGCACGGCGCGCCCGACGTGGCGTTGATCCCGATCGGTGCCTACGCGCCGCGCTGGTTCATGGCGCCGCAGCACATCGACCCCACCGAAGCGGTGCGGATCTTCCAGGACACCGGCGCGCGGCACGCGCTCGGCATTCATTGGGGCACCTTCCAGCTCACCGACGAAGGCCGTGAGGCGCCGCGCGAGGCGCTGTCCGCGGCACTGCACCTGGCGGGCATCGCCGCCGCCGGCTTCGTCGCCGCCGAGCCCGGGCAGGCGTTCGACTTCGCCGATTCCGCGCCATAGGGTTCGCGCACCGCCATCGCCCGGCGAGCGGCGCGACGCGACGCGACGTTCGCCCGCCGCGCTACGCCAGTAGTCGCGCGTGGAGCCCGGCTACACTCCACGCCCCACTCTTCCGGAGACCCGCATGCGCGACCTCAGCCCCCTGCCTTCCATCGCCCTGGGCCGCTACCGCCACTTCAAGGGCGGCGAGTACGAGGTGCTGGGCGTGGTCCGCAGCAGCGAGACGCTGGAGCCGCTGGTGCTGTACCGGCCGCTCTACGGTGAAGGCGCGATGTGGGTGCGGCCGTACCCGATGTTCGTCGAGCAGGTGGAGGTCGACGGCGTGCGCCGCCCGCGCTTCGCGCCGATCGACGCGGAGGCCTGAGCGCGCGGCCGCCACGTCTGACGCGACGCGCTAGCGCTTGGACGCGCTGTCCACGTCGCTCTTGGTCGCGGCGTGATCCTGCGCCGGGCGGTTGCGGTTCTTCTTGGCGCGCGTCACCAGATACAGCATCGCGGCGATGAGCAGGACGAACAGTCCGGCGACCCAGGGCATCAGCGTGGTGTCCATTCGACACTCCAATTCGGTTGCACAGCGGTCACCAGACCACACACGCAGTGAAGGCCTTGGCTAGCGCGCGAGCGGAGTCGGCACCACGCGCGCATCGCGAGCGCACGACGACCGGATTCATCGGTCGGTCCTGACCGGTTCGATCAGCGCCCCTGCGACGGCCTTCGCGCCAAGCGGCATTACTCCGGTCGCAGCCCATCGCACTCCACACGCCGCGATCGCCGCGCTGTCGAGGCCCGGAACCTGAAAGAGGCACTCGCGGCACACGACGCACCATCCGAGCGGCACACGCCTTCGGGGCGCAATGGCGTGCCGGCTGGCGCGTCGCCATCCCTGTCGTGCGCGCATCGAACCCAATCGAGGCGCATTGACATACGTCCTGTACGCAAATAACGTACACCAAGTATGTGAATGAGATATCCCCGTGCACCAGCGCCGCAGCCGCCGCGAGATGATCGAAACCACCCGCGCCAGCCTGCTGGCCGCGGCGCGGCAGGCGTTCGCCACGCACGGCTTCGCGCATACCTCGATGGACGTGTTGACCGCCGAGGCCAGCCTCACCCGCGGCGCGCTGTACCACCACTTCGGCAGCAAGGACGGCCTGCTCATCGCGGTCATCGAGCAGATCGAGGCCGAGGTGGGCCTGCGCCTGCAGGCGGTGTCCGACGCGGCGCCCACGCCGTGGGACGGCTTCCGCCGCCGTTGCCGCACCTACCTGGAACTGGCGCTGGAGCCGGAGATCCGCCGGATCATCCTGCAGGACGCGCGCGCCGCCTTCGGCGACGTGCCGCCAGCCGCGCAGTCGGTGGGGATCGCCGCGCTGCAGGCGGCGCTGGAAGCCTTGATCGCCACCGGCACGGTGGCGCCGCTGCATGCCGGGGTGATGGCACGCATGCTCTACGGTGCGATCACCGAGGCGGCGTTCTGGATCGCCGAGCCCGACGCCGACCTGCATGTGCGGCTGGCCGATGCGCTGGACGCGCTGGACCGGCTGCTCGACAGCCTGCGCGCGCGCTGAGCGCGCCGCGTCTCTTCTTCGCCTCCCACCCAGGACCACGCACATGCACTGGCGCAACACGGCACAGCGCTTCGGCGCCCTCGCCAAGCTGTTCCACTGGACCACCGCCGCCGCCTTCATCGGTGCGTATGCGGTGGTGTACTACGTCATCTGGTTCATGGACGACACCTCGGACACGTCGCTGCCGGTACTCAACCTGCACTGGGTGCTGGGCCTGCTGGTCGGGTTCCTGGTGCTGCCGCGGCTGCTGTGGCGCTGGCTGGACGTGCAGCCGGACGATCCGCCGGGTACGGCGCTGGAACACCGGCTCGCGCACCTGGCGCACGTGGGTCTGTACGCGCTGCTGATCGTGATGCCGCTGACCGGCTACATCGGCACCGGCGCGCCGACCGACCTCGGCCTGTTCCGCATCCCCGGCTTCAACGAGACCGCGCTGTTCGCCTGGATCAGCCGCACCTGGCACCTCAGCTGGGAGGCGTTCGAAGCGCCGATCGACGTGGTGCACCACTTCATCGGCAAGTGGATCGCCTGGGTGGTGGTGCTGCTGCACGTCGCTGCGGCGCTGTTTCATCACTGGATGCGGCGCGACGATGTACTGACCCGCATGCTGCCGTGGCGCGTGGCGCGTGTGCGCGGCAACGTGTCGCCGCCTGAGGCAAAGCGCGCCTAGCGTCGCTCCGGCACCTGCGCCGCGCGGGCCACGGCCTCCCCCGACGCCAACGGCCAACGCACCTCGAACCGCGTCCCGCTGCCGGCGGGCAGGCACAGCGCATCGCCGCCGTGCGCTACCGCAATCGCCTTGACCACGGCCAGGCCCAGGCCGCTGCCGCCGCTCTTGCGCGAGCGCGACGGATCGCCGCGGCGGAACGCGTCGAACACGCGCGCGGCGATCTCCGGGGCGATGCCGGGGCCGGTGTCTTCCACGAACAGCACGCACTGGTCGGCCTGCGCCTGCACGCCGATCCGCAGCGGACCCGGCTCGGCGTAGTGCTGCGCGTTCTCCAGCAGCGCCATCAGCGCCTGGCGGATGCGCACCGCATCGCACAGCACCGGCGTGCGCAGCGCCAGCGTGGATTCCAACACTAGCCCGCGCGCGTCCAGGCTGGCGGCGAACGCATGCAGCACCGCCTCCACTTCCTGGACAAGATCGGCCGGTGCCGACTGCAATTCCAGATGCCCGCTGTCGGTGAGGCTGAGCACGCGCAGGTCCTCGATCAGCCGGTTCAGGCCTTCGACCTGCCGCAGCAGGCTCTCGAACGCCGCCACGTCCGGCGCGAACACGCCCTCGGCCAGGCCTTGCAGGCGCCCGCGCAAAATCGTCACCGGCGTGCGCAGTTCGTGGGCGACGGCGGCATTCCAGAATGCACGCTCGCGGGTCATCGCCTGCAGGCGATCGGCCATGGCGTTGAAGTCGCGCACCAGTTGCGCGGTCTCGCCCAGTGCATGCGCGTCCATGCTCGCGCGCGCATGCAGATTGCCCTGCGCGACTTCGCGCAGGCTGTGCGCCACCGAGTTCAACGGGGTGAGGATGCGCCGCGACAGCCGCACCGCCACCGCCACCGCGATCGCCACGGCCAGCGCCGCGGTGGCGCCCATCCACATCATCTCCACGCGCGACGGCACCCAGGTGTCGGAGATACTGTCCGGCTGGTAAGCCACCGCCACCGCGTAGAACACGTAGGAGCCGACCACCGACAGCAGGATGATCCACAGCGCCAGCGCGCCCAGCGACAGGATGACCTGGCGGCGCAGCCCGGTGGCGCGACTCATGCGCCGGTTCCGAACCGATAGCCGACGCCGCGCACGCTGGCCGGCGTGCCCTGCACGCCCAGCGCCTCCAGCTTCTTGCGCAGCTTGCTGATATGGCTGTCGATGGTGCGCTCCTGGGTGTCGCCTTCCGGCAGGCAGGCGTCGAGCAGTTCGGCGCGGCTGAACACCCGCTTCGGTGCACGCATCAGCCGCACCAGCAACTTGAACTCGGTGAGCGTGAGGTCCAGCGTGTGCCGGTCTTCGCCCACGCGCACGCTGGCCTCGTGCTGGTCCAGGTCAACATGGAAAGCGCCCACGCGCAGGCTGCGCGCCTCCTCGGCGCCGTTGCCGCGGATGCGTCGCAGCACTGCCTGCACCCGCGCCACCACCTCGGCCGGGTTGAACGGCTTGACCACGTAGTCGTCGGCGCCCAGGCGCAGGCCCATCAGCTTGTCGATGTCCTGGTCCAGCGCGGTGAGCATGATCACCGGCGTTTCGCCGCGGTGGCGCAGTTCGGCCAGCACCTTCCAGCCATCCACCGCCGGCAGTTGCACGTCCAGCAGGATCAGGTCCGGATCCAGTGCCAGGTGCAGTTCCAGCGCGGCGCGGCCGTCGGCGGCGTGGGCGGTGCGCAGCCCGCTGCGCGCCAGGTAGGCGATCAGGATCTCGGCGATCTCGCTCTCGTCTTCGGCGATCAGGACCAGCGGCGCGGACGCGGGCGCGGTGGCGCCCGGAGAGGAAACGGACATGGCGTGGCGGCGAAAAGCGCATCGGCCCGGACGGGCGCGGATCTCCATCATATCTCCACACAGCATCGAACGCCGCGCAACCCGCGGCCGCGACCATGCGCGGCTTTGGCGTCGCCGTATCCGCGGCGGCAGGGACGAGGCACGAGGCATGGGCATGCGGCAACAGGTACGGACTCTGGGAATCGGTGGCGCGCTGGCGTTGGCCCTGGCCGGCTGCGGCGGTGGCGCGCCGCCGCAGGCGGTGGCCGCGCCGGTGCAGGTCACTGCGATGACCCTGCGCCCGGCGCCGATGACGGTGAGCGTGGACCTGCCCGGCCGGGTGGCCGCGGTGCGCAGCGCGCAGATCCGTCCGCAGGTCGGCGGCATCGTGCAGCGCCGCTTCTTCGAGCAGGGCGCCGATGTGCGGCGCGGCGATGCGCTGTTCCAGATCAACCCGGCACCGTTCAAGGCCGAGATGGACACCGCCGCGGCCGCACTGCATCGCGCCCAGGCCGCGCAGGTGCTGGCCGACGTGCAGCATGCCCGGCTACAGCGACTGGTCGAATCCAGCATGGTCAGCCGGCAGATGTACGACGATGCTGTCTCGCAGCGTACCCAGGCCGCCGCCGCGGTCGCCGAGGCCAAGGCGACGCTGTCACGGCGGCGCCTGGACCTGGCCTTCGCCACCGTCGATGCGCCCATCGACGGCCGCATCGACCAGGCGCTGCTCACCGAGGGCGCGCTGGTCTCGCCCAGCGACAGCGCACCGATGGCGGTGATCCAGCAGATCGACCAGGTCTACGTCGACGTGCGCCAGTCCGCCGCCGACCTGGACCCGCTGGACCCGGCCGCCGCCGGCGACGGCCTGCCGGCGCAGATCCTCGACCGTAGCGGCGTGCCCTCGGGGCTGAGCGGGCGCGTGCTGTTCTCCGGCATCAACGTCGATGCCGGCACCGGCGACGTGCTGCTGCGCATCCTCGTCGACAATCCGCAGCGGCGCCTGCTGCCGGGCATGTACGTGCGGGCGCGGGTGCCGCGTGCCCACTACGCGCAAGCGCTGCGCGTGCCGCAGCAGGCGGTCACCCATGTCGGCAAGCATGCGCAGGTGTGGGTGCTGGACGCCGACGCGCGCGTGCGCAACGCGACGGTGCAGCTGGGCGAACTGGTGCAGGGGCATTACCGTGTCGTCGCCGGCCTGCAGGCCGGGCAGCAGGTGGTGGTCGAAGGCATCGACCGGCTCAGCACCGGTACCAAGGTGAAGGCACGCGCGTGGCAGCCGCCGGCCGTCGCCACCGCGGCCGTGGACTGAGCAGGGGACGCCGCCATGCCGCAGTTCTTCATCGAGCGCCCGGTCTTCGCCTGGGTGATCGCGCTGTTCATCGTGCTGTTCGGCACCCTGGCCATCGGCCAGTTGCCGGTGGCGCGCTATCCCTCGGTGGCGCCGCCGTCGGTGTCGCTGATCGCGTCCTACCCCGGCGCCACGCCGCAGACCCTCAACGACTCGGTGGTGAGCCTGGTCGAGCGCGAGCTGTCGGGGGTCAAGAACCTGCTGTATTTCGAGTCCACGGTGGACACCTCCGGCAGCGCGCAGATCACCGCCACCTTCAAGCCCGGTACCAATGCGGAGCTGGCGCAGGTGGACGTGCAGAACCGCATCAAGGCGGTGGAGCCGCGCCTGCCGCAGGCGGTGCGGCAGAACGGCCTGCAGGTGGAATCGGCCGCGTCCGGCTTCCTGATGCTGGTCGGCCTGACCTCGCCCGACGGCCGCTACGACGAAGTGGCGCTCAACGACTACCTGGCGCGCAACATCGTGCAGGAACTGCGGCGTATCGACGGCGTCGGTCGCGTGCAGCTGTTCGGCGCCGAGCAGGCCATGCGCGTGTGGGTGGACCCGGACAAGCTCGTCGCCTACGGCCTGACCATGACCGAGCTGGCGCAGGCGATCGAGCAGCAGAACGCGCAGATCGCGCCCGGCCGCCTCGGCGACGAGCCGGCCGTGCGCGGGCAACGCCTGACCGTGCCGCTGACCGTGGCCGGGCAACTGACCACGCCCGCGCAGTTCGCTGCCATCGTGCTGCGTGCCGACAGCGGCGGCGCGCGGGTGACCCTGGGCGACGTGGCGCGGGTGGAACTGGGCGCGCAGTCCTATGGCTTCTCCAACCGCGAGAACGGCGCCGCCGCCACCAGCGCGGCGATCCAGCTCTCGCCCGGCGCCAATGCGGTGCGCACCGCGCAGGCGGTGAAGGAACGCCTGGCGGAACTGGCCGCGAGCATGCCGACGGGCATGACCTATTCGATCCCGTTCGACACTGCGCCGTTCGTGAAGCTCTCGATCAAGCAGGTGCTCAAGACCCTGCTCGAGGCGATGGTGCTGGTGTTCCTGGTGATGTACCTGTTCCTGCAGAACGTGCGCTACACACTGATCCCGGCCATCGTCGCGCCGATCGCGCTGCTGGGCACCTTCGCGGTGATGCTGCTGGCCGGCTTCTCCATCAACGTGCTGACCATGTTCGGCATGGTGCTGGCGATCGGCATCATCGTCGACGATGCCATCGTGGTGGTGGAGAACGTAGAACGGATCATGGCCAGCGAAGGCTTGCCGCCGCGGGAGGCGACGACCAAGGCGATGCGCGAGATCACCGGCGCGGTGGTCGGCATCACCCTGGTGCTGACCGCGGTGTTCATCCCCATGGCCTTCGCCAGCGGTTCGGTGGGCGTGATCTACCAGCAGTTCACCCTGGCGATGGCGGTGTCGATCCTGTTCTCGGCGTTCCTGGCGCTGACCCTGACCCCGGCGCTGTGCGCCACCCTGCTGCGTCCGGTCGCACCCGGCCATCACGCCAAGCGCGGCTTCTTCGGCGCGTTCAATCGTGGCTTCGAGCGCCTGGCTGGCGGTTACGCCACGCGCGTGACCTGGTTGCTGCGACGCGGCGGGCGGGTGATGGCGGTGTTCGCGGCGCTGTGCGTGGCGCTGGTCCTGGCGATGCGCGTGCTGCCCTCGGCGTTCCTGCCCGAAGAGGACCAGGGCTATTTCATGACCTCGATCCAGTTGCCCACCGGCGCCACCAGCGAGCGCACCCTGGACGTGGTCAAGGCGTTCGAGCGGCACGTCGCCACGCGCCCGGCGCTGGCCTCCAACCTGGTGATCCTCGGCTTCAGCTTCTCCGGCTCGGGCACCAACGCGGCCATGGCCTTCACCATGCTCAAGGATTGGGACCAGCGCCACGGCGCCAGCGCGCGCGACGAAGCCGAGCGCGCGCAGCAGGCGATGGCGACCCTGCCCGAAGGCACGGTGATGAGCCTGCTGCCGCCGGCCATCGACGAGCTCGGCACCTCCTCCGGCTTCACCGTGTACCTGCAGGACCGCGGCAACCGCGGCGAGGCGGCGTTGATGGCCGCGCAAGCACAACTGCTGGACCTGGCCGCGCGCAGCGACGTCGTCAGCGATGTCTATGCCGACGGCCTGCCGCCGGGCAAGAGCATTCACCTGGAGATCGACCGCCAGCAGGCCGAGACCATGGGCCTGTCGTTCGCTACGGTGAGCACTACGTTGTCGGCGGCGATGGGCTCGCTGTACGTCAACGACTTCCCCAACGCCGGGCGCATGCAGCAGGTGATCCTGCAGGCCGACGCCGCGTCGCGCATGCAACTGGACGACGTGCTGGGCCTGCGCGTGCGCAGCGACAGCGGCGGCATGGTGCCACTGCGCGAAGTGGTGCGCGCCAGCTGGACCGACGCCCCACAGCAGTTGATGCGCTTCCAGGGCTTCCCGGCCGTGCGCATCGCCGGCGGCGCCGCGCCCGGCGTGTCCAGCGGCGCGGCCATGGCCGAGATGGAACGGCTGGCTGCGCAACTGCCGCCCGGCTTCGCCGTGGCCTGGACCGGGCAATCGCTGCAGGAACGGCAGTCAGCCGCGCAGGCGCCGCTGCTGATGCTGCTGTCGGCGTTGGTGGTGTTCCTGGTGCTGGCGGCGCTGTACGAGAGCTGGTCGATCCCGCTGTCGGTGCTGCTGGTGGTGCCGCTGGGCCTGCTCGGCGCGGTGGCCGCGGTGATGCTGCGCGGCCTGCCCAACGACGTGTTCTTCAAGGTCGGGCTGATCACCATCATCGGCCTGTCGGCGAAGAACGCCATCCTCATCGTCGAGTTCGCCCGGCAACTGCACCGCGACGGCCAGGGGCTGGTCGAGGCGGCGACCAATGCCGCACGGTTGCGCCTGCGCCCGATCCTGATGACCTCGCTCGCCTTCGCCCTGGGTGTGGTGCCGTTGATGCTGGCCAGTGGCGCCAGCGCCGAGACCCAGCATGCGATCGGCACCGGCGTGTTCGGCGGCATGGTCAGCGGCACCGTGCTGGCGATCTTCTTCGTGCCGGCGTTCTTCGTCTGCGTGGTGGGGCTGCAGGAGCGCGTGGCGCACTGGCGTGCGCGGCGCGGCGGCGACGCGTCAGCCGAGAATTAGACCGGCGCTGCCGCTGCCATTGCGGCAGTCAATTGTCGTGCAGCCGCGACAAGCGAAGCCGAAAGCCGACTGACACCCTCCGTCGTCGGGACTGAAGTCCCTCCCACAGTGCAGTCCTCCGACAAGGCTGGTGCCGCGCCTGTGGGAGCGGCTTCGGCCGCGACGCGACCAGGCATGACGAGAAGGTCGTCTCCCACCGTTGCGCAGCATCGTTCGCATCCACACCGCACCGTCGATCGCCGTCCTCACTCCACCCTGCACAACGGCACTTCGCCCGGCCGCAAGGTCAGCACCCGCACGCCGCTGGCGGTCACCGCCACGGTGTGCTCGAACTGCGCCGAGAGCTTGCCGTCGCGCGTATGCACCGGCCATTGCTCGGGCAATGCGCGGATCGCCGCGCGCCCCTGGTTGAGCATCGGCTCGATGGTGAACACCATGCCCTCGCGCAACTCCAGGCCGGTGCCGGCGTGCCCGTAGTGCAGGATCTGCGGTTCCTCGTGCATGGCGCGGCCGATGCCGTGGCCGCAGTATTCCTTGACCACGGTGTAGCCATGCGCACGCGCATGCCGCGCGATGGCGTGACCGATGTCGCCCAGCCGCGCGCCCGGACGCACCGCGGCAATGCCCTTCCACATCGCCTGGTACGCGGCCTGCACCAGCCGCCGCGCCGGATAGGCCACCTCGCCCACCAGGTAGGTGGTGCTGGAGTCGGCGATGTAGCCGTGCTTCTCCAGGGTGATGTCCAGATTGACGATCTGCCCGTGGCGCAGCACATCGTCGGCCGATGGCACGCCATGGCAGACCACGTCGTCGATGGAGGCATTGAGCACGAACGGGAAACCGTACTGGCCCTTGCTCGCGGGCCGTGCGCCCAGTTCGTCCACGATCATCCGTTCGACGAGGTCGTTGAGCTCCAGCGTGCTGCGACTCAGCAAGGACATCCCGTCCAGCCGTGCGAACACCTGCGCCAGCAGCCGCCCGGACTCGGCCAGCAGCGCCAGCTCGTCCGGCCGCTTGATCACGTGCGCCCCGGTGTCACCGCCTGCGGCCGCACCCCCGCCGCGCGCAGCTCGCGCGCCACGATGTCCTGGAACGACAACTCCGGGTTCATCTCGCACAGCATGCCGACCTTGATCCAGAAATTGGCCTGCGCGTTGATCGAGCGGCTGGTCACGGTGCAGGCGCGACGCAGTTGGTCGTGCAGGTCGTCGTCGATATTGACGATGCCCATGGTGGCTCCCGATGCGATTGATATATGTATCGTATACGTTTCATATATGACCGACAAGCCAGCACTCCGCTAACGGCGCAATGCACCGCGTCACGATCGAGCAGCGTTTGCCACCCGTAGGCCGCCTGCCAGATACCAGGGAACCTTCAAGCGAGAGAGGAAGCGCATCAATGGGCGCGGCTTCGGCCGCGACGAGGCATCCCCTGTAACGCCCGTCGCCGAAGCCGCTCCCAGGCAGCGGATCGTTGCCGTTGATCGGCGCCGTCGCATGTTTCCTGGCGTCGCCCGATCTCAGGAAGTGAGACGCCGCAGCCGCATGCTTGCGCGCTCCCCGCTGCTGCCCTGGCCGCCCTGGCCGCCCGGGCTGCAGGACAGCCAGAAGCGCACATGCGCTGACGTCAGCATCCGCCTCCTCGCCCCGCCTGCCCATGCGCTGACGTCAGCATCCGCCTCCTCGCCCCGCCTGCCTGGGCCAGGCCGTGAATGGCGCCATCCGCACACGCGGCGCGCCCTGCCCAGTGCGGACATGCGGTCGTCGTTGCCCACGGGATTTCTCCATCGATGGATCGCACCATGCTCAAGGCACGTATCGGCGACCTGTTCGCCAGCCACGCCCACGTCTACGCGAATGCGGTCAATTGCGCCGGCATCATGGGCAAGGGCATCGCGCAGGCGTTCAAGCGGCGCTACCCGGCCATGTTCGAGGACTATGCCGTGCGCTGCCGCGAGGGCCGCGTGCGCATCGGCGAACCTTATCTCTATGCGGAAGCCAGCGGCATCCGCATTCTCAACTTCCCGACCAAGCGCCATTGGCGCTCGCCATCGCGGCTCGAGGACATCGCCGCAGGGCTGGACTATCTCGCCGCGCATCTGCGTGCATGGGACGTGCGCAGTCTTGCCCTGCCGCCGCTCGGCTGCGGCAATGGTGGGCTGGCCTGGGACGATGTCGGTCCGCTGATCTACCGCACGCTGGCGCACCTGCCGGTCGACATCGAGGTCTACGCACCGTACGGCACGCCGCTGGCGCAGCTCGAGCCCGCCTTCCTGTCGCAGCCGGCAAACGCCTCGGCCGAGGGCACCGGCAAACGCACGGCGACCCAGCCGGGCTGGGTCGCGATCATGGAAGTGCTGCGACGGCTGCAAACCCGGCCGGAGGCGCGGCCGATCGGGCGCACGCTGTTCCAGAAGCTCTGCTGGGCCATGACCGAGCTGGGCGTGCCGACCGGGCTGACATTCGGCGATGCCGGTCGTGGACCGCGGCAGGGCGACGTCCGGCCGATCCTGACCGACCTGGCCAACCGCAACTGGCTGCACGATGGCGCTGCGCGCGTCGCCGCAATATGACACCGAGCATGCCCGGTTCGCTGCAGCGTATGCGCCCTACGAGGCCGAGATCGCCAAGGCCGTGGACCTGTTCGCGCGCATCAGGAACACCGACCAGGCCGAGGACATCATGACGGTGTTCCAGGCCGCGCGCCGCCTGCAGGCGGCGCATCCCGGGCAGGTGCTCCACGCGCAGCAACTGCTTGCACATCTGCTCGCCTCCAGAAATACGGCCGATTCCGAACAGACGTCACAGGCGCTGTCCGAAGCGATCCACATGCTGGTGGCGCTGGACTGGATACGCTCGAACTGAAGGCGTGCCAGGCGGGTGGGATCAGCGCGGTTCCGAGCCGAAAGTCAGGCAGATCGCTTTTTCGTTCCACATGGCCTCTGCATTCCGGCCGCCCAGGGTGCCGCGCCTGCCGCCCCACTTCGGCAGCGGCCGGCGCCAGCGCTGGGTACCGCATCACGCAGAATCACTCCACCCACCTGCCGATGGTCGGCACAGCATGCGATCGGTCAGAAGCTGACGCGCCAAACACTGTTACCGACATCGTCGGCGATCAGCAGCGCGCCATCCTTGTCCTGCGCCAGGCCGACCGGGGCACCGAACAACTGCGACTCGTCTTCCGAATGGAAGCCGCTGACCACGGTCTGCGGCGGACCGGCGGGACGGCCATGCTGGAACGGCACGTAGACCACCTGGTAGCCGCTGAGCGGCGAGCGGTTCCAACTGCCGTGCTCGGCGACGAACGCGCCTTCGCGGTACTTGGGTGGCAGCGTCTCGCCGCGGGTGAACCACAGGCCTAGCGCCGCCACATGCGAACCCAACGCATAGTCCGGCTTGATCGCCTTGGCGACCAGGTCGGGCCGCTGCTCTTTGACTCGCGTATCCACGTTCTGCCCGTAATAGCTGTATGGCCAGCCGTAGAAGCCACCTTCCTGGACCGAGGTCAGGTAATCGGGCACCAGGTCGGCGCCGATCTCGTCGCGCTCGTTGGCGATCGCCCACAACCTCCCGGTCCGCGGCTCCCACTGCAGCCCGGTGGGATTGCGGATGCCCGAGGCGAAGATGCGGCTGCTGGCCGAGGCGACATCCACCTCCAGCACGGCCGCGCGGCGGTACTCCACGTCCAGCCCGTTCTCGCCGATGTTGCTGTTGGATCCGACGCCCACGTACAGCTTGCGTCCGTCCTGGCTCGCCAACAGCGCCTTGGTCCAGTGGTGCTCGATGGTGCCGGGAAGATCGGTGAACAACGTGCCGGCCGCACTGATCTGCGTCTGGCCGGCCACATAGGGGAACTTCATGATGGCGTCGGTGTTGGCGACGTACAGGCTATCGCCGATCAACTGGACACCGAACGGCGAGTGCAGGCCCTGCAGGAACACGTGCCGCTCCCATGTGCCGTCAGCGGCTCTGCGCAGCAGCGTGATGCGGTTGCCGCCCTTGGCGCTCTTGCCGGAGCGGCCCTGGATCAGGCCGGCGATCAGTTGCTTGGGCGTGGTAACCGGCTCCATGCCCGGCGAGTTGGATTCCACCACCAGCACATCCTCGTTGGGCAGCACGTACAGCTGGCGCGGATGCATCAGGCCGCCCGCGATCTTCTCGATCTTCAGCCCGGCCGCCACCTTGGGCGTTTGTCCCTCTTTCCAGCCCACGCCCTCGGGAACCTGCATCGGCGGCAACAGGAAATTCCTGGCTTCCGGCAGCGGTGGCGCGTTGCCCGACTGCTGCGTCGGTTCGAGCGCGGCCTTGCCACCGCAAGCGGCCAGGGCGATCGCGCAGGCCAGGGCCACGGCGGACATACATAGGCGCTTAGCCATGGACATACTCCTCATGCAAGGGACGGCGAATGGCGATGAGGACATGCCCGATGGCAAGCAGCACCACCGTGACGACCGAGAGCCAGAGCCCCGCAGGCACCACGGCATATGCATCGCGGCTATGCACGAAGGAATTGAAGATGGCGACGACGATCGCCAGCAGGTTCAACCAGAAGTCGAGCCGCTCCACCGGCAGTGCAGAGCGTCGCGCGGTGATCCAGACCTGCACCAGATTGATCAGCCGCGGCACGATGGCGATGACCAGGCCGATCGCGATCAGCCAGGCGGCCGCCTTGGTCCACAGGATCACGCCCGTGCGGGCGTAGACGACGTCGAAGATCAGCGCGGCGACGAAGCAGCCGAATGGAATGGGATTGAGTAGGCCATAAAGGGCATTGGCCACGACGGAACGGCGTGGTGCGGGTGCGGTCTGCGGATGCATGAGACAGCTCTCGACGAAAGGAGGGAGGAGGCGAATCGCCCAGTCACCGTGGGACCGCGGAACACTCCGCTCCGGTGACGCGACCCACTATCTGCCCCTCCACGTCTAGAGGGTGTCGCGATCGGCTAGCGCCTCTTCGGCGCGATCCGCACGCCGCTGCTCTCGCGTACGCACAACGTCACTGGCGCGATGGTGCTGCGTGGTGCGGCGCCTGCCTCCCGTTGTGCGAGCACCAGCTGCGCCGCCTGGCGGCCGCGGGCGCGTGGTTGCGCAGCGAGTGTGGTCAGCGCGGGCGTGCTCACCGCGGCCTCGGGGATGTCGTCGAAACCGGTGATCGCGAAGTCCAGGCCCGGACGGATGCCGCGCGCGAGCAGGCCCAGCATCAGGCCCAGCCCGACCGTGTCGTTGTAGCAGACCGCCGCGGTGGGCGGCGCGTCGTGAGCGAACAGTTCACCGTGGCGTGCGGCCGCTTCAAGGCGATTGGGTGCCGACTCGATCAGCCACGCCGGGTCGACCGGCAGCTTGGCCTGCCGCATCGCCTGCGCGTGGCCGGCGCGGCGCTGCCGGCAGGAACTGGAATCGGCATGGCCGCCGTAGAACGCGATACGACGGTGGCCGAGCGCGATCAGATGCTCGGTGGCCAGTTGCGCACCGCGCTGGTTGTCCAGGCCGAGGAAGCCCCAGTCGTCGGCACCGGCCAGTTCGCGATTGAACAGCAGCACGTTCGCGCGCGCATCGAGCACGGTGTGCAGTTCGGCGGCGTCGCTGCCCTCGGCCGGCGACAGGATCACCCCGGCCGGGGTGTGTTCCATCAGCGAGCCCAGCACCGCCTGCTGCCGCGCAGGCGATTCGCCGGTGCTGCCGAGCAGGGTCACGTAGCCCTGCTCGCCCAGTGCCTCGTCCACGCCAGCGGCGAATTCGGCGAAGAACGGATTGGCCAGGTCGTTGATGACCAGGGCCACGCAGGTCGAGGTGCGGCGGCGCAGGTTGGCGGCGCCGCGGTTGTAGACGTAGCGCTGCCGTTTCAGTTCCGCTTCCACCCGCGCGCGGGTGTCGGCATGCACCAGCGGGCTGCCGCGCAGCACCAGCGAGACGGTGGCGCGCGAGACGCCGACCGCCTCGGCGATGTCGGTGACGGTCACTACCCGCTGACGGTCGCGCGCGGCGGCGACCGGTGCGGTCTTTGCGGCCTTTTTCGCCTTGTCCGCATGCTCCGCCGCAACCGGCGCCGCCTTGCGCGCGGCGACCTTGGCAGCGTTGGAGCCTGCGGATCCGGTTCCGGGTGGACGCTTCTGGCGCATCGGATCGATTCCCTTCGGGCGAGGCGCCCAGCCTAAACCATCGGCTGCGCGCGCCTGCCGCGAGACGGCACGGACTCAGCGCCAGCCCAGGCTGGCAGCGGATGGCGGCGCCGCGCATGGCGACACCGGCAGATCCTGCGGCTGGGTCCCCCAACCCTGCGGCTGCGGCGCATCGCGCAGGTCGAAACGCAGGCGGCCGCCTTGACGCAACTGCGACCAGTCCAGCCACACCGGCGCGTGCGCGCGGCCATCCAGCGACACGCCACCGACGTAGCGCAGCTTGCCATCGCCGGCCTGCGGCGCGTCGATGCGCAGCGTGCGGCCCGGCCCCACGTCCAGTTCGACGCGCGAGAAGCGCGGCGCGTGCAGCAGGAACTGCCCGGTGCCCGACACCGCCGGATACAGGCCCATGGCGCTGAACAGATACCACGCCGACATCGTGCCCAGGTCGTCGTTGCCGGTGACGCCGTTCGGCGCATTGGTGAACAACGTCTGCGCCGCATGCAGCACGGTGCTGGTCTTCCACGGCTGGCCGATCAGCGTGTACATCCATGGCGCGTGCAGGTCGGGCTCGTTGTTCGGGTTGTAGCGGAACTGGCTGTAGTAGCTGTATGGCCCCACCACCCATTCCTTGCGCGCAGCGCCGGCCGGGTCGGCCAGCAGCGCGTCGTAGGCGAAGAACGCGTCCAGGCGGCGCGCCGCCTGCTCGGGCCCGTGCATCGCCTGCACCAGGCCCGGCACGTCCTGCTGCGCCAGCCACTGGTACTGCCAGGCCGTGCCTTCGTGGAAGCCATGCTGCGAGCGCGGATCGTAATGGCCATCCGACGGCGTGTACCACGCGCCATCTTCGGTGCGCGGCCGCGGGAAGCCGGTGAAGCCGGTGTCCGTGTCACGCACCGACGGATCCCACACCGTCCGCCAGTTGCGCCCGCGTCGGTTCAGCACCGCCGCGTCCTCGGCGTGGCCCAGTGCGCCGGCCATCGTCGACAGCGCGCAGTCGGCCAGCGCGTACTCCAGCGTTGCCGAGCCGCCATGGTGCGGGTCGACGTCCATGCCCTTGGACGGGAACGCGCGGTCGTACTGCACGAAACCCTGCGCCAGGTAGTTGGCGTTGCCGGACCGCCCGGCGTGCCGCGAATTCAACGGCGGCATCTCGAAGGCGTTGCGGCGCAGCGCCGCGTAGGCCTCGGCCTCGCGGCCCTGCAGCGCGCCGAAGCGCCACAGGTCGACCAGGAACGGCGTGACCGGATCGCCGGTCATCACGTTGCTCTCGAAGTTGGCATAGCCCCAGCGCGGCAGCCAACCGCCTTGCGCGTTGATCGCCAGGATCGAACGGCCGATGTCCGCGGCGCGCTGCGGCTTGAGCAGGGCCAGCAACTGGTTCTGCGCGCGGTAGGTGTCCCACAGCGAGAAGAACTCGTGGTACGTCCAGCCGTCGGCGTGGTGGATGCCGTCGTCATAGCCGCGGTAACGGCCATCGGCGTCGCTGCCGGTCAGCGGCTGCAACAGAGAGTGGTACAGCGCGGTGTAGAACACCACGCGGTCGTCGCCGCTGCCGCCGCGCACGCGCACGCTGGCCAGTTCCTTGTCCCAGGCCTGCTGCGCGCGGGCGCGCATGGCGTCGAAGCCGAGCAGGCGGCCATTGGCCATGCCCTCGCTGCGTAGGTTGTTGCGCGCGCCCTCGGCATCCACGTGCGAGATCGCCGAGATGGCGGTGACCGCACGGCCCTTGCTCAAGTCGAAGCTGAGCCACGCGCCGCTGGGCTTGCCCTCGCCCTCCATGCCATGGCGCGATCCCGGCACGCCGCCGGCCTCGCCCCAGGTGCCGAAAGCCTTGAACGGGCGGTCGAACTCCAGGCGGAACCAGGTGGTGTACTGGTGGCCGCCGCAGAAGCTCTGGGTGACCAGCTTGCCTTCCACCACACGGTCGCCGACCACGCTCAGGGTGCTGCCGGTGACCGTGTGGCGGGCGTTGGCCTGGCCGATGTTGACCAGCACGTGGCCGTCGCCCGAGGTGGAAAAGGTATAGCGCTCGGCCGCGGCGCGGGTCAGCGCAGTGGCTTCGGCGTCGATGCCGCCGTAATCGGTCAGCCGCACCTTGTAGTAGCCGGCCTGGCCGCGCTCGCCGTCGTGCTGGTAGCGCGCGCCGTAGCGGGTATGGTCGAACGCCTTGGGATCGCCTGTATCGAAATCGCCGCCGGGACCGATGCGCCCGGTCACCGGCAGCACCGAGACCTGCCCGCCCTGCTCCCAGCAGCCGGCGCCGGACAGGAAGGAATGGCCGAAGCCGCGGATCTGCGGGTCGTCGTAGCGCCAGCCGGCGTAGTGCGCACCGATCGGGCTGACCTGGATCATCCCGAACGGGGCGGACGCACCGGGAAAGGTGTTGCCGTCGTCCTTGCTGCCGATGAAGGTGTTGACCTCGGCACTGGGCCGCGGCGCGGCGGCAAGCGCCGGCGTGGCCAGCAGCAAAGAAAGGGCGAACGTGCGCAGCACGCAAGGCAGCAGGGACGACGTCATGCGATGGGATCCTGTGGTGAATGGCTGCGTAAACGCGACGGCGCAGTCGTGGACGGCGAAAACGGTAGCCCGGCCGTCGCCGGACCGTCGCGCCCATGCTGTTCGCCGCGCGGCAGGCATGGGCACGACACACTGCAGCCTAGAACTTGTAGGTCAACCCAAGGTACGCCAACCGGCCTGCGTAGCCACCTGTGTAGAAGCGTGCCCGGGTATCGTCGCCCAGGTGCTGGCGCGACTCCTGCTTGGTCAGATTCAGCACCGAGGCGGTGAGGCTGAGCGCCGGGGTGATGTTGTATGCCGCGTTCACATCGATCTGGTAGTACGGCTCCTCGTAGACGTTCAGCCCGTTGACCAGGCCCTGCACCAGCTCGCCGCGACGGTTGTACGAGGCGCGCAGCAGCAGGCGGTCGGTCTCGTAGAACACGGTGAGGTTGGTCTGGTTCTTGGCGCTGCCGGGCATGGAGGTCTTGCCGACCTCGGTGCCATCCTCCAGCCGCACCGCCGCCTTGCTGGCATCGTTGTAGGTGTAGTTGAACTGCACGCCGAGGCCGGACGGCAGCGTGTGCTGCGCGTACAGCTCCACGCCCTGCGAGACCGCATCCTGGCCCCCTGCCTGGGTGCTGTAGTTCTGCACCGTGACCGCCTGCCCATTGATCATCATGTTCACGTCGCTGACCACGTCGACAGCGAAGTTCTCCACGTTCTTGCGGAACAGCCCCACGCCCGCCACCGAGCCCGGCTGGAAGTACCACTCCAGCCCCAGGTCGAACTGGGTGGCCTTGTATGGCTGCAGGTTCTTGTTGCTGCCCGAGCCGTACCAGCCCTGCTCGCTGGCGCCGCCGGTCAGGCGCCGGTCGGCCACGTACTCGGGGCTGTAGTACTCCAGGCTGCCCGGCGCGGCGATGTCGTTGTAGCTGGGCCGTGCGATCACCTTCGATGCAGCAGCGCGCAGCAGCAGGTTCTCGGTCAAGTCATAGGCCAGGTTGAAGCTCGGCAGCACGTCGGTGTAGTTGCGGTCCAGGCCGCTGACCACGAACGACTCGTTACGCTGCTGCGTGTCCGACAAGCGCCAGTAGCCCTCGGTGCCGCAGTAGGTATCGGCCGGCGCGCCGGTGGGCATGGCAGCGCCCTGCTGGCAGGCCAGCGGGTTGCCGTCGGCGCCGTCGAAGAAGTAGTCGTTGTACGCGGTCACCTTGTCGGTGGAATCGGCATGCTGGCCGGTGCGCGCCACGCGCACGCCGACGTTGCCGCGCAGGCGCTCGGTGTGGAAGTTGAGCTGCAGGTAGGTGGAGTAGATCTTCTCGTCGACGTTGTAGACGAAGTTGTCTTCGCTACGGGTCTGCATCGCGCCGTAGGTGTTGTTCAAGTAGCCGATGTAGCCGGGGAAGTTGATCGCCGGGAACGCGCTGGATCTCACCCCGCCGGCGAGGTTGTTCATGGAAAACAACAGATCCGGCGAGAACTGCGTGGCCAGCGCGTTGCAGCGCCCGTTCCAGTAACGGTTGTTGTAGTCGCTGGGGTCGGTGCCCGGGCACACCCAATAATTGTTGCCGGTGTTGCGATGGACGCCGCCGTCGCGGCGCTTGAGGCCGAACTGTAGCGAGTCGAAGAAATCGCCGTCGATGTGCCAGGTGGTATCGATCTGCGCGTACTGCTGCTGGTTGGTGTTGCGGGTCCAGGACGAACTGGTCGAACCCAGGTCGACCTGCAGGAGGCCGTCGCGCAGGTTCTGCATCAGCTCCGGCGAGAACGTCATGGACGGCGTGCCGGTCAGGTCCCAGGCGCTGGCGAAGTTGCCGTTGCTCCAGCTGCCGTCGGCGTTCTGGCGGCGCGGCTTGATCGGCAGGGAGAACTGCAGCTCCGGCCCACCCTTGGCCCAGGTGCGGCCGGCCTTGAACGACACGTCCACCTTCTCGCCACGCCATTCGCCGCCCAGGTCCACCGTCTGCGACAGCGACTTCTCGATGTTGTAGCTGCCGGTAATCTGCGGCGTCGGCACCGTGCAGTCGTCCGAGCCCCAGCCGCCGGGCGGCAGGCCAGCCGCAGCGGCCTGCGCCTCGCTGCAGTAATACGCCTTGCCCGGATGCAGGCTGTAGTCGGCACCGGTGACGATGGTGCCGCTGGGATCGAAGCGCAGCCCGTCGAGCAGGCGGCCGCCGCGCCAGTTGCCGTCACCGTAATAGCGCGCGATGTTCCACTCGGGAATCTTGATGGTGTTGGTCTGCGAGTTCTGCGACAGGTCGAAGCGGAAGTAGTTCGCGGTCAGGGTCAGGTCGTCGGTGGGCTTGAACTGGAAGGTCAGTTGGCCGCCCTTGCGTTCGCGCTCCTCCTGCTTGACGTCCAGGCTGACCGCCGTTGGCATCATGAAGCGGGTGTAGTACTTGCCGTTCTGGTCCCAGAAGCCGGTGCCGCCCCACCAGTTCGAATTGAAGTCCGACGGATTGCCATTCACGTCGACCGCCGGGCCGCCTTCGTCGCGGCCGTACCACTGCCAACTCTCGGTGCTGGCATTCAGCGTGCGCGCAGTGCGCTTCTGCTGCGTGTAGCCGACGAACACGCCGAAGCGGTTGTCCTTGTCGTGCCACGAGTACGAGCCGGAGAACTGGCCGTC
Organism: Xanthomonas sp. 3498; assembly: GCF_014199795.1. Lineage (NCBI taxonomy): Bacteria > Pseudomonadati > Pseudomonadota > Gammaproteobacteria > Lysobacterales > Lysobacteraceae > Xanthomonas > Xanthomonas sp. 3498. The sequence continues at coordinate 954,532 of NZ_JACHOH010000001.1, forward strand.
GGTCTTCTTGCTGGTATCCGACCACACGCCCTCGGCGGAGACGAAGCCGGAATTGGGCTCCAGCTCCAAAGGACGCCGCGTCTGCAGGATCACCGTGCCACCGATGCCGCCTTCGTCGATACGCGCTTCCGGCGTCTTGTACAGTTCCGCGCTGCCCAGCAGGTTCGAGGGCAGCAGCGTGTAGTTGAACGAGCGCGTCGGGTCGCCGTTGGACTCGGCGGTGGCGATGTAGTTGCCGTTCAATTCGGTGAGCACCAGCTCCGAGGACAGGCCGCGCACGCTGACGTTCTTGCCCTCGCCGCCGTCGCGGCTGATGACCACACCGGGCACGCGCTGCAGCGCGTCGGCCACGTTCTTGTCGGGGAACTTGCCCACGTCCTCGGCGGTGATCACATCGACCACGGCATTGGCGTTGCGCTTCTGCTCCAGGCTCTTCTCGATCGCGTAGCGGTAGCCGGTCACCGTCACCGCATCCAGATTCTTGGCCTCCAGTTCGGCCTGACCGGAGGGCGCCGGCGCGGTGTCGGCCTGCTGGGCGAACGCGGTGGTGGAGGCAGCGGTCGCGCACAGCGCGATGGCGATACCGGCGGACAGCGTGCTGCGCTTGCGCGCGGATGGCATGCACTTCATTTCAATCATCCTCTCCCAAAGATTGATCGGCTGCGCGAGTACGGCCACCGCGCAATCCATGGATCGAGCAGCCTCCGCGTCGCTGTAGAAAACATCCGGCGCCATTGCGGCGAGCCGGCCTTGCGGTTGTTCCCCCCTCTGTCCTGCACCAACTGAATTGGATCGTTCTAATGCAGCGGAAAACTTAAGTACCACAGCGTTCCTCGCAACGCATGCTGCCGCGCAACAGGTCTAGGGCAGGACGTGTCCACCGCAACGTGCGCGCAACAGCACGCGTACGCTGCGTCGCCGCTGCCTCACGGCGCGGCCTGCCGCGTCACCGGCTTCAGCAGCTCGATCTCGGCCAGCGAAACGCCTTCGCCCGCATCCAGGCGCAGGCGGTACGCGCTGTAGGCGCCAGGCTTGGCAATGCGGAACGGCCGCAGTTGCCGCGCCCAGGCGAAGGCCTGCGCGCGTCGATGATCCAGCGTGGTCCATGCGCCGTCGGCGCCGCGGCCCTCCAGCGTCCATGCCAGGCCGGACAACGCGGCGTCGCCGCTGGTCAGCGTGTAGTGCGTGGCGCGCTGCGGCGTCGCGAAGCGCAGATCGACGCTGGCACCTACCGGCAGCGGCAGCGCCGTCGTCGCATCGTCGTCGATCAAGACCGTGGCCTTGGGCTGTCCCTCCAGCGACACCGCAACGGCCTGCGACGCCACATCCTCCAGTCCCTGCGGCGCGCTGCCCGACGGGGTCAACGATGGCGGCAACGTGTCCGCGCCGCTGCCCCAGCGCGACGGCGTCGCGCCCATCACGAACTCCAGCGTGGCGCCGCCGGCGATGTCCTGTTGGCGCAGCCAGGCCTTGTTCCACGGCTTGCCGTTGAGCGTGAGCGACTGCACGTACACGTTGCGCGCATTGTTGTTGCGCGCGATCACCACCAGCTTGCGGCCCTTGCCGAGATCGACCTCGGCCCGCGGGAACGCCGGCGAGCCGATCACGTACTCCGGCGCGCCCATCCGCAGCGGATACAGCCCGAGCATGGCGAACAGGTACCACGCCGACATCTCGCCGTTGTCCTCGTCGCCCGGATAGCCCTGGCCGATCTCGCTGCCCAGGTACAGCCGGCGCAGCACCTCGCGGGTGAGGCGCTGGGTCTTCCACGGCTGTCCCGCCGCCACGTACATCCACGGCAGATGGTGCGAGGGCTGGTTGCTGTGCGCGTACATGCCCATGCGCACGTCGCGCGCCTCGGTCATCTCGTGGATGACGCCGCTGTAGCTGCCGGCGAAGCGCTTCTCCGCGGTCTCCGGCGTGGCGAACAGCTCGTCCAGCCGCGCGGCCATGGCGTCCTCGCCGCCCAACAGCGTGGCCAGGCCCGCAGCGTCGTGCGGCGTGGTGAAGGCGAAGGTCCAGGCATTGGCCTCGGTGTAGTCGCCGCCCCACACGCGCGGATCAAACTTCGACGCAGGCGTGCTCCACTGGCCAGCCGGCGTGCGCCCGCGGAAGAAGCGGGTGGCGGGGTCGAACAGGAACACATAATCGGTGGCCCGCGCCCGGAAGTACTCGGATTCCTCGCGGTAACGCTGCGCCTGCTGCGGATCATTTTCCTGTTGCGCCAGCGCCTGCCCCATCTGCGCCAGGCCGAAATCGTTGAGCGCGCCCTCCAGCGTCCACGACAGCCCTTCGTGCACGTCGTTGGCCGCGTAGCCGCGGTACATCGAGTGGGCCAGGCCCTTGCGGCCGACATTCGACACCGGCGGCACCACCGTGGCATTGCGCAGCGCCGCCGCATAGGCCTCGTGGGCGTCGAACCCGTGCACGCCCTTCAGCCAGGCATCGGCGAAGGCCACATCGGAACTGGTGCCGACCATCAGGTCCGCATAGCCCGGCGAGGACCAGCGCGCCACCCAACCGCCGTCGCGGTACTGCTGAAGGAAGCCATCGATCATCGCTCCGGCCTGCTCCGGCGCGAACAACGCATACGCCGGCCAACTGGTGCGGAAGGTGTCCCAGAAGCCGTTGTTGACGTAGACCTTGCCCGGCACGATCGGCGCAGAGGTACGCTCGGCATCGCCGCCCATGTTGTCCTTGGACCAGCTGTTCTGGTCGGCATGCCGCCAATCCGGATGCGCTGCGTCGCCGACGTTTTCGTGGGCGATGTTGGGATACAGGAACAGCCGGTACAGATTGGAGTACAGCGCGACCCGCTGGTCGTGGCTGGCGCCTTGCACCTGCACGCGCCCCAGCACCGCGTCCCACGCGTCCTGCGCACGCGCCCGCACCAGTTCGAACCCGGCGTCGCCGATCTCCTGCTGCAGGTTGCGCTGCGCCTGCTCCACCGAGATCAACGAGGTGGCGATGCGCATCACCACGGTGCGATCGGCGCCCGGCGCGAACTTCACGTAGCCGGTCGGACGCCCAGTGGGGATCTTGCCACTGGCGGTCCAGGGACGGTCGAAGCGCGCATACACGAACAGCCGCGTGGCGCCGTTGGACAGCCCGCTGCGCGTGTCGGAGTAGCCACGCAACGTCTGCGTCGCCGCATCCAGTGTCAGCCCGCCGCGCGCGTCGACATTGTCGAACAGCAGATTGGCATCGCCGCCCTCGGGAAAGCGGAAGCGGAAGATCGCGGCACGCTCGCTCGGCGCCAGCTCCGCACAGATACCGTTGTCGAAGTCCACCCGGTACAGATGCGGGCGCGCCTCCTCGCGGTCGTGGCCGAACGACAACGCACGCTTCGCGCGGTCCGCCTCCGGCACGCCGCGCGTGGACGACGGCATCACCTGGAAGGTCTGGCGATCGCCCATCCACGGGCTGGGCTCATGGCTGATCGACAGCGCCTGCAGCCGCGGCCGGTTGTCGTCGCCGTTCTGCTCGTTCCAGCGGTACAGCCAACTCAGCGTCCCCGCATCGGTCGCCGGCACCCAGAAATTGAAGCCATGCGGCATCGCCGTGGCCGGAATGTTGTTGCCGCGCGAGAACGTGCCATTGGACTGCGTCCCGCGCGTAGTCACCACCTCGTCGCTGGGCCGCCGCGCCGCCTGCGGTGCTGCCTTGCGGCGCACCGCGACATCGTCGATCCAGCCCGACGCCACCTTGCCGGCGCCAGGCTGTACCTGCAGCTCGATCGCGCGAACGCGCTTGCCGCGCAGCGCTGCAACCTCGCCCAGCCGTACCTGCTTGAACGCCCACTGCTGCGGATACAGCGTCTTCGACGCCAACTGCCCGGCCGCACTGACCAGCGCACCGTGCTGATCTTCCACGCCCAACTCGGACAATCGGCGCCCATCGTCGAACAGCAGATCCACCGCCACGCCGGTCGAGGCCACCGTATCGCCATCCACGATCTCCGGCAGCACCATCCACGACAGCACCGTGTCCGGCTCCACCGGCAGATCCACCGCAAACAGCTGCGCGTGCCCGGCCGCAGTGGCGCGATAGTGCAGCGCATGCAGCCCGGTGTAGCCCATGCCGGCCTTGGCCGCGTAAGGCTGTTCGGGTCCGTTGCCGATAGCGACCTGGACGCCTGTCTTGTCTGACTGTGTGGCCGATGCAGGCGCAGGTTCGCCCTGCTCGAACGAGGACGCGAATCCAGCATCGGCCGCGCATGCCGCGCCGGTGCCGGCGCACAACAGCGCCGACGCAGCGACGGACGCCAACCACCGGCGCGAAGACTCGGGCAGGTGCGCGAAGCGCGGGCGAAGTGGCATGGCGGCTCCCCAAACAGATCGGTCGGTTGTGCTCGCGACGCGCATGGCGCCACGCACCCCCGTTGGCAACGGCGCGCAATGAAAGCGCGCAACGTGGACCGGATCGATCCGAGGGATCGCCGCTCAAGTCGGCATCCAACACCGCTTCACGACCGCAGATGCTTGCGGACCAGAGAGCAGGCGTCAACAAACTCGTAGCACGCGATCCCTACCTGCCGTTCCCCCAAGGATGCGCTGCATCAACGGCTTTGGATCGATCCAACGCCGTTAGATGTAACACGCCTCTTGTGAGGTTGCATGCTGCTTCGCAACAGTTCGTACGCGTATCGATACGCGATCCAGCATCGATCGCGTTACGTTGAATACGAAGAAGGATGACGCTGGGCCGTCTCGCGACGAGGAGCGATTGAAGGCGATGGAGCGCCCTGGCTGACCGACGATCAACGGCTACACTGGCAAGCGCTGGATCGCTCCACACACACAGGGGTTTCAAATGAAAATGGCCACACTCGCACTTTTGACTGGACTGCTGGCAACGTCGAGCGCACTTGCCGACACAACACGCTGCTCGACGGACTCGTACGGCAACACAACGTGCCGCGGCGACGACGGAAGCGTGACGCGCACCAGCAAAGACTCCTACGGCAATACCACAACCCGTGACGACCAGGGCAACGTGATTCGCTGCTCCTCGGACTCGTACGGCAACAAAACCTGCCGTGGTGACGACGGAAGCGTGACGCGCAGCAGCACGGACTCCTACGGCAATACCACGACCCGTGACGACCGGGGCAACACAGTTCGCTGCTCCTCAGACTCGTACGGCAATAAGACCTGCCGTGGCGACGACGGAAGCGTGACGCGCAGCAGCACAGACTCCTACGGCAATACCACGACCCGTAGCGATTAGGGCAACGTGGTTCGCGGCTCGGCAGTCGACGCATCGCCGAGCCGCTGAGCCATTCGATGCCGGCGGCAACGCCGCGATCCAGGTCTCACTCAACCGTCATTACGATCTTGCCTTGGACGTGCCCACGCTCCGCACGCTCGTGCGCCTGACGCGCCTGCGACAGCGCGAAGGTGCTGTCGATGGCCACGCGCACCGTGCCGGCGTCCAGCAGTGCCGCGAGTTCGCCGAGTTGCGCGCCGCTGGAACGCACCTGCGTGGTGGACACCGTCACGCCCGGTGCCGCCGCCGCATCGTGCCCATCGAAGCCGAGCGGGAAAATAGGGAACAGCGCACCACCACGCTTGAGCGTGGGCAGGAACTTTCCGGCGCCGGCGCCGCCGACCGCGTCCACCACCAGGTCCACGTCGTGCAGCACGTCCTCCGGCGCCGTCTTGGTGTAGTCGATGAAGGTCTCGGCGCCCAACCCGCGCACGAACGCCTCGTGCTTGCCGGAAGCGACCGCGATCACGCGCGCACCTTGCCACCTGGCCAGTTGCAGCGCGAAGTGGCCGACGCCGCCGGCCGCCCCGTTGACCACCACGGTCTTGCCCTGCAATGGCACCGGCGCATGCGGCATGGGCTGCAGCGGATTGGCCACGTCGTGGCCCTGCGCGATCAGGAACTGCCACGCCGTCAGCAACGACATCGGCGCGCCCGCGGCGTGCACGTGGTCGATCCCCGTTGGCTTCAGCGCGACTTCGGACGCAGGCGCGGCGACGTATTGCGCATACGTCTGGCTGCCACCGGCCAAGCCGCTCGGAAAACGCACCATCGCGTACACGGCGTCGCCTGGCGAAAACCCGTCAACATCCTCCGCCACCGCCGCGATCGCGCCCGAGACATCCGTGCCCAGGACCAACGGGAACGCCACCGGCGGGCGCCATTCCGGCGGCAGGCGGCTGTAGCCCTCGCGCAGATACAGGTCGGGCGGGTTCAGCCCGGCCGCATGCACCCGGATCAGCACCTCGCCCGGCTGCAGCACGGGCGTGGGCGCGTCCTCGTAATGGAGCACCTCGGGGCCGCCGAACGCCCGCTGGCGGACCGCTTTCATGGTGCGCGGCGTTTCTTCGGAACTGTGCATGGCGTATCCTGATCGGAACAGTGCTCCGAATATACGGAGCACCGCTCCACTTGTAAAGGACAGCATGCGCGCTGACGCCCAGAAAAACTACCAACGCCTGCTGGACGTGGCCCGCGAAGCCCTGGCCGAGACCGGCGCGGACGCTTCGCTACGCGACATCGCGCGCCGCGCCGAAGTCGGCCTGGGTACCCTGTACCGCCACTTCCCCACCCGCGAAGCCCTGCTCGAGGCGCTGCTGCGCACCGACTTCGAGGACCTGGCGGCGAAGGCCGACACCCTGCGCACGGCAGCAGCCTCGGACCAGGCCCTGCTGGCCTGGCTGGAGGAAATCATCGCCTTCACCCATCGCCAGCGCGGCATCCTCGCCCCGATGATGTCCGCCATCGAAGACGAGTCCTCCGCGCTGCACGCCTCCTGCGTGCAGCTGCGCGCCGCGGGTGCCGCGCTGCTGGCGCGGGCACAGGCGGATGGCAAAGCCCGCGCCGACATGGACGGCGATGAACTGTTCGACCTGATCGCGGCGCTGGCCTGGCTGCGGGAACAGCCCTCGCATGCGCAGCGGTCGGAGCGGCTGTTCGAGCTGGTGACTGGCGCGATCCTTGCGCAGCCCACATCGTCTGCGGCAAAGCCAACGGCTCGGAAGCGGTAAGCCACGCCGAGCGCCGACTCCACGCCCTCGACTTCTTCGCATTTATCGCCGCAGCGAGAACCGATGCCGCGCGGCAGAGACGATCAGGCTTTCGGCGCGGCGAACAGCGCGGTGTAGCGCTGCTGCATTTCCTCCGGCGTCACCGTCTCGATCGCATGGCCGATCAGCCAGCGGTGGCCGAACGGATCACGCACCGTCCCCGAGCGTTCGCCGTAGAAGTGGTCCTGCATGCCGCGCTCGAGCGTGGCACCCGCGGCCACCGCGTGCGCCACCAGCGCGTCGGCATCGTCTACATGCAGGTGCAGCGTGACCGGGGTGGCGCCTAGATGTTCCGGGCTGCGCACCCCCATCCCTGGATACTCTTCCGACAGCATCAGCGTGTGCCCGTCGAGATCCACCTCGGCATGGCCGATGCGGCCATCGGGCTCGGTGAGGCGGAACAGTTCGCGCGCGCCGAACGCGCGGGCGTAGAACGCCATCGCCGCGGCGGCATCGCGGACGCACAGATAGGCATAGAGCTCGTGGATGGCCATGGCGACTCCTGAGGTGGACGATGCGCTCCATTCTGGGTGCCGGCGCGCGCGGCGTCTTGTAGCCATTTGACCCGCGCCGCGGTCAGCGCGGCACGTGGCGCGGCGCGGCGGGGTCAGCCCGCAGTCGCCAGGCGGACGGCGTCACCCCGGCCACGGCGCGAAAGGTGTTCGCCAGGTGCGCCTGGTCCGCGAAATCACTGGCGGCCGCGATCTCGGCCCAGCCCAGCGCCCCGTCGCAGGCCAGTGCGAGCGCATGCGAGAAGCGCTGCAGCCGCAACCACTCGTTCGGCGCCAGCCCCGTCGCCTGGCGAAATAACGCAATGCAATGCCGATGGCTCAACCCGCTGGCGCGCACCATCGCCTCCACGCGCATGCCTGGATGCCAGGGACGCAGCACAACGCCCGCCAGCGCCGGGTGCAGCGCCGCAGGCCGGCCACCGGCACGCCCGGCCAGCCAGCGCTCGAAGACCGCGAGCCGCGCCGGGCCGTCATGGCAGGCATGCAGCGCCGCCAGCAGCGCATCGACCTCGCCGGCAGGCACCAGACACTCCAGCGGCGTGTGGTGCCCCGCCAGCGCGGATTCGGGTACGCCGAGCAGAACCGCGGCCGCCCCGGGCCGCAGCATGGCGCCGACCGAGACCGACGGTTGCGAGACATCGCGCACGTGGTACTCCGTGCGCACGCCACCGGCCACCGCATGGCCCAGGCGATGGCCGCACAAGTCGGCCGCATGGTCGAAGACCTGCAGCGGCGCGCCGCCAACGCGCACCGCGATATGCGTGGCCCCGGTCGGCAGCACGTGCTCGCGCGCAAGCGCCCGCACCACCGACGGGCCGGTCGCAGGGTCGTGCGCCCAGACCGAGGCGACTAGGCCGCGCAACGCCGGAATGGGAAGCCGATGAACCGAAGCCATGCGGCGATGCTACGCCTGGTTCGGCGTGGGTCGATAGCCCCTGCCGAACCGCGCACCGCTGGTTGCGAACGCGCCGCGACACAGCCCATCCGTTCGCGCGCATTGCATCGGCGAACCGATCTCACACCGGGTCTCGTACAGCATCGCCATTGCAGTCGGCGCGCGCACCACTGGCCAGAAATGAATGCGGGCGCTGACGGCCCGACGCGCCTCTCTATTCGGCCGTCATCACGATCTGCCCTGGATATGTCCTTGCTCCGCGCGCTCGTACGCCTGTGCGCCTGCGGCAACGCGAAGGTGCTGTCGATGGCCACGCGCACCGTGCTCGCATCCAGCAGTGCCGCGAGCGCGCCGAGTTGCGCGCCGCTGGAGCGCACCTAGGTGGTGGCACCGTCACGCCCGGCGCCACCGCGGGGGCGTCCATCGAAGCCGAGCGGAAAGATGGGTAACGGCGCGCCGCCGCGTGTATGCGTACGCAGGAACCTGCCGGCGCCGGAGCCGCCGACGGCATCCAGCGGCGCATCGACCTCGCCGGCAGCGTGTCGTGCCCTGCCAGCGTACCGTCACCGCCCCGTGGCGACCGGCCTTCGTCCGCCGCTGTCGTGGCTAGTGGGCGGCTCTGCTTGCCTGGTTGCGCAGCGATCGCGGCCTGATAGCACTGATTGCTGCGCCGCTGATCGGCAGCCAGCGGCCGATCCGACAGCCCGGTGCCGACAACGGGCGCCTGAAGACGCGCCTGCAGCGCCGCGCGCAAGACGCCCTCAGCGCAGCGCACCCGCGAGCAAGGCTTGCTGGGACACGAGATGCCGCTGGAATCGGTCGGCGTAATCGTCCGGCACCGCGGAGACCACGCTCGGCCTGTCCGCGAGCGCTGCCCGCCAGGAGGACACCCGCGGCAGGCCTTCGAAGACCGACCGCGAAACCGGCGCGCGCAGCGCGTCGAAATAGCGAAAGACTGGCGCGAACGCCGCATCGACCATGCAAAACGCCGGTCCCATAAAATACGGCCCGTCGTGCAGTTGGCGTTCCAGCCGCAGCAGCTTGTCGCGGAATGCGACGCGCGCGGCGTCGGCGGTCGCGGCATCCTTGGCATTGAGGAACTGCCACGCATCGCCGAGCGCCGCTGTCCCGAACTCCACCCAGGCGCGCTGCTGGGCGCGCGCCAGCGGGTCTCCCGAGAACATCGGAGCGCCCGGCTGCGTCTCTTCCAGGTATTCGCAGATCGCCATGCTTTCGAACAAGACTACTTCCGGGCCGCCCGGCAGCCGGACCTGCAGCAGCGGCACCTTGCCGGTCGGCGACAGCGTCAGGAACCACTCCGGCTTGGCGGCCAGATCCACCTGCACGCGCTCGAACGCCACGCCCTTTTCGAGCAGAACGATCGCCGCGCGCTGCACGAACGGACACAGCGGATGACTGACGAGTTTCAAGGAAGGAAGCGACATAACGATCTCTGCAGGCAACGCGAAGAGGGCGACCCGGCCGGGCGCAGCGCGCCCGGCCAGGCCTGCCGGCGATCGGTGACCACCGCGGTCACAGCGTGCGGCCGCCATCGACGATGAGTTCCGTGCCCACCGTCCAGCGCGACTCGTCGGAGGCCAGGTACACCACCGCCTTGGCGATTTCCTCCGGCGTCCCGAAGCGGCCCATCGGGATGCTCGCGGCAATGTCCTTGTTGACCTGCTCGCGGTACGCCTCGGGAATGCCCAACTTGTCGTACAGCGGCGTCTCGACCGGGCCGGGGCTGACCGCATTGAAGCGGATGCCGCGCCCGAGCAACTCGCTCGAGAGGGTCTTCGTCATGTTCAACAACGCCGCCTTGGTCGCGCCGTACACCGACGAGTTCGGCATGCCCACGTGGACGTTGACCGAGGCGTTGAACACCACCGATGCCGGCGCGGCGAACACCGGCAGCAGCGCCTGGACGAGGAAGTACGGGCCCTTGACGTTGACGGCGAAGGACGCATCGAACGCCTCCTCGGTCCAGCTTTCGGCCGGCGCCCAGACCGACACGCCCGCGTTGAGGAACGCGATGTCGAGCTGTCCGAAGTGCGCGCCGATCGTCTGCGCCAGCTCCTTCTGCGCCGCGACGCTGGCCGAGTCGGCGCGCAGCACCAACACCTCGTCGCCGAGCGTGGCCTTGGCCCTGGCGATGGAGTCGGGGTTCACCCCGGTGACGATGACGCGCGCGCCCTCGGCGAGAAACTGCCGGGCCGTTTCCAGGCCGATGCCGCTGGTGCCGCCGGTGATGAGAGTGCGCTTGCCTGCTAGACGGGACATGGTGTGTTCCTGTGGTTGCGGTGGGCCGGCCACGCTGGCCGGCCCTCGATGGAGACGCAGCATGCGCCTATGCCGTCGTTGCCATAAGCCGACGCATGCGCATAGCATTCATGCCGATTGCGCATGATTGAGGCAGACCGTGGACCGCTTCCTGCTGATGACCTGCTTTGCCCGCGCCGTGGAGACCGGGAGCTTTTCCGCCGCCGGCCGCGACCTGGGCATCGGCCAACCCAATGTCAGCCGCCACGTCGCCGCGCTGGAGGACCACCTGCGCACGCGCCTGTTGCACCGCTCCACACGCAAGCTCGCCCTGACCCCGGAGGGCGAGCGCTACTATGCCGAGGTCCGCCGGATCCTGGACGCGGTGGACGAGTCCGAGACCTCCCTGCGCGCGGACGTCAAGCCGACCGGGCTGCTGCGCGTGGCATGCCCCACGGCGTTGTCGCACACCTACGTCATGCCCCTCGTTCCCGGCTTCCTGCAGCGCTTTCCGGACATGCAACTGGACCTGCAGATCAACGACCGCTTCGTCAACCTGCTCGACGAAGGCGCCGAGCTGGCCATCCGCATCGGCCACCTGGAGAGCAGCGCGCTGCGCGCACGGCGCATCGGCGCATTCAAGCGCGTGTGCGTCGCCAGCACCGACTATCTGGCCAGACGCGGCGTCCCCCAGGTACCGCAGGACCTGGTCCATCACGAGTGCGTGCTCTACACCCTGCTCGCCTCCGGCGCCACCTGGCGCTTCAGGGACGTGGAGATTCCCGTCACCGGCCGCATCCGCGTCAATTCCCCCGAGGCCTCGCGCGCATCCGTCAGCGCCGGCCTCGGCATCGGCATCGGCCCGGAGTGGCTGTTCGAGGACGGCCTGAAGTCCGGACGGCTCCAGACCGTGCTCGGCGCCTACGCCGCCCCCTCCGTGCCCATGCACATCGTCTACGCGGCCAATCGCCTGCTCCCGAAGCGCGCCGCCGTTTTCATGGACTTCATCGCCGAGGCCTTCTCGCAGATTCCGCAGCTCAACACATAGCGCGATTCTGCGGGCGCGGCTCTAGCTTCAACGTCTCGCGATGGATGGCTCAGAGAGCCACGCTAATGGCACGCCCGATCCCTCACTCGCCCGTCATCTGCTGGACGTGGTCAGCGAGGTCCAGGCCGAAACCGGCCACCGGGGCGATCCTTGCGCAGCCCGCACCGCCTCCGACGAGAACGTCGGCGCGGAAACGGTAAGCCGCGCCGAGTGCTTACTCCCTGCCCTCGACTTGTTCGGAGACCAACGGCTCGCCGCGCGCAGCGCCACGGCCGCTTGCGCGCGCGTACTGCGTCGGCGGCTGTCCGACGTGGCGGGCGAACGCGACGCTGAAGGTGCTCGCGGAGCTGTAGCCGACGCGCTCGGCGATCGCGGCGATACCGAACTCGTTGCGGCGCAGCAGGTCCTTGGCCAAGGCCATGCGCCAGGCGAGCAGGTATTCCATCGGCGCCATGCCTACCGTGCGGCCGAAGCGCTCGAAGAACGCCGAGCGCGACAACGCGGCTTCCTTCGCCAACGCCACCACCGTCCATGCGCGCGTGGGCTGCGCGTGCATCGCGCGGATCGCCGTGGCCAGGCGCGCATCGGCCAGCCCGCGCGCCAGGCCCGGCGACGCAGCCGTGCCGGCGGCCGAACGCAACGCCTCGATGAGCAGCACTTCCAGCAGGCGCGCGAGCACGACCTCGCGTGCGGGCCGCGACTCGCGCGACTCCTCGCTCACCAACTGCACCAGCGTGGCGAGCCGTTGCTCGCCATGCACATAGACCATCTGCGGCAGCAGGGAGACCAGCAGCGCCGCGTCCGGCGAACCGAAACTGCAGTGGCCGGCCAGGATGCGCAAGTCGGTCGGGCCTTCCTGCGTGCCGATCCGGAACACGCCGTTGCCCAGTGCGGTCGGCATCGTCTCGGCCACGTCCGCGTGCGGCGCCAGGCTGGACATCGTGATGCGGTAAGCCGCGGGCACCAGGACGAAATCGCCCGGCTGCAGCAGGATCGGCGCACCGCCATCGAGCGCCATGTGGCAGCCGCCCTCCAGCACCGCGCAGTAGAAAGGCTGCCCGGCGTCGGAACGCCGGATGCGCCAGGCACCGGCACCGACCACGTACTTGGAGAACCGGGCCGCCGGCTGCAGCAGCGTGACCACCTCGGCCAGGGGATCCACCATCGCTGGACGCTCGCAAACGAATCAAGGACGCTGGATCGTAGCGAGTACGGGGACCGCAATCTATCGTGGCTCCTCGTCCACGAGCAAAGGAATTCCCTTGAAGACCGTCCTGATCACCGGCTGCTCCTCCGGCTTTGGCCTGGAAACCGCACGCTACTTCCTCGCCCGCGACTGGCGGGTAATCGCCACCATGCGCACCCCGCGCGAGGACCTGTTGCCGCCGTCGGCACAGCTGCGCGTGCTGCCGCTGGACGTCACCGACGCGCAGAGCATCCGCGCGGCCGTCGCGGCGGCCGGCCCGATCGACGTGCTGGTCAACAACGCCGGCTTCGGCGCGCCCGCCCCGTTCGAGTTGACGGACATGGACACCGTACGCGCCCTGTTCGACACCAACACCTTCGGCACGATGGCGCTCACCCAGGCGGTGTTGCCGCAGATGCGCGCACGCGGCGCCGGCGTCGTGGTGAACGTCACCTCCAGCGTGACCTACAAGCCGCTGCCGCTGGTCGGCGTCTACCGCGCGGCCAAGGCCGCGGTGAACGCCTTCACCGAATCGCTGGCAAGCGAAGTCGAACCGTTCGGCGTGCGCGTGCGCCTCGTGCTGCCGGGGTCCTCGGGCGAGACACGCTTTCGCGACACCGCGCGCACCCGCCTGCACGGCATGGACGATGCGGTCTATGGCGACTTCATGCGCAAGACCATCGCGCGGATGGCGGAATCCACCGGCCCGGGGACGCGCATGCAGGATGTCGCCGAAGCCGTCTGGCGCGCGGCGACCGATGCGTCGGCGCCGCTGTATCTGCCGGCTGGGGCGGATGCGGTGCAGTGGGCGGCAGAGGCGGGTTGAGCCGGCGAACGCCTGAGGCACGTCCGCTTGACGCGCCTGGCGATTGTGGAATTTGCTGGAAGTCAATAAGCGATGTCCTCGGCCAACTGCATCGGTACTAATGCCAGGGCTCATTGGCCTCCTTGGCACAATCACCGCACTTTCTGCGGTGATTGGGGCGGCGAATCGCCGCAGATCGTCCGCATTGCCTACCGGGACGGCCGACGCCCCCACCGTATTCCGACCCTGGAACAGCTACTGGATCGTCCAAGTCTCCGATTTCATTTCCTGCTCCGATTGCCTCCTGACATCCGAATTATGCGCAGGAGTAGCCGTCAACGATGAGACTGAAGCGGGTCGCAGGCCTTGAGATGGCACCAGCACAAAGTCCGCAGAAAGGGCATAGCCCAAACACCCCCCTTCCCGGTATCCTCATCCTGTTCACCGCTCCATGGCCACCTCCCCTACACACATAGCCGGCTTGTCCGGGCCAGGACGGCGAACTACCACTTGGGGAGCGTTCTACGGTATGGCCGACAACCAATCCATGGATATCAAGATCGAGGCCAAGCCAGACTTTTTGAAGTCGCTTGCATCCAACGTCAGCCCGATCACAGCAGTCTCAGAGCTGATCTGGAATGGATTTGACGCGGGCGCGCAGCACGTCAAGGTCATTCTGGAACCGAACGAACTCAATGGCCTCCACGCCATTCGTGTGGCAGACGACGGCGACGGCATAGACCGAAGCAAGGTCGATGCGTTGTTCGGTGGTTTGGGTGACTCATGGAAGGCCAAATCGCACCGCCACAAGGGTCGGACACTCCACGGCAAGAACGGTAAGGGTCGTTTCCGAGCCTTTGCCCTGGGGGAGAGTGTCGAGTGGCGGACCACTTACCTCGATGGAAGAGAATTCAAGACCTACACAATTACTGGCCGCGCGAGCCACCTGACAGGGTTCAACGCCTCACAACCAACAGAAGCTGAGACTACGATCCTCGGTACCGAAGTCGTCATCGAGAACCTTGACTCCAACTTCCCGTCCCTGACGAGCGACAAAGCAGCATTGGAAATCACCAAGCAGTTCGCTGCCTACCTGACTGAAAGCCCTGGTCTGACGCTGTACTACAACGGGGACAAGATAGATCCGGCTTCGGTCCAGAACTACAAGGAAGACTTCCATCTGGGAGAAGTCGAACTCCAAAGCGGAAAGCGCGTTCCAGTGTCAATCACGATCGTCGAATGGTCGGTCCAGACAGACCGCGTGTTCGAGCTTTGCGATAAGGCCGGCGTTTCCCTCCATGAAGTCACGATCGGGCCCCAGATCAAGGCGCCCGGATACAACTTCACGGTATACGTGAAATCGGACCACTTCCGCGACCTGGACAAGGACGGAGCCCTTGTCCTGTCCGACCTCAACCAGGACGTGACCGACATCCTTGGCGCAGTCAAGGTCAAGGTGCGCGAGCATTTCCGGCAACGCATCCTCCAGCACCGCAGCGAAACGATCCAGCGCTGGAAAGACGAGAAGATTTATCCCTACGAGGACAAGGCCGAGGTCAACGCCTCCGAGCAGATTGAGCGTCAGGTCTTTGATATCCTCGCAGTGAATGTCGAGGACCACCTACCCTCTTTCGATGAGGCTCCCTCCAAGTCCAAGAAGTTCACGTTCCGGCTACTGGCCCAGGCCATTCGCGAGAACCCGGATTCGGTTCGCACGATCATGGACGAAGTTCTGAACCTCAAGAAGGAGGAACAAGACGACCTGGCAACCCTTCTGCAAAAGACGACCCTATCCAAGATCATCACGTCGGCCAGGATCGTCGCGGATCGCTTGAACTTTGTGGCAGCACTTAGCGATCTACTTTTCAACAAGGAAAGCAAGAAGCAGCTTCTAGAGCGCGATCAGCTCCACAAGGCGCTGGAGGTGGAGTCATGGATCTTCAAGGAGGACTTCAACCTAGCAGGATCTGAGAAAACGCTGGAAGACGCTCTTTCCATCCATATCGGCAAGCTCGGCAAGCGCGAGGAAGACGTCGACGAATCGGACGCCCCAGTCCTGCGCGAAGAGGACAAGGGTGGGCGAATCGACTTGATGCTGGCACGTTCCATCCAGCCAACTCAGGGCAGCCACGAGTACCTGGTAGTTGAACTGAAGCGCCCGAAACAGAAGATCAACTCGGAAGTCATTACCCAGATCGAGAGCTACGCATTTGCCGTAGCCAAGGACTCACGTTTCGACCAAAAGCGGACCAAATGGACGTTTATGGTGGTCTCCAATGAGATGGATGAGTACGCCAAGCTCAAGAGCCGGCAAAAGGATAGACCCGAGGGTGTCGTCTTCCAGAGCGACGATTCGAGCATCACAGTCTGGGCGAAGACGTGGTCTGAGATACTTAACGACGCGCGGGCGCGGCTAAACTTTTTCAGCCAGCAACTCGACTATCAGGCGGACTCCGATAGTGAGCTTGCTTACCTGAAACGAGCACACTCGAAGTACATTCCGAACGACATGGCTGAACTCGCAACGGGTTCAGTAGGCGCAGCAGATGAAGGCGACGCTCCCTAACGATTGCTGCCTGTTGCTCGACAACCTTCCCGGAACGGGCGCAGCCCAAGGTCTAACCGGACACCCTGGACTGCTTTTTGATAGGTCACCAGGATTCGAACCTGAAACAACGGGGTCAGGTTGACTTCTCAAGAACTGGGTCAGATTCACTTCCAACGTCCGCTCATTTTCAAGAGAAGACAACATCCAGTGCATTTGGATGCTTATGGTGGGCCCACCAGGATTCGAACCTGGAACCAAAGGATTATGAGTCCTCTGCTCTAACCGTTGAGCTATAGGCCCGGACGCGTCCGGAGCAGGCGGGCGATGCGTCGGCCGCCGGCTTGGCGCCTCTGGCGTGCATGCAGAGGAAGGCGCCGAGGCGGGCGTGAGTTTAGCGTCCAGGGTGGTGCCGTGTCTTCTTAGGCTGTCGGTGCGTGTGCAACCGCCGGCTCGCATGCGTGCTGGTACCCAACCCAGGGCAAGGCAGGGCTGCGCCTGATTGGGACACCCCCCCGGCAATCCGCAATGGAAGAGCGTCAGCTCTGATGGTGAGCCGGGAAAGCCCGTCGGGACTGAAGTCCCTCCCACAACAGCCTGCTTTTTCCACAACAGCGCAGCATCGGTGGCCGATGCGACGCCGCTAGCCACGCAAGCGCCCTCCCCTCAATCCTCCGAGCCCAACACCAGCACGCCCAGCGGCGGGATGGTCAGCGCCAGCGAGGCCGGATGCCCATGCGCGCCGATGGTCTCGGCACGCACGCTGCCGCCGTTGCCGGTGTTGCTGCCGCCGTAGATCTCCGCGTCGGAGTTCAGCAGTTCGCGCCAGCGGCCGCCGCGGGGCACGCCGATGCGGTAGCCGTGATGGACCTGCGGGGTGAGGTTGGCCACCACCAGCAGTGGGGCGTCGCTGCCCTGGGCGGTGCGCAGGTAGGCGAACAGGCTGTTGCCGGCGTCGTCGCCGATGACCCAGGCGAAGCCGTCGGGGGTGTCGTCGCGGGCGTGCAGCGCGGGGTGTTCGGCGTAGAGGCGGTTGAGGTCGCGCACCAGGCGCTGGATGCCGCGGTGATTCGGCTGGTCGAGCAGGTGCCAGGGCAGCGCGGCGTCGTGGTTCCACTCGGTGGGCTGGGCGATTTCGCAGCCCATGAACAGCAACTTGCGCCCGGGGTGGGTGTACATGTAGCCGAGGTAGGCGCGCAGGTTGGCGAAGCGTTGCCAGTCGTCGCCAGGCATGCGCCCGAGCAGGGAGCGCTTGCCGTGCACCACTTCGTCGTGGGAGATGGGCAGCATGAAGCGCTCGGAATACGCGTAGACCATGCTGAAGGTCATCTCGCCGTGGTGGTAGCGGCGGTAGATCGGGTCCAGTTCGATGTAGTGCAGGCTGTCGTGCATCCAGCCCATGTTCCACTTGTAGTTGAAACCCAGGCCGCCATGGGCGAGGTCGGCGGTGACGCCGGGCCAGGCGGTGGATTCTTCGGCGATGGTCATGGCGCCGGGGGCCTGGTCGGCCACCACTTGGTTGAGCCGGCGCAGGAAGGCGATGGTCTCGTAGTTCTCGCGGCCGCCGTGGATGTTGGGCACCCACTCGCCGGCGTTGCGGCTGTAGTCGCGGTAGAGCATGGAGGCGACGGCGTCCACGCGCAGGCCGTCGACGTGGTAGCGCTGCAGGAATTCCAGCGCGCTGGCGATCAGGAAGCCGGACACTTCGCGACGGCCGTGGTTGTAGATGAGGGTATTCCAGTCGCGGTGGAAGCCTTCGCGCGGGTCGGCGTGTTCGTACAACGCGGTGCCGTCGAAGTGGGCCAGGCCATGCGCGTCGGTGGGGAAGTGCGCCGGCACCCAGTCGACGATGACGCCGATGTCCTCGCGGTGGCAGCGATCGACGAAGCGGGCGAAGCCTTCCGGGCTGCCGAAGCGCGCGGTGGGCGCGAACAGGCCCAGCGGCTGGTAGCCCCAGGAGCCGCCGAATGGGTGCTCGGTGACCGGCAGCAGTTCGATGTGGGTGAAGCCCATGTCGGCCACGTAGGGAATCAGCCGTTCGGCCAGCGCGTCCCAGTCGAGCAGGCTGCCGTCGTCGGCGTGCATCCACGAGCCGGCATGCACTTCGTACACGCTGATCGGGGCCTGCGGGGCGTGACGGCGCGCGCGCGTGGCCATCCAGGCGTCGTCGCGCCACTGGAACGGTGCCGGGTCGGCGACGATGGAGGCGGTGCCGGGCGCCAGTTCCGCCTGGCGCGCGACCGGGTCGGCCTTGGCCGGCAGGTCTTCGCCGCGCGGGCCGCGCAGGGCGAACTTGTAGCGCGCGCCGGGCTCGACGCCAGGCACGAACAGTTCCCACACGCCGGCCTGGTGGCGCAGGCGCATCGGGTGGCGGCGCGCGTCCCAGCTGTTGAAGTCGCCGATCACCGCCACGCGCGAGGCATTGGGTGCCCACACCGCGAAGCGGGTGCCCTGCTCGCCGTCGATCTCGACCACATTGGCGCCCAGCGCATCGGCCAGGTGCAGGTGATGGCCTTCGCCGATCAGGTGCAGGTCGAAATCGCTGAGCTGCGGGCCGAACGCATACGCGTCGGCGGTGTCCTGCTCGCCGCCGGGCCAACGGATGCGCAGGCGGTAGCGGCCCTCGTGCGGCAGCTCGGCATGGAAGAAGCCCTCCGGTCCTTGCTGCAGCGGCACTTCGCTGCCGTCCTCCAGCACCGCGACCACCGCATCGGCACCCGGCTGGTAACTGCGCAGCACCCGCGCGTTGCCGAGGCGATGCACGCCCAGCACGGCGAACGGGTCACCATGGCGCGCGGTGGCGAAGGCGCGTTGCGTCGCGTCGTCCCAGACGTGGACGGCATCACTCATCGAATCGACTCCTGGGGCGCGGGAAAGCGGTCGAGTATGCGCAACAGTCCCTGTATGGGCACCATGATCCATGCCGGGCGGTTGGCGGCCTCGTAGCGAATTTCATAGCAGGCCTTCTCGATCAGGAACAGCAAGGTGGTGACCTCGAACGCGGCCGGCGCCACCCACGGATGCGGGCTGGCGTCGAGCACGCCGCAGTAGGCGGCCAGGAACGCGGCGCTGGCGCGACTGCGGAAGGCGGCCAGGAATGCTTCCTGCGCGGTGTCCAGGCCGGCACCCACGCGTGCGGCGGTGCCTTCCTCGCCGCGGGCGGAGACTTCGCTGGCGTAGTCGAGCGAGCGCAGGAAACCGGCGACGTCGTGCAGCGGGCTGGCCTTGGCGCGGCGTTCGTCCAGCGACTTGGCCGGCTCGCCTTCGAAGTCGATCAGCACCACGTCGTCGAACGCGACCAGGATCTGGCCGAGATGGAAGTCGCCGTGCACGCGGGTCAGCAGCGCGCCGGACAACAGCGACGGCGCCTGCTGCAGCCAGGCGTCCAGGCGCGCGCGCTCGGCCAGCAGGCTGTCGACTGCGGCGTGTTCGGCCGGATCGTCGTTGGCCTCGCGATGCGCCAGCAGCGTGTCCCACATTGCCTGCACCTCATGCACCACGCCGTCCACCACCTGCTGCGCGGCGGCCGCGTCCACGGCCTGCGGCACGAACGCGGGCGCGTCGGTGGGCTGCGCCAGCAAGGCATGCAGTTCCGCAAGGCGCCGCCCGACGATCGCCGCAAAGGCGTCGTAGCTGGCCACGATTTCCAGGCGCGCGGCATCGTCCTGCGCGGCGTCGTACTCCTCGGCGCTGCGCGACAGGTGATCCAGGGTCCAGCGCCAGGCATCGCCCTGGTTGCGCACGAATCCCTGCAGCAGCGCGAGCGTGGTCTCGCTGCCGTCGGTCTCGACACGGGCCACATGGCCCAGCAGCGGCGCGGCGTTGGCGTAGCCGAGCGCGGTGAGGCGTTCGCCGATCTCGATCTCCGGGTTGATGCCGGCCGACACGCGCCGCAGCAACTTGAACACCGCCGTGTCGCCGACGATCAGCGAGCTGTTGCTCTGCTCGGCCGATAGCCAGCGGATCTCCGGATCGTTCGGAATGTCCACGCGCTGCAGCGCCGGCGTCGGACAGAAGCGGATGCGCTCGGCGTCCGAGGCATTGCCGGCCTCGCCGTCCACGCGCAGCTCCGCGCGGTCGCGCAGCGCGGCAAGCATGCTCAGGGTGAAGGGTTTCAGCGCGAAGGCGTCGGTGAGGTAGCCGACCTCACGGCCATGGCGCACGCGCGCCAGCGCCAGTTGCTCGGCCAGCACGCTCGGCTGCTCGCGCTCCCACACGATGCCCAGCGGCAAGATGTAGTGCTCGTACGCGCCGTCGTCCAGTTCCGCCTCGATTTCCAGCAGGGTCAGGCCGTCGCCGCCGGACAGGGGCGTGCGCCGCGCAATGCGTACGCTGCGCAGGGCGCGATCCTTGGCCGCGAACCAGCGCCGGGTGGACAGCCACGCCGGCAGGATGTCGCGCTCCAGCGTCGGCAGATGCGGCTGCAGGCCGGCACTGTCGACCGTGCTGCGCAGCACCAGGGTCTGGTAGTCGGGCAGCGGTACCGGCGCCGGCACGTGCCAGTCCGGCAGGGTGGCATTGCCGACCAGCTGGAAGGCGTAGAAGCCGAACGCCGGCACAGTGAGCAGATAGGTCAGGCGCCCGATCGGCGGGAAGCTGCCGCCGCCGAGGATGTCCACCGGCACCCGGCCCTCGAATTCGGACAGGTCCAGTTCCACCGCCTGCAGCGTGTGCGAGAGGTTGGCCACGCACAGCACGGTCTCGTCCTCGTGGCAGCGCAGGTAAGCGAGCATGCGGCGGTTGCCGGGATACAGGAAGCGCAGCGCGCCGCGGCCGAAGGCGCGGTAGCGCTTGCGCACCGACAGGATGCGCCGGGTCCAGGTCAGCAGCGAATACTGGTCGCGTTGCTGCGCCTCCACGTTCACCGCCTGGAAGCCGTACAGCGGGTCCATGATCGGCGGCAGCACCAGCGCGGCGGGATCGGCGCGCGAGAAACCGCCGTTACGGTCGATCGACCATTGCATCGGCGTACGCACGCCGTCGCGGTCGCCGAGATGGATGTTGTCGCCCATGCCGATCTCGTCGCCGTAGTACAGCACCGGCGTGCCGGGCATGGTCAGCAGCAGCGAGGTCATCAGCTCGATGCGGCGGCGGTCGCGCTCCAGCAGCGGCGCCAGGCGCCGGCGGATGCCGAGGTTGATGCGCGCGCGGCGGTCGGCGGCGTAGGTCTGCCACAGGTAGTCGCGCTCGGAGTCGGTGACCATCTCCAGGGTCAACTCGTCGTGGTTGCGCAGGAAGATCGCCCACTGGCAACTCTCCGGGATCTCCGGGGTCTGGCGCATGATGTCGGTGATCGGGAAGCGGTCCTCGCGCGCGATCGCCATGTACATGCGCGGCATCAGCGGGAAGTGGAACGCCATATGGCATTCGTCGGCGTTCTCGCCGAAGTACTGCTGGGTGTCTTCCGGCCACATGTTGGCCTCGGCCAGCAGCATGCGGTCCGGGTATTCGGCATCGAGCGTGGCGCGGATGCGGCGCAGGATGGCGTGGGTCTCGGGCAGGTTCTCGTTGGAGGTGCCGTCGCGCTCGATCAGGTACGGCACCGCGTCCAGACGCAGCCCGTCCACGCCCAGGTCCAGCCAGAAGCGCATCACTTCCAGCACAGCCTCCAGCACCGCCGGGTTGTCGAAGTTCAGGTCCGGCTGATGCGAGTAGAAGCGGTGCCAGAAGTATTGGCCGGCCTCCGGGTCCCAGGTCCAGTTGGACTTCTCGGTATCGCAGAAGATGATGCGGGTGCCGGCGTAGTCCTGATCGCTGTCGGACCACACGTAGAAGGCGCGCTCCGGCGAGCCGGCCGGCGCCATGCGCGCACGCTGGAACCAGGGGTGCTGGTCGGAGGTGTGGTTGATCACCAGTTCGGTGACGATGCGGATGCCGCGCGCGTGCGCCTGCTCCACGAAGCGCTGGAAGTCGGCGATGCTGCCGTAGTCCGGATGCACCGCCATGTACTCGGCGATGTCGTAGCCATCGTCGCGGCGCGGGCTGGGATAGAACGGCAGCAGCCAGATCGTGTCCACGCCCAGGTCGGCGATGTAGTCGAGCTTGGAGATCAGCCCGGGGAAGTCGCCGATGCCGTCGTCGTTGGAGTCGAAGAACGACTTGACGTGCACCTGGTAGATGATCGCGTCCTTGTACCAGCGCGCATCGCCGGCGGGTGCGCGCGGCTCGAGTTGGGGGGACGACGGCGCGGCGACATTCATGCAGTGGCTCCGGCGCGGATGCGCCACAAGGCGAACGGCCGCGACGGATCGAGGCGGATGTGTTGGGTCTTGCCGTGCCAGGCGAAGTCGTGGCCGTCCCACAGGTCGCGCACGGCGACGCTGGCGTGATCGGGCAGGCCCAGTTCCCACAGCGGCACTTCGATCTGCGCGTTCTGCGGCGCGTACGGGTCCAGGCTCACCGCCACCAGCACCAGGCTGCGGCCACGGGCCAGGTGTGCGGCGTCGAGGAACTTGCCGAAGTACAGCACCTGGTCGTTGTGGGCGGTGTAGAAACGCGTGCCCAGGTGCGACTGCAGTTCCGGATGCTGGCGGCGCAGCAGGTTGAGGCGGGTGATCTCGTCGACGATGTCGCCCGGCGCGCGCTCGGGCCACACGCGCAACT
The DNA here is from genome assembly GCF_014199795.1 of Xanthomonas sp. 3498. Taxonomy (NCBI): domain Bacteria; kingdom Pseudomonadati; phylum Pseudomonadota; class Gammaproteobacteria; order Lysobacterales; family Lysobacteraceae; genus Xanthomonas; species Xanthomonas sp. 3498. The sequence continues at coordinate 977,422 of NZ_JACHOH010000001.1, forward strand.
GGTACTTCTCCGAGTCGAGGTATTCCTCCTTGCCCGGCAGCGGCGTGGCCTCGCACAGCTCGAAGCCTTGGTACATGCCCCACAGCCCGGACAGCGTGGTCGCCAGCGCGGCGCGGATCAGATGCCCGCTGCGCCCGCTATGCTGCAGGAACAACGGATTGATGTCCGGGGTGTTGACGAAGAAGTGCGGGCGGAAGCATTCGCTGGGCACGCCGCTGTTGAGTTCCTCGATGTAGGCCTGCAGCTCGGCCTTGTGCTGACGCCAGGTGAAGTAGGTGTAGGACTGCGAGAAGCCGACCTTGGCCAGCCGGTACATCGGCTTGGGCCGGGTAAAGGCCTCGGACAGGAACACCACCTCCGGATGACGCCCACGCACCTCGGCGATCAGCCATTCCCAGAACGGGAACGGCTTGGTGTGCGGGTTGTCGACGCGGAACAAGGTGACGCCCTCGTTGACCCAGAACAGCACCGCATCGCGCAGCGCGTTCCACAGCGCGGGGACCGCGCCGCTGGCGTAGAAGTCGACGTTGACGATGTCCTGGTACTTCTTCGGCGGGTTTTCCGCGTACGGGATGGAGCCATCCGCGCGCCAGGTGAACCAGTCTGGGTGGTCGCGCAACCAGGGATGGTCCGGCGCGCACTGGATGGCGAAGTCCAGCGCCAGTTCCAGGCCGTGCTCGGCCGCGGCCGCGCGCAGGCGGCGAAACCCTTCCAGCCCGCCCAGCTCGGGATGCACCTCGGTATGCCCGCCCTCGGCCGAGCCGATCGCGTACGGGCTGCCAGGCTCGCCCGGCTCGGCGCTCACCGCGTTGTTGCGGCCCTTGCGGTTCTTCTCGCCGATGGGATGGATCGGCGGCATGTACAGCACGTCGAAACCCATCGCCTGGATGTGCGGCAGCCGCGCGATCACGTCGTCGAAAGTGCCGTGACGCTGCGGATCGCCGCTCTGCGAGCGCGGAAACAGTTCGTACCAGCTGGCGAAATGCGCGGCGCGGCGTTCGGCCTCGACCCGGAAGGTCATCGGGTACTCGGTGCGGAACGGCTTGGCATCGGCGCGCGCCATCGCCTCGGCGGTGTCGGGTTCGAGCAGCAGTTGCGCTTTCTCGGCCAGGTCGCTGGTGCGGGCGATACGCGTGGTGATGGCCTTCAGCCGGGTGGCCAGCGCGCCGCGGCTGCGGCCGCGCGCGGCCTCGACCTGGGCCAGCGCTTCCTGCACGTCCACCGGCAGCAGCGTACCGGCGGCGCGCTTCTTTTCCAGGTCGGCATGGGTGGTGGCGTAGACGTCGCGCCAGGCCTCGATGCGGAACTCGTAGCGGCCCAAGCGCTGCAGCGGGAACTCGCCACGCCAGCGGTCGTTGCCGAGCGCGCGCATCGGCGTGCTGGACCAAGTGCGTGCATCGGCGGCGCGCCACAGCAGCGCCACGGCGATGCGATCGTGGCCGTCGCAGAACGCATCGGCCTCCACACAGATCCGGTCGCCGACCGTGCGCTTGACCGGGAACCGGCCGTCGTCCACCGAGGGCGTCACCGACTCGATGCACACCCGCGCCTCGCCGGCGGCAACCTCGGCCGGGGTGCGGGCGCGCGCCGCGGTCAGCACCGGGCGCGCCGGCAGGCTGCGATAGATACGGACTTCGCCCGCTTCCAGGGTGCCGCCCTGCTCGCCCTGGATCGGTTCGCCGTGGTCGCTGAGCAGGCCCTCGCTGTCGCCGAGCAGGCGCAGCAGCGCCGGACCGGGCACCGGCAGCAGGTGATCGCGATCGCTGTTGAGCAGCACCAGCCACGGCGCGGCATCCAGCGGCTCCACCGCCACCGCGGTCAGGGCGCCGTCGCGCAGCAGCGGGCGCAAGCGCAGCGTCGTGTTGGCATCGGGCAGCGGCGCTGCCGGCGTGGACCCGTCGCTCTCGGACAGCGTGTGCTGCGCGTGCCCGGGCTGCGCGTGCTCCGTCAGGATGTCCTGCGCAGCGATCGCCCAGGCGCCGCCGAACGCGGCCGCTAGACGCTGCCGCTGCGCGCGCGGCAGGGGCAGCGCGGAGGCGACAGGCGCGTCGGCATCGACGGTGGCGACCACGCGGCGCGCCAGCGCGCGCAGCGCGCTGTCCTCGTCGAAGAACCAGTCGCCGCGGCCGTCCCACCAGGCCAGCGAGGAGAACGCGGCATCGAAGCCGGCACCGGCCAGGCTGCGCAAGGCGTCCAGGCCCAGCCCAGGCGTCCATGCCAGCAGCCGCGCGTGCGGTGCCTGCGCATGGACCTCGCCGATCAGCGTGCGCCACAGCGCAGCCGGTACGCGCTGCGGCTGCAGCACACGGAAACCGGCCACGCCGCCATGCAGCCAGTCGAGCAGGCGCGTACTCCACCACTTTGCCAAGCCCGCACCCTCCTCGGCGGAGGCGAAGCGGCCCTGGGCGATGTCCGGCGCGGCGCGTTCGGCGCGTGGGTCCGGCAGGGTCGAGCTGCGGGCGCGGAACCAGTGCGGATGTTCCTGCAGCAGACCGCTGCCGCCGCCGATCTCGTCGATGCGCAGATCCAGCAGCACGCGCAACCCATGCTGTTCTGCGCGTTGCAGCCATTGCCGCAGCTGTGCCAGCCCGGCCGCGTCGTGGGCGGCGGGGTCGTGCAGGCGCCCCTGCGCATCCTGCGCGAACGGACTGGGAAGGACGATGTGATCGCAGCCCTGCGCCTGCGCTGCCGCCATGGCCGCGTCCAGCGCGGCCGCTTCGTGAGAGGGAAAGGGGGACAGCAGGCAGACATGCATTCGGAAGATCCCGTTCGACGAATGAGAAAGGACACGTCGCCTCTGCGCGCCGTTGCCGGCAACGCGGATCGCGCCGTCGCATGGCAACGGCACCGGAACGGGATGGGCCTGCACGCTGTCGCGCTCCAGAGATCGCAACGGTGCCGGCGCACCCGGTCCGCGCGATGCGATGCAGCTGCGCCACAAGACCACGAACGCCGCAAATGGAATGTGTGGATGACATTAAATGCGCGTGCATGTGATGCGACGCGCTGTGCCGGGATGTGGCGGCGCACGCTCCGCGCCGCCACGCACCCCGCTAGATGCAGCAAAAAATTCACGCGAGGCTGACGCTCCCGCGTGAGTCGCGCACCGAATCTGCAGCAACGGACGCAGAGGGCTGGGCCATCATCCAAACGCAGATGCGCGCCGGCGCGGCTTCGAAGCACCTTTGAACGTGCTTCCACCACACTCAGGCCGGATGCCGCTGGCCCTGTAGGAGCGGCTTCAGCCGCGACCGAGCTTGACCGGGAACGCCTCGTCGCGGCTGAAGCCGCTCCTACAGGACATCTCCAGGAATAGGTGGAGTACCCTTCACTCGCTCATCGAATAGGGGCGCTCGGCGCCAGCTGTCGCCCAGGCGGTGTTGGGTGTGGCCTGGAGTGTGAAGCGCAGTTCGCCGCCGGCCATGAGTTCCTCGTGGCGCAGGAACGTGCGGTTCAGCGGGCGCCCGTTGAGGGTGACGCCGCCCACATAGGGATGCGCATCGTCCAGGCCGTCGGCGATCACCGTGAAGCGCTTGCCGTTGGGCAGCGCCAGCGTGGCGCGCGGCAGGAACGGGCGGCCGAGGATGTACTGGTTGCTGGCCGGCGCCACCGGGTAGAAGCCCAGCGCGGTGAACACGTACCAGGCCGACATCTGCCCCATGTCGTCGTTGCCGGCCAGGCCGTCCGGACGCGCCGCGTACTGGCTGCGCATGATCTGCTGCAGGCGCGCCTGGGTACGCCACGGCTGCCCGGCGTAGGCATACAGATAGGCGACGTGGTGGCTGGGTTCGTTGCCGTGCGCATACCAGCCGATCAGCCCGGTGATGTCCTCCATGTGCGCGAACACCTTGGGATCGACCTTGGCGTCGAACACCTGGTCCAGCCGCGCCAGCAACTTGTCGTCGCCGCCATGCGCACGCGCCAGGCCTGCCACGTCCTGTGGCACGTACCAGGAGTACTGCCAGGCGTTGCCTTCGGTGTAGTCGGTGCCGTAGCCGCTGGCGTCCGGATCGAACGGGGTGCGGAAGCTGCCGTCGCGCTTGCGCGCGCGCATGAAGCCGGTGTCCGGATCGAAGGCGTTGCGCCAGTTGGCGGCGCGCTTGGCGAAGGTGGCGGCGACCTCGGTGCGACCCATGTCCTGCGCCATCTGCGCGATGGTCCAGTCGTCGAAGGCGTACTCCAGGGTCTTGGAGGCAGCCTCGCCTTCTTCGTCGATCGGCACGTAGCCGAGCTCACGATACTGGGCGATGCCGTCGTAGGGCCCGTAGTCGGCGCTGGCCACCATGGCCTTGAGCGCGGCGTCGGTGTCGTAGCCGCGAATGCCCTTCATGTACGCGTCGGCGATCACCGGCACCGCGTGGTAGCCGATCATGCACCAGGTCTCCAGGCCGTGGAACGCCCACACCGGCAGCACGCCGTAAGGGCTTTCGCGTTGGTGCGCGAGCAGCGAGTTGACGATGTCGTTGGTGCGCTGCGGCGGCTGCACGATGGTCAGCAGCGGGTGCAGCGCACGATAGGTGTCCCACAGCGAGAACGTCGAATAGTGGGTGTAGCCCTGCGCCTGGTGCACGGCGTTGTCCGGCCCGCGGTAGCGGCCGTCGCTGTCCATGAACAGGGTCGGGCCGAGCAGGCTGTGGTACAGCGCGGTGTAGAACTGGGTGCGCTGGGTGGGCGGCGCGTCGACGTCCACCGCGCCCAGCGCCTGCGCCCATTGCGCACGCGCGGCACGGCGCACGCCGTCGAAATCCCAGCCCGGCACTTCGGCGTCGAGGTTGGCGATGGCGCTGTCCTCGCTGACCGGCGAGATCGCCACCTTGACCAGCAGCGGCCCGCGCAATGCGTTGCCGAAGTCGAACGACCCCACCAGCTGCCGGCCTTCGATCTGCGCGCGCTGGGTGGGGTCGTTGTCGCCCGGCGGCGGGAAGCCCTTGTAGGGAATGTCCTGTTCGGTGTTGTGGAAGGCGTGGCCGCGCAGCGGCTGCGAGAAGCGCAGGGCGAAGTACAGCTGCCGCCCCGGCGCCCAGCCGCGGGTCTCGCGGAAGCCGGTGACGGTGCCGTCGGCGCGCAGGCGCAGCCGCGACCAGCTGATCTTGCCCGGGTAGTCGTACAGGCTGGTGCGCAGGTCCAGCAGCACGTGCGCCGGCTGGCCGGCCGGATAGGTGTAGCGATGCACGCCGACGCGGGCGCTGGCGGTGAGTTCGGCGCGGACCTTGTAGTCGTCCAGGGTCACTGCGTAATAGCCCGGCTCGGCGCGCTCGTCGTCGTGGCGGAAGCGCGCGCTGTAGCCGCTGCCGGGTTTGTCCGGGTCGCCGCGCTCCAGCCGCACCGTGCCGCTGATCGGCATCAGCAGCACGTCGCCCAGGTCGGAGTGGCCGGTGCCGGAGAAATGCGTATGCGAGAAGCCGACCAGGCTGCGGTCGTCGTAGCGGTAGCCTGCCGCCCAGCCGTAGGCGTCCTTGCGCGGCTGGATGCGCGTGTCCGGGCTCAGCTGGACCATGCCGAACGGCACCGTGGCGCCGGGATAGGTGTGGCCCTCGCCGCCGGTGCCGATGAAGGGATCCACCGCCGCCACCGCACGCTCGCCCACCTTGGCGTCAGGTGCCGCGACGGCGGGCGCGGTCGGCCACAGCGCGGCCAGCAGCAGTGCGGCGGCGGCGCCCAGCATCCTCGAGCTGCGCATGGCAGGCTCCCCAGATCGAATCGATCCAAACCGATAGCACAAACCCGCTGCGATGCCTTGCTGCACTGCAAAATGCGGATCGAATCACGACGGCGCAGGATGAGCGACCTTTTGAACCGGTCTAATGCGCCGTGGCGCCGTCTCCTGCCGACAAACGCGTCACCGTGTCCGACATCGCCGCCGCCTGTGGCGTGTCGCGGGCGACCGTGTCGCTGGTGTTGCGCAACAGCCCGCTGGTGCACGCGGACACGCGCGCGCGGGTGGCGGCGGAGATCGCCCGCCAGGGCTACGTCTACCACCGCGGCGCGGCCAGCCTGCGCGGCCGCGCGTCCAATGCGGTGGCGCTGGTGGTCAACGACCTGGCCAATCCGTTCTTCGCCGAGTTCGCCGGCGGCGTGGACGCGGCGCTGGCCGAGGCCGGCTACGTGATGCTGATGGGCAGCACCGGCGAGTCGCCGGAGCGCCAGCAGACCGTGCTGGCCTCGCTGATCGAGCACCACCCTGCGGCGATGATCCTCTCGCCCACCGAGAACACCGACGCGGCGCGGCTGCGCCAGCTGCTGGGACCGCGCCTGCCGGTACTGCTGTTCAACCGCGCGCTGGACGGCGACTGGCCGCTGCTGGCGCTGGACAACCGCCGCGGCGCGCGCCTGGCCACCGAACACCTGCTGGCGCAGGGCCACCGCGCCATCGCCTTCTTCGGCGGCCACCGCCAGTCCAGTTCCTGCGCCGAGCGCCGCGCCGGCTACCGCGAGGCGCTGGCCGCCGCCGGCATCGCGGTCGACCCGGCGTGGCTGATCGAATGCGCGCCGACCCGGCTGGAAGCCGCGCGCCAGGCCGGCGCGCTGTGCGCGCGCGACCCGCTGCCGACCGCGCTGGTCTGCTACAACGACGTCGTCGCGCTGGGCCTGGCCAGCGGCCTGGCCGAACGCGGCCGCGTGGCCGGCCGCGACTACGCGCTGATCGGCTTCGACGACATTCCCGAAGCCGCCGTCGCCACCCCGCCGCTGTCCACCGTCGCCGTCGCCCCGCGCGAGCGCGGCATGCAGGCCGCGCGCCTGGTGCTGGACGCGCTGCGCCACCGGCAAGCGCTGCCTGCGCTTACCATCGCCCCCGCCCGGCTGTGCCTGCGTGCCAGCAGCCAGGTCGCCCTCTCGCCCGTTCCCGGAGTCGCTGCATGAGCCGTCGCCCGCTGTCCAACACCGCCGCCATCGCGGTGGTCAGCATGATCTTCTTCACCTGGGGCGGCCTGACCAGCCTCAACGACGTGTTGATCCCGCATCTGAAAGCCGTGTTCCAGATGAACTACGCGCAGTCGATGCTGATCCAGTTCACCTTCTTCGGCGCGTACTTCCTGATGTCGGTACCGGCCGGTGCGGTGGTGTCGCGGGTCGGCTACAAGGCCAGCATCGTCATCGGCCTGGTGGTGGCGGCGATCGGCGCGGCGATGTTCTACCCGGCCGCGCGCCTGCCCTCCTACCCACTGTTCCTGACCGCGCTGTTCGTGCTGGCCAGCGGCATCACCTTGCTGCAGGTCGCGGCCAACCCGTACATCAGCCTGATCGGCGCGCCGGAGAAGGCGCCGAGCCGGCTCAACTTCGCGCAGGCGCTGAACTCGCTGGGCACCACCGTGTTCCCGTGGCTGATCGGCCCGCTGATCCTGGCGGGCGCGGTACTCGGCGCCGACCAGCTGGCGGCGATGAATCCCGCGCAGTTGTCCGCCTACCGCGTCGAGCAGGCGCGCTCGGTGGAAATCCCCTACCTGATGCTGGCCGGCGGCCTGCTGTTGCTGGCGGTGTTCGTGCTGGTGATGCGGGTGCCGTCGCTGCGCGAGGACAGCGATTCCAGTGCCGAGTCGCATCACAGCTTCGCCGACGCGCTGCGCCACCCGCACCTGCTGTGGGGCGTGGTGGCGATCTTCATGTACGTGGGCGCGGAAGTGTCGATCGGCAGCTTCCTGATCAACTACATCTCCGGCCCCACCACCGGCGGCCTGACCGAGGCCGACGCCAGCGGCTACCTGCCGTTCTACTGGGGCGGCGCGATGGTCGGCCGCTTCGCCGGCGCGGCGCTGCTGCAGTTCGTCCCGGCACGCAAGCTGCTGGCGACCTTCGCCGGCATCGCCTCGCTGCTGCTGATCGCCACCATGCTCAGCACCGGCCATGTGGCGATGTGGAGCGTGATCGCCATCGGCCTGTTCAACTCGATCATGTTCCCGACCATCTTCACCGTGGCCATCGAGCGCCTGGGCGTGCTCACCAGCAAGGCCTCCAGCCTGCTGATCATGGGCATCGTCGGCGGCGCCATCGTGCCGCTGGCGCAGGGCGCGCTGGCCGACGCCATCGGCATCCAGCATGCCTTCGTGATCCCGCTGCTGTGCTACGCCTACATCGTCTGGTACGGCCTGCGCGGCTCGCGCCTGTCGCCCGAGCTGGCGGCGGCCGCGCCCACCACCGCGCCGACCGCGCGCGTGATGCATTGATCCGCCGATCCGTTCCCGGCACGGCGGCGGCCCACGCCGCCGCCGCGCGCCGCCGTCTTCTCCTCCCTCACACAGTTCGCCAGCCAACCGCATGAATCTGCCCGCCACGCCCCTGCCCGACTTCGCCGACGCCGCCGTCCTGCGCGCGCACATCGCCGACACCATGGCCTTCTACCATCCGCGCGCGATCGACCCGGCGGGCGGCTTCTTCCACTACTTCCGCGACGACGGCAGCGTGTACGACGCCGGCCATCGCCACCTGGTCAGCAGCACCCGCTTCGTCTTCAACTACGCGATGGCGGCGATCGAGTTCGCCGATTCGGCGCTGGCCGCCGAGTACCTGGACGCCGCGCGCCACGGCCTGCGCTACCTGCGCGAGGTGCACCGCGATACCGCCAGCGGCGGCTACGTGTGGACCCTGCGCGACGGCGTGGCCGAGGACCGCACCCAGCACGCCTACGGCGCCGCCTTCGTGCTGCTGGCCTACGCCACCGCGAAGAAGGCCGGCCTGGACACCGATGCGTGGATGGACGAGACCTGGCAACTGCTGGAAACCCGCTACTGGGATGCCGCCGCCGGCCTGTACCGCGACGAGGCCACCCCGGAGTGGACGTTCTCCAGCTACCGCGGCCAGAACGCCAACATGCACCTGTGCGAAGCGCTGATCGCCGCCTACGAGGCCAGCGCCGAGCCGCGCTACCTGCAGCGCGCGCTGCTGCTGGGCGACCACATCACCCGCCGCCAGGCGGCGCTGGCCGGCGGCCTGGTGTGGGAGCACTACGACGCGAACTGGCAGGTGGACTGGGACTACAACCGCGACAACCCCAAGCATCTGTTCCGGCCGTGGGGCTTCCAGCCCGGCCACCAGGTCGAGTGGTCCAAGCTGCTGGTGCTGCTGCACGGGCACTTGCAGGCGGCCACCGGCACCGCGCCGGCGTGGCTGCTGCCGACCGCGCGCCACCTGTTCGACACCGCCCTTGCGCACGGCTGGGACGCGCAGCATGGCGGCATCGTCTACGGCTTCGCCTCCGGTACCGAGGAAGCGCCGGTGGTCGGCGTACCCGATGTGTCCGCAGCGCCGACCTACTTCTGCGACGACGACAAGTACTTCTGGGTGCAGGCCGAAGCCATCGCCGCCGCGTCGCGACTGCTGGCCGCCACGGGCGACGCCACGTATCGCGACGCCTACGACAAGTTGTGGGCGTATTCCTGGGAGCACCTGGTCGACCACCGCTACGGCGCCTGGTTCCGCATCCTCAGCCGCGACAACCGCAGCTACAGCGACGAGAAGAGCCCGGCCGGCAAGACCGATTACCACACCATGGGCGCTTGCCACGACGTGCTGGCGGTGATGCGCGGTAGCAAGGCGTTCGCGTAAGCGGATGCCGTTGTAGGAGCGGCTTCAGCCGCGACTCGGCGTTCCCGGTAAAGCCCGGTCGCGGCGGAAGCCGCTCCTACAAGGGATGCAGCGCACCGTTCGATCCGGCATCTGCGCCCACAAAAAAGCCCCGCACATGGCGGGGCTTTTTCGTTGTCGCGAACCGCGCTCGATCAGTCGATGTCGAGGAAGCTGCGCAGCTGCTCGGAGCGGCTCGGGTGACGCAGCTTGCGCAGCGCCTTGGCCTCTATCTGGCGGATGCGCTCGCGGGTCACGTCGAACTGCTTGCCGACTTCCTCGAGGGTGTGGTCGGTGTTCATGTCGATGCCGAAGCGCATGCGCAGCACCTTGGCTTCCCGCGGGGTCAACCCGGCCAGCACGTCGCGCACGGTCTCGGACAGGTTGATGTTGGTGGTGTTCTCGATCGGGGACTCCACGTTGGTGTCCTCGATGAAGTCGCCCAGATGCGAATCCTCGTCGTCGCCGATCGGGGTTTCCATCGAGATCGGCTCCTTGGCGATCTTCATCACCTTGCGGATCTTGTCCTCGGGCATGTCCATTTCCTTGGCCAGCTCCTCCGGCGTGGCCTCGCGGCCGTACTGCTGGAGCATCTGCCGGGAAATGCGGTTCAACTTGTTGATCGTCTCGATCATGTGCACAGGGATGCGGATGGTGCGCGCCTGGTCGGCGATCGAGCGGGTGATCGCCTGGCGGATCCACCAGGTGGCATAGGTCGAGAACTTGTAGCCGCGGCGGTACTCGAACTTGTCCACCGCCTTCATCAGGCCGATGTTGCCCTCCTGGATCAGGTCGAGGAACTGCAGGCCGCGGTTGGTGTACTTCTTGGCGATCGAGATCACCAGGCGCAGGTTGGCCTCGACCATTTCCTTCTTGGCCTTGCGCGCCTTGGCTTCGCCATAGGCCATGGCGCGGCTGATTTCCTTCAGCTCGGCCAGACTCAGATAGGTGGCCTGCTCCACCGCGACAGTGGCTTCCTGCTCGGCGATGATCTGGTCCTTGACGTCGCGCAGCGCCGACGACCACTTCTGCTTGCGCTTGAGCGCATCGTCGACCCAGGCCACGTTGGTCTGGTTGCCTTCCCAGGAACGGATGAAGTCCTTGCGCGGCATGCGTGCCACGTGGGTGGCCAGATGCAGCACGCGGCGCTCGTGATCCTTGACCTGGGCCATGGTGTCGCGCAGCTTGCGCACCAGCACGTCGGTCAGCGGCAGCGGCAGCTTCAGGGTGACGAACACCTCGGCGATGTCGTTGCGCAGCTTGGTGACCAGCTTGTGCTCGGCGCCGTTCTTGGCGTGAGCCTTCTTGAACTTGGCGTATTCGGTGGCCAGCACTTCCATGCGCCGCGCGACTTCGGCCGGGTCCGGGCCGGTCGGGCCGGCATCCTCTTCGGCGGTATCGACGTCGTCGTCGTCGTCATCGTCGGCATCGGCATCGGCGGCGCTGTCGTCGTCGGACACCGCGACCGGCGGCGCCGGCTCTTCCTCGATCAGGTCGTTGAAGCCGACCACGATCTCGGCCAGCCGCTTCTTGCCTTCCTTGTGCTGTTCGTAGTCCTCGAGCAGGGTCTCCACCGCCAGCGGGAACGCGCCCAGCGCGGCCTGCACCTGGCCGAGGCCTTCCTCGATGCGCTTGGCGATGGCGATCTCGCCTTCACGGGTCAGCAGTTCTACTGTGCCCATCTCGCGCATGTACATGCGCACCGGATCGGTGGTACGGCCACCCTCGGTGTCGAGCGCGGTCAGCGCCGCGGCGGCTTCTTCGGCCGCGGTGTCGTCGACTTCGCGGTTGCCGGTGTTGCCGTCGTTGAGCAACAGGGTTTCGGCATCGGGCGCAACTTCATGGACATCGATGCCCATGCCGTTGATCATGCCGATGATGTCTTCGATCTGTTCGGGATCGACCAGATCGTCGGGAAGGTGGTCGTTGACTTCCGCGTAGGTCAGATAGCCCTGTTCCAGGCCCTTGCTGATCAGTTGCTTGATGTCGGATTGCTGGGCAGGACGTTCGTTGGCCATGAGTGCTCGCGCCACCGGCAGGTAGGTGAATGAGTGAACCTAGCATTATAACAGCCCGGACCGCCGCTTGCCGGACGAGGAGCCTGAATGGCTCCGCCAGGAACGCGCCGGCGTCTACGGCCGGAGCAGGAAAGTGACCGGGCCGTCGTTGACCAGGCTGACGATCATATGGGCACCGAAGCGGCCGCTTTCCACCCCTGGCGGGTGTTGCGCGCGGCACAGCTCCAGCAATCGGTTGAAGCCGCGTTCAGCCTCGGCCGGCGGCGCCGCCGTGGTGAAACTGGGCCGCATCCCCGAGCGCGTATCGGCGGCCAGGGTGAACTGACTGACCAGCAGCAAGCCGCCACCGGTGTCGCGCAACGACTGGTTCATGCGCCCACTCGCATCTGAAAACACCCGGTAGCCGAGCAGGCGCTCGGCCATGCGCCGCAGCTTGGCCTCGTCGTCGCCCGGCTCCACCGCCACCAGCGCCAACAGGCCGGGCCCGATCTGGCCCACGACCTCGCCATCGACGCTGACCGAGGCCTGGGTGACGCGCTGGATCAGCGAGAGCATGGCGGTGGGGCCGGGATTGGGGATTGGGGATTGGGGATTTCGCATTGGTCGCGCCCGACGAACGGTTGCGATCGTGCGGCATCATCGCCGAACCGACGGGATTGAGAAAGCGACGAAGCCGCAGCCGGCGCGATCCTCGATGCCGTTCGGGCGGGTCCGACGCGCCGAGCGGATAAACTGGGTCGATGAAACCTGCGACGCTCGCTTCCCTGCTGTACCGCTGCGCCGCCGCCGTGGCGCGCCTGCCGTGGCCGTGGCTGCGCCGCCTGGCCGATGGCCTGGCCGGGCTGTGGCTGCGCCTGGACGCACGCGAGAGCCGGGTGGTCCGGCGCAACCTGGAACTGGCCTATCCGGACCTGCTGCCCAGCGAGCGCGTGGCCCTGCAGCGCGACGTGCTGCGCTCGACCGCGCGGCAGGCGGTCGAGACCCTGCTGCTGTGGACCCGGCCGCCGGAACAGAATCTGGCGCGGCTGCGCCTGCGCCATGGCCAGGAGCTGTACGACGCGGCACTGGCCGCTGGCCGCGGGGTGATCGTGGCCGCGCCGCATTTCGGCAACTGGGAGCTGCTCAACCAGTGGCTGGCCTCGCGCGGCGACATCGCCATCGTCTACCGCGCGCCGGAGTCGGCGGTCGGCGACGCCTTCCTGCAGTTGGTGCGCAGCGGCGAGCGGGTGCGCCAGGTGCGCGCCGAGGGCCCAGCGGTGCGGCAGTTGTTCAAGACGCTCAAGGACGGCGGCGCGGTCGGCATCCTGCCCGACCAGCAGCCCAAGGCCGGCGACGGCGTGTTCGCCCCGTTCTTCGGCGTGCCGGCGCTGACCATGACCCTGGTCAACCGCCTGGCCGAGCGCACTGGCGCGACCGTGCTGTTCGCCTGGTGCGAGCGGGTCGGCAACGACCTTGAGTTCGCCCTGCACGTGCAGCCCGCGCCAGCGGACATCGCCGATGCCGACCCGCTGCGCGCGGCCACCGCGCTCAACGAGGGCGTGGAGCGGGTGGCGCGGCGCGATCCGGCGCAGTACCAGTGGACCTACAAGCGCTACACGCTGCGCCCGGACCCGGCCGAACCCAATCCCTACGCCACCGAGCGCCATCCGCACTAGGGCGTAAGCCCCCCCGAGCATGCGCGGCGTGGGCGCGTTCCGGGAACCAAGACGCACGAGCGCGTGGCTACCTCCTGCCACGGATCGGCCGGACCGCGGTCGCGCTAATCGTCGTGCGGCTGCGCCGGGCCGGCGAGGATGCGCTGGTAGAACGCCAGGTCCAGCCAGCGCCCGAACTTGAAGCCGGCCTCGCGCACGGTGCCGGCGTGCACGAAGCCGAGTTGCTCGTGCAGGGCGATGCTGCCGGTATTGCTGGCGTCGATGCCGCCGACCAGCACATGCACGCCGCGCGCCTGCGCGGTGTCGATCAGCGCCTGCAGCAGTTGCCGGCCCGCGCCGCGGCCGCGATGGTCGCGGTGCACGTAGACCGAGTGCTCGACGCTGTACTTGAACGCCGGCCAGGCGCGGAAGGTGCCGTAGCTGGCGAAGCCGAGCAGGGTGCCGTCGGCGTCCTCCAGGCCCAGCACCGGGAAGTTGCCGGCGCGTTTGGTCGCGAACCAGGCCGCCATGCTTTCCGGCGGGCGCGGCCGGTAGTCATACAGGGCGGTGGAGTGGACGATGGCGTCGTTGAAGATCTCCAGGATCGCCATGGCGTGGCGCGGTTCGGTGCAATCGACGAGCTGCATGCGGGGGCCGGAGCGGACGCGATGGCGCACAGTAGCAAGCAACCGGCGGCGCGTGCACACCCCACCCGCACCGGCGTGTTGCCGCAGACGGCGCATTCGGTTGCATCGGCGGCGCGCACACGCGGGCACAGTGCGTTCCATCGCCTGCGGGCTGGCGCGTCAGGCAAAGCGCGCGACAATGGCGCCCGGGCGCCATCAGCGCCCACCGGCACCGCGCCGGCGCCGCCGCGACCGGACGCGGCAGCCTTGAAGCGGCGCCGCCGATCCCCATCTGGAGTCGTGCATGACCAGCCCCACCGCCCCTTCCGCGCACGCCTTCGGCGATCCTGCCGCGATCCGCAGCGAACGCGCGGCATCGGAGTTGCGCGCCGGGCGCCCGGTGCTGCTCGAGGACCGTGCCGGCCACGTCCGTGCGGTCATGGCGCTGGACAGCAGCACCGAACCCTCCTATCGCAGCTTCGCCCAGGCCACCGGGCAGCGGCACTACCTGTTCGTGACCCCGGCGCGCGCGCAGGTGCTGGGCCTGGACGCGCCGCAGGGCGCGCGCATCGCCCTGGCCGGGCAGTCCTACGACGCGCTGGCGGCGTTGGCCTACCTGCGCGACGGCCCGCTGCCGGCGCACTGGCTGCCCGGCGACGCGCTCGACGCCGGGGCCGCCGAGATCGCACGCCTGGGCCTGCTGCTGCCGGCGATGGTCGCCGCGGAACTGGGGGCCGACAGCAGCGCCTTCCAGGGCTGCCAGGCGCTGCAGTTGGAGGATCTGGAGCACGGCTGCGCCCTCGCCGCCTCCGACAGCTACACCCTGGTCACCCGCACCCAGGTGCCGCTGCGCGACCTGGGACCCGGCGAATTCGTGGTGTTCCGCGGCGGCGTGGCGCAGCGCGACCAGGTCGCGATCGTGATCGGCCAGCCCGACCTCGGCGCGCCGGTGCCGGTGCGCGTGCATTCCTCCTGCCTCACCGGCGACCTGTTCGGCTCGCTCAAGTGCGACTGCGGCGACCAGTTGCGGCATGGCCTGGCCAAGCTCAAGGCGCTGGGCGGCGGCGTGCTGCTGTACCTGGACCAGGAAGGCCGCGGCACCGGCATCGCCACCAAGATGCGCGCCTACGGCTACCAGCACGACGGCCTGGATACCATCGACGCCGACGCGCAACTGGGCTTCGGCGCCGACGAACGCCGCTACGGCAGCGCCGTGGCGATGCTGCGCGGGCTCGGCATCGGCCGCGTGCGCCTGCTCACCAACAACCCGTCCAAGGCCGAGCGCCTGCGCGCGGCTGGCATCGAGGTGACCGAGCGCATCCCGGTCACCGGCACGATCACCGCCGAGAACGAAGGCTACCTGCGCACCAAGGCGGCCCGCGCCGGCCACGCGCTGGACGTGGACGCGCTGCTGCGCGCGGCGCGCTGACCCCACGGCGCGGAACGGCGCGCCACACCACACCCCTGGATCGCGCCGGGAACCGCGCGGCGGGCAGCGCACGCCCGCCAGCGGCGCGTTAGGATCGCAGGCCACGCCGCGCGCCCGCGCCCGCTCGCCCCGAGACCCCGACGTGACTGCACCGCCACCCATGGACGACTCCCCCACCGTGCCTGCGCCGAGCGCGCCCGCCACCATGCCGGCGCCCGCGGAGTGGCCGCCGGCGGACTGGCAACCGCTGCCCTTGCGCGGCGCCTGGCTGGCCGCGCTCGGCGGTGGCTGCATGCTCGGGCTCAGCCTGGTGGTCGCAGCCGCCATCGTCGGCCTCAGCCTGCATAGCCTGCATGCACTGGCCCTGGGCGCCGTGGCGGCGGCAGTGGGCAGCCTGTGCGGTGCCTGGATCGGCTTCGTCCGCCACCGGCGCATCCGCTGGCGGCTGACTGTCCAGGGCCTGGACGTGTTCCGCGGGCGCCTGTGGCAGAGCGAGACGCACGTGCCGATCTCGCGCGTGCAGCACCTGGACCTGCGCCGCGGGCCGCTGGAACGCGCGCTGCGCCTGGCCACCCTGGTCGTGCACACCGCCGGCACCCGCCATACCGCGGTCGCCGTGCCCGGCCTGGACCAGGCCGACGCCGAACGCCTGCGCGAGCGCCTGGCGCACCAGCTCGACCACGACGACGACGCGCTGTGAGCGGCGGCGCCGACTCCGAACACACGGCACCGGTGCGGCGCCTGCATCCGTGGTCGTGGCTGTTCGTGTTGCTGCAGCACCTCAGGCATTTCCTGCTGCCGTTGCTGGCGCTGCTGGTGTTCGGCAGCCGCGACGGCCACCGCGATCATGCCGATCACTTGGTGATGCTGGCGGTGTGCAGCGGGCTGGTGGCGGTGTCGCTGCTGCGCTATCTCACCTACCAGTACCGCATCGGCCGCGACAGCCTGAGCATCCGCAGTGGCTGGCTGGAACGCAGCCTGCGCGAGATCCCGTTCGCGCGCATCCACAACGTGGTGGTGCACCAGTCGCTGCTGCACCGCCTGTTCGGCGTGGCCGAGGTGCGCCTGGAGTCGGCCGGCGGCACCAAGCCCGAGGCGCAGATGCGGGTGCTGCGGCTGGACCAGGCACTGGCGCTGGAACAGCAGATCCGCCACCGCGCGCCCGCCGCCGACACGACCGCCGCCACCGATACCGACGCTGCGCCCGCCGCCGCGCCGGACAGCGAACTGCTGCTGGCGCTGCCCACCGCCGAGGTGCTGCGCCAGGGGCTGATCTCCAACCGCGGCATGGTGGTGCTGCTCACCGCGTTCGGCGCCACCTACCACCTGTTCCCCGAGCGCATGATCTCCAACGCGATCGAGCACTACGGGCGGCAACTGTTCGGCTACGCCACGCACCTGCAACTGGGCTGGATGGCCGGCACGGTCACCTTCGCGCTGATGCTGGCGACGCTGTTGCTGCTGATGCGCGCGTTGTCGATGGGACTGGCGCTGGTGCAGTACCACGGCTTCCGGCTGAGCGAGAGCGAGCGCCGGCTGACCGTGGAACGCGGCCTGCTGACGCGACTGCGCAGCAGCGTGGCGCGGCGCCGGATCCAGGCCTGGACCCTGCACGAGAGCGTGCTGCAACGGCTGCTGCGGCGGCGCAGCCTGCATATCGAGACGGCGGTGATCCAGGCGCACCACGGGCACGACCACGCTCTGACGGAACTGGCGCCACTGGCCACCCCGGCCGCCTGCGATGCGCTGCTGCAGCGGCTGCTGCCGCAGATCGCCTGGCCGCCGGCGCACTGGCACGGCATCGCCACGCGCTGCTGGTGGCGGCTGTCGCTGCCGGCGCTGCTGCTGGTGCCGCTGCTGTGCGCGGGGCTGTGGCCCACGCTCGGCGTCTGGGCCGCGCTGCTCCTGCTGTGGCTGCCGTGGTCGGCGTTCAAGTCCTGGCGCCAGGCGCAACGCATGGGCTACGCACTGGATGCGCGCTACGTGGCGGTGCGCGGCGGTTGGTGGCGGCGCTGGTGGCGGCTGGCCGAACTGGACAAGTTGCAGGCGCTGCACCTGAGCCGTTCGCCGCTGGACCGCTGGTGCGGCACCGCGACGCTGTGGCTGGACACCGCCGGCGCCCGCCACGGCGAACCGCCACTGCGCATGCGGCTGCTGCCGGACGCGCAGGCACGGGCGCTGTACCGGCAACTGGGCGACGCGCTGGCGCAGCGGCGGCCGCGCTGGTGAACGCGCGCGGCGCTGCGGCGCGTCAGCGCGCGCCGCGGCCCCAGTAGCCGATGCGGCGACGGATCTTCAGCTTGCGCCACAGGTTCAACGGTTTGCGCCGCGGGTTGCGCGCGCCCTCGGCGACGAACTCGTCGATCGCGCGCAGCACGCGCTCGCTGGACTGGCCGTCGCGGTAGGGATGCAGGCCATCGGCGAACTCGCGGATCGCCGCCATCAGTTCCGGCGGCCGCTGCAGCGCGCGGCGGATCGCCGGCTCGAACTGCGCCGGATCGTCGATGTCGATCAGCTGCGGCCCCGGGCGACGGTTCTTGAACGTCACCACCGGCTTGTAGGTGAGCAGGAACTCGTTGAGCGCGGACGAGGTGTCCGAGCACATCATGTCCACCTGCGGGAACAGCTCCAGGATGTTGTCGTTGTCGGCGAAGTGCAGGTACTCGCTCTCCAGCGCGCGGTAGCGCGCGACCATCGCCGGGTCCATCTTCGGATGGAAGGTGACGATCCAGCGCCATTCGCCGCTGCGCGAGAGCCGCGCGACTTCGTCGTAGAGGATGCCGGCCGCGCTCCACGACGGCGAGAACGTGGAGTGGTACAGGATCACCGGCGGCTGCCGCACCGGCGCCAGCTCCGCGCCGATCTCGCGCATGAACGGATCGATCTTGGGGAAGCCGGTCTCCTTGACCGCGAAGTGGCCGAGCTTGCGCGCCAGCGCACCGAACGCCGCGGTGTCGCGCGGGCCGGTGGTGCAGTACAGGTCGAAGAAACCACGCACGTAGATGTGCCGCGGCTTGCCGGCGTCGAAGCCGTGGAAGGTCTCGACCTTCACGCCCGGGAAGAAATGCGGCACTGCGTTGCTGGAGGTGATCACCGCATACGGATTCCACGCCAGCACCTCTTCCACCGTCGCCAGGTGGCGCTCGTCGGCGCTCAGATCCTCGGCGCCGGGGCCGTCGAAGAACCACGCCGCCTCGTCACCGCGCGCGCGGATCGCCTCCTGCAGCGGGCGCAGGATCGCCAGCGCGTAGCGCTCGGATCCGTACAGCAGATAGTGCTTGCTCATCAGTGCTCCAGATCGTGCCGTTGCAGTTGCACCCGCGCCTGCTCCACCGAGGCCGGGTTGATCTGCATTTCGTAGTAGCGCATGCGCTTGTACAGCGCGTAGCTGGCCGCGGTCTGCGCCACCACGAAGCCGCGCCAGCCGTCGAGGAAGGCCAGCCGCAGCAGATAGTCCTTGAGGAAGGCGCCGGCGAACACGAACGGGCTCTGCCACATTCTCACCGGCTTGCGCTTGTCGCGCCAGCCGAGCGCCTTGAGTTCGGCGTAGCGCAGCACCTTGAGTTGCTTGTGCACCAGGGTCGGGTTGTGCAGATGGTTGAACGGCGGCGCGAACTCGGCGCTGGCGCCGTCGAAGCGCAGCGATTCGTGCACCCGCGCATCGCTCCAGCGCGCGCGGCCGCGGTGGTACAACCGCGCCAGGCGCTCGCCGACCATGGGTTTGTACCAGCGCATCGGCGCGCCCATGTACCAGGTGCTGCGGCGCAGCCACACCGCATCCACGCGGTCCTCGGCGAGCAGCT
Source organism: Xanthomonas sp. 3498 (assembly GCF_014199795.1). Classification (NCBI taxonomy): domain Bacteria; kingdom Pseudomonadati; phylum Pseudomonadota; class Gammaproteobacteria; order Lysobacterales; family Lysobacteraceae; genus Xanthomonas; species Xanthomonas sp. 3498. The sequence goes on from NZ_JACHOH010000001.1 coordinate 996,490, forward strand.
GCGGCAGCCGCGCCAGGCATTCGGCGCGCAGCGCGTCGGACAGGAATTCGTCCGCGTCCAGCACCAGGATCCAGTCGTGCGCGGCCTGGGTGGAGGCGAAGTTGCGCTGCGGGCCGAAACCCAACCAGGCCTGCTCGACCACGCGCGCGCCGTGCGCGCGGGCGATCGCCACGGTGTCGTCGGTGCTGCCGCAGTCCACCACCAGCTTGTCGGCGGCGAACGGCACGCTGTCCAGACAGCGCGCGATGTTGGCGGCCTCGTTGTAGGTCATCACCACCAGGCTCAGCGGCAGGGTGGTCGCGGCGGCGTCGGCCATGGCGCGCGGTATCCGGAAGTCAGGCGCGGTGCCGGCGGCCGGCGCCAGGCGCCGCGCCGCCCGGCGATGCGGGACCGGCAGTCTACCGGCTTCGCGCGGCGCCTTCAGCGCCCTGGGCCGGCTCCGCCTCGCGCGCGGCCAGCCCGATCAGCACGCCGACCAGCGACACATAGAAACCGGTACTCACCTGGTGCGCGAACATCGACTGGGTCATGCCGCACAGGACGTAGGCCACCACCACCATGATCCCGGCCGCCGCGGCGCCATGGAAGTGCGGCTGCGGCCGGCGCCGGTACAGGCGCAGCAGCAGCCACAGCGGCACGCCGTACACCAGCAGGATCAGCACGGTGCCGGGCAGGCCCTGGGTCGCGCTCCACTCGGCCAGGTCGTTGTGCGCATGTCCCAGGTGGCAGCGCTCGACGAACGCCTTCCGGCAGTCCGGCAGGCGCAGCATGGCGTTGTCGAAACGGCCCACGCCGACCCCGACCACGGGGTGCTCGACGAAGGTCGCCGCCGCCACCTGCAGGCGTTCGATGCGCGCGCCGGCCGAGGAATCGCTGTCGCCGCGCTCGTAGCGCTGCACGTCGTGATGCAGCTCGGCCAGGCGGGTCTGCTTGGTCAGCGCCGGCACGCTCAGCACCAGCACCGCCGCCAGCGCGGTGCACGCGCCCAGGATCATCAGCCGCGTCGCGCTGTCGCGCCAGCGCAGGCACAGGGCACTGGCCACCAGCAGCAGCAGCACGCCCAGCCACACGCCGCGGCTGCCGCTGAGCAGGATGACGATGCCGCCCGCCACCACCGCGGCCACGGCCCACGGCCACTGTCCACGCGGCCGGCAGAACACCGCCAGCACCATCAGCATCAGCACTACGTCGGCCAGCACGATGGCGTTGGTCCAGCCCTCGGCACGCGGTTGGCCCTGCAACACCTGCACGCTGGCCAGCACCAGGGCAGCGAGGATGCCGAACAGCGCGCCCCACCACAGCAGGCGCTGCGGCGGCCGCAGCGCATAGGTCCACAGCGCCGCCCACGGCAGCACCAGGAAGCGGGTGCGGTTGTCGATGTCCTTCAGCGGCTGGCCGAAGTACAGCACCGAGCACAGCGACAGCCCGATCACCAGCAGCGCCAGGATCCACAACCAGCGCACCGACGGCTGCATCGGCGCCACCGCCTGGCGCAGTTGCGGCAGTGCCAGCAGGCTGGTCACCAGCAGCAGCAGGCCGAACGGCAACAACCCGCTGGGCATGCTGATCACCAGCGCCGGCAGGCACAGCAGCGCAAGCGCCGCGCCACGCTCGGCCAGGGCCTGGCGGGAGGACGCGGAAACGGCGTGGCGTGGCGCGATGGGCTGGGACATCAAGGAGGGAAGGCCGTGGGGATGGGGTGGTCGGCGATGATCCGGGGCGCTTCCCTAACCCGGCCTGACCTGTTCGCGATCGGCGCCGCGGCTGGCTGGCAAGGCCGGCGGCGGGGTCTCCCCGAGCAAGTCGGCCACGGCCGCGCGCAGGCGCTCGCCGAACTCGCGTCGGCGCGCCTCGAAGAAGCCGCGCGCGGCGGTGCCCAGCGCATCGCACTGCATCGGCGACAGCGCCAGCGCCTGCGCCATTGCCCGCTCGAGGCCGGCGGCCTCGATCCGGTAGCGCACGCCGAAATTGTCCGGGCCCTCGCCGACCGGATCGATCAGCACGCCGCGCTCGGCGCTCACCAGCTCGTTCATCGGCGCGCCGTCGGTGGTCACCACCACCGCGCCGACGCTCAGCGCTTCCATGATGTAGTGGCCGAAGCCCTCCACCTCGGACGGGCACAGGTGGAAGCGGTGCGCGTTCTGCAGCCGCCGCAGTTCCTGCTGGTCCAGGTAACCGGTCAGGTAGTCGATGTTCTCGGCCTCGATCGGGTGGGACTTTTTCGCGCTCTGCACCACGGTCAGCCGCGGCCACTCGGGGTGCCGCGCCCAGGTCTGCAGCAGCAGCGCGGTGCCCTTGGCCGAACTGCGCCCGGCCACGTGCAGGCAGGCGCGTTCGCGCGGTACCTCAGGACGGTAGCAATCGTCGCTGCAAAAGCCGATGAAGGCGGTCGGCGCCATCGTGGAAAAACGCTGCTCGGCCTGGCGGGTCTTGCACAGCACCTGCGCGAAGCGCGGCAGGCAGCGCAGCCACTTGTGCCGGAACCATTCCGGGTTGGGGATCAAGGCATTGCGCAGGCCACTGCCCAGGCAGCGCGGATACACCCGTTCCAGGAAGATCTGCAGGTCGGCGCGCCCGAACAGCAGGCTGCGCAGGAACAGGCGCAGTTCGCGCAGGCGGTTGGCGATGCGCACGGTGCCGAAACCCAACACCTCGACGCGGTAGCGGCCGGTTTCCCGCAGCAGGTCGGCGACCACCTGCAGGTCGCGGCTGAGGCCGCCGCCGTTGTCGCGGCTGATGACCCGGATCAGGCGTGGCGGCACGCGTGCCCCCCGGCCCGCGCGGCACGCTGGCCTTCAGCGGCACCCGCGCCACGCAGCCGCAACGCGCGGGCGCGGCTCATTCGAGGCGATCCTTGTCCTGCTCGCGCAGGCGATCGAAGTCTTCCTGAGTGGCCACGCAACGGCCATGCACGGCATTGGCCGGGACCAGCCACCAGTTGCGTCGGTTGGATACGCCGGCCAGGACACTGGCGTGACGGTCGACGCAGCCCAGCATCGCCGCCTCCTGCACCAGCAGCCAGCGCCGCTGCGGCGCTTGCGCCTGCCAGGCGATGCCACGGCGCAGTTGCTCTTCCCACGGCACCACGAAACCGAAGGTCGTCGCGGGGCGGTCGGCCATCAGCAGGTTCTGCTCCTTCCAGGCGACCAGGCCGAGTTCGGCATCCGGGCCGATGCGGCGCCCGACCGACTCCATCACCCCGCGCGCGGAACTGGACATGTTGATCAATGGGTACACCAGCAAGCCGGCCATCGCCCAGACCATGGTCAGGGTCGAGACCGTCGCCAGTTCCGGGCGGCGCCGCGCGAACATGGCCAGGCTGGCCACGCCCCACAGGCCGATCGCCAGCAGGACCCAGGCCAGCACCTGCACCGTGGCCAGGTCGATGCCGCGATCTTCCATCATCCGCGCGCGGAAACCATGCCCCAGCAGGATCGCCGCACCGACGCCGCCCAGCGCCAGCGTCAGCAGCGCGGTGAACGCCAGCAGCAGGCGCTTGACCCCGGTCTTGCGCAACAGCCCGGGGATCAGCGGCCCCATCGCCAGGCACAGCATCGGCAGCGCCGGCAGCACGTAGACGTCGCGCTTGCCGGTCGGGATCGAGAAGAACAGCACCACCAGCGCCCACCAGGCCAGCGGCAGCAGATAGCGCGCATCGCGCCGGCGCAGGCGCCGCGCCCAGGCGGGGATCGCCCACGGCAGCGCCAGCAGCACCGGCAGCCACATGCTCGGCATCACCCCGAAGAAGTACAGCGGCCCGTGCGCGTGGTCCCAGGACTTGGCGTAGCGCCCGGCGGTCTGCCGGAACAGGATGTCGTTGAGGTAGGCGTGGTACTCGGGCGCGTTGCTCGACAGCGCGGTGACCACCATCGGCACCAGCCAGATCGATACCGCCGCCAGGAACGCCAGCGGCCCCAGCCAGAAGCGCGCATCGCGCAGGCCGACCCGCACACCGCGCCAGTGCGCCAGCGACGCCGCCGCGGCCGGCAGCAGCATCAGCAGCGCCAGCACGCCCACGCCCTTGGTGATGGTGCCCAGCCCGGCGGCGAACCAGCCCAGCGCCCACAGCCGCCAGTCCGGCCCGCGCAACAAGTGGCGTAGCAGCGCGTAGTTGGCCAGGGTGATGAAGAACACCACCAGCGGGTCGATCTGCGCCTTCTTCGCCTGGTAGGTGAAGTGGAAGGCGAACAGCAGCGCGTAGGCCGCGTACATGCCGACGCGGCGCGTCCACAGGCGCCGGCCGAGGTCGTAGACGCAGGCCAGCGTGCCCAGCCCGGCCAGCAGCGACGGCAGCAGGAACGCCACCCGCCAGTTGCCGAACAGCGTGTAGAAGCTGGCCTGCAGCCACATCAGCATCGGCGGCTTGTCCGAGTACAGCTCGGTGCCGCGGTGCGGGAACAGCCAGTTGCCGCTCTCCACCATCTGCTTGGCGACCAGCGCGAAGCGCGGTTCGTCGGCCGGGTGCGGATCGCGCAGGCCGAGGCCGGCGCCGAGCACCAGCACGGCCAGGATGGCCAACAACCAGAACTCTCGGGAGGCGCGGGTCTTCAGCATGGGAAGCGATGATACCGGGGCCGGTTCACGCCGTCTTGCGGAACCGCGCGTAGTAGAAGCCATCGCAGTCCTGCTCGCCGGGGAAGCGCTGGCGGCCACCGCCGGAGGCATGCCCGCAGGCCGCGCCCGGGTCCTCCAGCGCCGCGCCGGGTTGCCGCGCCAGCAATGCCTGCACCTGCCGCGCATTCTCGTCCTGCAGCAGCGAACAGGTGGCGTAGACCAGCACCCCGCCCGGCCGCAGCACCTGCCAGGCGGCGTCGAGCAGGCGCGCCTGCAGCGCCTGCAGCGCGATCACGTCCTCGCGTCGGCGATGCAGCAGCACGTCCGGCTGGCGGCGCACGATGCCGGTGGCCGAACACGGCGCGTCGAGCAGCACCGCGTCGAACGGCTCGCCATCCCACCAGTCCTGCGGCTGCGCCGCGTCGGCGACCTGCAGGTGCGCCTGCGCACCGGCACCGGTGCGCGCGAAGGTCTCGCCGACCCGCGCCAGACGGCGCGCATCCACGTCCAGTGCAGTCAGGCGCAGACCGGGATCGCGTTCGAGCAGGTGCGCGGACTTGCCGCCGGGCGCCGCGCAGGCGTCGAGCACGCGCGCGCCCGGCGTCGGCGCCAGCACGTCGGCGACCTGCTGCGCCGCGCCGTCCTGTACCGAGACGCGCCCGTCGGCAAAGCCCGGCAGGGCGCTCACCGCCATCGGCGTGTCCAGGCGGATGGCATCGGCCAGCAGCGGCGACGCCTGTGCGGCGATGCCGGCCGCGGCCAGTTCCTGCAGATAGGCGTCGCGGGTGCCGCGTTGGCGGTTGACCCGCAGCCACAGCGGCGCCGGCTGCTGGCTGGCGGCGAAGATCGCCTCGGCCTGCTGCGGCCAGTCGGCGTGCAACGCGTCGCGCAGCCACAGCGGCCAGCCCGCGTCGGCGGCCACCGCCGGCAGCCCGTCGCGCAGCGCGCGCCGCAGCAGCGCGTTGACTAAGCCGGCCTGGCGTGGCCGATCCAGCGCGCGCGTCGCCTCCACCGTCGCCGACAGCGCCGCGTGCGGCGCCAGGCCCAGCGCATCGAGCTGGGCGAAGCCGGCCAGCAGCAGCCCGCGCAGTTCGGCGTCGCGCTGCGGCAACTGCTTCTGCAGCCACATCCGCAGCGCCGCCTCGTAGGCCGGGCGGCGGCGCAGCACGGCAAAGCAGATCGCCTCCACCAGCGCGCGGTCGCGCGAATCCGGCAGGGTCGGCAATGCAGCGGCCAGCTCGGCCTTGAGCGATCGACCGCGGTCGATCACCGCCGTCAGCACGCGGGCGGCGACCACCCGCGGGGCCACGCCCGGCGGCCACGCAGCGGCGGGCGTCATGGTCATCGGCAGACGCTCCAGGACGCGTCATCCGCTCGCGCGCGTGCCGCTTCGTGGTTACGCGCGGGGAAGGCGGAGATGCGCGAAGCGGTGCCCCGCCCACACCTCAGCGAGGACGCGGCCAAGGCGGCGCCCGCCTGGCCCAACGCGGCGTACGCAGGCATGGCCGACGCCTCAGGCCAGGACCGGCAGGTCGCGGCGTGCGTTGAGGTAGTCGGCGGCGGTGATCGCCTTGCCGCCGTCGCGCTGCAGCACGCGCAGGCGCAGCGCGCCCTGGCCGCAGGCGATATCGATGCCCTGCTTGGACGCGGTCAGCACCGTGCCCGGCGGCTGCCCGTGCGCCAGGTCCAGCGCGATCGCGCCGCGCACCCGCACCCGCTCGCCGGCCAGCACCGCCTCGGCGACCGGCCACGGATCGAAGGCGCGCACCTGCCGCGCCAACTGCGCCGCCGGCTGCTGCCAGTCCAGTCGCGCCTGCGCCTTGTCCAGCTTGTGCGCATAGGTGACGCCGTCCTGCGGCTGCGGCTGCGCCACCGGGCGCAGGCCGGCGCGCAGCAGGCCCAGGCCATCGGCCAACACCTGCGCGCCGAGCGCGGCCAGGCGGTCGTGCAATTGGCCGCCGGTCTCGTCGGCACCGATCGGGGTGCGCTGCGACAGCAGCACCGGGCCGGTGTCCAGCCCCGCTTCCATCTGCATCAGGCATACCCCGGTCTCGGTGTCGCCGGCTTCGATCGCGCGCTGGATCGGCGCGGCGCCGCGCCAGCGCGGCAGCAGCGAGGCATGCACGTTCCAGCAGCCATGGGTCGGGATCGCCAGCACCGCCTTGGGCAGAATCAGCCCGTAGGCCACCACCACGATCAGGTCCGGCTGCAGCGCGCGCAGCGCCTGCAGCGTCTCCGGCGCGCGCAGCGTCTGCGGCTGCAGCACCGGGATGCCGCGCGCCACCGCTTCCAGCTTGACCGGCGACGGGGTCAGTCCGCGGCCGCGCCCGGCGGGCCGGTCCGGCTGGGTGTAGACCGCGACCACTTCATGGCGCTGCGCAGCCGCGCGCAACGACGGCACGGCGAAGTCCGGCGTACCGGCGAAGACGAGTTTCATTGGGCAGGGATTCGGGATTGGGGAGTGGGGATTCGCAACGACGGGGCTCGGCGACCGGAAGGGATCCGATCGCTCTGACGAATCCCCAATTCCGAATGCCGAATCCCGGCCGTCAGGCCACGTGCTTGCGCGCCTTGGCCAGCTTCTTGCGCACCATTTCGCGCTTGAGCGGAGACAGGTAGTCGACGAACAGCTTGCCGTCGAGGTGGTCCATCTCGTGCTGCACGCACACCGCCAGCAGGCCGTCGGTGCTCAGTTCCTGCGGCTGGCCCTGGCGGTCCAGGTAGCGCACGGTGATGGCGTCGGCGCGGGTCACGTCGGCGTAGATGCCGGGGACCGACAGGCAGCCTTCCTGGTACACCTGTTCGCCATCGTGCTGCACGATCTGCGGATTGATGAACACCTGCGGGGCGTTCTTCTCCTCGCTGACGTCGATGACCATGAAGCGCTTGTGCACGTCCACCTGGCTGGCCGCCAGGCCGATGCCCGGCGCGTCGTACATGGTCTCGAACATGTCGTCGAGCAGGCGTTGGAAGGCTGCGGAGGTGACCTCGGCGGCGTCGACCGGCACCGCCTTGGTACGCAGGCGCGGATCGGGGAATTCGAGAATGGGGAGCAGGGCCATAGCGGTACCCAAGATGGGGGCGCCGGACGATTCGGCAAGACCTGCGGATTCTACCCGTTTCTGCGCCCGGCGCTTGCGCCCGCACCAGGGTTCTGCACTATAGTGCGCGAACCTGTTGGGGAATCAGGCTCCGCGCTCATGTTCAATCGACTCCGTACGGTCGTCGCCGTGGCGATGCTCACCGTGGCGACCTACGCTGCTTCCGCCAGCATGGCTGCCGAACACCCCGACACCTACGTGGTGCGCAAGGGCGATACGCTGTGGGACATCGCCGGGCGCTTCCTCGGCAAGCCCTGGCTGTGGCCGGAGATCTGGCAGGCCAATCCGCAGGTGCACAACCCGCACCTGATCTACCCCGGCGACGTGCTCAGCCTGGCCTACCTGGACCGGGTGGCGCACGCCGAGGTCAAGCCGGGCCCGCGCCAGGACGCGCCGATCGACGCGATCCCGCTGGCGCAGGTGGAGCCGTTCCTGAAGAACCTGCGTGTGGTCGACCGCATCGACAACCTGCCGTACGTGGTCGGCACCGAAGACAACCGGCTGCGCGCCACCGACGGGCAACTGGTCTACGCGGTCGGCCTCGGCCAGGCCCAGGCCGGGCAACGCTACGCCGTGGTCCGCCCGACCGTGCGCTACCTGCTGCCCAAGCTCAGCGACGACCTCGACGCCGAAGGCCGCAGCATCCCCGGCAGCGGCAACCTGTGGCAGACCTTCGTGCCGCCGGACAAGCGCCGCGAGTCTCTCGGCTACGAACTGGCCCAGGTCAACATCGGCACCGTCGCCCGCGTGTCCGCCGACGGCCGCCAGGCCACCGGCCTGCTGCTGCAGGACAACGCCCGCGAAGTGCGTGCCGGCGACCGCCTGATCCCGGTCGAGGCGCAGCCCTACGACCTGCAGTTCGTGCCGCATCCGCCGTCCGAGCAGGCGATGGCAGCCGGCCTGCGGGTGCTGGCGGTGGCCGACGCCTTCAGTGCGGCCGGCCCGCGCGACGTGATCGCCATCTCCGGCGGCCGCCGCGAAGGCATCGACAACGGCACCGTGGTGTCGCTGTGGCGCCATGGCACCCGGGTCAACGACCGCGTGCGCCACCCCAACACCTCGCGCGCGGACGACGGCTTCACCGGCGGTAGCGGTTCCACCGTGGCGCTGCCGGACGAGTACGCCGCACACGCGATGGTGTTCCGCACCTTCGACAAGGTCAGCTACGCGCTGGTGATGGACGGCATCAAGCCGACCCGGATCGGCTACGACGTCAAGCACCCGGACGCACGCTGACCCATCGCCGAGGCATCCCCCTACAGCGATTGCAGACGGCGCCCGAGGGCGCCGTCTGCGTGTGCGGCCTAGGCTGGGCGCATGTCCAGTCCGGCCACCGCCCCCGCCCACACACCCACCGATCCGGCGCTGCTGCGCCTGTCGCTGGCCGGCGGCGCCAGCGCCCCACGCCGGCGGCTGCTGGAACAGCACGGCAGCCCGGCCGCGGCGCTGGCCGCCGGTCCTGCCGGCTGGCATGCCGCCGGCCTGGATACAGCGCAGATCGCCGCCCTGCAGCAGCCCGACCGCACCGCGCTGGAAACCGCCGAGCGCTGGCTGGCGCAGCCAGGTCGGCACCTGCTCGGCTGCCACGATGCCGACTACCCAGCCCTGCTGCGGCGTACGCCCAACCCGCCGCTGGCGCTGTACGTGGACGGCGACCCCTCGGTGCTGTGGCACCCGGCCGTGGCCGTGGTCGGCAGCCGCGCGCCCAGCGCCGGCGGCCGCGACAACGCCTATGGCTTCGCCCTGGCCCTGGCCGCGGCCGGCTTCGCGGTGACCAGCGGCATGGCCAGCGGCGTGGATGCCGCCGCGCACCGGGCAGCGCTGTCGCGCGCGGACGGACTGACCGTGGCGGTGGTCGGCACCGGCCCTGACCTGGCCTACCCGCGCCAGCACGCCGCCCTGCGCAGCCAGATCGCCGAACGCGGCGCGGTGGTCAGCGAGCATCCGCCCGGCACGCCGGCGCGGGCGGGCCATTTCCCGGCACGCAACCGGATCATCGCCGGGCTGAGCCTGGCGACCCTGGTGATCGAGGCCGCCACCCGCTCCGGCGCGCTGATCACCGCGCGGCTGGCCGCCGAGGCCGGGCGCGAGGTGTTCGCCCTGCCCGGCTCGATCCACAACCCGCTGGCGCGCGGCTGCCATCGGCTGATCCGCGACGGCGCCGGGCTGGTGGAAAGCGCCGACGAAATACTGGCAGGCGTTGCGCCCCTGGCCGCCGAACTCGCCGACGCCTTGCGCGGGCGCCTGAACGCTCCCACACAGGGAACCAGCATCGCGCGCGCCGCCGCACCGGCCTTTCCCCATCCCGACTACCAGCGCTTGTGGCAGGCGCTGGGCCACGACCCCATCTGTATGGATTCAGTGATCGCACGCAGCGGATTGACGGCCGCAGCGGCGTCCTCCATGCTGCTGGCCATGGAACTGGATGGCTACGTGGCGGTCGAACGCGGTCGTTACACCCGCAAACCCTAGTTTCTTCACCTCCACAGCGTCTCGCGACGCAGGCCGAGGGGCAATGAAAGAGAGCATTCTGGATGTCCTGCTGTACCTGTTCGAACACTATTTCAGCGAAGACGCGGATCCGGTCCGCGACCGCGACTCCCTCCAGAATGGCCTGATCCAGGCCGGTTTCAGCCCCACCGAGATCAGCAAGGCGTTCGACTGGCTCGACGCCCTGGCCGACCAGCGCCCGGCCGTGGCGCAGCCGCGCATCGATGGCCCGATCCGCATCTACCACGGTCCGGAGCTGGACAAGCTCGACGTGGAATGCCGCGGCTTCCTGCTGTTCCTGGAGCAACACGGCATCCTCGACAGCGACCAGCGCGAACTGGTGCTGGACCGGGCCATGGCCCTGGACCAGGACGAGCTGGACCTGGACGACCTGAAGTGGGTCGTGCTGATGGTGCTGTTCAACCAGCCCGGTGCCGAGGCGGCGTACGCGTGGATGGAAACGCAGATGTTCGTCGACGAGCCGGAGCCGGTTCACTGAGTCGCTGACGGTCGCGCACGGATGCACGAAGACACTCCCTCCCCGACGCTCTGGTACTACGTCGATGCCGCACGCGAGCGGCACGGCCCGTTGTCGGCGCCCGCCCTGCTGGAACGCCTGCACGACGGTCGCCTGCAGCGCGAGACCCTGGTCTGGCACGAAGGCCTGCCGGAGTGGCGGCCACTGCACGCGGTCGCCGCCGAGTTGGGCCTGCCCGACGCGCCCGCTCCGCCCCCCTTGCCGCCGCCGCTCCAGGCAGCCGCTCCCGCGGGCCCGGCTGCCGTCGCTGCGCCACGCAGCGGCCTGTCCGGCTGCGCGATCATGGCCATCGTCGGCGCGGTCGGCGGCGTGCTGCTGGTCGCGTTCCTGGGCATCGCCGCCGCGATCGCCCTGCCCGCCTACCAGGACTATCTGGCCCGCGCGAAGGTCGCGCAGGCGCTTGGCGACCTGGCGCCGCTGAAGGACCAGATCGCCGCGTTCGCCGCGCAGGAGCACCGCTGTGCGGTGAACGGGGACACCGGCTTCGGCACCCCGCAGAGCTATGCCGGTACGTCCATCGCGCAGGTGCGGATCGGCCGCTTCGACAACGGCCACTGCGGTCTGGAAGCCACGCTGCGCCTGCCCGAGCACAAGCGCCTGGATGGCAAAGCGCTGTGGCTGGACTACGATGAGCGCACGTCCGCCTGGAACTGCAGTTCCGATCTGGACGACCGCGACCTGCCGGTCCACTGCCGCGGCGGCTGACCGGCGCACCGTTTTCGACTGCAATTCCCGGGGAAAAGAATGACTGAGTGGTACTACGCCGATGCGGCGCAGCAGCGCCATGGGCCGCTCGCGGCCGCCGACCTGCAACAGCGCTTCCAACGCGGCGAGATCGGGCTGTCCACCCTGGTCTGGCGCGAAGGCCTGAGCGAATGGCGCACCCTGGCCGAGTTCGTCGACGAACTCGGCCTGACCCAGGCGCCAGCCCCGGCCCCTGCGCCGGTCCTCTCGGAGGCCGGCGCAGAAGTGCCGCCGCCCGCCCCGACCCCGGCCGTGCCCGACGCCTGGACCGCCCCCGCCGCGGCGACATCGCCCTACGCAGCGCCCAGCGCCGTGCTCGACGGCGGTGTGCGGGTGGTCGGCGGCGGCGAGGTGGTGCAGGCCGGTTTCTGGAAGCGCGTGGCCGCCTACCTGATCGACGCGTTCCTGGTCGGCATCGTCGCCAACGTGATCCAGTTCGTGGTGATGCTGGGCTTCTTCGGGATCAGCGGCTTCGGCAAGCAGCCCGACTTCGCCACCGCCGCCGGCATCGTCATGCTGCTCCTGCTGTACCTGCTGCCGATGGCGATCTCGGCGCTGTACTACGGCCTGTTCCACGCCTCCACCAAACAGGCCACGCTGGGCAAGATGGCGGTCGGCATCAAGGTGGTGCGCACCGACGGCAGCCGCATCACCGTGGCTCGCGGCGTCGGCCGCTATTTCGGCTTCATGCTGAGCAGCCTGACCCTGGGCATCGGCCTGCTGATGGCGGCCTTCACCGAGCGCAAGCAGGCCCTGCACGACATGCTCTGCGACACCCTCGTGGTGGACAAGTGGGCCTACACCGACCACCCGGAATGGCAGCAGCGCAAGCTGGGCACGGTCACCGTGGTGATCCTGTCGCTGTTCGGCCTGCTGATGGCGGGCGTGGTGCTGCTGGTGGCGCTGGCGATCGGCATGGCCGCCAAGGGCGGCTGGCACTGAGTCCGGCAGGCTCCGGGAGCCGCACTGCCACCTGCACGGCGACCCGGCCGGCCGGCACCGGCTTGACAGTGGGCGCCGGACATGCCCACTAATAAATAAGCGCCGTAGCTGAACGCCCGGGGGTTGCGCCCCGGGCGTCGGCTTCTCTGCAAGACCGCAACGCTTCACTAACCGGAGCAATTGCGCCACCCTACCGCCCCCAGGGCGTCCGCCCACGCCCATCGAAGCCCAACCCGCCATGTCCAAGCACCTGCTCATCGTCGAATCGCCCGCCAAGGCCAAGACGATCAACAAATACCTCGGCAAGGATTTCCACGTCCTGGCCTCGTATGGGCACGTGCGCGACCTGATCCCGAAGGAAGGCGCGGTGGATCCGGACGACGGCTTCGCGATGCGCTACGCGCTGATCGACAAGAACGAGAAGCACGTGGAGGCCATCGCCAAGGCGGCCAAGGCGGCCGAAGACATCTACCTGGCGACCGACCCGGACCGCGAGGGCGAGGCGATCAGCTGGCACATCGCCGAGATCCTGCAGGAGCGCGGGCTGCTCAAGGGCAAGCCGCTGCACCGGGTGGTGTTCACCGAGATCACCCCGCGCGCGATCAAGGAAGCGATGGCGCAGCCGCGGCAGATCGCCGGCGATCTGGTCGATGCGCAGCAGGCGCGCCGCGCGCTGGACTACCTGGTCGGCTTCAACCTGTCGCCGGTGCTGTGGCGCAAGGTGCAGCGTGGCCTGTCCGCCGGCCGCGTGCAGTCGCCGGCGCTGCGCATGATCGTCGAGCGCGAGGAGGAGATCGAAGCCTTCATCGCCCGCGAGTACTGGTCCATCGCCGCCGACTGCGCACATCCCTCGCAGCACTTCAACGCCAAGCTGATCAAGCTCGACGGGCAGAAGTTCGAGCAGTTCACGATCACCGACGGCGACACCGCCGAGTCCGCGCGCCTGCGCATCCAGCAGGCCGCGCAGGGCGCGCTGCATGTCACCGACGTGGCCAGCAAGGAGCGCAAGCGCCGCCCGGCGCCGCCGTTCACCACCTCCACCCTGCAGCAGGAAGCCTCGCGCAAGCTCGGCTTCACCACCCGCAAGACCATGCAGGTCGCGCAGAAGCTGTACGAAGGCGTGGCGATCGGCGACGAAGGCACGGTCGGCCTGATCTCGTACATGCGTACCGACTCGGTCAATCTGTCGCAGGACGCGCTGGCCGAGATCCGCGACGTGATCGCCCGCGACTACGGCATCGCCTCGCTGCCGGACCAGCCCAACGCCTACCAGACCAAGTCCAAGAACGCGCAGGAAGCGCACGAAGCGGTGCGCCCGACCTCGGCGCTGCGCACCCCGTCGCAGGTGGCGCGCTTCCTGACCGACGACGAGCGCAAGCTGTACGAGCTGATCTGGAAGCGTGCGGTGGCCTGCCAGATGATCCCGGCCACGCTCAACACCGTCAGCGTCGACCTGTCGGCCGGCAGCGAACACGTGTTCCGCGCCAGCGGCACCACCGTGGTCGTCGCCGGTTTCCTGGCCGTGTACGAGGAAGGCAAGGACAACAAGAGCGCCGAGGACGAGGACGAGGGCCGCAAGCTGCCGGCGATGAAGCCCGGCGACCGCGTGCCGCTGGAACGCATCCTGGCCGAGCAGCACTTCACCCAGCCGCCGCCGCGCTTCACCGAAGCGGCGCTGGTGAAGGCGCTGGAAGAGTACGGCATCGGCCGTCCCTCGACCTACGCCTCGATCATCCAGACCCTGCTGTTCCGCAAGTACGTGGAGATGGAAGGCCGCAGCTTCCGCCCGTCCGACGTCGGCCGCGCGGTATCCAAGTTCCTGTCCAGCCACTTCACCCAGTACGTGGACTACGACTTCACCGCCAAGCTCGAGGACGAGCTCGACGCGGTCTCGCGCGGCGAGGAGGAATGGATCCCGCTGATGTCGCGCTTCTGGGAACCGTTCAAGGAGCTGGTCGAGGACAAGAAGGAGTCGGTCGATCGCGCCGAAGCCAGTGGCGCGCGCGAGCTCGGCACCGACCCCAAGACCGGCAAGCCGGTGAGCGTGCGCCTGGGCCGCTTCGGGCCGTACGCGGCGATCGGCAGCACCGCCGAGGACGCCGAGGACAAGCCCAAGTTCGCCTCGCTGCGTCCGGGCCAGAGCATGCACACCATCACCCTGGAGGAGGCGCTGGAGCTGTTCCTGATGCCGCGCAGCCTCGGCCAGGACAAGGGCGAGGAGGTCAGCGTCGGCATCGGCCGCTTCGGCCCGTTCGCCAAGCGCGGCAGCGTCTACGCCTCGCTGAAGAAGGAAGACGATCCCTACACCATCGATCTGGCCCGTGCGGTGTTCCTGATCGAGGAGAAGGAAGAGATCGCGCGCAACCGCATCATCAAGGAGTTCCCCGGCAGCGACATCCAGGTGCTCAACGGCCGCTTCGGCCCGTACATCAGCGACGGCAAGCTCAACGGCAAGATTCCCAAGGATCGCGAGCCGGCCTCGCTGAGCCTGGACGAAGTGCAGAAGCTGCTGGAGGAAACCGGCAAGCCGGTGCGCAAGGGCTTCGGCGCCAAGAAGGCCGCCGCCAAGAAGGAAGCTGCGCCGAAGAAGAGCGCAGCGAAAAAGGCCGCCGCCGACACCGCGGCCAAGCCGGCGGCGAAGAAGGCAGTCAAGAAAGCCGCGAAGAAAACCGCCAAGAAAGCGGTGAAGAAGGCCGCGAAGAAGACCGTGGTCAAGGGCGGCTGAGCCGCTCTGCGGATGGCCCAGGGTGGCCCGATGCGCCCCCTCGGATAGGACGAGCGCGGCCTCCGAGCCGGCTTCTCGCGGTGCCCACGGCGTCTCTCAGCGCCTGAAGATCGCGACACCGCGGTTTTTCCGTAGGGGGGCTTCAGCCCCGACGCGTTATCGGTAAGGCGTCGGGGCTGAAGCCCCTCCCACAGAAAAGCGGCGGGCCGGAGACTTGCGAAAATCCCGAGTCCCGCCCAACCGACCCTCATTGTCCTTAGACGAGGACGTGCCGCATGATGCGCGCATGACCGACCTGTCCCTGAGCCATGCCGTCGCCGTCCTGCGCAAGGGCGGCGTGATCGCCTATCCCACCGAAGCTGTGTGGGGCCTGGGCTGCGATCCGCACGACGAGACCGCCGTGACCCGCCTGCTGCGGATCAAGCAGCGGCCCGTGGACAAGGGCCTGATCGTGGTCGCTGCCGAACTGGATCCGCTGCGCCCGCTGCTCGACCTGTCGGCCTTGCCGGCGGACCGGCTGGCCGCGGTGCTGGCCAGCTGGCCGGGACCGCACACCTGGATCCTGCCCGCCGCCGCGCACGCACCGCCCTGGATCACCGGCGCGCACCAGGGCATCGCCGTGCGGATCAGCGCGCATCCGCTGGTGGCCGCCCTGTGCCGGGCCTGGGGCGGCGCCCTGGTGTCGACCAGCGCCAACCGCGGCGGCGAGCCGCCGGCGCGGCAGCGCAGCGAGCTGGATCCGCTGGTGCTGCGCGACCTGGATGGCCTGATCGACGGCGAGACCGGCGGCCTGGCCCAGCCCACCCCGATCCGCGACGCCGCCAGCGGCGAGATCCTGCGCGCCTGAGGCGCTGGCCTCCGGCGCGGGACGCCGCCGTCCCCTGCATTGGCGCCTTGCGGCAATGGCGCGTTCGATCGACCTGAGCGCTTCGCGCACCCGGACCCTCACCCCAACCCCTCTCCCGGTGGGAGAGGGGCTTCGGCTTCTCCCTTCTCCCCTCGGGACCATGGCCCCCCTTCTCGGGGGAAGGTGCCCCGCAGGGGCGGATGAGGGTACGGGCGCAGCCTCGGATAGACAGCTCGGCGTGGCGCTTCGCGCCCGCACCCTCACCCCAACCCCTCTCCCGGCGGGAGAGGGGCTTTGGCTTCTCCCCTCGGGACCGTGGCCCCCTTCTCGGGGGAAGGCGCCCCACGGAGCGGATGAGGGTACGGGCGCAGCCTCGGATAGACAGATCAACGCGTCGGCACTTCGGGACGCCATGACGTCCCGAATCCCAACACCCACCGCCCTTTCCCTGGCCGCCCAAGGCGCGCAAGATGCGCGCATGCGCCTCCTTCTCCGCCCGTTGCTGCTGCTGAGCCTGTCGCCCTGGATCGGCGCCGGCTGGGCGCAACAGACGCAGACGATCAGCAGCGATGGCAGCAACACGTCGGTGCGTATCTACCGCTGCATCGCCGCCTCCGGCGCGGTCAGCCTGCAAAACGCCCCCTGCGAGAACGCGCGCCAGCAGCAGGTGCTGGACATGCAGCGGCCGCGCGACCCGCCGCCGCGGCCGACCACCACCATCAGCACCGATCCGGCACGCGCGGAGGCCTCCCCGGCGCCGCTGCCGCAGCGCGAACTCCGCATCGTCACCGTGCAGCCGCCGCAGCCGATGTACGAGTGCGTGACCCCGGAAGGCGCGCGCTACACCAGCGACGACAACGCCGGCAATCCGCGCTGGGTGCCACTGTGGGCCTATGGCTACGCCGAGGGCCCGTACGCGCGGCCGTCCGGGCGTGGCCCCGATGGCCGTCTGCCGGGACCGCCGGGACCGCCTCCGCACGGTGGCCCGCGCCCGCCGGGACCACCGCCGCCGGGGGTGGCCGCCGGCGCCGGCGTGATCGTGCCGGCCGGCAGCACGATGATTCGCGACACCTGCACGGCACTGCCCGAGCAGGAAGTCTGCGCACGCCTGAGCGACCGCCGCTGGGAACTGATCCGTCGCTACAACAGCGCGCTGCAGAGCGAGCGCCGTGCGATGGAAACCGAACAGCGCGGCATCGATGCGCGCCTGGCGCGCGACTGCGGCGGCAGCTGATGCGCCGCGCCCTCTGCCTCGCCGTGGCGCTGAGCTGCGCCGGCGCCGCGTACGCCGAACCGGTGGTGTTCTATCGCTGCACCGACGCGCAGGACAACCTGACCATCCAGAACGCACCCTGCCCCAAGGGCATGCGCCAGCAGAAGAAGGTCATGCAAGGCGTCAGCAGCGCCGCACTGCCGAGCACGCTCGCCGCCAAGCCCGCTTCATCGTCGCCTCCAAGCACCAAGAGTGCCGCCATGCCTGCGGACGCATCGGCCCCGGCCGACACCACGGCTGCTGTACCGCCACCGCCACCGCCACCGCCACCGCCACCAATGCTGCCACCGCCGCCGCTGTACACCTGCACCACGCGCGAGCAGCAATCCTACATCGGCGAGGTCGCCGAACCGCCGCCGCGTTGCGTCCCGCTGAGCACGACAGACCTGGACGGCGGCCCCAACCAAGCCGGTGGCAGCGCCTGCGAAGTGCTGCGCGACCAGTGCCAGCCACTGCCCACCGAACAGCTATGCGAGGCTTGGAAAAGTTACGTGGCCGAAGCCGAAACGCACTGGCGCTTCGCCGTGCCCGATCATGCCGAGGCGCTGCACACGGAGTTCGAACGTCGCCAGCACCTGCTCAAGGGCAGCAACTGCGGTGCGCCGGATCAGCCTGCGCCGGAGCGGACGACCTCGCCCTGACGCGGTTCAGTCGCATCCGCCGCGGATGGGCGCGGCGCTCGCCGCCATGGCCAGTCCACCACCATGAGCGCGCACATCTTTGTGGGAAGGACTTCAGTCCCGACGACGTATCGCGGGACGTACCGCGCAGCGCCTTTCGCCTGGTGCCCCGCGCGCGCAACCGCCATGCAGCGACTGAACCGCTAGAACGCGTGGCGCAAGAAGCCACCGTCCACCGCAATGCATTCACCGGTGCTGTAGCTGGCCGCCGGCAGGCATGAGAACCGTTCCACCACGGAGAGCGTGCACGCTTGTGGGAGGGACTTCAGTCCCGACAACGTATCGCCCGGACAAACTGCGCAGTGCTTTTCGCCTGGCACACCGCGCACGCCGCCGCCATGCAGCGACTGAACCGCTAGAACCCGTAGCGCAAGAAGCCGCCGTCCACCGCGATGCATTCACCGGTGATGTAGCTGGCCGCCGGCAGGCACAGGAAGCCGACCGCCGCCGCCACTTCCTCCGGTTCGCCGATGCGGCGCATCGGCGTGCGCTCGATCACCTGGTCGTAGTAGTCCGGGTCCGACAGCGGGCCGGAGGTACGGCGGGTGCGGATGTACCACGGCGCCACCGCATTGACCCGGATACCGTCCTCGGCCCATTCGGCGGCGAGGTTGCGGGTGAGCTGGTGCAGCGCCGCCTTGGTCATGCCGTAGGGCGCGCCGCTGCGCACATGGGTCAGCCCGGACACGCTGCCGACGTTGACGATCGCCGAGGCCGCATGCTGCGCCAGCAGCGGGTGCGCGTAACGCGACAGTTCGAACGCGGAGAACAGGTTGGTCTCGAAGATGCCGCGCCACTCGTCCTCGGTGTAGTCCACCGCGGCCTTGCTGACGTTGCCGCCGGCGTTGTTGATCAGCAGGTGCAGGCCGTCGGCATGGTCCTCGACCCAGTCCAGGATCTCGCGGCGGTCCTCGTCGTCGGCGACGTCGGCGGCCAGTGCCAGGATCTCGCGCTCGGGAAAGGCCTCGCGCAACTCGTCGCGCGCCGCTTCCAGCGCATCGAGGTCGCGCGCCACCAGCAGCAGGTCGGCGCCGAACCCGAGCAGTTCGCGTGCGATCGCCAGGCCGATGCCGGCGCTGGCGCCGGTGATCAGCGCGGTCTGTCCGTCCAGCCGCCAACGGTGCTGCATGTGCGTGCCTGTGTGCTCACATGGGAGGCGTAGGATGATACCTCCACCCTCGAGGAGGTCGCCGCCATGTCCGCACCACTGCGCAGGATGACGTTGACATTGCCGCTGCTCGCACTGCTGGCCGCATGCAAGCCGGCGCCGCCGCAACCGCCCGATGCGCCGCCACCGCCGAAGGCCAGCGCGTTGCGCACCGCCATGGCCCAGCCGCTGGACCGCGCCAAGCAGACCCAGGCCACGCTCGACCGCGCCGCGGCGGCGCAGAACGCCGCGCTCGACGCCGCCACGGCGCAATGAAAAACGCCGGCCACTGGGGCCGGCGTTGCAGGGATCAGGCGACGCGCCCGCGAGGGCGCGCCGCCATCGGCTCAGTGCCAGCTCACAGACCGCAGAAGCAGTAGGCCAGCGCCTTCACCGGCGCGCCCGGACGGGTGTCGGCCGCGTCCTTGACGAAGCGCAGCTGGGTGTCCAGCTCCGGCATGCTGCGCGCCAGCAGGGCATGGCCCAGCGCCGAGTCGCTCAGCATCCACACACCCAGGCGGCTGCCGGCGAACCCGCCGACGAACTGCGCGAACGGCGTGGCCGGCTTCTCCACATAGCGCACCCGGTACTTGTCCGGGCCGCCCAGCTTGGCGCGCGCAGCGGCATCGGCCACCGCGTCCTTGAAGCCGCCGAACGCGTCCACCAGCCCGCGCTCCTTGGCCTGCGCACCGCTCCACACGCGGCCGCGCGCCACCTGGTCGATGGCCTCCACCGACTTGCCGCGCGCCTGCGCGACCTTGCCGGTGAAGTCGGCATAGCCCTTGTTGATCACCGACTGGATCAGTTGGCCCACTGCCGGATCCATCGGCCGGGTCACGTCGAACGCGCCGGCGAAGCGGGTGGTGCCCACGCCGTCGGTATGCACGCCGATCTTGTCCAGGGTGCGGGTGATGTTGGGGATCATGCCAAAGATGCCGATCGAGCCGGTGATCGTCGACGGGTCGGCGTAGATGCGATCGGCGTTCATGCTGATCCAGTAGCCGCCGGACGCGGCCAGGTCGCCCATCGACACCACCACCGGCTTGCCGGCGGCCTTCAGCGCCACCACCTCGCGGCGGATCTGCTCGGAGGCGAACACTTCGCCGCCGGGCGAATCCACCCGCAGCACCACCGCCTTGACCTCGTCGTCGTCGCGCGCCTGGCGCAGCAGCGCCGCGGTCGACTCGCCGCCGATGCGGCCGGCCGGCTGTTCGCCGCCGCTGATCTCACCCGCGGCGACCACCACCGCCACCTGCGGCCGCGAATCCACCGGCGAGCGGCGCAAGTCCAACTGCTGCAGGTAGCCGTCCAGGTCAACGTTGCGGTAGCCGGTGTCGGCATCGTCGTCGGCCACGCCGCGCTTGGTCAGCAATTGCTCGACGTCCTCGCGGGTCTTCAGGCCGTCCACCAGCTTCTGCTGCAGGGCGAACTTGGCCAGGTCGCCACCGGCGGCGGCCACGCCCTCGGGCATGGTGTCGATGCCGGCGGTGATCTGCTCGGCGCTGAGCTTGCGCGCCTTGGCGATGTCGGCCACGTAGCGCTGCCACACGTCGTTCATCCAGAACAGGTCGGCTTCCTTGGACGCCGGCGAGGCCGCGTCGAGCACATAGGGCTCGGCGGCGGACTTGTACTCGCCGACCTTGAACAGGTGCACGTCCACGCCGAGCTTGTCCTGCAGGCCCTCGCGGAAGTACTGGCGGTAGCGGCCCAGGCCTTCCAGGGTCATCGAGCCCATCGGGTCCAGGTAGACCTCGTTGGCCTGCGCGGCCAGCAGGTACTGCCACTGGTTCAGATTGTCGCTGTAGGCGACGATCTGCTTGCCGGAGCTGCGCAGGTCCTGCAGCGCGCGCTCCACCTCGCGCATCGAGGCGAAGCCACTGGGCTGCAGCTTGTCCAGACGCAGCGCCACGCGCTCGATCTTCGGATCGGTCTTGGCGGCCTCGATCGCGCGCACCAGGTCGCGCAACTGGATCTCCTGCGCGCCCTTGTCGTTCATCGCCTTGGCCAGCGCGCGGCTGACCGGGTCGGCGCTGAACTGCTCGACCAGCTTGCCTTCCGGCGCGATCAGCAGCGTGGTGCGGTCGCGCAGCGTCTTGGCGCCGTCGCCGCGCGCCATGGCGAACACCATCACCAGCAGGATCAGCAACAGGAAGCCGAAGAACACCAGGTTGAGGATCAACCGGCGGGTGAAGTTCATCACATCCCACAGGCCGACGAAGAAGTTGGCGACGGGGCTGCGACGCACGGGTTGGTTCATGGAAAACTCCGAAGGGAAGGCGTCTTGCGCCTGCGCAGCATACCGGCTGCGTCAGGCGCCGCACATGCGTCTGAAGTCAGGGGGTCGCCGACGCGGCCAGCAGCCGCGCGCTGCTCCAGCGGAAGCGCGCGCCCATCATCACCGCGGCCGCGGTCAGGCCCAGGATCAGGCCGATCCACATGCCCTGCGGTCCCCAGCCCAGCCACAGGCCGAGGCCGGCGCCCAGCGGCATGCCCAGGCCCCAGTAGGAGCACAGGGCCAACAGCATCGGCACGCGGGTGTCCTTGAGGCCGCGCAGCGCGCCGGCCGACAGCACCTGCAGGCCATCGGGGAACTGGAACGTGGCCGCATACAGCAGCAGCGTGGAGGCCAGCGCGGCGACCGCGAGGTCGCTGGTGTACACGCCGACGATGGCGTCGTGGCCGAACAGCAGCACCAGCGCCGACAGCGCCTGGGTGCCGAGCACGATCGCATAGCCGGCCCAGGCCGCACCGCGCACGCCGACCGCATCGCCGGCACCGGCGGCGCGGCCGACCCGCACCGTGGTCGCCTCGGCCACGCCCATCGGCACCATGAAGCACAGCTGCGCGACGTTGATCGCGATCTGATGCGCGGCCGCCGGCACCTCGCCGAGCCGCGCGATCAGCAGCGCGGTGACGATGAACAGGCCGCCCTCCATCAGGATGGTCACGCCGATCGGCAAGCCGGTCTTCAGCAGCCCGACGATCGCGTGCAGGTCCGGCGCCTCGAACTGCGCGAACAGGCGCAACGGCGCAAAGCGCTTGGAACGCGCCAGGTAGATCGCGAAGCACAGCGCCTGCGCCCACATCATGATCGCCGAGGCCATGCCCAGGCCGCCGGCGCCGTGCTCGCGCAGGCCCCACAGGCCGAAGGTCAGCGCATAGCCGAGCGGCGCCAGCAGCAGCAGGCCGCCGAAGCCGAGCAGCATGGTCGGCAGGGTCCAGTGCATGCCTTCGCTGAGGTAGCGCATGCAGAAGTACAGCACCAGCGCCGGCACGCCCCAGCGGATCGCAAGCAGGAAGTCGCGCGCGCCGGGCACGATCTCCGGGGCGATGCCCAGTTGCGGCAGCGCCATCGGCATCACGCTCAGGAACGCGAACATCAGCAGGCCCAGGCCCAGCGACAGCCACAGCGCCTGGCGGAACAGCGGGCCGATCTGCGCGTGGCGCCTGGCGCCGTCGAGCTGCGACACCGAGGCGGTCAGGGCGATCAGGGTGCCGATCGGGATCATCATCGGCAGCCACAGCAGGGCCGTGCCGACCGTCACCGAGGCCAGTGTGCGGGTGCCGTGGTGGCCGGCGATCACATTGTCGACGAAGCTGATCAGGCCGGTGGAGACGTGCCCCAGGACCAGCGGCAGGGCGAGCTGCGCGGTGCTGCGCAGTTCGCGGCCCCGGACCGTGGCCGGGGTGGAAGACGAAAACATTGCAAGACTCTGGCGATCTCGCCACTGCGGCCGCGCAGACAGCGCCGGACACCGGGTGGCGGAGGCCGCGCATTCTACCCGCTGCGGCGGATCACTGCAGAAGAGCCGGGACCCGGGGCCCGGGACCGGGGACCCGGAAAGCCCAAGCGCCGAACCCGCGGCTCAGCGCGCGGCGCGCTGCTTCAACCAGGCCCCGCGGCTGTCGGTGCCCTGCGCCAGCAGGTCGCGGCGCAAGGCCGCGCGGTCCTGCGGCGGGGTGCGTTGCGACAGCAGCGCCAGATGCTCGCGCTGGTCCGCCGGCAGGCTGCGCAGCAGCCCCAGCAGCGCCTGCCGCTGCGCCGCGGGCACGTAGCCCAGCAGCGGCTGCAGCGCCCAGAACTCGGCGCCCAGTTCCGGCCCTAGCAACCAGCCGTGGCGCTCCAGCGCGTCCATCTCGGCAAACTGCGCGTGCAAGCTGTGCTGCTGCTCGATCGGCAGGCCGGCGAAGGCCGTGGCGACCTGACGCAGGCGCGCCTGCGCCGCCGCCGGCAGCGCGTCCCAGGCAGCCTGGCGCGCGCGTAACTGCGCCGGGCTCAGCGCCGGTGGCGTGTTCGCCGCTGCGGCGGGCGCGATGGCCGGGGCCATGGCAGCGGCCGGCGGGTTTTCGGCGGCCTCGGCCAGCTCGGCGGCGCTGGGGGCGCTGCGCTCGATCCGCGGCGGTGGCGCGCCGGCCGCGTACCACGCGTAGAAATCCAGGTCGTAGATCGCCGGCTCCGGCAGCGGCGCCGGCGGTTCGGCCGGCAGCGGCGGCGCGCTGGCGGTGTCCGATTCCGGCGGCAGCACTTCCACCTGCACCGGGCCGGTATCGCCCAGCGCCAGGCTCGCGTCGCTGCCACCGGCCGCGGTGGCGGCACGGGAACGGTGCCACGGCAGGCGGTCCCAGAACACGGTACCGACCAGGGCCAGGACCACGACGGCGATCACCGCTCCGGCCAGGCGCGTGCGCAGGGCCGAGCGCGCCCCGCGGCGGCGCGGACGTGCGGCGGCAGCAGCAGGGGCAGCGGCCTTGGCCGGAGTCGGTGCCGGCGAAGCGATGCTGCCGGCGATCGCCGCATCGCGCAGTTGCGCCAGGGCCTGCAGCCGTGTCGGCGGCAGGTCGCGCAGGCACTGTTGCGCCGCATCGGCCAGCGCACGCCAGCCCGCCGCATCCGGACGCCCACCGGCGTCGCGCGGGCAGGCCCGCGCCAGCGCCTGCTGGTAGTCCTCGGTGGACAACTGCAGCACCTGCGCGGCGAGCGGCTCGTCCAGCCCGGCAACGATGCGCAGCAGCAGCGCCAGGCGGTCGGCCGGCTGCAGGGTACGCAGATGCGCCAACGGCGCCGGCCAGGCGCCCTCGGCGGCATCGGCCTGGCGCAGGGTCGGCACCGCGCCGAGCAGCTTCCAGAATCGCAGCGGCCAGTCGGCCATCGGTAGCGCCGCGGCGTGGCTGCGGAACGCCCGCATCGCCGCCGCCAGGGCCGGCGTGCCGCGTTCGGGCCGGCCGCTCTGCAGGTCGGCCAGGACCGCGGCGCGGCGTTCGATCCCGCGCAGGAACGCGGCCAGGGCGGGCGGTGCGGCCACGCCGTCGGAAGGGGACGTGGCGGTCATCGGAACTCCATCATCGGCGCGATGATAGCGAGACAGCCGCCACACCGCGCGCTTGACAGCTGCGCCCCGATCGGCTCATCCACGGCCACGGCGGCGGCAGGTTGTGCACAGCGCCAGGATTGGCCTGGGACAGGTCTTGTCAAGCCCCCCGGCAAACCATGTTGCATTCGTGTTTCACGGCCAACTTGCTGTTTTATAAAGAACAAATGCGATTGGCGCTTTTTTGTCCAACTCGTTGCAGAGGCTTGTGAGTCCGTCTTCACGGCGTGGAGCATGCCGGTCATGCACAGCTTTATCCACAGCACGTGTGGATAAATTCGATTCTCCAAGCGGGGCAGCTATTTACGACCGGTTTATCAGTTTGCGGGCAGCAATCGCACGCAACTCCTGGCGCCCGGGACGCGCTTGCGGCGACCGCTAGACTAGGTGGATGCCCTCCCCCGCCGCCACGCTCCGCGTCGCCCTGCCCGTGCCGCTGCCGCAGCTGTTCGACTACCTGCCACCGCCCGGCGGCACGGTCGCCGACGGCGATGTCGGCCGCCGCGTGCAGGTGCCGTTCGGCAACCGCGAACTGAGCGGCGTGGTAGCGGCGATCGGCCAGGTCGAGGACACGGAGGGCCTGCGCGCGGCACTGGCCTGGCTGGACCCGGCGCCGCTGCTGCACGGCGAACTGGCCGAGTCGCTGCGCTGGCTGGCGCGCTACAGCCACGCGCCACTGGGCGAGGTGCTGGCCATGGCGCTGCCGGTACCGCTGCGCCGCGGCGAACCGCTGCCCGACACCCACGCCTGGGCCTGGCGCCTGACCGAGGCCGGCGCCAGCCACCGTGCCCGCCCCGGCACCCGCCCGCACCGCTTCGCCGCGCTGCTGGCGGACGGCGCCATGGACGAGGACCGGCTGGACCAGGCGATGGACGACTGGCGCAGCGCCGCGCGGGCGCTGGCCAGGCGCGGCCACGCCGAACGCATCGCCGTGCCGGCCAGCATGGCGGCGCCGCAACCGCAGCCCGGGCCGGTGCCCAACGCCGAACAGCAGGACGCCATCGACGCGGTGGTCGCCGCCGCCGGGTTCGCCCCGTTCCTGCTCGACGGCGTCACCGGCAGCGGCAAGACTGAGGTCTACCTGCAGGCCATCGCCGCCTGCCTGGCGCGCGGCCGCCAGGCGCTGGTGCTGGTGCCGGAGATCGGCCTGACCCCGCAGACCCTGGCCCGCTTCCGCGCCCGCCTGGGGGTGCCGGTGCATGCGCTGCATTCCGGCCTCAACGACAACGAACGCGCCCGCGTCTGGGCCGCCGCGTGGCGCGGCGAGGCGCAGGTGGTGGTCGGCACCCGCTCGGCGGTGTTCGTGCCGCTGCCGCAGGCCGGGCTGATCGTGGTCGACGAGGAACACGACGGCAGCTACAAGCAGCAGGACGGCATCCGCTACCACGCCCGCGATTTCGCCCTGGTCCGCGGCAAGGCGCTGGACGTGCCGGTGCTGCTGGGCAGCGCCACGCCGTCGCTGGAGAGCCTGCACAACGCCGCCGGCGGCCGCTACGCGCACCTGCGCCTGACCCGCCGCGCCGGCGACGCCAAACCGCCGACGGTGCGCGTGCTCGACGTGCGCAAGCGCCCGCTGCAGGACGGGCTGTCGCCGGAGGTGCTGGCCGGGATCGGCACGGCACTGGCCGAGGGCGGCCAGGTGCTGGTGTTCAAGAACCGCCGCGGCTATGCGCCGGTGCTGCTGTGCCACGACTGCGGCTGGACCGCACCGTGCCAGCGCTGCAGCACCCCGCTGCACGCCACGCCGATGACCGTGCACGCCGGCGGCCGGCGCCTGCAATGCCACCACTGCGGCGCGCGCCAGCCAGCGCCGCTGGCCTGCCCGGACTGCGGCAGCCTGGCCCTGCAGCCGCAGGGCATCGGCACCGAACGCCTCGAAGAGCGCCTGGTGCAGGCGTTCCCGGACGTCCCGGTGCTGCGCATCGACCGCGGCACCACCCAGCGCCGCGATGCGCTGGAGACGCAGCTGGCCACGCTCGGCAGCGCCCCCGGCATCCTGGTCGGCACGCAGATCCTGGCCAAGGGCCACGACCTGCCGCAGCTGAGCCGGGTGGTGGTGGTGGGCATCGACGAAGGCCTGTTCTCGGCCGATTTCCGCGCCAGCGAGAAGCTGGCGCAGCAGTTGATCCAGGTCGCCGGCCGCGCCGGCCGCGCCGCGCGCCCGGGCGAGGTCTGGCTGCAGACCCACCACCCCGCGCATCCGTTGCTGCAGACCCTGGTGCACGGCGGCTACCACGCCTTCGCCGCCGCGGAGCTGGAGCAACGCGAGGCCGCGGGTTTCCCGCCATTCGCGCACCTGGCGCTGCTGCGCGCCGAGGCCAAGCAGGTCGAACACGCCAACGCCTTCCTCGCCGCGGTGCGCGCGCTGCTGCCGGTGCAGGACGAGGTGCAGCGCTTCGGCCCGATGCCGGCGCCGATGCCGCGCCGCGCCGGTTTCCAGCGCACCCAGTTGCTGCTCTCGGCGAGCACGCGGCGCGCGCTGCACGCATTGCTGGACGCGGCGGTGCCGGCGATCCACGCACTGCCGCAGGCACGGCGCGTGCGCTGGTCGCTGGATGTGGATCCGCAGGATCTGTACTGAGGCGGCGACGCGTCCTGCAAGACACCGCTAGAGCAACGACGCGTCGCCGAGCAATTGATGTGACCGTCGTGCATGGCAGACCCTGGCCTGCAGGCGCCCGCAACGCCCTCGGGTTTCGCTCAACCCGCCAGGCCCAAGGCGTCGACCACCTGCGCACGCAGCGCGGCGCTGTCGCCTGCTTCCACGCAACGCCACGCGCCGTCGTCTGCGGAAAGGCCGCAGGCGGCGGTGGCGATCACCGGCTTGCCCAGCGCCATGGCCAGCAACAGGCCGCGCGGCTGCTGTTCGATCCAGGCCGGCAGCAACACCAGCGTGGCCGCGCGTACGCCCTCGGCCATCGAAGCAACCCGCTGCACCGTAATGCCGTTCCAGAAATCCGGCGTCTCCTGCGCGCCGGGCGGCAGCAGCAACAGCACCGGCAGGCCACGCACCGCCTCGCGCAGTTCGTAGGCGCCCTTGCGCGCCAGCGCCGAGGCCGCCAGCAGCACCCGCGGTACGGTGTCCGCGTTGACGGCCGCGTGCTCCGCCGCGGCCGCCGTTAGCGCCGGCCGTCGCCATTCCAGCGCGAGACCGCGGCTACCGGCCAGCGCCAGCAGTGCGCGGTGCGGCGTGATCCAGTGCCGCGCCTGTGCCAGTGCCGCACGCTCGGCCTCGACCAGCGCCGGATCGGCGCGGAAATCGCGCAGGGTGGGACTGTGCGGATGCCGCTGCGCGGCCACGTCCAGGCGCGCCTGCAGCAGGTGCATCGGCAAGGCGGTCATGCACACGTCCCAGCGCCGCCCCTGCAACTCGCCGGCCAGCCACAGCTCCGGCAACAGACTCTGCGGGACCACCAGATCGACGTCGCGCGCTCCCAACCGGCGCCGCAGCGCCTGCAGACGGATGCGCTGCGCACGCAGGCGCGCCTGCGGCAACGGCATGCCGCGCCACAGCCACCAGCGACGCACCAGCGCCGCGTGCAAGGTCGCGACGCTGGTGCGCGGCAGCGCCAGCACACGGTCGCCGGGCTGCTGCCGGCGTCGGCGGTCCTCGGCGAACTCCGGCCAGTCTTCGTCGACCAGCCAGGTGCGGTGCAGGCCGTCGGGGACCGCCGGCGAGTGGCGATGGCAGGCGCTGCGGCCGCAGCGGGTGCAGTCGTTGGCGGCGTCGATGCCGGCCGGCGCGGTACGTCGCTGCAGCGGCGGCAACGGCAACGCTGCCGGCATCGCGGCACCGCCGCGGATGCGCACGTGCAACGCCTCGCCGTCCAGCCATACCTCCAGCCGCCACGGCGCGGCGGCGCGCAGGCGCAGGTCCACGTAGTTCCAGAACACCACCGCGTCACGGTCGCGCTCGGCCAAGGATCCGGCAATCACCTGGGTGTGGCGGTGCCGCTCGACGATCTCCAGGCCCTGCCGCAGCGCCGCGTCGTAGATCGCATTGGACAACTGGCACAGGCCGCCGCCGATCGACGGCACCAGGCAGCCCTCGCGCAGTTCGCGGCCGGCGACGAAGCCGCGGCGGCGGGTGGCGCGGCCGAGCTGGCGCCAGAAGCTGAAGGTCGCACCGGCCGGCACCTCCACGCCATGCAGCGCACGCGCGGCCAGCCGCAGGTTGTGGATCTTGCCGGCCACCAGTTGCGGCGCGGTTTCCTCGCTGGCGGGCCACAGCGCAGTGACCGATTCGGCGGAGGTGCCATCGGCGATCGCCAGGCCACCATCGCGGCGATGCTTGCGTGGTCCGTCGCGCAGATCGCGCAGCGCGCGGCGTCCTTGCAGCGCGCGGGTCTTGGCCCAGAACAACAGGCTGCGCCAGCGCGACGGCAACGGCGCCTGCGGCGACACCGACACACGCGATTTCACTGTCGCTGACATGACCGTGCGTCCTCCGTGTCGCTGACCGCGCTTTGCATCGCGCTACTATACGAGCATGCAGGTCCGGCCCTCGACGATCGCGCAGCGCCCCACTGGCCGCGCGCGTTTCCGCGGATCGGTGCGCCACGCGCGCTTACGACCGCCACGCCGACATCGGACACCTCCGCTCCCCTCCCCCTCCTGGAGTCCTGCATGGACGACACACGCGTGCCGCACCTGATCGTGGTCGGCGGTGGCTTCGCCGGCTTGTGGGCCACCCGCGCCCTGGCCAAGACGCCGCTGCGCATCACCCTGATCGACCGCCGCAACCATCACCTGTTCCAGCCGCTGTTGTACCAGGTCGCCACCGCCGGCCTGTCGGCGCCGGACATCGCCGCGCCGCTGCGGCAGATCCTGCGCCACCAGGACAATGTCGAAGTACGACTGGGCGAAGTCGTCCACATCGACAAGCTGGCGCGGCAGGTGCGCCTGGCCGACGGCCAGGCGCTGGACTACGACTACGTGCTGGTCGCCACCGGCGCCACCCACGCCTATTTCGGCCACGACGACTGGGCGGCGCATGCGCCGGGCCTGAAGACCCTGGACGACGCGCTGCAGCTGCGCCGGCACCTGCTGCTGGCGTTCGAGCGTGCCGAAGCGGAAACCGACCCCGCCGCGCGCGCGGCCTGGCTCAGCTTCGCCATCGTCGGCGGCGGCCCCACCGGCGTCGAGCTGGCCGGCACCCTGGCCGAGATCGCCCGGCACACGCTGAAGCACGAGTTCCGCCGCATCGACCCGGCCGAAGCGCGGGTGCGGCTGATCGAGGCCGGGCCGCGGGTGCTGTCCTCGTTCCCCGAACACCTATCTGCCAAGGCGCAGAAGCAGTTGGAAAAGCTCGGCGTGGAAGTGCTGACCGGGGTGCCGGTCGCCGAGATCGACGCCCATGGCTATCGTCTCGGCAGCACCTTCGTGCCGGCGCGCACCGTGGTCTGGGCCGCCGGCGTGGCCGCTTCGCCGCTGGCGAAGACGCTGCAGACGCCGCTGGATCGCAGCGGCCGCGTGCAGGTGCAGCCGGACCTGAGCGTGCCCGGCCATCCGGAGCTGTTCGTCGCCGGCGACCTGGCCGCGGTGCAGCAGGCCGACGGCCGTCCGGTTCCCGGCGTGGCACCGGCGGCCAAGCAGATGGGCCGCCACGTCGCCGACACCCTGCGCCGACGGCTGCGCGGCGACACCGCCAGCGTGCCGTTCCGCTATGCCGACTACGGCAACCTGGCCACCATCGGGCGCATGGCCGCGATCGTGCACCTGGGCCGGCTGCAGCTCTCCGGCGTGCTGGCCTGGTGGTTCTGGCTGGCCGCGCACGTGTTCTTCCTGATCGGCTTCCGCAACCGCGTGGTGGTGCTGCTCAACTGGGCCTGGGCCTATTGGAGCTACCAGCGCGCCGCGCGGATCATCCTCGGCGATCCGCCGGCAGCGGAGGAAACGCAGGCGCAGGCCGCGCCGCCCGCGGACAGGTGACACTGCACGGTCGGGCTGCGATCCTAGCCGGCCTTTTTGCTGCGGCGCAGTGCCCGTCTTGGCGACCTTCCTGTTCCTGCTCGACCTGCTGGGCACCTTCGTGTTCGCGATCAGCGGCGCCACCGTCGGCGTGCGCCATCGCCTGGACCTGTTCGGCGTGCTGGTGCTGTCGTGCGCGGCGGCGGTCTCCGGCGGCATCGCCCGCGACGTGCTGATCGGCGCCACCCCGCCGGCAGCGCTGGCCGACGTGCGCTACCTCGGCGTCGCCTGCCTGGCCGGGTTGCTGGCCTTCTACCGTCACCACACGGTCGAGCGCCTGCGCAATCCGGTGCAGATCTTCGACGCGATGGGCCTGGCGCTGTTCGCGGTGTACGGCACCAGCAAGGCGCTGGCGTTCGGCCTGGGCCCGCTCAGCGCGCCGCTGCTGGGCATGCTCAGCGGCATCGGCGGCGGCATCGTCCGCGACCTCCTGGTGGCGCGCACGCCGGTGGTGCTGCAGGCCGAGCTGTACGCGGTGGCGGCGCTGCTCGGCGGCGGCGTGGTCGCCGCCGCGCAGGTGCTGCACCTGCCGCAGCCCTGGGGCCTGGCGGTGGGCGCGGTGCTGTGCTTCGGCCTGCGCTTCATGGCGATCCGCTACGGCTGGCACCTACCGGTGGCGCGTCCGCCGGAGTCCTAGCCCAGCGTCACGCGCGCGCGGTTGCGCTTGCGCACTCGGCAGTCGCCGCTCCACGGTGCCGCCCAGAGACAAAAGAAAAGGCCCGGCAGTGCCGGGCCTTTCGTGCGTTGCTACTGACCGCCGCAGGCGACTCAGGCGACGAACAGCGCCTTCATCTTCTTCAGCGCATTCGCCTCGATCTGGCGGATGCGCTCGGCCGACACGCCGTACTCGTCGGCCAGCTCCTGCAGGGTGATCTTGCTGTCGGCATCCAGCCAGCGGCGCTTGATGATGTCGCGCGAGCGCGCATCCAGTTCCGCCAGGCCTTCGCGCAGCAACTGCAGCTGGTTGTCCTCGCTGTCGGCGCGTTCGTAGGCCTGCGAGGGATCTTCCTCGTTGGCCATCAGATACGCGGCCGGCGACGGCGGCGCGTGATCGTCGTCCTCGTCGGACGGCGCATCGAAACCGATATCGCGACCGGACAGGCGCGATTCCATCTCCATCACCTCGCGCTCGGACACGTTGAGGTCCTTGGCCACGGCGGTGACCTCGGCCGCGTTCATCCAGCCCAGGCGGGTCTTGGACTTGCGCAGGTTGAAGAACAGCTTGCGCTGCGCCTTGGTCGTGGCGACCTTGACGATGCGCCAGTTCTTCAGGATGTACTCGTGCATCTCGGCACGGATCCAGTGCACCGCGAAGCTGACCAGGCGCACGCCCATCTCCGGGTCGAAACGCTTGACCGCCTTCATCAGGCCGATGTTGCCTTCCTGGATCAGGTCGCCCAGCGGCAGGCCGTAGCCGTTGTAGCCACGGGCCACGTGCACCACGAAGCGCAGATGGGAATGGACCAGTTCGCGGGCCGCGTCCAGGTCTTCCTGGTCGCGATAGCGCACCGCCAGTGCGTGTTCCTCGTCGGACGTCAGCACCGGGATCTGGTGCACGGCGCCGATATAGGCATCCAGCGAACCGAGCGGACTGGGGATCGGGAGGTTGTTGGCAACCAATGCGTTGGAAGTAAGAGTCTGGCTCATAGGGCTCATCTTAGCAGTCTACTAATTGGACTGCTGGGTACAGTAAAAAGTTCCTGTGTTCTGTTTATGCAACATATGAATCAGGAATGACACTGCATCACAAGCCGTTGAAACAATCGGGACGCATCGTCATCCCGTTCTCTGACCGCCAAAGTAGCAGCCGGTTCGCGAAAATGGCGTCCACGCCAGGCGACAGCGGCGTGCCGTCCAACCGGGGTTCAGGCGCCGCGCAGCGCCGCCTCCAGCTCCGCGCGCGGCGGCAGGCTCCAGTCGATCGGGGTCGCGCCGCGCCGCCGCAGGTACTCGTTGGCAGCGGAGAAATGCTTGCAGCCGAGGAAGCCGCGGTGCGCCGACAGCGGCGAGGGGTGCGGGGCCTTGAGCACACGGTGGCGGCGGGTGTCGATGACCTTGCCCTTGGCCTGGGCGTAGCTGCCCCAGAGCAGGAACACCAGGCCCTCGCGCTCGCGGTTGAGGGTTTCCACGACGTGGTCGGTGAAGCCCTCCCAGCCCTTGCCCTGGTGCGCGCCGGCACGGCCTTCCTCCACCGTCAGCACCGCGTTGAGCAGCAGTACGCCGCGCTGCGCCCACGGCAGCAGACAGCCGTGGTCGGGCCGGCGGATGCCGAGGTCGTCCTCGATCTCCTTGTAGATGTTCAGCAGCGACGGCGGCACCGGCACCCCCGGCAGCACCGAGAAGCACAGCCCGTGCGCCTGGCCGTAGCCGTGGTACGGGTCCTGGCCGAGGATCACCACTTCCACCCGCTCGAACGGGGTCGCATCGAAGGCGGCGAAGATCTGCCGCCCCGGCGGGAACACCCGCGCGCCGGCGGCCTTGCGCTGGCGCAGGAACGCGGCCAGTTCGCGCATCTCCGGGCGCAGCAGCCAGTCGCCGACCTGCGCCTTCCAGGACGGTTCCAGCTGGATCCGGCTTTCGTCTTCGTTGTTGCTCATCGCTTCCAGGCTCGGGACATCACATCGGTCAGAAGGTCACGGCGATCTCGTCGAGCCGCGCCAGGCGCAACTGGAACAGCACCTTGGTGACCAGCAGGCGCTCTTCGATCGGTTTCTGCACCAGGTCGTTGGCGCCGGCGCGCAGCAGCTCGGACTGGGTGTGCGGATTGCTGTCGCCGGTCATCACCAGCACCGGCATGCGCCGCTTGCCGTAGGCGAAGTCGACGCGGATGCGCTGGACCACGTCGCGGCCGTTGAGCTCGCCCTTGAGGGTGACGTCGGTCAGCACCAGGTCGATGCGGCGGGTGGTGCGGCCCAGCGACTCGGCGGTGAGCAGGGCGAACGCGTCCTCGGCGCTGAGCACGTGCACCACGTGCAGGTGCTGGCGTTCGAGCATGCGCTTGGTCGCCTCGGCCACCACCCGGCTGTCCTCGACGTAGAGGACGGTGGCGCCGGCCACCGGCTGCGGCTGCACGTAGCCGCGGATGAAGGTGGCCAGCGCCTCGTGGCCGAGCGCCTTGTCGAAGTAGTCGGTGACGTACTCGGTGAAGCGGCGTTCGACCAGGTGCTGCTGGGCGTCGCCGGAGACCACGATCACCGGCACGTAGGCCTGCCCGGCGGCTTCGCGCACGCTGCGCGCCAGGGTCAGGCCGTCGCCGTCGGGCAGCCCCAGCGAGGTGGTGACCAGATCGACCGGGCCGGCCTCCAGCGCGGCGCGCGCCTCGGCGATGCTGGCGCAGCCGACCACGGTCACGTCGGGCAGTTCGCGGTGCAGCACGTCGGCGATCAGCTTGCGCACCAGCTTGGAGCCATCGACCACCATCACCCGGGGGGCGGCGCTGATCAGATGCTTGAGCTCGTGCCCGGCCATGTGCGCCTCAGGTGTCGGTGGGCCGCGTCTGGCGCAGGAAGTGGCCGGTCACCAGCCAGGCGCCGAGCCAGCCCAGCAGCAGGGTGCCGAGCAGGACGAAGCCGGCATGCAGCGCGTCCAGCCCATGCAGCACGAAATGGCTGCCGTAGCTGTCGGCCAGCGCCGCCAGCGGCTGGCCCAGCGCCATCCCCGAGGCGGCGAGCAGGCCCAGCGCCAGCACCCCGGCGCCGAACCCGTACCAGGCGCCCAGGTACAGGAACGGGCGGCGGATGAAGCCGTCGCTGGCGCCGAGCAGCTGCAGCACGCCGATCTCCTCGCGCCGCGACTGGATGTCCAGGCGCACGGTGTTGCCGACCACCAGCACCGCACCGGCGCCGAGCAGCAGCGACAGCACCTGCACCAGGCGTTCGCCGAAATGCAGCCAGCCGTCCAGGCGCTTGCGCCACAGGGCGTCGTGCTGGACCAGGTCGGCCTGCGGTAGCGCGGTCAGCGCGGTCGCCAGCGGCGTGTCGTCGGCCGCGGCCGGGGTGACGATCAGCAGCGTCGGCAGCGGATTGTCCTGCAGCGCGTCCAGCGCCTCGCCGAGGCCAGCGCTGTCGCGCAGCTCGGCCATGCCCTCGGCGGGCGTGCGCAGCGTTACCGCCGCCACGTCGGCGCGGCCGCGCAAGGTCTGCGCCAGCGTCTGCGCCGCGGCGGCGTCGACGTCGGTCTTCAGGAACACGTTGATGTCGCGCGACTGCTGCACGCTGCCGGCGAACTGCTTGAGGTTGTCCAGGGCGATCGACAGGCCCAGCGGCAGGGTCAGCGCCAGCGCCATCACCGCCATGGTCAGCAGCGTCGCCCACGGCTTGCGCATGGCGCGGCCAAGGCTGTAGACGATGCTGTGCAGGTGGTGGTCCCACCACACACCCAGCCGCGAGGGCGCCGCGGCGCCGGCGTTGCGTGCGCTCATTCGGCCAGGTCCTGCGGGGAGATGTCGTCGATCAGGCGGCCGTGGTCCAGGATCAGCACGCGCTTGCGCATCTGCTTGAGCAGCGCCAGGTCGTGGCTGACCACCAGCACGCTGGTGCCGCGCGCCGGCAGTTCGGCGAACAGTTGCATGATTTCCGCGGCCAGGGTCGGGTCGAGGTTGCCGGTGGGCTCGTCGGCGACCAGCAGCCGCGGTTCGCCGACCATCGCCCGGGCAATGCCGACGCGCTGCTGCTCGCCGGCCGACAGCTGCGACGGCAGCGCCTTCTCGCGGTGGCCCAGGCCCATGCGCTCGAGCACCGAGCGCACGCGCTTGCCGATCTCGGCACGGCGGGTGCCGCGCAGGATCAGCGGCAGCGCCACGTTCTCGGCGATGCTGCGGTCGGTGAGCAGGCGGTGGTCCTGGTAGACCACGCCGACCTCGCGCCGGTGCAGCGGCACGCGGCGGCCGCGCACCTTCAGCAGGTTGCGCTCGCCGAACAGGACGGCGCCGCGCGAGGGCCGCTCGCTCAGGTGGATCAGCTTGAGCAGGGTGCTCTTGCCCGCACCGGAATGGCCGGTGACGAACAGCATCTCGCCCTCCTCGACCTCGAAGCTGACGTCCACCAGCGCCGCGTGGCCGCCGGCGTACTGTTTGCTGACATTGTCGAACCGCAGAACGCTCATCCGGCGATTATGCCGGAGCGGCCCGGGTGTTCGTCCACCGCGCGCGTCGCACGCGGCGGACGGCCGGTCCGGATCAGGAGCTGGAGACCAGCGAGCGCAGCTTGCGGCCCAGGCGGGTCAGGAACGAATCGTTCTTCGCCGCCGCACTGCGATCGGCCTGGCGCGCGGCCTTGACCGGGGTGGCCACGACCTGCACCGGCTTGGCCGGGGCGGCGGGCGCCGGCGTGGCGCTGCCGTTGCCGGCCGGTGCGCCCTCGGCGCCTTCCAGCGGACGTCCGCCGCGACGGCGGCGGCGCTTGCGCGGCGCACGCTCGCCTTCGACCGCCGGCGCAGCACCCTCGGCCGGCGCAGCACGCGGCGGCTTGGGAGCGGGCGCCGGCGCGGCAGCGGCCGGCGCGCTGCCGTCCGCGGCGGCGGTGCCGGCGTCGGCCGGACGCGGCGTGCGCGGACGCCGCGGCTTGCCGTCGGCGCTGCGCGAGGACTCGCCACGGCCGCCCGGGCCGCCGCGGCTGCCGCCGGGCTTGCCGCGACCGCCGCCACGACGCTGTTCGTCGGCCTCGCGCTGGGCGCGGGCCTCGCGGAAGATCTCGCCGATGCTCTGGTCGTCGTCATCGGCCTCGGCGGCCTCGCCCTCCACCACCGCACGCGGGGTGCGCGGCAGCGCCACCAGCAGTTCGGCGGTGACCGGCTCGACCGGGATCTTCTGCTCGATGTAGGCCTCGATGTCCGGCAGGCTCATCGCGTAGCGCTCGCAGGCGAAGCTGATCGCGTCGCCCTCCTCGCCCAGCCGCGCGGTGCGGCCGATGCGGTGCACGTAGTCCTCGGCGTCGAACGGCAGGTCGTAGTTGTAGACATACTTGACCCCGTCGATGTGCAGGCCGCGCGCGGCCACGTCGGTGGCCACCAGGATCTCCAACTGGCCCTTCTGGAAGCGGTTGAGCAGGGTCTCGCGCTTCTTCTGCGGCACGTCGCCGGACAGCACGCCGACCCGGTAGCCGTTGCGCTCCAGCGAACGCGCCACCCGCTCGACGAACGCCTTGGTGTTGACGAACACCATGGTGCGCGCACCCTCGCTGCGCGACAGCAAGCCCAGCAGCAGGGTCAGCTTCTCCTCGTCGGAGGGGAAGTAGATGCGCTGGCGCACCCGCGCGGCGGTGATGCTCTCGGTCTCGACCACGAGCTTTTCCGGCTCGTTCATGTGTTCGTAGGCCAGCTCCAGCACGCGGTGGCTGAGGGTGGCCGAGAACAGCAGGGTCTGCCGGGTGCCGCGCTCGGGCATGCGCCGCAGCAGGAAGCGGATGTCCTTGATGAAGCCCAGGTCGAACATGCGGTCGGCTTCGTCGAGCACGCAGATCTCGCAGGCGTGCAGCGACACCACCTTGTGCTGCTTGACGTAGTCGATCAAGCGGCCGGGGGTGGCGATGATCACGTCCACGCCCTGCTGCAGCAGTTCGCGCTGCTTGTCGTAGTCCACGCCGCCGTAGACCAGGGCGAAGCGCAGGCCCAGCTCGGAGCCGAACTTCACCGCATCCTTGTGGATCTGGATGGCCAGTTCGCGGGTCGGGGCCAGGATCAGCGCGCGCGGATCCTCCGGTTTGCGGTCGGCCAGCGCCGGGCGGCTGAGCAGGCGGTTCATCACCGCCACCAGGAACGCCAGGGTCTTGCCGGTGCCGGTCTGGGCCTGGCCGGCCACGTCGCGGCCGGGAAGGGCCACCGGCAGGGTCAGCGCCTGGATCGGGGTACAGCGGGTGAAGCCGGCGCTTTCGAGGCCTGCGAGCAGCGCGGGCTGCAGTTCGAACGCGGAAAAAGTCACATCGGTCAGCGGTTTGTCGCTCATCATTCCATCTTCGTGAGGCCACCCCGCCCGAAGCGTAAGGTCGCGGCTTGCATCGGTCCCGGCAGCGTCGCACACTGGCGTCTTCCATGCCGGGTCGCGCGACAGGGGGAATCCCTTGAGTTCGCCGCGCAATGCCCCAGTTTACCGCAATGCGGCGGCCACCCGGTCCGGCCAGTCGCATTGGCCCAGGAGATACCCCAAGTGAGCGACAAGGTCCTTTACGTCGGCGACGCCGATTTCGATGCCACGGTGCTGCAGTCCGACGAGCCGGTCCTGGTGGACTTCTGGGCCGAGTGGTGCGGCCCGTGCAAGATGATCGCGCCGGTGCTGGACGACCTCGCCGACGCCTACGACGGCCGTCTCAAGGTCGCCAAGGTCAACGTGGACGAGAACCGCGCCACCGCGATCAAGTACCACGTGCGCTCGATCCCGATGCTGCTGCTGTTCAAGAACGGCCAGATCCAGGCCACCCAGATCGGCGCCGTCGGCAAGGGCCAGCTGACCCAGATGATCGACAAGACCCTGGGCAGCAGCGCCGCCTGACGCCCGCTGCCGGCACCGCTCCGCAACCGGAGCGGCGCCGCGGCAGTCCCGTCGGCGTTCATCGCCGGCGGCTGAATCGCCCACAAACGCCTGCTTGCCGTGCTTGCGTGGCGGTGATAGTGTCGATGCATCCGGTGGCATTCGCACACCGCACCCCCTCTGGAAGATTCTCTCCCAGACCTCCTCCCAACCCCGTATGCCCCCACGCTGGGCGCTCGCACTCTTAGCGAGGAACACCACTTGTCCGATCACACCATGTCCGAACCCGGGAGCGCCGACGCCCCCGCCGAGAAGCGCGTGCGCAAGCCGCGCGTCAGCAAGGCCGCAAGCGGCGCGGAAGGCGCCGCCGAGCACGGCGCGCCGGCGCAGCCGAACTTGCCGCTGAACCCCGCGCCCGTCCAGGCCGAAGCACCGCGTCCCGCAGCGCCGGAGTCGGCCCCGGCCGCGAGCGGCGGCCAGAGCCACGGCGGCGGCGACGCGCCGGCCCATCAGGGCGGCGGCCAGGCGTCCGAAGGCGGCGAACCGCGCGAAGGCCGTGAGCCGCGCGACGGCGGCGGCAACCGCTTCAACAACCAGAATCAGAACCAGAACAACCAGAACAACCAGCAGGGCAACCGCCGCGATCGCTTCCGCAATCGCCGCGACCGCGACCGCAACCAGCGCGGCGGCGACCGCTTCCAGGACAACGGCCTGCCCAGCGACAACGGCGCCAACGAGCCGTTCGTGCCGCGCCCGCACGCCAACGTGCCGGAAGGCTTCCCGATCTACTCGCTGAGCGACCTGAAGAAGATGCCGGCGCAGAAGCTGCTGGACATCGCCGAGCAGCTCAACATCCAGGACGGCGTGGCCCGCGCGCGCAAGCAGGACGTGATCTTCGCCCTGCTGAAGGTGCTGACCCGCCACGGCGAAGGCGTCGCCGCCGATGGCGTGCTGGAAATCCTGCCGGACGGTTTCGGCTTCCTGCGCGCGGCCGAGGCCAGCTACCTGGCCGGTCCGGACGATACCTACATCTCGCCCAGCCAGATCCGCCGCTTCAACCTGCGCACCGGCGACCACCTGTCCGGCCGCATCCGCTTCCCGAAGGACGGCGAGCGCTACTTCGCGCTGTCGATCGTCGACACCATCAACGGCGAGCCGCTGGAAGCGAGCAAGAACAAGGTCCTGTTCGAGAACCTGACCGCGCTGTTCCCGCGCAAGCGCTTCACCCTGGAGCGCGGCAACGGCTCCTCGGAAGACATCTCCGGCCGCATCCTCGACCTGATGGCGCCGCAGGGCAAGGGCCAGCGTGCGCTGATCGTTTCCCCGCCCAAGGCCGGCAAGACCATGCTGATGCAGCAGGTGGCCACGGCGATCACCACCAACCATCCGGACGTGCACCTGATCGTGCTGCTGATCGACGAGCGCCCGGAAGAAGTGACCGAAATGCAGCGCACCGTGCGCGGCGAGGTCATCTCCTCGACCTTCGACGAGCCGGCCGCGCGCCACGTGCAGGTCGCCGAAATGGTGATCGAGCGTGCCAAGCGCCTGGTCGAACACAAGAAGGACGTGGTGATCCTGCTCGACTCGATCACCCGCCTGGCCCGCGCCTACAACAACGTGGTGCCGTCCTCCGGCAAGGTGCTCAGCGGCGGCGTCGACGCCAACGCCCTGCACCGCCCGAAGCGCTTCTTCGGCGCGGCGCGCAACGTCGAGGAAGGCGGCTCGCTGACCATCATCGCCACCGCGCTGGTGGAAACCGGCAGCAAGATGGACGAGGTGATCTACGAAGAGTTCAAGGGCACCGGCAACAGCGAAGTGCACCTGAACCGCCGTATCGCCGAGAAGCGCGTGTACCCGGCCATCGACATCAACCGTTCCGGCACCCGCCGCGAGGACCTGCTGATCGAGCCGGAACTGCTGCAGAAGATCTGGATCCTGCGCAAGCTGCTGCATCCGATGGACGAGATCGCGGCGATGGAGTTCCTGCTGGACAAGATGAAGAACACCAAGTCCAACGACGAGTTCTTCGGTTCGATGAAGCGCTGAGTCCAGGCGCCGGTTCGACCGCAACGCCCCGCTTCGGCGGGGCGTTCGCGTTTGTGGCGCCGGCACTGCGCCGCCCCGCGCCTGACGGGCGCGGGGTCCGACGGTCTTTCGACGTGGGCGCGGGTGAGATGGGCGTCATTCGCCCCGCCGCGTCCGCCGCCATGCCCACCACTGCCAATAGCGCCGTCAGCAAGGTCGCCCCGGTCACCCTCGGCTTCTGGGTGATGAAGAGTTGCGCCACCACCCTGGGCGAGACCGGCGGCGACCTGCTGTCGATGACCCTGGACATCGGCTATGCGCTTAGCAGCGTGCTGCTGCTGGCGGTGTTCCTGGTCTCGCTGTGGGCGCAGCTGCGCGCACGCCGGTTCCAGCCGTGGCGGTACTGGTGGGTGATCCTGACCACCAGCACCGCCGGCACCACGCTGTCGGATTACATGGACCGCAGCCTGGGCCTGGGCTACGCGCAGGGCGCGCTGCTGCTGGTCAGCCTGCTGGTCGCGGTACTGGCGAGCTGGTGGCTGTGCGAACGCAGCCTGTCGGTCGAGCGGATCGGCAGCGGCCGCGCCGAGGTCTTCTACTGGCTGGCGATCCTGGTCTCCAACACGCTGGGCACCGCGCTGGGCGACTACCTGGCCGACAGCTCGGGGCTGGGCTTCGCCGGCGGCGCATCGCTGATCGCCGCGCTGTTGGCGGCGATCGCCCTCGCCTATGCGTTCACCCGCGTCTCGCGCACGGCGTTGTTCTGGGCGGCGTTCGTGCTGACCCGTCCGTTCGGCGCCACCCTCGGCGACTTGCTGAGCAAGCCGGCCGGCAAGGGCGGTCTGGATCTGGGCACGGTCGGCGCGTCGCTGCTGCTGGCCGGGCTGTTGCTGGCGGTGCTGGTCGTGTCGACCCGTCGCCGCGACGGCGATCGCCGCGCGGCGCGCTAGCGTCGGCCGGTCGTTGCCGACGCGGCCAGCTTGGCCGTGCCTGCTTCCAGGCGCACCTGGCCGCCGCTCAGCCGCCCTGCAGCGGCTGCAGCGGCGTCAGCAGGCGCGGGCCGGTGCCGTCGGCCATGTACACGCCGCCGGCCGGCAGCAGGTCCGGCGAGAAGCCGGCCGCATCCTGGCTGGTGATCCACGGCGCACGCTGGCGCGGGCCGGGCACGTAGCTCGTCCAGCGGCCGTAGGACGACGACGCGTCGCGGCGAGTATCGCTCAGCGCGTAGTTGACCGGCACGCGCACGGTCCAATAGGGCGCATCCACGTCCTTGCCTTCGCTCGGCGGCCGGAAGGTCCATTTATGGGCCGCGCCCAGCGCGCTCTTGCCCAGCACATCGCGCAGTCGCTGCATTTGCTGCTCGGACGCCACCACGCGCAGATTGACCTGCTCCACCGCGGCATCGACGACGCGGCCATCCCGGCCCACCTTGAGCACCAGGTAGGCATCGCCCGCGGCGCCGACGCTGAAGGCCGCTTCCGGATAGGCCGGCGGCTTCATCTGAATTCCGGTCACCACGCTGCGATCGTTGGAATCGTAGCGAGTGAAATCGGCGCCGCGGATCTCGACTTGGTAGTCGTCTCCGCCCTCCAGCCGCTTGGCGACCAAACGCAGGGTCATCGGCGTGCGCGCCGGCACCGGCTTGCCGTCGCGCATCCCCGGCTCGAACTTCCACTGCATCACGCTGTTGCGGACGAAGCCGACCACGCCCTTGGGCAGGCGCTCCTGCTGGTCCAACGCCAGCGCCGACACCTTGCCGCTGGGCTCGATGTCGATCGTGCCGCTCACCAGCATGCTGCTTTCGATCTGCTTGCGTACCGCGCCGGGCCCGACCCCGTCGGCGGCGACGGCGACGGCGGCGAACGCCAGCAGCAGCGAGACCATGGCGCTCCAGCGCCACCACGAACGGAGGGATCGGCGGTGCATCGTGCATTCCTTGCTTGAGATGAGGCGCCGATTACAGCGCACTGGCGGCTGGGCGGCAACTCAGGCCAGGCGCAGCGCGTCCGGGTAGGGCGGCGCGTCCGGATAGTCGTCCTCGCGCAGCCGCGTCTGCAGGTCACGCCACCACTGCGGATCGAACAGTTCGCCATGGGCATGGCGCACCGCCTCCAGCGAGGCCGCGGGCAGGCCCATGAACATCGCGAAGCGCTCCGGGAACACGTCGCGCGGGGCGACATGGAACCAGGGTTCGGCGGCCATCGCCTCTTCCTCGTTGCGCGGCTGCGGCCAGTCGCGGAAGTTGCAGTCGGTGACCAGGCACAGCTCGTCGTAGTCGTAGAACACCGCGCGGCCCTGCCGCGACACGCCGAAGTTCTTCAGCAGCATGTCGCCGGGGAAGATGTTGTTGCGGGCCATGTCCTTGATCGCCTGCGCGTAGTCCAGCGCGGCCTCGCGCGCGGCCTCGGCACCCTGCTCGCGCAGGTACAGGTTCAGCGGGCGCAGGCGCCGCTGCACGTAGCACAACTCGACGATCAGGTCGTCGCCGTCCTCGCGCAGGCTGCGTGCGCAACCCTCCATCAGTTCCTGCAGCAGCGCCGGCGCGAAGCGCGCACGCGGGAAGCGCAGCGAACGGTACGGCTGCGCGTCGAGCAGGCGGCCGACGCGATCGAGGTTGAACACCAGCGCGTATTTCTCTTCGACCTCTTCGCGGCTCATCGTCTTCGGATAGGCGAAGCGGTCGCGGATCAGCTTGAACACCAGCGGATAGCTGGGCAGGGTGAACACCGCCATGACCATGCCCGGCGTGCCCTCGGCATGCACCAGTTGTTCGTTGGGATGCGCCTGGAAGTGCCGGAAGAAGGTGCGGAAGCGTTCGGTCTTGCCCTGCTTGGCG
Organism: Xanthomonas sp. 3498; assembly: GCF_014199795.1. Lineage (NCBI taxonomy): Bacteria > Pseudomonadati > Pseudomonadota > Gammaproteobacteria > Lysobacterales > Lysobacteraceae > Xanthomonas > Xanthomonas sp. 3498. The sequence continues at coordinate 1,039,193 of NZ_JACHOH010000001.1, forward strand.
CGGCCGAGCATGGTGTACAGCTCGTCGATCGGCTTGTGCGGCAGCAGGCTGCGCAGGAACACCACCGCATCGCCGACAGTGGACAGATCGGCCTGGAAATAGCTGCGCGAGATGCCGAACAGCTGCGCCACGTCGTTGCGCTTGGTCAGCACCGCTTCGGCGCGGAGGCCCTGCGCGTCGTTGACCAGGGCGATCACGCACGGCGAGAAGCGGTGCTCGCCGAACACGCGGCCGATCAGGTAGGCGCGGCGTTCGCGGTAGAACACGGTCTCCAGCAGTTCGATGCCGCGCACCGGGTTCTCGCCCCAATGCGCCAGATCGTCCTGCAGCCGCACCGCGATGGCCGCCGCGCAGCGCGTGCGGTGCGCGTACGGCACATCGAACCGGTAGTCGCCGAGCACGCGCACGAACGCGTCCACCGGCCGCGCCTCGGACACCACGTAGTTGTGCCGCGCCACCGGGTGGGTGATGGCGTCGGTGGGCTCGATGTCCAGCGCCACGAACTCGATCTGCGCATCCACGCCCTGGGTACGGAAGAAGCGCCGGGTCAGGGTGTTGTAGAAGGTCTTGTACAGCTCCTGGTCGATCAACCCATGCAGTTGCGCGGCGAAGCTGTCGCGAACCTGCGCCCACAGCGTGCGGTCGTGGGCCTGGCCGAGCAGCAGCGCGCGCAGGCGCAGCATGCACTCGCCGATGCACTGGTCGTACAGGGCGATGCGTTCGACCGCATCGTTGCGCGCAGCGTTCCAGTCGCGCGTCTCGAAGCGGCGCCGCGCGCGCCGGGTGATCTCGGCGAAACGCGCATGGTAGTCCTCGAATGCGTCGTGGATGCCGCGTGCCACCGCGATAGCGGCGGGTTGGGGGCATGGGGAGACGGGCGCGTCGTGGGTCTCGGTCATGGGCCGCAGTCTACCCGCAGCGCCCCACCGCGCCCCGGCGCGCACGGCGCTGCCGCGCCCGCGGTGCCAGCACGATCTGTCGCACGAACCGTCATCGGCACGCAACACACGCGTCAATGGCACGTCGTCATCGGCCGCCAGACTATGCCGATTTCGTCATCCCGGCCGCTCGCCGACCCGGCTCCCATCGCCCCCTCTTTCGTCCGGAGTTCCTTTGAATCGCCTCACTCACCGCCACCTGGCGACCGCCATTCTGGCCCTTTGCGCCGGCAAAGCCGCCGCCGCGACGTCCATGCCGGCGGAACCTGCCGACACCCCCAGCACGACCCTGGACAGCGTGGTGGTGACCGGCACCCGCGGCGCCAACCGTACCCAGTTCGGCACGCTGGCGCCGGTGGACGTGATCGACGCGCAGGAGATCCGCGCGGTCGGCAGCGCCGACCTCAACACCGTGCTGGCGGCGCTGGTTCCGTCCTTCGTGGTGCAGCGCCTGCCGCTGGCCGACGGCCAGATCTTCGTGCGTCCGGCCACATTGCGCGGGCTCTCGCCGGACCAGACCCTGGTGCTGGTCAACGGCCACCGTTTCCACCGGTCGGCCCTGCTCGGCGCACGCGGCGCGCAGGCGCCGGACCTGGCGCAGATCCCGGTCACGGCGATCAAGCGCATCGAAGTGCTGCGCGACGGCGCCGCCGCACAATACGGCTCGGACGCCATCGCTGGCGTCATCAACATCATCCTCGACGATCGCATCGGCACCGAGATGGGCGCGGACATCTCCAGGTACAGCGCAGGCGATGGCCTCGCCCGCACCTATTCGCTCAAACGCGGCTGGGATCTCCGCGATGGCAGCCTGGTGGCGTTCGCCGAACACAGCGCCTCCGATCCCACCGACCGCGGCGTGCAGCGCGCCGACGCGATCGCGTTCCAGGCCGCACACCCGGGCGTTGCCGTCCCCGACCCGGTGCAGCGCTGGGGCAAGCCGGAACAGCACAGCACGCATCTGGGGATGAACCTGGATGTGGCGCTCGACGACAGCGTCAACCTCTACGGCTATGCGTTGTTCAACGACGGCAGCGGCGTTTCCGACTTCAACTGGCGCAACCCCGATACCAACGCATCCATCTACAAGACCACCCCGGCGTTTCCCGGTTTCGACCTGCGCCGCGTGTATCCGGCCGGTTTCACCCCGCGTTACGGCAGCGACTACCGCGACGCGCAGACGCTGGGCGGCCTCAAGGGCGCCTTCAACGAGCGTTTCAGCTGGGACGTCAGCGCCGCCTACGGCATGAACCGGATCGCCTATTCGCTGGGCGATTCGATCAACGCCTCGATGGGACCGGGCAGCCCGACCGCCTTCCACCTTGGCTCCCTGCAGCAGCGCGAGGTCAACCTCAACGCCGACTTCGTCTATGCGCTGCCGCTGGCGATGCTGCAGGACCCGGTGAACATCGCCTTCGGCGCCGAGCGCCGCAACGAAGCCTATTCCATCGGCGCAGGCGATCCCGCCTCCTACGCCATCGGCGCCGGTGCGCGCTACGGGCTGGCGCCGAACGCCAATGGCGCCCCCGGCTTCAGCCCCCAGCAATCGGGCAGCTGGGACCAGACCAGCTACGCCGCCTACGTGGACGTGGAAGCGCCGCTGACCGCGCGCCTGAGCGTCGGTGGTGCGGTGCGCTATGAAGACTTCTCCAGCTTCGGCAGCACCCTCAACGGCAAGCTGTCCGCGCGCATGGAACTCACCTCGTGGCTGGCGCTGCGCGGCGCCTGGTCCAACGGTTTCCGCGCGCCCACGCCGGCGCAGTTGTACAGCACCCAGATCACCCAGGGCCTGGATACGGTGAGTCTGCAGGTCTTCAATGCGGGCCGGCTGTCGCCGCAGGACCCGATCGCCGTCGCGCTGGGCGCAAAGCCGCTGAAGCCCGAGGAATCCGATTCGCTGAGCCTGGGGCTGGCCTGGCAGGCGCCGATCGGGCTGTACGGATCGCTGGATCTCTACCGGATCGCGGTCAACGACCGCTTCAGCACCTCGGCCAGCTTCGCGGTGCCGGCCAATCTGCCCAACCCGATGCACTACACGTCGGTCAACTATTTCACCAACGACTTCGACACCACCACCGAAGGCGCGGACCTGGTGTTCGGCTACCAGCATGCGCTCGGGCCCGGTCGCCTCGGCGCCACTGTGGCCTACAACTACAACCGCACCAAGGTCGACGGCGGCAACACCGCCGTGGCGGCCAATCCGACTCAGCGCATCCTGTTCGAGCAGCTGTTGCCGCAGCACAAGGGCAGCGTCGGCCTGACCTGGGACCAGGGACCGCTGCAAGGCCTGTTGCGGGTTCGCTACTACGGCGCCTGGACCGACAGCAGCGGCAACAGCACCGGCGACATCTTCCAGCGCTTCGGCGCGATCGCCCTGCTCGACCTCTCGGCCACCTATGCGCTGAGCGAACGTCTGTCGCTGCGGATCGGTGCGGACAACGTGCTCGACACGTATCCGGACAAGGCCACCTTCCAGGCCAGCCGCGGCCTGGTGTATTCGCGCAACGCGCCCTACGACACCGACGGACGCAACGTCTATGCACAACTCCGCCTGCGCTTCTGATCGGCCCGACCCGCGGCGGCGCGCCCTGCTCGCCGCCGCGCCGATGCTGCCGCTGCAGGACATGCTGCGCCAGGTCGGCAGCCAGGCGCTCGCTGCGCCGGGCGCGATACCGGCAGCACCGACAGGCATCGCGCCGCGGCGCCTGGCGCAGGACGAGGGCTACTGGGCGCAGGTCGCCGCCGCCTACGACGTGGACCGGAACGTCGTCGCGCTGGAGAACGGCTATTGGGGCGCGATGTCGCAACCGGTGCTGCGCACCTACCTGCAGCGCGTGCAACAGGTGAACCGCGACAACGCGCATTACGCGCGCCTGCAGTTCCCCGACGACTACCGAGCCTTGCGCGGGCGCGCCGCCACGGTGCTGGGGGTGGCGCCGGGCGAGCTGGCGCTGACCCGCAACGCCACCGAATCGCTGCAACTGCTGATCGGCGGCTACAACCGCCTGCGGCAGGGCGATGCGGTGCTGTTCGCCGACCTGGACTACGACGCGATGATTGCGGCGATGAAGTGGCTGCGGCAGCGCCGCGGCGTCGAGGCGATCGGCATCGACCTGCCGGAACCGGCCACCCGCCAGAACCTGATCGACGCCTATGCGCAGGCGCTGCAACGCCATCCGCAGGTGCGGTTGATGCTCGTCACCTGCATCAGCCATCGCACCGGCCTGGCGCTGCCGGTCGCCGAGATCGTCGCCATGGCACGGCAGCGCGGCGTGGATTGCATCGTCGATGCCACCCAGGCAGTCGGCCAACGCGATCTGCGCCTGCCGGACCTCGGCGCGGACTTCGTCGGCTTCAATTTCCACAAGTGGATCGGCGCGCCGCTCGGCGTCGGCGGGTTCTACATTCGCCACGACCGCATCCCCGACATCGACCCGCAGATGGGCCAGGAGGGCCCGGCCGACAGCATCGACACCCGGGTGCATACCGGCACCGTGGATTTCGCGGCCCTGCTCGCCCTGCCGGCAGCGCTGGATGTGCACGAGCGCATCGGCGCGGCCAACAAGCAGGCACGGCTGCAATTCCTGCGCGACCGCTGGGTGCATCGCGTGGCCGACCTTCCCGGCCTGCAGATCCTCACCCCCGAGGATCCGCAACTGTACGGGGCGATGACCTCGTTTCGCCTGCGCGGGCAGAACAGCGAACAGCAGAACGCCGCCCTCGCACAGCGCCTGCTGCAGCAGTTCGGGATCATGACCACGATGCGCAGCGGCGCGGCCAGCGGTGCCTGCGTGCGGGCCACACCGGCCCTGTTCACCCGTGTGGAGGAACTGGACCGCTTCGCGCAAGCCCTGCGCCGCATCGCCGGCTGAAGCGGCCGCGGCGCGACCCGGCGCCATGCACCCGCCACCGCGCGCGGCGGTGGCGGGTGCGATCCGGGAGCGTCAGGCCGTCAACGTCGCCAGCGCGTCGTTGAGCGTCTTGCTCGGCCGCATCGCCTTGCCGACCAGTTCCAGGTTCGGGCGGTAGTAGCCCTGGATGTCGACCGGCTGGCCCTGCACGCCGTTGAGCTCGGCGACGATGGTCGCTTCCTGCTCGGCCAGCTGCTTGGCCAGCGGGGCGAAGCGCGCCTTCAGCGTGGCGTCCTCGTCCTGCGCAGCCAGCGCCTGCGCCCAGTACAGGGCCAGGTAGAAGTGGCTGCCGCGGTTGTCCAGCCCGCCGACCTTGCGCGAAGGCGACTTGTCGTTGTCCAGGAACTGGCCATTGGCCTGGTCCAGGGTGCGCGCCAGCACGCCGATGGCGGCGTTGTGGTGGCGCTGGCCCAGGTGCTCCAGCGACGCGGCCAGGGCCAGGAACTCGCCCAGCGAATCCCAGCGCAGGTAGTTCTCTTCGACGAACTGCTGCACGTGCTTGGGCGCCGAGCCGCCGGCGCCGGTCTCGAACAGGCCGCCGCCGGCCATCAGCGGCACGATCGACAGCATCTTGGCGCTGGTGCCCAGCTCCATGATCGGGAACAGGTCGGTGAGGTAGTCGCGCAGCACGTTGCCGGTGACCGAGATGGTGTCCTCGCCCTTGCGGATGCGCTGCAGCGAGAACGCGGTGGCTTCCACCGGCGGCAGGATGCGGATGTCCAGGCCGTTGAGGTCGTGGTCCTGCAGGTAGCGCTCCACCTTCTGGATCATCAGCGCATCGTGGGCGCGCTGCGGATCCAGCCAGAACACCGCCGGGGTGCTGCTCAGGCGCGCGCGCTCGACCGCCAGCTTGACCCAGTCCTGGATCGGCGCGTCCTTGGTCTGGCACATGCGCCAGATGTCGCCGGCTTCCACCGCGTGCTCCAGCAGCACCGTGCCACCGGCATCGGTGACGCGCACGGTGCCGTCGCTGGCGATCTGGAAGGTCTTGTCGTGGGAACCGTATTCCTCGGCCTTCTGCGCCATCAGGCCGACGTTGGGCACGCTGCCCATGGTCGCCGGGTCGAACGCACCGTGCAGTTTGCAGTCCTCGATCACCGCCTGGTACACGCCGGCGTAGCAGCGGTCCGGGATCACCGCCTTGGTGTCCTGCAGCTTGCCTTCGGCGTTCCACATCTTGCCGGAGTCGCGGATCATCGCCGGCATCGACGCATCGACGATCACGTCGCTGGGCACGTGCAGGTTGGTGATGCCCTTGTCGGAGTTGACCATCGCCAGCGCCGGGCGCTGCGCGTACAGCGCCTGCAGGTCGGCCTCGATCGGCGCGCGCTGCGCCTCGGGCAGGCTGGCGATGCGCGCGTACAGGTCGCCGATGCCGTTGTTGGCATCGAAGCCCACCTGCTTGAGCGTGGCGGCGTGCTTGTCCAGCACGTCGCGGTAGAACGCCTCGACCACCACGCCGAACATGATGGGGTCGGAGACCTTCATCATCGTCGCCTTCAGGTGCAGCGAGAACAGCACGCCCTGCTGCTTGGCATCGGCGATCTGCGCCTGCACGAAGGCGGCCAGCGCGCGCTTGCTCATCACCGCCGCGTCGATCAGCTCACCGGCCTGCACCGCGGTCTTTTCCTTCAGCACCGTCACCGCACCGTCCTTGCCGACCAGCTCGATCTTGACGCTGCCGGCCTGCGCGATCAGCGCCGAGCGCTCGCTGCCGTAGAAATCGCCGGCGTCCATGTGCGCCACGTGCGACTTGGAGTCGGCACTCCACGCGCCCATGCGGTGCGGGTGCTTGCGTGCGTAGTGCTTCACCGAGGCCGGCGCGCGGCGATCGGAATTGCCCTCGCGCAGCACCGGATTGACCGCGCTGCCCTTGACCTTGTCGTAGCGCGCCTTGGCGTCCTTCTCTTTCTCGTCCTTCGGTTCGTCCACGTAGTCCGGCAGCGCGTACCCCTGCTGCTGCAGTTCCTTGATCGCGGCCTTGAGTTGCGGCACCGAGGCGCTGATGTTGGGCAGCTTGATGATGTTGGCTTCCGGCGTGGTCGCCAGCTGGCCCAGTTCGGCCAGGTCGTCGGCGATGCGCTGGTCCTCGCGCAGGTAGTCGGGGAACTGCGAGATCAGGCGGCCGGCCAGCGAAATGTCGCGGGTCTCCACGGCGATGCCAGCGGTGCCGGCGAACGCGGAAACGATCGGCAGCAGCGACTGCGTCGCCAGGTACGGGGCTTCATCGGTGAGCGTGTACAGGATCTTGGGCGTATTCGACATGACGCGACGGATGACCTCTGGCAGGGGGAAATAGGCAGCACCGACAGTACGGCGGCGTATGTTTTCTTGTAGGTTTCGCGATGCCGCCAAACGCGGACATCGGCCGTCCATTGTCGCGTGTCTGCCGGCTGCGGGCAAAGCGCGGGGTGTGATGTGCTGTCGGCAAGCGCTACGCAACTTCGGCATCCGTCGGGCGTCCGATCTGGCGCAGAATCCGCGCGGGCGTGCATGCCCGATGGCTGTCCTGCGCGACAGCACAGGACATCGCGCAACACACCGTGCTGTACACGACATCAGCCAAGCCGCTATGCAGCGGTCACGCACCCCTCTCCGCACGGGATGCGTGTCTTCCCGTGGCACGCCGATAGGCGGCCTGCGCTGGGACGCTCCCATCGCACCATGCATAAAAAAGGCGCAGCCTCGCGGCTGCGCCAGCGTGCCGCACGTGCCGGGAGAGAGGCGGCGCGTGCGACGCGTGACCGGGACTCAGCCCAAGATCACTTCACCTGGAACGTCTGCGGCGTTCCCGCCGCCTGGCCGTTCACGGTGACCTCGGCCTTGTACTGGCCGGCCGGCCAGCCCTTGGGATTGGTGAACTCGAAGTTGGTGGTGTCCGCACCGCTGGTATTGAGCGTTTCGGTGCGCTCGCCGGCGGTCTGGCCGTCCTGGAACACCAGCTTGGCGCCGACATTGGCATTGGTGGCCGAGCCCTCGGTCTTCACCGAGACGATGATCTTGTCCTTGCTGGCGAGCGTGGTCAGCGGCGCGACCGACTTGTCCGCGGCGGCGGTGTTGCCGACCGCGACGGCAGCGACATTCACCGCATTGGCACCCGCAGCGGCCGGCGCCGGCTGTTCCGCCGGGGCCGCGGCCGGACCCGGCATCTGCTCGGTGGGCGCGGACGAGGTGGGATCGGACGACACGTGCTGTTCCTGCTCCTGCTTCTTGCAGCCGGCCAGCGCCAGTGCACCCACCAGGGCGATCAGCAGCGGCGAGAACGAGGACATCGAACGGGTTTTCATCGGGACGGGACTCCTGTCGGAAGAGCGGGAATTGGCAATGAGGGCGGGTCAGGCGCCGGCGGGCAGCTTGAGCGTCTGACCGGGATAGATCTTGTCGGGGTCGACGAGCACGTCGCGGTTGGCCTCGAAGATGCGCGTCCAGGCATTGCCGTCGCCGTAATGCAATTTGGCGATCTTGGACAGCGAATCGCCGGGCTTGACCACATACACCTGCTGCACCTGCTCGGCCGTGCTGTCCACCTTGCTCTGCACGTCGGAGAAATCCGCCTTCTGCACGACGTCGGCGGTGGTATCCACCTTGGCGGTGACTGCCGAGAAGTCGGCGCGCTTGTCGCTGTTCATCGCGTGGCTCCCTGCGTGATAGGACGCTGCCACGGTGTCACAGGATTTGTTAAAAAAAGATAGCGCGGCCGTGAACCGCGCGGACGCGGTTCAGGCGCGTAGCGCGCAGCGCATGTGGCGACACGTATTGTCATTCGAGCGATTCGGGACACATGCGCGGGGCGCGCGTCGCAGGCACGCTCAGCAATCCGATCGCATGCGGACCGCAGGCACAGCATGAGCCGTGCCATGCGGCGAGTACGTCGCCGCGCCTGCCTACTGGCGCAGATCGCGCAGGAAGCTCAGCGGTTCGGCCACATCCGGAGTGGCGCGCCAGGGATTGATGTCCAGGCCGCCGCGGCGGGTATAGCGCGCCTCCACCTGCAGCGACTGCGGGCGGCAGCGCGCCATCAGGTCGTGGAAGATGCGCTCGACGCACTGCTCGTGGAAGCCGGCATGCTCGCGGAAACTGATCAGGTAGCGCAGCAGGCCTTCGCGATCGATGCGGCCGCCGCGATAGCGCAGATGCAGCGAAGCCCAGTCCGGCTGGCCGGTGACCGGGCAATTGGACTTGAGCAAGGCGCTGGTGAGGGTTTCCTCGACCACGTCGCCGGCGGTAGCGGACAGGAAGTCCGGACGCGGCGGGCCGTAGCAATCGATGGCGATGTCCAGCGCGTCCAGCGACTCGCCCTCGCCCAGCGTGTCCATCGGCGGCAGGCCGAACTCCATCGCCACGTCGGCGCCGGCGCGCGCCGACAGGTCGGTGACGATGCAACTGCGCAGCGCTTCGGCGCTGTTGAAGCGCATCGCGTTGAGCGAGTTGAGATAGAGCTTGAGCGACTTGGATTCGATCAGGTTCGGCGAGGCGCACGGCACCTGCAGGGTCGCGGTGGCGACACAGGGCTTGCCCTGCGCATCGAGCCAGCTCAGTTCGTAGGCATGCCAGCGGTCCACGCCGAAAAACGGCAGCGCCGCGGGGTCGAGACCGATCTCGCTGCGTGCCGCGGCACGCGGGATGGGAAACAGCAACGCGGGATCGTACTGCGACGGGTAGGCGACCTCGCGGCCGAGGCTGGAATCCTGGGGGGTGTTCATGCGCTGCAGTGTAGCGGGGGCGTTCTGGCTGGGAGGTGTATGGGGCGGGGATTTGGGAGTGGGGATTCGGGGTTGGCGAAAGCAAAATCGGGCTTGCTTGCGTCGACTTGTTTGCGTCGATTCGATGCTTCGCGCGTCGCGGCTGAAGCCGCTCCTACAGCTGCAGGGCTCGCAGCAGGCGCGATGAGCGTTGTGGGAGGGGCTTCAGTCCCGACTGCTGCCGAAGCAGCACCTCGGTTCAGGGCTTCATGCGTCGCGACTGAAGTCGCTCCTACGGGGAGCGATCGAGCACGGCTCTTGTAGGAGCGGCTTCAGCCGCGACAGCCTTCCCGGTAAAGCCTGTCGCGGCTGAAGCCGCTCCTACGGGTGTCCATCCATGCCGGACATGTGAGCGATTCCGCCTACGCCGCTGCACCCACGCCCTTGCGAATCCCCACTCCCCACTCCCCAATCACTGCTTCAAGTAATCCAACGTCACCTGCAGCATGGCGCGCAGGCCGACGTCCAGGGCGGTCTCGTCGAGCAGGAACTGCGGCGAGTGGTTGCTGGACGCGGTCGCGGGGTCGATGCCGGGGGCGGTGGCGCCGACGAAGAAGAACATCGACGGCACCTGCTGCGCGTAGTACGAGAAATCCTCCGCGCCCATCTGCAGCGGCGGTTCGTAGACGTTGCCGGCGCCCACCACCGCCTGCAGGCTGGGCAGCATGCGCGCGGTCAGTGCCGGGTCGTTGACCGTGGCCGGGTTGCCGTCCTGGTCGGGCACGTGCGCTTCGGCCTTGGCGCCGTGCGCGGCGGCGGTGTGCTCGGCCACGGTCTTCAGGTCGGCGAAGATCTGCTGGCGCATGCCTTCGTCGAAGGTGCGGATGGTGCCGACCATCTCCACGTCGTCGGGAATGATGTTGTAGCGGATGCCGCCCTTGATCGCGCCGAAGCTGAGCACCGCCGGTTGCTTGGACAGGTTGGCGCGGCGGCTGATCACCGTCTGCGCGGCGCCGATCAGGTCGGCGCTGGTCACGATCGGGTCGATGCCGTTCCACGGCGCCGAGCCGTGGGTCTGGCGGCCGATCACCTTGATGCTGAAGCGATCCGAGGCGGCCATCAGCGGGCCGCCGCGCACCGCGATCTTGCCGGCCTGGACGCTGGAGAACACGTGCAGGCCGAACATCGCCTGCGGCTTGAAGTCACGGAACAGGCCTTCCTTGAGCATCAGCGAGGCGCCGCCCTCCTCGTTGCCCGGCGCGCCCTCCTCCGAGGGCTGGAACACCAGCATGACCTCGCCCGGCAGCTGCGCGCGCATCGCCACCAGCGCCTCGGCGACGCCGAGCAGGATCGCGGTATGCGCGTCGTGGCCGCAGGCGTGCATCACCCCCACGGTCTCGCCGCGGTACTCGCCAGTGGCCTTGGAGGCGAACGGCAGGCCGGTCTGCTCGGTCACCGGCAGCGCGTCCATGTCCGCACGCAGGGCGATCTTCGGCCCGGGCAGCGCGCCTTTGACGATCGCCACCACGCCGTGGTGGGCGATGCCGGTCTGCGGCTTCAGGCCGAGCGCGCGCAGCCGCTCGGCGACCTTGGCGGCGGTGCGCTCCTCGCGGTTGGACAGCTCCGGGTGCTGGTGGAAGTCGCGCCGCCACTCCACCACCTTGGCCTGCAACTTGGCCGCGGCGGCCGTCACCTCCGGGCGCTCGGCGCTCTGCGCCCAGGCCAGGGCGGGGACGGCGAACAGCATCGCGGACAGCAGGCGGGACAGGCGCGGCATGGCAGGGCTCCAGGTCGGGACGCAACGGGCGTTCAGTCAATGTAGTGCATCGGCGGCCGGCCGGGGGCGGCCGTGGATCCCGCCGCGGGGAAAAAACCCTTGCGAATCCGTGTCAACCGATGCACCGCCGGTGCGTTGCGAGAGCGGACGACCAGCCTTGCCCACCCGCGGGGCCTGTCCCTTCAGTCATGGTCCAATCGCAACGCGCCGGCGATATGCTTCCTCGCTCGTCACCAGCCACTGCGGGAGGGCCCTCCACCCCGCCTCGCCACAGGAGTTTCCCCGGATGTCGCGTTTCTGGAAGATTGCGCTGCTGATCCTCGCAGCGGTGGCCCTGGTGGTGGTGGGCACGCGCTTCATGCGCGGCGGTGGGCATCACAAGGGCGGCGGCGCCGGCGACGGCATGGGCGACGACAGCGATGCCACGCCGGTCCCGGTAACGGTGGTGGCCGCGACCAGCCAGACGGTGCCGATCTACGCCACCGCCACCGGCACGGTGACCGCGCTGAGCACCGTCACCGTCAACCCGCAGGTCAGCGGCCAGCTGATGAGCCTGAATTTCCGCGAAGGCCAGGAAGTGAAGAAGGGCGAGCTGCTCGCGCAGATCGACCCGCGCTCGCTGCAGGCCAGCTACGACCAGGCCGCGGCGAGCAAGCGCCAGAACCAGGCGCTGCTGGCCACCGCGCGTTCCACCTTCCAGCGCTCCGACTCGCCGGCCTACCGCCAGTACGTGGCCAAGACCGACCTGGACACCCAGCGCAACCAGGTGGCGCAGTACGAAGCAGCGGTCGCCGCCAACGACGCGCAGATGCGCGCGGCGCAGGTGGAGCTGCAGTACACCCGCATCCTCGCCCCCAGCGACGGCATCGCCGGCATCCGCGGGGTGGACGTGGGCAACATCGTCAGCACCAGCAGCAGCATCGTCACCATCACCCAGGTGCATCCGATCTACGTGATCTTCAACCTGCCGGAGATCCAGCTGCAGGACGTGCGCCAGGCGCAGGCGGCGGCGCCGCTGCCGGTGGCCGCGCTGGACCGCACCGACGCGCATCCGATCGCCAGCGACGGCCAGGTCGACGTGATCGACAACCAGATCAGCGCCGACACCGGCACCTTCAAGGTCCGCGCGGTGTTCCCGAACGACGACCGCGCGCTGTGGCCGGGCCAGTTCGTCAACGTGCGCCTGACCCTGCGCACCGTGGCCGACGGCGTGGTGGTGCCGACCCAGGCGGTGCAGCGCGGCCCCAACGGCGACTACGTGTACGTGGTGCAGGCCGACAACACGGTCAAGATGCAGACGGTCAAGCAGGGCGCGGAAGTGGGAGACAGCCAGGTGCAGCTCACCGAAGGCCTGAAGGCCGGCGAGCGGGTGGTCACCGAGGGCCAGTTCCGGCTCAAGCCCGGCACCAAGGTGACCGCGCTGAAGCCGGGCGAGGCGCCGCCGGAGCCGACCGAGGCCGAGCTGAAGGCCGCCGAAGGCAAGCAGCAGCAGCGCGGCGGCGGACGCCGCGGCGGCGGCGGGCCGCGCTGAGCGCATCGCGCCAGCAGGCGACGGTAGCCGTGCCGAGCCCGCGTGGCCGGCACGCGCCGGGTCGCCCGCTGGCGGCGGCGTTCCCGTCTCACGTCGCGATCGCGGCACGGGGTCACGGCCGCCGCTGATTCCGCCGTCTTTCCCGGCGCCGGCACGGCCGCGCCGGACTCTCACCAGCAAGGATCTTCCCCGTGGGCTTTTCGACGATCTTCATCCGCCGCCCGATCGCCACCACCTTGCTGATGGCAGGCGTGCTGCTGCTCGGCATCCTCGGCTACCGGCAGCTGCCGGTGTCGGCGCTGCCGGAAATCGACGCGCCCAGCCTGGTGGTGACCACGCAGTACCCCGGCGCCAACGCCAGCACCATGGCCTCGCTGGTGACCACGCCGCTGGAGCGGCAGCTCGGGCAGATCTCCGGGCTGCAGATGATGACCTCCGACTCGTCGGCCGGCCTGTCCACGATCGTGCTGCAGTTCGCCATGGACCGCGACATCGACATCGCCGCGCAGGACGTGCAGGCGGCGATCCGCCAGTCCACCCTGCCCTCCTCGCTGCCCTACCAGCCGGTCTACAACCGGGTGAACCCGGCCGACGCCGCGATCCTCACCCTCAAGCTCAGCTCCGACACGCTGCCGCTGCGCGACGTCAACAACTACGCCGACTCGATCCTGGCCCAGCGCCTGTCGCAGGTGCCGGGCGTGGGCCTGGTGTCGATCGCCGGCAACGTGCGCCCGGCGGTGCGCATCCAGGTCAACCCGGCGCAGCTGTCGAACATGGGCCTGACCATGGAGGCGCTGCGCAGCGCGCTGACCCAGACCAACGTCAACGCGCCGAAGGGCTCGCTCAACGGCAAGACCCAGTCCTACAGCATCGGCACCAACGACCAGCTGTCCAGCGCCGCCGAGTACCGCGACACCGTCATCAGCTACAAGAACGGCGCACCGGTGCGGCTGTCGGACGTGGCCAAGGTGGTGGACGGGGTGGAGAACGACCAGCTCGCCGCCTGGGCCGACGGCAAGCCGGCGGTGCTGTTGGAAGTGCGCCGCCAGCCCGGCGCCAACATCGTGCAGACGGTCGAGCAGATCCGCGCGATCCTGCCGCAGCTACAAGGCGTGTTGCCGGCCGGCGTGCACCTGGACGTGTTCTCCGACCGCACCGAGACCATCCGCGCCTCGGTGCACGAGGTCAAGTTCACCCTGATCCTGACCATCGGCCTGGTGGTGGCGGTGATCTTCGTGTTCCTGCGCCGGCTGTGGGCCACGGTGATCCCGTCGGTGGCGGTGCCGCTGTCGCTGGCCGGCACCTTCGCGGTGATGGCCTTCGCCGGCATGTCGCTGGACAACCTGTCGCTGATGGCGCTGGTGGTGGCCACCGGCTTCGTGGTCGACGATGCGATCGTGATGATCGAGAACATCGTGCGCTACATCGAACAGGGCAAGAGCGGCCGCGAGGCCGCGGAGATCGGCGCACGCCAGATCGGCTTCACCGTGCTGTCGCTGACCGTGTCGCTGGTGGCGGTGTTCCTGCCGCTGATCCTGATGCCCGGCGTCACCGGCCGCCTGTTCCACGAGTTCGCCTGGGTGCTGAGCATCGCGGTGGTGATCTCGATGCTGGTGTCGCTGACGCTCACGCCGATGATGTGCGCCTACCTGCTCAAGCCCGACGCTCTGCCCGAGGGCGAGGACGCGCACGAGCGGGCGGCGGCGGCCGGCAAGACCACGCTGTGGTCGCGCACCGTGGCGCTGTACGAGCGCAGCCTGGACTGGGTGCTGGGCCACCAGAAGCTGACCCTGCTGGTGGCGCTGGCGACCATGGTGCTGACCGTGCTGCTGTACGTGGTGATCCCCAAGGGCCTGCTGCCCGAGCAGGACACCGGGCTGATCACCGGCGTGGTCCAGGCCGACCAGAACGTGGCGTTCCCGCAGATGGAGCAGCGCACCCAGGCGGTGGCCGAGGCGCTGCGCCGCGACCCGGCGGTGACCGGCGTGGCCGCCTTCATCGGCGCCGGCTCGATGAACCCCACCCTCAACCTGGGCCAGCTCAGCATCGTGCTGAAGCCGCGCAGCGACCGCGACAGCCTGGAAGACGTGATGCCGCGGCTGCAGAAGGCGGTGGCCGGGCTGCCCGGCGTGGCGCTGTACCTGAAGCCGGTGCAGGACGTGACTCTGGACACCCGCGTGGCCGCCACCGAGTACCAGTACTCGCTCTCGGACGTGGACAGCGCCGAACTGGCGACCCAGGCCACGCGCCTGACCGAGGCGCTGCGCAAGCGCCCGGAACTGGCCGACGTGGACAACAACCTGGCCAACCAGGGCCGCGCGCTGGAACTGCGCGTGGACCGCGACAAGGCCAGCGCCCTCGGCGTGCCGATGCAGACCATCGACGACACGCTGTACGACGCTTTCGGCCAGCGCCAGATCTCCACCATCTTCACCCAGCTCAACCAGTACCGCGTGGTGCTGGAAGTGGCGCCGGAATTCCGCACCAGCACCGCGCTGCTGAACCAGCTGGCGGTGGCCAGCAACGGCAGCGGCGCGCTGACCGCCAGCAACGCCACCAGCTTCGGCCAGACAACCTCCAGCAACTCCTCCACCGCCACCGGCATCGGCGCGCAGAACACCGGCATCACCGTCGGCAGCGGCGGCACGGTACCGCTGGCGGCGGTGGCCGAGGCCAAGCAGTCGACCACGCCGCTGGTGGTCAGCCACCAGCAGCAGCTGCCGGCGGTGACGGTGTCGTTCAACCTGGCGCCGGGCTACTCGCTGTCGCAGGCGGTGTCGGCGATCGAGGAGACCCGCGCGCAGTTGCAGCTGCCGCCGCAGCTGCATGCCGAGTTCATCGGCAAGGCCGCCGAGTTCACCGGCAGCCAGACCGACGTGGTGTGGCTGCTGCTGGCCTCGGTGGTGCTGATCTACATCGTGCTGGGCGTGCTCTACGAGAGCTACATCCACCCGCTGACGATCATCTCCACGTTGCCGCCGGCCGGCGTCGGCGCGCTGCTGGCGCTGATGCTGTGCGGACTGAGCCTGTCGGTGGACGGCATCGTCGGCATCGTGCTGCTGATCGGCATCGTCAAGAAGAACGCGATCATGATGATCGACTTCGCGATCGACGCGCGCCGCGAGGGCGCCAGCGCCCACGACGCGATCCGCCGCGCCTGCCTGCTGCGCTTCCGCCCGATCATGATGACCACCGCCGCGGCCATGCTCGGCGCACTGCCACTGGCGCTGGGCGACGGCATCGGCTCGGAACTGCGCCGCCCGCTGGGCATCTCCATCGTCGGCGGCCTGCTGCTGTCGCAGTTGGTCACCCTGTACACCACGCCGGTGATCTACCTGTACATGGAACGCGCCTCCGAGCGCGTGCGCGCCTGGCGCGAACGCCGCGCGGCGCGGCATGCGACGGCGGCGGAGGGGCGGGCGTGAAAAGCCGGGATTGGGGAGTGGGGAGTGGCGCATCGTGGCGCGCGCGCGGCGTCGGGTTTCCGGGCATCCCACATGGAGTCACTGAGCCAGTAGCGCGCGGGAATGCCGCTTCCCGAATCCCCAATCCCGAATCCCCAATCCCGGCCCCATGAACATCTCCGCGCCCTTCATCCGCCGCCCCATCGGCACCGCGCTGCTGGCCATCGGCCTGTTCGTGATCGGCATGATGTGCTACCTGCGCCTGGGCGTGGCGGCGCTGCCGAACATCTCGATCCCGGTGATCTTCGTACAGGCCAGCCAGGCCGGCGCCGACGCCGCGACCATGGCGTCCACGGTCACCGCGCCGCTGGAACGGCACCTGGGCCAGGTGCCCGGCATCGACACCATGCGTTCCTCCAGTTCGGAGGGGAACAGCCAGGTGTTCATGGTGTTCCAGAGCAACCGCAACATCGACTCGGCGGCACAGGACGTGGAGAGCGCGATCAACGCCGCGCAGGCCGACCTGCCCTCCGGCCTGGCCACGCCGCGCTACCAGAAGGCCAATCCCAACGACGATCCGGTCATCGCCATCGCCCTGACCTCCGAGACGCAATCGGCCGACGAGCTGTACAACGTCGCCGATTCGCTGCTGGCGCAGCGCCTGCGGCAGATCAGCGGCGTGGCCTCGGTGGACATCGGCGGCGCCTCCACGCCGGCGGTGCGGGTGGACGTGAACCTGCGCGCGCTCAACGCCATGGGCCTGACCCCGGACGACCTGCGCAATGCGGTGCGCGCGGCCAACGTCACCTCGCCCACCGGCTTCCTCAGCGACGGCGCCACCACCACCGCCATCGTCGCCAACGATGCGGTGGCCAAGGCCGCCGACTTCGGCCAGGTGGTGATCAGCCAGCAGCAGGGCCGCACGGTGCGGCTGCGCGACATCGCCAACGTCTACGACGGCCAGCAGGACGCCTACCAGGCGGCCTGGTTCGGCGGCAAGCCGGCGGTGGTGATGTACGTGTTCACCCGTGCCGGCGCCAACATCGTGGAGACGGTGGACCGGGTCAAGGCCGAGATCCCGATGCTGCGCACCTATCTGCAGCCCGGCGCCAAGATGACGGCGTACTTCGACCGCACCCCGACCATCCGCGCCTCGCTCAACGAGGTGCAGGCCACGCTGATGATCAGCCTGGCGATGGTGGTGCTGACCATGGCGCTGTTCCTGCGCCGCCTGGCGCCCACGCTGATCGCCGCGGCCACCGTGCCGCTGTCGCTGGCCGGCGCGGCGCTGGCGATGCACGTGATGGGCTTCACCCTCAACAACCTGAGCCTGCTGGCGCTGGTGATCGCGATCGGCTTCGTCGTCGACGATGCGATCGTAGTCATCGAGAACATCATGCGCCACCTCGACGAGGGCATGTCGCGGCTGGATGCGGCGCTGGCCGGCGCGCGCGAGATCGGCTTCACCATCGTCTCGATCACCGCCTCGCTGGTGGCGGTGTTCATTCCGATCCTGTTCGCCAGCGGCATGATCGGGGTGTTCTTCCGCGAGTTCACCGTCACCCTGGTCGCGGCGATCTGCGTCTCGGCGGTGGTCTCGCTCACACTGACCCCGGCGTTGTGCAGCCGCTTCCTGTCCGCGCACGCCGAGCCGGAACAACCGGGCCGCTTCGGCGCCTGGCTGGAGCGCATGCACGAGCGCATGCTGCGCGTGTACACCGTGGCCCTGGACTTCTCGCTGCGCCACGCGCTGCTGCTGGCGCTGACCCCGCTGCTGCTGATCGTGGCCACGGTGTTCCTGGCCGGCGCGGTCAAGAAGGGCTCGTTCCCGGCGCAGGACACCGGCCTGATCTGGGGCCGCGCCACCTCCAGCGCCACCGTGTCCTTCGCCGACATGGTCAGTCGCCAGCGCCGCATCACCGACATGCTGATGTCCGACCCGGCGGTGAAGATCGTCGGCGCGCGCCTGGGCAGCAGCCGCCAGGGCTCCAGCGCCAGCTTCAACATCGAACTCAAGCGCCGCGACGAAGGCCGCACCGAGACCACCGCCGAGGTCCTGGCGCGGCTCAGCGCCAAGGCCGACCGCTACCCGGACCTGCAACTGCGCCTGCGCGCGATCCAGGACCTGCCCAGCGACGGCGGCGGCGGCACCAGCCAGGGCGCGCAGTACCGCGTCTCGCTGCAGGGCAACGACAACGCGCAATTGCAGGAGTGGCTGCCCAAGCTGCAGGCCGCGCTGAAGCAGAACCCGAAGCTGCGCGATGTCGGCACCGACGTGGACAACGCCGGCCTGCGCCAGAACATCGTCATCGACCGCGCTCTGGCCGCACGCCTGGGCGTATCGGTCGGCGCCATCGACGGCGCGCTGTACGGTGCGTTCGGCCAGCGCCAGATCTCCACCATCTACTCCGATCTCAACCAGTACAGCGTGGTGGTCAACGCGCTGCCGGACCAGACCGCCACGCCGGCGGCGCTGGACCGCATCTACGTGCCCACCCGCAACGGCACGATGATCCCGCTGACCGCGGTGGCGCACCAGGTGCCGGGCCTGGCGCCGTCGCAGATCACGCACATGAACCAATACACGACGATGGATCTGAGCTACAACCTGGCGCCGGGCGTGAGCACCGGCGAGGGCGATGCGATCATCAAGGCCACGGTCGACGGGCTGCGCATGCCCGGCGACATCCGCATCGCCGACGGCGGCGGCTTCGGTGTGCAGCTGCAGCCGAACTCCATGCTGGTGCTGGTGCTGGCCGCGATCGTGGTGGTCTACATCGTGCTGGGCATGCTCTACGAGAGCCTGGTGCACCCGGTGACCATCCTGTCCACGCTACCGGCGGCGGGCATGGGCGCGTTGCTGGCGCTGTGGGTCACCGGCACCGAGCTGTCGGTGATCTCGATGATCGCGCTGGTGCTGCTGATCGGCATCGTCAAGAAGAACGCGATCATGATGATCGACTTCGCCCTGGTCGCCGAGCGCGAGCACGGCAAGACCCCGCTGGAGGCTGCGCGCGAAGCCTGCATCGTGCGCTTCCGCCCGATCATGATGACCACCATGGTGGCGATCCTGGCCGCGGTCCCGCTGGCGGTGGGCCTGGGCGAAGGCTCGGAACTGCGCCGCCCGCTCGGCATCGCGATGATCGGCGGCCTGCTGATCTCGCAGAGCCTGACCCTGCTCAGCACCCCGGCGCTGTACGTGATCTTCTCCTGCCTGCGCGAACGCTGGTACGCGCGCCGTGCACGCCGGCGCGAGCGGCGGCAGCTTGCTGCGGGGATTCGGAATTAGGGATTTGGGATTCGCAAAAGCGGGTGTCCGTACGGCGTTAGGGCTGGCGTGATCCGCTGTGCCTCAAGCGCTCGATAGAGCCGCCTTTACGAATCCCCAATCCCGACTCCCCAATCCCCGCACCTCAGCCACACCCCTCCACGTAATCCACCTGCGGCGGCAGGCCCACGCGCCAGGCGACGGCCTTGCCGGCCGCGTCGGTCTCGAACACCAGCACACCGGGCTGGCCGGCCTCGCCGCGCACGCGCAGCACCTTGGCGCCCTCCACGTACTTGTGCGGCTGCTCCTGCAGGCGGCCGGCGTACAGCGCGCGCAGTTGCGCCAGGTCCATGCCGACCTTGCCGCCACCCGGTGCGGTTTCCTTGGCGGTGCGCACGTCGTAGCGCACCAGCTTGTCGCCTTCGACCATCAGGCCGAACTGGTTGTTGTCCTTGGCCCAGCGCGGACGCAGCACGTAGCAACTGCTGCCGGCACTGGGCTGGCCATCGAGTTCGCCGCCCCAGGCGGCGCGCGCCTGCGCCACTGGCATGCCCAGGCGCAGATCGCCGTAGCCGTCGATGCGCGCCAGTTGCCGGTCGCCCGCGGCCAGGTCCGGCGGAAGCGCCGAGGCCGGCGCCTGCGCCGGCGGCACGTCGCCGTCGGGCTGGTCGATGTCCGGCGGCGGCAAGGCGCCATCGTCGGCCGCGGCGGGCGCCGGCGCGGATGGTGCAGGAGGCGTGGCCGGCGGCGCGGGCGGCTGCCGGTCGCAGGCCACGAGCGCGAGCAGCAACACCGCCACGCCTGGTTGAATCGGCTTCATCGCACTTCCTCGCTGGACCAGCGCATAGGCTAGCGTGCATGCCATCGCGCTGCACGGCATCACTGCCGCGATGCGCTACCGCGCAGGCGCAGCATCCCGGAAAAAGCGTTCGATCAAGTCGATGGCAAGGCGGCTACCGGGACCGACACGCCAGCGCATCGCACCTGTCATCGGCATTTCACCGCCGCGAGCCAAACTGCGCGCCTACCGACCCCGCCGCCATGCATCCGCGCAAGACCGCCCTCGCCCTTGCGGCACTGCAATCGCACGATGCGCCGCTGGACATGCGCCAGCGACGCGTGCTGATCCTGGCCGACGGCCAGCGCAGCATCGAGGAACTGGCCACGCTGGGCGGACGCGGTGCCGATGCGATCGTGCAAGCGCTGCTGCAGCAGGGCTACCTGGACGACGGCCGCAGCGTCGCCGCCGCGCCGGTGGCGGCAAGCGCGCCGCCCCCACCCGCCGACCCTCGCCGCGCGCTGCTCAATGCGCGCATGTATCTGCTGGACCTGCTGCAACTGCAGCGCCATCCGGCCTCGCCTGCCCTGCAGTCGCAATTGCGCGCCGCGCGCGAGGAACACGACACCCTGCGCGCGATCGCGCTGGTGCTGCGCACGATGCCGGAGATGACCTCCGAGCGCTACGCGCAGCGCATCCGCGAGCGCGTGGTGGAGATCCTGCCGGCATCGCTGCACGGCGCGCTGACGGCCGCGGCGGAGGCCGCCTGAACGCAGCGCCGCCGTCCATGGCGGTGCCAGCGTCGGCAACGGCAACAGCCTGAGCGGCGCGGCCGCGCCGGCGCGTGCTCAGGGCGCGCGGAAGTGCCGGCGCAGGCCCTGCCAGCACTGCTGGTAGTCGCGCTGGCGGTGCGCGGCGTCCAGCGCCTGCGCGGTCGGGCGCAGCACCGCGCGCGTCTCGAACATGAAGGCCATGGTGTCGGCGATGACATCCGGGCGCGACAGGTCGGCCTGCGAGGCCTTGTCGAAGGTGGCCGCGTCCGGCCCGTGTCCGCTCATGCAGTTGTGCAGCGACGCGCCGCCCGGGGCGAAGCCGTCGGCCTTGGCATCGTAGACGCCGTGCACCAGGCCCATGAACTCGCTGGCCACGTTGCGGTGGAACCACGGCGGCCGGAAGGTGTGCTGCGCCACCAGCCAGCGCGGCGGGAAGATCGCGAAATCCATGTTGGCGGTCCCGGGCGTGTCGCTGGGCGCGGTCAGCACGGTGAAGATGCTCGGATCGGGATGGTCGAAACTGATCGAGCCGATGGTGTTGAAGCGGCGCAGGTCGTACTTGTACGGGGCGTAGTTGCCGTGCCAGGCGACCACGTCCAGCGGCGAATGCCCGATCGGCGCGCGCCACAGGTGGCCCTGGAACTTGGCGATCATTTCGAATTCGCCCTCGTCTTCCTCGTAGGCGGCCACCGGGGTCAGGAAGTCGCGCGGGTTGGCCAGGCCGTTGGCGCCGATCGGCCCCAGGTCCGGCAGCCGCAGCAGGCCACCGAAGTTCTCGCACACGTAGCCGCGCGCGTTGCCGTCGGGCAGCTCCACGCGGAAGCGCACGCCGCGCGGGATCACCGCGATCTCCTGCGGCGCGACCTCCAGCGTGCCCAGTTCGGTGCACAGGCGCAGTTGGCCGAGCTGCGGCACAAACAGCATTTCCGCGTCGGCGTTGTAAAAGAAACGTCCCTGCATCGAGGCGTTGGCCGCATACAGGTGCACCGCCACGCCGTGCTGCGCTTCGGCCGAGCCGTTGCCGGCCATGGCGTACAGACCATCGACGAAGTCCACCGGCGTTTCCGGCAGCGGCAACGGGCTCCAGCGCAACTGGTCCGGCGGCACCGGCCCGCGCTGGAAATCGTTGTGGAACGCGCCGGCGCGCTCGTAGGCGACGAAGCCGCCATGCAGTACCGCCGGGCGGATGCGATACAGCCAGCTGCGGCGGTTGACCCCGCGCGGCGCGGTGAACGCAGTGCCCGACAACTGCTCGGCGTACAGGCCGTGGGCCACGCGCTGCGGCGAGTTCTGCCCGACCGGCAACGCGCCGGGCACCGCCTCGGTGGCGAATTCGTTGCCGAAGCCGGACATGTAGCGATGATGGTCATGCATATGCTTGAGCCTTGGGTATCAAGCCCCTCTCCCACCGGGAGAGGGGTTGGGGTGAGGGTACGGCGCCCCGGTCGCGTCACAAATCGCCTGGATCACGGCATCTCTCGAAAGCAGCACATCGTTGTTCCAGAAGCGAACGATCCGCCAGCCTCGCGATTCGAGCCAACGCCTTCTTGTGACATCGCGTGGTTCGGTGTGTTGCGCACCATCGATTTCGACAATCAGCTTTGCTGACACACAGCAGAAATCAGCGATGTAGGGAGGGATCGGGTACTGCCGCCGGAACTTGAAACCTTGCAACTGCCCACTTCTCAGAGACCTCCACAGTGCGCGCTCGGCATCGGTCATGGTGCGACGTAGCTGGCGTGCGTGTGTCAGCGTGGCTGTGGGTAAAGGCGGCTTGATCGTCATGATCTTTACCGTACCCTCACCCCAACCCCTCTCCCGGTGGGAGAGGGGCTACACCGGCTGTCGGAAGTCTCCGCGATGCGCTGTCAGCGTCCGCTCGCTGTCAAAACCTGTTGTCAAAACCCGAAGTCAGAGCACGCCGCGCTTCATCTGGTCGCGCTCGATGCTCTCGAACAGCGCCTTGAAGTTGCCTTCGCCGAAGCCTTCGTTGCCCTTGCGCTGGATGATCTCGAAGAAGATCGGGCCGATGCAGTTCTGGGTGAAGATCTGCAGCAGCTTGCGCTGCTTGGTCTCCGTGTCGGCGTCGATCAGGATCTTGTTGCGCGCCAGCCGCGGCACGTCCTCGCCATGGTTGGGAATGCGCTGGTCGATCACCTCGAAATAGGTGTCCGGCGTATCCAGGAACGCGACGCCGGCCGCGCGCATGCGCTCGACCGTTTCGTAGATGTCGTCGGTAAAGCAGGCGATGTGCTGGATGCCTTCGCCGCGATAGGCGTCCAGGTACTCGTTGATCTGGCTCTTCGGATCCGACGATTCGTTGAGCGGGATGCGTACCACGCCGTCCGGCGCGGTCATCGCCTTGGACACCAGCCCGGTCTTGGCGCCCTTGATGTCGAAGTAGCGGATCTCGCGGAAGTTGAACAGGCGCTCGTAGTAATCCGACCAGCGCTGCATGTTGCCGAAGTACAGGTTGTGGGTCAGGTGGTCGATGAAGGTCAGGCCGAAGCCGGCCGGGTGCTGGTCGGCGCCGGGCACCGGCTCGAACTCGGTATACACCGAGCCCTTCTCGCCGTACTGGTCGACCAGGTACAGCATGCAGTCGCCGATGCCCTTGACCACCGGTGCCGGCACCGCGCGGGTGTCGGCCTTGTCGGCGATGGCTTCGCCACCGTTCTCCAGCACCTTGGCGAACACTTCGTCGGCCGGGTGTTGGAAGCGGATCGCGAAGCCGCAGGCACAGGGGCCATGCGCGGCGGCGAAATCGGCAGCGAACGAATCCGGATCCTCGTTGACCAGGAAGTTGACCCCGCCCTGGCGGTACACGGTGATCGCACGCTGGCGATGGCGCAGCACCGCGGTGAAACCCATGCTGCGGAAGTACGCGTGCAACTGCTCGCCCTGCCCGGCCGGCGCGGCGAATTCCACGAACTCGAAACCGTCGATGCCCATCGGGTTCTCGAAGGTGGTGACCTGCATGCCGAGGTTGGCGGGCTGCGACGGATGTTGCGGTTGTGCACTCATGACGCGTCTCCTGGAGGACGGGGGTCGCGGCGGCCGGCCGAAATTTCGGGTGCGGACGGACGCCAGACTCGCGAGAATGGCCGTAGTATCCTCCGTTGTAGTTACAAGTGAAACCACCAGCAAGGTGCAATGCAGCATGACGATCGCCACGCCCGCTCCCACGCCCGACTCGCCCTCCCTGGATCTGGAACGGTTCCTGCCGTACCGGATCAGCGTGCTGTCCAACCGGATCAGCAGCAACATCGCCCGCGTCTACGGCGAGCGCTACGGCATGGCGGTGACCGAGTGGCGGGTGATGGCGGTGCTGGCGCTGTACCCGGGGCTGTCGGCCGGTGAGGTCTCCGAGCGCACCGCGATGGACAAGGTGGCGGTGAGCCGGGCGGTGGCGCGGCAGCTGGAGCGCGGATTCATCCAGCGCGAGACCCATGGCGACGACCGCCGCCGCTCGGTGCTGCACCTGACCTCGGCCGGGGTGGAGGTGTACCAGGTGGTGGCGCCGATGGTGCTGGAGTGCGAACGGCGCCTGCTGGCACCCTTCAGCGAGGACGAGCAGCGGTTGCTGAACCGGCTGATCGACCGCCTGGCGGCCGAGGGCCTGCCGAGCATGACCGGGCGCTGAGGCGCCGGGGCGCGCGGACTGCGCGCCTTTAAACGCTGTAGGAGCGGCTTCTAGCCGCGACTTGGCATTACTGGGAAAGCCCGGTCGCGGCTGAAGCCGCTCCTACGAAAAGCGCGCGCCGCCGCCGCTCAGGGCTTCGGCGGCGCCCACTGCTTGAGGAAGTCCGAGAACTTCTTGCGGTCGTAGCCCTTGTCCTTCTGCAGGTCGCCGACCACCTGCGAATGCAGCAGCTTGCCGTCGGCATCGAGCACCAACAGGTGCGGGAAGTCGACGATCTTCGGGTACTGCGCCATGAACGCCTCGTTCTTGTTGGCGTCGCTGACGTTGACCTTGACCCAGACGAAGTTGGCGTCGCGGAAGCTGCGCAGTTCCGCATCGCCCTCGATGAAGGTGTCCAGGGTGTGGCACCAGTCGCAGGCCTCGTTGCCCACGTCGAGCAGGATGCGCTTGCCGCCGCGCTTGGCCTCGACCATGGCGGTGTCCAGGTCGTCGGCCGGGTTGCGCTGCGGATCGAACTGCGCGCCCAGCGCCTTGGCCGCGGCGATGTCGGCGGCGGCCGGCGTATTGCCCGAGGCCACCGGCTGGTTGGGATCGGCCACCGGCGGCTTCTGCACCGAGGTATCCAGCGGCTTGGCCGGCGCCGGCGCATCGGGCGGTGCCGCCGTCTGGCCACAACCGCTCAGCGCCAGCACCGCCACCAGGGCAGCGCACATCGTCTTGTTCATCAGCATTGCCACGTCCTCACTTCACACCATGCATCAGCTTGCTGATCAACGGCGCGATCAGGAACAGCACCACGCCGGCGCCCAGCAGCGCCCAGAATCCGAAGGTATACCCGCCCAGCGCGGAAGACACGGTCATGCCGCCTTCGCCGCTGACATGGCTGGCGAAGATGCCGGACAGGTTGTTGCCGATGCCGGTGGACAGGAACCAGCCGCCCATGCCGAAACCGACCAGCCGCAGCGGCGCCAGCTTGGTCACCATCGACAACCCGATCGGCGACAGGCACAGCTCGCCCACCGACTGGATGACGTAGACCATGAACAGCGTCCAGAACGGGATCTTGCCGGCGTCGTTGACCAGGCTCGACAGCGCGAACATCAGCAACAGGAAGGCCAGGCCGTTGAACATCAGGCCGAGCGCGAACTTGCGCGAGATCGACGGATTGAAGCGGCCGGCCTTGACCCAGATCCAGGCGATGAGCGGCGCCAGGGTGATGATCGCCAGCGAGTTGACCGATTGGAACCACGCGGTCGGGAAGGTCCAGTCGCCGAACTGGCGGTTGACGATCTCGTCGGCGAGGAAGGTGAAGGAGCTGCCGGCCTGCTCGAAGAACATCCAGAACAGCACGTTGAAGGCGAAGATGATCAGCATCGCGATGACCTTGTCGCGCGCCACCTTGCCGTTGCGGATGCCCTCCACCAGCAGCATGACCGCCAGGGCCACGAACATGGTGCTGAGGATCCACTGCAGCACTTCGGCGCCGGCGGCCAGCGCCAGGTACACCGCCGGGATCGCCACCAGCATGCCCAGCAGCACGTAGACCACGCGCATGCCGCCGGCACCGCCCGGCAACGGCGCGCCGATGCCCTTGAGCTGGCGGCGGCCGAACCAGAACCACACCAGGCTGATCAGCATGCCGATGCCCGAGGCGATGAACACCATCTTGTAGGACGGCATCGCTTCGGTGCCGAACACCTTCTCGGCCAGCTGCTGGGTCAGCCACGGCGCGATCATCGCGCCCAGGTTGATGCCCATGTAGAAGATGGTGAACCCGCTGTCGCGGCGCGGATCGGCGACGCTGTACAGCTTGCCGACCATGGTCGAGATATTGGGTTTGAACAGGCCGTTGCCGACCACCACGGTGGCTAGGCCCAGTTCGAAGATCTGCGGGTTGGGCACGGAGATCAGGAACAGGCCGGCGGCCATGACCGCGGCGCCGACCAGGATCGAGCGCTGGTAGCCGAGCACCCGGTCGGCGATGTAGCCGCCGAAGATCGCCGCCGCGTACACCAGCGCCAGGTACGCGCCGTAGGTGGCGCTGGCCGAGGCCTGGCCCGAACCCTGGCCGCCATGGAACTGCGCCACGATGTACAGCACCAGCGCCCAGCGGATGCCGTAGAACGCGAAGCGCTCCCAGAACTCGGTCATGAACAGCATCCACAGGGGACGCGGATGACCCAGCAGGGTCTTGAATTCGGGCGGTTGCGCTGACGGCGGCTGCGGTGAGGCGGGGTGGTTCGACGCGACGACGTCAACGCTCATGCGGTGTTCCCTTGCGTATTCAGGATGGGCTGGGGCGGTGCGTCCGGCCAGGCCGGGCAACGGGCGAGGATCACCGAGCGACGCCGTGGCGTCAAATGCGTGGAGAAGCCGGGACTCGGGACCCGGGGCCCGGGACCCGGAAAAGCGGCCGCACGAGGACGGATGGATCGCGGCGATAGAGCGCCACACAAGCAACCGCTGTACGCCGGCATCTGCGTGGCGCACGGCAACGGCAACAGCGGCAATACGATGCAGCGCAGCAATGCAAAGCGGCGCCTGCCCTCTCGCTCCACTATGGAACTTGCGACGACGCCCCCGGGTCCCGGGTCCCCAGTCCCTGGTCCCGGCTCTCCAGCCCCACCGAGGTCCGCACCTCGAACAGTTCCGGGAAGAAGGTCAGCGCCAGCGCCTGTTGCAGGAAGCCGACGCCGCTGGAGCCGCCGGTGCCGCGCTTGAAGCCGATCACCCGCATCACCGTGCGCATGTGGCGGAAGCGCCACAGCTGGAACTGGGTTTCCAGATCCACCAGGTCCTCGCACAGCGCGTACTCGCGCCAGTAGCGGTCGGTGTTCTCGTAGATGCGCTCGAACACCGGGCGCAGCAGCGGGTCGCTGACATGCGGCTGGCGCCAGTCGCGGGCGTGGTACGGCGCCGGCACCGCATGGCCGAAGCGGGCCAGGTAGCGCAGGAACTCCTCGTACAGGCTGGGCGCTTCCAGCACCGCCTGCAGCGCCGCCTGGCCCTGCGGGTCGTGGTCGAACACCGGCAGCATCTGCACGTTCTTGTTGCCGAGCATGAATTCGATGGTGCGGTACTGCAGCGACTGGAACCCGGAGGACGGGCCGAGCACGTCGCGAAAGCCCATGTACTCGGACGGGGTCAGGGTCTCCAGCACCGACCACTGCTCGGTCAGCAGGCGCAGCACCTGCTTGCTGCGCGCCAGCACCTTGCGGCACTGCCAGACCTGATCGCGCTGCAGGTGCGCGATCGCCGCGCCCAGCTCGTGCGCCAGCAGCTTCAGCCACAGCTCGGAGGTCTGGTGCTGGACGATGAACAGCAGTTCGTCGTGGTGCGGCGGGTTCGACAGCGGTTGCTGCGCCGACAGCAGCCGGTCCAGGCGCAGATAGCCGCCGTAGGTCAGGCGGCCTTCCAGGTCGGTATGGATGCCGGCTTCGAGCGGGCGCTGGTTCTGTTCGACGGGCATGGGCGGCAGGGGCGTTCCGGGCCGGCAAGGGTACCGCAGCGACGAATGTCACACATTGGTCAGCACCCGTTGTCAAACTCCGGCACAATCATCGGCGGCGCTGGGGGCGCCGTCGGTTCATCTGCGTAAGAGCGGCTGACAAAAGGACTGCGCAGCCACCAGGCAGGCGCGGCCGGTGCTCGGAATCCTCATGTGCCACTTGCACACTGCGGTTCCTCCGCGCCGTCCGCACCCACCTGGCGACTGCTCGCGACGTTTCGTTAGCCACTCTTGAGTCCACGTCTTCAAGGATTGGGGAGATCTTGTTCATGCGAACCATGCTGCTTCGAGCTGCAGTGTTGTCGTGCGCGTTGGGGTGTGCCGGGTACGCCCAGGCGCAGGTGGTCATCAGCCAGGTCTATGGCGGTGGCGGCAACAGCGGCGCCACCTACAAGAGCGATTTCGTCGAATTGCACAACAACGGCAGCGAGGCGGTGAGCCTGGCCGGCTGGTCGGTGCAGTACGCCTCGGCCGCCGGCAGCAGCTGGCAGGTCACTACGCTGAGCGGCAGCATTGCGCCGGGCGGCTACTACCTGGTCAAGCAGGCCGACGGCAGCGGCGGCAGCGCCGCGCTGCCCACGCCCGATGCCACCGGCACCATCGCCATGAGCGGCACCGCCGGCAAGATCGCGCTGAGCAAGAGCAGCGCCGCGCTGAGCGGCGCCTGTCCGGCCAGCAACGCCGACTTCGTCGGCTACGGCAGCAGCGCCAGCTGCGCCGAAGGCAGCGCCCCGACCGCCGCGCCCAGCAACACCCTGGCGGTGCTGCGCGGCAACGGCGGCTGCAGCGACAGCGACAACAACAACGCCGACTTCGCCACCGGCGCGCCGACCCCGCGTAATAGCGCCGCGCCGGTCAGCCTGTGCGGCGGCGGCAACCAGCCGGTGGCCAGCGTGGCCAACGTCAGCCGCGCCGAGGGCGACAGCGGCAGCACCGCGTTCGTGTTCACGGTGACGCTGAGCCAGCCGGCCGGCAGCGCCGGCGTGAACTTCACCGTCGCCACCCGCGACGGCACCGCCACCGCCGGCAGCGACTACCAGGCGCTGGCCGCGACCCAGGTGACCATCCCGGCCGGCGAGAGCAGCGCCGAGGTGCGCGTGCTGGTCAACGGCGACACCAGCAACGAACCCGACGAGACCTTCTACCTGGACATCAGCGGGATCAGCGGCGCGCTGCCGTCCTCGCTGACCGCCAGCGGGGTGATCCTCAACGACGACTTCAACCTGGTGCCGATCCACAGCATCCAGGGCAGCGGCGCGCGCTCGCCGCTGGTCGGCCAGGTGGTCGCCACCAGCGGCGTCGTCACCGCGCGGCGCAGCGCCGGCTTCTTCCTGCAGACGCCCGACGCCCAGGCCGACGCCGACCCGCTGACCTCCGAAGGCATCTACGTCTACACCGGCAGCGCGCCGCCGGCCGAGGCCGCGGTGGGCAACGCGGTGCGGGTGCAGGCCACGGTGGTCGAATACGTGCCCAGCACCGACCCCAGCCAGCCGCCGCTGACCGAACTGAGCGCGCCGACGGTGCTGCTGCAGTCCACCGGCAATCCGCTGCCGGCCGCGGTCGAGCTGACCACCCGCTTCCCCGACCCGAACGGCGCCTACGACCAACTCGAGCGCCTGGAAGGCATGCGCGTCAGCGTGCCCAGCCTGACCGTCAACACGCCGACCCTGGGCAACGTCAACGAGACCAACGCAAGCGCCACCAGCAACGGCGTGTTCCATGCCGTGGTCACCGGCCTACCGCGCGCCTGGCGCACCGCCGGCGTGCAGCAGCCCGACGCACTGCCGGCCGGCTCGCCAAGCGACGTGCCGCGCTGGAATACCAGCCCGCAGGTGATCGCGGTCGGCAGCGCCGGCCTCGGCGGCGAGCGTATCGACGTGGCCGCCGGCTGCACCGTGCTCGGCGTCAGCGGCCCGCTGGACTACAGCTTCCGCCGCTACACGATCTACCCGGAAACCGCGCCCAGCGTGCAGTGCGACGGCGCCGACCAGCCCAAGCCGGCCCCGGCGCCGCAGGCCGACGACGTCAACATCGCCACCTACAACATGGAGCGCTTCTTCGACGACCAGAACGATCCGGCGATCGGCGAACCGGTGCTGACCGCGGCCGCCTACCAGGCGCGCCTCAACAAGGCCTCGCTGGCGATCCGCAACTACCTCAACACGCCCGACATCCTCGGCACCGTGGAGATCGAGAACCTGAGCGTGCTGCAGACCCTGGCCGAGCGCGTCAACCGCGACGCGGTGGCCGCCGGCCAGCCCGATCCGCAGTACGTGGCCTACCTGCAGGAAGGCAACGACGTGGGCGGCATCGACGTCGGCTTCCTGGTCAAGACCGCGCAGGTCGGCGCCGGCATCGCCCGCGTCGAGGTGGTCTCGGTGAGCCAGGAAGGCAAGGCCGCCACCTGGACCGAGCCCGGCGGCACGGTCAGCCTGCTCAACGACCGTCCGCCGCTGCTGCTGAAGGCGGTGGTGCATTTCGCCGACGGCCGCGCGCTGCCGCTGACCGTGGTCGAGGTGCACCAGCGTTCGCTCAACGGCGCCGAAACCGACGACGCCAGCGGCCAGCGCATCCGCGCCAAGCGCCAGGCGCAGGCGGTGTTCCTGGCCAACCTGCTGCAGGCGCGCCAGGCCGCCGATCCCAGCGAGCAGTTGCTGGTGATGGGCGATTTCAACGCCTTCGAGTTCAACGACGGCTACGTCGATGCGATGGGCACCGTCACCGGCCTGCCGGCGCCCGACGCGCAGACCGTGGTCGGCGGCGACGGCGCTACCCTGGTCGATCCGGCGCTGTACAACCTCACCCTGCTGTCGACGCCGGACCAGAGCTACTCCTACGCCTACAACGGCAATGTGCAGTCGCTGGACCACATCCTGGCCAACCGCGCGCTGATGCGCTCGGCGCAGATCGCCGGCCTCAGCGAGGCGCATGCGCGGCTCAATGCCGACTTCCCAGCCGTGGCCCGCAACGACGCCAACTCGCCGGCGCGGCTGTCCGACCACGACCCGGCGGTGGTGCTGATCAAGCTCAAGCCGCTGGAGCGCGCCGACCTGAGCCTGCGTGTGAGCGCCGCCAACGCCTCGGTCTACGCCGGCGACACCATCCGCTACAGCATCACCCTGGCCAATGCCGGTCCGGACGCGGCGCGCGCCGCCGCGGTCGCCTTCGCCCTGGATGCAGCAGTGGTCCCGAGCGTCACCGCCGCCCCGGGCTGGGACTGCGCCGCGCCGGAGGTGGCCGCGCAGACCGTGGTGACCTGCAGCACCGCGCAGTTCGCTGCCGGCACTACGCCGCGCTTCGACGTGGCGGTGCCGGCCGGCGCCGCCCTGGTCGGGCGCAGCCTGAGCCTGGCCGCGTCGGTGGCCTCGCAGACCGAGGACCCCAACCCCGGCGACAACGGCGGCAGCGCCACGGTGGCGGTGCAGGCGCGTCCGGCCGGCGACCTGGCGGTGTCGATCGACGGCCCGACCACCCTGCCGTTCCTGGCCTTCTTCGCCGACTACCGCATCAACGTACGCAACCACGGCAATGCGCCGGTGCAGGGCGCCAGCCTGGAGATCGACGGCAGCACCCTGTCCGCCCTGACCGCGCTGGTGCCGCCGCGCGGCTGGCAGTGCGTGCGGCAGAACCACGGCCTGCGCAGCGCGCGCTTCCAGTGCCGCAGCGGCGCCGACCTGGCGCCGGGCGCCAGCGCCGCGTTCCGCCTGAGCCTGGCGACGCGGCCGCTGCCGGCCGACCGCCAGATCGTGATCGGCGCCAGCGCCGGCTCGACCTCGGCCGATGCCAATCCCAGCGACAACAGCGCGCGCTTCAGCACGCGCGTGGAGGGGCTGCGCCTGTTCGGCCGTTGATCGCGGCGGCGGGTGTGCACCAGGAAGGGCGTGGCCTCGCGGCCACGCCCTTTTTTTTTGTTGTAGGAGCGGCTTCAGCCGCGACGGCGTTCCCGGTAAAGCCCGTCGCGGCTGAAGCCGCTCCTACGAGATGACGGCGTAAAGCGATGGGAGGCGCCCTCGCGCCGCGCGTACACGTGTGCGCTTTCCGTATGGTCTCCTCGCCGACACGCGCAGCGCACCGCGGGCATTGACCACCGCCACCGGTGGACACCCACGCGCACATGAACGGCATGCATCGCAGTGCAACATCCTCGATACCCAACGCCATCAATCCGCAACGCGGCGCGACCACGCTTTTCTTGTGCGGCACGGCATTACCACGTGCTGCGGTGCACGACGGCTTTTGTGCACGGCTTCCTTAACATGCCGACTCATATCATTTGAAACTTGTTGTCGAGAGCGCCATCGCCATGAGCATCGCCGCCCAGTTCGAAATTGAGTTCCTGCAGTACCTCGACGCGGGCGGCCAGCCGGTCCGCGACGCGCTTCCGGCCGATTCGGCCAACCCGCAGACGCTGCTGGCGCTGTTCAAGCAGATGCTCTGCGTGCGCACCTTCGACAGCAAGGCGGTGGCCCTGCAGCGCACCGGCAAGCTTGGCACCTACGCCTCCTGCCTTGGCCACGAGGCCACCCACATCGGCATCGGTGCGTCGATGCGCCGCGGCGACGTGCTGGCGCCCAGCTACCGCGAGTACGGCGCCATGTTCATGCGCGGCGTGCGCCCGCGCGAGATCCTGCTGTACTGGGGCGGCGACGAGCGCGGCAGCGACTTCCAGCGCGATTCCGACGCCGCCCGCGACTTCCCGATCTGCGTGCCGATCTCCACCCAGTGCCTGCACGCCGCCGGCGCCGCGCTGGCGTTCAAGCTGCGCGGCGAGGCGCAGGTGGCGGTGGCCACCTGCGGCGACGGCGGCTCGTCCAAGACCGATTTCTATGCCGCGCTCAACTCCGCCGGTGCCTACCAACTGCCGCTGATCCTGTGCGTGATCAACAACGGCTGGGCGATCTCGGTGCCGCGCAACGCGCAGACCGGCGCGCAGACCCTTGCGCAGAAGGGACTGGCCGGCGGCCTGCACTGCCTGCAGGTGGACGGCAACGACCTGATCGCGGTGCTGGAGGCGATGCGCCAGGCGCGCGAGCGCGCGCTGGCCGGCCAGGGCGGCACGGTGATCGAGTTCATGACCTACCGCCTGTCCGACCACACCACCGCCGACGACGCGCGCCGCTACCGCGACGACGCCGAGGTCAAGCAGGCCTGGGAACGCGAACCGCTGCTGCGCCTGCGCGCCTGGCTGAGCGCGCAGGGCCTGTGGAGCGAGGAAGAAGAAGCCGCGTGGAAGCAGGAATGCGCGCGCCTGGCCGACATCGAACTCAACGCCTACCTGGAGACCCCGGTGCAGCCGGTGGAAGCCATGTTCGACTACCTGTACGCCGACCCGCCACCGGACCTGCTCGCACAGCGCGCCGAGGCCATCGCCCTGGAGCAGCGCCATGGATGAGCTGAGCCCCCGCCTCGCCGACCACACGGCCGCGCCCGCGGCCGGCACCGCCCACAGCGCCGCCACCGCGCGCGGAGACAGCCCGATGACCAGCACGCCCATTACCTTGATCGAAGCGGTGACCCAGGCGCTGGCCTGGGAACTGCAGCACGACCCGTCGGTGCTGGTGCTGGGCGAGGACGTGGGCGTCAACGGCGGCGTGTTCCGCGCCACCGCCGGCCTGCAGCAGCGCTTCGGCGCGCAGCGCGTGCTCGACACCCCGCTGGACGAGACCACCATCGCCGGGCTCAGCGTCGGCCTCGCCGCGCAGGGCATGAAGCCGGTGGCCGAGGCGCAGTTCGACGGCTTCGTCTACCCGATGGTCGACCACCTGATCTGCCACGCCGCGCGCCTGCGCACCCGCACCCGCGGCCGCCTGCACTGCCCGATGGTGCTGCGCGTGCCGTGGGGCGGCGGCATCCGCGCGCCGGAACACCACAGCGAAGCCAACGAATCCATCTTCACTAATGTGCCGGGCCTGCGCGTGGTGCTGCCGTCCTCGCCGCAGCGCGCCTACGGCCTGCTGCTGGCGGCGATCCGCGAACCGGATCCGGTGATCTACATGGAGCCCAAGCGCATCTACCGGCAGTACAAGGAAGTGGTCGCCGACGACGGCGAGGCGCTGCCGCTGGACGTGTGCTTCGTGCTGCGCGACGGCACCGACGTGACCCTCGTCGCCTGGGGCGCGCAGGTCAAGGAAGCGCTGGAAGCCGCCGACCGCCTTGCCGCCGACGGCATCAGCGCCGAAGTGATCGACGTGGCCACGCTGCGCCCGCTGGACTTCGATACCATCGCCGAATCGGTGGCGCGCACCGGCCGCTGCGTGATCGTGCAGGAAGCCCCCCGCAGCGCCGGCTTCGGCGCCGAAATCGCCGCGCGCCTGGCCGAGCAGTCCATGTACGACCTGGTCGCGCCGGTGCAGCGCGTGACCGGCTACGACACCCACATCCCGCTGTTCCGGCTGGAGATGAAGTACCTGCCGAGCACCGACAAGATCGTCGCCGCGGCCAAGCGGGCGATGGCCGCGGGTTGATATGCAGGCACGTCTGATCAGCGATTACCGCGCCGCCTATCCGCATCCGATCCGCATCGCCGCCGGCGAGCGGGTCGCGCTGGGCGTGCGCGACGAGGAGTGGCCGGCGTTCGTCTGGATCACCGGCGCCGCCGGCACGGCCGGCTGGGCACCGCTGGCCTGGCTGCAGCCGACCGGCGACGGCCATGCCGTGGCGCTGCGCGACTACGACGCACGCGAACTCGATGCCGCGCAGGGCGACACCGTCGTCCTGCATCACGAATACGGCGACTGGTGGTGGGCCGAGCGCGCCGACGGCGCGCAGGGCTGGCTGCCGGCACGCGACCTGGAACTGCTGGAAGAGACCACATGAGCCAAACCAAGAATTTCAATCTGCCCGACCTGGGCGAAGGCCTGCCCGACGCCACCATCGTCGAGTGGTTCGTCAAGGAAGGCGACACCATCCGGCTGGACGAGCCGCTGGTGTCGATGGAAACCGCCAAGGCGGTGGTCGAAGTGCCCTCGCCGGTGTCCGGCAAGGTGCTGAAGCTGGCCGGCGCGCCGGGCGACATCGTCGTCACCGGCAGCATGCTGGCGCAGTTCGCGCCCGACCCCAACCTGCCGCAGCGCGCCGAAGGCCAGGACACCGGCCATCACCACGGCGGCGCGGCGCCGGCCGCATCCGGCAAGGGTGCCGGCGCGGACACCGCCGCAGCCGACGATCGCGTGGTCGCCTCCGACGACGGCGGCGAACTGCACGACGCCGACAACGCACAGGCCACCGGCGAGCGCGACGATGCCGGCACCGTGGTCGGCGCGATGCAAAGCTCCAACACCGTGCACAGCGAGCGCACCGTGTCGGTCGGCGGCGTGCGCGCGATGCCGGCGGTGCGCGCCCTGGCCAAGAAGCTGGGCGTGGACCTCGGCCGCGTACGCGCCAGCGGCGCCGACGGCGCGGTCACCCTGGCCGACGTCAAGCAGGCCGCGACCGATGGGTCGGCCAAGGCGGATGCGAAGGCGGGGGCGGCTATCGCCGCGACTACACGGCGTCCTGCCGTCGCGGCTGAAGCCGCTCCTACGAACGCCCACACGTCACCCGCCCCCTCCGCGCGCACCCCGCTCTCCGCCGCCGGCAAGCCGATGCGCACGCAGCCGCCGGGCGTGGCCGTGCAGGGCCAGCCCGAGCCGCTCAAGGGCGTGCGCCGCAACATGGCGCGGGTGATGGCCGAGGCGCAGCGCCAGGTGGTGCTGACCACGCTCAACGACGATGCCGACCTGCACGCGTGGACGCCGGGCAACGACACCACCGGGCGCCTGGTGCGCGCGATCGTCGCCGCCTGCCAGGCGGTGCCGGCGCTCAATGCCTGGTTCGACGGCGAGGCGTTGACCCGCACCCTGCACGCGCACGTGGACATCGGCATCGCCGTGGACACCGACGATGGCCTGTTCGTGCCCGCCCTGCGCAACGCCGACATGCTCGATGCGCGCGGCGTGCGCGAAGGCATCAACCGCCTGCGCCAGCAGGTGGAGGCACGCAGCATCCCGGCCTCGGAACTGAGCGGCTACACCATCTCGCTGTCCAACTTCGGCATGTTCGCCGGCCGCTACGCCACGCCGATCGTGGTGCCGCCGTGCGTGGCCATCGTTGCCGCCGGCCGCGCCCGCCATCAGCTGGTGCCGGTGATGGGCGGCGTGGAAACGCACAAGATCCTGCCGCTATCGCTGAGCTTCGACCACCGCGCCTGCACCGGCGGCGAAGCGGCGCGCTTCCTGCGCGCGATGATCGACGACCTGGCGCTGCCGGCCTGAGCGCGACGGCCACCTTGCATATCCGCCGACTTGCCTGACACCAGGCGGTGCATCTGCTGCGCCCAGAGCAGCAGATGCACCACCAGTGTGGGAGGGCCTTCAATACCGACGCGATCAACAAAACGGCGTCGCGGCTCAAGCCTTTCCGCGGCGGATCGCTCAAGGCCTCGTGGAGGCGCGCGTATTTCCTGCGGGCTTCTACACATCGCGGGGCGATAGCCGATGAGCAACTCCAGCACAGCGCGTCGGGGCTGAAGCCCCTCCCACAGTGCAATGACCAGGCGCTACGACGCAGTCCGGGATCGGCGCTGCCGGTTGCTTCAGCGTGCACGGCAGCCGACCTGTCTGACAGCAGGCTGCGTCTCTGCGTCAGGCGCAGCAGATGCGCAGTCAGTGTGGGAGGGACTTCAGTCCCGACGCGACGAGCGGAAAGATGTCGGGGTTCAAGTTCTTCTAGCGTGGATGGCTCGGGGGCCGCCTAAACCCATCCCTGTATTGCTACGGTCTCCGACAATCGCTGTCCGATCCATCGAGCGATTCGTGCACGGCACGTCGCGGCCGACACCGCTCTCCCAGCACGCGTTCGAACGTACCGCGACGGGCTCGCTGCACGGAACGGCATCGCATCGCACGCAGGTCGACGTCCGGGTTTCAGGCGGCATGCTGTGATGGCGCGCCGGTCTGCCGCAACGGCGCATCACGCGCCACGCCAGTGTGCAGAGCACATTCGGCAGTCTTGGAAGACTGAACGCAACCTGTCTACCACGCGACGCGGCGGCGCCGTTATGGTCGTTGCACAGGGGGAGGCACTGCGCCGATCGGCCGCATTGCCCCAGTCGTCATGCCACGTCACCGCTACGGCCGCTCCGCTGCCGCGTCGGCGTGTCCTTCCTTCTCGCGTTCGAGGATTCCGCTCATGTCCCTGTCGCTTCGTCATCGTCCGTCGGCACTGGTCTCGTCCCTGCTGCTCGCGCTCGCCGCCACTTCCGCCAGCGCCGCGCAGCGCGTGGACCTGCACGCCAAGAACCCGGATACGCTCAGCACCCAGTACCGCAGCGCCGCAGCGCGCGTCGGTGGCATTCCGGCCGCGGCCGCGGTGCGCCATGCCGAACTGATCGGGCTGGATGCCGAATCCGCGCTCACCCTGCTCGGCAGCAGCGAAGATGCCGACGGCACCGTGCACCGCCGCTACCAGCAGACCTTCCGCGGCATTCCGGTGTGGGGCGAACAGGTGATCGTCAGCGAGCGCGCCGACGGCAGCGTGCGCAGCCTGTTCGGCCGCTCGGTGGCCGGGCTGGCCAGCGAACTGCCGGCCACCGCCGCCAATGCCGCCAGCGCGTCGCTGAGCCCCGATGCCGCGCTGACGCTGGCCCGGCGCGTCGCGCTGGGCGCGGCCCAGGCCGAGCGTCGCATCGAACGCGCGCAGGCGCCGCAGATGATCTATCTCGACGACAGCGACCGCGCACACCTGGCCTACGTGGTGTCGTTCTTCGCCGATGCGCCGCAGGGCGGCGCGCCGAGCCGGCCGTTCGTGATCGTGGATGCGCGCAGCGGCGCCATCCTGAAACAGTGGGACGCCCTGACCACGCGCGACGCCACCGGCCCCGGCGGCAACGCCAAGACCGGCCAGTACGAGTACGGCAGCGACAGCATCCACGGTTTCCTGGAGGTGGACGACAGCTGCCGCATGCAGAACAGCAACGTCAAGTCGGTGAACCTCAACGGCGGCAGCTCCGGCACCACCGCGTACCAGTTCACCTGCCCGCGCAACACCTACAAGGCCATCAACGGCGCCTACTCGCCGATCAACGACGCGCACTACTTCGGCGGCGTCATCGAGAAGATGTACCGCAGCTACGTCGGCGTGGCGCCGCTGACCTTCCAACTGGTGATGCGCGTGCATTACGGCACGCGCTACGAGAACGCGTTCTGGAACGGCTCGACGATGAACTTCGGCGACGGCAACACGCGGTTCTATCCGCTGGTCAGCGCGGATGTCGCCGGCCACGAGGTCTCGCACGGCTTCACCGAGCAGCATTCCAACCTCACCTACTCCGGCCAGTCCGGCGGTATCAACGAGGCGTTCTCGGACATGGCCGGCGAGGCCACCGAGTACTACCTCAAGGGCACGAACGACTTCAAGGTCGGCACCGAGATCTTCAAGGCCAACGGTGCGCTGCGCTACATGGCTAACCCGACGCAGGACGGCAGTTCGATCGACAACGCCGCCAACTACCGCAGCGGCCTGGACGTGCATTACTCCTCGGGCGTCTACAACAAGGCGTTCTACAACCTGGCTACCACCTCGGGCTGGAACACGCGCTTGGCGTTCGAGGTGTTCGCCCGCGCCAACCAGCTGTACTGGACGCCCAGCACCACCTTCAACAGCGGCGCCTGCGGCGTGCGCACCGCCGCCAGCGACCTGGGCCGCTCGGTGACCGCGGTCAACAACGCCTTCGCCGCCGTCGGCGTGAGCTGCACGCAGTAGCCCCAGCAGTCCTGCGGGCCCGGCCATCGACAGCGATGGCCGGGCCCGCGGCGATGGAGATCCACAAGGCCGTGCGTTGCGCCGACCCGCGCTGGCACAGCGCTACCGACGGCACGGTGTCGGTGATGGTCACGCGAGTGTCGCGCGCAGCACCGACACGCGGCACGTACGTTCGCAAGTGTTGTCCGCACGGCATGGCATGCACCCTCGGAAGCGGCAGCGATCGGCGCATGGGCCGCGCCCGCGTGACCACGGCGATGACGCTATGCCCACGACGGTGCGCTAACGACGCTGCCCTATACTGCGCACCCCACTCGACGCCCCATGTCCGCATGCCGGCCGTCTGCATTGCGACGCCGCGCGTGCGATCCGCGACGTCAGACGGCGAGGCCCGCCTGTTCCGTGCCCGTTTTCGTCTTCCCTTCCCTGCGCCCAATGCCGCATTCACCGCCAGCCGCCACCGCGGACGGCGCGGCGCCTGCGTGCAAGCGGATCCTCGGCGCGCAACGACGGCGCCGTCTGCGAGCGCATAGTGCTCCGCACCTGCGCCTGCGCCTGCGCCGCCACGCGCGCGGGTACCGGAGCGGGCCGTGCCGCCATCGGCGCGCTGCCGACGCGATCCGCCGTGGCGATACGGCATGCCTGCATCACCCGCGTGGGCAGCCCGTTTGCGCCGCGACGGCAGCGCATCCGCTTATCACTTCCCTTCCGATCCGAGACGTCCCATGCATCCCGCCATGTCCGTCGCGCAAGCCGCGCGCGCCGAGCTGACCCCGTTCCAACACGACCTGCTCGCCCAGCGATTCGACGCGGTGGACGCGCAGTTGCGGACGCTGCTCGCCGCCACTGACGCAGCCGGCGAGGCGAGGCTGTACGCGCGGGTCGTGGATGAGACCGGTGCACTGGCCGCCACCCGCCCCGATGCGCTGGCAGCCGTGCTGGACGCATGGCAGCGACAGTCTCCGGACAGCCTGGCACCGCGGCTCCTGCGCTGCGCCTTCTGGGAGCGACGGGCGCTGCAGGCGCGCGGCACCGGTTGGGCCGACGGCGTCGACGAAACGCAGTGGCGGGCGGTGCGCCTCGCGCAGTGGCGCTTGTTTGCAGACGCGCTGCAGTTGATGGTGCGGTTTCCGCTGCCGTGGATCCTCGGCACGCTGCTCACCCGCAGCGTGCAGGCCTTCGGCGAACCGGACTGGTTGACGCACTGGCGGTGCGAGGGCGTGCATCCCAACGACAACGCCACGTTCGATGCGGCGGACGCGCGGGACATCGCGTCCCTGGGCCTGCCGGCGATGCTGCCCGCGCCATTGCACGCGCCGGACGGGAGGCCAGACCCCAGCGACCCCGTGCCGCCGGCGTGGTTCTGGCTGTCGCTGACCCTGGGCCACAGCGGCCATGGACTGGCAGCCTTGCTGTCCTACGCCACGCTGCAGACCCCACGCTGGGGCGGCAGCCGCGAAGAGATCCTGGCGCTGGCCGAAGGGCCCCTGGCCGCCCGCCTCGACCAAGGCGAACGCCACCGTCTGCGCCTGGTCGCCTGGCTCGACGCGATCGACGTGGACAGCATCGAGACCGACGACGCCGAGGCGGTCGCGCAGGCGGTGCAACAAGGGCATGCCTTGTTGCACCGCACGCACGACGACGGTGACCGTGCGCAGGTGCATCTGCAGTTGGCGGAGCTGTACAGCTTCGCCGAACGGCCGGACCAGGCCGTTCCCCATCTGGCGGCCGTCGCCGCGTTGCCGGCGCCGTTGCGCCTGGACGATCACCAACTGTTGCGGGCGTTACATGCCGCGGTGCAGAGCGGACAGCTGCAGGCCGACTGGTTGGGCGCGCTGGCCGCGCGCAGCTGCGCGCAGACGGCGCATGCGGCCGTGCTCTACGGCCTGCTGTGCGATACCGGCTGGGGAGGCGTGCAGCGCGATCCGGCCATCGCCGAGGCGTGGTACCGGCACGCCGCCACGCTTGCACCGTTGCCCGCGCCGGAAGAGGTGTGCCCGTTCAACGACGTCTACTACGCCTTCGACGAGCAAGTGCAGCACGGTCCACTGCAACACATGGCCCGCTGCGGCGCCGAGCTCGGCTATCCGGAAATGCAGTTCGCCCTGGGCTATCGCTATTTCGAGGATGAGGACAGCTACGACCCGACGCTGGCGATCCACTGGTACCGGCGTGCGGCCGAACACGGATTTCCGCGGGCCGCGTACAACCTCAGCGTGGTGTACGACCGCGGCATCGAACAAGGCGGTATCGCCGGGCTGGCACCGGATGAACTGGTGCGCCTGTCCAACGACTGCGAGATCGCCTGCCTGGAGGCCACCGCGGCGCTGCCGACGCTGTCCGAACGCGCGAGCCGCCGCGCCAACGCCTGTCTGCACGGCCTGCGCCACTTCCTCGCCCACCACGACGACGACCCGGCGCGGATCGAGCGCGTCCTGGGCGTGCTCACCCGGTTCGCGCATGCCGGCTGGGTGGAGGCCATGCGCGGCCTCGGCCACTTCCACGGCACGACCTCCAATCCAGCCTGGCAGGACTTCGACCGTGCGGTGCGCTGGTGCGAGGCGGCCTGCCGGCTGGTGCCGGACGATGCCGACACCCTGGCGCTACGGCAGACCCTGCAGGGCGACGGCTGGCTGGCGAAGCGGCGCTACGCGCGGGCGGCGGCGCGTGCCGCCGAGCGGGCGACCGACCTGCCGCACTGAGCGCGCCTTCGCCAGTCCGCGCGCGGTCGGCGATACTGCACGCCCGCCGTGACCCGCATGGCCTCGCTGCCCGTCTCCCGATGCCGTTCGCTTCCCTCGGTCTGTCGCCCGCGCTGTATCCCGCCTTCGCCGCTGCGCTCGCGCGCGCCGGCTGGCAGACGCCCACGCCGATCCAGCAACAGGCGGTGCCGCTGATCGTCGCCGGCCACGACCTGCTGGCCATGGCCCAGACCGGTTCCGGCAAGACCGCGGCGTTCGCCCTGCCGCTGCTGCAGGCCTGCGCGCAGGCGGCCAGGCCGGCGCGTTCCACCCGCGTACTGGTGCTGGTACCGACCCGCGAACTGGCGGTGCAGGTCGCCGACACCTTCGTCGCACTCGGCCTGGAACTGCCGCGGCGGCCCCGGGTGGTGGTGGCGGTCGGCGGCGTCTCGATCAATCCGCAGATGCTGGCGCTGCGCGGCGGCGCCGATGTGGTGGTGGCCACGCCCGGGCGCCTGCTGGACCTGCTGGAGCAGCGCGCGCTGCAACTGGACGCGGTGGCGCACCTGGTGCTGGACGAGGCCGATCGCCTGCTCGACCTGGGCTTCGGCGCCGAACTGGAGCGGCTGCTGCAGCGGCTGCCGCCGACGCGGCAGACCCTGCTGTTCTACGCCACCATGCCGGCACCGATCGCCGCGCTGGCCACGCGCCTGCTGCGCGCGCCGCGGCGGATTGGCGAAAACGCCGACGCCGCGCCCATCCCGGCGACGCTGCGCCAGCGCGCGATCGAGGTCGACGACGGCCGTCGCCTGGCGTTGCTGCAGCATCTCCTGGAACAGGAAGCGTGGCCGCGCGCACTGGTGTTCGTGGCCAGCCGGCGCGATGCCGAACGGGTTGCCACGGCGCTGGCCAAGGCCGGCATCGCCGCGCAGCCGCTGCATGGCGAGCTGGCCCAGGGCCGGCGCCAGCGCACCCTGGACGCGTTCCGCCAACAGCAGCTAAGGGTGCTGGTGACCACGGACCTGGCAGCGCGCGGCATCGACATCGCCGCGCTGCCGGTGGTGGTGAACTACGACCTGCCGCGTTCCACCGCGGACTACACCCACCGCATCGGCCGCAGCGCGCGCGCCGGCGCCGAGGGCCAGGCGCTCAGCTTCGTCGACGCGGCCAGCGCGGCGCACCTGCGCCTGATCGAGAAACGCCAGGGCGTACGCGTGCTGCGCGAACGCATTCCCGGTTTCGAGCCGACGCAGGCGCCGACCCCGGCCGCCACGCCGGCCACCGAGGCGGCCGCCTCCACCGGTGGCATCAAGGGCAAGCGACCGAGCAAGAAGGACAGACTGCGCGCGGCGCGTGCGCAGGACGGGGAGCCGCCCGCGAGCGGCTGAGCTGCGCCGCGTGGGTCCCCACGCTGCGGGCGCGCCGAGTCGCGCTCAGTCCTCGAACGGATCGTGCTCGCGCTCGTCCTGGCCGCCCGTGGCCCGCGGCGGCCGCGTGCACGCGCGGCTGCGGATTTCCACATAGAACTGATCGCCGCCGGCGGCGACCAGCGCGTCGACCGCACGCAGCAGCTCGGCCGGCGGCAGCACCGCGGCGGTGGCTTCTTCGGTGCCGAACAGGGTGTCGAAATCCCAGTAGTCGGTGCCGGCCGGCAGGGTCTTGCGGCGCTCGCGGCGGATGTACTTGCGGATGTCGTGCTTGGCGGCGTCGAGCAGGCGGTCGGGATGCTTGCCTTCGATGCGGAGCCGGTAGGTCTTCTTCACTGCGGGAAATCCTGGAAAGGGAATGCGGCCATCGCAAGGCGGCGGCGCGGCGGGCGCACCATGGCGGCACGTGCGACGGCCGCCATGGTGCCAGAAGCGGCCGCGTGCTGCGGATTGCGCGGATAATCGGCGCACGCCCCACGGCCACGCAGGAGCCACCGATGACCGATCCATCCACCTTCGCGGGATACCGCGTGCTCGTCGCCGGCGCCAGCCGCGGCATCGGCCTTGCCATCGCCGACGCCTTCGCCCGGCACGGCGCGGCGGTGGCGATCTGCGCACGCAGTCCCGCGCCGCTGGCCGACGCCGCCACGCAATTGCAGCGCCACGGCCACCCGGTCGCGTCGCAGTGCTGCGATCTGGCCGACGCCGCACAGATCGAGGGCTGGGTGGCGCAGGCCGCCGACGCGCTCGGCGGCATCGACGTGATGGTCAACAACGCCTCCGGCTACGGCCATGGCGACGACGATGCGAGCTGGCAGGCCGGCTTCGACATCGACCTGATGGCCGCGGTGCGCTGCAACCGCGCCGCGCTGCCGCATCTGCGCGGCAGCGGCCGTGGCTGCATCCTCAACATCAGCTCGATCAACGGCCTGCGGCCGACGCCACGGGTGCCGGCGTACTCGGCAGCGAAGGCGGCACTGAACTACTACACGACGACACTGGCGACACAGCTGGCGCGCGAACGGATCCGGGTCAATGCGATCGCGCCCGGGTCCATCGAGTTTCCCGGCGGGCTGTGGGAGCAACGCCGCCAGCAGCAGCCGGAGCTGTACCGGCAGATCCGCGCCAGCATTCCGTTCGGCGCCTTCGGCGCGATCGACGACGTCGCCAACGCGGCGCTGTTCCTGGCCTCGCCGCAGGCGCGCTGGATCACCGGCCAGGTGCTGGCGGTGGACGGCGGGCAGTCGCTGGGCGCCTGAGGCAGGTCGCGTGTGCGGCCACGGCCAGTGCGCGCGAGCGCATTGCGGCGAGCGTGGGCTGCACGCGATACGGTGTTGATGTGGCCTGGCGCCAGCGTCGCGCCGCAGACGACCGCTCCTAGGCCGGGCTGCCGCTATTTGCATCGCACACGCAATGCTGCGACCTCGCGCAC
Organism: Xanthomonas sp. 3498; assembly: GCF_014199795.1. Lineage (NCBI taxonomy): Bacteria > Pseudomonadati > Pseudomonadota > Gammaproteobacteria > Lysobacterales > Lysobacteraceae > Xanthomonas > Xanthomonas sp. 3498. The sequence continues at coordinate 1,083,686 of NZ_JACHOH010000001.1, forward strand.
CCTCTCCAATCCCGAATCCCCACTCCCCAATCCCGGCTCCTAAACCAACTGCGCCGCATCGATCACCTGCACGCCCGGTCGCGGCTGCAGCGCGGCCGCGACCAGCGCCGCGGCGATGCGTTCGGCCGGATTGATCCGGTAGCGCCGCGGCAGCAGCGGCCCGAGCGCCCGCAGCACCACGCTGGCCGCATGTTCGCCGCGGCGCCGTTGCGCGCGCTCGCCGCCGATCAGGCCCGGCCGCACCAGGGTCAGCGATGGAAAGCCGAGCGCGCGCAGGTCGTTTTCCAGGTCACCCTTGACCCGGTTGTAGAACGCCCAGGACTGCGGATCCGCTCCCAGCGCCGAGTTGAGCGCGAACGCCTCGGCGCCGTGCTGGCGGAGCCGCCGCGCGATCGCCAGCGGGTAGTCGTGATCGACCCGACGGAACGCCTCGCGGGAACCCGCCTGGCGCATCGTGGTGCCGAGCGCGCAGATCGCCGCCTGCACCTGCCACCACGACGCCTGCGCCGGCAGCGCGTCGAAGTCGAGCACCGGGTTGTGCAGCTTGGGATGGTCCAGCTCCAGCGCGCGCCGGGTCGGTGCGATCACTGCGCTGCAGGCCGGGTCGGCCAGCAACTGGGTCAGCGCGTGGCCGCCGACCAGGCCGGTGGCGCCGGCGAGCAGGATCTTCATGGGGATGTCCTTGGAGGCTGGCGGGGGAAGTTCCCACTATCGCAGGCGGAGCGGGAAGGTACTGTCGGGGGATGGTTGTGTGGCGGGCGTGGGTCCACGAGGCGCTGCGCGCCCTACCCTCACCCCAACCCCTCTCCCGGGGGGAGAGGGGCTATGGCGCGCGGCTGTTCCTTCTCCCCTCGGGAGAAGGTGCCCCGAAGGGGCGGATGAGGGTACGGCCGCAAGCCAGGCATCCTCCCTAGATAAGGGTACGGCCGCCAGTCAGGCTTCCTCCCTAAATGACGGTACGAGCGCCATCCAGGCGGCCACCCTACACGGCAGCCCAGCAGCCCGCTCCCGCACGGTCGCCGCGCCGCAGCAGGTACGCCACAATAGCCGCCCCATCGCGCCGGCCGGCGCGCTGCAACCTGACGAGGAGCGGTTCGATGTTCGTGGTGTGCGGAGAGGCCTTGTACGACATCTTCATCGACGGCTACGCCGGCACCTCGGTCGGGATGACCGCACGCCAGGGCGGTTCGCCTTTCAACGTGGCGATCGGCCTGGCCCGCCTGGGTGCGCCGTCGGCGCTGTTCACCGGCCTGTCCACCGACCCGCTCGGCCGCCAGTTGCGCGCCACTCTCGAACGCGAAGGCGTGGCCCTGGACTACTGCATCGACAAGCGCGAGGCGACCACCCTGGTGATGGTCGCACTCGACGGCGGCGGCGTGCCCAATTACGCGTTCTACGGCACCGGCTGCGCCGACCGCGCACTGACCGAGTCCGACCTGCCGACGCTGGACGCGCGCATCGGCGGCCTGCATTTCGGCTCCTACACGCTGGTCGCCGAGACCACCGCCAGCACCTTCCAGGCGCTGGCCGAGCGCGAGCGCGGGCAGCGGCTGATCTCGCTGGACCCGAACGTGCGGCCGACGGTGGAACCGGACATGGCGGTATGGCGCGCGCGGCTGGCGCGCTGGATCGCGCTGGCGCACGTGGTCAAGGTCAGCCAGGAAGACATCGAGTTGCTGTATCCGCAGCAGGATCCGTTCGCCATCGCCCGCAGCTGGCTGCAGCAGGGGCCGTCGCTAGTGGTGATGACCCTGGGCAGCGACGGCGCGGTGGCCTGGCGCGGCGACAGCGAGGCGCGCGTGCCCGGTCGCGTGGTGCAGGTGGCCGATACGGTCGGCGCCGGCGACAGCTTCCAGGCGGCGCTGCTGCAGCAGTTGCCCGACCCGGCCGCGCTGGCGGCGCTGGGCAGCGAGCCGGCCGCGCTGGAGCGCCTGCTGCAGTTCTGCGTGGCCGCCGCGGCGATCAACTGCACCCGCGCCGGCGCCAACCCACCGAGCCTGGACGAGGTCCGCGCCGCGCTCTGAAGCCGACCCACGGCACACACGACATGCGCGCGGCCGGGTTTCCTATGATGGGCCGGCCGCCCACGGCGCCACATCCACCAGGAGACCTGCCTTGATCGAGCTGTCCGACATCGCCGTGCGCCTGGGAATCGCCGCCCTCGCCGGCGCGGCGATCGGGTTGAACCGCGACCTGCACGGCAAGCCGATCGGAGTCCGCACGCTGGGACTGGTCGGACTGGCCACCGCGATGGTGGTGCTGCTGGCCGACCCGCTCGGCAAGGGCGGCTTCACCGACGCCGGCAGCCGCGTCATCCAGGGCATCCTGACCGGCATCGGCTTCCTCGGTGCCGGCGTCATCTATCACACCCAGAAACACGTCCGGGTGCATGGCCTGACCAGCGCCGCCTGCGTCTGGCTCACCGCCTGCATCGGCATCATGTGCGGCGCCGGCCAATGGCAGATCGTGGCAGTCTCCCTGGCCATCGCCTTCGTCATCCTGTTGGTTGGCGGCCGCGTCGAACGCGCCTTGCACGGGCTCCTGGGCGGCAAGCCGCACCATGCCGCGGCCACCGATCAGTCGTCGGACGACGGCCCGCACCAGCCGGGCAAGTAGCTCGCCTCCCTGCTCTTGGCGAGCGCAAGCGCGGTCTCCATGGCGCGTGCGAAGTCGCCCTTGATGTCGCGGCGCCGCAGCCGGCGGCGGAACAGGTCGGCCCACAGGAATTCGCTGAACGGCGTGGTGTCCTTGGCGTAGCCGCCCGCGCGGCGCACCTCGCCGGCAAGGCTGCGGTAGGGATCGTCCTTCAGGTCGGCGATCGACGTCGGCATGTCCTTGAACGGGCGGCGCTCGCCCTTGGCGTCGTAGGGATAGGCCCAGCGGCGATGATCCAGCACGCTCCACAGCGCGGCCTTGTCGACGACGCTGAGGTCGGCGATCACCGTGACCAGGATGTCCTTCACCCCTTCGTCGTGCAGCGCCCGCGCCAGGTGGTGATGGTCCACCACGTAGTACTTGCCGTCCGGCCCCAGTACCACCGGGATCATGTGCTTGCCAAGCAGCTCGGCCTGCTTGTGCCTGGAGGCGTGCGCGCGCCAGCGCTTGCGCTTCTCCTTCACCTCGCGCATGCCCACGGTCATCTGCGTCGGGCGCAAGGACAGGATCGGGACAGGGTGCAGCAGCGGTTCGCGGGAATCGGCCATGCTCGGTCTCGGTGGAGGTGGGGCGCGTGTAGCGCTGTCGACGCTGCGGCAGGCACGGCCGCCAGAGTGCCAGTGCCGTGCGCGTCTTGCACGGCGTCCGGACACGCGGCGATCTTTCGGCAAGCCAGGCTTGCTCCCCTCTCCCTCCGGGACCACGGCCCCCTTTTCGGGGGAGGGGCCGGGGGTGAGGGTGCGACAGCTAGGGAACCTCTTCCCCAGACGCCTCCCTAGCCACCCGACCCTCATCCGCCCCTTCGGGGCACCTTCTCCCGAAGGGAGAAGGGACGGGCGACCACGCCGCCTGAGCACATACTCCCCTCTCCCCCCGGGAGAGGGGCTGGGGGTGAGGGTACGACCGCAATGGAGTCTTCTTCACAGACCCACCACCCGCCCGCTCAAGCGCGCGCCGCCGGCGCCGATATCCAGAGCCTGAGCGCCAGCATGGGCGGCGCATTGACTGGGGAGGAGCCGGCCGGCATGTCGGACCAACGCGACGAGCCGCCCATCAGCGGACTGCGCAAACTGCTGTCGCCACGTCGGCGCGAGCCGGCGTCGACGGCGGCCGCGACGCTGCCGGCGCGCGCGCATGGCCATGGGCACAAGCACGGCCACGCGATGGCGCCTGTGGCGGGCGCAACCGACCCGGCCGCCGCCACCGCCGCGCTGATCCGCCTGTTCCAGCAGGCGCACGAGCCGCAAGGCCTGCTCGGCGCCTTCGCCGATGGCATGGCCTCGTTGCATGGCGAACTGGGCGACATGGGCCGGCGCCTGCAATCGGCAGCGAGCAGCGGCGACTGGCCCAGCTATGGCCGCGCGCTGCGCCAGCTGATCGACAAGTACATTCGCACCATCGACATCGAAGACCCGCTGGCCGGGCCCAGCGACAGCGAGCGCCTGCGCGACCTGCTGCGGCAGACCGTGGCCGGCGCGCTGGCGGCGCTGCTGCACACCCTGCCCGAGCTGGCCGGCGAGGCCGAGGCCAGCGGCGAGGCGCTGCGCCAGTGGCGCCCCGGGCAACCGCTGGAACCGGTGGCGCAGCAGGTACGCGAGTTGTGCCACCAGATCGCGTTGCGCGCCAACGACGGCCAGGAGCAACAGGCGCTGTTGCTGAGCCTGTTCGACCTGCTGCTGGAGAATGTCGGCGAACTGCTCGAAGACACCAGTTGGCTGCAGGGCCAGATCGCGGTGGTGCGCGACCTGATCGCCGGGCCGCTGGACCGCTACTCGATCGAGGAGGCACGCGGCAGCCTGCGCGAGGTGATCTACAAGCAGGGGCTGCTCAAGCAGGGCATCGCCGAGTCCAAGAACGCCATGAAGGAGTTGATGCTGACCTTCGTCGCGGACCTGGACGGCATGGCCGCCAGCACCGGCGAATTCCACGACCGCATCGCCGACTACTCGCAGACCATCCGCGACGCGCGCAGCATCGCCGACCTCAACCGCCTGCTGCAGGAAGTGCTGCAGGACACCGGCCACGTGCAGGAGCAGGCGCTGCGCGCGCGCGACCACCTGATCGCCGCGCGCCAGGAAGTGGACGCGGCCGAACAGCGCATCCTGCGCCTGGAGCAGGAACTGCAGGACGTCAGCGGCCTGGTGCGCGTCGACCAGCTCACCGGCGCGCTCAACCGCCGCGGCCTGGAGGACCTGTTCGCGCGCGAACTGGTGCGCACCGAGCGCAGCGCGCAACCGTTGTGCGTGGCGATGCTGGACCTGGACGATTTCCGCCAGCTCAACGCGACCTACGGCCACCCCGGCGGCGACAGCGCGCTGCGCCACGTGGTGGAAGTGGCACGCACCACGTTGCGCGCCAGCGACGCCATCGCCCGCTTCGGCGGCGAGGAATTCCTGCTGCTGATGCCGGACTGCACGATCTTCGAGGCCAGCGCGGCGGTGACCCGGGTGCAGCGCGCCCTGGCCCAGCGCGCGGTAGTGCACGAGGACCAGCGCGTGTTCGTCAGCTTCAGCGCCGGCGTCGCCCTGCGCCAGCCCGGCGAAGCGCAGGACGCGCTGATCCGCCGCGCCGACCGTGCGCTGTACGAGGCCAAGAAGGCCGGCAAGAACCGGGTGGTTTCGGCCGACTAGCGCCGGCGGTGCCGGCGCGGGATTCGGGAGTCGGGATTGGGGATTCGCAAAGGCAGCAATGCGCGCCGCTGTTGCGAATCCCGAATCTCCAATCCCTAATCCCTATCCCGTACCTTCTTGACGCCCAACACCACCGCCAGCACCACGGCGCCGGCCACGATTCCCACCACGGCATTGCCCAACGCAAGCACCAGGCTGCCCAGGCCGCCGCTCGGGGCGATGCCCTCGATGGCGTGATGCAGCGGGCCGATGCTGTGCACCAGGATGCCGCCGCCGACCAGGAACATCGCCGCGGTGCCGGCGACCGACAGGGTGCGCATCAACCACGGCGCCAGCCACAGGATGCCGCGGCCGATGGTCGCGGCGGCGGCGCCCTTGCGGCTCAGGTACAGGCCCAGGTCGTCGAGCTTGACGATGCCGGCGACCAGTCCGTAGACGCCGGCGGTCATCGCCAGCGCGATCGCCACCAGCACCGCGAGCTGCTGCACGAACGGCACGCCGGCAACCACGCCCAGCGACAGCACGATGATCTCCGCCGAGAGGATGAAGTCGGTGCGGATCGCGCCCTTGACCTTGTCCTTCTCCAGCGCCACCACGTCCACCTGCTGGTCGGCCAGCGCCTGCACCTTTTGCGCGTGACGTTCCGCATCCTCTTCCTTCGAATGCAGGAAGCGGTGCGCCAGCTTCTCCACGCCCTCGAAGCACAGGAACGCGCCGCCGATCATCATCAGCGGGGTGATCGCCCACGGCAGCCACGCGCTGATCGCCAGCGCCGCCGGCACCAGGATCGCCTTGTTGAGCAGCGAACCCTTGGCCACCGCCCACACCACCGGCAGTTCGCGGTCGGCGTTCACCCCGGTGACCTGCTGCGCGTTCAGCGCCAGGTCGTCGCCGAGCACACCGGCAGTCTTCTTGGCCGCGACCTTGGTCAGCAGCGACACGTCGTCGAGCAGGGTGGCGATGTCGTCGAGCAGGGTGAACAGGCTGGCGCCGGCCATGCGGGGATTCCATTCGGGATGAGCGGCGATTCTCGCCGATTCCGGCACGCGGTGGGCTGCCGGCCGCATCGGTCTCCGCCCGGGTGTATCCCATTACCGGCCCCGCGCGCTGCACAACCTGACGTAACGCTACTTGATGAGGCCTTCCGGCGAGGACGGGAAGATCAATGCGTGTGTCGCGCCGATCGCCGACGCCGCGCCGAGCACGAGCGACACAACCAAAGCGAGCAGCGACAGGCCACGCAACAGCCGCGGCGCCAGCGCCAACAGGACGCGCCCGAGCGCCGCGATGCGACCGCCCGCACCGTGCACGCGCAGGCCCAGGTCGGCGAGCAGGACGAGCGCGGCGACCGGTGTGTACATGGCCAGTGCCAGCGCAACGGCCATCAGCGCCACGCCGAGCGCGGAAAACGCAAACGGCAGCATGGACAGCACCAGGCTGGTCACGACGATGCACTGGATCGACACGACGACATCGGTCCGCATCGCGCCCTTGAGCAGCCCGGCGATCCGGGCGTCGTCTTCGGCACCAGGGTCGACCGCCGGGCGGCGCCAGGAGCGCGCCAGCCACTCCAGGCTTTCGTAGCTCTGGTACAGCCCGCACAAGCACAACAGCCCCAGCGTCAGCCGATCCGTGACGTTGTCGTGCGTCCCGAACACCGAGAGTGGCGGCAGCATGGCGTAGAGCGCCAGCAACGCCGGCACCAGCGCCAGCTTGCCCAACAGCGCGCGCCCGAACGCCTTGCCCAGTAGCCACCAGGCGCGCCCGATCGGCGCCGCGGCCACCGCCCGCGCTTGTGCCGGGGCCCGGCGCGCAGTCTCGTCCAGCGCGGACGCCAGCGCACCAAGCAAGGTGAACAGGCTGGTGCGAGCCATGCGCGTTCCTGCTGGAAAGGTCGGCGCCATTCTCACCGAGATCGCGGGCCGGCGCCGCGCGCCACGGCATCACCCGCACTCGGCTACCCTGCGGCCCAGCCCCGCACCGCCAAGGAGACGCCATGGACCAGTTCCTCACCGCGCCCCGCGCCATCGTCGACGACGTGCTCGCGGCCGCCGCCATGCTGCAACCGCTGCTGCTCTCCGAGGCCGACAGCGGCACCCGCATCGTGCTGCAGGCTGCGCGCGATCCGCGCCAGGTCGCGGTGCTGTCCGGCGGCGGTGCCGGGCACGAACCGGCGCATGCCGGCTTCGTCGGCCCGGGCATGCTCAGCGGCGCCATCGCCGGCGACCTGTTCGCCTCGCCCGGCGTGGAGGCGGTCCTGGCGGCGATCCGCGCCTGCGCCGACGCGCCCGGCGTGCTGCTGGTGATCAAGAACTACACCGGCGACCGGCTCAACTTCGGCCTGGCCGCCGAGCGCGCCCGCGCCGAGGGCATCGACGTGGCCAGCGTGCTGGTCGCCGACGACATCGCCCTGCCCGACGCCGCGCAGCCGCGCGGCATCGCCGGCACGGTGCTGGTGCACAAGTACGTGGGCCACCTGGCGCGCGAGGGCGTGCCGCTGGCCGAACTGGCGCAGCGCGGCCAGGCCTTCGCCGACCGCCTGCTGTCGCTGGGCATGGCGTTGTCCAGTTGCAGCGTGCCCGGCCAGCACGTGGGCCGTCGCGCACCGGAACTGGGGCTGGGCATCCACAACGAGCCGGGGGCGCGGCCGGTACAGCCGGGCGCGGTGGAAGAGGCGCTGGCGCTGGTCCTGGACCCGCTGCTGGCACAGGCCGATGCCCGCCTCGGTGCCGACGCGCCGCTGGTGCTGATGCTCAACGACCTCGGCGGCTGCTCGACGCAGGAACTGGGTGTGCTGACGCGGCTGGCGCTGCAGCGCATCGGCGTCGACCGCATCGCGCTGATGCCGTTGCCGGCGGCGCTGATGACCTCGATGGACATGCACGGTTTCTCGATCACCCTGGCGCCGGCCGATGCCGACGTGCTGGCCGCGCTGCAGGCGCCGGTGCAGACCCTGGGCTGGCCCGGCGTGCGCGTGCCGCACGCGGCGCAGACCTTTGCTCCGGTGCTGAAGCGCGACGACAGCCACCGCCATGGCGCGCGCGATGCGCAGTGCGCCGCAGCCCTGGCCCGCGTGGCGCAGGCGCTGATCGCCGCGCAGGCGGAACTGGACGCGCTGGACGCGCGCAGCGGCGACGGCGACGCCGGCAGCACCTTCGCCGCCGGCGCGCGCGCCCTGCAGCAGGCATTGGACACCGATGCGCTGGCGACCGGCGACGCCGCCGCACTGGCGCGCGGCCTGGCGGCGACGATCGAACACAGCATGGGCGGTTCCAGCGGCGTGCTGCTGTCGATCCTGTTCACCACCGCCGCCGGCGCACTGGCGGACGGCCGCGACTGGGTGCAGGCCCTGCAGGCCGGCGTGGCACGGATGCAGCACTACGGCGGCGCGCAACGCGGCGACCGCACCCTGCTAGACGCGCTGCTGCCGGCGCTGGACGTCCTGGCGCAGGGCGCCGACGTGGCCGCCGCCGCGCGCGCCGCACGTGCTGGCGCCGATGCCACCGCACACCTCACGCGTGCTGGCGCCGGCCGCGCTGCCGCGGTGCCCGCGGACGCACTGCGTGGCGTGATCGACCCCGGCGCCGAAGCGGTGGCGCGGGCGTTCGCGGCGTGGGGGTGAAGCGACCGGTCGGGTCGGCCAACGCGGCGCAAGGCAGGTATGGGTAACGAGGGCAGCAGGCATCGTCGGGAACGGCTGTCGCGGCTGAAGCCGCTCCTACGACGAACCCCACATGCGTGGCGTCATCACCGCACACGCACGCAGATTCGCATGCAGTTCAAGGACCATCGCCGGCTGCAGCCTTTGTAGGAGCGGCTTCAGCCGCGACAGGCTTCACCGGGAACGCCCGTCGCGGCTGAAGCCGCTCCTACAGATGGCGCCATCGAGGCTGCAATGCGCTGTCCGGGTGCACTGCGGGAGGGACTTCCGTCCCGACGCGCACAGGCCGGAATCGCCAGCGTCTTGGGAGCAACGCCCCGTCACCCCTACTCCGCCGACGCAGCCTCCAGCACCTGCGCTACCGCCTGCAGCGAGCCGCGTACCGAACCGGGCTGAAGCGTCAGCGGCTGCACCTTGCCGCGTACCACCACCTCCATGCGCTGCGGCACCCCCTGCGCATTGCCAACGATGCGGTAGGCGGTGTCGCCGCGCTCGAAGCTGAGCACGTGCCGGTCCGCGTCGTAGTCCATGGCCTCGCGTTCGGCATCCGGATACAGCAGGTCCACCCGCTGCTGTGCGCCGATCGCCGCATAGAACGGCTTGCTGCTGGCCCCGTCGCCGACATTGGCGAACACCACGATGCGCTTTCCGGCCGGCGCCAGGCGGAACTCGAGCAGGATCTTGCGCTGGCCCACCGCAGTCTCGCCTTCCTCGTCCCACACGTAGTGCATGTCGGGCACGCGCTTGCCGCCACGGTCGCGATACACCGTCTCCTGCTCCAGTCCCGGCCCGTCGCCGCGCGCGTCAAAGACCGTTTCGCTCTCCAGCAGCGGCGCGCCATCGCGGATCGAGTACGTCGCGTACTGATGCCAGCAGCAGCCGTCCTTGGTCATGGTGTGGATCTCACGCGCCTCGGCATCCACCTGGAACAGGCCACAGTTGCTCTGCGCCAGCTCGGTGAAGCCGGGACTGGCCTCGAAGCCATCGGCGGTCCCCAGATACACCTGGTAGGACGGGCCGTGATAGCAGCTGTTCTGGCCGTCCATCACCGCCAGGTCCTTGATGCCGTCGAAGTTGAAATCGTCGTAGATCAGCACGCTCTGCTCGCCGTACGGCAACTCGTGTACGTTGGCCTTGACCTTGGTGCCCTTGGCATCGGTGTCCACCACCAACTCTGGCGAGGCCACTTCGAGCAGCGGCGTGGCGTTGCCGCGGGCGAACACGCGCACGATTCCGGGCCGGAACACCTCGTCGTTGTCCTCGACCTCCAGCGTCGCGCGGTAGCGGTCGGAAAAGTCCTGCAGCTCGTAGCTGCGGCGCTTGCTGGCAGCAAAGGCCTTGGCGTCGAAATCCTCGCCGGCATAGCGCTGGAGCGCGGCCGCGGCGGTCGCGTTCGCCGACAGCAGCACGGCCAGCAGCGCGCACGCGACGAGGACAGCGGCACGGCGGACGGCAGGGAAAACGACGACGGGCATGGCAGCGCTCCTGGCAGGTGACAGCGAGCTCCCAGAGTAAGCCCGGCCGTGGCACTGGAACAGAGGCAGCCGACCGCCTGTGACGTCAGAACAAGGCATGCGCGAAGGCGCGCAGGGCGCTGCGCACCTCGGTGGCGACACCGGCGCCGTCGTCGCCCAGCAAGACCATGACCAGCAGCGCCAGGACCACCGCCGCCACCAGCAGCGCGAGCCGACGTCGGCTCATCGGGCGGCAGCCATGCCGACACCGCGTGCCTGTGCGCGCATCGCGCCGTCGGGCGGTGCGGTCTCCGGCGCATCGCACCGCTGGCCGCGCCGCAAGCGGGAGCAGCGACGCGCTCCGCGCGATATCGCCTGTTCACTCCACCGCATTCCGCTTCCGATCCTCGCTATCGCAACGCGGCAGGATACGACGCATCACCATGACGAGGACGCCATCGCAAGCGCCGGGGATAGCGCCGACGGCGGCAGACCATGCGCAAGGCCGGGATCGCGCCTGTCGTATGACAGCGACCATCGCCCCCTTCCCGGCAGCGAATGCAGGCACCTCCCGGCAGCGGCGCCCAGCCGACGCGCGCGGCGGGATTCACCGCGCAACGACCGGGCCATCGCCACACTCGACCGCGCCTACCCTTGCCCGGAGCCCACCTTGAGCGCGACGCCCGACGCGGCCGACACCCCGCACGTGATCGGCGGCCTCAGCCGCCGTACCCAGATCCTGCGCCTGCTGCTGCGCTACCGCAGCTCCGGGGTGTTTTCCGGCATGGACATGGAGACCGCCCAGGGCGAGCACGAGCTGCCGCCGGAAGGCACGCCGGAACAGTTCGTCACCGACCTGGAAGCGCTGGGCCCGACCTTCGTCAAGCTCGGGCAGATGCTGTCTACGCGCCCGGACGTGGTGCCGCCGGAGTTCGCCACCGCCCTGGAGCGGATGCAGGAGAACACCGCGCCGATTCCGAGCGAGCGCATCCGCGAGATCGTCGAGGCCGAACTCGGCGTCGGCATCAACAAGGCCTTCTCCGCCTTCGACGACACCCCCCTGGGCAGCGCCTCGCTGGCGCAGGTGCACCGCGCCGCGCTGCGCGACGGCACCCCGGTGGCGATCAAGGTGCAGAAGCCCGAGGTCGCCGCGCAGGTGCGCTCGGACCTGGAGGTGCTGCGCAGCTTCGCCAACGCCGCCGACAAGCTCACCGGCCTGGGCCGGCGCATCCGCTTCGCCGACTGGCTGGCCGAGTTCGGCAAGGCGCTGCTGGCCGAACTGAACTACGAGGCCGAAGCCGAGAACCTGGCGCGCTTCGGCGAGCACCTGCGGCCGTTCCCGCAGCTGTGGGTGCCGCAACCGGTGTGGGACCTGTGCAGCCGCCGCGTGCTGACCATGCAGCTGGCCGAAGGCGTGCGCGTGGACAAGATCTCCGGGCTGCGTCGCACCGAGCAGCCGATGGACGACCTGGCCGCGGCACTGGTGCGCGGCTACCTGGACCAGATGTTCGTGCATGGCGAGATCCATGCCGACCCGCATCCGGGCAACCTGCGCGTGCTCGCCGACGGGCGCCTGGCGATCTTCGACCTGGGCATGGTCGCGCACGTGCCGCCGAAGCTGCGCGAGCGCCTGCTCAAGTTGCTGTTCGCGGCGGTCGACGGCCGCGGCGAGGAAGTGGCCGAGGAGACCATCGCGCTGAGCACGCGGCTGGAGGACTTCGACGAGGAGCGCTACCAGCGCGAGACCGGGCAGATGATCGCCCGCTACGCGGCGCACGACGCCATGTCCGAAGGCCGGGTGGTGCTGGACCTGGTGCGCATCGCCACCACCTACGGGCTGCGCACGCCGCCCGAACTGAGCCTGCTCGGCAAGACCCTGCTGAACCTGGAAGCGGTATGCCGCGCGCTGTCGCCGCATCTGGACACGCGCGTGGTGGTCGAGGACCAGTTGCAGCACGTGATGCGCGCGCGGTTGAAGAAATCGCTGTCGGCGGCCAACCTGGCCAGCGAGGCGATGGAACTGCAGGCGCTGCTGCGCGAAGGCCCGCGCCGGCTCTCGGACATCCTCACCCTGGCCGCGGAGAACCGCCTGCAGGTGCGCGTGGCCGGCCTGGAGGAATCGCGACTGATGGAAAGCCTGCAGAAGATCGCCAACCGCGTCGCCGCAGGCATCGTCACCGCCGCGCTGATCCTGGCCTCCACGCAGATGATGCGCATCGACACCGGCACCAAGCTGTTCGGCTACCCGGCGATCGCGATGGTGCTGTTCCTGCTCGGCGTGGTGCTGGGCCTGGGCATCGTGGTCAGCGCGGTGCTGTTCGACCGGCGCATCCGCGCCCGCGAGGAGCGCGGCAGGCGCTAAAGGCCGGGATTGGGGAATCGGGATTGGGGATTCGTAGGAGCGGCTCAGCCGCGACCTGCAGCGCCGGCAGCTGGCGGCCAAAGCCGCTTGGCGCTCTACCAATCCCGAATCCCCAATCCCTAATCCCGGCGCTCCCGCGGCTCACGCAACAGCTTCACTTCCTGCGGCGACTCCAGGGCGATGCCTTCCTCAGCCAGGCGCTCCAGCAGGGCGAAGAACAGTTCGCTGCGGGTGCCGTAGGTGAGCCGCGGCGAGGCCACGTAGGCGAAGCTGTTGAGGGTGACGTGGCCGTTGGCGATGGAGTCGATGAACACCGACGGCGCCGGGTCGTCCAGCACGCCCGGATGCGCCGCGTACAGCTCCAGCAGCAGCGCGCGCAGCTTGGTCACGTCGGTGCCCAGCGACACTGCGAACTGGATCTGCACCCGGCCCAGCGGCCCGGCCAGGGTCATGTTGCGCAGGGTCTTGGTGATCAGCTCGGAGTTGGGCACGATCAGGGTGGAGCGATCGCCGACCTGGATCTCGGTGGCGCGCACGCTGATCCGGCGCACGTCGCCCTCCTGGTCGCCGATCTTGATCCAGTCGCCGATCTTGACCGGGCGCTCGGCGAGCAGGATCAGGCCGGACACGAAGTTCTGGGTGATCGACTGCAGGCCGAAACCGATACCGACCGACAGCGCGCTGACCACCAGCGCGATCCGCTCCAGGCCGATGCCCAGCGCGGCCAGCGCCCACAACGCCGCCAGGATGATGCCGACATAGCGCGCCACGGTGCTGATCGAATTGCGCGAGCCGTCGTCCAGTTCGGTCTTGGGCAGATAGGTCTGGGTCAGCCAGCGATGCAGGTACTGCATGACGCCCAGGCCGAGCAGCAACACCAGCACCGAGCGGACGATCGCGCCCGGGTACAGCACCACCTTGTCGCTGACGCGGATGCCGTCGGACAGCAGCGAGAACCAGTCCGAGACGATCGAGACGTTGGTGCCGAACGGCATCAGCAGCGCGCCGATGCCGATCAGCAACAGCACCACCCGCAGCAGCGCCGAGGTCAGCACTCCGGCCTGCTCCAGCCTGCTCGAGCGCACTCCGAAGGCACCATTGGCGGCGCGGCCGATGCGGCCTTCGCTGGCGAACAGCCACAGCGCGAAGTCGTCGGCGAAGGTCATCAGCAGCCGCACCGCGCCGACGATCATGGTGATCCAGATGATCTGCCGAGTGATGAACAGGCCCAGGTGCAGATAGCCCAGCAGCGCCGCGAGCAGCGCCACCACCACCGCGACCTTGACCAGCACGCCGATCAGCGCCAGGGCGCCGCCGTGCTGGCCGGGCGGCGGCGGTTGCGCGTTGGCCAGGGCCTGCTCCGCCGCTTCGGCGTACTGGCGCCGGCGCAGCCGCGACAGACTGGTCAGGGTGGCCAGGATCAGCACGCCGTAGACCAGCGCGATCACCCCGTCGGCGGCGACGGTGGCCGAATCGCTGGTGCGCGCGGCCTGGTTGATCACCAGCAGCATGCTGCTGAGCCAGGCCAGCGCGGCGGTGGCCCAGGTGTACTTGCGCAGGCGCCGTGCGGTGGCGTCGTCGATCGGGAACAGCCGCCAGCTCGGCTGGTTCGGCAGCAGCACGCTGGCGCCGAGCGAACCCATGAACGCCGCGGCGAAGCTGACCACCACGAAGCCATTGAGCACTGCGTCCAGGCGCTCCGGCACCGCATCGATGCTGCGCAGCGCTTCGGCCAGGGCCAGCGCGGCCAGGCCCGGGGTCAACGTGCCCAGCAGCAGGAACCAGATCGCCAGGCCCGACCGGCGCAGGCGGCTGCCCGGCGCGCGCGACACCGCATAGCGCTTGCCCAGCCAGCGCAGCAGGTAGCGCAGCGGGAACAGCAGGATCACCGCGATGGCGATGCCGAAACCGAGCGCGCCGCTGCCATGCTCGGCGATCGCGTCCTGCAGCGACTGCATGCCGAGGGTGTACAGCGCCAGCAGCTTGGCCTGGTCGTCGGGAAAGTCGTCGGCGATCTGCTTCCACAGCGCCGGCGACAGCGGCGACGGGGAGCGCAGCGACAGCTCCTGGCTGAAATGCTCGGCGCGCACGCGTTCGATCTCGTCGGCCAGTTGCCGTGCTTCCACCACCATCAGCTTGCCGCGCTTGACCCCCGAGTCCAGGCTGTCGCGCTGTTTGGTCAGCGCCTTGCGTTGCGCGGTGATGTCGGGCGAGTCCCCGGTGGCGGCCGGGCCGAGTTGTTGCAGGCGTGCCTCCACCTGCGCCAGTTGCGGCGCAAGGGCGTCCACCGCGGTCTGCGCATCGCTGGCGGCGTCGGAGACCTGCGCGACCAGGTCCTGGAAGGCGGTCTGGTTGCCCGCATCCACTTCCTTGCCGCGCGCATCCTTCAGCGACTTGGCGGCGTTGTCCAGCAGGGTCTGCGGATCCGGCGGCGCATCGTCGGTGTCCTGCGGCTGGGCCGAGGCCACCGCCGCACACAACCACAACAGCAGCAGGACCCAACGCAACAGGGACGACGAGGACGCGGAACGGGGCAGCAGGCGCACGCAGGGACCGGCACGGGCAAGCGCGGACCACCGCGCGTGCGGCGCACTATACGGTGCGGTGGTTGAACCGGGCCAGGGGTGGGCGCGGCGACTGGTGCGGGCACGCGTGTCGCCTGGGCGCACGGGTGCCTGCCGGCCGCCTGTCGCAACCGAAGCGCGCCGCTCATCACGACGGAAGCCTGGCGTAGGAGCGGCTTCAGCCGCGACGGGCGTTACCGGGAACGTTCATCGCGGCTGAAGCCGCTCCTACGGCGGCAGGCGGGTCGTCGCGACCTGTGCCCGGGCTCACCGCGCGTCCGTCGTCAGCACGATCTTGCCGATATGCGCGCTGGACTCCATCAGCGCATGCGCCTGCGCCGCCTCCTGCAGCGGGAAGCAGCGGTCCACCTGCGGCTTGATCCGGCCCTGCGCCAGCAGCGGCCACACCTGCTGCTCCAGCTCGCGCGCGATCGCCGCCTTCTCCATCACCGAACGCGGGCGCAGGGTCGAGCCGGTGTGGGTCAGCCGCTTGGCCAGCAGCGGCATCAGGTCCAGCTCGCGCACCTTGCCCTGCTGGATGCCGATCTGCACGATGCGCCCGTCCAGCGCCGCGGCCTGGTAGTTGCGCGCCAGGTAGTCGCCGCCGATCAGGTCCACGATCACATCGGCGCCACGGCCCTCGGTCAGGCGCATTGTCTCGGCGACGAAGTCCTCCTCGCGGTACAGGATCGCCGCCTCCGCGCCCAGCGCCAGGCTGGCCGCGCGCTTGTCGGCCGAGCCGACGGTGCTGATCACCCGTGCGCCGAAGGCCCGCCCCAGCAGCGTGGCGACGCTGCCGATACCGGAGGTGCCGCCGTGCACCAGCAGGGTCTCGCCGGACTGCAGGCGGCCGCGCTGGAACACGTTGGTCCACACGGTGAAGAAGGTTTCCGGCACCGCCGCGGCCTCGGTCAGGCTCAGCGCCGCCGGCACCGGCAGGGCATTGCGCTCGTGCACCACCGCGTACTCGGCATAGCCGCCGCCAGCGACCAGCGCGCAGACCTGATCGCCCAGCCGGTAGCGCTCCACGCCCTCGCCCAGGCCGACCACCTCGCCGGCGAACTCCAGCCCCGGCAGCGGCGACGCACCCGGCGGCGGCGGATAGCTGCCCTGGCGCTGCATCACGTCGGGCCGATTGACGCCGGCCGCGGCCACCCGCACCAGCAGTTCGCCACGCCCGGGGTGCGGCAGCGGCACGCGCACCGGCACCAGCACCTCGGGCGCCCCGGGCTGGCGGATCTCGATCGCGGTCATGGTGTCGGGCAGCGCGGCGGCGTGGGTCGGGGACATGGCGGGGTCCTGGCAAGGAGCGCGGCGCACGCAGGCGCAGACGCATGGGGGAACCGCGATGATCGACCTTCCGCGCTGAGTGGTCCGTGACGGCGGGCGGTGTTCCCGGACCCGGTGGCACTCGTAGGAGCGGCTTCAGCCGCGACAGGCACGACGTAGGAACGCCCGGTCGCGGCTGAAGCCGCTCCTACGGTGCCGCCAAGCTAATCGCCCACCGGCGCCGCCTGTGCCGGCCACTCGGTCATCGGCGGCATCGCAGCCTCGACCCGCTGCGGATCCAGCCGCGCCTGCAACGCCGGCAAGGCGATCGCCAGCGGGCAGCGCAGGCGGCCGCCGCAGCCGGGCAGCGGCCAGCGCCGCTCGCGCAGGCCGCGGCCATCGAAGCGGTTGGCACGCAGCGCCTGCAACGTCGGCACCACGCTGCGCAGTTGCAGGAAGTCGTGGCCGTCCTGCCGCACCAGTTCCAGCAGCAGCGCGCCGCCGGGCGGATACGCGTCCGGCTGACCGTGCACCAGCGGATCGATGCCGAACAAGCCGGCCAGATGCGCCAAATTGGTGTCGTGCCCCAGCAGCACCAGCGCACGCGTGTCCGCCGGCGCCAGCGCCGCCACCGCCGGCGGTTGCCCGGCCGCCGCCTGCAGCGTCGCCAGCAGGTGCGCGAGCAGGTTGGAGCCGCCGGCGCGTGCCGCCGGCAGCGCACGCTTGCTGTAGCCGAAGGAGGCATTGTGCAGACCGATCAGCCGCTGCAGCGCCGCGGCATCGGCGCGTCCCCAGGCCACCTGCGTCAACGGCAGGCCCTGCGCGTATTCCAGCATCAGGTTCTCGGCTAGGCTGCCGGCGGTCTTCAACGCCTTGGCCGCCTGCGCCGGATCCTGCAGACGCTGCGGATCGTCCAGGCGCTGTGTCCCCTGCGCGGCGCAGGTCGGGGTGGCGCAGCCGGACAGCACCCGCTGCAACGCGCGCAGGCGCCCGCGGGTGGCCGCGTCCAGGTGCAGCGGTGCCGCAGGCGCATCGTCGTCCTTGTCCTCATCCTTGCCGAAATGGAACAGCGGGTTGTTCTGCGTCGTCGGCAACGCCAGGTAGTGCGCCCGACACCCCGGCAGCAACCCCTCGGTAAACGCGGCCGCGCTGTCGTGGTTGCGCGGCGTGCTGTCGGCGATCACCACCGCGCCGGACGTGGCGCAGTCCGGCGCCAGCGCCGCCGTGGTCAGCCAGCGCTGCCGGTAGCGCGCGCCCAGCGCCTGCATGCCGGCGGCGCCGTGCGCCGTGAGTTGGCCCGGTGCCACCGGCCAGTGTGGCCAGGGCTGTGCGGCGTACTTGGCCAGGTCCTGTGGCGATTGCGTCGGTGCGCGCACGCCGTGGCGCATCACCACGATCGTCAGGCGCACCTCCGCGGCGGTCGATGCCGCGTCCGCCTTGGGCGATGCGGCCGCCGGCCAGGCGACGCTGGCGACGCATAGCCACGCGGCCAGGCGCCATGCGCTGCGCACGCGTGCGAATCGGGAAGCGGACATGGCGGGCCTCAGAACTTCAGCGACAGGTCGAGGAACACGCCGCGCCCGGCCAGGCCGAAGTACAGCGGCTGGTTGTCCGAGGACCGGGTGCCGGCATAGCCGATCAGCGCATGCCGGTTCAGCAGGTTGTTGACGTCCATGCTGATCGAGTATCCCTTGAGACCGTAGGGCCCGTGCGTGCTGCGGTAACCCAGCGCCGCGTCCAGGCTGGCGTAGCCGCCCAGGCGCTGGTCGTTGCCGAACACGGTGGCACCGCTGGGCATGGTGGTGTTGTCCACGCCGTACTGCGCGCCCACCACCTTTTCCA
Organism: Xanthomonas sp. 3498; assembly: GCF_014199795.1. Taxonomy (NCBI): domain Bacteria; kingdom Pseudomonadati; phylum Pseudomonadota; class Gammaproteobacteria; order Lysobacterales; family Lysobacteraceae; genus Xanthomonas; species Xanthomonas sp. 3498. Next base: position 1,102,123 of record NZ_JACHOH010000001.1, read on the forward strand.
TCAGCGAGCCGAAGTAGCCGGTGCCGCTGTTGTACAGCAGGCCCATCGCTGCGGTCACCCGCGGCGTGCCGGCCACCTGGGTGCTGCTGTGCTTGTAGGTGGCCTCGTTGTAGCTGGCGTTGGCGTACAGGCTCAGCATCGGCGTGAGCGCGTAGGTGGCCTCGGCCTCGGCGCCGCGGTACACCGCACCGCCACCATTGACGAAGGCGCTCTCGGTGCCGTTGTCGGTCGTGACCAGGGTCTGGCTGATGTAGTTGCTGAAGTCGATGTAGTAGACGTCGGCGCCGAAGGTCAGGCCGCGCGCGGCATAACTGGTGCCGAGCTGGTAGTTGCTGGTCAGTTCCGGGCGCAGGCCGCGCGTCCCGTTGAGTTCGATCACGTCGATCGGCGGCGCCAGGAAGCCGCGCGCAGCCTGCACGTAACCACTCCAGTGTTCGTTGAAGGCCTGGTGCAGGCTCAGCGACGGCAGCGTGGCGTCGTAGCTGGCGGTGCTGTGCGCAGGCGCCGGCGGCGTGCTCTTGTTGAGCTCGGCATCGAGCTGGCGCTGCACCCGCGCGTAGCGCAGGCCCGGGCTGAGAGTGAGGCTGTCGCTGAGCTTCCAGTCGTACTGCAGGTACGGCTGCAAGGTGTCGGTGCGGTCGTGCAGGTTGTAGTTGTACAGCGGCCCGTACTTGGTGCCGCTGGCCGCGCCGGTGCTCATGTCCACCGGCAACTGCTGGCGCTCGTCGAGGTTGCGCTCCACCCACACGCCGGTCTGCAACTGGCCCGGGCCAAGATCGCGCGCCAGCCGCAGCACGTCGCCGAAGGCGCGGAAGTCGTTGTCCGAGAGCTTGCCCGGCACGTCCTTGGCGGCCTTGGACAGCTTCTTGCCGGTGGCGCCGTAGAAGGTCACGCCGTTGTCGGCGGCGCTCTCGCTGGTGGGGATGCTGGTCTTGGACGCGGTGTGGTCGAAGCTGTTGTAGTAGACCTTGTTGTCCAGGTCCCAGTCGCCCAGGCGCGTGCTCAGGCCCAGGTAGGTGAAGCTGGAGTAGTAGGCGGCAGCGTTGTAGCCGGTGTAGTTCTGCAGGGTCGGATCGTCGCCCAGGCCGTAGCGCCAGCCGTGCTGCGCGATCTGCGCGCGGGTGGCGCCCTGCACGGTGTTCTGGTGCTCCTGGTTGTAGCTGCTGACGAAGGTCAGCGTGGTGGCCTCGCCGAGGTCGCTGACGGTCTTGAGGAAGGCGTGCTCGCGGCGGTCGTCGGTGCCTTTGAGGTAGGTATCGCTGGCCTCCTTGGACAGGTCGGCGAACAGGCGCGTGTTGCCGATGTGCTCGTCGGCGCTGACGCCGCCGGCCCAGGTGTTCCAGCTGCCGCCGGTGCCGTACACGGTAACGCCGTCCACCTCGCTGGGGTTGCGCGTGCGCAGCGCCAGGGTGCCGCCGAAGGTGGCGTTGCCGATGGTGGCGCCGCCGCCGGGACCGCGGTCGATCTCGGCCTGGCCGAGCACGTGGTTGTTGAAGTAGGCCGAGGTGGTGTGGTGCAGATCGCTGGCATCGCCGAACGGGATGCCGTCGAAGGTGATGTTGAACTGGCCATCCTGAAAGCCGCGAATGCTGATGCCTTCGTTCTTGCCCAGGCCCGGGCCTTCCGGCGAGGTGGTGACCACGCTGGGCGCGTACTTGATGATGTCGTCGTAGTTCGAATTCAGGCGCAGGCCGTCGCGGATGAAGCGCTCGTCGATCACCGAGGTTGGCTGGCTCGCCTCCAGCGGCGCGGCGCTGGGCGCCAGTGTGTCGACACTGTTGGCGGTGACGTTGATCGGCGCCAGTTCACGCGGGCCGTCGTGCTCGCCGTCGGCCTCGCCGCGCGCCGGCGCGGCACTGCGCGGCGCCCGTGGCGCGGCAGCAGGCGCGGCGGCGGCGACGCTGCTTCGCACGATGGCGACCGAGCCGGGCGTCAACATGCGGTAGTCCAGGCCGGTGCCGGCGAGCAAGGCATGCAGTTGCTGCGGCGGCGCCAGGCCGGCCGGCGCGCCGCTGCTGCGCAGCCCCGTGGCCAGCGCCGGGTCGTACATCAATTGCAGGCCGCTGCTGCGCGCGAACTGGTCCAGCGCCTGCGCCAGCGGCATGGGCGCGATGGCCGACGCGATGACGGCGGGCGCCGACCAAGCCGGCAGCGAGGACGCACTGCCGAGCAGCAGGGCGATGGAGACGACGAGAGGCTTGCGCATGACGATCACACCGGAGGGGAGGAAGGGCGGGCCCGCGCGTACTGCGCGACGGCCATGCTTCCTAGGAGTGCCCAGGTGCGCCGTGCGGCTACCGTCGATTTCGTGAATTTTTTCTTACAGCGGTGCCGGCGCGCGGCGGATGGTCACCGCGTGCGCATCGCGCTGTACCTGCACGTCCGGCAGGCTGCCCAGATACGCGACGAAGGCCTCCGGATCGCGCAGGTGGAACACGCCGCTGACCCGCCGCGCCGCCAGCGCCGGGTCGGCGATGTGCAGCGGCTGCGTGGTGTAGGCGTTGAACAGCCGCGCCAACTCGCCCAGGCTGCGATCCTGCACGCCGACCTGCGCCGGCAGCCAGGCGGTGGCGTCGGCGATGTCGGCATGGTCGCGCAGCGCTAGCACGCGGCCCTGCGCATCCACCCGCGCCTGCTGGCCGCCGCCCAGGTCCGCCAGCGTCGGTCCTTCCGACGGCAGGTCGCTGCGATGCCACCACGCCGGGGTATCGCGCGACACCTGCACCCGTCCCTGCAACACGGTGACCCGCGCACCGCCGGCCTGCGGGTCGACCCCGAACACGGTGCCGACATCGCGCAGCACCAGCGTCCCGACGCTGACCCGCAGCGGCCGCGCCGGATCGTGGCCGAGATCGAACACCGCCTTGCCGCGCAGCAGGGCGATGTCGCGGCGCTGCGTGCCGTAGCGCACCGCGATCGCGCCACCGCGGTCCAGGTGCACCACGCTGCCGTCGTCCAGGGCGACGTTGCGCGCCGCGTCTGCCGGCGCTTGGTACACCGTCGCTTGCATCGGGTCCGGCGCGCTCAGGCGCAGCGCCAGGCCCGCAGCGGCCAGCGCCAGCGCGGCCGCCACCGCCAACGTCCAGCGTTTGCGCCGGGGCGCCATCCGCTGCGGATGCGGCGTCGCCACAGGTGAGTCCACGTCCGGGCGCAGCGGCACCACCACCGCCCCGCTGCGCAAGGCATGCGCGCGTAGCTGCGCACTGCTGGCCTGCTGCGCCTGCGCCGCGGACGGCAGGTCGCCGTGCATCCGCGCGATGTCGAGATACGCGGCCACATGCGCCGGCGAGTGCCGCAGCCAGGCCAGGAACTCGGCCTGCCGCGCCGGCGACAACGTGGTCTCGCGCTGCGCCAGGTACCAGTCCGCGGCCGCTTCGGCGACGCGCTGCGACTCCTCACGCATAGCGCGCCATGCCCTGCCGGCACACCGCCAGGCCCTTGATGATGTACTTCTTGACCATGTGGCTGGAGATCTGCAGTTGCTCGGCGATCTCCTGGTAGCCCAGTTCGTCGCGATAGCGCAGCACCATCGCCGCGCGGCACTTGGGCGGCAGCCGCGCCATCAGCTCGGCCAGGCGCTGCCGGCGCTGCGCGCGGTGCACCTGCGCATCGGCCTCGCACGGCACCGCCAGCCGGTCCAGCACGTCGTCCAGGCAGGTGTCGCGCTGGCTGCTGCGCTGGTGCAGCAGCGCGTGCTCGCGCATCAGGTTGGCGGCGATGGTGAACAGGTAGGCTTCGGGATTGGCGATCTCCGGCGCGTGCGCCTCGCTGCGCTGCAGGCGCAGCCACACTTCCTGCAACAGGTCGTCGGCATCCCAGGCCTCGGCGCGGCGCTTGCGGAAGTAGCGGCTCAGCGACGGCCGCCATTGCAGGAACAGCCGCGACAACGCCGGCAGGGGTTCGGAACGCACCAGCCACTCGCAGTGCCGGCGCCATCGGCAGCCGGCGATTCGGAAAGGCGCGATGCTCGTCGCCGGCGATGACAGTCCGATGACGCATGGGTCGTGCGGGCACAGAGGAGCGGTTGCGCCCCAGCAAGCATTCAGTTCACGCCGCTGACTGCCGGGTTCGCTCGATCGGCGCACCCACCGGGGCCGGTCACCGCGCCTGCGCCATCGCCATGGAAGCGGCAGGTGCGCATCCCAGCGTTTCCCGTGCGGGACAGGATGTCCTTCGGACCGGCCTTCCGTTCCCTCGGCACCGCCCCATATCGTGAAGATTGCCGCACCCATCCTCGGGCGGCGTTCGCACGAAGGATCTTTCCATGACCGACCCCATCGTCCAGATCAAGCCGCTTGGCTTCCCTTGGGACACGATCGACCCGTTCCTGTTCTGCGTCTACCACGACGATGCCTACCCCGCCGGCAACGGCGCGATGGGGCCGGCGGCGTCCCTGCACGGCCGCGCCATCGGCCAGGACTTCAGCCGCAAGGACGGCTGGAGCATGTATCACGGCGAGGAGATTCCCGGCTTTCCCGGTCATCCGCACCGCGGCTTCGAGACCGTGACCATCGTGCGCAAGGGCCTGATCGACCATGCCGACTCGCTCGGTGCGGCGGCGCGCTTCGGCGCTGGCGACGTGCAATGGGTGACGGCCGGCGCGGGCATCGTCCATTCGGAGATGTTCCCGCTGCTGGACACGGCGGCGCCCAACCCGCTGGAACTGTTCCAGATCTGGCTCAACCTGCCGGCGCGCAACAAGCTGGCCGCGCCGCACTTCACCATGTTCTGGTCGGAAGACCTGCCGCGCTTCACTGCCACCGACGACGCCGGCCGCACCACCGAGGTGGCCTGCGTGGCCGGTCGCATCGGTCCGGTCGACGCCGCGCCCGGCAGCGCCGGCGGCCCGCTCGCGCCGCCACCGGATTCGTGGGCCGCGCAGGACGATGCCGATGTGGCCATCTGGACGATCCGCATGGCACCCGGCGCACGCTGGATCCTGCCCGCCGCGCAAGGCCGCGGCACGCGCCGCAGTCTGTATTTCTTCAAGGGCACAGCGGTGACGGTGGGCGGACGCCCGGTGACCCGCCACGCGGCGATCGAGTTGCACGCCGATCAGGCGGTCGAGTTGGTCAGTGGCGACGGCGAGGCGAGCGAGTTCCTGGTGCTGCAAGGCCGACCGATCGCCGAACCGGTGGCGCAACACGGTCCGTTCGTGATGAATACCCAGGCCGAGATCGCCCAGGCCATGGCCGACTATCGCCGCACCCAGTTCGGCGGCTGGCCATGGCAGGACGAGGCGCCGGTGCACGGCAGCGACCCGACCCGCTTCGCGCGACATCCGGATGGGCGCGAGGAGCGGCCGGCGCCGCACGCGGTCGCCGCCAACGGCTAGGGCGTGTCACCGATTCCCGAGGCCCCAACGCTGCTCGTCGCTTCGCGCCGCACCCTCACCCCAACCCCCGCCCCGCGCCCCGGCCCGCGCTTGCGGCGCGGGCGCTCCAGGGTGCGCGCGCCAGTGGCGCGCAGGCCGCACCCTGTCGCCCCAACGGGAGAGAGGCGATGCGCTCAGTAGCGGGCCGAGGCCAGCGCCTGCGCGCGCTCCAGTTGCTCGGCGATGCGCTTGCGCGCCTGCTGCAGTTCCTGGCGTGTGGCGTCTTCCTTGGCCGCCGGCACCAGTTCGGCATCGATCACCGACAGCGCGTCGGAGTACTGCCGCACCACGGCCGCCGCGTAGGCATTCATGTAGGCGGAGTTGTCCTTCTCGTCGCCCAGCGCCTGCAACTGCGCGCGGCCCTTGGCCACCTGCGCGGCGATCTTCTCGGCATCGCCGGGGCCGCCCTTGCCGGCCGTGGCCGGGTCGGCGTCGTGATGCACGGCGATGGTCTCGCGGGCGAAGTCGGCCACGGTCTTGCTGACGTTGCGCGCCAGCGCCTGCTTCGACAGCGCCACCACGTTGCCCTCCAGCACCTGCAGCATCGCCTTGGCCGAAGCGTCCCCGCCGATCGGTGCGCGACCGCTTTCGCCGCCGACCGGCGCGGCGGTGGGCTCCGGCGAGGTGGCCGGTGCAGTACGCGAGGCCTGGTCGCCGGGCTTGCCGCAACCGCTCAGCGCGATGGTGGTGAGGGCTGCAAGCAGTGACAGGCGGACGGGGTGAAAAGGTGAGGTCATGGAACGCTCCTGGTTGGTCTGCGTTCCACCATGCCCAGCCGCCGCGCAAACCTGCGTGAATCGTCGGAAGCTGGCGGTGACGCAGGGCGCGATCGCACGCACCAGGCGTGCCGTGCAGGTCGGCAGGGTGATGACGGCGTCGCAACGCGGCCGACGCTCACTGCGCTCCGTGATCGCCGCCATCGCATCCCCGATTCCGGAGCCGGCCTGACGCGACCGGCTCCGGGATTGCTCAGCCGCAGCAGTAGCAGACCAACGGCTTTCCGGGTCCGCCCGGCCCCAGTTCGCCACCGAACGGTGCGCACTCCTGCTGGCAGGCCCAGGCGCTGCAGGCCGCCTCCTTCTCGATGCCCTCGCCGGCGGTCGCCTGCACCGCGCCGAAGCCCATGCTGGCCAGGAACACGGCCGCAAGCATCCCGTTGCGTAACGCTGTCCAACGCTGTTTCATAGCTTACTCCTCGATGGTTGCCAAGGCCGGCGGCACATCCGTGCTGCGCACTGCGGCCATCAGGTCCTGCATCCGCTCCGTGGTATCGAAGACGCCGACACGCGCGTAGCGCACGCGTCCCTCGCGGTCCAGCGCCAGCAGCGTCGGCACGTTGCGCGCGCGGAACAGCATCAGCGCGCGGCGATCGGTCAACGTGGTCACCGGAAACGTGAAACCGTGTTCGGCGGCGTAGCGCCGCGCCTGCTCAGGGCTGCAGTGGCACACGCCCAGTACCTGCACGCCCGGTTGCTGCGTGGCCAGACGCTGCGCCGCCTGCACCACGTGCGGCGCCGAGCGCTTGCAGTACGGGCAGGTGGTGGTGAAAAAGAACAGCACCTGACGCTCGACGGTCGGCACGCCGAGCGTCAGCGGCGTGCCATCGACCGCGGCGACATCGATGCGCGGCACGTACATGCCCAGATACGGCTCGGTGGTGCGGGTGACGAACCAGCGCCGTTCCTCGCGCAAGCCGCGGTTCTGCCAAGCCAGCACCAGCACCAACGCGCAGGCCGCCAGCAGCGCCAACCAACTCCAGGGAAACCGCCGCGCCATGCCGTGTGCCCGTGTCGCCGTGTTCCGTGCAGGCTGCGCAGCCGCGGCGCGATGGTCAACGCTTTGCGCCCGCGAGCGGCGAGTGCGTGATCAGGCTGGGGATCGCGTCACGCGCACCATGGGCGCGCATTCCAGCGGAGTGCTGCACATGCGGGCGTACAGCGCAGCCTTGGGCTTTGCCAGGCACGCGCGGCACGAAAACAGCGGCATGAGCACGCATCGCATGGTCAACACACGGGTGGCGATACGTCAGTCAGAACGCTTCCTGCGCGCCGCACGTCGCAGACAGCTCAGCGGTCGAGAGCAGGATCATCCCGGACGTCCACATCAGAAGCACTCGCCAACACGGCGCAAGGTACGCACGTCCACTTTGAACGAATTGCTAGAGATTGTGCGCTCGACGCCAGCGTCTAGCCAGTGCGAATGCTCGATGGCGAACACTTTGCGAGAAGGGTCTCTTGACTGTGGCATCGAGCACCTGAGCTATTTCACTGTCGATTGGCGCCCCTTGTTCAAGCCAACCTATAGCGAGTCCTGCCCAGTAATCAGAAGGCCAGATTGTACTCAAGCCAGCAAGAACGACATCTCGCGGTGGTGCGAGAGTCGCGTCATACGCAGCAAACGGAGCCTCAAGGTATAAAACGAGCTTCCGTTGATCCATGTTGATGTCTAACGCTTGAATCGAGCGGCCTCATCAACGGGTCCGCTTGGATGAACTGTTAGGCGCCAGTGCTGCCAGCGCCGCTGATGACCAAGATGCCGTAGTGCCCACAGTAACCCCTTGCTTCAAAATACTCACCGGCAACGCGAGTGGTACAGACAAGATCGCAGGCCGTGGTTTGCCCCCAAAGTGGGGCATTTCAAAGCCCGCCATTTCAGTGTCAATACGCTTGCCGTCGGAGGTGGATAGATCGCAAGGAGCGCGACGCCTACGCCAACGCCGCACTGATCTGCGCCGCGGCATCGCAGACCGCGCGCATCGCCGCCTGCGCGTCGATCGGTTGCGGGCGGCGTTCGATGAAGGGCACGGTCAGGGTGTAGCGGGCGATGCCGTGTTGCAGGATCGGTGCGGTCAGGTCGATCACCCCGACCACCGCCTCGCTGGGATGGATGCTGTAGCCCAGGGCGCGTACCTCCTGCGCCGCGGCCAGGAACGCGGCGCGGTCGTACGCCACCTCGCTGGCGTCCAGGCGTTGCAGCAACTGCGCCTGCGCGTCGGCCGGCTGGAACGCGAACAGCACCAGGCCGGAGGTGGAGTGCGCGAACGGACGGCGGTGGCCGGGACGCACCACCAATCCCAGGTCGCTGGGCACGTCCATCTGCGCGATGACCACGATCTGGTCGTCCGACGGCGCCACCAGGTGGCAGGGCTGGCGGATCGCGTCGGCCAGCGCGCGCATCACCGGCAGCGCCACTTCGGTGACGTTCTGCACCCGCGGCTGCTGCATGCCGAGCATGAACAGGCGGTTGGTCAGCGTGTAGCCGCCCTCGCCCGCAGCCCGGGTCAGGTAGCCGCGCTCTTCCAGCACCTGCAGCATGCGGAAGATCTCGCCGCGCGAACGGCCGATGCCCTGCGAGATCTCGCCCATGCTCATCGGCCGCGCATCGCGCGCCAGCAGCTCCAGGATGTCCAGTCCCTTGTCCAGGGCGGGCGCACGGTACTTGGGCAAAGGGGTGGTCATTCCGTCGAGGACCCGGTAGCTGGTGAAGAGGACTAGGGTACAGGGACGCCGCACTGGCTCGCACCGCTGGCGCCGCGCTGCTTCGGTCGGCGGCCGCACCATGCAAATATGAACTCAAATTTTATATTTGCATGGCACTCGCCGGCGCAGTACGCTCCGCCGACAATCCGAACGCGACGCGGCACACCTTGGGAGGGGTAGGCGGCAATGCACTACAGCAGCGAACGCGCCACGCCGGCGCCCGCCAGTCTCACCCGGACCGCGCTCGCGCCGTTGGTCCTGATCGTCAGCCTGTTCTTTCTGTGGGGCATGGCGAACAACCTCAACGACATCCTGATCAAGCAGTTCAAAAAAGCCTTCGAACTGACCGACCTGCAGGCCGGGCTGGTGCAGAGCGCGTTCTACCTGGGCTACTTCGTGTTCGCGATCCCGGCGGCGATGTTCATGCGCCGCTACAGCTACAAGGCCGCGGTGGTGCTGGGCCTGCTGCTGTACGCGGTCGGCGCGTTCCTGTTCTACCCCGCCGCGCAGGTGCACACCTACTGGCTGTTCCTGCTGGCGCTGTTCGTCATCGCCAGCGGCCTGGCGTTCCTGGAAACCACCGCCAACCCGCTGGTCACCGTGCTCGGCCCTGCCGAGGGCGCGGCGCGGCGGCTGAACCTGGCGCAGGCGTTCAATCCGCTGGGCTCGATCACCGGCATTCTGGTCGGCCAGCACTTCATCCTGTCCGGCGTGGAGCACACCCCGCAGGAACTGGCCGCGATGGCGCCGGCCGCGCGCGAGGCCTTTTTCTCTGCCGAGTCGCTGGCGGTGCAGACGCCGTATCTGATCATCGGCGCGGTGGTGCTGCTGTGGGCGCTGCTGATCGGGCTGACCCGCTTCCCGGCCACCCGCGCCGGGGGCGACGGCGCCCACGCCGGCGGCTTCGGCCAGTTGCGGCGCAACCGCCGCTTCGTGTTCGCGGTGATCGCGCAGTTCTTCTACGTCGGCGCCCAGGTCGGCATCTGGAGCTACCTGATCCGCTATCTGCAGGACGGCGTGCCCGGCACTCCGGAGAAGACCGCCGCCGATTTCCTCACCGTCTCGCTGGTGCTGTTCATGGCCGGCCGCTTCATCGGCACCGCGCTGCTGCGCTTCCTGCCGCCAGCGCGGCTGCTCGGCGTGTTCGCCCTGCTCAACCTGCTGCTGTGCGCGGTGGCGGTGGCGCTACCGGGCTGGATCGGCCTGTATGCACTGGTCGCCAGCAGCCTGTTCATGTCGGTGATGTTCCCGACCATCTTCGCCCTGGGCCTGGACGGGCTGGACGACGACGCGCGCAAGCTGGGCGCCTCGCTGATCGTCATGGCGATCATCGGCGGCGCCGCGCTGACCGCGGTGATGGGTGCGGTGTCCGACCATGCCGGCATCCACTGGGCGATCACGGTGCCGGCGCTCGGCTTCGCGGTGATCCTCGGTTTCGCGCTGCATGCGGCGCGACACCGCGTGGCGTCCCTCCCCTCTGCCCGCGGAGCCTGAGCCATGCCGCGCCACTGCTACCTGCTGGACCTGCACGACGACCCGGCGCTGATCGCCGAATACGAACGCTGGCACCGTCCCGACACCGTCTGGCCGGAGATCGTCGCCTCGCTGCGTGCCGCCGGTATCCGCGAGCTGGACATCCACCGCTGCGGCGACCGCCTGGTGATGCTGATGGAAGTGGACGAGGACTATTCGCCCGCAGCCAAGGCCGCCGCCGACGCGGCCAACCCGCGCGTGCAGGCCTGGGAAGCGCTGATGTGGCGCTTCCAGAAACCCTTGCCCGGGTCGGCGCCCGGCGAGAAATGGCGCGAGGCGCTGCAGATCTTTTCGTTGCAGGCGGCGTTGGCGGAACAGGAGCGCAAGAGCACGGGCTGAGGCGTTTGCGAGAGGGACGTCCGTCCCGACGGCTGCTGCGGCCGGTGGGTTGGTCGGCTTCGCTCGTCGCGGCTGAAGCCGCTCCTACGAGAGCGCCGGCGCAGCGCGGATCGCACACGTAGGAGCGGCTTCAGCCGCGACCGCTTCAACGCAGCCGGTGCGCTTCCGTCAGCGGAAACGCACCTACACCGCAAAACTCAGGCGCCCTGCGCCGCCAGATCCGCACTCCAGAACGGGCCATCCGGATACAGGAACTCGCTGACCGAAGTGGCATGCATCTCGGCCGAGAAGCCCGGCGCCGTCGGCGCCAGGTAGCGGCCGTGCACGATCCGCACGGGGTCGACGAAGTGCTGGTGCAGGTGGTCGACGAACTCGATCGCGCGGTCTTCCATCTTGCCGGTGATGGCGACGAAATCGGCCATCGCCAGGTGCTGCACCAGTTCGCACAAGCCCACGCCGCCGGCATGCGGGAACACGCGCACGCCGAACTTGGCTGCCAGCAGCAGGATCGCCAGGTTCTCGTTGACGCCGCCCACGCGCGCGGCATCGATCTGGATCAGGTCCACCGCGCCGGCCTGCAGCAACTGCTTGAACACCACGCGGTTCTGGGTGTGCTCGCCGGTGGAGACCGGCACCGGCGCGATGCCGCGGCGGATCGCGGCATGGCCGAGCACATCGTCGGGGCTGGTCGGCTCCTCGATCCAGGCGATGCCGAACTCGGCCAGCTGGCGCATCCAGGCGATCGCCGGGCCCACGTCCCAGCGCTGGTTGGCGTCCACCGCCATGGCGATGTCCGGGCCGATCGCTGCGCGCGCCAGGCGGCAACGGCGGATGTCGTCCTCCACGTTGGCGCCGACCTTGAGCTTGATCGTGCGAAAGCCGTCGGCCACCGCTTCCTTGGCCAGGCGCACCAGCTTCTCGTCGGAATAGCCGAGCCAGCCGGGCGAGGTGGTGTAGGCCGGATAGCCCTGGTCGAGCAGGGTCTGGATGCGCTCGGCGCGCAGCGGTTCGGCGTCGCGCAACATGGCCAGCGCCTCGTCCGGGGTCAGCGCGTCGCTGAGGTAGCGGAAGTCGATCGCGTCCACCAGTTGCTCCGGCGACAGCTCGGCGATGAAGCGCCACAGCGGCTTGCCGGCGCGGCGCGCGGCCATGTCCCAGGCGGCGTTGACCACGGCGCCGATGGCCATGTGCATCACACCCTTTTCCGGGCCCAGCCAGCGCAGTTGCGAGTCGTCGGTGAGGCTGCGCGCGAAACCGCCCAGGTCGCCGATCACCGCCTCCACGTCGCGGTCGACCACGTGGTGCGCCAGTGCCGCCACCGCCGCGCTCTGCACGTCGTTGCCGCGGCCGATGGTGAAGGCCAGGCCGTAGCCGGCGAGACCATCGTCGGCATCGGTGCGCAGGCGCAGATAGGCGGCCGAATAATCCGGATCCGGATTCATCGCATCGGAACCGTCGAGTTCGCGCGAGGTGGGGAAACGGACGTCGAAGGTCTCGAGCGCGACGATTTTGCTCATGGGGATCCTGGTCGGTGAGGCGGTGGGAAAGTCAAAAAAGCGGTGAAACAGCCCCTCTCCCCCCGGGAGAGGGGTTGGGGTGAGGGTGCGGGAGTGCACAACTGCAGCCGCCCCAGCAAAACAAGAACGAAGCTAGGAGCAAGCAGCGGGACCGCTCACGCGCGAGCGAAAGCCACACCGGGATGCATGGCGAGGTGGCTTCGCCCCTACCCTCACCCCAACCCCTCTCCCGGAGGGAGAGGGGCTTTTTCTCTCGCGTCGTGCAGCTACTGCGCGTCGCGCGGATGCGCGACCACGGCCTGGCGTTGCTCGCCCAGGCCTTCGATGCCCAGCCGCATCACGTCGCCCGGCTTCAGGTACACCTGCGGCTTCTGCCCCAGGCCCACGCCCGGCGGCGTGCCGGTGCTGATCACGTCGCCCGGCAGCAGGGTCATGTAGCGGCTGATGTGGCTGACCAACTCGGCCACGCCGAACACCATCGTGCGGGTGCTGCCGTTCTGGTAGCGATGGCCATTGACCTCCAGCCACATCGACAGGTTCTGCGGATCCGGCACCTCGTCGGCGGTGACCAGCCATGGGCCGATCGGGCCGAAGCCGTCGCAGCTCTTGCCCTTCACCCACTGCCCGCCATGCTCGAGCTGGAACGCGCGCTCGGACAGATCGTTGATCACCGCATAGCCGGCGACGTGCGACAGCGCGTCCTCCACCGACACGTCGCGCGCGGTATCGCCGATCACCACGCCCAGCTCCACTTCCCAGTCGGTCTTGAGCGAACCGCGCGGGATCGTCACCGTGTCGTTGGGGCCGCTGATCGCGCTGGTGGCCTTCATGAACAACACCGGCATCTCCGGCACCGCCATGCCCGACTCGGCGGCGTGGTCGGCATAGTTCAGCCCGACGCAGATGAACTTGCCGACGCGGCCCACGGCCGCGCCGTAGCGCACCTCGCCGTCCACCTGCGGCAGCGTGGCCGGATCGAGCGCGCGCAGCCTAGCCAGGCCGGCAGCGGTGAGGTGTTCGCCGGCGACGTCGTCGATCACCGCCGAGAGATCGCGCAGGTGGCCGTCGGCATCGAGCAGGGCCGGGCGTTCGTGGCCAGGTTCGCCGTAACGCAGCAGTTTCATGGGGGAAATCCTCTGTCGGAAATGGGATGGCGCGGTCAGTTCGACCAGCCGCCGTCGATGATGTGGGTCTGGCCGGTGGTGAACGAGGATTCGTCCGAAGCCAGGTACACCACCAGCTGCGCGATCTCGCGCGGGTCGCCGAGGCGGCCCATCGGCTGGCGGTCGGTGAAGCTCTTCCACACCGCCTGCTCGTCGCCGCCCAGCGCCTTGACTCGCTCGCCCAGCGACGGCGTCTTGATCGTGCCGGGGCAGATCGCGTTGCAGCGGATGCCCTTGGCCACGTAGTCGGCAGCGATGGCCTTGCTCAGGCCGATCACCGCCGCCTTGGTCACGCCATAGGCGAAGCGGTTGGGCACGCCCTTGATGCTGGACGCCACCGAGGACATGTTGACGATGCTGCCGCGGCCCTGCGCGAGCATGCCCGGCAGCACCGCCTGGCACAGGTAGTACATCGCATCGACGTTGATCGCGAACGAGCGCTTCCAGGCCGGCGTGTCGCAGTCGAGGATGCTGCCCTGGTGCACGTAACCGGCGCAGTTGAACAGCACGTCGAAGGTCGGCTGCGCCGCCACCAGCGCCTGGATCGCGGCGGCATCGGTGACATCCAGGGTCTGCGTGACGATGCCATCGGACTCGGCGGCCAGGGCCTGCAGCGCGGCGGCGTCGATGTCGGTCGCCAGCACCTGCGCGCCTTCGCGCGCGCAGGCCAGTGCGCTCTCGCGGCCGATGCCGGCGCCGGCGGCGGTGATCAGGCAGCGCTTGCCTTGCAGACGGCCGCTCATGCGCGGCTCCCGGAAATGGACACGAACGTGGTCATGGGGCGGAACTCCAGGTCGGGGGGAAAGCAATCGGATCGGACAGGCGATAGACGCGCCGCGCATTGCCGGCGAACACCGCCTCGGCGGCGCCGGCGGCATGCTGCGCGACCCAGGCCTGCGCCAGCGCCATCCAGGCGGCGTAGTCGGTACGCTGGGTGAGCACCGGCCAGTCGCTGCCCCACAGCAGCCGCTGCGCGCCGAAGCAGGCGAACAGGTGCGCCACGTAGGGGGCAAGCGCGGGATCGTCGATGGCGGCGTCGGCCGGCAGTTCGGTGAGCAGGCCGGACAGCTTGCACACCACGTTGGGGTACTGCGCCAGGTGCGCGAGGCCGTCGGCCCAGGCCTGGAAGCCGGCAGCGCCGATGGCCGGCTTGCCGGCGTGATCCAGCACCACGCGCAACTGCGGATGACGCTGCAACCGCGCCAGCAACGCCGGCAGGTGCAGCGGCCGCACCAGCGCGTCGAAGACCAGGTCGTGCTGCAGCAGCGCATCGAAGGCCGCGTCCAGCTGCGAACGCGCCAGCCACTGCGGATCGGCCAGATCCTGCACCATCGGCCGCAGCCCCTTGAGCAGGCCTGCGCCTTCGGCGCACAGCGCGGCGATGCGCGCGGCGACGTCGGCCGCCTCGAAATCCAGCCAGCCGACCACGCCAGCGATGCGCGGCTCGGCGCGCGCCAGCTGCAGCAGGTAGCGCGTTTCCGCCTCGCTCTGCGCTGCCTGCACCGCCACCAGCGCGGTCACGCCCTGCGCGTCCAGCGTCGCGGCCAGGTCCTCGGGCAGGTAGTCGCGGTACAGCAAGCCCAGGTCAGGGGTCAGCCAGGCATAGTCGCCACGCGCCAGGCGCCAGAAATGCACATGGGCGTCGATCGCGTTCACGGCGTCGGCACCGGCGCGCGCAGCAGGCCGTCGTCGCGGAACTGTTGCCACAACGCAGCGGGAATCGACGCGCGCAGACGTGTGGCGGCGCTGGCCACTTCCGCCGGCGTGCGCATGCCGGCGACCACCGTGCTCACCGCCGGATGGGCCAGCGGAAACTGCAGCGCCGCCGCGCCCACGTCGACACCGTGCGCCGCGCAGGCCGCGAACAGGCGCTGCGCGTGCTGCAGCGTGGCCGGATCCACCGGCGCGTAGTTGTAGGTATCGCCCGGTCCGCGCGCGTCGCTCAGCAGCCCGGAGCTGTACGGCCCGGCGACCAGGATGCCGACCTGCCGCTGCAGCGCCTGCGCCATGATCCGCTGCGCGGCATGCTGTTCGAGCAGGGTGTAGCGGCCGGCGAGCATCACGCAGTCGAGCGGGAACAGCGGCATCAGTTCCACCGCCACGTCCTCCTCGTTGACACCGATGCCGATCGCCCGGCACGCGCCCTGCGCCTTGAGCGCGGCCATCGTCGGCAAGGCCTCGTCCAGCGCCTGCCGCAGCATCGCCGGATGGCGCTCGGCGTGGGTCAGGCGGCCGATGTCGTGCAGCAGCAGCACGTCGATGTGATCGGTGCCGAGCCGCTGCAGGCTGCTCTCGAAGGCACGCAGCACGCCGTCGCGGCTGTAGTCGAATTCGGCGCGGCGCCCGGCCACGGCGAAGCCCTCGCGCCCCGGCGCCGCCGCGGCATCGTCGTAGACGCAGCGCCCGACCTTGGTCGAGAGCGTGTAGCTGGCGCGCGGCAGCCCGCGTAGGCCCTGCCCCAGGCGCTGCTCGCTCAGCCCATAGCCGTAGTACGGCGCGGTATCGAAATGGCGGATGCCGGCGGCATAGGCGTCGGCCACCGCGGCCAGCGCCACCGTGTCGTCCACCTCGGCGTACAGATTGCCGATCGGCGCGGCACCGAAGCCCAGCGTGGACAGGTGCACGCCGCTGGTGCCCAGCGGGCGCGGCGCCAAGGCGTCGGCGGCGGCAGCGTTCAGCGCCATGCGCGCACGCCCGGCATGACAGCCACAGCGGATCGCCCACGGACGCGCGAGGGACGGTAGCTGCTGGGGTTGCGCATGGCACGCCTCTGCCCGGGATCGGGCGCGATGAGTTAAGGCCGCAGCATGCACGCCCAGGATGGCAACGGGCGCCGCGACTGTTCGCCTATGAATATAGCAATCACAAGTGAACAATCAACCTGCAGCGCAGCAATCACCCTCTCGGCGTTCGGACGACAGCACCAGCGCCGACAGCGCGTCCGGCCGCTGCAGCAAGGGCAGCGGCGTCTGCGGTTGCAAGGCGGCCGGCAAGGTATAGCCCCAGGCGACGCCGGCGAAGGCGATGCCGGCCTGCCGCGCGGCCTCGGCATCGCGGATCTCGTCGCCCACGCACAGCGCCCGCGCGGCGGGAACGCCGCAGGCGCGCAGGCTGGCGCGCAGTTTGCGCCGCTTGCCCAGCACCGCCGCACCGCAGCGCACGTCGCGGAACTGCGCGAGCAGCGTGGGACCGAGCACGCGCTCGACGTTGGCGCGGCTGTTGGACGTGACCAGCGCCAGCTGCACGCCGGCCTGCGCCAACTGCGCGAGCAGGTCGGCCACGCCATCGAACAGCGCGATGCGCTCGATCTGTTCGCTCATCAGGGTGCGCATGCGCCGCGCCACCGCCGGCACCCGCCACCAGCGCAGGCCGCTGCGCGCCATCAGTTCGCGCGCGCTCAGGCTGCGGATTTCCTCCAGCCGCTCGACGTCGAAGCGGCGGAAGCCGAATTCGTCGGCAACGCCGTTGATGGTCGCCAGGAACCAGGGGAAGGAGTCGGCCAGGGTGCCGTCGAAGTCGAAGATGACCAGGTCGTAGCGGTGCATCGGCATCAGCATGCCGGAGCGCCGGAGTCCGCGCCAGCGGCGTGCGTTGCCTACCGCGATCATCGGGCGCGCGGATCGGCCCGCCCTTCATCCGCCGTTGCCCTGCGCTTCACCCGCACGCGTCGGCGCAGCGCGCACGCTGGCGACTCATCGCAAGGAGACGCCCATGCATATGCAGAGTCCCAATCCCGGCCAGGATCCGCAGCAGCCACCGAACGAGGTGCCGGGCCAGGTACCGAACCCCGGCGTGGACCCGACCCCGGACCGCCCGATCGACCCGATCCCCGACAAGCCGACCGATCCGACCATCCCGCCGATCCAGGACCCGGTCGGCGGCGTGGATTCCCCGGTGCCGGGCCCGCGCGGACCGACGCAGTACGTTTGAACCGTCGCCGCGCGGATTGCAATGCGAGAGACGGTTGCGGGAATGGCGACCCTCGCGATTGACGGACGGCGACCCGGCTTTCGCGGGAACGCGCGTCGCGGCTGAAGCCGCTCCTACAAAATGCATGCAGCGGCTGCCACGTTAGCGACAGCACGAACGATGACGCGGCCTTGCTGCCGACGGACGCAAGAGAATCCACCGCGTAGGAGCGGCTTCAGCCGCGACCAGGCCTTCCCAGGAACGCCCGGTCGCGGTTGAAACCGCTCCTACGTGTTTCGCGCGGCGATCGCCTCAGCGAACCCGGAACCCCATCGTCGCCTCCACTGCCTGCTGCCAGCCGGCGTACAGGGCTTCGCGGCGCTCGGCCGGCATGTCCGGCTCGAAACGGCGGTCCACCGCCCACTGCTGGGCGATCTCGGCACGGTTCTTCCAGAAGCCGGTGGCCAGGCCGGCCAGGTAGGCCGCCCCCAACGCGGTGGTCTCGGCCACCTCCGGGCGCAGCACCGGCACGTCCAGGATGTCGCTCTGGAACTGCGCCATGAAGTCGTTGGCGATGGCGCCGCCGTCGGCGCGCAGTTCCTTCAGTTCGATGCCCGAATCGACCTGCATCGCGGTCAGCACGTCGCGGGTTTGGTACGCCATCGATTCGAGTGCAGCGCGGATGAAGTGTTCCTTGGTGGTGCCGCGGGTCAGGCCGAACACCGCACCGCGGATGTCGCTGCGCCAGTACGGCGCGCCCAGGCCGACGAAGGCCGGCACGATGTACACGCCGTCGTTGTCGCCGGCACGTTCGGCATAGGCCTGCGAATCGCTGGCCTTGCCGAGCATGCGCAGGCCGTCGCGCAGCCACTGCACCACCGAGCCGGCGACGAAGATCGCGCCTTCCAGCGCATACTCGACCTTGCCGTCCACGCCCCAGGCGATGGTGGTGAGCAGGCCACTCTTCGAGGCCACCGCTTTCTCGCCGGTGTTCATCAGCATGAAACAGCCGGTGCCGTAGGTGTTCTTGGCCATGCCCGGTTCGAAGCAGGCCTGGCCGAACAGCGCCGCCTGCTGGTCGCCGGCGATGCCCGCGATCGGCACCGCGTGGCCGTAGAAATACTGACCCTGGGTGTTGCCGTAGATCTCGCTGGACGAGCGCACCTCCGGCAGCATCGAGGCGGGGATGTCGAGCATCTGCAGCAGCTCTTCGTCCCAACGCAGTTCGTGGATGTTGTACAGCAGCGTGCGCGAGGCGTTGGTGTAGTCGGTGACATGCACCTTGCCACCGGTGAGGTTCCAGATCAGCCAGCTGTCGATGGTGCCGAAGGCCAGTTCGCCACGCTGCGCGCGCTCGCGCGCGCCCTCGACGTGGTCGAGGATCCACTTGACCTTGGTCCCGGAGAAATACGCATCGATCAGCAGGCCGGTCTTGGCTCGCACCATGTCCTCGTGGCCATCGGCCTTGAGCTGGTCGCAGATGTCCTTGGTCTGCCGCGACTGCCAGACGATCGCGTTGTAGATCGGCTGGCCGGTGGCGCGGTCCCACACCACCGCGGTCTCGCGCTGGTTGGTGATGCCGATGCCGGCGATCGCGCTGGCGTCCACCTGGTGGTTGTTGAGCAGCTCGGTGATCGTGGTGTAGACGCTGGTCATGATCTCGCGCGGGTTGTGCTCGACCCAGCCCGGCTGCGGGAAGATCTGCGAGAACTCGCGCTGG
This sequence comes from Xanthomonas sp. 3498, assembly GCF_014199795.1. Classification (NCBI taxonomy): domain Bacteria; kingdom Pseudomonadati; phylum Pseudomonadota; class Gammaproteobacteria; order Lysobacterales; family Lysobacteraceae; genus Xanthomonas; species Xanthomonas sp. 3498. The sequence continues at coordinate 1,121,157 of NZ_JACHOH010000001.1, forward strand.
GCCATGCCGACGCTGCGGCCGGCGCGGTCGAACAGGATCGCGCGCGAACTGGTGGTGCCCTGGTCGATGGCCAGGATGAACTGCTTTTCCATCGGAGACTCCTGCGGGATGCACGCCGCGCGCACGGGCGCGGCGCCAACGGGGAAGAGGGAGGCGCGCACGCCGCGCGCGGAAACGAACGTGCAGCCGGCGCTAGCCGCGGCGCGCGGCGGCCTGTTCTTCTTCCAGCGCCTTCACCCGTGCCGGCAGGAACGGATAGATCAACAGCTGGTAGGCGGCGCCACCGATCACACCGCCGATCAACGGGCCGACGATCGGGATCCACCAGTAGTTGTCGGCCGACGGCAGCGCCGAGGAGCCCCAGCCGGCGACGTAGGCGAACAGGCGCGGACCGAAGTCGCGGGCCGGATTGATCGCCCAGGCCTCCAGGTAGCCCATCGAGGCGCCGATGGTGGCCACCAGCAGGCCGATGATCAACGCACCGGAGTTGGCGGTGGGCGCGGCCTCGTTGTAGCGCTCGGTGATGGCGAAGATGCCGAAGATCAGGAACGCGGTCAGGATCACCTGGTCGCGCAGCGCGTGCATCGGCGTGATCGCCAGGCCCGGCGCGGTGAAGAACACCCCGGCCGCGCCGCCACCGGCGCGGGTGAGATGCTGGGCCTGGTTGTAGTGGTCGATCACCGGCGCGAACAGCAGGTAGACGATCCACGCGCCGAGGAATGCGCCGATCACCTGCGCGACCCAGTACGGCAGCACCTTGGGCCAGGGAAAGCCGCGGTACAGCGCCAATGCAAGCGTCACCGCCGGATTGGCGTGGGTGCCGGACACCGAGCCGGTGACGTAGATGGCGATGGTCACCGCCAGGCCCCAGGCGATGCACACGCCCCAATAGGCGTGCTGGTAGGGGCTGGGGTCGTAGAGCACGTACATGCACGCCACCGAGCAGCCGAAGGCGATGATGATCAGCATCGCGATCGCCTCGGAAATCAGTTCGCCTATCAGTTGCCGGTTCATGCCCGTGCCTCCCGGCCTGCCGTCGTTGCCGCTGTCGATCCACCCATGCCTGCCACCCTCCACGGTTGCGTCCAGGTTCGTGCGCCGCGGCGGGGGCCGGGCGCAGCGCGATTGTGCACGCGCCGCCGCGACCCGAACCGGGCCGGCGGCAGCGTTTTCGTCAAGCCGGTGCCGCGGCCAGCGTGGCCGGGGCCTGTTGCAGATAGGCGACCAGGCGCTGGCGGTCGGCGTTGTCCACGCGCAGGCCGAGCTTGCTGCGCCGCCACAGCAGGTCCTCGGCGTCCACCACCCACTCGTGCTGGCGCAGGTAGTCGACCTCGGCCTGGTACAGGTCGGCGCCGAAGTGCTGGCCCAGGTCCTGCAGCGAAGCGGCGTCGCCCAGCAGCGTTTCCGCGCGGGTGCCGTAATTGCGCGCCAACCGCTGTGCGGTGGCCTCGGCCAACCACGGCCGCGCCGCGCGCAGTTCGCGTGCCAGCGTGGCGATGTCGTTGCGCTCGCCGCCGGGCAGCGGCGCGCCATGTGCGGTCCAGGCCGGCGCCTTGCGCCCGGCATGCGCGGTCAGCCGGTCCACCGCCTCCTCGGCCAGCTTGCGGTAGGTGGTGAGCTTGCCGCCGAACACGTTGAGCAGCGCCGCGCCGTCGCGCGTGTCCAGTTCCAGCAGGTAGTCGCGGGTGACCTCGGCGGCGTTGTCCTCCTCGTCGTCGAGCAGCGGGCGCACGCCGCTGTAGCTCCACACCACGTCCTCGGGAACGATCTGCTTGCGGAAGTAGCGGTTGGCCGCCTCGCACAGATAGCGCGTCTCCTCGCCGTCGATGCGCGGCGCGGCCGGATCGGCACGGTAGTCGACGTCGGTGGTGCCGATCAGGGTGTAGTCCTGCTCGTAGGGAATGGCGAAGACGATGCGCCGGTCCGGCTGCTGGAAGATGTAGGCGTGGTCGTGCTCGAACAGCCGCGGCACCACGATGTGGCTGCCCTTGACCAGGCGCAGCGCGTGGTCGTGGCCGACGTGCGCCACCTCGTCCAGGAACTGCACCGCCCACGGCCCGGCGGCATTGACCAGCGAACGCGCGCGCAGTTCCTCGCGGCGGCCGTCGGCGTGCTGCAGCTGGACCTGCCACAGGCCGTCGACGCGGCGCGCGCCGACGCAGCGGGTGCGGGTGAGGATGCGCGCGCCGCGCTGCGCGGCGTCCATCGCATTGAGCACCACCAGCCGCGCGTCCTGCACCCAGGCATCGGAATAGACGAAGCCGGTACGGAACTCCTCGCGCAGCGGCGCGCCCACCGGATGCGTGCGCAGCGCCAGGCGCCGCGAACCCGGCAGGGTGCGGCGGCCGCGGCCGAGGTGGTCGTACAGGAACAGGCCGGTGCGGATCATCCACGCCGGGCGCAGGTGCGGCTGGTGCGGCAGCAGGAAGCGCAGCGGCCAGATGATGTGCGGGGCCAGCCGCAGCAGCACCTCGCGCTCGGCCAGGGCCTTGCCGACCAGGGCGAACTCGTACTGCTCCAGGTAGCGCAGGCCGCCGTGGATCAGCTTGGTGCTGGCGCTGGAGGTATGCGCGGCTAGGTCGTCGCGCTCGCACAGGCACACCGACAGGCCGCGGCCCACCGCGTCGCGGGCGATGCCCACGCCGTTGATGCCGCCACCGACCACCAGCACATCGTAGGTCTCACGCATAGCCGACTCCGGAAGTGTCGTGTCCGGCTCGGCGACAGGGGCCGAGCGCAGGACTGAGGGCGAAAAGATCGTAAACGAACATTTCCGAACATATCACGCTGCAGTGCAGCGTGACGTCAACCGCGCTCTAGAAACCGGCTAGAAGCCCCTGCGGCTCAGGCTTGAGACAGCCAGCCAGGCATACGGCACCGCCGTGGCGTGCCGAACCCGCCACATCACGCAACATTAACGAAACAATTCGAACACCGACTCCAACCTGCCATCCTGACGTTGGAGCCAGGGTCGGCCCCACTCAATCCGCAGCCGTGTCCAGCGCCGGCGCACCCGGATCGGCGGCAGTGCCGTCGGCGACGAACACGCGGGTGCCGGCCGCGTCCAGCACCGCGGCCAGTTCGGCCGGCGGCGCGCGGTCGGTGAACCAGGCATGCACCCGCCCGATCGGCCCCAGCCGCACCATCGCGTTGCGGCCCAGCTTGCTGTGGTCGGCGGCCAGGAACACCTGCCGCGAGTGCTCGATGATCGCCTGCGCCACCCGTACCTCGTGGAAGTCGAAATCCAGCAGGGTGCCGTCGGGATCGATGCCGGAAATGCCGATCACGCCGAAGTCCACCTTGAACTGGCGGATCAGTTCGATGGTCGCCTCGCCGGTGACGCCCTGGTCGCGGCCGCGCACGCGCCCGCCGGCCACCATCACCTCGAAGCTGGGATTGGCGCTCATCATCACCGCGACGTTGAGGTTGTTGGTGATCACGCGCAGGCCGCTGTGGCCCATCAGCGCGCGCGCCACGTCCTCGTTGGTGGTGCCGATGTTGATGAACAGCGAGGCGTCGTCGGGAATGTGCTGCGCCAGCAGCGTGGCGATGCGCCGCTTCTCCTGCGCCTGCAGCGACTTGCGCGCCGCATAGGCGAGGTTCTCCACGCTCGACGGCAGGCTCACCCCCCCGTGGTAGCGGCGCAGCACGCCGGCCTCGCATAGCAGGGTCAGGTCGCGGCGGATGGTCTGCGGCGTCACCTCGAAACGCGCCGCCAGCCCTTCCACCTCGGCATAGCCCTGCTGGCGCACCAGCGCCACCAACTGCTCCTGGCGCGGATTGAGCGCGGCCACCGCGCTCGGCTTGGGAATCGAATGGTCCATGCGCCGATGATGGCGCATGCGCGAACGGATGCAACCGCGTCGCGTGCACACCCTCGGTGAACCGCAGCCATGGCCTGGGGCTGCGCGGTCTACGCGCCGATGCGGGCCAGCGCCTAGACTAGCGCCCCTCGCCGGGCCTCCCGGCACTCCCGCACCTGCCATGCTCAACAACGACATCCTGCGTTCCATCCGCTACATGCTCGACCTGAGCGACCAGAAGATCATCGATCTGGCGCACCTCGCCGATCCCGCGTTCCCGATCGACAAGGCGCAGATCCCGGCGTGGCTGAAGAAGGAGGACGAAGAGGGCTTCGTCGAATGCAGCGACGCGGTGCTGGCGCATGTGCTGGACGGACTGGTGTTCCACTACCGCGGCCGCGACGAGAGCCTGCCGCCGCGCCCGGTGGAAGCGCGCATCACCAACAACGTGGTGCTGAAGAAGCTGCGCGTGGCGTTCCAGCTCAAGGACGTGGACATGCACCAGATCTTCGACGCGGCGGGTTTCCCGGTCTCCAAGCCGGAACTGTCGGCGCTGTTCCGGCAGCCGGAGCACAAGAATTTCCGCCTGTGCGGCGACCAGTTGCTGCGCAACTTCCTCAAGGGCCTGACCCTGCGCGTGCGCGCCGGCGGCTGAGCCGGCGCCGGCCTCGGGCGTGGCGCCGAGTGCCGCGCACCACACCGTGGCGCATGGACACGGCCACCGCCGCAGCGCCTGCAGTCCACACGCCGTGCATCGCGAATCGGTAGGATGCGCGCATTCCGCCACCGTGGCGGCACGACCGGCTACCGGCCCTGCCCGCCCCCCGTTCCATTCCGAGGGTCCCCCATGAAGCTAGAGGCGCTGTTCGACCAGTTGCACACCCTGCCGACCATTCCCCAGGTGGCGCAGGACCTGATCCTGCAGTTCGATGCGCCGGGCACCAGCCTGGACGCGGTGGCGCGCAACATCGAACGGGACCCGGTGATCGCGGCCAAGGTACTGCGGCTGGCCAACTCGGCGCGCTTCCGCGGCGCGCGCGACTCCACCACGGTGGAAGACGCGGCGCTGCGCCTGGGCTTCAACACCTTGCGCACCCTGGTGCTGGCCTCCTCGGTGACCGGCGCGTTCCATGCGCCGGCGCATTTCGACCTGCGCGCGTTCTGGCTGCACAGCTTCGAAGTGGCCGGCGTGTGCCGGCTGCTGGCGCGGCAGAAGGGCCTGGACGCGGAGACCGCCTTCACCTGCGGGATGATGCACAACATCGGCGAACTGCTGATCCAGACCGGCGCGCCCGACTACGCCGCGCAACTGCATCCGGACGCCTCCTCCAGCGGCCGCGCTGCCGACGAGACCGTGCAACTGGGCTTCGGCTACCCGGAAGTGGGCGCCGAGCTGGCGCGGCGCTGGCAGTTGCCGCAGGTGATCCAGACCGCCATCGCCTTCCAGGCGCGGCCGCTGCAGGCGCCGGAAGGCGAGCCGATGCCGAAGCTCGTCGCCCAGGCGGCGCTGGTCGCCGACGCGCTGGAGCGCCATGGCGGCGCCAATGACCAGGCGCGGCAGGCGGTGACCGGCCCGCTGATGGACGACGTGGACCTGGACGCGCTGTTCGCCGCGCTGCCGGACGTGATCGAGGCCGATCGCGCGTTTACCGAGATGTTGAAGTAAGACAAGCCAGCGGGGACGCGGCGACAGCAAGGGATCAGCCTCTTCCCCGCTTCGCCGCACCCTCATCCGGCGCTACGCGCCACCTTCTCCCGGCGGGAGAAGGGAGGGTTTGCGGCGTTTGCCACCGCGCGAGGACGTCGGCGGCACCGGGGGGCTAGCGCGCGGCGTGCGCGCTTTCGGGGTCTTCGCGGTTGTCGTCTTTGTTGCGCGTGTCTTCTTTGTTGCCTGCGCTGGCGTCGTCGACTTCGCCTTGGTCCTGGCCGTCGTCTTGTCCTTGGTTCTCGCTGCTGCCTTCTTCGGCAACGACGTCGTGCCAGATGCGGAGGTGCGGGTGGTCTTCGTCGCCTTGCCGCCCTTCGTGCTTCCTTCAGCGCCCGCGTCACCGCGCCTCGGCTTGGCCGACGCCACGGCTGCACTGCGGGCCGATGCTGCGCCCAGCGTGACCCAGGTCGGCGCATGGTCGCTGGCGTGCGGCAGGTCGCGCACCCAGCGGTCCACGCCGGCGTCGCGCAGGCGTGCGGCCAGCGGCGGATTCAGCAGCAGGTGATCGATGCGCAGCCCGGCATCGCGCTGCCAGTGCTGGCGAAAATAATCCCAGAACGTGTACACGCGGCGCTCGCCGTGCACCTCGCGCAGACTGTCGGTCCAGCCCTGCGCCAGCAGCTCGGCATAGGCCTGGCGGCTTTCCGGTTGCAGCAGCGCATCGCGTCGCCAGGACGCCGGGTTGTAGATGTCCGCATCGGTGGGCACCACGTTGAAGTCGCCGATCAGGGCCACCGGATGCGGCAGCGCCACCAACTGCTGTGCATGCCGCCGCAGCCGCGCGAACCAGTCCAGCTTGTAGTCGAACTTCGGGCCGGGGCGCGGATTGCCGTTGGGCAGGTACAGGCAGCCGACCAGCACGCCGTGCGCCATCGCCTCGATGTAGCGGCTTTGGGTATCACGCGGATCGCCGGGCAGCCCGCGCCGGCTCTCCACCGGGTCGCAGCCCTTGGCCAGCAGCGCGACGCCGTTCCAGCTCGACTGGCCCATCCACACCGCGCCGTAGCCGGCGGCATGCAGCTCGGCGAGGGGAAAGCCCGCATCCACGCTCTTGAGCTCCTGCAGCCCGACGATGTCCGGCGCCTCGCGCTGCAGCCACTGCAGCAGCTGCGGCAAGCGGCTGCGGATGCCGTTGACGTTGTAGGTGGCGATCTTGAGCGTTTTCATCCGGCGCGCCTGCAGAACCTGCCATCACCTTCGCCCGGCTACCCTCGCCGCATCGTGAAAACGGGAGCCGCCGCATGACCCCGCTCGAAAAACCTTGCGCCGCGAACTGGACATCGACGGCGTTCAATACACCCTGACCGTGGACCCGGACGGCCTGAAGCTCACCGAAAAGGGCCGGCGCAAAGGCCTGGAATTGCGCTGGAGCGCGCTGGTCAGCGGCGACGCCGCCTTGGCCACCGCGCTGCAAGCGTCATTGACCGATCAACCAGGCAAGCGCTGAGCGCAAGCGCGGCCGGCACGCCCCGCGCAACGCGCAGACAGGGCCGCCGATGGTGCTATCGTCGCGCCATCGGCAACCAGCAAGGAGCGGGCGGATGCACAGGCGCAACGGTGGTCCTGTCGGGAACAGTCGGAGACACGCCCGGAGCGCCGGATGGGTCATGGGCCCGCTGCTGCTCGCCCTGCTGCCGCTGGCGGTGCACGCCGCGCCGGACGTGCCGGACAGCCTGCGCGTGTCCAGTACCAGCACCTACGCCCCGGGCACGCCCGAGTGGCGGCAGGTGCGCGACTGGCTGGCGCAGCAAAGGACACGCAAAGACGTGATGAGCATGGGGAATCTTGACCGTCTCGGCCCCATCGTCCTGACCTACGCGAGGACGCTGCACGGCGTTCAGACCCGCGCGCCCGAACCGCTGCCGCTACCCGACCAGGGCACGCCAGACGACAGCATCGCCATCGCCAGTTGCATCGGCGGCGTGAGGCAATCCTGGCTCTACAGCGTCGAGACACGCCCCGCCGGTGCGTGGATCCTCACGTCCTTCGCGACGTCGCAGACTGCGGATTGCAAGCAGGCCGACAGCACGCACTGAGCTTGCAAGCTGCACCGGTCCCGGCCGCTGCGTCAGGTCGCATCGCGTCACTCGCTCTTGCTACGACGTGGCGAGGCATGCCGCGACGGACGCTCTCGGTAACGCCTCGTCGCGGCTCACGCAGCGCACATCAGATCGCGCGCGCGTCGGCGGGTTGCGCATTGGAGCTGGGGCCGTAGGACAGCCGGTAGTGCTGCGGGTTGTTGTCCCCCGTCTCGGTCGCCGCCGCGGCGACGATGTCGACCTTGAATTGGGTTTCCTCCGCATGGCTATGCAGATAGCGGGTGTAAGTCCGCGCCCAGTTGGTTGGATCGTCGAGACGTTCGGCGCGGATCTTCTTCCAGACGGGATACGACATGGCATGAACTCCTGAGGTTGGTGGAAGGACCTGCATCTGCCAGCGCGGTGCCGGCGTGCGGTGCCATGGTTGTGCGTACCGCGACCAGGACCAATCGGCACACGCCTGATCTTCGTGGCGCCACGATGCGACGGCTCGACCCACGCCCAGCGCATCTGCAGCGAGGCCGGTGGCGCAGCGAGCAATCGGAGCCTAGCCAACGGGACTTGAGGACAGTCGCTTGCAGCGCTGCCGAAGACGCCAGGCTCGGCTACCATCGCCGCGGGCGCGCGAGCGCGCGCCGACCATCTTCCCCAGCCACTGCCGCCCATGCCCGCCGCCGCTCCGCCCCGCCCCGCCGCAGGCGCCCTCGTCGGCCGCCTGCGCAGCATCGTCCGCATCGCCATCTGCGTGGTCGCCAGCCTGCTGCTGATACCGCCGCAGTGGCTGTTGATGCGCCTCACCCGCGGCCGCGGTGCGTTCGTGCTGCCGCGGCTGTGGTTCGGCTGCCTGCGGCGCGCCCTGGGCATCCGCGTCGAGGTGGTGGGCGCGCCGCGCGATACAGGCGGGACGCTGTTCGTCGGCAACCACGTCTCCCACTTCGACATCGTGGTGCTGGGCAGCCTGCTGCGCGCGCGCTTCATCGCCAAGAACGACATGGAGCGCTGGCCTGGCATGCGCCATATCGGCGCGCTGGCGCAGACCGTGTTCATCAGCCGGCGCCGCCAGGATGCGGCCGCGGTGGCCGCCGCCGTGGCCGCGCAGCTGCGCCCGGATCACGACGTGGTGCTGTTCGCCGAAGGCACCACCTCCTCCGGCGAACGGGTGGCACCGTTCAAGTCCAGCCTGTTCTCGCTGTTCCTCAGCGCCGAACCCGGCGCCCGGCAATGGACCCTGCAGCCGTTCACCCTGGAGGTGCGCAGCGTCGACGGGCAGCCCATCGCGCAGGGCGGCGATCGCGATGCCTATGCCTTCTACGGCGAGATGCAGGCCGGTGCGCACGTCGCGCACTTCCTGCGCCTGTCCGGCGCCGTGGTCCGTGTGACCTTCCACGCCCCGATCGCGGTGGCGCCGGGCAGCGACCGCAAGGCGCTGGCCGCGCAGTTGCATGGCATCGTGGCGTCGGCGCTGCCTGCCTCCACGCCGGCGGATACCGCTGCGGCCTAGGCCGGCGAAGCACGGCCGCGGGCGCGCGCGCGCAATGCCCGATGACGCGTCAGTGCGTCGTGTCCTGCACCACCGGCTCCGGCAGGCGCACCACGGCGTACTGCTTGCGGAACTCCATGGCGCCCAGCGCCGGCCAGGTTTCGGCATAGCGGCGCAGGCACGCCACGCCTTCGGGAAAGTCCTCGCCGTTGACTCGGCAGTCGGCCGCGACTTCGCCGTCGGCATCGCGCGAGGCGAACAGGCGGATCCCGAGCATGCGCTGGTCCCGCTGCAGCAGCGGCATCAAGGCGTCCAGGCTGTTGGTGAACAGGCAGCACGGGCAGAACCCATGTTCCGTGTCGTCGCCCGCCGCGGCCCTGGCCGCGTCGCCATTCATGTGCGCCACCGGCCCCAGCACCACCGTGCGCCGCACCGCCGCCTCGGCTGCGGCCGAGGCAGCAAACTCCATCTGCAGCGTCATGCAGCGGGCATCGGCCGGCGCCGTCACCGCCTCCGACAGCGCCACCAGATCGGTCCGCGCCCAGGTCGTGAAGCCAGACGCCAAGCTCGCTTCGGTGTCCTCGCCGATGGAATGCTGGAACTCGACGATGCCATCGGGAAACAGGCTGCGGTGATGCACGCGGATGCAGCTCGCGGTCCGCACGCCGTTGCGCAGTTCGGCCATGTCCACCAGTTCGGTGAGCAGTTGCAGACCGTTGTCGAGCACCACCACATCGTCGTGCAAGGTCGCCGCATGTCCCTCGCGCTGCAGTATCTGCAGCAACAGCTGCTGCAGTGTGTGGCCCGCTTGCGCGTCGGGCGCGACCTCCGCCCCTGCAGCATCGTGGGTGGCATCGGCCCCGCGCGGCGAGGTGCGGGACAACAGGCGTCGCAGTCGGTCGATCATCCTTGCTCCAGGGCTTCCAACGCACAGTCGGTCGTCGGAAGTATGCGCAGTCGCCCGCGGCGACGGCAACCGGCGCCACGCGCGTCACGGCCGCCGACGCACGCATGGTGGATGCCAACGTGCGGCGCCCGTTGCGCTGCCGCGTCGGTCGCAGGCGCATCAATGCCAGCGCGCCGCGTCCCGCGTCGACTCACGCAGCGCGCGGCGCCGCACGCAGGCGGCGCCATGGCAGCGCGTGCCTGCACGGCACCCGGCGCCAGCGCGGGCTCAGTCCCGGGCCGCCTCGCACAGCTTGCGGTTGAACCAGGTGGACTTGGCGATCGGCAGATAGGCGTCCCAGTCGCTGGGCGGCAGCATGGTGCTCTGCTTGTCCAGTTCCGCCTGGAACGAGGCCTCGTCGCGGCTGCGGCCGGCCATGGTGCCATCCAGCGCCGCCAGGCACTCCTTCGGCCTGCCCAGGCGCAGCAGGGTGATGGCGCGGTCGTTGGCGAAGCGGTCGCGATCGAGCCAGTTGAAGAAGCCACCGCACTCGCCTTCGAACGCCTGCATGCCGGCCAGCGCCTCGGCATAGCGCTTGCCGCGATAATCCTTCAGATACGCCTCGCGCCGCCGGCTGCTGGCCGCGGCGGTGCAGCCGGCAGGCAAGCGCAGGTAGTCGCCCTCGAAGCTGGCGCGCATGCCGCAGTAGTCGCGGCAGCTTTCCTGGGTCAACGCGGCCACATCGAACCCACCCGGCACCGGCTTGAACGCGAGCTTGCACGGCACGTCGCCGGCATCGTTCACCTCCGCCTTTTCGCCCTGCAGGGTGCCCGACAGCGAGCAGGTATGTCCGTTGGCGCCGACCGACAACAGGTCGAACTGGCGTGCTCCGCCCTTGTCGGTGACACGCATGCTGCCCCAGCCTTCCTTGGTGGCGTACTCGCCGGGCGTCGGGCCGGCCGCCGCCGCGCCGAACGTCACCAGCCACACCAGCATCGCGCTCCATCCGTATCGCCGTGTCATCGCCTGTTCCCGCCTTCGATCAGAGCCGGCAAGTGTGCGGCATCGCTGCGGCAGCGGGCCAGTGCCGAGGTCGCATCGCATCCCTGCAGCGACGACCTGTGCGATCGGCCGGATCAGCGCAGCGGCATCCGCGCACGGAACTCGGCCAGCACCAACGCACGCAGCCAACGGTGCGCCGCGTCGTGCTCCAGGCGCGGATGCCACAGCATCGACACCGTGATCGGCTGAGTGACCACCGGCAGCGCGAACGTGTGCGCGGGCTCGCGCAGCGTGTCGGGCTGCGCTGCCATGAACGAGGCCGGCACCAACGCGATCAGGTCCGAACCGCGTGCCACCGCCAGCGCGGCGGAAAAACTGGGCACCACGGTGGCGACATGGCGGACCAGGCCCAGTTGCTGCAGCGCCTCGTCCACCGGCCCCTGCGCCCGGCCCCGCCGCGAAGCCACGACATGGCCGAACGCCACGTAGCGCTGCGCGCTCACCTCCCCGTCGCCGGCCAGCGGGTGTCCGCCGCGCACCGCGCCGACGAAGCGATCGCGAAACAGGCCCTGCACGCGTACCTCCGGCCCCATCGCGCCCAGCACCCCGATTTCCAGATCGGCCAGGCCCTCGCGCAGCGGCCCGGCGGTCTTCTGCGCCTTGGCGACGAACTGCAGGCGGACCTGCGGCGCCGACGCCGCCACCGCGGCAACCAGCATGGCCGCGAACGCCTCCACGAAGGCGTCATTGGCGCGCACGGTGAAGGTGCGCTGCAGCGTCGCCAGGTCCAGGTCGGCCGGTGCCGGGCGCAGCACGGCGCGTGCGGCTTCCACCGCATCGCGGGCGCGCTCGCGCAGCTGCAGGGCATGCGGCGTTGCCACCATCGTGCCGCCCGCGCGGACCAGCAGCGCATCGCCGGTCGCCTCGCGTAGCCGGGTCAGCGTCCGGCTCATCGCCGACGCGCTCAACCCCAGCCGCCGCGCGGCACCGGCGACGCTGGCTTCCGCCAGCAAGGCGTCGAGGGCGATCAACAGATTCAGATCCGGTTCCGGCATACGCGCTTCCCGACAGTGGCGATGGACACAGGCGTCCGACGCAAGGCGTCAATGCATCCGGCGCGCGTTCCGCAGGGCGACACGCACGCCTAGAGTGCGCAGACCGCCGGTAGGCCTCGCATGCCGAGGCCGCGCCGGCCACGAGGAGACACACCATGATCCACACCCCTGCACACAAAACCGTCCTGCTGATCGGCGCCTCGCGCGGCCTGGGCCTGGCGATGGCCGAAGGCTACCTGAGACGCGGCTGGCGCGTCATCGCCACCGAGCGCGCCGGCACGCCCAGCGCGCTGCACCACCTGGCCGTGGCGCATCCGCAAACGCTGCGCATCGAGTTCATCGATATCACCGACCCGGCGCAGCTGGCCGCGCTGCGTGCACGCCTGGAGGGCGAGGTTCTGGACCTGCTGTTCGTCAACGCCGGCGTCAAGAACGACGACCGCGAGACCGTCGCCGATGTCGCCACCGAAGAATTCGTCCGGGTCATGGTCACCAACGCGCTGAGCCCCATGCGCACCATCGAAACCTTGCGCGACCTGGTGCGCGACACCGGCACCATCGGCGTGATGTCGTCCGGGCAAGGCAGCATCGCCAACAACAGCAACGGCCAGTACGAGATCTACCGCAGCAGCAAAGCGGCACTGAACATGCTGATGCGCAGCTTCGCCGCCCGCCACCGCGACAGCGCCCGCACCTTGCTGCTGATGGCGCCCGGCTGGGTGCGGACCGACATGGGCGGACCAGAGGCGCGCCTGTCCATCGACGACAGCATTCCGCCCCTGCTCGACACCATCGACGCCGCTTGCGGCCGCGGCGGGCTGAACTACCTGGACTACCTGGGCCGCGTGGTGCCCTGGTAAACGGCGCCACGCGTACCGGTGGCGAGCCGTCGCCGCAGCGGCACGCCATCGTGCCGCATCGCGTCTACCACCTCGAGCGACGGCGTACCGCCACTCAGCCAACCTCCCGCGACGCCAGGGCCAGCGCGGCATCCTCCGACAGCGGCCGCGACAGGAAATAGCCCTGGGCCAGGTCGACCTGCAGCTCGCGCAAGGCGTCCAGCTCCTGCGCCGTCTCCACGCCTTCGGCCACCACCTGGGTGCCGATCTCATGGGCGAAGTTGGTCAGCCCTTTGGCCAGCGCGCGACGGCTGCGGTCGGAATGGATGCACTCGGTGATGCTCATGTCGAGCTTGATGACGTCCGGCTGCAACTGCAGGATGTGGCGCATGCTGGCGTAGCCGGCACCGGCATCGTCCAACGCCACCTGCGCGCCGCGCTCGCGCAGCGGCGCCAACGCCTGCGCCAGCAGGCGGGCGCGCTTTCGGTCGGGCGACACCAGCGTACGCAATCACCGCAGCGCACATCGCACGCCGGCCCACTCAGCGCATCAGGTGTAGGCCATCAGCCCCAACAGATCCAGCCCGGCATGCGCCACGATTGCCGGCCACAGCCGCCCAGTCCGCGCCACCCACCAGCCCAGGATCAGCCCCACCACCAGGATGCCGATGGTGCCGACCGGTCCCTGGTACAGGTGGTACGACGCGCGGATCGCCACGCTGACGTTCACCGCGAACGCCGGGCTGTGCCGCCGCTCCAGCGCGCGGATTACGTAGGCGCAGACGAACACCTCTTCGAAGATCGGATTGAGCAGCGAGATCAGCACCACCATGCCCGCCGACAGCGGCCCGGCCACCATCGCGTCCATCGACGGATTCAGCTCCGCCGCCACGCTGTCCTTCAACAGGTGCAACGGATAGGTCGCCACCAGGCAGGCGGCCAGCAGCGCCAGGCCAACACCGAGATCCCGCGTCTGCCATTGCAGCCCCAACGCCTGCGGCGTCCAGCCGCGGAACCACAACGTCGGCAGCAACACCGCCAGCACCAGCAACTCGTAGAACACCGTGCCCCACAGGCTGGCGTCGGAAAGAGACGGCTCCACCACCGGCGCCAGCACCGCCAGCGCACTCCAATAGATCGGCAACCCGAACGCCACCGCTACCACCAGCAGCAACTCGCCCCATCCGCCTGACGGCTCCTCAAGTCCCCGCATCCAAGCTCCCCTGCCGTTTGCTGCGCCCCGGAAAGGGCGTCGCCGCCGCTTTCCACCAGGGGCGCACCCTAGCAGGGCGGCATGACCGGGGAAATCGGTGGCCGAATCGACCGACGGCATGCAGCTCCCCACCGCGAGGCGCTGCGCACGCGTCGCCCGCACATCCGCTCCAGTCGCGTTAGTACAACGAGTCCCGGGTGCGCTGCGGCAATTCCCGATCGTAGGTGTCGGCGTCGAATGCGCCATCGGCCAGATGCGCGTGCATGGTGCCAGGGCTGGGCAAACGATCCCGCGGCAGGTGCCGCGTCGGATCCCACAGCTGCGACCGCACGATCGCCCTGGCGCAGTGGAAGTACACCGCCTCGATGTGCACCACGATCACGCTGCGCGGCAAGCGCTCGCCGACCGCGAACCGCGCCAGCAGGTCCGGATCGACCCGGATCTCGGCGCGGCCGTTCACCCGCAAGGTTTCGCCGATGCCGGGAATCAGGAACAACAGCGACAGCCGCGGATCCTGCAATAGATTGCGCAGCGTATCGACGCGGTTGTTGCCCGGCCGGTCCGGCAACGCCAGCGTGCGCGCATCCAGCACCTGCACGAACCCCGGCGCATCGCCGCGCGGCGAACAGTCCAGTCCTTCGTCGCCGGCCGAAGCCAGCACCACGAACGGCGAGGCGTGCACGAACGCCTGGTAGTCGGCGTTCAGATGGTCGATTTGTTTGCGTACGGCGCGCTCGACAGGTTGGCCGTAGAGGGCTTCCAGGGCGACGAGAGTGGTGATGCGGCAATCCATATGGCGTCTAAACCCTATGTGCATGCGCGGCATGACGTAGACACTGCATCGAACAGCACCTACGTTAAGAATGGCAATCGGCACTCAAAAATCTACTCTGATCCCAGTATCTCCGCTAGCTAGGTTTGACTACTGCGACAGCGCCAGGCGCATTGATCTTTAGGCTCTTTCTCAATGCTGCAAGAAGCAGCTCTTCAAATTGAGATACGTCAAAATCATGCGTTAAGGTTTTTTCTATCGGCGTCCTATAGCGAGCCAAAGCATAGGCCCTGTAAATTGGATCAGAGAACGAATAAAGGCCTGAATTTGGATCAAACCTAAGAATTGTTCCGTAGGACGACTCACAAAGCTTGCCCAGATTAAACTTCAATCTGTGGTCAGGATAGCTGACTCTGGTTCGTTTAATTCTATTCAATAAATCGAATCGGGCCGCGCCTTCTTCGCCCATCAGACAAAGCGCTTCAAGGATGATTTCCGCGTTATTTTCTCCATTTCGACGCGGCTTGAGAGCTTTAGCAAAAGCGCTTTTAATACTATCCGAGGCTTCATCCACATATGTTTTAACCGCCGCCTCACAATCTTCGTTCGTCAACTCTAGAGGCTTGCCAGCCACCGTCGTCGAAATTCCTGCAGCGTCGCACATATTTAGACAAAGATGGTGGCATACAGAAGCCAATCCGTTTGAATGACGAGCCACAACTCCAACAATTTTTTGAGAAAATTTAACATTAAGGGCTTGCTCGCCCTTTTTGATAATTTCCTTAATTTCATCAGCGGTCATAAGCGGAACGGGAATTTCGGCAACGCGATTCTTCATCTCATCGTCATATTCGACAACTTGGCGAGCCGTATCAACCGCGCCGATAGCTACAATTTTCAAATCTGAATAGTCATCAGCCATGTCGACGAAAACTTTCATCAATTGTGCGAGCCGCTGCTTCTCTGAAGCATCTATTTTGTGAAAGTCTTCCAATACCCAGCACGCATTAGCCGCGCCCAAAAACTTACCAAGGGTCTGAGGTGTCAACTGAGGAGGAATAACACGAACACTTTTTTCAGTCTTTTCGTAAGTGATGCCGGAAGAAATTTTTGCGCTCAAAATTTTGTAACTAGATGCAAGCTCAACGCTTACTGTCTTTTTATTAGAGGCAGTTGACTCAGAAACATAGTAAGGACCAAGCTGATCAAATGCGTCAAGAATAAGCTGATCAAAGGTCAACCCCTTCATACACCGCGTGGTTATGTGCCAATCATATGTTTCATGGAGCTTATTCACAAGTAAAGTCGTCTTTCCTGTACCGGAATGCCCATAAACCACGATCTGCTTTCCTGGAGTACGAAGCGCATTAACCAGTCGATCATTAACTGCCACTCGATTAACGAATGCAATCCGAGCAGGCTTTGTCGGAGTAAACACTTCCCTGATGCTATAACCTTTCATTTCCATGCGTCGCCACCCGCCTTTCTATCTTATTTAGCAAAGAAATTATTTTCCAACCTATATCAAATCACCCACACTTCGAATACCCACAATTCAAACACGTCGCACACCCATCCATGATGACGAGCGCCTTGGTATTGCACTTGTGGCACATCGTGGCCGACGGCGGGAAACTCGCGCCGTCGCCGGTGACGGCGATGTCCTCTTCGTGGTCGGCGGTGGAGTAGGCGGACACCGTCCCCTCATCCGCCCTGCGGGCACCTTCTCCCGCAGGAGAAGGAACAGCCGGCTTCACTTCACTGTTTTTTTTTGAGCGCTCTTCGTACTGCTTGCGCTTCTCGGCGATCAGCGCGCGCTGGTGGTCGCTCATTTCCGGGTCGTGCAGCAGGCCGATCGACTTCATGTGCTCTTCGACGATGCTGCCCAGTTCGGCGACCAGCGACGGCATGTACACGCCGCCGGCCTTGAAATAGCCGCCCTTGGGGTCGAACACGGCCTTCATCTCGTCGACCAGGAAGGTGACGTCGCCGCCCTTGCGGAACACGGCGGACATGATGCGGGTCAGCGCCACGATCCACTGGAAATGCTCCATGGACTTGGAGTTGACGAAGATTTCGAACGGGCGGCGCAGTTCGTGCTCGGTGCCGGCGTTGAGCACGATGTCGTTGAGGGTCACGTACATGGCGTGTTCCACCAACGGCGATTTGATCTTGTAGGTGCTGCCGATCAGCACGTCCGGGCGCTCGATGCGCTCGTGCATGTGGATGATGTTGTCGGCAGGCGCTTCGGCCTCGGCGGTGGCACGGTCGATCGACGAGGCGGGCATCGCGGCGGCGGCATCGCGCGCCTTGTCCTCGGGGGTGACGACGGCGTAGCCCTTGATTTTCTGGTCGATCTTGATGGCCATGAGGCGTGCGTTCCTGGAATGCGGATCGGGACGGGCGTAGGCCCGGCCTCTCTCCCGCGCACGGGAGAGAGGATGCTGCTGGACGGCTTACTTCCGGGCGCGGGTGGCCGCGGCCTTCTTGCCGGCGGCCTTGCGCACGGCGGTCTTCTTCACTGCGGCGCTCTTCTTGGCGACCTTGGCGGTGCTCTTCCTGACCGCCTTGGCGGCCTTGCCCACGGCCTTCTTGGCCACGGCCTTGCGCGCGCCTACGGCCTTCTTCACCGCGCTCTTCTTGGCGACCACCGACTTCTTGGTCACGGCCTTCTTGGCGGCGACCTTCTTGACCGCCTTCTTCGGCGCGGCCTTCTTGGCGGTCACTTTCTTGGCCGGAGCCTTCTTGGCGACGGCCTTTTTAGCAACGGCCTTCTTGGCAGCGGCCTTCTTCGCCGGCGCCTTCTTCGCAGCCGCCTTCTTGGCGGTCTTCTTGCCGGCCTTGGTCAGGGACGCCGCTTCGGCCTGGGCGCTGGCCTTGGCCGCTTCCAGCTTCTTGCGCGCGCTGGCGACGGTCTTCTTGACCGCCTTGCCGGCCTTCTCGGCGCGCTTGGCCACGGCCTTCTCGGCCTGCTTCACCACCTTGCGGGTCTTGGCGACTTGGTCCTGCACGCGCTTCTGCACGTTCTCGGCGGTCTGCTTGACGCTGGCGACGGCTTCGCTGGCGGTGGCGGCGATGCTCTCGCCCATGTTGGTGGCGGTTTCTTTCACGTTCTCGGCGACCTGCGTCAGCGTCGCCGTTACTCCGTTGCCATTGCTCATAAAACCCTCCTCAGGGTGTCAGTGTTTATGTAACGCGGGCGATGCTATACCGATTGCAGCGAAGCGGGGAGCCGGAAACGGCGACACGCGGCGGACGGTGGGGAAGTGTTCGGGAAGGGCGGCGCACCGCCCTTCCGAGGCTCCCACCGCCACCCTCCCCTCCGCCGGCGCGAAAGGGGAAACGGGACGGCGTCAGAACTTGCCGTAATACCCTTCTTTCAGCGCATCGAACAGGTTGGCGGCGGTGTGCATCTCGCCGTCGTATTCGATCTGTTCGTTGCCCTTGACCTCGACCACGCTGCCGTCTTCCAGCTCGAAGCGGTAGGTGGTGTTCTCCAGGTCCGCTTCCTTGACCAGCACGCCCTGGAAGGCGGCCGGGTTGAAGCGGAACGTGGTGCAGCCCTTCAGGCCCTGCTGGTGGGCGTAGCGGTAGATGTCCTTGAACTGCTCGTAGGGGTAGTCGGTGGGGACGTTGGCGGTCTTGGAGATGGAGCTGTCCACCCACTTCTGCGCGGCGGCCTGCACGTCCACGTGTTCCTTGGGGTGGATGTCGTCGGCGGCGATGAAGTAGTCCGGCAGGCGCGCGGCGGCGTCCTCGGCGAACGGCATCGCCTTGGGGTTGACCAGGTGGCGGTAGGCCAGCAGCTCGAAGGAGAACACGTCCACCTTCTCCTTGCTCTTCTTGCCCTCGCGGATCACGTTGCGGCTGTAGTGGTGGGCGAAGCTCGGCTCGATACCGTTGGAGGCGTTGTTGGCCAGGCTCAGCGAGATGGTGCCGGTGGGGGCGATGGAGCTGTGGTGGGTGAAGCGCGCGCCCACTTCGGCCAGTTCCTCGACCAGCGCCGGCGCCACCTCGGCGATGCGCTGCATGTAGCGGCTGTACTTGGCGTGCAACAGACGGCCTTCGATGCGCTCACCCACGCGCCAGCCGTCGCGGACCATCTCAGGACGCTGCCGCAGCATCGTCGCGGTGACCTCGAAGGTCTCCTGCATGATCGGCGCCGGGCCCTTTTCCTTGGCCAGCGACAGCGCGGTCTCCCAGCCGGCCACGGCCATCTCGCGGGCGATGGACTCGGTGAACTCGCAGGACTCGGCGCTGCCGTACTTCATCCGCAGCATGGTCATGGTCGAGCCCAGGCCGAGGAAGCCCATGCCGTGGCGGCGCTTGCGCATGATCTCGTCGCGCTGCTGCTGCAGCGGCAGGCCGTTGACCTCGACCACGTTGTCGAGCATGCGGGTGAACACCCGCACCACTTCCTTGTATTCCTCCCAGTCGAAGCGGGCGCGCTCGGTGAACGGCTCGCGCACGAAATTGGTGAGGTTGATCGAGCCGAGCAGGCAGGCGCCGTAGGGCGGCAGTGGTTGCTCGCCGCAATTGTGGGCGTGCAGGCCGTTGCCGTCGAAGGTGTTGATGCCAGGGACCTGCACGTCGTAGACGTCTTCGATGCCATCGGCGGCCACCGACTGCACCGTCGCCACGAAGCGCTCGCGGTTCAACTGGCGACGGTAGCCGGACAGCAGCGCCTTGAGGCGGTTGGCCTTGGCGGTGTCGGCAAAGCCCACCCGCTGGGCGAAGGCATCGAGGTTGTCGCCGCTGACGATCAGTTCGTGCTGCGCCTTGGTGGCGTAGGCACGCGTGCCGCCGTGCCCGTCAGGGAGCAACGCCGTGCCGGCGGGACGCCGGTCGCGGTAGATCTGCGAGGCGATGCCCAGCCGCAGCAGCATGCGCTGTGCTGCCTCCAGCCGCGCCAGGTCGGACTGTGCCAGGCGCACGCTGACGCCCTTCTCCTGGCTGCCCTGCACCGAGCCGTCGGTGTCGAACAGGCCACGCAGGAAGCCGCGGTGGAAATCGCTGGAGGTCTTCTCGACGGCCGGCGTAATCGCCTTGTCGCCCGGACGCAGGCCCAGTTCCAGGGCCAGATCGCGCAATGCGGCCGACTTCAGGCGGTACTCGCCACGGTCGCGCACCTCGCTCCAGCCGGCGAAGTCGGCACGGTGCGGCAGGCTGCGCGCGCAGCGCAGGGCTTCGTCCATCAGCGCCACCGGTGCCAACGGCGCTGCGTTGACGGCGGCGGCCTGCGACCAGACAGACAACACGGCGGCTTCGTGCTTGAGCGTACCGTCGCCCACCAGCATGCCGAGGAGGAAACCTTCCTCATAGGTACGTGCGCCGCCCCACTCCGCACCGGCACGGTGATTGTTGAGCAGCACCCGGTCGCCTGCGACCAGTTGGTCCGCCTGGCACCATTCGGTGTCCAGCGACCAACGGGTCTGGCGCACCACGCGCCGCACGCGGTGGTCCGCGGTCAGGCGCAGTGCGTAACCTTCCTGCGTCTGCAGTCGCACCACCTGCTTGTGCGCGGTCTTGAAGAAGCCCTCCGCACCGGTGGCATGGTCGCCACCATCCACCCGCGCCAGGAACTGCGTTCCCAGCAGATCGGCGACCTGACGCGGCCCCTCGGCGGTCTGCACCCAGGTATCGGCAGTCACGCAAGGATTGGTCGCGCGGATGGTCTCGCACCACCAGTTGTTGTTCATTTCGTTGACGCGGTCGATCAGGATGAAGCCTGGCTCGGCGTAGTCGTAGGTGGAGACCATGATCATGTCCCACAGGTGGCGGGCGCGGATGTGCCCGTACACCTTGCACGCGACCAGGCCGTCGTCGCGCACGATGTAGTCCTTGTGCGTGGGCCAGTCGCGCCAGACCACGGCACTGGCGTCGGCCAGGTCGACGTCGGCCTCTTCCTTGCGGTTCACCGGGAACACCAGCGGCCAGTCGGCGTCCTGCTCCACCGCCTGCATGAAGCCGTCGGTGATCAGCAGCGACAGGTTGAACTGGCGCAGGCGCCCGTCCTCGCGCTTGGCGCGGATGAAGTCCTTCACGTCCGGGTGGGACACGTCGAAGGTGCCCATCTGCGCGCCACGGCGGCCGCCGGCCGAGGACACGGTGAAGCACATCTTGTCGAAGATATCCATGAACGACATCGGCCCGGAGGTGTAGGCGCCGGCGCCGGCCACGAACGCGCCGCGCGGGCGCAGCGTGCTGAACTCGTAGCCGATGCCGCAGCCGGCCTTGAGGGTCAGGCCGGCCTCATGGACCTTCTCCAGGATGCCGTCCATCGAGTCGGTGATGGTGCCCGACACGGTGCAGTTGATCGTGCTGGTGGCCGGCTTGTGTTCCTGCGCACCGGCATTGGAGGTGATGCGCCCGGCCGGGATCGCGCCGCGGCGCAGCGCCCAGGCGAAACGCTCGAACCAGTAGGCGCGCTGCTCCTCGCCGGCCTCGGCGTCGGCCAGCGCACGGGCCACGCGCAGGTAGGTGCCGTCGATGTCGGCATCCAGCGGTTCGCCCTGCTTGGTCTTGAGCCGATACTTCTTGTCCCAGATGTCCTGCGACGCCGGCTGCATCGGGATGGGGTCGTGCTTGGATCCGGTCTGGACGACTTCCAGGCGCACCGTACTCATTCTGCTGTGTTCTCCTCGAACCTGTCCCGATGGGGCGGATGGATGGTCATCCGCCGTGTGTCTTGTCTATATCGCACTTGCGCTGCACGGCAGAGACGGCCGCGGCAGCGCACGCGGCGGCTGCCCTCGACCGATCGAAATTCCCCGAATCCGCGACCCTCCCTGTCACCGTCCCGTCATGCACCGCCGAGCGCGCCCCCGGATGTGAAATCCTGGTGAAGAAAACCCTACGTCTAGTGCCGTATCGACGCGATACCGCTACATGTAGTGGCTATTGCACGCGTGAACGCTAACCCCGGGCAGGCCGACTGTCAACGTCGTCGCGCGCCGATCACATGCCGTCAAGTTGCTGTGCACGCGGAGCGCCGGCCTGGCCTTGCGCGGACCGCGCTGGTGCGCTTTCACTGGCGGTTAAACGCCGCGCGTTCATCTTGATTTACGCGCACGCGCGCCCATCTGGCCCCACGTCTCCCGCGTTCCCCGGAAAACCCACCCATGCGACCGCTGCCTACGCTGCTGACCCTGACCGCCGCCGCTGCCTTCGGCGGTTTCGCCGCCACCGCGATCAATGCGCAACTGGACAACCGCGCCGAGGCCGCGCCGGTCGCGGCGGCGCCGCCGCTGTCCGGGGCCGCGCGCCTGCCGTCGGCGGTGGCCGGCGAGCCGCTGCCTTCGCTGGCGCCGATGCTGCAGAAGGTGATGCCCGCGGTGGTGAGCATCAACACCAAACAGGTCGTGCGGGTCCGCAATCCGTTCTTCAACGATCCGATCCTGCGCCGCCTGTTCCCGGACATCCCGCAGGAGCGCATCAACGAGTCGCTGGGCTCGGGCGTGATCATCGATGCGAAGAACGGCTACGTGCTGACCAACCACCACGTGGTGGAGAACGCCGACGACGTGCAGGTGACCCTGGCCGACGGGCGCAGCTTCAAGGCCGAGTTCATGGGCTCGGACGCGGACACCGACATCGCGCTGATCCGGATCAAGGCCGACAACCTCACCGAGATCCGCCTGGGCGACAGCGACAAGCTGCGCGTGGGCGATTTCGTCGCGGCCATCGGCAACCCGTTCGGCTTCACCCAGACCGTCACCTCCGGCATCGTCTCGGCGATGGGCCGCAACGGCATCCGCGGCCTGGGCTACCAGAACTTCATCCAGACCGACGCCTCGATCAACCCCGGCAACTCCGGCGGCGCGCTGGTGGACCTGCGCGGCGAACTGGTCGGCATCAACACCGCCAGCTTCAACCCGCAGGGCAGCATGGCCGGCAACATCGGCCTGGGCCTGGCGATCCCGTCGAACCTGGCGCGCGCGGTGGTCGACCAGTTGATCAAGAACAACGGGGTGATGATCCGCGGCACCTTCGGCATCGAGACGCAGAACCTGACCACGCAGATGGCGCAGGGCCTGGGCCTGTCGGCGCCGCGCGGCGCGCTGGTGACGCGGGTGCTGGCCGGGTCGGCGGCCGCCGCCGCCGGGCTGCAGCCGGGCGATGTGATCACCGGCGCCAACGGCGAGCGCCTGGACAGCGCCGAGGCGCTGCACAACTACGAGGGCCTGCAGCCGGTCGGCAGCACCGTGACCCTGGACGTGCGCCGCGACGGCAAGCCGCTGCAGCTCAAGGCCACGCTCAAGGAACAGCCGCGCGCGATCAGCGGCGAGTCGCTGGACCCACGGCTCAGCGGCGCCACCTTCACCGACCTGCCCGAATCGCTGCGCCAGTCCGGCATTTCCGGCGTGCTGATCGGCAACGTGGCGCGCGGCAGCCGCGCGGCGCGCAACGGCCTGGCCGGCGGCGACATCGTGGTGGCCGCCTCGGTCGGCGAGTTCGCCGACTTGGCCAGCTACCGCGCCAACTTCGCGCGCAAGCCGGCGCAGTTGGTGCTGCGTGTGGTCCGCGGCGGCGCGCAGGCCGACTTGGTCATGCAGTGAGCCGCCGCGCTCAGGCCAGGCGCGCGGCGTAGTCGTCGCGCACGTGCTGGTTGAGATAGGTAGTGAGGCCGCGCCCGGCCGCGGCCAGGCGCTGCATCTCCACGACGTGGAGCAGGCCGGGATGATGGCCGTCGTAGCGGTAGGTGGCGCCGTCGGCGAAGCGCAGCACGATCCAGTCCGGGCCGCTGTCGTAGGCGACCACTCCCGCGTGGCCGCTCCGATTGCCGTAGGCGTGCATCGCGATTCCTCCGGGACATTAGGATGGCCAACAAAACGTGGCGAGCAGCTGCCCGTCTGGTGGCCGCGCAGTCGTTTTGCTGGCCGCTCTTGGCCGCTCGCCGGCGAGCGCCGACACTATGGCGCATCGCCTGCGGCGGCGAGCTAACACCCCGTACACCCCGCCGATGGTATTTGTGTCGCCCCCGTTCTGCGCAGCGTCCGCATTGGCGGACGGCAGGCCCCCAAACCCCAGAGGAGACATGCCCATGAATGCCAGCCCGACCAATACCGAGAACCTCAAGGACAACCTGAGCGAAGCCGGTTCGCACCTGAAGTCCGCGGCCAGCTACGCCGGCGAGGCGATCAAGGGCGCTGCCGGTGCCGCCGGCGAGGAACTGAAGCTGGGCAAGGCCAACGTCAAGGCCGAGCTGTCCGACAGCGCCCTGTCCGGGCTGGCGGCCGCCGAGTTCGGCGGCGCGGCGGCGAAGGAGCAGGTGGACGTGCTGCTGGACAAGGGCCGCGACCTGATCGACAGCGCCGCCGAGCTGATCCGCGAGCGCCCGCTGGCCTCGTTCGGCGTGGCCTTCGCCACCGGCTGGATCATCGCCAAGCTGGCGCGCAGCGGCGGCGACAAGTAAGCCGCGCGTGAGCGAAGAGCAGGCCCGCGCCGACGGCGCCGCGGCAGACGCCGCGGCGGCACCGTCGTTGGAGGAATCCTTCCGCGCGTTCGGCGCCGCCGGGCGCGAAGGACTCAACGCCACCCTGGACACCGGCCGCGCGTTGCGCAAGCTGGTGGCCGCGGATCTGGCCCTGGCCCGCGCCGCACTGGCGCGGGCGCTGGTGTGGCTGACCGTGTCGGTGGCGTTCGGCGCCTCGGCGTGGATGCTGCTGATGGGCGCGATGATCGCCCTGCTGCAGCGCATGGGCTGGTCGTGGCTGGCGTCGATCTCGGCGACCGCCGCCTTCAGCCTGGTGGTCACCGCGCTCGGTGCGTGGCAGGCGCTGCGCTACTTCGACATGAGCAAGCTCGACGCCACCCGCCGCCAGCTGGCCAAGCTGGGCATCGGCGGCGACGACGAGGACGGCGACGAGGATGTCGCCAAGCGCGAGGCCAGGTCATGACCCTGCGGCAACTGCAGCACCGCATCGCCCGCGCCGAATCGGTGCTGGAAGGACGCCAGGAGCAGGTGCGCACGCATTGGGCGACCCTCCAGCAGGTCTGGCGCGAAGGCTGGACGCCGTGGCGGATCGTGATCGTCGGTCTGGGCACCGGCTTCCTGGTCGGGCGCGCCGAACCGGCCGCCGTGGTCGGCAAGCTCGGCGGCGCACGCTGGCTGCAGATGCTCAGCGCTGTCTCTAGCCTGATCAATGCGACGACGGCCAAGAGCGCATCCGATAACGCCGAACGCGCCTCCGACGATGCCGAGGAGGCCGCAGACACCGCGCAGGACGCGGCCGTGGACGCCGCCACCCAGGCACCGCCCCCCGCCGCACCCGTTCCCCCGCCCGCTGCCCGCCCGCAGCCACCGCGGCCGCCGATGGCCTCGCGCCCCGGGCAGCCCGCCGCCGCCGAAGCGGCCACCGACCTGTCCGAGCGCCAGGGCCGGCCCTGAGTTTCCCGCGGATGCGCGCGGGTGATGGCATTCGGCCGCCACGCCGCACGCACGCGGCGGCCACGCGGCCTTGATATCGCGCCGGCCACGATCCGGCCTACACTTCGTTTCCTTTTCGACGCCGTTCGGCGCGTGCCCTGCCGCGCGCGCCGAGGCCACTGCATCGCAGGTCCGATGAGTACAGTTCCCGATCCCACGGCCGTCGCCGACGACGCGCCGCACGGCGCCCTGCCGCCGCCGCCCGCCCCGCGCCCGCGCGGACCGGTCTCGCTGGTGGTGCTGGCGACGCTGGCGGTCTGCTACACGCTGTGGGCGGCGCAGGACGTGATCCTGCCGATTCTGCTCTCCGCCTTCTTCGCCCTGGTCGGCAATCCGATCCTGCGCGTGCTGCAACGGCTGTATCTGCCGCGCTTCCTGGCCGCGCTGCTGGTGCTGCTGTCGGGCATGGCGGGGGCGACGACACTGACCGTGCAACTGGCCGGGCCCGCCGCCGAGTGGGCGCAGCAGGCGCCGGCGCAGCTGCGCCACCTCGCCACCCAGGTGCGCGACCTGACCAAGCCGATGCAGCAGGCCAACCAGGCCGCGGAGAACTTCGCCCGCGCCGCCGGCGGCGAGAGCGGGCGCCGCGTGCAGGTGATCCGCACGCAGATGGACGACCCGTACAAGGCGCTGGTGCGAACCCCGCGGCTGGCCG
This sequence comes from Xanthomonas sp. 3498, assembly GCF_014199795.1. Classification (NCBI taxonomy): domain Bacteria; kingdom Pseudomonadati; phylum Pseudomonadota; class Gammaproteobacteria; order Lysobacterales; family Lysobacteraceae; genus Xanthomonas; species Xanthomonas sp. 3498. The sequence continues at coordinate 1,147,038 of NZ_JACHOH010000001.1, forward strand.
CCTCGGCGCTGGCGGTGGTGCTGCTGACGTTCTTCTTCATGGTGTTCGGCGAGAACCTGCAACGCCACGCGATCGCGTTGCTGCCCAGTCGCCAGCAACAGAAGTTCACCACCGAGATCCTGCGCTCGATCGAACGCGAGGTCTCGCGCTACGTGCTGACCATCACCGTGATCAATACGCTGGTCGGCCTGGTCTTCGCCGGCATCCTGATCCTGCTGGGCATCGCGCCGCAGGAAGCGCTGCTGTGGGGCACGGTGGTGGCGCTGCTGAACTTCGCGCCATACGTGGGGCCGCTGATCGGCGCGATCCTGATGCTGCTGATGGGCTTCGTCGCCTTCCGCGATCCGCTGAGCGCGTCGCTGCCGGCGATCCTGTACCTGGGCCTGCACACCCTGGAAGGCCAGGTGGTGACGCCGATCGTGCTCGGCCGGCGCATGGCGATCTCGCCGCTGATGCTGATCCTGGCGCTGATGCTGTTCGGCTGGCTGTGGGGCATGATCGGCCTGCTGCTGGCGGTGCCGCTGCTGGTGTGCATCAAGATGGTGCTGGCGCGGGTGGAGGGCATGCAGCGCTGGGCGCGGTTGCTGGAGTGAGGCGGGGATTGGGGAGTCGGGATTGGGGATTAGCGCAAGCGCGCGTGCTGTCTACCGGGCGTGGGGCGCAGGGGTATCAGCGCTTGGCGTAAAATGCGCCGGTGACTTCCATGCCCTCCTTCCCCGTCCGCGCGATCACGCTGGATCTGGACGACACGCTATGGCCGTTCGCGCCGATCGGCGCGCGCATCGAACAGGTGCTGCACGATTGGCTGCTGCAGCATAGTCCGGCCACCGCCGCGCGCTTCCCGGTCGCGGCGATGCGGCAGTTGCGCGAAGAGGTGTTCGCCGCGCATCCGCACCTGCATCACGACCTCAGCGAACTGCGCCGGCTGACCCTGCGCCGCGCGCTGCACGAGAGCGGCGCCGACCCCGCATTGCTGGAACCGGCGTATGCGGTGTTCCATGCCGCGCGCAACCAGGTGGAGTGCTATCCGGACAGCATCGCCGCGCTGGAGCGCATCGCCGCGCGCGTGCCGGTGGTGGCGCTGAGCAACGGCAATGCCGACCTGGCCACGATCGGCCTGGACCGGCATTTCGCCTTCCAGCTCAGTGCCCGCGAGCACGGCGCGGCCAAGCCCGACCCAGGCATCTTCCACGCCGCCTGCGCACGCCTGGGCCTGCCCTGCGCGCAGGTGCTGCACGTGGGCGACCACATCGAGATCGACGTGGTCGGTGCGATGCAGGCCGGCCTGCGCGGTTGCTGGATCAACCGCGACGCGCAGGCCTGGCATCCGCAGATCCCGCCCGACCTGCACTTCGACACCCTCACCGGCCTGGCCAACTGGCTGGACGCGACCCAGCCGGCCTTCGCGCGCGCCTGACCCGCGCGTACTGGCCCGCCGGCCACCTCTCTCTTCCAAGGATCCGCTGATGTCCCTGCCGACCGGCTTCACCGACGCCTCTTCCCACGCGCTGCCGCTGTACGTGCTCGACCGCGAACACCTGGCCGAATGGCGCGCGGCACAATCGCCGGCCTGGGTGGCGTGGATGGACACCCAGCAATTCATGGCCGCGCCGGGCAGCGTGTTGCTGCTGCCGGGCGCCGACGGCGTGGCCGCTGCGGTGCTGGGCGTCGGCGATCGCGGCGATGCCTATGCCTATGCGCATGCGCCGTACGCGCTGCCGGCCGGCAGCACCTGGCGGTTGGAGACTGCGCTGGACACCGATGCGCTGGCGGCGCTGCACCTGGGCTGGGGCCTGGGCAGCTACCGCTTCGCCCGCTACAAACAACCGGCGCGGCTGCCGGCGCAGTTGCTGGCCACGCCGCAGGCGGAAGTGCGCGATCTGATCGCCGCCAGCCTGCGCGTGCGCGACTGGGTCAACACGCCGACCGAGCACATGGGGCCGGAGCAACTGGAAGACGCCGCGCGCGCGATCGCGCAGGAACACGGCGCGCAGTTCGAGAGCATCGTCGGCGACGCGCTGCTGGAGCAGAACTTCCCGGCGATCCACGCGGTCGGCCGCGCCTCGCACCGCGCGCCGCGGCTGCTGGTGCTGCGCTGGGGCGAAGAAGCGCATCCGCACGTGGCGCTGGTCGGCAAGGGCGTGTGCTTCGACACCGGCGGCCTGGACCTGAAGCCGGCCGACGGCATGCGCAACATGAAGAAGGACATGGGCGGCGCCGCGCACGCGCTGGCGCTGGCCGGGCTGGTGATGGCGCAGCGCCTGCCGCTGCGGCTGACCGTGCTGCTGCCGTCGGTGGAGAACGCGGTCGGCCCGAACGCGTTCCGCCCCGGCGAGGTCATCGCCACCCGCCAGGGCACCAGCGTGGAGATCGACAACACCGACGCCGAAGGCCGCCTGGTGCTGTGCGATGCGCTGGCCTATGCCAGCGAGCAGCGCCCCGACGCGATCCTGGATTTCGCAACGTTAACCGGCGCCGCGCGCATCGCCCTGGGCCCGGACCTGCCGGCGCTGTTCAGCAACGACGACACGCTGGCGCAGGCCTGGATCGCCGCCGGCGAGCGCACCCGCGACCCGGTCTGGCGCATGCCGCTGTGGCGTCCTTACCTGCGCTACCTCACCAGTTCGGTCGCCGACCTGGCCAATGCCGGCTCGCGCATGGCCGGCGCGGTCACCGCCGCCCTGTACCTGGAGCGCTTCGTACCGGCACGGCAGGCGTGGGCGCACCTGGACGTGTACGCCTGGAACGACAGCGACCGCCCCGGCCGCCCCGCCGGCGGCGAAGCGCTGGCGCTGCGCTCGGCCTACGCCATGCTCAAGGCGCGTTACGCGGGGTAAGCCGCGTTCGATGGGGCTGCGCGGACAAGGGTCGCGCGCAAGCAGACGCTGCGCCGGTGGCTAGGCGGTATCGCGCGGTGCACCGCTTGGCATGCATCGCGTGCAGGAGCCGCTTCGGCCGCGATGCGCGGTGGTGTGAGCATGTTTGTCTTCGGATGCCGTCGGGACTGAAGTCCCTCCCACATTGCACCCGCCGCGCCGACCGTCCTCTCGTGGGACGGCTTCAGCCGCGACGCGCAGTGGCGTGAGCACTACCGTCTTCGGACACCGTCGGGACTGAAGTCCCTCTCACGGTGCACCGCCACATCGATCGTGTGCGTGTAGGGACACGACGATGGGAAACCGCTGTTGCGATTCCCCAATCCCCATTTCCCAATCCCCGCTTCAACCCGCCAGCGCCTGCAGCGAATCGCGTTCGATGCCGGCGTAGATGGCGAACTCGTCGTGCACCGTCGCGCCCAGCGCCTGTTCGAACGCGGCGCGATTGGCGTGGGCGGCGTAGGCGCGCTGCTCGCCGCCGCCGAGGTTGGACTGGAAGATGCCCGCGGCGCTGACCGGCAGGAAATCTTCGTAGACGATCGGATCGGCGCTGGCCAAGCCGTCGGCGATCAGTGCTTCGGCCGGCTTGCCGGCCAGGGCGGCGGCGCCGGCCGCGCGACCGGCGTCGGTGAGTGCGTAACGGAAATAGCCCAGCCCCTCGCGGCGCAGGGTGGCGTAGTCGTCGGGGAAATCGGCGAAGGCGGCCTGCAGGCGCGTGGCGTAGTCGGCACCGGCGCTGCCCTCGGCCGCGCGGGCGCGCTCCAGCAGTGCGTCGTACAGCGCGCGACCCTTCGGCGTCAGGGCCAGGCCGCGCTGTTCGATCTCGCCGAACCGCGCGGTGTGGGTGCCGGCCTCGGCGCCGTCCGCGCCGGCGGGGAAGCGCACGGTTTCCTCCAGCGCCTTGAAGCTCGTCTGGCGCAGCAGGATCGGGCAGGCGCGGCGCGGCGGACCTTCGATCACCGCCTTGGCGTCGATGCCCCGGCGCAGCATCTCCGCCTGCGCCGCGTCGATGTCCAGGGTGCGCGGGGTCAGGTGGTTGATGTGCGGGCCGTGGAAGCTGACCACGTCGGCGATCAGCTTGTGCGCCTCGCTCAGCGCGCGGTAGGTCGGCAGGCTCACGGTCGCGTCGCTGTGCCAGCGGAAGGTCTCCAGCGCCTCGGCGACGAAGCGCTGCGCGTCGGCCTCGGCCAGGCCACCGTCGCGTTCGCACTGCGCGATCAGCGCGAGCGCGCCGTCGGTGAAGATGCGCCGCTCGGCGAGGATCTGCGCCGCCTGTTCGCGCAGCGCCGGATCCTCGATCAGCTCCAGTCGCAGCAGCGAGGTGAACACGCGGAACGGATTGCGCGCCAGCGCCGCCGCGTCCAGCGGGCGGAACGCGGTGGAGTGCACCGGCACGCCGGCCACCGACAGGTCGTAGTAGCCCACCGGCGCCATGCCCATCACCGCGAACAGGCGGCGCAGGGTGGCCAGTTCCTCGGCGGTGCCGACGCGGATCGCGCCATGCCGCTCCTGGTCCAGGCGCGCGCGTTCGTCGTTGCGCTGCAGCTGCGCCTCCAGCGCCGGGTCCGCGGCCAGGGTCTGCGCATTGACCTGCGCCACCAGTTCCATCAGCGTGCCGTACAGCGGCACCTCGGTGCGGTACATGTCGGACATGGCCTGCGCGAACAGGCTGCGGATAGCGTCGGGCGAAACGAAGGCGTTGGTCATCGGGCGGTCCGGAGCGGCAATGGCGCCGGCGGCAGGACCGGCAGAACGTCTATTCTCGCGCCGCGGCGGCGGCGCGGCCAGTATGGATGAATGGGCGGCGGCGCGTACCGGTGCGGCACGGGAATGGCCGGCACCGCTGTCTCCTTCTCCCGCCGGGAGAAGGTGCCCCGCAGGGGCGGATGAGGGTACGGGCGCAGCCTCGTGCTCCCACACTGCGTGAGGTGCTGCGCGCCCGACCCTCACCCCAACCCCTCTCCCGAGGTGAGAGGGGCTTGAGCATCAGCAATTCTTTATGCGCGCGGACGACACCGCTGTCTCCTTCTCCCGCCGGGAGATGGTGCCCCACAGGGGCGGATGAGGGTACTGGCGTAGCCTCGTGCACCCACACTGCGTGAGGTGCTGCGCGCCCGACCCTCACCCCAACCACTCTCCCGGGGGGAGAGGGACTTGAGCATCAGCGATTCTTTATGCGCGCGGACGACACCGCTCTTTCCTTCTCCCGCCGGGAGAAGGTGCCCCGCAGGGGCGGATGAGGGGACGGGCGCAGCCTCGTGCTCCCAAACTGCGCGAGGCGCCGCGCGCCCGACCCTCACCCAAACCCCTCTCCCGGAGGGAGAGGGGCTTGAGCATCAGCATTCTTTATGCGCGCGGACGGCACCGCTGTCTCCTTCTCCCGCCGGGAGAAGGTGCCCCGCAGGGGCGGATGAGGGGACGGGCGCAGCCTCGTGCTCCCACACTGCGTGAGGTGCTGCGCGCCCGACCCTCACCCCAACCCCTCTCCCGGAGGGAGAGGGACTTGAGCATCAGCGATTCTTTATGCGCGCGGACGACACCGCTATCTCCTCTCCCGCCGGGAGAAGGTGCCCCACAGGGGCGGATGAGGGGACGGGCGCAGCCTCGTGCACCCACACTGCGTGAGGTGCTTCGCGCCGGACCCTCACCCCAACCCCACTCCCAGAGGGAGAGGGGCTAGGTCTCCGGTTGGCGTTGGAGCGCGCCGCTGGTGAAGCCTGCATCCTCACTCGCCGCGCGTGGCAGTGCAGGGATGCGCACGACGTGGACGTGAATCCAGGCGGCGGCGGTGCCGTCGCACTGCCGTGGGCCTACTGCGAACGCGTAGACCCGTCCTGGGGCTGCGCCGCGGCCCGGTCGCGTGCGGCGCGGTCGCCCAGTTGCCGGCGCAACAGCGCATCCAGCACGATCGGGCGGTCCCAGTGGTCGTAGCTGGCGACAATGGCGTGACGCAGCGTGCGGTAGGCCAGTGAGCCGGGCGGCGCGTCCAGTCCCGTCGCCACCGCCGCCCAGCCGGCCGGCGCGCCGGCGGCCGTGCGTGCGCGCACCACCTCGCGGTAGGGCCGCCCCGCGGCCTTGGCCAGGAACGCGGCGACATAGACATCGCGCGGCGGCCAGCGGCGCTCGCGCAGCAGGACCTCGGCATAACCATGCGGCATCTGCGCGTAGCGCGCCACCTCGTCGAGGAAGCTGTCGGGGTAGCGCGCGGCGTAGCGGTCGATGTCCAGCAATTGGCGATCGATCCAGGCATCGTCGGTGCCGGGCACCTCCACCGGTGCGGCGTCCGCGGTTTCGGCGGCAACTGCGCGCGCGGGTGGCGCCGCGCCCTGCGCCACGGCCGGGCCGGCAGCGCACAGCACGACACACAGGAACAGAGCGGCAGGAGACGAAGGCAGGCGCATGCGCCGATTCTGCCGGAGGCGACGGGCGCTGTCAGCGCGCGTTACCGAGGAGACCAACCGACAGGTGCGCATCGCGGCCTCGGTGGCAGGGCAACCGGCCTTGTGGGCATGATGGTGTCCACCGCCGCGACGCGCACGCGGCGCATCGACGCAAGCGCGCCCCGCCTGCTCACCGACAGGCCATTGTCGGAGGCAGCGCGTGGACATGGGCGTTATCGACTGAGGCTGGCTACCACAGGAATCGACAAAGCGTTCAAAGCAAGCAAGAGAAAACCACGGGGCGCAATCGCCGGCGCTTGTAGGAGCGGCTTCAGCCGCGACCGGGCTGTATCGGCAAGGCCTCGTCGCGGCTGAAGCCGCTCCTACGAGACACGATCAAGCGGGCACGCCAACGTCGCCAGGCAGGGGAGTCGCTCAGCCCCGCGGCAGGCTCGCCGCATGCCGGTTGAGATCCGCCACCGCCTGCGGCCAGTCCGCGGCCGCGGCCACTTCGCGCAGGCGCGGTTCGTCGGCGGACAGGCCGTGCTCGGCCTCGTGCGCCCAAGTGGTGGTGTACGGCGTGTGGATGCCCCAGCCGCCGAGCGCGATCACCGGCTCCACGTCCGACCGCAGCGAGTTGCCGATCATCACGAAGCGCTCGGCACCGATGCCGAATTCGGACAGCACCTTGGCGTAGGTCTTCGGATCCTTCTCCGACACCACCTCGATGCGCGGGAACAGGTCGCCCAGGCCGGATTGTTCGATCTTGGCTTCCTGGTGGAACAGGTCGCCCTTGGTAATCAGCACGATCTCGAACTCGGCGGCGATCGCCGCCACCGCCTCGCGCACCCCATCGATCACCTCCACCGGATGCTGCAGGGTGGCGCGGCCGATCTCGACGATGCGCTGCAGGTCGCGCGCAGCGATGCGGGCGTCGGTCAGTTCGATTGCCGCCTCGATCATCGACAGGGTCATGCCCTTCACCCCATAGCCGAACACCGCCAGGTTGCGGCGCTCCACCGCCAGCAGATGCTGCAGGGTGCGGGCGTCCTGCAGGTCCAGATACTGGCCGAGAATGGCTTCAAACGCGGCTTCGGCGTCGCGGTAGTAGTCCTCGCTCTTCCACAGCGTGTCGTCGCCGTCGAAACCGACCAGGGCGATGGGAGAAGCGCGCAAAGCAGTGGGCGTCGGCATCATCGGCCAAGCATAGCAGCGCGTCCCGACCGCAGCCGACACGCTGCTCCACCGCACAACGCACGACGGCGGCCATGGGCCGCCGTCGTGGTGGAGCGTCTGGCTGCAACGACGCCCGGGTGATGCACCAGAGGTTCGGTCCCAGCGAGGCGGTTGCGTGCTCATCGCCACGCAACCGCCAATGCCGGTACCGCTCCCGTTACTGGCCGCCGTTGCTGTCGCTGCCGGTCGCCGCGCCGCCCTGCTGCTTGGCGACGTAGGCCTTGTACTCGTCCGGCGTCAGCTTGCCGTCATGGTCGGCGTCGGCCTGCGCGAAGATCTGGCTGAGGCCGGCGTTGACCTGCGCCTCCTGCTTGCTGATGGCGCCGTCCTTGTCGGCGTCGACGTCGGCCCAGGTTTGGCCGCCGCCCGAGGCCGCGCCGGCCTGCCCACTCTGGCCGGTGGCGCTGGTCGACGACTGCGTCTGCGCCTGCGCAGCGGCATCAGCCTGCGCGTCCTGGGCGAACGCCGGCAGGGCCAGTGCGGCGGCGAGAATGGCGGCGGTACCGATCAGCGGGGTGCGGGTGCGAATGTTCATGGGTGGATTCTCCTTGGCTCTCTCGGTGTGACATGTCCGGTCGATTCCGGAACACGGCGCTACCGTGCCGGTCTCAGACTGAATCCATTCCCTGTCGAAAATTGCCGCAAAACGGATCGTTAACCACGGCGCCGACGCAGCGCGCTACCGCACTGGTTAGGGATTGGTGAGCACGCAGTAAGGCGTCCATTCGAGACGTTTGGATTGCAGAAAGAAAACGTCTTTTTCAGCGTGTTTCGTGACCGCCGTCGCCGGCGTTTTCGCTTGAACGCGCCCTGAATACGATCCACGCCAGGGCCACGCCGGACAGCGCGCCGGCCACTTCCAGCACCACGCGCGAGCCCAGTTCGTCCGGATCGTGGATGGTGGACAGGGCGATGCGCGCGTACAGCGGCGACTCCAGGCGCACGATGCTGGTGTAGAACAGGTTCCAGCAGTCGATGCCGGCCGACACCGCCACCGCGATCAGGCACGCGCCGCCCAGTTGCTGGCCCTCGGACCAGCCCAGCCGCCGGCCCAGCCACTGCCACAGCGCATACACCAGGAAGCCGACCGCCAATGCGATCAGCCCGGCTTCCAGCGAGCCCAGCAGGCCGAAATGCAGCGGCAGGTTCATCGGGATTCCTTGGTCGGCAGGGACGCAAGTCTAGAGCGTGTCGCGCCTCGGCGTGCGATGCGCCAAGCCGGCGCGCAGATCAACTGGCGTTTTCGGCGATCGCGCTCACCACTGGCGCACCGTCCTCGTCCCAGCGCACCGTCATCAGCATCGGCTTGCAGCACACCTGGCAGTCCTCGACGTACTGCTGCACGTCCACCGACGGATCCAGCGCGACATCGATCCATTCGCCGCAGTAAGGGCATTGCAGGTCGACGAACTGGTGCGTGCCGGTCATGGGGGGGGCCGTGGCGAGGGTGGCGTGCCGCTAGCGCACCGGCACGTCGAAGGCGACGCCGGGGCTGGGCTCGGGCTGGAAGGTGTAGTGCCACCATTCCATCGGATAGTTGACGAAGCCGCGTGCGGCCATCGCCTTCAACAGTTGCTGACGGTGCGCGCGCTGGGTGGCGTCGATGGCCGGCGTGTCGGTGTGTGCGCTGGGGTCGAAGAAATCGAAGCCGGCGCCCATGTCCAGCGCGCGGCAAGCGCCCTGGCGGCAGTCCAGCAAGCCCAGGTCGACGGTGGCGCCGCGGCTGTGGCCGGAGTGCTCGGCGATGTAGTCGCCCAGCAACACGCTTTTTTCCAGCTTGGGGTAGTAGCGCGCCTTGGCGACCTGATCCTGCGGATCGCGCGCCCAGGCGACGAAGGCGCGCACCGATCGCTGCGGCCGATAGCAGTCGAACACCTGCAGGCGGTAGCCCTTGGCCTGCAGGTCGTGTTGCACCTGCGCCAAGGCCTTCGCAACCGGTGCCAGCAGATAGCACTTGGGCGCGTCGTAACCCGGCACGGGACGCCCGGTGAAGTTGTCGTGGCCGGCGTAGCGGATGTCCATCGCGATGTCCGGCGCCAGCGTGTGCACATCGACCAGTCCCGCCTGCGCCGGCGTGGTCGCCGGCGAGGTGGTCGGTTCCGCGGCGAGCGCGACGGGCGCGACGACGAGGGCGAGCGCCAGGCCTACCGCGCGCAGTGCGCCATGCCGGCGCCAGGGGCGCGAGGCACAGCGGTGGCGGGAGCGGCGGTCATGCGGCATGTGCGCAGCATAGGCCATGGCCGTCGCCGCTGTCCTGCCACAACACGCAGCCGTCGATGCACGATCTGCGAACCACGCGATGCGCGGCGGCCACCGGCGCATGCCGATGACCGCCCTGCACAGCGCGCGTCAGCGTCCGGGAGCCTGCGCCTGGGTCTGGGTGCGCTGCTGGTCCTGCACCTGCCGCTCCTGGGCCTGGCGCTGGGTCTCGGCCGCCAGTTGCTGCTGGCTCTGCTCCAGCGGCACGGTCGCCGCCTGCTGGCGATCGACATAGGCGCGATGCACGTCGTGCGCGTTCTCCGGGTTGCGCTGCACCGCGATCATGCCACGGCCATCGGTGCTGGCGACCAGGTCGTCGATGCGCGACATGCCGCTGACCTTGGCCTCGAACGCCAACTGCCCGGCCGCACGCTGCATGGACTCGCGGTCGCCGTAGCCACCGTTGGGGCCCTGCTTTTCCAGCTGCGCGACCGCCTGGTCGAACAGCGGGCTGTCGCGCCGCAGCTGCTCCACGCCCTGCTGCCGCTGCACGCTGCGGTCGATCGCGGCCAGCGTCTCCGGGCCGGCCTTGCCGTCCACGCCCTTCAGGTGCTGGTCCTGCTGGAACTTCTCCACCGCCGCTTCGGTCTTGGGGCCGTAGGTGCCGATCGCATCCTTGGCCTCCAGGTAGCCGAGCGTGGCCAGCTTTTCCTGCAGGCCCTTCACCGCCTCGCCCTGCGCATTGCGCGCGAGCACGCCGCCATGCGCGGCCGGCTCGCGCTGGCCGTCGTGCGGCTTCGGCGCCGCGTGCCCGTCGCGCTGCTCGCCAGGCTTGGCCACGGTCTTGCCGAGGTCGGCCAGCTTGAGCAGGTCGGCCTTCTCGTTCTCGGCGCGGTTCTCCAGCGAATCCAGGGTCTTCTGCTTGTGCACGCGCGGGAACAGCTCCTTGACGTGCTCGGCCTTGTAGTCCTGCACCGCGCTGACGATCTCCTTGTCGGAAATCTTCGACAGGTCGGCCTGCTTGCCGAACTTTTCTTCCATCGCACGCAGGAACACGCCGGAGCCGCCCGGCTTCTTGTCGCTGCCGGGGCCGTACTGGACCGCGGTGCTCCACATCGCGTCCTGCACCGCCGGGCCGCGGTCGGACAGGTCCATGCCCTTGTCCTTGAGCCGGTCGACCAATTTGTCGAAGTGGGTGCGCTTGATGTAGTCGTGCTGTTCCTGGCCGAAGCCGGGGTCGGTCTTGGCCAGGTCCTTCCACTTGGCGCTGAACGCGTCCGAACCCGGCTTGAGGCCGGCGAAGTCGTCGCTGTACTTGCTGTCCTTGACGAAGGCGGCGACGGTGCCGCCGTTGATGACCTTGCCCTCACGGGTCGTCGTCTGCGAGGTCATCTGGTACGAGCCGTAGGACACGCCGCCGGGGTCGTCGACGCCGGAGGACACGGTCGACGCGCCGCGGCCGCCGGTCTCGTAATGCTTGGAAGTCTGGCCCAGTTCCCAATCCTTGTCGCTCATCGCTATCTCCTTGGCTGGACGCGCGGCGTGGAAAACGCCGCGCGTCGGGGTTCAATACAGGGGTGAATCAGTGCGCTTCGAGTTCGTCGGCGCGGCGCGCGGTCATTTCCAAGCGGCACTCGGCCGCATCCACACGCTCGGCCTGGCCACCGTCCGGATCGGCGACGCACTTCTCGTCGCGCTCGGCGATCCACTTGCGCTGCCGCTCGCGCAGCGCGTGCTGCTCGGTCTCGCCGAGCTTGGCCATCGCCGCCTTGTAGGCGGTGTTGAGGCGCTGGTCCTGGTAGGCATGTTCGTCGGAAATGCACTGCAGCATCGCCGGGGTGGCGCCGCCGGCGGCGGTGATGCAGGTGTCGTAGGACGGTCGCAACACGGGGGAATCTCCTGAAGCGGTGGAAGGGTTGGGCGCCGCAGCGGATGCGGCCGGCGTGGCCGTGCCCACATCGGCCTGGGTGCCGGCATCGTGGGGGGCAGCAGGGGATGCCGCGGTAGCGGCGTCCGCAGCCGGAGCGGCCGGTGCCTGCGCCTGGCTGGGCGTGGAGGACGGCGCACTGCAGGCGGCAGTGGCCACGCACAGCAGCAGCAGGGAAGAGCGTTGGAAAGCCTTGGCGATGGCCATGGTCGGATTGCGTCCTTGTCGTTAGCGCGAGCGGAAAGGCGAGGTTCTAAGCGATCATTGCGCACGCTGTCCATCGCACGCCGCGATGGTGGGTGATCGCGTTGGGCTGGCGTTGGGCAATGTCGCGTCGGCGCATGTACGGCAGTGGCCGCCGCCATCGCCATGCACGACCACCGCCGCAACGTGCGCGACGGCGGCCGTTGCCGCACACACCGGTCAGCGCGGCGCCTGGGTTTTCTCGTGCTGTGGATCCGGCTGCTGCGGCTGTTCCTGCGCTTGCCGCTGGGTTTCGGCGGCCAGCTGCTGCTGGCTGCGCTCCAGCGGCACCGATGCGGCCTGCTGCTTGTCCACGTAGGCGCGATTGACGTCGTGCGGATTGTCGGGATTGCGCTGCACGGCGATCAGGCCGCGGCGGTCGCCGCTGAGCACCAGGTCGTCGATGCGCTGCATGCCGCTCACCTTGGCCTCGAACGCGACCTGGCCGGCGACGCGCTGCATCTCTTCGGCGCTCTTGAAGCCGCCGTTGGGCCCCTGCTTCTGCAGGTGCTCCATGGCCTGCTTGTACAGCGGGTTGTCGGCCAGTGCCGCCGCATCGGCCTTGGCCGGCGCGGGCTGCCTGGCGATCGCCTCCAGGGTCGCCTTGTCGGCGATGCCGGTGGGCGCCAGGCCCTTCTCGCGCTGCAGGTTGGCGACCACTTGCTGGGTGCGCTCGCCGTAATAGCCGGTGCCGCTGAGCAGCTTGCCCTGGTCGTCCTTGACGCCCAGTTCGATCAGGCGTTGCTGCATCGCCTTGACGTCGGCGCCCTGCTCGCCCGGCTTCAGCGCCGTGCGCGGTTCCTGCGTGCCCTGCGTCTGTGCCTGGGTCTGCTGGCGGTCCTGCAGCAGGTCGCGGCCCTTGGCCAGCGGATCGGAGGCGAACAGCTTGGCGTTGTGGTGCGTAGCCAGGTAGTCGTCCAGCGGCATGGTGTTGACGCCCTTGCTGCCGGTGGACTGGCTGACCAGCAGCTCGCCGCTCTTGGGATCGCGCACGACCATCATGATGTGGTCGATGCCCTTCCAGTGCTCGTGCGCGGTCTTGCCCGAATCCACGCCGATGACCATGCCTTCCTTCAGCGCGCCGGGCTTGAACACGTCCTTGCCCTGCAGCAGCACGCCGGAGCTGTCGAAGGCCTTCTTGACGATCTCGCCGGAGCCGGACATGCCCTGCACCAGCATGTCCTTCTGGGTGAACACGTCGCGGCCGGCCTTGCGGTTGATCTCGTTCATCGTCGCGTTCTGCAGCTCGGTCACCCAGCCGGAACAGTCGATGTAGCCCTGCGACAGATGCTTGCCGTCCACGCCGGGGTGGTAGTACCTGCTGCTCTTGACGTTGATCGCGTACTGCACGTCGTCGTGCTTGACGCCCAGATCGTAGGCGGCGGTCAGCGCGATGCCGTCGTGGCCGCCCTGCTTGCCGCCGTCCGCTGCCGGCGTGCGCGCGGGCGCCGGCGCAGCCTGGCCCTCGGCGATCGGCTTGATGCCCTTTTCCGGAATCGCGATGTGGTCGTACTTGGCGTCCCAGTACTTCACGAAAGCCTTGGCCATATCCTGGTCGGACAGCTTCTTGAAGTCGGCCAGCGAGGTGCCGGTGTAGGCCTGGAACTGGCGCGCGCCCTGCGCGTCCTTCTCGCCGGGCACGTTGTTGAGGATGTTGGCGCGGGTGCCCTTGAGCTCGAAGTGGCCGGTGGCGATCGCGGCCTGGATCGAGCGGTAGCCACCGGCGCCCTGCTGGTGCGCCATGTACATGTCCAGGCCATCGGGCTGCGGCTTGCCGGACAGGTAGGCGCGGCCGTCGCGCTCGTGCTGGCGGGTCAGGCTGTTGCGGTTGTCCTGGTACATGCGCGCGGCGGCATCGGTGTTGGCCACCGCGTCGAGTTCGCGGCCACGGATGCCATAGGCGCTGGCGGCGCCGGGCGTGAACTGGAACAGGCCCTTGGCGCTGTTGGGACCGCGACTGGCCTGCTCGTCGAAGCGGCCGCCGGTTTCGATGTAGGCGAAGCGCATGAAATCGTCGACCGGAATCTGCCGCTGCCTGGCTTCCCGCTCGATGATGTCGAGATTCTCTGCCTTGGTGGTATCGCGTGCCATCTCGTGTAACTCCTTGAGGTTGAGGTACGGCCATCGCGGCCGCCTGGGTCAACCGAGCTCGTCCATGAGCTTGTTAGTGCGCGGTCAACAGAACGATTGCGTACTGCGGAACATCGGGTGCTGCGTCCATCGGCGCGCCGCCGCGCGCCGTCGGGTCATGCGTCGGGCGCCGGCTGGTATTGGCCGCTATCGGGGTCATAGGCGTACCGCAGCACGTCGCTGCCATCGAGCAGGCGCGCGCGGCCGGGACCGGCGATCGCGGTGCCGTGCAGCGCCACCCGCAGCGCCGGCATGCGCTGGCCGGGCACCGCCTGGAATTCCAGGGTGCCGGTGCTGGACACGTGCGGCACCACGCCATCCGGGTCGCTGACCGCCTCGTTGTCCTCGCCGGCCGCCACCGTGCCGCAATAGACCCAGCTGCGGTAATCGCCGAGGTCGTGCCGGTTCGGATCGAACACGAACAACGCGAAGCCGGCCTCGGTGATGCCGTTGCCGAAGCGGGTGGTGGGCACGGCCAGCAGCAAGCGGCCATCGCCGAGCGCATGCTGCTGCGGGGTGCGCGTGGTATCGAACGCATCGGCACGCGCATAGGCGCCGAAGCTGCCGACGTAGCGCTGCGCATGCAGCACCATCCACGGCCGCTCGCCGCCCGGGGTGGTCAGCTGGAAGGTGGCGGCGCCGAGCGAAACGCCCTCGCCCGGGTTCGGGAAGGTTTCCGCATCGTCGATGCCGTACTGGCCCGGCGTGGCATAACTGAAACCGGTGTAGTACCGCTTGCCGTCCAGTTCGAAATGCCGGCCGCCCCAGAAATTCACCACGGCGCCGTTGTCGATCTCGTAGGACACGGCACCATCGCCGTCCCAGCCGTAGATCAGGTACAGCACGCTGCCCGCATCGGGTGGCATTTCGGGAGCGGCGCGCTTGTTGTCGTTCGACATGTCCAGAACATCCTGTATTCGGTGAAGAAGCCGGAAGAACCCACCTGCACGTCCCGACGCGCACCGCCGCCGCTTCCGCCCAGGCATGGGCGAGGCACGACGCGGACGCGACGCCTGATGCGGAGCGCGAACACTCCCCGCAGGCGCGGTTTCGGACGGAACAAGGTGACGTAACACGCCGGCCCCGAGCAGGGGCAATGATGGCGGTCGCGCATGGCGAACCGCACGCCGGCAATCCACGCCGGCATTTCGGGCGAGTGCAGCATCCCATGCCGCTCGCGAATGACTCGCCTGATCATCAGGCCCCGTGGGGCGCATCTTAAACCAGGTCCTACGCCCGAAACCACCGCTGCCGTGCGCGCAGCGTCACCTCCCCGCGCCGCCCGTTCAGCGGTCCAGCGGCGGGGTGTACTGTTGCTTGGCGGGGTCGTAGGTGTAGGTGACGGCATCGGCCGGGCCCAGCGTGCGGACCTTGCCAGGCCCCTCCACCACCGTGCCCTGCAGGGCCACCCGCAGCGACGGCACGCTGCCGCTGGCCGGCGGCACGAAGCTCAGCGTGCCGGTGCTGGTGGCGCACTTCATGGTGCCCTGGTCGTCGCAGGCGGCGCTGTTGTCCTCGCCGGCGGCGACCGTGCCCAGGTAGACCCAGCCCTTGTAGTCGCCCAGGTCGTTCTTGTTCGGGTCGAAGGTGAAGATCGCGAAGCCGGCACTGGTGATGCCGTCGGCGAAGCGGGTGGTCGGCAGCGCCAGCAGCAGGTGGCCGTCCTGGGTGGCGGTGCTCTGCGGCTTGCGCTGTTCGTCCAGGGTGTCGGCCTTGCCGTCGGACCCGAAATCGCCGGCCCAGCGCTGCGCGTGGAACAGGGTCCAGGTCGGCTTGCCGCCGGCGCTGTCGAGCACGTAGGTGGCCTGGCCGATGCTGACGGTGGCCGCCGGGTCGGGCAGGTCCTGGTCGCCGGCCTGGCTCCCGGGCTTGTCGTACTTGCCGCCGGTGGCATCGGCGAAACCGGTGTAGTACTGCTTGCCGCCGAGGTCGAAGCGGTAGCCGTACCAGAAGCTGGCCACCGCGCCGTTGTCGATGGCGTAGGAGGCCGAGCCGTCGCCCTTGGCGCCGTAGATGTCGGCCAGTACCCGACCCGGCGCCGGCACCTCGGCGGCGGCCGGCTGTGCCGCGGCGCTCGCCTCGGCAGGCGCTGCGGTTGCGGGCGCGCTCGCGGTGGCCGGGGTCTGCGCCGCGGCCGGCGCATCGGCGGCCTTGTCCTTGCACCCGCCCAACAGCAGGAAGGTTGCCGCCCACAGGGCCGTGGTTCCTCGCCTCATCGCACTGCGTCCTTTGGAGTCCGTTGGCGCGCGATGCTACCAAGAACCGCGGCGGCGCCAGGTGACAGGCGTGTCCGCCGCCGCGACCGACGCTGGCGCCACACCGCGCTGGCTCAGGACGCGTCCGGTTCCATCGCCGGGACCGGCTGCGGCCGCGCCAGCAGCGGCTGGGTCAGCGCGTACAGGATGCGCAGGTCTTCGTCGTCGAAGGCGGTGGCGTCGTTGCCGCGGTAGTGGTGATGGAAGGCGCGCAGGGTGGCGGCGCGGTCGTCGACCGGATAGCCGATCAGCGCCAGCGCCTGCCACGGATCGAAGCCGGGCGGCGCCGGCGGCGTGTCGGCGGCCGGCCAGCGGCCGAAGCCGGACTCGGCCAATTGCTTCCACGGGAACAGCGGGCCCGGGTCGACCTTGCGCGACGGCGCGAAGTCCTCGTGCCCGACCACCTGGGTGCGCGGGATGCGCAGGCGCGTGCACAGGTCCTCCAGCAACACCAGCAGGCTGTCGATCTGTTGCGGCGCGAACGGGGTCTTGCCGTCGTTGTCGAGTTCGATGCCGATGGACGCGGAATTGATGTCGGTGATGCTGCCCCAGCGCCCGGCGCCGCCATGCCAGGCGCGGTCCAGGTCGGCGACCAGTTGGTAGCGCGTGCCGTCGCGGCCGATCAGGTAGTGCGCGCTGACCTTGCCCTTGCTGTTGTGCGAGCGCAGCGTGTCCAGGCTCTGCTGCACCGAGTGCTGGTCGGTGTAGTGGATGACGATCAGGATCGGCCGGCGCGCGTCGTAGTTCGGCGACGGCACCCAGGTGGCCAGCGGGTTGCGCTGCGGCGCGTGCGCGCAGGCCCCGAGCAACGCGAGCGTGACCAGCAACAGCAGCCGGCGCACGGCGGACAGGGACGGCACGGGAACGCGGGTCATGGACACTTCCTGGTCGGGGACGCACAAGCGTACGCAATCGGCGCGGCGGCGGCGTGCAAGCGCGCATCGACGGCCACGCGCGCGCTCAGAAGCGGTAGTTGAAGTTGACGTACCACTGCCGCCCGATCGCGCTGTACACCCGCGGGAAGTACGGCCAGGTGGTGTAGGTGTCGTCGCGCGGGTGCAGCGCGTCGAACAGGTTGAGCACGCTCAGGCCGACGGTCGCCTTGTCGGTGATCTGCTTGGCGAGGTCGACGTTCCACACCAGATACGGCGCCACTCGGCCGCGCTCGGCGTAGTCGGGCCGCGAGCCGTAGCGGTAGCCGTACACGCTGGCCGACCAGTCGCCGCGGCTCCAGTTCGCACGCCAGTTGCTGCGCGTGCGGAACGCCAGGTAGTCGACGTCGTTCATCACGTCCACCGGGCGCGCGCCGGCGAACTGCGCCACCTCCATCCGCAGCACCCGGGTCAGGCCGGCCTGCAGGCCGAGCGTGCCCCAGGCGCCGAGGTCCAGGTCGTAGCGCAGGCTGGCGTCGATGCCGTCGGTGCGCATCAGCGACTGGTTGATGGGGAAGGTCTTGAAGGCGGTGATCTGGCCTTCGCTGGTCAGGTCGGTGCCGGGGCTGCGCGTGACCGCATCCAGGTAGAACCGGCAGGCTGCCGAGGCGGTGTCCACCGCGGCGCCGGCGCGGTCGCGGCCGAGCAGGCAGTTGGCGTTGTTCTCCAGCAGGGTTTCGCTGGAAATGGCCTCGACCCGGCCCTGGAGTTCGATGCGGTAGTAATCCAGGCTCAGCGACAGCGCCGGCAGCACGTCCCACACCGCGCCGAGCGTGGTCGACTTGCCGGTCTCCTCGCGCAGCGACGGATTGGACGCCTGGGTGGAGAAGGTCTGGTACTCGTGCGCGCTCGCGCAGGCCGCCGACAACGGATCCAGGCCGTCGCGGCGGCACAGGTATTCGTCGACCACGGTGGGGTTGTTGGCGCTGGTGCCGGCGTAGATCCACAGCAGGTCCGGCGCGCGGAAGCTGGTGGCGTGGCTGCCGCGCAGCAGCAGGGTGTCGAACGGACGCCACTCCAGGCCGGCCTGCCACGTAGCCGCGCCATCGACCGCGGTGATGTCGTCGTAGGCGTCGTAGCGCGCGGCCAGGGTGGCGCTGAGCCGGCTGGCGATCGGCACGCGCAGCTCCAGGCCGGCGGCGTAGCGCTTGCGCGGGCCGCCGCCGGGGGTCTGGGTGAGGTTGTAGATGCGCTCGCTGCCGGTGTAGTCGACAGTGGTGCGCGGATCGGGCTGCAGGTCGTAGGTCTGCCGTGCCGCCTCCAGCACGGCGGCGATCTGCACCATGCCCGCCGGCACCGCGAACAGGTCGCCGCTGACCACGAACTGGGCCTGGTCGGTGGCCGATTCGCCGCGGCTGACCACCTCGGTGGTGAGCTGCTGGTACAAGTCGGGGCTGCCGGGCGCGAACAGCCGGTCCGTGCGCACGCGGCGGATCTCGGTGCCGTCCGGGCGATAGCCCAGCAGCGGCCCGAGGTAATAGTCGCGCACCGCGTTGGTGAGGAAACGCGGGCGCCGGGTGGTGATGTCGTAGCGCGACAGCGACACGCTGGCATCCCAGTCGAAACGTCCGTCGAGGGCCTTGCCGCGCACGCCGGCGTTGAGGTTCCAGCTGCGCTCGTCGTAGTCGATGGTCTTGATGCCGCCGACCTCGTCCGGCAGGAAGATGCGCTGCGCGGTGACCAGCCCCAGGTCCGGATCGTAGGTGGTGAACGCGCCCTCGCCGATGTAGTAGTGGGTCTGGCTGGAGCTCTTGTCCTGCGAGCGATTGGCCAGCAGTTGCGCGTAGGCGACGACGTCCTGGCCGAGCTCGGCATCGCCGGCCAGGTAGGCAGAGGTCTTGCCGTAGCCGTTCTGCACCGAGCGCCCGGCGTAGTAGTCGAACGCGCCGCAGCGGTTGGCCGCGGGCAGACTGTCGCTGGTGCGGTACGGACGGAACGCCGGATTGGTCGCGGTGCAGGCCGCCGCCAGCGCCTGCGGCGAGGTCGACAGCGTGCCCGCCTGCGGCCACAGATAGGTGTTGCCGCGGCGCAGGTAGACACCGGAGATGGACACATTGGGCGAGCTGGGATCGGCCTTGTTGGCCGGATGGTCGTCGTAGGAATCCATGAAGCCGCGCTGGCGGGCAACGATGGGTTCGCGATCCAGCCGCTCGAAGGCGTAGGTGAAACTCCAGCCGTCGCCGCGGCGCCCGCCGGTCCACTGCAGTTGCCCGCTATCGCCGCCGCCACGGGTGGTGGTGCCGGCGCGCACGCGCAGGCTGTCGCCCTGGAAATCGCGCTTGGTGATGATGTTGACCACGCCGGCGACCGCGTCGGAGCCGTAGATGGCCGAGGCGCCGCCGCTCATCACCTCGATGCGCTCCACCGCCGCCGCCGGAATGCTGCCCAGGCTGACCGCGGTGCCGTTGGCGCCGTAGGGCTGCGGATAATCGGCCATGCGCTTGCCATTGAGCAGGATCAGCTGGTAGCCCGGCCCCAGCCCGCGCAGGTTGAGGTACTGGCCGTTGGGCGAGCTACCGGTCTGGTCACTTTCGTTGAAGGTGCTGCCGCTGAACTGGGTCAGCGTGCCCAGCGATTCCCACACCGTACCGAAGCCCTGCTTGCGGATGTCCTCGGCGGTGATGACGGTGACCGGCGCAGGGCCCTCCACCTGCGCGCGGGCGATGCGCGAGCCGGTGACCAGCACGGCATCGAGATCGCGCGGCGTCGCCGCCTGTTCCTGCGCTGCTGCCGCCGCCGACACGGCCGCGGCCAGCGTCGTCAGCGCGGCCAGCGCCACGCGTACGGGACGCAAGGGAAAAGGACGACGAACGATTCGCATGGGCACGCGGCTCTCCTGCATGGCGCGGATGAATGGCGCGAACGCCGCGGGCGCGGCCACAGCCAAGCGCCTGTCCCTGGCGTCCACGCACACGGCGATGACGCGTGCACGGCACGCGGCCATCGTGTTGCGGGTTCCTGCATGTTGCCGAGCGGACGCGGCGCTGCCGTGCGGTGCTTGCACGTTCCCCAGCGCCATCGCCACGCGCCCCCTGTGCATTCGGATGTAACACGCGCTCGCAAAACCTGTCAACGCAGCGCCTTGACAGGGAAAAACCGGGAATCGAAGATCCTGGCGTCGGCGCAGTACGCGCCGGCCTTCTTTCCAGACAGTGGGATCCCATGATCACGATGCGCGGCCTGTGCCTGTTGCTCGCCGCGGCGGCGAGCGGCGCCTTCGCAACGGCACGCGCCAGCGACGCCATGCCGCTGCAGGCGCAGCCGGCGCAATTGCAGGCCGAGCACTGGATCGCCCGGCTGCCGGCGGCGTCGCCTCCGCTGTTGGAGGCGACGCAGCGCGCCGCGTTCAATACCCACCTGCTGCGCGACGATCCGTCGATGCACGACCTGGCCGCACTGCCGGCGCGACTGCCCGCCGCGCAGGTCCGTGCGCAGATCCTGGCGCTGTCGGCACCACCGACACGCACGCTCTACGATACCCAAGGCGCTGTGCTCGACGCCGCGCGCCTGCAGGCGCTGCAGCGCGCGCTGGCGCTGGATGCGCTGCCGGCGCAGGTGCAGCCGCACTACGCGCTGGTGGTGCAACGCGCCGACCTGCGGCGCTTCCCGACCGCCGAGCGCGTGTTCAGCGACCGCGACGATCGCGATATCGACCGCTTCCAGGAATCGGTGCTGTATCCGGGCAGCGCGGTGGCGATCCTGCACGCCAGCGCCGATGGGCAATGGCTGTTCGTGCTGGCGCACAACTACGCCGCCTGGATCGCCCGCGACCGCATCGCCGAGAGCGACCGTGCCAGCGTGCTGGCATACGCGCAGCGCACGCCGCGGCTGCTGGTCACCGGCGCACGCGCGTCCACCGTGTTCACCCCGGAACAACCGTCGGCCTCGCAGGTGGCGCTGGACATGGGCAGTTCCCTGCCGCTGCTGCGCGACTGGCCACCGCGGCAGGTGGTCAACGGTCAGTCGCCGCTGGCCGCCTACGTGGTGCAGCTGCCGCTGCGCGACCGCGACGGACGCCTGCAGTTGGTACCCGCGCTGGTACCGCGCAGTGCCGACGTCGCCGAGGCACCGCTGCCCGCCACGCCGCCGTCGCTGCTGCAGCAGGCCTTCAAGTTCCTCGGCGAACGCTACGGTTGGGGCAACAGTTACGACGCACGCGACTGCAGTGGCTTCGTCGTCGACCTCCACCGCAGCCTGGGTATCGACCTGCCGCGCAACACCGGCGACCAGGCACGCAGTCCCAGCCTGGCTTCGGTGCCCTACGTGGCGACCGACCCGCTGCCGCAGCGCCGGCAGGCGCTGGCACGGCTGCGCGTGGGCGACCTGGTCTACATCCCTGGCCACGTGATGCTGGTGATCGGCCACGAGGACGGCCAGACCTGGGTGATCCACGACGTGGCCGGCGCCAGCTACCGCGACGCCGCCGGGCAGGTGCAGCGCGTGCGCCTCAATGGCGTGTCGGTGACGCCGCTGGAGCCGCTGCTGCTCGGCGACGGCACGCCCTTCATCGACCGCATCACCCGCATCCAGCGCCTGCGCGCGCCCACGACCGAATGAAGATCACTGAGATCCGCCTGGGCATGCTGCGCGTGCCGCTGAAGACCCCGTTCAAGACCGCGCTGCGCACCGTGCAGGCGATCGAGGACGTGGTGGTCATGGTCCACACCGACGACGGCCGGATCGGCCACGGCAGCGCCCCGGCCACCCCGCCGATCACCGGCGACACGCACGGTTCGATCATCGCGGCGATCGAACGCTGCCTGGCGCCGCGGCTGATCGGCGAGGACATCGCCGACCTGCAGCGCCTGCGCGGCCTGATCCAGGGCGCGCTGGAGCACAACAGCAGCGCCAAGGCAGCGATGGAGATCGCCGTGCACGACCTGTGGGCGCAGCAGCATGGCGCACCGCTGTACCGCCTGCTCGGCGGCGGCACCCCGCAGCTGACCACCGACCTCACCATCAGCGTGAATGCCGTGGACACGATGGTGGCCGACGCGCTGTCGGCGCTGGCGCGCGGCTTCGTGGCGCTGAAGATCAAGATCGGCACCGATCTCGCCGAGGACATCGCGCGGGTCAAGGCGATCCATGCCGCGGTCGGCAAGCGCGCGCAGCTGCGACTGGACGCCAACCAGGGCTGGACGCCGAAGCAGGCGGTGCAGGCGATGCATGCGCTGGAGCGCGCCGGGGTGACGCTGGAACTGCTGGAGCAGCCGGTCAAGGCCGGCGACGTGGACGGCCTGCAGTACGTGACCGAGCGGGTGCAGACCCCGGTGATGGCCGACGAAAGTGTGTTCTCGCCGGCGCAGGCGATCGCGCTGCTGCAGCGGCGCGCGGCGGACATCGTCAACATCAAGCTGGTCAAGGCCGGCGGCCTGTCCAACGCGCTGCGCATCGCCGACATCGCTGCGGTGTACGGGGTGCCGTGCATGATCGGCTGCATGCTCGAATCGAGCGTCGGCGTGGCCGCGGCGGCGCACCTGGCGGTGGCGCGCGCGGACGTCATCACCAAGGTGGACCTGGATGGGCCGTCGCTGGGGGCCTTCGATCCGGTGGTCGGCGGGGTGCAGTTCGACGAGGCGCAGATCCGGATTGGCGAGGCGCCGGGATTGGGGATTCGCGAGATCCAGGGGTTGGAGCTGTTGCCGCGGACGGTGCGTTGATGCCAAGTCGTGCGCGGCGCGGGGTGATCGGCGCCTGTGTTGCGGTGACGGATACGAGATCGGATTTTCCCGTTTCCTTCCGCGATTGGAGCAGACCTCCAGCCACGACAACGCACTCGTAGGAGCGGCTTCAGTCGCGACAGGCGTTCCCGGGCAGGCCTGTCGCGGCTGAAGCCGCTCCTACAGCGGACAGGGCGACTGCCTTGGCACGGCCCGTGCCCGTGCAGCGTCGCTGGACATCGGCATCTCAGCCCCCATAGGGATCGACAGTCCGAATGCTCCCATCCGGCTCGACGTGCAGCGGCGTGCACTTGACCGAGCGCAGGTGGGTCACGCCGCCGGACAACAGGGCGTCGTGGTAGAACAGGTACCAGCGCCCCTGGAAGGCGCAGATGGAGTGGTGCGTGGTCCAGCCCACCACCGGCTTCAGCAGCACGCCGCGATAGGTAAACGGGCCGTACGGGCTGTCGCCGATGGCGTAGCACAGCAGGTGCGTGTTGCCGGTGGAGTACGACAGGTAGTACCGGCCCTGGTCCTTGTGCAGCCACGGTCCCTCGAAGAAGCGGCGCGCGTGATCGTCGGCGCGCAGCGGTTGCCCGTGCTCGTCGAGAATCACGATTTCCCGCGTGCGCTCCGCCAGCCGGGTCATGCCCGGGTCCAGCCGGGCGATGCGCGGGCCCAGTGCCGGCGCATCGCCCTCGGGCTCGGCATGCGCCGCCTCAAAGCGGTCGTCGCGGTACTTCTGCAACTGGCCGCCCCAGATGCCGCCGAAGCAGAGGTAGTGCGCGCCGTCGTCGTCCTCGAAGACGGCCGGGTCGATCGAGTAGGTACCCGCGATCGGCTCGGGCTCGGCGGCGAACGGGCCTTCCGGGCGGTCGGCCACCGCCACGCCGATGCGGAACACGCCCTGCGCGTCCTTGGCCGGGAAATAGAGGTAATAGCGGCCATCGCGCGTGGCCGCGTCCGGCGCCCACATCTGCCGGCTGGCCCACGGCACGTCGCGCACATGCAGGGCCACGCCGCAGTCGGTAGCCGTGCCTTCGGGCGAGTCCATGCGCAGCACGTGGTAGTCCTCCATGCCGAAGTGACCGCCCTCGTCGTCGAACGGTGCGCCGCTGTCGATGTCGTGCGACGGATAGATGTACAGGCGTCCCTCGAACACGTGGGCCGACGGATCCGCGGTGTAGATGTGGGTCACCAGCGGTTGCGCGATGGCATGTGCCGCGAGGTGGTCGAGATCGCTTCCCTGCCGCCGCAGCTGCAGGTCGTGTTCGATGCGCAGTTCCATGCGCTTGTCGATCCGGTAGAAGAACAACAGCGCCACCGCGACCAGGAACGGGATGGCGCAGTAAATGCTCACTGTCAGGCGAATGCCATCCACTACGGCCTGCGGCTGCTGCTGCGCGCCTGCCTGGTAGCCGTGGTGCGCGAGGATGCCGGCGACCAGCGCGCCGCCGATGCTGAGGCCGATCTTCAGCCCGCACAGCATCGCCGAGAAGATGATCGCGGTGGCGCGGCGATGGTTCTTCCATTCCGAGTAGTCGGCGACGTCGGCGATCATCGCCCACAGCAGCGGGATGGTGATGCCGTAGCAGAAGCCGTGCAGCATGAAGGCGCCGAAGGCCACGCCGATCGCGGTGGGCGGAAACACGTAGAACGCCAGCAGGAACACGGTGGAAACCAGCAGCGCGCCGCCGAAGGCATCGCGCTTGCCGAAGCGGTCGGCCAGGCTCCGGGAAAAGCCGATGCCCAGGATCATGCACAGGATGCCGCAGGCGTTGAACAGGCTGAACGCCGAGGTGGCCGGGTCCTGCGGCCAGGTGAAGCCGGACAGGCCCCATCCGCTGAGCACCGCGTTCACGCCGCCGATGAAGCCATTGAAGCCGGAGGCGTCGAGAAAGCCCGCCAGGGCGGCCTCGCTCAGGTAGTACTGGAAGTAGTAGATGTAGGTGCCGCCCTTCAGCGCCAGGTTGACGAAGACCAGCACCGTCAGTGCCAGCATCACCTTCCATGGCCGGTTGTGCAGCAGGTCGGACAGGTCCTGCAGCACGCCTGCGCTCTGTTCCTTCGCCGGCACGATGCGCTCGCGGGTGGTGGCGAAGGTGATCAGGAAGAACAGCGTGCCTACCACCGCGAACACCGTCATCAGGCGCTCGAAGCCGCGCACGTTGTCGCCGTCGCCCAGGATCAGCACCAGCGGCAACAGCAGCACCTGGATGATGAACTGCGCGATCATCACCGCCACGAAGCGATAGGCCGACAGGCTGTTGCGCTGGGCCATGTTGCCGGTCAGCACCCCGCTGAGCGCGGAGTACGGCAGGTTGTTGGCCGCGTACACGAGCATCAGCAGGCCGTAGGTGGTCAGGGCATACATCACCTTGCCGCGCGCGCCCAGGTCCGGGGTACTGAAGGCGAGCAGCGACAGCACGCCGAACGGGATCGCCGTCCACAGGATCCAGGGCCGGAACTTGCCCCAGCGGGTCGCCGTGCGGTCGGCGGCGATGCCGATCAGCGGGGTGAACACGAACGCGCCGAGCAGGCCGATCACGAAGATGATCGTCGCCGCCGTGGCGGCCGGCAATCGGTACACATCGGTATAGAAGAAGGCCAGATAAGTGATCAGCGTCTGGAAGATCAGGTTCGCCGCCAGGTCGCCCAGGCTGTAGCCCAGCTTCTCCCGCACCGACAGCACGTGCACGGCGGTCTCCACACTGCGCGGCTCAGTCACGGCGCGCCTCCACGGTGAAGCGCCCACGCACGCGGGCATCGGCGCTGGAGCCGCCGATCCGCACTTCGTAGCCTCCGGGCGGCACGACATAGCGGCCGCGGGCGTCGTCGTACTGGCGCAGCGCCTGTTGCGCATCCAGTTCGAACGTCAGGGTCCGCCGCTCGCCCGGGGCCAGACGAACGCGCTGGAAGCCACGCAGCGTCTGCTGCGCATCGCCGGGCGCGGCCGCCAGCCGCCGCACGTACAGTTGCGCGACTTCGTCGCCCGCGTGCTTGCCGGTGTTGGCTACTTCCACCTGCACCTTGAGGCGTCCGTCGTCGGCGATGCGCGGCGCATCCATGCGCAGCTTGCCGTAGTCGAACCGCGTGTACGACAGGCCGTGGCCGAACGGATACAGCGGGATGCCGCGAAAGTAGCGGTAGGTGCGGCCTTCCATCGCGTAGTCGTCGAACGCCGGCAGCGCCTGATCCGCCCTGTAGAACGTCACCGGCAAGCGGCCGGCGGGATTGACCTCGCCGAACAGCGCCTGGCCCACCGCGGTGCCGCCGCGCTGCCCGGGATACCAGCTCATCAGGATCGCCGACAGATGCGCCTGCGCCCATTCCACCGCCAGTGCCGAGCCGCCGGTCAGCACCATCACCACCGGCTTGCCGGTGGCGTGCAGCGCTTCCAGCAGGGCGCGCTGCGGCGCGGGCAGGCGCAGGTCGGTGCGGTCGCCGCCGGCGAAGCCCGGATAGTCCACCTTCATCTCTTCGCCCTCGACGTCGCCGGTCAACCCGCCGACGAACACCACCACGTCCGCGTTGCGGGCGGCATCGAGGGCCTCGTCGAACGGCGGCTTCGCGCCGGGCATGCGCCAGCCCAGCCGCACGCCGGCGTCGCGCTCGGCGTCGTAGTACTCCAGCTTCACCGCATAGGCGCGGCCCGCCTGCAGGTCTAGGTCCACGCCGTCGGCGCGCATGCGGTCGCTGTCGGTCCAGTGGTCCAGCAGCAGCTTGCCGTCGACATAGAGACGGAAGCCGTCGTCGGCGGCCGCCTCGATCCGGTAGCGACCCGAGACCGGCGGCAGCAGCTGGCCGCTCCAGCGGATGCTGAAATGATCGTTGGGAATGCCCTGCCCCGGCCCCGCTTCGCCGCGGGCCAGCAGGTTGTCGGTCGGCGAGCCGCGGTCCCAACGGAAGCCGATCTGGGCGTCGGTACGGACCAGCGCCGGCGTCCCCGCCAGATCGGGCGTGCGGAAGTACTCGCCGCGCAGGCCACGTTCCGGGGAATCGGCCGACGGCCGCAGGTATGCCGCCTCGATCAGCGGCGTGGCGCCCGGATCGTCGCGCCCTTCGACCAGATCCACACCGCGCGCATAACGCACCTCGATGCCCTTCGCCGCGTCGCGAATACCCTGCAGGATGGTGACCGGCGCCGCCGGGGTGCCGAAGTAGTTGCCGAGCAGGGCCATGGTGTCGTCGGCGGTCGGGCCGACCACGGCGATGCGCTTGAGCTTGCGCGACAGCGGCAGCACGCCATCGTTCTTCAGCAGCACCAGCGATTCCTGCGCGGCCTGCAAGGCCAGCGCATCGTGCGCGGGCGCCTGGTTCACCGAGGCGGGAATGCGTGCCCAGCGCACGCGCTCGGGCGGGTCGAACATGCCCAGTCGCATCCGCGCGGTGAACAGGCGCGTCACCGCATCGTCGATCTCCGCTTCGTCGATCAGCCCCTGGCGTACCGCCGCCGGCAGCGTGGCGTATTCCTGGCCGCACTCCAGTTCGGTGCCGTTCTTGACCGCCAGCGCCGCGGCCGCCTCGCGGCTGGGCGCGAGGTGGTGATGCTTCCAGATATCGACGATGGCCCAGCAGTCCGAGACCACGTAGCCGGTGAAGCCCCAGTCGCGGCGCAGCACGTCGCGCAACAGGAATTGGCTGGCGCTGGCGGACTCGCCGTACACCCGGTTGTAGGCGCCCATCACCGCATCCACCTGGCCTTCCTTCACCAGCGCCTCGAACGCCGGCAGGTAGGTGTCGTAGAGATCGTGCTTGCTGGGGCGGGCGTCGAAGTGATGACGGTCGGCCTCCGGGCCGCTGTGCACGGCGAAATGCTTGGCGGTGGCGTCGAGCTTGCGGTACACCGGATCGTCGCCCTGCAATCCCTGCACGAAGGCCACGCCCATGCGCGCGGTGAGGTAGGGATCCTCGCCGTAGGTCTCCTGGCCGCGTCCCCAGCGCGGGTCGCGGAAGATGTTGATGTTCGGCGACCAGAAGGTCAGCCCCTGGTAGCGGCCGTGCGCGCCTTCGCGGAGGAACTGGTGGTGCTTGGCGCGCGCCTCGTCGCTGATGGTGGTGGCCACCTGCCCCATCAACGGCACGTCGAAGGTGGCGGCCAGCCCGATGGCCTGCGGAAACACGGTGGCCTGGCCTGCCCGCGCCACGCCGTGCAGCGCTTCGTTCCACCAGTCGTAGGCCGGCACGCCCAGACGTTCGATCGCCGGCGCGGCGTTCTGCATCTGCGCCGCTTTCTCCTCCAGGGTCATCTGCGCCACCAGCGCCGCCGCCCGGGTCTCGAAGCTGGCCGAGGTGTCTTGCCACGGCTGGGTGTCGGCGGCATGGCCAACGCTGGCCAGCGTAGCGGCGGCGCATAGGGCCAGCGCGCGGACGAGGCGGCCAGGGCGGGCGGAAGGAAGGGAAGACCTGCGCATCATCATTTGCTCCTCGAGGCGCGCTCGTCGCGCGCGAAAGGACCGAGCAGGGCGCCCACGAAGCCGCCTGCACGATCCGTACTCAACACGGTCCCGTCGACATCGTCGGCGAGCGTCTGCCAGCCCTGCCCCGCACCGGTGTCGAACGCGAATGCATACGTTCCTTCGTCACCCGCGATCTTCAGGCGCAACGACGTCGACGCATCCAGTTCGCGGCTGGCCAGGGTCCTGGTCGCGCCCTTGCCCTCGCGCGCCTCCAGGAAGACCTCCACGCGATCGCGTCCCGCACGGCGCACGCCGAGGAAGTACCACCAGGCCTCGTTCTGGAACGCCGCCAGCCCAGCCGCCACGCCCGGCGCCGGCCGCGTTAGTGCGGTGCTGGCCTCGAAGCGCAGGTGCTGCTGGCGGCGCCCCAGGAAGGCGGGGTTGCGCAAGCTGTCCAGGTTCTCCGGCAACGGATGCACGGCCAGACTGCCCGGGCGCGTGCGCAGGTCCGCCCAGTCCCGCTTGGGCACCCGCACACGCAACCAGCCGCGGCCGAGCGTCGGCCCGTCGAATTCGTCGCGCTCGATGAAGTTGCCGGTGGAAGGCGCCTGCGACGCCTCGCCCTGCATCCACGACGGCGCCTGGACCGCATAGGGGATGGCCTGCCCGGCCGGCAGGATCAGCGGCCAGCCGTCGCGCCACTGCACCGGCAGCAGGTAGGTCTCGCGCCCGGTGTTGTAGTGGCGCACGTCGTAGGTGCGGCTGGCCAGGAACACCGCCCACCAGGACCCGTCCGGCCCTTCCACCAAGTCCGCATGCCCGGCGTTGGCGATCGGCAGCGGCCGGTCGTCGGGCAGGTCGCGCTGGGTGAGGATGGGATTGCCCGCGTACGGCGCGTAAGGCCCCCAGACGTCGCGGCTGCGTAACACCACTTGGGAGTGCTGCGGCCCGGTGCCGCCCTCGGCATCGGAGAGGTAGTACCAGCCATCGCGACGATACAGATGCGGCCCCTCGATCCAGATCGGATTCTTCGCCGGCTCCACGCCGCCATCGATCAGCACCTTGCGCGGCCCCACCGGGGTGAAGGTGGCCAGGTCGAGTTGCTGCATCCAGATCGCGCGATGGCCGTCGTAGCGCGGCGGGCCGGGCGGCTCGTCGTTGTTGAGCAGGTAGACGCGACCGTCGGCGTCGAAGAACAGCGACGGGTCGATGCCACCGATGCCCGGCAGCCAGTGCGGGTCCGACCAGGGACCGGCGGGATCGCGCGCGGTGGCGATGAAGTTGCCGCCGCTGTCCACGGCCGTGGTGACCACGTAGAACATGCCGTCGTGATAGGCGATGGCCGGCGCGAAGATGCCGCGCGACACGCTCAGGCCATCGAAGTCCAGTTGCGTCGGGCGGTCGATCACGTTGCCGATCTGCTTCCAGTACACCAGATCCACGCTCTCGAACACCGGAATGCCGGGGAAGTAGGTGAAGCTGGAATTGACCAGGTAGAACCGCCCGTTCGCGCGCACGATGCTCGGGTCGGCGTGGAAGCCGGCCAGGATCGGGTTGCGGTAATGGCCTGCTGGCAGCGGTGCATCGAAGGCCGCGTCGCGCCCGGCGTATTCGAACCAGTCGAAGTAGACCGGTGGCGCAGGCGCGGCCCACAGCGGCTGCAGCGCAGCGGACAACAGCAGGAGGGCCGAGGCGAGCAGCGGACGCATCAGGGAATCTCCTCGGAAACTGCGAGTTCGAACGGTCCCGCCGGCGCCCCGGACCTGTCGCGCAGCGTGCAGATCGGACCATCGGCCCAGCAGTAGCGCACGCGCGTGGCGGATGCGGCCTGCGGGCTGTGCAGGACGACGTCGCGCCCGTCCAGCGTGGCGTCGGCATACCGGCAGTGCTGCGCCTGCGCATCGCAGAGTTCGAAGCCGATGGGACCGTTCGCACCGGTCGTGACCAGGCTGCCGTCGACGTCGTCGAACACGATCCGCACCGCGCCCTGCGTGCGCGCTGCCGTGCGTGGCGTCGGGCCGGACGGCGCCAATGCGCGTTCGCCGTAGACCACGTGACGCGCCACCCGCGCCAGGCGCCGCCCCAGTTCCTGCTTGTTGGGCGGATGGATGTCGTAGGCATCGCCGATGTCGATGGCCACCGCGAGCCCGGAGTGCGGATCTTCTGCAACGACGCGGCGCTGCGCCTCGCGCAGCTGCGCCCAGCCGCTCTCCGTCGGTGTCTGCGGTGGGCGGCCGTAGCCGGCCAGTTGCACCACCAGCAACGGCAGCGCCGCGCCGAACTGCCTGCGCCAGTCGTCGCGCAGGTGGCGCAGCCGTGTCGCATAGACGGCGCCCTCGCCGGCATTGGATTCGCCCTGGTACCAGACGATGCCGCGCAGGCCGTCGTTGCCCAGCGGCGCGATCATGCCGTTGTACAGCGTCGACATGCCGGAGGCCGCATGCCACGGCGCCAGCGGCGGGGACTGTGGATCGGGCGCCACGCGATACTGCCAATGCCCATCCAGGACGATCCGCGTGCCATCGTCCAGTTGCACGGCATGGGCGCTCGCGGGGCCTGCCAGTCCGCCCTCGCCGTAGGTGTCCAGCACGTTGACGACCACCGTGTTGACGCCCGCTTTCAACAGGCCGGGCGGCAGCGCATACCGGCGCGGATCGCTTGGCGCGTTCTGGCTGCCCACGGCCACGCCGTTGACCCAGGTCATGTCCGTCTCGTCGACCGGCCCCAGCACGAGCCGTGCGCCCTGCGCCGCCTGTGCGGCGGTCAGGGTGACCTGCGTGCGGTACCAGACCATGCCGTTGTAGGCGGCGAGCGCGGGCACGCCCCAACGTTCCCAGGCGCCGAGCGTGGCCGGCGCGTCCTGCCACCGCGTGCGGTCCGCGCCGGGCTGCCAGGGTGTATCGCCCGGCTTGGTACCGGCGCGCGTGGTCCACCACTGTTGCCAGTGCCGGCCCCAGCGTGCGCTCGCGGCGACGGGGTCGGTGGCGTACAGCGCCAGCACGTCCAGCGCATCGTCCATGCCGCCTTGCGCGCGCAGGGCGTCGGCGCTGGTCCAGGCCTCGATGCGCGCGCCGCCCCAGGCCGCCTGGATCAGGCCCATCGGCACCTTAACTGTCTTCTGCAGCTCGCGCGCGAAGTAGAAGCAGGCAGCGGAGAAATTGCGCACCGTCTCCGGCGATGCGGGTCGCCACGCGACGTCGGTCGGAAACATGTCCTGCGGCGTGACCGCCGCGGCCTTGGGCACGGCGAACAGGCGGATGCTCGGCTGGACGGCGGCGGCCAGTTCGCTGCTCGCATCCAGCGCGCGCCACACCGGCAGCTCCATGTTCGACTGCCCGGAACACAGCCAGACATCGCCCATCAGCACATCGCGCACCACCTGGCGGTCCTGCCCCGCGCGCACGGTCATGTCGTAGGGACCGCCGGCGGCGGTAGGCTGCAGCGTCGCGTGCCAGCGACCTCCGGCATCGGCGCGTGCACTGACCGACTGCCGTGCGAATGTCACCGACACCGTGGCGCCCGGCGCGGCGTGGCCCCACACCGGAATCGCCCGGTCGCGTTGCAGCACGGCGTGATCATGGAACAGCGGATGCAACAGCGGCGGCGTCGCCTGCTGCGCCATGCATGGCATCGCGCAGGCTCCTGAAACCATCGCCAGCAGCCAGCCCGTCCACGTTGTCGGCTTCATCGTCCATCTCCGGGTGCGGAGGGAAACTGCAGGGCCTGGTACCAGGCCAGCGAGTGCGGCGGCGCGGTTTCGCCTGGGGGCAAGGGCCGACCGCTCACCGACTGGAAGTACGCCACGCTGGCATCGCGCCACCACTGCGCTTCGCGCAGCTGGATGCGCAGGAACGCCGCGACCTGCGCATGCCGCTCGGCATCCACCTTGCCGCGCAGGCCGTCCCAGGTGGCCTGCATGGCCTGCACCTGGCGCACGCCCTGCGAATAGCGGCCGACCAGCTCGTCCCACAACGGCCGCCCGGAGGCCATGCGGTGATCCCACGGCACGTGGTGGAACCACAACAGCAGCGGCTCGGGCACCCGCGCCAGGTCGCCATACACGGCCGCCACCTCGGGCGCGTACTGGCTCACCGCATTGCTGCCGCGAGCGGTGCGGTCGAAGCCGATGCCGTCGCGATCGGCGCGGTGGTAGTACACCGAGGTCCAATCCGCGCGCGGGCCGCCGTCCACCCAAGGGCCGGGACCGTAGTGGTGGCCGCGCGCCATCAGGTGGTGCAGGCCCAGCGGGGTCATGTAGTTCACCGCGGCCTCGCGCGAGGCCATCATCATCCCGACGATGGGCTGCACCACCTCGGGCCTCGGCGAAAACGTCATCGCCGCCCATTCCGCCGCGATGGCACGGGCGGAGCGATGCGGATTCCAGGCGAGACGGCCGAACGCATACCAATTGGCCTGGTCGAAGTGCGAGCCGCTCCAGGTGCGGTCGTTGCCGATGTTGGCGACGCCTGCGATGCCGCTCAGGGCATGGCCTTCCAGCGAACCGTCCACCACGTCCGCCACCGTGGCGCCCGCGCCGCGGGCGTGGGTGTCGGACTGCAGCACTTCCTCGTACAACGGCCCCAGGTACACCAGGTGCGTGGCAAAGCCGAGATACTCCTTGGTGATCTGGAATTCCAGCATCAGCGGCGTGCGCGGCATCGCGCCGAACAGCGGATGGAACGGCTCGCGCGGCTGGAAGTCGATGGGCCCGTTCTTGACCTGCACGATCACGTTCGCGCGGAACGCGCCGTCGAGGCCGGCGAACTCGGTGTAGGCCTGCATGGCACGGTCCACCGGCACGTCGTGGGCATAGACGAAGGCCCGCCACATCACCACGCCGCCGTGCGGCGCCAGCGCATCGGCCAGCAGGTTGGCGCCGTCCGCATGCGAACGGCCATAGTCCTGCGGGCCGGGCTGCCCTTCCGAATTGGCCTTGACCAGGAAGCCGCCGAAATCCGGAATCCGCGCGTAGATGTCATCGACCTTGTCGCGCCACCAGCGCTGCACGGCCGGGTCGAGCGGATCGGCGGTCTTCAGCCCACCCAATTCGATGGGCGCGCTGAAGCGCGCGCTCAGGTAGACGCGGATGCCGTAGGGCCGGAACACGTCCGCCAGCGCCGCCGCCTTGTCGAGATAGGCCGGCGCCAGGCTCTGCGCGTTGGCGTTGACGTTGTTCAGTACCGTGCCGTTGATGCCCAGCGAGGCATTGGCCCGCGCATAGTCCGTGTAACGCGGGTCGCGCCACTCCGGCAGGCTTTGCCAGTCCCACAACGAGCGGCCCGCATAGCCGCGCTCGACATGGCCGTCCAGGTCGTCCCAATGGTCGAGCACGCGCAGTCGGATCCGTGGCGACTCATGCACTTCGAGCGCGTCCAGCGACGCACCGGTCTGCAGCAGCCGCAGCAGATGGAACACCCCGTACAGCACGCCGATGTCGCGACGTGCGGCCACCAGCAACACCGCGTGCCCGTCGATGCGGGCGCGCTTGAGCAGGTAGCCCTCCTCGCCCAGCGACGCGATCTCCTCCCGGAACGGCGCAAGCGCTGGCGACGACTGCGGCGTGCCCAGCATCACCGCATGATCGCCGGTCGCGACCGCGCGCGTCGCCGGCGCGCGGCCCAGCAGGCCGGTGAGGCCGCGTATCAGTTCATCGCGCGCCGCACGCTGCGTCGGGGTCTGCTCCGGCGCCACTACCTCATCCAACTCCGCCGCGCGCGCAGCGCCTTGCGAAGGCAGATACCGCAGCCACAACGCAGCGCCATCCTCCGCGCGCACGCTGCCCGTGCAGACCATCAGCGCCATGGCAGCGCACGCCATCCACTGACACCGCATGACATGCGCATGACGCCCAAGCGCCGCCAGCAAACCTTGTAAGCTGACGGCGTGCCCGCGGCGCGCCAACGTCAAGAAGAACAAAGGGAACGCGTTTTGGACAAGCCGAAGAAATCGGTCCGCCGCAAGACCAGCGGGGTCACGATCGACGAGGTGGCGGCCTTGGCCGGGGTGTCGCCGATGACCGTCTCGCGCGCGATCAACCAGGGCAAGGTGCGCGATGCCACCCGCGAGCGCGTGATGCGCGCGGTGCGCGAACTGGGCTACACGCCCAACCTGGCGGCCAGTTCGCTGGCCGCCGCGCAGCACACGCGCATCGCGCTGATCTACACCAACCCCAGCGGCGCCTACCTGCGCGAACTGCTGGTCGGTTTGTTGCGCGTCGCGTCCAACGCCGCCATCCAGTTGGTCATCCACTACTGGGAAGACCTGGACGCCGACGCCGAGCGCAAGGCCGCGCGCGCCTTGGGCGGCCGCGTGGATGGCGTGATCCTGCCGCCGCCGCTGTGCGAGTCGCAGGCGGCAGTGACCGAACTGGTCAAGGCGGGCATCCCGGTGGTCGCGATCGCCGCCGGACGCCTCAGCGACGCGATCTCCTGCGTGCGCATCGACGACTTCCACGCCGGCAAGGAGATGGCCGAGCATCTGATTCAGCACGGCCACCGGCGCATCGGCTTCATCCGCGGGCGCCAGGACCTCAGCGCCAGCGCGCGGCGCTACGAGGGCTTCGTCACCGCCCTGCAGGAGGCCGGGCTGAAGGTCGAACCCGGCCTGGTCCAGCAGGGCGACTACACCTACCGCTCCGGGCTCGCCGCCGCCGAGAAGCTGCTGTCGCACCGCCGCCCGCCGACCGCGATCTTCGCCAGCAACGACGACATGGGGGCGGCAGCGATCTCGGTCGCGCACCGGCGCGGCCTGGAAGTGCCGCGCGACCTGTCGGTGGTGGGCTTCGACGACACCTCGGCCGCCACCACCGTCTGGCCGGAGCTCACCACCATCCATCAACCGATCGCTTCGATGGCCGATGCCGCCATCGACATCCTGCTGCGCAGCATCCGCCGCAAGCGCGACGACGCGCGCATGTCCAGCGACCACGTGGTCCCGCACCGGCTGGTGCTGCGCGGTTCGGTCGCCAGCCCGCCCAAGGGCCGCTAGCGCAGGTCGCATGCTCACGTGCTCGGACATGCGACGGTGGCCTCCGCTTCGTTCAATGCACCGAGCGCGACCCGCGACACCGACAGCGTCATCGTGCCCGCCGTGGTCAACGCCCACGGACGATCCAGCTTGCTCAGATCCGCACCGGCTGCCGCCAGGCACTTGAGCGGCACGCCCACGCGCTTCCATTGGCCCACCGGCAGGGCTGTCAGCGTCGGCCCGATCGCGACCCGCGCGGTGCAACCGCTGCCGCAACCGACCGCCAGCCACACCTCGCCCTGCGGTGCGGCGTCCACGCGCAGCGTGGTCACCAGCATCAGGTCGCCGTTGCTCTCGCGCTGCAGGTCCAGCGGAGTATGCGATTGCAGCGCCACCACCGCCTCGCGACCGCCCGACCAGGCAAGGCGGCGGCCATCTTCCTGCGCCAGGTGATCCACGCCGGTGACCTTCAGCGCGCCGCCATCGAGCGATTCCGGCACCCGGGTGACGGTCACGCCCTGCCCGCTGCTGCCCTCCAGGCGCAGCGCCATGCCCGGGCCGGCCGCGCCGCGGACGAAGAACACCCCGGCCGCGCCCTCGTTGCCGGTGAGGCCGGAGACCTCGGGCAGCCTGGCCAGATCGCCGTTGTCGGCATAGCGCAGGCCGAAGCCGAAGGCGAACAGCGGGTCGTAGCCCTTCTGCCCCACGTTGTTGGCGTACTGCGTGGCCGTGCGCGGCCAACTGAAGCTGAGCCTGCCCTTGAAGTCGTGCTGCACGCCGCCCTGCGGAGTGCGCAGCAGCACGTCGGCGATGCCGGCGCCCTCCGAACCCGGCAGCCATGCCGCGACGAAGGCATCGGCGGCATTGAGTTCGCGGTTGACCCACAGCGGGCGCCCGCTGAGGAACACCGCGACCACGGGAATGCCGTCGGCCTTGAGCCGCTTGATCAACGCCAGGTCGGTGTCGTCGCCCGGCTTGTAGGCCAGGGTCGGCCGATCGCCCTGGAACTCCGCGTACGGGTTTTCGCCGAACACCACCACCGCGACGTCCGGCTTGGTCGTGTATCTGCCGTCGACCGAAAGCACGGCCTCGCCGCCTGCGGCCTTGGCCTGCTGCGCGAAGCCCTCGTAGATGGTGTCCGCGTTCGGGAAGTCCTTGCGGGTGGTGCCGGTGCCCTGCCAGTTCAGCGTCCAGCCGCCGGCCTGCTTGCCGACGTCGTTGGCACCGTCGCCGGCCACCAGGATGCGTTGCTTCGGCGACAGCGGCAGCACGCCGCCCTGGTTCTTCAGCAGCACCAGCGACTCGCGCACCGCCTGCCGCGCCACCGCGCGATGCGCCGGGGCGCCGATCAGCGCGAACTGGCCACCGACCGCGCGCGACGACGGCTTGCCCGCCTCGAACAGGCCCAGCCGCATCTTGACCCGCAGGATCCGGCGTACCGCATCGTCCAGGCGTTGCTGGGAAATGGTGCCGTTCTTCGCCGCCGCCAATGTGGTCGTGTAGAAGCCCTTCCAACTGTCCGAGGCCATGGCCATGTCCAGGCCGGCGTTGATGGTGGCGGGGCAATCGGTGGGCGTGCAGCCCTTGACCTGTCCGTGGCCGTTCCAGTCGCCGACCACGAAGCCGCCGAAGTGCATGCGTCCCTTCAGCGCGTCGGTCAGGTAGGCCTTGTGGCCATGCATCTTTTCGCCGTTGACGCTGTTGAACGAGGCCATCGCGGTCTGCGCGCCCGCGGCGATCGCCGGGGGATAGCCGGCGGCATGGATGCGCACCAGTTCGGCCTCACCGATTCTGGTGTCGCCCTGGTCCCGGCCGTCGGTGGTGCCACCATCGCCCAGGAAGTGCTTGACCGAGGCGATCACATGGCGGCCATCGAGGAAGTCCGGCGATCCCACCTTGCCCTGCAGCCCCTCGACCATCGCCCCGGCGTAGCTGGCCACCACCTCGGGCGACTCGGAATAGCCCTCGTAGGTGCGGCCCCAGCGGTCGTCCTGCGGCACCGCCACGGTCGGCGCGAAGGTCCATTCCATGCCGGTGGCACGGGTCTCCAGCGCGGTGATTTCACCGATCCGCCGCAGCAGCGCCGGGTTACGCGTCGCGCCCAGGCCGATGTTGTGCGGGAACAGCGTGGCGCCGACGATGTTGCTCTGCCCGTGCACCGCGTCGATGCCGAACAGCACCGGGATCGCCTTGCCGCCCTTGGAGGTGTCCATCGACGCCGCATAGAACGCATCGGCCAGCGCCAGCCATTCGGCCGGCGCGGCATCGTAGCGGCCGCCGGGATCGGAGTTGCCGCCGGCCAGGATCGACCCCAATCGATACTTGCGCACGTCCTCCGGGGTGAGGCTGCCGATGTCGCCCTGCACCAGCTGGCCGACCTTTTCCTCCACCGTCATGGTGGCGATCAGCGCGGTGAGTCGCCGTTCCAGCGCGGGATCCTCGGGCAGCGGCCAGGTCACGTTGGGCCAGGGGCTGGCCTCCGCCCGGGCGGGCGCCGCGGCCTGGACGTCGCCCTTGCAGACGGCAAGCGCGAGCAGCAGCGCGGCCAGCAGTCCGCCGTGGTGGCGTGTGGAATGGGTGTCGGTCACGGCGCTCTCCTTGCCGCCGCGCTCAGCGCAGCAGGTACTGGTTGATCAGGTTCTCGTAGCGCTCCTGCCGGCCACTGATCTGCCGTAGCTCGCCACCCTTCGCGCCCAATGCGGCCAACTCGGCGAGGCCGAGCGCGCCGCCCGCGAACTCCTTGCCGGCACCACTGTCGAAGCTGGCATAGCGCTCCTGGCGCCACTGTTCCCAGGGCGAGTCGTTGAGCAACGCATGGGCGACTTCCAGCCCGCGTGCGAACGCATCCATGCCGCCGATGTGGGCGATGAACAGATCCTCGAGCTCGGTGGACTCGCGGCGCACCTTGGCGTCGAAGTTCAGGCCGCCCTCCAGGCCGCCCTGGCGCAGCACCACCAGCATGGCGCCCACGGTGTCGTACAGGTCTGTCGGGAACTGGTCGGTATCCCAACCGTTCTGCGCATTGCCGCGGTTGGCGTCGATGCTGCCCAGCAGGCCGTGGTCGGAGGCGACCTGCAGGTCGTGTTCGAAGGTGTGGCCGGACAGCGTGGCGTGGTTGGCCTCGATGTTGAGCTTGAAGTCCTTGTCCAGCCCATGCTGCTTCAGGAAACCCGTCACCGTCGCGCTGTCGAAGTCGTACTGGTGCTTCATCGGCTCCATCGGCTTGGGCTCGATCAGGAAGTTGCCCTTCAGGCCGATGCTGCGGCCGTAGTCGCGCGCCATGGTGAGGAAGCGCGCGAAGTGGTCGAGTTCGCGCTGCATCTGCGTGTTCGCCAGCGAGGCATAGCCTTCGCGGCCGCCCCAGAACACGTAATGCTCGCCGCCCAGTTCCACCGTCGCCTCCAGCGCCGCCTTCACCTGCACGGCGGCCCGCGCCACCACGGCGAAATCCGGATTGGTCGCGGCACCGTTCATGTAGCGCGGATGCGAGAACAGATTGGCCGTGCCCCACAGCAGCTTCATCCCGGTCGCGTCCTGGCGCGCCTTGGCCAGGCCCACCATGTGCTTGAGGTTCTTCTCGTACTGCGCGGCATCGTCGGCGTCCGGCGCCAGGTCGATGTCGTGGAAGCACCAGTACGGCACGCCGAGCTTGGTGAAGAATTCGAACGCCGCATCCACTTTCGCCTCGGCGCTGGCCATCGGCGCGCCCACCTCCCACGGGAAGTGGCGCGTGCCCGGGCCGAACGGATCCTGCCCGGCGTTGCAGAAGGTGTGCCAGTAGCACACCGCAAAGCGCAGATGTTCCTGCATGGTCTTGCCGCCGACGAGCTTGTTCGCGTCGTAGACCTTGAAGGCGAGCGGGTTGTCCGAACCGCGACCTTCGAAGGGGATGCGGCCGATGCCGGGGAAGTATTCCTTGGCGCCGATAAAGGGCTGGGTGTGCATGGTGCGGGTTCCTGTCGTGGTGGGAGGGAGTGCGAAAAGGGAATCAGCCGCGGAACAGCGGCATGCAGGCGTTGAGATGGCGCAGGAAGCGCGCATAGGCCGCGGCATAGGCCTGGGTGCGCGCCGGATCGGGGCGGGCGGACCGCTGCGGATCCACCGCCACATGCCGCTGCGCGATGTCGGCGATGGACGCGGCATCGCCGCGCGCCAGGCCGATGGCCCACAGCGCCTGCAGGGCCGCACCGAACGCCGCGCCTTCCGGTTGCGTGGGCACGTCCACCGGCAGGCCGAACACATCGGCCACCAGTTGCCGCCATGCGCCGCTGTTGCTGCCGCCGCCGGTCAGCACGATGCGCTCGAACTGCATGCCCGCGCGCACGAATGCGTCGAAGCCGTATTTCAGGCTGTAGGTCGCCCCTTCCATCGCCGCGCGATAGAGGTGGGCCGGGGTCATGTTGGTCGTGTCCAGACCCGCCAGCAGGCCCTTGCCCAGCGGCAGGTCCGGCGTGCGCTCGCCATTGAGGAACGGCAGCATCACCAGGCCGTCGGCGCCAGGCGCGGTGGCGTGCAGATGCGCATCGCCATCGCGGGTGCTGAAGCCGAATGCGGCGGCGACCTGTTCCGTCGCCACGGTGCAGTTCATCGTGCAGATCAGCGGCAGCCAGCCGCCGGTGGAGGAGCAGAACGCGGCCCACGCGCCGTCCGGGTCGACCACCGGCGTGTCGGAATAGGCGAACAAGGTGCCGGAGGTGCCCAGGCTCATCGCCAGGCGACCGGGCACGACGCAGCCGGTGCCGATCGCCGCCATCATGTTGTCGCCGCCACCGACGGCGACCTTCAGCGTCGTCGGCACGCCGAGCAGGCGGGCGGCCGCCGGGTCGATGTCGAACACCGCATCCGGCGCGGCGAAGCGCGGCAGGCAGTCCGCCAGATCGCGCTGCGGATCGGTCGCACGCAGCAGTTCGGCCGACCACGTGCGTGTGCGCACGTCCAGCCAGCCCGTACCCGATGCGTCGCCGTATTCGCAGAAGCGCTGGCCGGTCAGCACGAAGTTGAGGTAGTCGTGCGGCAGCAGAATGGTGGCGAGCCGCGCATAGACCTCGGGCCGGTGCGTCTTGGTCCAGGGCAGCTTGGAGGCGGTGTAACCGGTGAGGATCGGGTTGCCCGCCAGCGCGATGGTGCGCGCCGCGCCGCCGACCGCGTCCATGATCTGCACGCATTCGGCCGAGGTGCTGGTGTCGCACCACAGCTTGGCCGGTGCCAGCACCTCGCCTGCCGCATCGACCGGAACGAAGCCGTGCTGCTGGCCCGAGACCGCCAGCGCGGCGAGGCGCGATCGCAGCGCAGGATCGATCGCCTGGAAGCAGGCCTGCAGGGCCGCGACCCAGTCGGCCGGCCGCTGTTCACGGCTGCCATCGGCGGCGGAATGCAGATCCAGCGGCGCATTGCTGCTGGCCACGACGCTGCGCCCGACCGGGTCGTAGACCACGACCTTCAGGCTCTGCGTCCCCGCATCGATTCCGGCCACCAACTCCCTCTCTTCCACTTCGTACCGCCTTATAGTTAGCGCTATCATTTTTGAGCGACAGCAATGTGCTGCTACGCCAGGGAAACGCTCCGTTGCCAGACGTCGGGCGCCGCCTTGCAATAGCGTTCGATGAACTCCGCCTGCGACGGCATCGCGGCACTCGCCTGCTGCAGCGGCTGGCGGATCCGCAGCAACAGCGTGCGCAGGTCCGCGTCGTCGATGGCGGCAGCCAGCGGGTGCGGCGGTCCCGGCTGGATGCCCTGTCCCAGCAATACGCTGGTCCACGAATCCACGCGGAACAGTTCGCCGGGGTCCTGCCAGGCATGCGCCCGTTCGCGCCAGGCGCGCAGCCGGAGCGCGAGCGACTCGGGCAGTGCCATCTCACGGCAGGCTTTCCACATCGGCTCGTCGCGCTGGGTGGCGTGGTAGTGCAGGATGATGAAGTCGCGCACGTGCTCCATCTCCTGGCGACTGACCGTGTTGTACAGCTCCACCAGCGCTGGGCTGATGCCCTCGCTTGGAAACAGCTGGATCAGGCGCACCACGGCGCTGATGGTCAGGTGGATGCTGGTCGATTCCAGCGGCTCGATGAAGCCGCTGGCCAGGCCCAGCGCCACCACGTTCCTGTTCCATGCCTGCAACCTGCGCCCGCTGCGGAACGGCACCAGCCACGGATCCCGCAGCGGCGGGCCGTCGACGTCGCGCAGCAGCTTGGCGTGCGCCTCGTCGTCGGACATGTGGCGACTGGAGAACACCAGCCCGCAGCCGACCCGGTGCTGCAGGGCGATATGCCAGCGCCACCCGGCCTCGTGCGCGATGGCACGGGTATACGGCACCGGCGGCGCGACCGCCTCGGTCTGCACCGCGACGGCGCGATCGCTGGGCAACCAGTCGTGCCAGTCCTCGTAGCCGGTGTGCAGGGTCTGCTCGGTCAGCAGGCCACGGAACCCGGTGCAGTCGATGAACAGGTCGCCCTCGATGATCTGCCCGTCTTCCAGCAGCAACGACGCGACGGAGCCGTCATGCGCATGTTGCCGCACCTCGCGGATCTGTCCTTCGATCCGGCGCAGGCCATGCGCTTCGGCCTTCTTGCGCAGGAATTTCGCGTAGAGCGCGGCGTCGAAGTGGTAGGCGTAACTGACCTGCGGCTGGGTGTCCAGCGCGAACTTGTCGCCGCGCGAGGCGATGCTTTCCAGGCAGAAATCGCCAAGGTCCGACGGCATACCCCGGCGCAGGCTGTCCAGCCAGAAATGATGGAACGGCGTGGCCCAGGTGCCCTGTCCGATGGTGCCGAACGGATGGATGAAGCGATCGCCGGGGCGGCGCCAATGCTCGAACGAGATCGACAGCTTGAACGTGCCGGCCACGGCACGCAGGAACTCCTGCTCGTCGATCTGCAGGAAGCGGTGGAAGGTGCGGATCGGCGGCACGGTCGACTCGCCGACGCCCACCGTGCCGATCTGCTCGGACTCCACCAGGGTGATGTCCAGGCGATCGCGAAACTGGTGGGCCAGCGCGCAGCCGGCCAGCCAGCCAGCGGTGCCGCCGCCGGCGATGACGACCTTGCGGATGCGCCCGTCCATGGTGGTGGCGAGAGTCAAGTCGATGCTCCCATCAGCGATTGAGCCGTGCCAGCAACTGCGCGCGCGTGCGGCGCGCCCGTGCCTCGTCGAACGGGGCCAGCTCGCCCCGGGCGGCCTCGGGCAGATGCTGGCCTGCACGTTCGCCGGGACCGAACACGTAGTAGTCGAAGAGCTTCGCCCAGGCCTGCTTCTCGCGTGCCGGCAGATCGCGCAGCGCCCACATCGCGTGCTGCAGCGCCGTCAGCGGCGAGGGCAGAAAGGCCGGCGCGCTGCGCCACCAGTAGTTCACCAGCACGTTGAACGGCGCCAGGCTGCGCACGTGGTGCCACCACATGCTCGGGATGAACAGCGCATCGCCCGGCTCCAGCTCGACGTGCTGCGCGCTGGCGAGGGCATCGCGGAAACGCGGATAACGCGCGAAGTCGGGGCGATCGACATCCACCACGCTGACCACCTGGCCGCCCGGCGTCGGTTCCAGCGGTCCCGGATACAGGTTGTCGATCTGCTCGGGCGGAAACAGGGTGACGCGGCGTCGGCCCACGGCACAGCAGGCGAGGTTGTCCGGCGTGTCGAAATGGCAGGAGGCGGTGACGCGGTTGCCGATCCAGATGCTGGCCGGCGCATCGATGCCCTGCCCGGCCAGGCC
This sequence comes from Xanthomonas sp. 3498, assembly GCF_014199795.1. Lineage (NCBI taxonomy): Bacteria > Pseudomonadati > Pseudomonadota > Gammaproteobacteria > Lysobacterales > Lysobacteraceae > Xanthomonas > Xanthomonas sp. 3498. The sequence goes on from NZ_JACHOH010000001.1 coordinate 1,189,943, forward strand.
GGCGTCGTTGACCTGCGCGAACCCCGGCAGCGCCCGCTCGATCGGCAGCGATGCGACATAGTAGGTGGGCGGCCGCAGGTCCTCGAGGGTGGCGGCGATCGCATCCAGCACCTGCGTCAGCGGTCCGCGCCGGACCTCGAAATTCAACTGGGTGAAGTCCGCGTTGTAGAACGGGCGCCCCTCGATCCCGGGTTCGCCGAAGGAGTACGGAACCGGCACGCCCGCATCGAAACCGCGCAGGTAGGCCAATGCGTCCTGCGTGGAGCGCAAGCCGGCCTGGACCAAGCCCCAGTCGCGCGCGATGCCGCGCAAGACCACCGGCTCCCCGGCCGCCACCAGCGCCTGCAATGGCAGGGCCGTGGGCTGCACGCCCTCCAGTGTCCGCATGGCCGCGCCGTCCGGCACCGCTCAGTTCCTACCTGCGGTGACGGCGGCATCCTGCAGGCGCAGGCGTCGCTGTTTCTCGGCGATCAGGCGGCGCATGTTGTGCAGCGAAGCCAGCATCAGGTACGCGCCCTCCAGATAGCCGGCGCGGTTGAGCGCGGCCAGCGCAGGACCGTCCAGCCCGGCCAGGCGTTCGCGGTCGATCGCATGCAGGCCGTTGACGCCGACCCGATGCTGCGCATCGAGTTGCACGTCGAGCGCGACGGGCTGGATCAACCCCTGTGCATCGAGCGCGGCGAACATGTCCGCGCCGAACGCATGGCCCTCATGGATGCCGCGCAGCACCCCGGCGATGTGGTCGAGATAGGGCGTGTTGCCGCCCTGCGGCAGGAACACCGGCTCGCCCTGCATCGCGGTCACCCGCGGATGCTCCATGTCCACGTGCAGGACCGCTTCCTGGCTGAGCACGCCATCGATCCGCTGCTCCTGGAACCCGATGAGGAACGGCCCCTTGGCCGCCGCCCCGGGCAGATAGGACGCCGTCCAGCGCCGCTCGTGCAGGAACAGGTTCTCGTGCTGCTCGAACCCCAGCAACGCCACGGACTGCCACGCGCCGGTCGCCGGATCCTTGCGCAGGAAGATCGGATACTCGCGCTGCAACTCGGCGAACTCGCTCGGGTAGGCCGGCAGCATGCCCACCGCATCGCCGAACTCGGGGCCGAAGTCGGTGGCCACGCGCAGGTCGCGGTGGGCGATGTTGTTGAGCATTTCGTAACGCGGCATGGTGGTGCGCACTCCCGGTGGAGCCTGGCACGGGACACCGCCGCAACCGCGGCGGCGCCCGTGACGACATGCGAAGAGATCCTCTCCGCCTTCCTCAGAACTTGTAGCGAACGCCCAGCATGTAACGCGGACTCTGGTCGGCCAGCTTGACGATCATCTGCGAGGTGCGCGAGCGCCAGCGCACGTCCTCGCCGGTCAGGTTGATCGCCTCCAGCCCGAACGACCAGTTGTCGTTCAACGTGTAGTTCACGCTGAGGTCCCACTGTTCGTACGGTTCCACATAGTACGGATTGCGGCTGGTGCCCTGGTTGGCCAGGATCAGGTACTGGTCGCGCCAGTTCCAGGCCAGGCGCACCGACCAGCCGTACTTTTCGTACATCAGCACCGCATTGGCGGTGTCGCTCAGGCCGGTGAGCGCGAACTGGTCGATGCTGGGGTCGCCGGCATTGTCGTAGCCGACGTCACCTTTGACGATGGTGTAGTTGGCGAGGATGCCGAACCCGGTGTCGCCGAGGAAGTACTGCCCGCCGAGTTCCCAGCCATGCAGCTTGGCCTGGTTCTGGTTGATCGGGCGGTTGACGTTGAACTCGTACAACGGATCGTCGGCCTCGCCGTAGAGATCGTAGGCCGCTTCGGTCGCCAGCACCTGCGCGCCGGTGCCGTTGTAGGCGGCCAGGCCGGCCGGGTTGTTGCGCAGCAAGGCCAGCGCAGTGAACAACGACGTATCGTTGGCCGAGCAGGCCGCCGCATTGGCCGGGCCGACCTGGGCAAGGCAGGCACCGCTGGTGAGGAACCCCAGGGCGGTCCTCGCGTCCGGACCGGAGGTCGGATCGCGCAGGCCGTACAGCGTCTCCTGCACCACGGTATTGCCGACGAAATTGTTGACCGACTTGTTCCAGTACGTCACCGACAGATAGCTCGCGTCGGCGAAGTACCACTCCAGCGCCAGGTCGAGGTTGTCGGATTCCAGCGGCTTCAACGACGGGTTCTGTGCGGTGCCGCTGGCCCGCGAGGACGGATCGATCAGCACCGAACCGAATGGCTGCTGTGCCCCGGGACCGGCATAGAGGTTGCCGATCGGCGCACGCGCGATGCTCTTGCCGAACGAGACGCGCCCCTTCAGCGTCTCGCTGAGATCGATGCTGAAATCGAGGTTGGGCAGGATGTAGCTGTAGCTGGTCTTTTCGCTGAACGGTTGCTGCTCGTTGGACAGCACCACGCGGAAGTCGTTGTTGGACTGCCACTCGATCGCTTCGGGCGTGGCGATGACGGAGGTCGACACCACGTCGGTGGTTTCGTAGCGCACGCCCAGCCGGGTATTGGTGCGCATGCCGGCCAGCTCGCCATCCAGCTCGACCTGGAAATAGGCCGAGCGGGTCTTCTCTTCCACGAAGTTGTCGGCGGCGCGCTGCGGGCTCACGCCCAGGCCGACGCCGTACTGGCTGGCCGCCCATTCCGCGAGCCGGCCCGCATCGCCCCGCCATGCCGGCCAACTGCTGCCGCCGTAGTCATGGAACAGGCCGATGATGTTGACCGGCTGCATCAGGTTCATCAGGCCGCCGGCGGTATCCCGGTCGACATTGGCCACGCCCCAGTCGCCCAGGGTGGAATACGCCTCGGCGGCCTGGATGCGATGGGTGGTCGACTTGTTGCTGTCCACGCCGAACTGGAAGCGGCCCTGGTCGAAGCTCCACTCGCCATCCACGCGGGCCTGCTTGATCTGGCTGATCTGGCTCTGCGAGTTGACCCGCAGCACCTGCGTACCGATCTCGCCCGGCACGAAGCCCGGGTTGACCACGCCGTTGGTCCTGGCCGCGGCGTCGGCGTCGCTCGGATACCAGACCTGTGTGCCGATCGGCAGGCCGTTGTTGAAGTTCAGCTCCTGCACCCAGGACCCGCCGCATTGCGGACCGGAGGTGCAGTTGTTGGTGCCGGCGATGCTCATGAAGATGGAGCCGCCACCGGTCAGCGGATCGTTCGGGCGGCTTTCGTTCTTCGAGTCGTGCGCGTCGAAGCTGAGCTTGAGCCGGTCGGTCACGTTCCACACCGCGTTCAGACCGAGCGAACCCAGCTTGTACTTCTGCATGCTGCGCTGCTGCTCGAGGCCGAAATCCTTGGTGCCGGCGATTTCGCGGATGTAGGTCGGCACGGCCACCGCGCCGCTGGTATCGAACGTCACATCGGTGTAGTTGCTGTTCTGCAGCCACATGCCCTGCTCGCCACGATTCTCGGTGATCTCGTTGGTCGAATAGGTGTAGTCCAGGGTCAAGGTCAGGCTGTCGGTGGGCGCGAACTGCAGCACCGCCTGGCCGTTGACGCGCTCGCGCTCGAACTCGGAGAACGCATAGCGCAAGTCGTTCGGTCGTGCGTACAGCGCACCGGCCTGCGGCGCGTTGACCACGGTCGGGTTGCCGGGCATTGAGCCGGTCCACGGCTGCACGTTCCAATAGTTCTCCGTGGCCTGCACCGAGCCGCCCTTGCGCTTCTGGTAGCTCGCGCTCACGCCGACGCCGAAGGTCTTGTCCGGGTTGCTGTAGCTGAAGATGCCGGACAGTTCGGGCGTCAGGTCGTCGTCGAACGGCTGGCTGCGGTCGGAGACCGCCTTGGCGCCGGCGCTGGCGACGATGCCCTGGTGGTCGAACGGGCGCGCAGTCAGGATGTTGATGGTGGCACCGATGCCGCCGCTGGGCATGTTGGCCTGGCTGGTCTTGTAGACCTCGATGCCATTGATCGCTTCGGCGGCGAGCTGGGCGAAGTTGAAGGCGCGGGTGCCGCCGTCGACACCGCCAATGGCGACCTGCCCGGCAGCGCCGAACGCATCGGCGCCAGGCATCTGCCGCCCGTTGAGCGTCACCATGTTGAACTGCGGGCCGAAGCCGCGCGCGGTGACCTGTGCGCCTTCGCCGTCGCGTCGCTCGATGGAGATGCCGGTGATGCGCTGCAGCGACTCGGCCAGGTTGGTGTCGGGGAACTTGCCGATGTCCTCGGCACTGATGGCATCCACCACACCCGCGGAATCGCGCTTGATGTCCATCGCCTGGCTGAGGCTGTTGCGCAGGCCGGTGACCTGCACGGTGTCCAGCTGCGTCGGGCTGCTCTGCGCCTGTTGCTCTGCCGCCGGTGCCGGCGTCGACGCGTCCTGCGCGAATGCGGGATTGATGACCAGGACGCCACCGACGAAGGTGAACATGGCCCTGGATTTGAACTTCGCCAGCGTGCGGCTCATGGACGAGCCCCCAGGTCTGGGCTACGACGGAACATAGAAGCGCTCATGACTCTCCCCTCTGACATGCGATCGATGGATGTATCGCCCCTCCCCCAAGAGGCACGCACGGGCGATGCCCGTCTTCCACGCCGAACATCGCAGCGCGCTGTGCGTTCGCTGCGACTCAAAACTCCGTTTCAGGATTGCCAGACGACGCGCGATAAAGGCTCCCCCCGAGCCCGACTGCCGCTGATTGATAGCGCTATCATCGCGTCGAGCGCAGACTACGCACCTGGGATATCGCTTGTCATCATGCGTCGCAACAAAGGACCGCATTCCTTGAAGAGCACCTCCAAAACGACGCGTCGAAGAGGGAGCGCCATCACCATCGACGACGTCGCGGCGCATGCGGGCGTCTCGCCGATGACCGTCTCGCGCGTCACCCATGGCCATGCCGGCGTACGCGAGAGCACGCGCGAGCGGGTGATGCGCAGCGTGCGCGCCCTGGATTACCGGCCCAACCCGGCCGCCAGCGCCCTCGCCGCGGCGCAGCACACCTGCATCGCGTTGATCTACACCAATCCCAGTTCCAGCTATCTGCGCGAACTGCTGGTCGGCGCGCTGCGCGGATCCACCCGCGCGGCGGCGCAGTTGGTGATCGCCACCTGGGATGGGTTGGGTCCGCGTGCACGCCGCGCCGCCGCGCACACGCTCTGCACCAGCGTGGCGGGCGTGCTTCTCCCGGCACCGTTGTGCGAATCGAAGGCCATCGTCGCCGTGTTCGCCGACGCCGGGATTCCCGTCGTCTCCATCGCGTCCGGCCGGTTCAGCGACAGGATTTCCTGCGTGCGCATCGACGACCGCCGCGCCAGCCATGACCTGGTGTCGCACCTGATCGCGCACGGGCATACCCGCATCGGCTACATCACCGGCGACCCGAACCAGACCGCCAGTGCGCACCGCTGGCAGGGCTACCGGGATGCCCTGGCCGATGCCGGCATCGGCTACGACGCCGCGCTGGTGCAGCCGGGCGACTTCACCTATCGCGCCGGCCTGGAGGCGGCCGAACGGTTGTTGGCCTTGCAGGCGCGCCCGAGCGCGATTTTCGCGAGCAACGACGACATGGCCTCGGCCGTGGTGTCGGTGGCGCACCGTCGCCGCCTGAAGGTACCCGAGGATCTGTCGGTGGTGGGGTTCGACGATACGTCGGCGGCGACGATGGTGTGGCCGGAGCTGACCACCATCCATCAACCGGTGGCGGACATGACCGACACGGCGATCGACCTGCTGCTGCGGGAGATCCGGCAGGCCGCTGGCGCGGAGCGCCTCAGGGTCAATCACGTGGTGCCGCACCGCCTGGTCACGCGCGACTCCGTCTCGCGGCCGCTGGCGGTTCGCGTGCCATCGGGCGAGCCGTGAGGCCGGCGCGCTGGCGTTGTTATTGGTGCTGTCGCAGGTATCGCTTCGGCTGTTGACGTTGCCGTTGCTTCTGCTGTTGATGTTGCTGTTGTTCTGGCTTTTGACTTACCGGGTCCCCCTTCCGAAGCGGCGGCCATCCCGGGGAAAAACCTCGAAGGGGCGGCGCACAAGGACGTGCGCCGTCCGCGGCAGGGGCAGGATGCCCCTTCCGCGGATCCCCGGGATGGACGCGGACCCGGAGCGCGTTAGCGCGGAGGGCGCGAGGCAGGGTGTGCTTTCTTTTGGTTACTTTTCTTTGCACAAGCAAAGAAAAGTAACTCGCCGCCAGGCGAAAGCTTTGCTCTTGCTCTTGCTCTTGCTGCTGCCGCAGCTGGATTGCAGGAGCGACTTGAGCGGCGCCAGGGATTATCGATCACGTCGGTCGCGGCTAAAGCCGCTCCTACAGTCTTTCTCATCCGACTCAAGCTTGAAGCAACAGCAAAGGCTTTCGCCCTTTCGGGCGAGTTACTTTTCTTTGCTCGCGCAAAGAAAAGGTAACCAAAAGAAAGCGCGCCCTGCCTACGCGCCCTCCGTGCTGCGCGCTCCGGGTCCGCGAACCAGACGGGATCCGCGGAAGGGGCATCCTGCCCCTGCCGCGGACGGCGCACGTCCATGTGCGCCGCCCTTCGGGTTTTTCCCGCCTGGTTCGCCGCTTCGGAAGGGAACCCGGCAAGTCAAAAGCCAGAGCAACAGCAACAGCAAAAGCAGGAGCAACGGCAACGGCAACGGCAACGGCATGGATCAGCTTGCCCTGGTGCGGCATGGGCACCCACGACACAACACCGCTACCACTGCCCACACTTCACCTGCACATACACCACCCGCCATCCACTACATCGGCCGAATTGCCGGCAAGCGAGCGGCACCAGCGCGCGCCATCCGCCTCGTAACTGCGCTACCGTTCACCCATGGCGCGCCCACCCGCCCATGCTGCCACCGGAGATGCCCATGCCCCTGCGCCATCGGTCCCCTGCCACGCCACTGCACGCCGGCCGCCACCGCGCCTGGCGCATCGGCCTGGCCCTGCTGTGCCTCCTGATCGCCGCGCCGGGCGTGGCCGCCGATAACGGCGCCGTGCCCGCGTTGCAGCGCGCGCAGCAACTGATCCTGGTACTGGCGCCGGACTGGGACAGCCCGCAGGGGCGGCTGCAGGCATTCGAGCGAGACGCGCACGGGTGGCACGCGCACGGGCAGGCCTTCGACGTGAGCCTCGGCCGCCACGGCAGCGCCTGGGGCCTGGGCCTGCATCCGGCACAAGCGGATGGTCCGCAGAAGCGCGAAGGCGACGGCCGCAGCCCGGCCGGGGTGTTCACCATCGGCGAGGCCTTCGGCTACGCGCCGCGTATCGACAGCGCCATGCCCTACCAAGCGATGCAGCAGAGCAACTACTGCATCGATGTGCCGGACTCGCCGCTGTACAACCGCATCGTCGATGCCAAGGACGTCGGCAGCGCCGCGGTCGCCGGGTCCACCGAACCCATGCGCCTGGACCTCCAACACGACGGCGACCAGCGTTATCGCGAAGGCTTCGTGATCCAGCACAACGCGCAGGCCACGCCCGGCGCCGGCAGCTGCATCTTCGCCCACCTGTGGCGCGCCCCGGGCGCCCCCACCGCCGGCTGCACCGCGATGCAGCCGGCCGACATGCAGCGGCTGCTGGCGTGGCTGCAGCCGTCCGCCGCGCCGCTGTTCGTGCTGCTGCCGCGCAGTGCCTACCAACGCCTGCAGGCCGACTGGGCGCTGCCGGCCGTGGAGCCGGCACCGTGAGCCAGGCGCCCGCGCCCGGGCTGGTGCGTGCGGTCAGCCGTTGGCAGATCGTCGGGTTGTCGATCAACGACGTGATCGGCAGCGGCATCTACCTGCTGCCGGCGGCCACCGCTGCCCTGCTCGGGCCGCTGAGCCTGTGGGCGGTGCTGCTGGCCGGCGTGGCGGTGGCGCTGTTGGTGCTGTGCTACGCGCAGGCCGCCAGCTACTTCGACGAACCCGGCGGCAGCTATCTGTATGCGCGCGAGGCATTCGGCCGTTTCGCCGGCTTCGAGATCGGCTGGATGATCTGGCTGACCCGGATCAGTTCGGCGGCCGCGCTGAGCAACGGCCTGGCCGATGCGGTGGTGCGCTTCTGGCCGGCCGCGGCCAGTGGCGGCGCACGCCTGGCCATCGTGGTCGGCTCGCTCGGTCTGCTCACCGCGATCAACGTGATCGGGGTGAAGTCGGCCGCGCGCACCGGCGTGGCGCTGGTGATCGGTAAGCTGGTGCCGCTGCTGCTGTTCGTGGCGATCGGCGTGTTCTACGTGGACTGGTCGTGGGCGTTCTCGGGCAAGACCCCGGACCCGCGCGATGTCGGCAATCTGGGCGAGGCAGCCTTGTTGCTGCTGTTCGCCTACGCCGGGTTCGAGAACATCCCGGCCGCCGCCGGCGAGTACCGCAATCCGCGCCGCGACGTGCCGTTCGCACTGATCACCATGATCGTCACCGTCACCCTGATCTATGCCGCGGTGCAGGTGGTGGCGCAGGGCACGCTGCCCAACGTGGCGCAGTCGGCGACGCCGCTGGCCGATGCCGCCAGCGGCTTCGGCGGCGAGGCGCTGGCGCTGATCCTCACCGTGGGCGCCACCATCTCCATCCTCGGCACCACCAGCAATACGGTGATGCTGGGACCGCGCTTCCTGTTCGCGCTGGCCAAGGACGGCTACGGCCCGGCGTTCCTGGCGCGGGTGCATCCGCGCTTTCGCACGCCGGCCGCGGCGATCCTGCTGCAGGGCGTGCTGTCGCTGGCGCTGGCCCTGTCCGGGTCGTTCGTGCAGTTGGCGCTGCTGTCGATGGTGACCCGCCTGTTCGCCTACATCGGCACCGCCGCGGCGGTGCTGGTGCTGGCGCGGCGCTATGGTGACCGGCCCGGTGCGCTGCGCCTGCCGGGCGGGCCGTTGATTCCGCTGGCGGCGCTGTTGCTGGCGTTGGCGCTGCTGCTCAGCGCCAGTTGGCAGAACCTGGCCGCCGCGGGCGTGGCGCTGCTGGTCGGTGCGCTGTTCTATCGATTCCCGCGCAAGGACGCGGCGTGAACGCCTTCACGCCGCCTTGCGTGCAGGTCACGCGCGGATAACCGCGGCGCCCGGACGCTGGATGCCCGCCAGCAAGAGCCGACCGCCATGAAACGACGCCGCGTCTACAGCGCTCCGGATCTGCCCACCGCCACCCGTGCGCTGCAGGCCGCGCGCGGCGCCGGCCTCGACAACGACGACCTGTCGCTGGTCGCCCGCGGCGACATCGAGCTGGAAGCCATCCCCGATGACCGCAAGGAAGGCAAGACCGACACCGTGCCGGCGGCCGCGCGCGGCGCCCTCGGCGGCGGTGCAGCCGGGCTGCTGGCCGGGTTGGCGGCGATCGCGGTGCCCCCGCTGGGCATCACCTTGGCCGGCGCCGGGGTCATGGCGATCGCCGGCGCCCTGGTCGGCAGTTGGTCCTCGGCCCTGGTCGGGTCCACCGTGCCGGACCCGGTACGGCGCAACTTCGAAGAGGAGATCGAAGCCGGGCGCATCCTCGTGGTGATCGAAGGCGAGCCGGAACAGTTGGATGCCGCCGATGCGCCGCTGCAGGCGGCCGGCACCACGGCACTGCCCTACGAAGCGGCGGCTGCCGCGCACTGAGGCCACACCGGCGGCTGGGTACATTGCGCGAGACCTCGATGCTGCACAGGTCGTTGCGCTGGATGGTCTGCGAGACCTAAACGCCGCGAGAAGACTGCCATCGCGTCGTCATCGGTGGGCGCGCCCCTCATCAGACCGGCGGTAGCGACCGCATGCGCACCAACAGGCCGGCGGCGTAGACCAACCCATAGGCGATCAGCGCCGCGGCGATGCTCATGGTCAGCGGACTGGCGTTCTGCAGGGTCTGCGCGCTGCCGCCGGAGAACGCGCCGCTGGCCCAGCGCCAGGCCAGGCGCCCGAGCAACAGCACGCTCAGCGCGGCGCCGATCCACGGGTTGGGCGTGTAACAGCGCGCGCCGTCCTGCAGCTCGATGCGGGTGTGGTGCAGGGCGAAGGCGCCCAGCGCGGCGCCGCCCACCGCGCCCAGCGCCATGCCCAGGCGCACGGCGGGCAAGTGCGCGGCCAGCCAGGTCAGCAGGGCCGCGACCAGCAGCAGGAACCCAAGCCGCACACCGGTGCGCCGCGGCTGCCAGGGCTGGCGGCCGAAGTAGCGGCGGATGCGCCGGTAATACAGCCAGCCGACCCCGGCCGTGGCTAGGTACGGGGTCAACAAGGCGATGCCGTTGGCGGCCATGGGCTTTGCCGGAAGAGAGGGAGGTAGCGGCGGATCGTAAGCCACCGGGCGCGCCGGCGCAGCCTGCCAGAAGGCATGAATGTTTCATATCGCGATCACGCCGCGCAGGGACCGGATTAACGGCCGCCTGGCTAGCGTGGAGCGCATTCACAGCAACGGAGACCCACGATGAGCGTTCCGTATCAGATTCCCGGCCGCGCGCCCAACGACGAGGATCGCAGCACTATCTCGCAGTACTGGCGCGATCGCTTCGCCGACGAGCCCTACTACAGCGAAGGCGAGCGATTCGAAGACTACGAGCCCGCCTACCACGCCGGCCACGAGGCGCGCATCCGCGACTTCAACCGCGCCTACGAACAGGTGGAAGCGGAACTGCACCGCGACTGGGACCAGAACAAGGGCTCGCAGACGCTGAGCTGGAGCAAGGCCCGCCACGCGGTGCGGCGCGCCTGGGAGCGCGCTGGCAACGGAGAATGACGCCGGCTTTCCGCGTTATCCGATGACCGCAGGAAAAACAGCGTAGGAGCGGCTTCAGCTGCGACCGGCAGGTGGCATCGACCATCAGACCGTCGCGGCTGAAGCCGCTCCTACGACGCTGTCGTGGATGCAATGCCTGCATCCGGGAATGTGGCGACGAATTGCGGCCTAGCTTGAGTTGCTCCGGCTTGTCAGCACATCGGCGGCGCGGAGCACGTGGTCCGCAAAAAAAGGCGGGCGGCCTCTAACACAGGCGCGCAATTATCAGAACTTGCAGGAGCGGCTTTAGCCGCGACAGGCCTTCCCGAGAAAACCTGCCGCGGCTAAAGCCGCTCCTACGACGCATGGGCGTCGCGTTTTTGGGCGTCGCGTTTTTGTTGCACTCGCGCACCCGGTCTCTCGTAAATGACTGCCGGAACAGAGGGCCGTCGGCCGCACCATTGCCTGCGAGAGATCGAACAACCGTGTTGCTTTCTGGGTGACGTTGCACGCCCACCCACACCGCATGGGATCGCACCATCGTCAACGCGCACAAATGCTGCTCGCCAGGCAGCGACGCAACCGCCGCTGCCTGGCGCGTGCGTCTCAACTCTCCAGCGGCTGCAACTTCAGCAAGCGTCCACCAGCGCCATCCTCGAGCAGCCACAGCGCACCATCCGGCCCCTGCTCCACTTCGCGGATGCGCTGGCCCATGTCGTAGCGCGCCGCCTCGCGTGCGGTCTCGCCGTTGAACTCGATCCGGACCAGCGACTGCGAGGACAGCCCGCCGATGAAGCCGTTGCCGCGCCATTGCGGGAAGCGGCTGCCGTTGTAGATGACGAAGCCGGCCGGCGAGATCACCGGCGTCCAACTCACCTTGGGCGCGGCGAATTCCGGGCGCGTGCTGTGATCGGGGATCGGGCGGCCGTCGTAATGGTCGCCATTGGACACGAGCGGGTAGCCGTAGTTGGCGCCGCGCTGGATCAGATTGAGTTCGTCGCCGCCAGCCGGACCCATTTCGTGCTCCCACAACCGGCCATTGGCGTCGAAGGCCAGGCCGAGCACATTGCGGTGGCCGAGCGACCAGACCTGCGCGGCGACGCCGCCGCGGTTGGCGAACGGGTTGTCGGCCGGCACGCTGCCGTCGTCGTTGAGGCGCACGATCTTGCCCAGGTTGCCGCTCATGTCCTGCGCCGGATCGAACTTCTGCCGCTCGCTGGAGCTGATCCACAGCTTGCCGTCGGGGCCGAACGCCAGCCGGTGGCCGAAGTGGCCGTTGCCGGACACCTTGGGCTGCTGCCGCCAGATCACCTGCTGCTGCGACAGGGTGCCGCCGCCGCTGGTGTCCAACGTCAGCTTGGCGCGCATCACCGCCGCGCCGCGGGTGTCGCCGCTGCCGGGTTCGGCGTAGCTCAGGTAGACCCAGCCGTTCTTGGCGAAGCCCGGATGCGGCAGCACATCGCCCAGGCCGCCCTGGCCGCCATAGGCCACCGCCGGGACGCCGCTGATCGTGCCAGTGTGGCCGCTGGCCGGGTCGATGCGCTTGAGCGTGCCGCCCTTCTCGCTGACCAAGGCGGTGCCGTCGGGCAGGAAGCTCATCGCCCACGGTTCGTTGAAAGTAGCGACCGGTGTCGCCGAGAACGGCCAGTCGCCGCGCCGCTCGGCCGCTTTGTCGGCGGGTGCGGCGTGTGCCGCCGAGATCGCCAGGCCCATGGCCAGCGCGCAAGCCAAACCCAGGGGAGTACGTTGCATGACGTGCACCTATCGGTTGGGGTCGAATCCCGAACCTAGCAGACGCCGCGTGCACGGCAAGCATGCCGCGGCCAGGGCGTGGCCGCGGTCACGTCACGGCGACGGGTCCGGTAGACACGTCGCGTATTCACGTCCATCGACGCGGCGGCGGCAGGACTTGCCGCACTCCCGCGCCGCGGCGCTCAGGCCTGCGGCAGCAGCTCGAACGCGACCGGCTCGCCGCTGGCCGCCGACGCGCACACCCACAGGTCGAACAGGCCCGGCTCGGCCGCGCACTGCCCGTCGCGGCCGGTGAAGGCCAGCGCGTGGCGGTCGAGAGTGAAGCTGACCTCCATGCCCTCGCCTGCCGCCAGCCGCACCTTGCGGAACGCCTTCAACTCGCGCACCGGGCGCACCCGGCTGGCGACGCGATCGTGGATGTACAGCTGCACCACTTCCTCGCCCTCGCGCTCGCCGACGTTGTCGATGCGGGTGGTCACGGTCAGGGTATCGTCCCAGCCGACCTGGGTGCGGTCGAGCTGCGGCGCGCCGTAGGCGAACTGCGTATAGCCGATGCCATGGCCGAACGGATACAGCGGCGCGTTCGGCACCTCGCGCCAGCGCGACTTGAACTCGCTCATCGTCGGCAGTTCCGGCCGGCCGGTGCGCGGGTGGTTGTAGAAGTACGGCTGCTGCCCGGCGTCGAGCGGGAAACTCACCGGCAGGCGCGCGGACGGGTTGTAGTCGCCGAACAGCACGTCGGCCACCGCCGGGCCGGTCTGCGTGCCCAGGTACCAGGTCACCGCGATCGCCGCGGCGTCGCGCACCGCGCCCTGCAGCGCCAGCGCGCGGCCGTTGCGCAGCAGCACCACCAGCGGCGTGCCGGTGGCGGCGACCGCCTCGGCCAGCGCCTGCTGCGCCGGCGGCAGCACGATCTGCGTGCGCGACTGCGCCTCGCCGCTGTAGCGCTGCGGCTCGCCCAGGGCCAGCACCACCACGTCGGCGGCGCGCGCGGCGGCAACGGCCGCCTCGATGCCGCCGTCCAGCGGCGCTTCCAGCGCGCAGCCGGGCACCACGGTCAACGCCTGCGCGTCGTCCAGCGCGGCGCGCACGCCGGCTTCCAGGGTCACGTAGCGGCTCTTGTCGCCGAACAGGGTCCAGCAGCCCTCGATGTTGTCGCGGTCCTGCACGAACGGGCCGATCAGCGCGATCTTCTGCCCCTGCTTGCGCAGCGGCAGCACCGGGCCGTCGTTCTTCAGCAGCACGATCGAGCGCCGTGCCGCCTCGCGCGCCAGCGCATCGTGCGCGGCGATATGCGACTGGTCGGCCTCGCGCGCCGGATCCAGCGAGCGGTACGGATCGTCGAGCAGGCCGATCGCCTCCTTCAGTTCCAGCACGCGGCGCACCGACGCATCCAGCAGCGCCATCGGCACCTCGCCATCCTCGACCAGCGATGGCAGGTGCGCGGCGTAGAAGCCGCTCTGCATGCTCATGTCCATGCCGGCCAGGAACGCCTTCTTGGTCGCGTCGCGCTCGTCGGCGGCATAGCCGTGCGCGATCAGCTCCATGTCGGCGGTGTAGTCCGAGACCACCACCCCGCGGAACTTCCATTCGCCGCGCAGGATCTCGGTCAGCAGTTCGTGGTTGGCGCTGGCCGGCACGCCGTTGATGTCGTTGAAGGAGGTCATCACGCTCAGCGCGCCAGCCTCGAAGGCGGCCTTGAACGGCGGCAGGTGCACGTCGCGCAGGGTCTGCGGGGAGATGTCGACGCTGGCGTATTCCATGCCGGCGGCGACCGCGCCGTAGGCCGCGAAGTGCTTGGGCGTGGCCAGCAGCGCATCGTCGGCGCGCAGGTCCGGCCCGTGGAAGCCGCGCACCCGTGCGGCGGCAAAGGCGCAGCCCAGCACCACGTCCTCGCCGGCGCCCTCGGCACCGCGCCCCCAACGCTGGTCGCGGGCGATATCCACCGCCGGCGCGTAGGTCCAATGGATGCCGGCGGCGGTGGCCTCGATCGCGGTGGCGCGCGCGGTGCGCTCGGCCAGGTCCGGCTCGAAGCTGGCGGACTCGCCCAGCGGGATCGGGAACACCGTGCGCATGCCGTGGATCACGTCCGCGGCCAGGATCACGGGAATGCCCATACGGCTCTCCAGCGCTGCGCGCTGGATCATGCGGCCGGACTCGGCGCCGCCGCCATTGAACAGCGAGCCGACCAGACCGGACCGCACCTGCTGCAGCACCTCGTCGGCATTGCGGACATTGGCTTCCGGATTCACGTCGGGGGCGAACGGGCGCACCATGTCGGCGAAAACGCCGAGTTGGCCGACCTTCTCCTCGACGGTCATGCGGGCGATGAGCGATTCGATACGATCCGAAGCCATGGGGTCCTTTGAGAAAACGTTTACATAGCCGCCAATTCTAGCTCTGCGGCCAGTCGATGGGGCAAGTTCCGGCACAGGAATCGCCTATTCATAAAACTGTCTACCGGCCGGGTCCGGCGCGGCCGCCGCGTACCATACGCCTACGCACGTGCACCGCCTAGGGAAGGCGATGGTGGGCTAGGCATAGAAAGGCCCCGGCTGGCAAGGGCCACGCCGGGCCGCCGGCCTCAGGCCCGGCGGCGCCCCCCGGGCGCCTCAGGAGCTGAAGTAAGCCTCGGCGATGGCGTTGTGCAGGTGGCCGAGGTGGGTCTGGATCTCGTCCATGAACCCGGCCGGGTTGTGCTGCGCCAGGTAGGCGGGGTCGGCATTGCGCACCAGCCCGCTGATGCGCATCAGCGCGCGCTCCACCGGCGGCCGCGGCGGCATGGTCGGCAGGATGTGCTGGGCGCGGACCAGGCAGAACTGCACGCTGCGCGGGAAGTCGTTGTTCTGCAGCAGGAAACGCAGCGCCTGCTCGCCGGTGACGCGCTGCCGCACGTGCCGGCGGTACATCTGGTAGGCGGCCTGCGCGCGCAGCACGCTCATCCACTGCATCGCCTGGTAGGCCTCGCGGTCGTCCGCCTTGCGCGGGGTGATCAGGCCCGAGGCGCCGGCATCGATGATGCGCGTGGTCATGTCGGCCTGCTCGATCGCCGTGCCCAGGCGCAGGAACTGGAAGCCGATGTCGCGGCTGACGTTGGCGGTCAGCAGCCCGGACACCTTCAGGCAGGCGTCGGTGACGTGGCCCAGGAACTCCATGCGGTAACGGCGGCCGACGCTGCGCTCGCCGTTGGCGTCGATGTACAGATGCAGGTCGTTGACCGCCTCCCAGATCTCCTGCGGCAGGGTGTCGCGGATGCCGCGCAGCAGTTCGCGCGCGTGCTGCACCGAGGTGCGCAGCGAGGACGGATTGCGTTCGTCCAGCAGCAGGAAGCGCACCACGTCGGCGTCGCCGACGTCATCGCCGGCGTTGGGGAACCACAGCGCGAAGATCTCGCCGGCGCCGACCGTGTCGATCATCGGCCGCCAGGCGAAGCGCACCGAGCGCGGCAGGTCCAGCTGCAGCAGGCTGCCCACGCCGACCAGCCGCGCGGTGGTCTCGGCGCGGCGCACGTAGCGGCTGAACCAGTAGAGGTTGTCGGCAACGCGCGAGAGCATCAGTCCAGTTCCTCGTCCAGGTCCACCACCCAGGTGTCCTTGGCGCCGCCGCCCTGCGAGGAATTGACCACCAGCGAGCCCTCCTCCATCGCCACCCGGGTCAGCCCGCCGGTGGTGACGTAGACGTCGTCGCGGGACAGGATGAACGGGCGCAGGTCCAGGTGCCGCGGCGCCGGCCCGGCGTCGGTCACGATCGGCGCGGTGGACAGGCCCAGGGTCGGCTGCGCCATGTAGTTGCGCGGGTCGGCCAGGATCAGCTTGCGGAACTGCTCGCGCTGGCGCGTGGTCGAGCGCGGGCCGATCAGCATGCCGTAGCCGCCGGACTCGTTGGCCGGCTTCACCACCAGCTCGTCCAGATGCTCGAGCACGTACTGGCGGTCCTTGTCGTCATGGCACAGGTAGCTGGGCACGTTGGGCAGGATCGGCTCCTCGTCCAGGTAGTAGCGGATCATCTTCGGCACATAGGCGAACACCACCTTGTCGTCGGCCACGCCGGCGCCCGGCGCATTGGCCAGCGCCACCTTGCCGGCGCGCCAGCTGCGGATCAGCCCGGCCACGCCCAGCACCGAGTCGGCGCGGAACGCCTCCGGATCCAGGAACAGGTCGTCGACCCGGCGGTAGATCACGTCGACCCGGCGCGGCCCGTACACGGTGCGCATGTAGGTGCAATCGTCGTCGGCCACGAACAGGTCGTCGCCCTCGACCAGCTCGATGCCCATCGCCTGCGCCAGGTAGGCGTGTTCGAAATAGGCGCTGTTGAAGATGCCCGGAGTCAGCAGCGCGATCACCGGCTGGTCGCCCGGACGCGGCGACAGCGCCGCCAGGGTGTCGTACAGCTGCGCCGGGTAGTCGTCCACCGGCAGGATCGCGCTGGTCTCGAACAGTTCCGGGAACACCCGCTTGGCGACCATGCGGTTCTCGAGCATGTACGACACGCCGCTGGGGATGCGCAGGTTGTCCTCCAGCGCGTACAGGGTGCCGTCGGCGTCGCGCACCAGGTCCGAGCCGCACACGTGCGCCCACACCCCCAGCGCCGGCGTGATGCCCACGCACTGCGGGCGGAAGTTCACCGAGTGCTCCAGCAGCATCGCCGGGAACACCTTGTCCTTGACGATGCGCTGGGCGCCGTAGATGTCGCCGATGAACAGGTTGAGCGCGCGCATGCGCTGCTTCAGCCCGGCCTCGGTGCGCTGCCATTCGTGCAGCGGGATCACCCGCGGGATCAGGTCGAACGGCAGCGTGCGGTCGACGTTGCGGCCGTCGGAGTAGACGGTGAAGGTGATGCCCATGACCCGCGCGGCGACGTCGGCGGCGAGCTGGCGCTCGGACAATTCGCGTCCACTGAGGCTGGACAGGTACTCGATGACCCGGCGCGCAGCCGGACGTGGCCGCCCACCGGACTGGATCAGCTCGTCGAAGGTGGCCGTGCGGTACTTGCTCCAGTCCATCGCGCCCCTTGTTGCTGCGGGCCGGCGGCGAGAAGCGCCGGCATGTTGTCCCGCAACATGCCCGCAGACGTGACGGCCGTCAAGCGGACGGCGGCGGCACGGCGTCCGGGGCGCGGCGGATGCGTGCGCTGTCCATGAACATGGCGTCGCTGGAGGCCTGGAACACGCGCAGGTCGAAGTTGGGCAGGATCGCCAGCAGGTGATCGAACAGGTCCGCCTGGATCTGCTCGTACATCGCCCAGCGGGTGTCGTTGGCGAAGCAGTACAGCTCCAGCGGCAGGCCGTTGGCGCCGGGCTCCAGTTGCCGCACCAGCAGGGTCATGTCCTGGCGCACGTGCGGGCTGGCGCGCAGGTAGTGCTCGACGTAGGCGCGGAAGGTGCCGAGGTTGGTGATCCGGCGGCCGTTGATCGGCGCCACCCCACGCTCGGCCAGCGCCCCGTTCCAGGCGCCGATCTCGTCGCGCTTGCGGTCGATGTACTCGCGCAGCACGGTCAACTGCCGCATCTGCTCGATCTCGGCGGCGTCGAGGAAGCGCACGCTGTGCTGGTCCAGGTACAGCGCGCGCTTGATCCGGCGCCCACCGGACTCGCTCATCCCGCGCCAGTTCTTGAACGAGTCGCTGATCAGCTTCTTGGTCGGGATGGTGGTGATGGTCTTGTCCCAGTTCTGGACCTTGACCGTATGCAGCGCGATATCGATCACGTCGCCGTCGGCGTTCTGCTGCGGCATCTCGATCCAGTCACCGACACGGACCATGTCGTTGGAACTGATGGTGACGCTGGCCACCAGCGACAGCAGGGTGTCCTGGAACACCAGGATCAGCACCGCCATCATCGCGCCCACGCCCGACAGCAGGATCACCGGCGACTTGTCCACCAGCACCGACACCATCAGTACCGCCGCGACCACGCCGAGCACGATCTTGAGCAACTGCATGTAGCCCTTGATCGGCTTGTTGTGCGCATCCGGGCGCCGCTCGTAGACGTGGTTGAGCAGATCCAGCATGCGCGACACCGCCAGCGCCACGGTCAGCACGATGAAGGCGGCGCAGACGTTGCGCACCACGCTGACCATCACCGCCGGCAGGTGCGGCACCGCGCCGATGCCCAGCGACAGCACCAATGCCGGGATCACGTTGGCCAGACGCGGGATCACGCTCAGCTTCACTTCCTTGTCGCTGAGCACGGTGGCGCGCAGCGCCCGCCGCAGCCCGCGCAGCAGGATGCGCTTGGTCACCCAGTTGGCCAGCCACGCCGCCAGCAGCAGCGCCGCGATCACCATCGCGTCGTAGGCCCAGGGGTACGGCGCCAGCGTGTGCTGCAGGTGGGCGAAGAAGTTCGCGCCGGGCGCCGCCGTCGGCGCGGCGCTGGCGAACGGCGGCAACGCCTGCACCCTCATGCGCGGCTGCGCTCGATGATGACCCCCACCGCCTGTGCCCCGCGCACCGCGCCCGGCTTGCTCAGCTTCAGCCGCAGCCACTGCACGTCGAACTCGTCCAGCACCGCCGCCGCGCAACGCTCGGCCAGGGTCTCGACCAGGCCGTAGCCGGACTGCTCGACCAGTTGCACCAGGCGCTTGCTCACCGCCTTGTAGTTGAGCGTATCGGCGATGTCGTCGCTGGCCGCGGGCTTGCGGTTGTCGAAGCCCATTTCCAGATCGAAGCGCAGCGTCTGCCGGATCCGCCGCTCCCAATCGTAGATGCCGATCAGCGCGTCGATTTCCAGACCTTCGATGAAGACTTTATCCATTGGGGGCGGGGATTCGGGATTCGAGATTGGGGAATGGTAAGAGCAACGGCAAAAGCGGCGCGTGAGCCGCTTTACGAATCCCCAATCCCCACTCCCGAATCCCGCGCCGCCGCCGCAAGCGGCGGCAACGTCGCCATGTCCCAGCGCGGCGTCACCTGCACCGCGGATGCGGCGTCGTGCAGCCCGGCCTGCAGGCGCAGGGCGCCGGCGAAGGCGATCATCGCGCCGTTGTCGGTGCACAGCGCCGGGCGCGGGAAGCAGGCGCGGCCGCCGCGCGCCTGCGCCATCGCCTGCAGCTTGGCGCGCAGGCGCAGATTGGCGCCGACGCCGCCGGCCACCACGATGGTGTCGCTGCCGGCCGCCTCCAGCGCGCGCTCGCACTTGATCGCCAGCGTGTCCACCACCGCATCCTCGAAACCGCGGGCGATGTCGGCGCGCACCGCCTCGGACTGGTCGCTGTCGCGCCAGGCCAGCAGCACCTGGGTCTTGAGCCCGGAAAAGCTGAAGTCCAGGCCGGGCCGGTCGGTCATCGGCCGGGCGAAGCGGAACCGTCCCGGGGTGCCCTGGGTGGCCAGCGCCGCCAGTTGCGGGCCGCCTGGATACGGCAGCCCCATCAGCTTGGCGGTCTTGTCGAAGGCCTCGCCGGCCGCATCGTCCAGGGTCTCGCCGAGCAGGCGGTAGCGGCCGATGGCCTCCACCGCGATCAACTGGGTGTGGCCGCCGGACACCAGCAGCGCCACGAACGGCGGCGCCGGCACCCCGTGCACCGGGTCCGGATCCTCCATCAGCGGCGCCAGCAGGTGGCCTTCCATGTGGTGCACGCCGATCGCCGGCACCTCCAGCGCCCAGGCCAGGGCGCGGGCCACGCCGGCGCCGACCAGCAGCGCGCCGACCAGGCCCGGGCCGGCGGTGTAGGCCACCCCGTCCAGGTCGCGCACCTGCAGGCCGGCCTCGGCCAGGGTCTGGCGGATCAGCGGCAGCAGCTTGCGCACGTGGTCGCGGCTGGCCAGCTCCGGCACCACCCCGCCGTACTCGGCGTGCAGCGCGATCTGGCTATACAGTGCGTGCGCGCGCAACGCGGCCGCCCCGGAGCGGCTGGTGTCGTAGACGGCGACGCCGGTTTCGTCGCAACTGGATTCGATGCCGAGAACGTTCATACGCTGCATTGTGCGGCCGAATCGGCGGCAGGCCAAACGGGGTGCTTGCAGCCACGAAAACTGTCGCTATAATGTGCGGCTCGCCGGGCGTGACCCGGTCACCATTGTGTCCCGGAGATTCCATGCCCAGCGTTAAAGTCCGCGAGAACGAGCCCTTCGAGTTTGCGCTCCGTCGCTTCAAGCGCACCTGCGAAAAGGCCGGCGTGCTGGCCGAAACCCGCAAGCGCGAGTTCTACGAAAAGCCGACCCAGGAACGCAAGCGCAAGGCCGCTGCCGCGGTGAAGCGCCAGTTGCGTCGCACCTCGCGCGACGTCACCAAGCGCCAGCGTCTGTACTGAGGATCGCGGCCTGCGGTAGCGGGTGTGCCGGTTTCGGCATCCGCTACGGTAAGCCCACGAAGCCGGCACGCGCAAGCGTCGCCGGCTTTTTGTGCGTCTGCGGTTTTGACCAGGCGCTCCGCCCTGCGCGGGATCCCGGTCGCGCGCCTGTTCCCTCGGCGTCCGCCTGCCGCCTCGGCCACACGGCCTGCGCCAGCGCGCCTGCCTAGAATGCCCTTCCCCTTTTCTCTATCCCTGTGGAGCCCCTCATGACCCTCAAGCAGCAGCTCACCGACGACATGAAGGCCGCGATGAAGTCCGGCGACAAGCACAGCCTGGGCGTGATCCGGCTGATCAACGCCGCGATCAAGCAGAAGGAAGTGGACGAGCGCGTGGAAATGGACGACGCCGCGGTGATCGCGGTGATGGACAAGATGGTCAAGCAGCGCAAGGACTCGGTGAGCCAGTACGAGGCCGCCGGCCGCGACGACCTGGCCAAGGTGGAGCGCGAGGAGATCGTGGTGATCGAGCGCTACCTGCCGAGCAAGATGGGCGAAGCCGAGATCGTCGCCGCGATCCAGGCGGCCATCGCGCAGACCGGCGCCGCCAGCCCGGCCGACATGGGCAAGCTGATGGGCGTGCTCAAGCCGATGTTGGCCGGCAAGGCCGACATGGGCCAGGTGTCGGTGCTGGTCAAGCAGCAACTGGCAGGCTGACCGTACTGCCGGACTCGCGGACGGCGGGTTTCACCCGCCTTTCGACGCCGGGCTGCTACAACGCCCGGCAAGCCCGCGCACTCTTTCAGCGCGCAGTGCGGGACTGGCGTTGCGACGCCGCGCGCCGAAGGTCCCGCGCCCATGTCCCTGCCCCTGTCGTCCGATCGCCTGCACAAACATCTCGACCGCCTGCAGCAGAGCCTGCCGGCCGCGCTGGTGCGGCGCTTCGTCGAGATCGACGTGATGACCCAGGCGGCGTCGCTGTCGTTCTACGCGCTACTGTCGCTGGCGCCACTGCTGGTGCTGCTGCTGTGGCTCACCGCCTCGCTGTATCCGCAGGCGCAGGAAGCGCTGATCGCGCAGATCGGGCAACTGGCCGGCCACGGCGCGCGCGAAGTCGCGCAGACGGTGATCGACAACGCCAAGAACCAGCCCAACGTCGGCTCGCTGGCGGGCCTGTGGAGCACCCTGCTGCTGTTCGTCGGCGCCACCGCGGTGTTCGCGCAGCTGCAGAATGCGCTGAACCTGATCTTCCGCACCGACAAGCAGCGCCTGGACGGCATCCTGGCCTGGCTGAAGAAGCGCGTGTTCTCCTTCGGCGTGGTGCTGGGCCTGGGCTTCCTGCTGCTGATCTCGATGATCCTGACCACCGTGCTGCAGGTGGTGTTCGCGCGGATGCCGTCGCTGCTGCCGGCGGTCGGCTACATCTCGACCCTGGCGATCTACGTGTTGGCCTTCGCCGTGCTCTACCACTACCTGCCCGACCGCCGGGTGCAATGGCGCCAGGCGGTCATCGGCGGCGCCATCACCGCCTGCCTGTTCGTGGCCGGGCGCTACGCGATCGGCCTGTACATCGCCACCGCCGCGCCGGGCAGCGCCTACGGTTCGATGGGCGCGCTGGTGATCCTGCTGGTATGGATCTACTACGCCACCGTGGTGTTCTTCGTCGGCGCGCTGATCACCGCGGTGATCGACGAGCGCCTGCGCTCGCACAGCAAGCTCACCGCCGCCGGGATCGACCCGCGCAGCGCCGCGCAGGCGCCACCGACGCCCTGATCGCACGGCGCTGAACCGCGCAGGCCGCGCGCTCAGCGTGACGGCGCACGCGCGTGGCATCCTATGCGGATGGCCCGCATCCCCGACGCATTCATCGACGACCTGCTCGCCCGCACCGACATCGTCGAGGTGGTCGGCACGCGCGTGCCGCTGAAGCGCCAGGGCAAGGAATACGCGGCGCGCTGCCCGTTCCACGACGAGCGCTCGGCCTCGTTCACGGTGTCACCGACCAAGCAGTTCTACCACTGCTTCGGCTGCGGCGCGCACGGCACCGCGATCAGCTTCCTGATGAATTACGACCGCCTCGAATTCCTCGACGCGGTCGACGAACTGGCCAAGCGCGCCGGCATGGAAATCCCGCGCGACGCCCAGCAGCGCGGCGCCGCCCAGGCCGCCGGCGACGACCACCGCGACCTGTACTCCGCGCTGGAAGCGGCGGCCAAGTTCTTCCAGCGCCAGCTCGACGGCAGCGAGAAGGCGCGCGCCTACCTGGACGGCCGCGGCGTGGACGCCGAGAACCGCGCGCGCTTCCAGATCGGCTATGCCCCGGACGGCTACAGCGCGCTCAAGGACGCGCTGGGTACCGACGAGCGCCGGCTCAAGCTGCTGGACCGCGCCGGGCTGTTCTCCAAGAACGACCGCGGCCACGTCTACGACAAGTTCCGCGACCGGGTGATGTTCCCGATCTTCGACCGC
Source organism: Xanthomonas sp. 3498 (assembly GCF_014199795.1). Lineage (NCBI taxonomy): Bacteria > Pseudomonadati > Pseudomonadota > Gammaproteobacteria > Lysobacterales > Lysobacteraceae > Xanthomonas > Xanthomonas sp. 3498. The sequence goes on from NZ_JACHOH010000001.1 coordinate 1,212,952, forward strand.
CGAGGCCGGGTCATCGCCTTCGGCGGCCGCGTGCTCGACAAGGACGACGGCCCCAAGTACCTGAACTCGCCGGAGACCGCGCTGTTCCACAAGGGCCGCGAACTGTACGGCCTGTGGCAGGTGCGCCAGGCCAACCAGAAGATCGAGCGGCTGATCGTGGTCGAGGGCTACATGGACGTGGTCTCGCTGTTCCAGTTCGGCGTCACCCAGGCGGTGGCGACGCTGGGCACCGCCACTACGCCGGACCACGCCGAACTGCTGTTCCGCAACGCGCCGGACGTGTTCTTCTGCTTCGACGGCGACGCCGCCGGCCGCCGCGCTGGCTGGAAGGCGCTGGAATCGGTGCTGCCGCGGATGAAGGACGGGCGCCAGGCGTTCTTCCTGTTCCTGCCCGACGGCGAGGACCCGGACACCATCGTGCGCAAGGAAGGCGCCGCGGCCTTCGACGTGCGGCTGGCCCAGGCCACACCGCTGTCGCAGTTCTTCTTCGACGAACTCTCGCGCGAGATCAACCTCGGCACGCTCGACGGCAAGGCACGCCTGGCCGAACGCGCGCGGCCGATGCTGGCGCAGATTCCCGACGGCGCCTTCGGCGATCTGATGCGCCAGCGCCTGGCCGAACTCACCGGCATCGGCGCCGCCGCACCGGCGGCCGCCACGGCCGCGGCAAGCAGGCCACCGCCGCGCGCGCCGCGCCCGGCGCACAAGCGCAGCCTGGTCCGGGAGGCGATCGTGCGCCTGCTGCAGGCGCCGTCGCTGGCGCTGGACCTGCCGCCGCCCTACCCGTTCGCCGGCCTGCGCCTGCCCGGCATCGAGCTGATGATCGAACTGCTGCAGATCGTGCATGCGCGTCCGGAAATCACCACCGGCGCGCTGCTCGAACACTTCCACGAACGCGAGGAACTGGCCGCGCTGCAGAAGCTGGCGGTGCAGGAGATCGCCGGCGAGACCGCCAGCTGGCGCCAGGAGCTGCACGATGTGGTCGTGCAGTTGGAAAAGCAGACATTGCAGCAGCGCCTGGAGGAACTGACCGCCAAGCAGCGCGCGCAGGGACTGGACGAGACCGACAAATACGAACAGCGCGAACTGCTCAAAGTGCTCGCGTCGTTGCGCTGAGTCCGGCGGGAGACCCGTTGTACCCCCATCCGGGTGCTGCCGGGCCTCCGTCGACGATGGCGATCGCACCTGGCGATCGCCATCATCCTCCAAGCATGCAGCACGCCTTTGCGTTGCTTGCGCGGTGCGGTGCGGTGCCTAGGACTGCGCCGTCGACGCGCGCACATCCGCGTCGAGCCGCGTCAGCAGGGCGTACAGCTCCGCATCTGCGTCCAAGTCTGCCGTTTGCCGCTCATGCGCTGGCGGCACCACCGGGATGAGGCGATTCGCGATCAATGCGGAATACGCGGTCGTATGCTGGTTTTTCGCTTGCTCCAGGAATTGAAAGGCGCTGGTCGGGATGCCTGCCAACGTGCCGATAAGCTGCTGGTTGACGATCTGGGTGTAAGCGATACCGGAAGAGAGCGACTTTCTTTTCGCGTTGTCCACGGCAAGATCGATCGTCACGAACGACTTGTTGTCGTAGATCGTCTTGATCTGCTCCAACATCGTCGTGTTCCAGGCGTGCGGCACCACGTCGTACGAATTCCACAGATCGCGATTCCACACTTGATAGGTGTTGCCGGTGGTTGGCGGCAGCGTCGATTTGCACAGCCCCGCAAAGGCGGCATTGCCCGGCGTTGCGCCCGCAGTGGGATAGCAGTACACCGCCTTGCAGGCGTCCAGCCGATGGGTGCTCTTGAACCAAGTGGCCATGGTCGGCGACAGTGCGCCGCCCAGGCTATGCCCGGCGAAAATCACGCTTGCGCCACTGCTCGCCACCTTTTTCAGATACGCGTCCAGCGTGGCGCCCGGCGACACGCCGGAAGGCGGACTCACCATGTTGAGCAGATGCCAGACGCCCAGCGCCGTACCCATCGAGATGACCGTGCTTTTTTCCGTCGGATTCAGCAGTTGCGCCGGCGGCGTACTCGCAGTGGGATCGTAAGTCGCGAAGTCGACTACGCTGGCGACATCGAAGTCCTCCATCATCCAGTCGTAGGAAGAAAGCGGATTGGTCGCGGCGATCGCCACGACATACACGTCCCCGGCCAAGTCGCCCACATTGCTCGCCTTGGCCACGAACATGGCATTGTCCGAGCGATCGGACTTCTCCCCCTGCCAGACCTGCGGCCCCCACACCAATTCCCAGGTACCGATCGCCGCCTGTGCAGGCGGCGAGGCCAGCGTCGCAACCAGGACCTTCTGATACTCGGCCTGCAGTGCTTGCGCGGTGCCGGTCTGCGTGCTGACCCAATTGGCCAGCGTCGAAAGCGCGAAAACGGTCTGATACTGATCGTATTGCATGTGCGTGCTCCTGATCCCTGGAGAAGCGGGAGGCGCTGGCGCATGTGCAACGCGCAGCGTGCCCGATGCGCTCCCCCAACCGGTCGGGCGAAGGCAATCTAGCAAGCTGCCGATACGCGCATTCGACCAAAGCCGCCGGCACCGCAACATGTCTGCGAGTTGTCTACGCGGTGCGTCGGGATTCGCGTGCGGGCGCCATGCTTCCTAAAATGCACATTCCCGCCGCTCGACTCCCCCCATGATCAAGTCCTGGCTCGCGCGCCTGCGCATCGAACCGTTCACCCTGGCGCTGCTGTGCACGGTGCTGCTCGCCTCGCTGCTGCCGGTGCAGGGACGCGCGGCGTCGGTGATGGACGTAGTCACCGATCTGGCGATCGCCGCGTTGTTCTTCCTGCATGGCGCACGGCTGTCGCGTGAGGCCATCGTCGCCGGCGCGCTGCACTGGCGCCTGCACCTGACCATCTTCGCCGCCACCTTCATCCTGTTCCCGCTGCTGGGCCTGCTGTTCAAGCCGCTGTCGCACTGGCTGCTGACCCCGGACCTGTACATCGGCGTGCTGTTCCTGTGCACGCTGCCGTCCACGGTGCAGTCGTCGATCGCCTTCACCTCGATGGCCGGCGGCAACGTGCCGGCGGCGGTGTGCAGCGCCTCGCTGTCGAGCCTGCTCGGGGTGTTCCTGACGCCGCTGCTGATGGGCGTGCTGAGCGACGCACAGAGCGCCATTGCCAATCCGCTGGAGGCGATGGGCAAGATCATGCTGCAACTGCTGGTGCCGTTCGTCGCCGGCCACCTGCTGCAGCGCTGGATCGGCGGCTGGGTCGAGCGCCGCCGTGCGGTGCTGCGCTACACCGACCAGAGCACCATCCTGCTGGTGGTGTACACCGCGTTCAGCGCGGCGGTGGTCGAAGGCCTGTGGCACAAGACGCCGCTGCCGGCACTGCTCGGCGTCGCCGTGGTCGGCGCGGTGCTGCTGGCGCTGGCGATGACGTTGATCACCTTCGGCGCGCGGCGCCTGGGCTTTTCGCGCGAGGACGAGATCCCGATCGTGTTCTGCGGCTCCAAGAAGAGCTTGGCCACCGGCGTGCCGATGGCCAAGGTGCTGTTCGCCAGCGGCAGCCTCGGCGCGATCGTGCTGCCGGTGATGATCTACCACCAGATCCAGCTGATCGTCTGCGCGGTGATCGCGCAACGCTACGCGCGCGCGGCCAAGGCGGAAGCGGAAGCGCAGCACTAGCCAACTGCGGACAGCAGCCGGGCGGTGCGGAGGCCATGGCCGCGCAGCGCGCCGACCGCGGGAGAGCCACCTCTCCGCCGCGGCAACACCGCGCATGGCGGCATATGCAGATGCACAGCCGGCATGTGCAAGCGCGGCATGGGCTGCGTACAGTGGACGGCCGGCACGGCCGGTGCCGTGCTCCCTTCCCATCCGGTGCCCCCATGAGCCGCATGCTTCGCCGTTGCGCGACGATTTCCGCCAGCCTGGCCACGCTGCTGGCGCTCGGCGCCTGCCAGAAACCGCCCGCGCCTGCTGCGCCCAAGGCCGCCGCACCGGCGCCTGCCGCCGACAGCGCCGGCATCGCCTGGCGCGAGGGCGACGTCGACGATGCCTTCGCCGAAGCGCGCGAACACAACAAACCGGTGCTGCTGTACTGGGGCGCCGCCTGGTGCCCACCCTGCAATCGGCTCAAGGCCACGCTGTTCAAGGACCCGGCGTTCATCGCCCGCACCCGCGCCTTCGTCGCGGTGCACCTGGACGGCGATTCGGAGGGTGCGCAGGCCTGGGGCGAACGCTTCGGCATCAAGGGCTATCCGACCATCATCGTGTTGCGCCCGGACCGCAGCGAGATCACCCGCCTGGCCGGCGACAGCGACACCGTGCGCCTGGCCGAGGCCCTGCGCGTGGCCGCGACCCGCACCGCCACCTCGGCGCAGTTGCTGCAGCAGGCGCTGAAGGCACCGGCCACGCTCAGCGCCGACGACTGGACCTTGCTCGGCGAATACGGCTGGGCAGTGGATGCGGCGCAGTTGGTCAAGCCGGGGCAGGCGGCCGACGTGCTCACGCGTCTGGCCGCAGCGGCACCACAGCCGGCCTTGCAACGCCGTTTCGCATTGCTCGCGCTGGCCGCGCAGGATCCGGCCAAGGCCGCCAGCGTGGACGCCAAGCATCGCGCCGCCGATCGCGCCCTGCTGCGGGCGGTGCTGGCCGATCCGGCCGAGGTGCGCGCCAACCGCAGCACGCTCACCTATGCCGCGCGCGACCTGGTGCAGGCCGCGGCCGGCGACGCCGCCGAACGCAGCGCGCTGTCGAGTGCGCTGACCCATGCACTGGACCAGGTCTACGCCGACAGCAGCCTGCCGATCAGCGACCGCCTGGACACCGCCGCCGCGGACATCGCCCTGGCGCGCTTGGCGCAAGGCCAGCCGGCCGAGGCCGGCGATGGCCCGAAGAAGCCGCTGCCGCCCGCGGTGGTCGCCAAGGTGCAGCAGCGCGTGCAATGGGCCGAGCAGGCCGCCAAGACCGACTACGAACGCCAGTCCACGATCAGCAGCGCCGCCGCGTTGCTCGACGCCGCCGGCGACAGCGCGGGCGCCGAGCAACTGCTGCTGGCCGAACTCCAGCGCAGCAAGACCCCCTACTACTACATGCCGGAACTGGCCAGCCTGGCCCAGGCGCGCGGCGACAAGCAAACGGCGCTGTTCTGGCTGAAGAAGGCCTACGAGAGCGCCGAAGGCCCCGCCACCCGCGTGCAATGGGGCGTGCTCTACGTCGATGGGCTGATCCGGCTGCAGCCGGACAATGCGGCCGCGATCGAGGCGGCTGCCGGACAGGTCATTGGGGAACTCGCCGGCCAGCCCGACGGCTATCACCAGCGCACCCGGCAGCGCTTCGACACCCTGGCCAAGACCCTGCAGGCCTGGAGCAAGGGCCACGACGGCAGCGCGGTGCTCGCGCGGCTGCAGCACAAGATGCAGCAAAGCTGCGGCAGCCAGGCGCGCGACAGTTGCCAGCATTGGCTGGGATGAAGACATAAGGCGCGTCACGCGCGACGCGCAGTGCAACGCGCCATCGGCAACGCCGGCGCGCTGCACTGCCGCCCCCTCATGCGTTCCGGTCCACCGCGTCGCCACGGCGCGATTGCCCGCGCCGCACGACGAATTGCATGCCGCGCGCAGCGGCGCGCAACCACGCGCCGTGCGCTCAGCGGCTCCCGATCAGGCCGCCACGCGTGCCGGCGCCACCGCGTGACCGGCGCCCTGGCTGCCGGCGCGGCGGCCACTGCTGGTATGCGCGTTCAGGCCTTGCGCCTGCCCTTCCAGCGCGCGCGCGGCCTCGGCCATCTTTTCGACCAGTGCCGCGTTCTGCTGCGTGGCGGTGTCCATCTGCACGACGATCTGATTGACCTGGCCGATACCGGCGCTCTGTTCGCGGCTGGCCCCGGCGATGTCGGTCATGATGCGCTGCACCTCGCGCACCGAGCCGAGCAGTTCTTCCATCGTTGCGCCGGCGCGCGCGACCAGCGCCGAACCGCGATCGACCTGCTCGCTGGAACCGGCGATCAGGCCACGCACTTCCTTGGCCGCATCGGCACAGCGCTGAGCCAGGCTGCGCACTTCGGTGGCGACCACGGCGAAGCCGCGGCCCTGCTCGCCGGCGCGCGCCGCTTCCACCGCCGCGTTCAGGGCGAGGATGTTGGTCTGGAAGGCGATGCCGTCGATGACGCTGATGATGTCGGCGATCTTGCGCGACGCGCTCTCGATGCCGGCCATGGTCTGGACCACGTCGCGCACCACGTCGCCACCGCGCTGGGCGACGTCGGTGGCGCCATCGACCAGACGGTTGGCGTGGCCGACGTGCTCGACGTTGCGCTGCACGGTGCCGGTGATCTCTTCCATCGAACTGGCGGCCTCTTCCAGCGCCGCGGCCTGCTGCTCGGTGCGCCGGGCCAGGTCGCTGTTGTCGTCGACCATTTCCGCTGCCGCCGTCTGCAGGGTATGCGCGGCCTCGCCGAGCTGGCGCGCGGCATGGATGTCCAGCAAGGCGCCGACCGCGCGCAGCGGGGTGCCGTCGGCGGCGCGCTTGGTCAGGCCGCGCGCGCGGAACCAGCGGTACTCGCCGTTCTTCATGCGCAGCCGGTATTCGATGTCGAAGCCGGTGCGGCCGGTGCGGTCGTTGAGGTGCGCGGCGAAGGCGTTGAGCGCGAACTGCGCGTCCTCCGGGTGCAGGCGCGAAGACCAGCTGTCGAGCACGTTGGGGAACTCGGCCTCGGAAGCGAAGCCCAGCAGCGAACGGAACTGCGCCGACCACCAGAACTCGTTGGACGGATTGATCGGATCGCCGGCGATCACGCTCATGTCCCACAGGCCGTCGTTGAGCATGTCCGCGCCCAGTTCGAAGCGGGTCAGGACCACGTCCAGGAACGCCTCGCGCTCGCGCCGCTCGGTGATGTCGGTGAGCGCGCCGGCCACCCGCAGCGGCGAGCCCTGGGCGTCGCGCTGGGTGGTGCCGAGCGCGCGGAACCAGCGGTACTGGCCGTTCTTCAGCTGCAGCCGGTACTCCACGTCGTACGGGGTCTTGCCGCTGCGGTCGGCCAAATGCACGGCGAACGCGTCCAGCGTGGCCTGCTTGTCCTCCGGGTGCAGGCGCGAGGCCCAGCTGTCGAGCACGTTGGGGAAGTCGAGCTCGGAGGAGAAACCCAGCATCGCGCGGAACTGCGACGACCACCAGAATTCGTTGGCCGGGTTGATCGGATCGCCGGCGATCACGCTCATCTCCCACAGGCCGTCGGTGGTCGCGGAGGTGACCAGGTCGAAACGACCACGCAGAGCGTCCAGATCGGTGCCAGCGCTATCGGCCTGCGCCCGCGCGCGGTCACGCTCGGCCTCGGCCTCGCGCAAGCGCTCACTCAATGCCTGTAGCTTGGCCGCTTGTTGCTTGCTCTTGCCCCACATACACGTCTCCGCGGCTTTGCCGATTCTGGTCAATCGCTCGGTAACGACCGCGAGCGGCAACACTTGAGCGGAGAACTGAACGCGCGGTTCAGGCGATCCAGTGATCGACCAGCAGGAACGCGAACAACGCCATCAGGTACACGATGGAATAGCCGAACATGCGCATCGAGAACATCTCGTCCGGCGGGTCGAGCATGCGCCAGGCGTACCAGAGGAACACCGCGTCCAGCACCAGAGTGCCGCCGAGGTAGAACACCCCGCTCATGCCCACCGCCACCGGCAGCAGCGTCACCACCACCAACAGCACCGTGTACACCAGGATCTGCCGGCGGGTATGGGCCACGCCGTGGGTGACCGGGAGCATCGGGATCGACGCCTTGGCGTAGTCGGCGCGGCGGAAGATCGCCAGCGCCCAGAAGTGCGGCGGCGTCCATACGAAGATGATCAGCACCAGCAGCGAAGCGTAGGCCCAGTCCCACTGGCCCTGCATGCCGGTGATCGCGGCCCAGCCCAGCAGCGGCGGCGCCGCGCCGGCCAGGCCGCCGATGACGATGTTCTGCGGCGTGGTGCGCTTGAGGAACACGGTGTAGATCACCGCATAGCCGATCAGCGAGGCGAAGGTCAGCACCGCGGTGATCAGGTTGACCCACACCACCAGCACGGTCATCGACAGCGCGGTGAGCAGGGTGGCGAACAGCAGCACCTGCCACGGCAGCACCTTGCCCACCACCAGCGGACGCCAGGAGGTGCGCGCCATCTGCGCGTCGATGCGTGCGTCCAGCAGCTGGTTGATCGCTGCCGCGGCCGAAGCCGCCAGCCAGATGCCGAAGAAGCCGAGCAGGCCGGTGCGCACCTGCGCCCAGGTCGGCAGCCCCGGGATGGCCAGGCACATGCCGACCAGGGCGGTGAACACGATCAGCGCCACCACCTTGGGCTTGGTCAGGTCCCAATAGTCGCGCCAGTGCACGCGGTGCGCGCTCATTGCGGCGCCCGCAATCGCGCCAGCAGCGACACCAGCACGAACAGCAACGCCACCGCGCCGGCGTTGTGCAGCACCGCCACCGGCAGGGGCAGCGCCAGCTTGACGTTGAGGATGCCCAGGCACACCTGCGCGACCAGCAGCAACGCCAGCGCCGCGGCCCAGCCGCGCATGCCCGGCGTGCGGCTCAGGCGCCAGCTCAGCCACAGCAAGTACGCCGCCACCACCATCGCCATCATCCGGTGCGCCATCTGGATGGCGATGCGCGCCGCGCCGTCGAGCACGCCGCCTTCGTAGTCCACGCCGATGCCGCGCCACAGGGTGAAGCCCTCGCGGAAATCGTGTGGCGGCCACCACTGGCTGACGCAGCGCGGGAAGTTGTCGGCCGACCAGCTGCCGCCGCCGCAAGCCAGCGCCGCGTAGTTGGCGCTGACCCAGCCGCCCAGCGCGATCTGCAGCACCAGCACCGCCACGCCCAGGCGCAGCAGCCACTTCAGCCGCGGCGCATCGGCCAGGGTGATCGGCAGGTGGGTGGCGCGCCAGGCCATCCACACCAGCAGCGAGAACATCAGCAGGCCGCCCAGCAGGTGCCCCATCACCACGATCGGCTTGAGCAGCAGGGTCACCGTCCACATGCCCAGCAAGGCCTGGAAGATCACCACCGACAGGGTCAGCACCGCCGCGCGGGCCAGGTCGTCGTTGGACCAGCGCAGCGCCGCCAGCAGCAGAATCGCCTCGCCGCCGACCGCCGCCAGCATCGCCAGCCCCGGCCAGCCGGACATGTACAGCGGGATCGACAGCGCCACCAGCGCCGCCGCCGTGACGATCTGGGCGATGCCGAGCCGGCGCCGCCGTGCCGCCAGCAGCGACAGCACCAGCACTTCCACGCCCAGCGCGCCGGCCAAGAAGCGGTGGATCTGCTCGCGCCAGGCCTTGTGCGTCTCCAGCGGCCGGATCTTGCTGGCGGCGTGGGTGTCGGCTTCGGCGCTGGTCTGCGGCCAGGTGATGCGCCCGTAGCAGGTCGGCCAGTCGGGGCAGCTCATGCCCGCATCGGACAGGCGCACGAACGAACCGAACATGATGGTGCTGGCGGTGAACAGCGCCGCCAGCCAGGCCATGCGGTGGAAATGCCGGAACAGCGCCGGGCGCGCGAACAGGGTCATAGGGAGCGGCTCACAGGAGTTTCAGCAGTTTCGCCAGGTCCGCACGCAGCCCGGCCGGGTCGAACCCGGGGGCATAGCGCAGCACCACGAAACCGTTCGGATCGATGACATAGACCGGCACCCCGGCCGCATCGCGCACCCGCGGCAGCGCCGCCAGCAGCGCCGGGTCCGCGCGCAGCGCCTGCACCGGCGGCAGGGCCCGGGCGGCGGCCGGCGGCGTGCCGATCCACAGGATCTGCACGTGGTCGGCATCGTGGCCGAACAGCTGCCAGACCTTGTCCAGGTCGCGCGCCAGCGCATCGCAGGCGCTGCCGCAGTCCGCCGGCGGCGCCAGCGCGATGCGCCACAGCCGCCGCTGCGGTTCCCAGGCATAGACGCGGCCATCGGCCAGCCGTGGCTGCAGCGCGCGCAGGTCGGCCGGCGGCTGCAGCAATTCGCCATGATTGCGGGCGGCCGCCGGCTTCCAGCCGGAAAAGCGCAACACGCCGGCGACCAGCATCGAGCCGAAGAACAGGGCGAACAACACGATCAGCGGCCAGCGGCCGCGGGCGGCCGCCTGGCGCGGGGCCGGGGTGGGAGCATTCATGCCGGGGATTTTCTCATGCGCGCGCGCTCAGCGCCCGCCCCGTCCCCTGCGCGCACGCCAGCTGAGCAGCGCCGCGGTGACCAGCACCGCCAGCGCCAGGCCGAACCATTGCACCGCGTAACCCAAGTGGCGCTCGGGCGGCAGCGTGTTCGGCAGCAGGTCCAGGTCGCGCGGATAGCCAAGCGGCAGGGCCGGATCCAGGCGCAGCACCTGCGACAAAATGTCGCGGCGGCCGAGCGCGGTCCCGATCGCCGCGGGCTCGATGCGCATCGCCAGCCAGCGCTGCGGCGACGGCGCCGCGACCAGGGCCGGGCCCAGGGTCAGTCCATGCGATGGTGCCGGCCCGAGCAGGCCGACCAGCGTGTAGCGGCCCTGCAGTGGCGCCGGCTCGGGCAGCGCGCGGTCGGCCGGCAGCGGCAACCAGCCCAGTTCCACCAGCAGCGGCGCCGCGGCGCCGTCGGCCAGGAACGGCTGGTACACCTTCACTCCGCTGCGGCCCTGCCGCAGTTGGTTGTCGAGCAGGATCTGCCCGGGCAGGAAACGGCCGGCACCATGCACCCAGCGCAACTGTCCCGGCAGCGTCGCGCGCAGCGCATCGGCCAGCGCCTGCGGGTGGTCGCGCACGTGCGCCGCCTGCGCCAGCAGCGCCTGTTTCTCGTGCATGCGCTGCAACTGCCAGCGGCCGAGCATGCAAAAGCACACCGCCACCGCCAGCGCGACGCTCCAGCCCAGCCACAACGGCATGCGTCGGCGCGTGCCCATGCGCGAGGCAGCGGCGAGGGTCATAATGCGGACACACCATGTGCCGAGACGCCCATGAACGACTCGCTGAAGACTTTGCTGATCGTCGCGTTCCTGCTTCTCATCCTGTGGAACCTGGGCGCCGGCCTGTACTACCTATTGGTGGACCGCGGCCAGAGCAAGCGCACGGTGAACGCGTTGACCTGGCGCATCGGCCTCTCGGTGTGCCTGATCCTGCTGGTGATCCTGGGCATCTATACCGGAGTGATCAAGCCGCATGGGCTCGGGCGGTAGACGTTGCTTTCGGGATTCGGGATTCGGGATTCGGGATTCGGGATTCGGGATTCGGGATGGCAGCATGCGTATGCACCGGCACTTTGCAAGCACGCGATCAGTCAAAGCGCCTACGAGGTGGATTCCTCGTAGGAGCGGCTTCAGCCGCGACGCCTTACCGGTGACGTATCGCGGCTAAAGCCGCTCCTACAAACGCCATTACCTGGAACGCCGGCACCCACGGGATCCAACGAATCCCCAATCCCGACTCCCCAATCCCCGCCCTCAAAGCACATAGACGAACAAGAACAGCGCCAGCCACACCACGTCGACGAAGTGCCAGTACCACGCCGCCGCTTCGAAGGCGAAATGGTTGTCCCGGCTGAAGTGGCCGCGGCTGATCCGCAGCAGCATCACCAGCAGCATGATCGTGCCCAGCAGCACGTGCGCACCGTGGAAGCCGGTGAGCATGAAGAAGGTCGAGCCGTAGATGCCCGAGCCCAGGGTCAGGTTGAGCTCCTTGTAGGCATGCATGTACTCCTCGGCCTGGAAGTACAGGAAGGTGCAGCCGAGCAGCACGGTCAACGCCTGGAACACCATCAGCCGGGTGCGCTGGCCGGCCTTGAGCGCGTGGTGCGCGATGGTCAGGGTCACGCCGGAGCTGAGCAGGATCAGCGTGTTGATCAGCGGCAGGCCCCACGCCGGGATGGTCTGGAACTGGCCACCGACGCCGCCCGGGCCATTGGTCGGCCAGGCCGCCGAGTAGCCGTCCCACAGCAGCGCGTTGGTCATCACCCCGTCGCCCTCGCCGCCCAGCCACGGCAGGATGAAGGTGCGGGTATAGAACAACGCACCGAAGAAGGCGCCGAAGAACATCACCTCGGAGAAGATGAACCACACCATCCCCATGCGGAACGACACGTCGACCTGGCGGTTGTAGTGTCCGGCGATCGACTCGCGGATCACGTCGCCGAACCACATGAACAGCGTCGCCACCAGCATCGCGATGCCGGTGAAGAAGGTCCACTTGCCCCAGGACGCGTCGTTGAGCCAACTGGCCACGCCGATCATGGTCACGAACATCGCGATCGAGCCGATGAACGGCCAGCGGCTCTGGCTGGGCACGTAGTAGGCGTTGGCGGTGGCGTCGGTGCTGGGCTGGGCCATGGCAGGCATTCCGGTCGGGTCAGGGAGCCGCGCGCGCGGAACCGGCCAGTTTCGGCGATCCCAGTTCCGCGCTCAGCGCATCGTTCTTGTAGAAGGTGTAGGAAAGGGTGATGGTGGAGATATCGCTGGGCAGGTTGGGGTCGACGATGAAGCGCACCGGCATGTCGCGCTTCTCGCCGGCCTGCAGGGTCTGCGCGGTGAAGCAGAAGCACTCGGTCTTGGTGAAGTAGCCCGAAGCGCGTGCCGGTGCCACCGACGGCACCGCGCTGCCGACGATGGCGTGCGCGCCGTCGTTGTGCGCGTAGTACAGCGCCTCGTTGAGTTCGCCCGGCACCACCTGCATGGTCAGCTGCTCCGGATGGAACGACCAAGGCAGCTTGGAGTTCACGCCGCCATCGAACTGCACCGTCACCGTGCGCTTGCCCGCCAGCGGCTTGCCGGCCTGCGGGCCCTCGCCGGGGCCGCGCTCCAGGCGCACGCCGAACACTTTCTCGCAAGCGATGCGGTACAGCGGCACCAGCGAGAAGGTCAGCACGAACACCGCCAGCGCAACGCCGACCAGCTTGAACAGCCCGGCACTGCTGTGCACCTGCGGCGCTGGCGCGTTCATCGGCCCAGCACCCCCGAGAGGATGAAGCCGACGTAGATCGCCAGCGCCACCACGCCGACCACCAGCGCGGTGCGCGCCGCACGCTTGCGGCGCAGGACCAGGTCGTCGAGCGGCGGTTGCGCGGTCATCAGTGGCTGATGTCGTCGTGGGCCAGGTCGCCGGGCTTGAGCACCGGCGGCAGGGTGAAGGTGTGCGCCGGCGCTGGCGACGGCACCGTCCACTCCAGGCCGCGCGCACCTTCCCAGGAGCGCGCTTCGGCGCGTGCGCCGCTGCGCAGCGACGCTAGCAGGATGCCGGCCATCAGGAACGGGGTGACGAACATGCCGAACGCACCGATCGAGCTGACCAGGTTCCAGTCGGCGAACACCACGTTGTAGTCGGGAATGCGCCGCGGCATGCCGGCCAGGCCGAGGAAGTGCTGCGGGAAGAACAGCAGGTTGACGAACACCATCGTCCACCAGAAGTGGAACTTGGCCCAGGCCTCGTTGTACATGCGCCCGGTCCACTTCGGCCACCAGTAGTACACCGCCGCGATCAGCGCGAACACCGCGCCGGTGACCAGCACGTAGTGGAAGTGCGCGACCACGAAGTAGGTGTCGTGATACTGGAAGTCGGCCGGCACGATCGCCAGCATCAGCCCGGAGAAACCGCCGATGGTGAACAGGATGACGAAGGCGATGGACCACAGCATCGGCGACTCGAAGGTCATCGAGCCCTGCCACATGGTGCTGACCCAGTTGAACACCTTCACCCCGGTGGGGATGGAGATCAGCATCGTGGCGAACATGAAGTAGATCTCGCCGCCCAACGGCATGCCCACGGTGAACATGTGGTGCGCCCAGACGATGAAGCTCAGGAACGCGATCGCGGCGATCGCGTAGACCATCGCCTGGTAGCCGAACAGCGGCTTGCGGCTGAAGGTCGGGATGATTTCGCTGATCACGCCGAACGCCGGCAGGATCATGATGTAGACCTCGGGATGCCCGAAGAACCAGAAGATGTGCTGGTACATCACCGGGTCGCCGCCACCGGCGGCATTGAAGAACGAGGTACCGAAGAACTTGTCGGTGAGCAGCATGGTCACCGCGCCGGCCAGCACCGGCATCACTGCGATCAGCAGGAACGCGGTGATCAGCCAGGCCCAGCAGAAGATCGGCATCTTCAGCAGGTCGATGCCTGGCGCGCGCATGTTGAGCACGGTGGCGATGATGTTGATCGCGCCCATGATCGAACTGATGCCGGCGACGTGGATGGCGAACACCGAGAAGGCCACGTTGTAGCCGCCCTGCAGCATCAACGGCGGATACATGGTCCAGCCGCCGGCCGGCGCACCGCCGGGCAGGAACAGGGTCAGCAGCAGCAGGGTGAAGGCCACCGGCAGCAGCCAGAACGACCAGTTGTTCATGCGCGGCAGCGCCATGTCCGGCGCGCCGATCTGCAGCGGGATCATCCAGTTGGCCAGGCCGACGAAGGCCGGCATCACCCCGCCGAAGATCATCACCAGCGCGTGCACGGTGGTCATCTGGTTGAAGAACTCGGGCTTGACGAACTGCAGGCCCGGCTGCGCCAGTTCGGCGCGGATCACCACGCTCATCGCCGCACCGATGACGAACATGGTGAAGCTGAAGAGCAGGTACAGCGTGCCGATGTCCTTGTGGTTGGTGGAGAACAACCAACGCTCGACGAAGCTCTGCTGATGCCCGTGCTCGTCGTGGTGATCGACTGCCGAATGGGCCATGGCGGCTACCTCAGAAAAGGAATGCTGGAGATCAGGCGGCTTGCACGGTCAGGTGCGAGTCGGAACGAGGACGCGACAGCCGCGCCTGCGGCGGGGCCGCCGGCGCCTGGGCATCGGCGGGCGCCGCAGCGGGTGCGGCGGTGGCCGGCGCGGCAGCCGGGGCCGCCGTCGGGGTGGCCGGCGCGGGCGCGGCGGCGGGCGCCGGCTTGCGCGATGCCAGCCACTTCTGGAAGTCCTGCTTGCTCACCGCCTCGACCACGATCGGCATGAAGCCGTGGTCCTTGCCGCACAGTTCGGCGCACTGGCCGCGGTACACCCCGGGGGTGTCGATGCTGGTCCAGGCCTCGTTGATGATTCCGGGGATGGCGTCCTGCTTCCATCCCAGCGCCGGCACCCACCAGGCGTGGATGACGTCGTCGGCGGTGATGACGAAGCGCACCTTGGTGTTTACCGGCAGCACCAGCCGGTTGTCCACGTCCAGCAGATAGTGCGGGTCGTGTTCGACCGTCGGCACCGCACCGCTCTGCCGCAGCCGGTCGGAACTACGCGCCAGGCGGCTGGTGAACGAGACGTTCTCGCCCAGGTATTCGTAGCGCCACATCCACTGGTAGCCGGTGACCTTCACCGTCATCTCGGCATCGCGGGTGTCGTACATCGCGATCAGCTTGGCCGTGGCCGGCCACGCCATCACGATCAGGATCAGCACCGGGATCACCGTCCACACGATCTCGGCCTTGGTGTTGTGGCTGAACTGCGCCGGCACCGCGCCCTTGGACTTGCGGAACTTGAAGATCGCATAGGCCATCGCGCCGAACACCAGCACGCCGATGACCACGCAGACCCACAACGCGACCATGTGCGCGTCGTAGGCGTTGCGCGCGCTCTGGGTGACGCCCCTGCCCATGTTGAGCTGCCACGGCTTGGGATCGGCCGATTGCGCCCACGCCAGCGGTGCGGCCATCGCCGCCGCCAACGCCATCCCGCCCCTGACCGCCTGTTGCACCCACCCGCCGCGTTGCTTCATTGCCTAGACCCCTTGGAGCGTCATCGGTTGCGGCCGGTCACGGCCGCGAGCAAGCCTTCCAGGGTCTGCGCCAGTTGCCGGCGTTCGTCGGGGCCGAGGAACTCGCCGACCCGGACCTGCTTGCCGCTGGATGCCAGCACCACCCTGTCGTCGCCTTCGATCCGCAACCGCACCCAATGCGGATGGGCGCGGAACGCCGGCGTTCCTGCATTCGGACGGGTCACTTCCACGCAGGCCGGACCCACCCGGATATCCTCTTCGCGCTCGCCGCCGCGCCACGACCAATGCAGCGCGAGCGCCACCACGATGCTGTGCAACAGAGCGAACGCAGGCGCGAACACATTGCCCGCGAGCCACCCCAGCCCAGCCACGGCCCACATCGCCCCGGCCAGTGCGAGGAACAACAGAACGAATTGCCGGGCGTTCAACGCCCGCGGCGGTCGCAGCCGCAGCTGCGTACCCGACCCCTCCGGAGAAAACGGAAACATTTCGATCATGTCGAACCGCGCTTCCGAACCGCTCACGCCCGAGCCGCGAGCACGCCTGGATGGTAGCCCCCGGCCTGCGCGGCGGCAAGCGCGCGTTCACCACAAAAAATGCTGCAGCGCAACCAGATTCGCGTTCAGCCTCGGCGCCATCGACCGTGTCGCGACGATCCCGGCGACGCCCTGCGCGTGCAGGCACTGACATAAAATAGTGGGCTCTGTCCCTGGCCTTTCCCGCATGAACGCTCTGCCTGGCGCCGGCTCTGTTCCGGCGATGCCGTCCGCGTCTCCTTCGCCCTTGCTGTCCCCCGAACTCCCGCCCGCGCCGCAGGCCCTGCGCGCGGCGATCACCGCCGCCTGGCTCAAGGACGAAGCCGAACACGTACGCGAGCTGCTCGAGCAGGCGCGCCTGCCCGCGGCCGACCAGGCCAAGGTGCAGGCGCTGGCCGCCGACCTGGTCACCCGCGTGCGCGCCCGCGCCCAGGACCAGGGCGCGATCGAGGCCTTCATGCGCCAGTACGACCTCGGCAGCGAGGAAGGCGTGCTGCTGATGTGCGTGGCCGAAGCGCTGCTGCGCATCCCCGACCAGGACACCGCCGACAAGCTGATCCGCGACAAGCTCGGCGATGCGGACTGGAAGAAGCACATGGGCGAGAGCGACTCGATCCTGGTCAATGCGTCGACCTGGGGACTGATGCTCACCGGCAAGCTGGTGCAGATCAACGACCTCACCCGCGCCGACGTGTCCGGCGCGTTCAAGCGCCTGATCGGCCGCGTCGGCGAACCGGTGATCCGTCTGGCGGTGCGCCAGGCGATGAAGATCATGGGCCACCAGTTCGTGATGGGCCGGACCATCGGCGAGGCGCTGACCCGCTCGAAGAAGGGCGACAACGCCCACTACCGCTATTCGTTCGACATGCTCGGCGAAGGCGCGCTGACCATGAAGGACGCGCAGCGCTACCTCGATGCCTACCGCCAGGCGATCCACGCCATCGGCAGGCATTTCGCGGCGCAGCGCCAGCAGGGCGGCGGCAAGGACGCGGTGTTCGCCGCGCCCAGCATCTCGATCAAGCTCTCGGCGCTGTACCCGCGCTACGAGCATGCCAAGCGCGCACGGGTGATGGCCGAGCTGGTGCCGGGCGTGCTGGAACTGGCGCAACTGGCCAAGTCCTACGGCATCGGCTACACCGTCGATGCCGAAGAAGCCGACCGCCTGGAGCTGTCGCTGGACATCATCGAGGCCACCTTCGCCGATCCCTCGCTGGACGGTTGGGAGGGCTACGGCCTGGCGGTGCAGGCGTACCAGAAGCGCACCCCGTACACGATCGACTTCCTCGCCGACCTGGCACGCCGCGTCGGCCGTCGCATCCCGGTGCGCCTGGTCAAGGGCGCCTACTGGGACGCGGAGATCAAGCGCGCGCAGGTCGAGGGCCACCCGGGCTATCCGGTGTTCACCCGCAAGCAGAACACCGACGTGTCCTACCTGGCCTGCGCCAAGCGCCTGTTCGCGCACAGCGATGCGCTGTATCCGATGTTCGCCACCCACAACGCGCAGACCATCGCCGCGGTGCGCGCCATCGCCGGCGGCCGCGACTACGAGCACCAGAAGCTGCACGGCATGGGCGACGACCTCTACGCCGAGGTGATCCCCGCCGACCGCCTCGGCGTGCCCTGCCGCGTGTACGCGCCGGTGGGTTCGCACGAGGACCTGCTGCCCTACCTGGTGCGGCGCCTGCTGGAGAACGGCGCCAACTCCAGCTTCGTCAACCGCATCACCGACGAAGACGTGGCCATCGAAGACCTGATCCGCGATCCGGTCGAGGCCGTGTCCGCGTTCGCTTCCATCCCGCATCCGAAGATTCCGCTGCCGGTCGATCTGCTGCGCAGCCAGAACCACAACAGGAAGAACTCCATGGGCGCCAACCTCGCCAACGACAACGATCTGCGCGCGCTGGCCGACCAGCTCAACACTGCGCTCAAGCCCTGGCAGGCCGCGCCGCTGGTGCCCGGCGCGGTGATCGCCGCCGACGCCTTGCCGGTCGCCAACCCGGCCGATCATCGCCAGGTCGTCGGCCACTGGAAGCCGGCCGATGCCGCCACCGTGGAGAAGGCGCTGAGCAATGCCGCGGCCGCCTACCCGGCCTGGAACCGCACCCCGGCCGCCAGCCGCGCCACCATCCTCGAACACGCCGCCGACCTGCTGGAAGCGCGCATGCCCGAGTTCATGGCGCTGTGCGTCAAGGAAGCCGGCAAGACCCTGCCCGACGGCGTCGCCGAAGTGCGCGAGGCGGTGGACTTCCTGCGCTACTACGCCGGCCAGGCGCGCGCGCAGTTTGGCGCGCCCGAGCGCCTGCCCGGGCCCACCGGCGAGTCCAACGAACTGCAGCTGCACGGCCGCGGCGTGTTCGTGTGCATCAGCCCGTGGAATTTCCCGCTCGCCATCTTCCTCGGCCAGGTCGCCGCGGCGTTGGCCGCCGGCAACAGCGTCATCGCCAAGCCGGCCGAGCAGACCAACCTGGTCGGCCATGCCGCAGTGAAGCTGCTGCACGAAGCCGGCGTGCCCGAGGCGGTGGTGCAGTTCCTGCCGGGCGACGGCGCCACCGTCGGTGCCGCGCTGACCCGTGATCCGCGCGTGGCCGGCGTCGCCTTCACCGGCTCCACCGATACCGCGCGCGCGATCAACCGCGCGCTGGCCGCGCGCGATGCCGCCATCGGCGTGCTGATCGCCGAGACCGGCGGCCAGAACGCCTTCATCGCCGACTCCTCGTCGCTGCCGGAAGCGGTGGTCAAGGACGCGATCTCCAGCGCCTTCATCTCCGCCGGCCAGCGCTGCTCGGCCGCGCGCGTGCTGTTCGTGCAGGACGACATCGCCGACAAGGTGATGACCATGCTGGCCGGCGCCATGGCCGAACTGAAGGTCGGCGATCCCGGCCTGCTGTCCACCGACGTCGGCCCGGTGATCGACGCCGATGCGCTGCAGATCCTCACCGATCACGCCGCGCGCATGGACCGCGAGGCGCGCCCGATCGCCGTGGCCGCCACCGACGAGGCCACCGCGCACGGCAGCTTCTTCGCCCCGCGTGCCTACGAACTGCAGTCGCTGGCGCAGTTGCAGCGCGAGATCTTCGGGCCGGTGCTGCACGTGATCCGCTGGAAGGCCGACCAGCTCGACGCGGTGATCGACCAGATCAACGCCACCGGCTACGGCCTGACCCTGGGCGTGCATTCGCGCATCGACGAGACCATCGAGCGCATCGCCTCGCGCGTGGCGGTGGGCAACGTCTACGTCAACCGCAACCAGATCGGCGCGGTGGTCGGCGTGCAGCCGTTCGGCGGCCAGGGCCTGTCCGGCACCGGCCCCAAGGCCGGCGGCCCGCACTACCTGCTGCGCTTCGCCACCGAGAAAGTGGTGACGGTCAACACCACCGCGGCCGGCGGCAACGCCTCGTTGCTGACGCTGGGCGACTGAGTCGCCCCAGCCCTCGGCGCAGCGTTCCGCCCGGAGCCTGCGCCGAGTGCAGCCTGCCGCGGCGCGCATCGCACGCCGCGGACAGCCACAGAGAATCTTATTGCTAAAGAACCGAGGGATGGTCTGGAGCCTGCGGGCATTACTTCCACGCCTGAGCTGCCGAGAGCGAGACCAGCAGATGCTCTATCCGCAACGCCGCGATCTCGCGCACCGCATCGGCCGCCCTGCCGCCAGGCCCAGCGCAAACACGCTCTTCTAGCGCCGCCTGCCATGATTGCGTCCTTCAGGCCCGCGCCAGCGGGCCGGACGTGTACTCAACTGAGTTCGAGCATTACGTAGCCCCGCCCCAGATCGCAGGTCTCGGTAATGGCGGTGACGGTGGGCGTAGGATTGGTGGTGGTCAGCGTGTCGGTGGCGACGCCATTGATCACCGCGTGGATATGGAAGGTATCGCTGATGTCCAGCGACTCGAGATTGAACGAGTCGTACACCACGACGCGCTGCAGCGGCTGTCCGTTTCTGGTGATGGTAAAGGTGACTGGGCTCAAACAGGTCTTCTGGAACTGCAACTGGCTCGGATTGCGGCTGGCGACTTTCGCTACGTTGAACTCGTAGGTGCCCTCCGAGTGCGACAGCAGCACCTGCGCCAGGAAGCCGGTGGGGCCGGACGCGTCCAGCGGCGCGGAGATGTAGGTGTTGCCGTCGATGATCGCGGTGGCCGTGACCTCGTAGGCGTCGTCGGTCGGCACCTGTATCGAGGCCTTGGGTTGGATGCCCGGAATACGCGCAACCACACGCTGGCCCTTCTTGACCACGAACTGGGCCACGTATTCGGTTTCGTTGCGTAACGTGATTGTGCTCATGCGTGCTCCTGGAGTCGATGGAACGAAGGCGATCGCGCGGAGGGCGCGGTGGCGCTTGGCGATTCCGGCGGGGCGAGAACCGACAGGGCAGACGTTGGGGAAGCTCTGAGCAAGCCCCTCACCTCGGCGACACTATCAAGATCCGATCGAGGTCGTGATCCCTGACGCAACGAGCACCGTCTCCTGCGGATGCGGCAATCAGGATTTTGCGCCGACGCTGCCGCACAGGTTCCTTCGCGCCATAGCATTCAAGCGGCGACGGCGGCTGAAACTACGGAGTCGTCATCGCTGGCGGAAAGCCGTACCTGCTCCGATAGGTGATCCTCGAACGTGGTCAGTGCTTCCAGTCACTGCTCTGGTGTGGGAGGCGCGCAGGAAAGGTCATCGAGCTATTGGTTGGGTGCTGCATCAGGCGCGCGATCGTAAGCGGATGCACGTTCAGGCGCGTCCGTGTGGTGATAAAAGTGCGTCGCAGCTCGTGCATGGACAGCGCCAAGCTATCTTCGCGATTCAGATCTGACCGAAGATAGGAGCGCCCGCGCTCACTTTCTGGCCGTGAAGGTCCTGCGACTTTCAGGCAGGCGCCGCGTGTTCTCCATCTCCAGGAGCCAGCGTGAAGCAAAAAAAAAGCCCCGCCGAAGCGGGGCTTTTTCGTGCACTGCGAGGCGTCTGCGATCAGAACTTGTAGTTGACCGAGGCCGCCAGCACGTTGCCGCTCACGTCGTAGTCGCCGACCAGGGTGTTGCCGGTGGCGCTGGTGGTGGCGATGCTCGGGTCGCTGGTGAACAGGTGGGTGTAGCCGAAGCTGTACTCGGCCTGCGCGGACGGCTTCCAGGTCAGACCCAGCGAGACCCACTTGCGGCTCGCGTCCGGCACGCGCACGTCGCGGTGCTGGTCGGTGGTCGGGGTCTGGTCGTAGGCCACACCGCCACGCAGGGTCAGCGTGTCGCTCATGCGGTAGTCGGCACCCAGCGAGACGAAGGTGGTGTCGCGGTACGAGAAGTCCAGCACGCTATCGGGCTGGTTGGAGGCGAAGTCGACGGTGACCTTGTCGAACTTGCTCCAGGCGGTGCGGGTGACGTCGGCCATCACCGTCCACTGCTCGTTGATGTCGTGGGTGAAGCTGGCGGTGGCGCTGGCCGGCAGCTTGACCGTGGCACGACCCTTGGTGTCGACGAAGGTACCCGGCGCGGCGAAGGCCAGCACGGTGGCGGCATTACCCGGCACGGTGAAGTTGGCATCGCCATCGGTGATCTTGTGCTCGACCTGCGAGCGGTAGCTGAAGCCGATGTGGGTGTGCTCGTCGACGCTGAACAGGCCGCCCAGGGTGAAGCCGACCTCGGTGTTGTCGCCCTTGATGCGCGAGAAACCATCGGCGCTGCCCGGCGCGAAGCCCGGCACGCGGCGCGCGGCCAGCAGGGTGCCGAAGTCGATGGCATTGCTCAGGTCGATGTCCAGGCGCTCGGCGAACACGGACGCGCCGAACGACACGTACGGGTTGACGTCGTAGGAGAAGGCGAAGTTCAGGTCGATCGCCTGCAGCTCGGTCTTCACGCCGTTGTAGCGGCCGACCCAGTCGCGGTCGTATTCGGTCTTGAAGCCGAACGGCACGGTCAGCGAGGTGCCGAAGTGCATGTTGTTGTTTTCGCCGAACGGCATGTGGAAGTACACGGCCGGGACCGGCGCGATCATGCCGGCGTCGCCGCCGCGGCCGCCGGAGATCGGCGCACCGTTGGCATAGGTGCCGCCGTCGCCCTGGTACTTGGCCGAGAACTGGATGGCGCTGACGTCGGCCTGGAACACCTTGCCGTCGAGCTGGCGCATGCCGGCCGGGTTCACGGCGATGATCGAGGCATCGCCCGGGGCGCTGCCGGAGCCGGCAAAGGCGCGGCCCAGACCCTTGGCGCTGTTCTCCTTGAGCTGGAACGCGGCGCCGTGCGCCTGGCCCATGGCCAGCGCGCCGACGATGCCGACGGCCAGAGCGGTGAAACGGACGAACTGGGTTGCGTTTTGCATGGCTAGTTTTTCTCCGGAAGACGAATTGTCTGTGTTCGCGCCTGCGCAGGCCCGAGCCGAGCAGGCCCAGGAATGCGCGCCGGAGTCCCCTCCCGACATACGACGCCGTATGCGAGTATACCCCGCGCCGTTAACTAAACAATAACGACATGATGCGTTCAGCTTCGTGTGGAGTGGGCGTGCGTTCAGCCGGATGAAGCCGTTATCGTGGCGTCCCTGGCGGTTTCCGGTCCCCTCTTTCTCTCGCATGTTCGTCTCCATCCCTTCCCGCGAACGCACCACGCTGCGCTGGGCCACCCCGCTGCTGTTCGCGGCGATGTGGCTGGCGTTCCTGTGGTCGATCAGCCGCCCCGACGAGGCGCGCGCGACCCTGTGGCTGGACTGGGGGGCGCTCTCGGCCGGGGTCGGCAGCCCGCGCGACTGGCTGGCGACGGTGCAGGACGGCAGCGTGCTGCGCCTGTTCACCGCGCTGTTCCTGCACGCCGATTGGTCGCACCTGCTCGGCAACCTGGTGTTCCTGCTGATTTTCGGTCTGCCCGCCGAGCGCGTGCTGGGGCCGTGGCGGTTCCTGCTGCTGTTCCTGGGCGGCGGGGCGATCTCCAACCTGGCCGCGGTGTTCGCGATTGGTACCCCGGACCGGGTCATCATCGGCGCCAGCGGCGCGGTCTCGGCGCTGATCGGCACGTATCTAGCGCTGTTCCCGCGGGCCAAGCTCGGCGTGGTGCTACCGCTGGGGCTGTTCCTGGAATTCGTGCGCGCCCCGGCCTCGCTGTTGATCGGCACCTGGGCGGCGCTGCAGGTGGTCTTCGCCTACATCGGCCCGGCGTTCGGCATGGTGGCGTGGTCGGCGCACTTGGCCGGCTTCGCCTTCGGCATGGTCTACGGGCTGTACGTGCGCGCGGCGATCGCGCGACGGCTGCGCAAGCGCAAGGGCTTCTGAGCCGCGTGCGGCGACGGCCGCCTTATACTGCGCGCATGTTCAAGCACCTGTACAAAGTGACCTTCCTCAACCACGGCAAGGTCTACGAGCTGTACTGCCAGCACGTCGGCAGCAGTCACCTGTGGGGCTTCACCGAGATCGGCACGCTGGTGTTCGACGTGCACGACGGGCTGGTGATCGATCCCACCGAGGAGCGCCTGCGCGAGGAGTTCGGCGACACCAAGACGCTGCACCTGCCGATGCAGAGCATCGTGCGCATCGAGGAAGTGGAGAAGAAGGGCCAATCGACGATCCGCGATGCGGCCACCGGCGAGAAGGTGGTCACGCCGTTCCCGATGCCCGGCAAGCCCCGCTGAGTCGATGCGCATCCTGATCGCCGACGACTATCAGGATGCGGTGCGCCACCTGCCCTGCTTCGCGCGGCTGCAGGCGCACAGCGTGCAGGTGCTGACCGCGCTGGCGCCCGACCGGCAGACCCTGGTCCGCCACGCCGCCGAGGCCGAGGCGCTGGTGCTGATCCGCGAGCGCACCCGCATCGATGCCGCGCTGCTGGCGCAGTTGCCGAAGCTGCGCCTGATCAGCCAGACCGGACGGATCGGCGAACACATCGACCTGGCCGCCTGCACCGCCCACGGCGTGGCCGTGGCCGAAGGCGTCGGCTCGCCGGTAGCGCCGGCGGAACTGACCTGGGCGCTGCTGATGGCGGCCAGCCGGCGCTTGCCCGTCTACCGCGATGCGCTGCTGGCCGGGCACTGGCAGGCCACCGGCGATGCGCAGTTGGGCCGCAGCCTGGACGGCCTGACCCTGGGCATCTGGAGCTACGGCAAGATCGGTCGACGCGTCGCCGCCTACGGCCGTGCCTTCGGCATGCGCGTGCAGGTGTGGGGCGGCGAGGACAGTTGTGCGCAGGCGCGCGCCGACGGCTTCGCGGTCGCCGCCAGCCGCGAGGCGTTGTTCGCCGAGAGCGACGTGCTGACGCTGCATCGCCGCCTGGTCGCGGCCACCCGCCACCAAATCGTGCTCGACGATTTGTTGCGAATGAAGCCGGATGCGCTGCTGGTCAATACCAGCCGCGCCGAGCTGCTCGCCCCCGGCGCGCTGCTGGCCGCGCTGGACGCCGGCCGCCCGGGACAGGCGGCGCTGGACGTGTTCGAACAGGAGCCGGTGCTGGATCCGCAGCATCCGCTGCTGCGGCATCCGCGGGTGCTGGCGACGCCGCACCTGGGTTACGTCGAACAGAGCAGCTACGACCTGTATTTCGGCGCGGCCTTCGACAACGTGCTGGCCTTCGCCGCCGGCACGCCGCAACGCCTGGCCAATCCCGACGTCCTCAGCGCCGCCGACTAGCCGCTGGCCGCCACCGCGCAGCGGCCAAGCCGCGCGCGATGGGGGTGTGGCGGGCCGCGGCCGGCTCAGGGGCTGGAGGCCGGCGCAGGCTCGGTCTTGTCGGACTTGGTCTTTGCAGGTTCGGACTTGGCGGGCTCGGGCTTGGCCGGTTCCGCCGCCGGCTGCTTCGCTGGGGCTGCCTTCGGCGCCGCGCCCGCCGGCTTGTGCGCCGGCTTGGCCTTGCCCTTGCCGGCCGGTGCCGCCGCAGCCGCCCGCGCCACGGCGCCGGGCTGCTTCAGTTCGGCCAGCGCCTGCGCGATCGGACCATCGCCCGGCAGCACATCGCCGGCGCGGTAGCCTTCTTCGCCCTCGTCGTCGCCATGCAGGTGGCCCGGCAGGGTCGCTTCGCTGTAGTCGGCGATCGCCGCCGGCTTGTCGGCATCCTCCGCGCTGGCCTCCGGGCGCAGCACCACGTCGGGCACGATGCCGCTGGCCTGGATCGACTTGCCGCTGGGGGTGTAGTACCGCGCCGTGGTCAGCTTGACCGAGTCGCCGTTGTCCAGCGGCAGCACGGTCTGCACCGAGCCCTTGCCGAAGGTGCGGCTGCCGACGATGCGCGCGCGCTTGTTGTCGCGCAGCGCGCCGGCCAGCACTTCCGAGGCGCTGGCCGAACCGGCATCCACCAGCACCACCATCGGCGCACCGTTGAGCAGGTCGCCGGGAGTGGCGTCGAACTTGGAATCGCTGACCGAGATACGCCCGCGGGTACTGACGATGGTGCCCTTGTCGAGCACGTCGTCGGCCACCTGCACCGCCGCGGTCAGCAGGCCGCCCGGGTTGCTGCGCAGGTCCAGCACCAGCCCGCGCAGCTTGCCGCCGGCCTGCGCCTGCAACTGCTGCAGCTGCTTGTGGAAATCGGCGCCGGTGTCGGCCTGGAAGGTGCTGATGCGGATGTAGCCGTAGCCGGGTTCGAGCATGCGGCTGCGCACGCTGGCCACGCGGATGGTCTGCCGGGTCAGGGTCACGTCGAACGGCTTGGCCACCTTGTCGCGGGCGATGGTCAGCACGACCTTGCTGCCCGACTCGCCGCGCAGCGGCTCCATCGCCTTGACCGCGCTGATCGGCTTGCCGTCGATGGCGATGATGATGTCGCCCGAACGCAGGCCGGCGCGTGCGGCGGGCGTGTCGTCGATCGGCGAGACCACCTTGAGCGTGTTGTCCGGCAGCTGCAGCAGCTCCACGCCGATGCCGTCGTAGGCGCCGCTGGTCTGCTCGTCGAACGCTTCGGCGTCTTCCTTGCTGAAATAGGTGCTGTGCGGATCCAGGTCCAGCAGCAGGCCACGGATCGCGGACTGCATCAGCTTCTTGTCGTCGACCGGATCGACGTAGGCTTCCTTCACCGCGTTGTAGACCGCGACGTAGCGGCGGATCTCGTCCAGCGGCACCTTGGCGCTGGCCGATTCGGTGGAATCGGGATCGTCGGCGCTGGCCGCCGGGGCCGTGGGCGTCTGCGCCTCGGCGCGTTGCGCCATCGACGGCAGCGGCGCCAGAGCGAGCAACAGGGCTGCGGACAGGACTACGCGCATGAAGCACTCCGATTGGGGAAGGCCCGCACCGTGCACGGCGCGATTGCCCGGATTATGCGCGAAGCCGAGCTAAATTCGCGTTGAACGCGCGCAGCCGGCGCCGCTCAGCGGCGCTGCAGCCACGACGACGGATCCACCGGCTGGCCATTGCGGCGCAGTTCGAAGTACAGCGCCGGGCGGCCCTGGCCGCCGGAATTGCCGACCTTGGCCACCGCATCGCCGCGCTTGACCTTGGCGCCGGCGTCGCGCAACAAGGTGTCGTTGTGCGCGTACAGGCTCATGTAGCCGTTGCCGTGGTCCACGATCAGGATCATGCCGTAGCCGGTCATCCAGTCGGAGAACACCACCGTGCCATCGGCGACGGCGGTAACGGTGCTGCCGGCGGGCGCGGCGATCAACACGCCGCTGCTGGTGCGCCCATCGGGCAGCCTACCGCCGTAGCGCGCGATCAGATCGCCCGACAGCGGCCAGCCCAGACCGCCGACCTTCAGCGGCGGCGCCGAGGCGACCACCTTGGGCGGCACCTTGCCACCGCCACGCCCGGACTTCGCCGCGGCCTTGGCCTGCGCCGCCTGTTCGGCCGCTTCGCGCTTGGCCGCGGCACGACGCTCGGCTTCGGCACGGGCCGCGGCGGCGCGCAGGTTGGCGAGCAGGGTTTCCAACGCCTTGGCATCCTGGCCCAGCGCCTTCTCGCGTTCGCTGCGGTCCTGGTAGCGCTGGTCCAGTTCCGAGACCACGCTGGCGCGCTGCTTGCGGTCGCGCTGCAGCGCCTGGGCCTGTTCCTGCTGGCGGCGCTGGGCCTCGCTCAGTTGCTGCTTCTGTTCGACGACCTCGCGCTGCACCTGCTCCAGCGCCTGCAGCTCGTGGGTCAGGGTGGCGATGCGCTGCGCGCGCTCGCGCTGCAGATAGCGGTGATAGGCCAGCAGGCGGTTGGCGTCGGCCACGCGGTCCTGCGCCAGCAGCAGCTTCAGCGGCGCATTGCCGCCGATGGCATAGGCCGCACGCAGCAGTTGCGCCAGTTCGGCGCGCTGGCGGGTCAAGCCGCTGCGCAGGCCATCGCGCTTGCGCTCGAGTTCGGCCAGCGTCTGCTGGTGCCGCTGCAGCGCCTGTTGCGTCTGCGCCAGGCTGCGGCCGGTGGCGGCGACCTTTTCGTCGGCATCGCGCAACTGGCGTGCGGCATCGCCGCGCTTGCCTTCCAGTTGCCGCCGTTCCTCGGCCACGCTCTTCAGCTCGCCGCGCACCTTTTCCAGGCGCTTCTCGGCCTCGCGCGGGTTCTGCGCCACGGCCAATCCGGCGGTCAGCAACCAGGCCATCGCCAGCAGGCTGCGCAACGGCCCTCGCCAGTGCCCGGGCGCACGCCGCTCGACCGCGCGGGGCGCGGCGGAACGCAACGGGACAGGAGCGGCTGCGGGCAAGAGAGGGTCCAGTGACTTCAGGCAGGTGTGGATTGTAGCGAAGCGTGTTGTGATCGCCCCACGATTGATTGCTGCCGCAGCGCCGGCGCCCGGGAGGTGAGGGATGAAACGCATGCATCTGGCGGTTGTGCTGACACTGGCCCTGGCGGCCGGCCCGGCGTTCGCGGACGAAGGCATCAGCAAGGTCAACGGCAGCATCACCGCCGACGCCGGCAAGCAGTACGGCGACCTGGAAACCGTGAACGGCAGCATTACCGTGCAGTCGGGCGCCCAGGTGGGCAGCGTGGAAACGGTCAACGGCAGCGTCAAGGTCGCCGACGGCGCGCAGACCAAGGGTCTGTCCACGGTCAACGGCGGCATCACCCTCGCCGAGCGCGCGCAGGTCGCCGGTTCCATCGAAACCGTCAACGGCGGCATCTTCGTCGACCGCGGCGGCCGCGTCAGCGGCGGCATCGAGAGCGTCAACGGCAGCATCGGTCTGGTCGCCACGCAGCTGGACCACGGCATCGAAACGGTGAACGGCGACATCACCGTCGGCCACGATTCGCATGTCGGCGGCGGCATCTCGATCAACAAGCCCAGCTTCAGCATGTCGTTCAAGCCCACGCGCAAGCCGCGGGTCATCGTCGGCCCGCGAGCGGTGATCGACGGCCCGCTGCGCTTCGAGCGCGAAGTCACCCTGTACGTGCACCGCAGCGCCAAGACCGGCCCGATCACTGGCGCCACCGCGCTGCCCTTCGACGGCGACACCGCGCCGAACAACTGAGCCGTGCCGCGTCGCCGCGCCCGTCCGGGCGCATGCGGCTTGCCTATAGAATCCAGGGTTCCCTCGCCAACAGGAGCCCTCATGACCCGCAAGCTCATGCTGTGCCTGGCCGCGGCGGCGACGCTGACCGCGTGCAAACGCGAAGCGCCTGCCCCGGCCGCCGACGCCGCGCCGCCGGCCGCTGCGCCCGCACCCGCTCCGGCGCCCGCGCATGCGTTTTCCACCGGGATCGCGCCGGCGGACTTCGCCGAACTGGTCAAGACGCTGTCCTCCGACGCCTTCGAAGGCCGCGGTCCCGGCACAGCTGGCGAAGACAAGACGGTCGCCTACATCCGCGACCAGATGCAGCGCATCGGCCTCCAGCCGGGCAACGGCGACAGCTGGTTCCAGGACGTGGCGATGACCGAGACCACGGCGGCACCCAGCACAACACTCACCATCGCCCACGACGGCGCAGCGCGGCAGCTCGCCTTCGGCACCGACATGGTGGTGGGTACGCGCACCGGCCAGCCCGAGGTCAAGCTCGATGGCAGCGACATGGTCTTCGTCGGCTACGGCGTGGACGCGCCGGAGCAGAAGTGGAACGACTACGCCGGCCAGGACTGGAAGGGCAAGACCGTGGTGATGTTCGTCAACGACCCCGGCTTCCACACCGGCGAAGGCAGCCTGTTCGAAGGCAAGCGCATGACCTACTACGGGCGCTGGACCTACAAGTTCGAGGAAGCCGCACGCAAGGGCGCTGCCGCCGCGTTGATCGTGCACGACACGCCCGGCGCCAGCTACGGCTGGGACGTGGTCAAGAATTCCTGGTCCGGCGCGCAGTACGATCTGCCGGCGAAGGACGATCCGGAGCCGCGCATCCCGGTGCAAGGCTGGATCACCGCCGACGCCGCCAGGAAGCTGTTCGCCGACGCCGGCCTGGATCTGGCGCAGGCGTACAAAGACGCCAGCAAACGCGGCTTCAAGCCGGTTCCGCTGAAGGCCAAACTCTCGGTGGACCTGAAGAGCACGATTGCCGAGAAGACCTCGCGCAACGTGGTCGGCGTGCTGCCCGGCGGCAGCCGCGCCGACGAAGCGGTGCTGTACATGGCGCACTGGGATCACCTGGGCAAGCACGATGGCGAACCGGGCGACAACATCTACAACGGCGCGGTCGACAACGCCACCGGTGTGGCCGGCATCCTGGAAATTGCCGAGGCGTTCGCGCACCAGCAACCCAAACCCGAGCGCTCGGTGGTGTTCCTGGCGGTGACGCTGGAGGAGTCGGGGCTGCTCGGTTCCAAGTATTACGTGGCGCATCCGACCTTCCCATTGAACAAGATCGCCGGCGTCATCAACCTGGATGCGATGCCGGTGGCCGGACGTGCCAAGGACCTGGTGGTCAACGGGTTCGGCAGTTCCCAACTGGAAGACCTGCTCAAGCCCATCGCTGCCGCACAGGGCCGCGTGCTGCACGCCGAAGACGCGCCGCAGAGCGGGTTCTACTTCCGTTCCGATCACTTCAACTTCGCCAAGGCCGGCGTGCCGGCGCTGTACATCGACGGCGGTGAGGACCTGATCGACGGTGGCATCGAGGCCGGACGCCGTGCCGCGGCGGAATACGCCAAGCGCTACCACTCGCCGGCCGACGAGTACGACCCGGCAACCTGGAAACTCGACGGCGTGATGGACGACCTGCAGGCGGTGTATGGCGTCGGCAAGGAACTGGCGGCCGGCGACAGCTGGCCGAACTGGTACCCGGACAACCCGTTCAAGGCCGCGCGCGACAAGATGATGGGCAGGCCGACGTCGCTACCGGCAACGGCGCCTGCCAACGGCAAGTAGTCGGCTGCGCATCTTTCGCTTCCATGGCAGCGGCGCTTCGGCGCCGTTGTTGTATGTGCAGGCCATCAGGCGTGCCGCGTATGGGACACGACGACATTGCATTTCGATTGTCGCTGTCCGGCTGCGATCAAAATCACTCCGACAGCGCGCTACGGTGTGCGCCGTTGCAGGAACGACTGCGTGGCGCCTTGAGCAGCAATACGAGACACAACCGTAGCGGCTTCAGCCGCGACGGGCTTAGCCGGTCACTCCTGTCGCGGCTGAAGCCGCTCCTACAACGGCGGATAGCGCACCGGTCGCTTGGATGTCCGCGGCCCCATCGATGTGCAACGCGAAATCGTAGGCTGTCGGTCTGTCGGTGTGTCTGTCGGTAGCGTAGCGATTCTGATTGGCGTTCTTTGCGGTTTTCTTCGATCGCGACAACCCGCATTCGCGGCCGACACGGAGCATCGCCCCCTAAAGCGCGTGGCCCTCTCTGCGTCCATGCACCGCTCTGCGTATCGGCTGCCTCAATCATGCGGCGCCCTGTGACTGCGTCCCTAGGATGCCGAGATCTGTCGCCTGGCGGCGACGGTTCCATTGCCCTTGCGGCACACTACGATCTCAGCGGCACGCTCCCAATAAAAAAGCCCGGGCATGCTCTTGCCCGGGCTTCCATGGCCGCGCCATGACGCGTGATGTGCCCGCGGTAGCCGACCGCTACCGCGGACAACCGCCTCAGGCCGCTTGCTTGGCCTGCCCCAGGCTGGCCATGTCGATGACGAAGCGGTACTTCACGTCGCCCTTGAGCATGCGCTCGTAGGCCTCGTTGATCTGCGCCATCTCGATCGTCTCGATGTCGGACACGATGTTGTGCTTGGCGCAGAAGTCCAGCATCTCCTGCGTCTCGCGGATGCCGCCGATCAGCGAACCGGCCAACTGGCGCCGCTTCAGGATCAGATTGAACACCGCCGGCGACGGATGCGGCTCGGCCGGCGCGCCGACCAGGGTCATGGTGCCGTCGCGCTTGAGCAGGGTCAGGAACGCATCCAGATCGTGCGGCGCCGCGACGGTGTTGAGGATGAAATCGAAGCTGTTGGCGTGCGCCGCCATCTCGTCGGGATTCTTCGACACCACCACCTCGTTGGCGCCCAGGCGCAACGCATCCTCGCGCTTGCCGGCCGACGTGGTGAACAGCACCACGTGCGCGCCCATGGCGTGGGCGATCTTCACGCCCATGTGCCCAAGGCCGCCCAGGCCGACGATGCCGACCTTCTTGCCCGGGCCGACCTTCCAATGGTTCAGCGGCGAATAGGTGGTGATGCCGGCGCACAGCAGCGGCGCCACTGCAGCCAGTTGCTTGGCATCGTGGCGGATGTGCAGCGTGTACTTCTCGTCGACCACGATGTGATCGGAGTAGCCGCCATAGGTGTTCTCGCCGCCGAACATCGGACCGTTGTAGGTACCGACAAAACCGTTCTCGCAGTACTGCTCCTCGCCATCGGCGCAGGAGGCGCAATGCCGGCAGCTGTCGACCATGCAACCGACGCCGGCCAGATCGCCAACCTTGAAGGCGCCGACCTGGTCGCCCACCGCGGTGACGCGACCGACGATTTCATGGCCCGGCACCGACGGGTACTGGGTGTTGTGCCACTCGTTACGCGCGGTGTGCAGATCGGAGTGGCAGACGCCACAGTAGAGGATCTCGATGCTGACATCGTGCGCGCCGAGTGCGCGGCGTTCGAAGGTGAAGGGGGTCAGCGGCTGATCGGATGCCTTGGCGGCGTATCCATTGGCTTGGCTCATGGGGAAGGCCTCGTGGTGGGTGAAAGGGGCCGAAGGGCGATGCGCGAGCAGGCAGAAGATGCCGCGCACGCGTTCGCCGGAATTGTAAAAAGTCTAAGCGCCATGGCATGAAAGGCACGCATCGCCATATGGAACGGTGCGATGCGCGAGTTCAAAACCCGCTTTAGACGCCCTTAGTTGTGGACTGGCGCACGTAAGCAGCTGAACGTAGATGCACTTCACTGATGACATGCAGACGGCGGGACTTCATCGGCAAAGCGGACCCTGCGGATGGCCAGCAGCGATTAACAAGAAGCGCGACAGAAGGCAGGGTGTGAGTGCAACGCACCCGAGCGCAGTTCCACTCGCAAGCGCTCCGGAAATTGCGCGTTTTACTGCCTTGGTGCACCGCTGATTCTTCCCATGGTCACCAGTCGATCGCTGTACGCGGTCCATCCGCACGCTGTAATTGGTTAGCGCGGCCGCATGCTGACGTAATGGCCTGGAGCTGCTTAACAGCTGGATCGCGGGGAGCCTGAGGCCGCTGCAAGGCCGCGCCTTCGGCTCGCAGCATCGTGCGCGGTGCCCGGCGTGACGCGGGTGCGAGGTATCAGATTTGGAGTGCATGTGCTCTGCAGTCGCGATCCACGCCGTCTCGCAGCGCCTCGTCCACATGCACATGCACACAGTGCGGCACGGCCAGCGAAGAAGATCTTCTGCCGTGTTGAGCGGCGTTTGGCTCGCTGCAGAGAGAGCCCTGTAGAGCCGTTGGCCGCGCGGCGCTCGCGTGCGAGGGATTTTTCTCACGCAATAAAAAATCCCCGTCCTTTAGGGACGGGGATTTGGGGTAAAGCCCCTGGCGATGACCTACTCTCGCATGGCTTGAGCCACACTACCATCGGCGCAGCTGCGTTTCACTTCCGAGT